>DAORWU010000006.1:0-205676 GCA_035434405.1 Niabella sp. | reverse complement strand
TCTTTTCAGACTGCATAAACTTTTTGCTTAGTCCCCATTAAATAATGGTGAGCCCAGAACACCAGCCTGAAACAAGGTATTTTCAAAAGCGAGGGTGACGAACTTCTATGAAACTTTTGTGCTATACCTAGTCGTTATCAGGATTTTGCTTGATAGGATTTCAAGGGTTTATTATCTCTTTTTTGCTTTCTTAGTTTTAAAAATTGACTGACCACCATGCACAGGCCGATGCCGCAAATAATACCGTTGACATAATAATGTGCCTTGTTGTCAACTTTCAGCGTAAAATCATACACGGTTAGAATAATCAAAAACAGACCTACGCCAATTAATAAAAAATGTTTTTTCATTTTAGATGATTTATAAAGTGTTGTTATCGCCTTTTAAAATTGAAACGTTACGCCAAAGGTAGGAAGCGGGTGCCCGGTTTTATTAGTTAGAATGACCGGTATTGCATTGCTTCCGTCCATCTTTACGGGTTGCCCATCCGTGGAGATAAACCCTGAATTGTCTTCACTCCGTTTGAAAGTGAAATTGGGGTTGGTTTCATTTTTTTGCATCAGCAAATTCTGAATGTCCACATAAAAGCCCAATGATGTCTTTTTGAAATTTATTTTTTTGTCTATGCGAAAATCTAGCTGATTGTAATTAGACAATCTGTTCTGATTCAACAAAGCCATTTCCGGAATTCCCTGCCCCAATAGCATATAATTTTGTTGAGAGGCGGTCATGTCAAAGGGAGTAAAAGGGTTGCCGCCTGCAAAGCGATATTTTAATCCAAGTTCCCAATCTTTTTTCATTTTATAGCCCATTGTTGCGGAAAATAAACTCCGGTTGTCCCAGGACGATGGTTTCAAAATACCATCAATCCCAGAGAACTTGCTCACAACATAAGAATAGCTCACTACATAAAATAAATTTTTAGTCATTTTTTGCTGTACAAAGGCCTCAATACCGAAGGCTTCTCCTTTGCCTTTTGATAACAAACGCTCACTACCTACAGATCCATATTGGGTTCCTTGGTTAGCAAGTGATACTCCCGTAGCTTCCGATACCGGATAGTTGCTGTATCTTTTATAGAAACCTTCTAAAGTAAATCGCAACGAGTTTTTGGGTAAAAATTCCGTCCCCAGCACATAATGGGTGGATTGAGTATAGTTCATGTCTTTATTGATGAAATTTCCTACAGCATCTTTATACCCTAAAGCTGTATAAATTGGTGCTTTAAAATATGTTCCTGCAGATGCATTAAGATTCCATTTTTCTGCTAAGCGATATGATAAAGACAAGCGTGGAGACAATGTTTTCAAAGGATGATTACCTGTTTCTGTAAAGCTGTTCATGTCAGTACGCAATCCTCCTGAAAGAAGTAATCTGTCTTCAAAAAACCATTTGGCGGCTTGTGCAAATACGCCATATTTCCAAAAATGGATTGCACTGTTAAACTGTATTGTTTTTTCCGGAGCAATAATGTTCCCATTCGCATCTTTTATTTCATTGGAAATTCTGTTAAAAACATCGCCGCTATATCCAACATATTGTGCGTCTAAACCGGCGGAAAGTTTCCAGCCGTTCAGGAATTTATTGTAATCAAATCGGAACTTGTTTTCCACTTCATCCGACTTCACCAATAGTGTCCGGTTTTGCTCTATTTTCTTTTCATCTTCAAATTTATCCAGTGTGGTATTGAACATATTTCGGCTCAGGGTAAAGTTCATAAACCCATTATTTATTTTTCTGTTGAGATTAAATCCCATGGTATAGGTCCATTGGTTTACAAAAGGAGTGGATCGTAGTACATAGGTATTTTCAGGCGTTGATTTTCTTGTTGGCGCAAAACTAAAATTGTCAATAGCACCAATGCCAATAGCAGTTAATGTTGTTTTCTCGTTGAATTTGTGATTGACTTTATACTGAAAGTCGTAAAAGTTGGGACGAATGGGCAGATCTACTGCCTTAAACATCCATCCTAAATACGATTTGCGGGCAGAACTTAAAAAGGTGGTTTTGGCAGAAAGAGGGCCTTCTAGTGTTAGTGCCGTTTCAGTTAAACTTGCCCTTATATTTCCGGTAAGCCTGTCGGGATTACCGTTTCGTTGATTAATTACAAATGTAGAAGAAAGTGCATCATTGTACTTTGGGTCAAAGGCAGAAGTGGTCAGCTTGAGGCTTTCAATAAAGGATACGTTCAAAATACCCTGTGCGCCACCCGAGCTTCCCTGTGTTTGAAAATGGTTCAATACCGGTATTTCTACCCCATCCAGATAATACACGTTCTCATTGGGTGCACCTCCTCTGATGATGATATCATTACGTTCTCCTACCCCGTTACTTAGCCCCACGCCGGGTAAAGTTTGTATCACTTTCGATACATCAAAATTACCACCGGGGCTTGATTTGATTTCCTGTGTGGTTAGTCTTTGTACCGAAAGCGGTGTAATCATATCCGTAGCTATTGCAGAAGTTCTTCTGTTGGTTCTTACAACAATCCCATCCAGTGCCTTTGCTTCCGGCTGTAACTCATATCGTACTATCTGATCGTTTCCTGTGCTGATTTCTACATTGTATTGAGTAAACTTTTTATGGCTTACTATAGAAACATTTATAGCGTAAGTACCCACTGGTAAATTCAGTTTAAAACTTCCTGAACTATCGGTAACTGTACTATATGCTGTTCCCATAGCGGTGATGGAAACACCCCGAAGCCGCTCATGTGTATTTATGTCTTCAACAGTTCCTATAACATTACCCGTATTTTGTGAAAACGCATTTGTACCAAATATTAATAAACATACACCTAAAAAAGTCCTCAACTGCATCATCGTTTAATTATTGTTTTTTGTTTGGGTGCAAAGATAGTTTTGCATTGCATCCTAAGAAAATAAGATGTACTAAGGTGCCGTTTTCAAGGTTGAATGAAGCCATCTGAGTAGTAAACGATAAAAAAGCGTTGGCAAATCAAAACAAGGCCTTTATTCCTAATAACTGGAGTTGGCTGTAACTGTAAAACGACCCTTCATGCCCCCTAATACTAATCAACAAATCCAATCTGAACTTTTCAGCAATACAAAATTGAACGTTTTAGCAATAAATGTTATCGTTCTTAAGCCCAATTTTGCTCTATAACTTTAAAACATAAAATTATGAGCAAAACAATTTTAATTACTGGAGCCGCAAGTGGCTTTGGGAAAATCGTTGCATTTGATTTGGCAAAAAAAGGACACAAGGTAATTGCTACCACACAAATCTATCCGCAAATGAGCGACTTGATAAGAGAAGCAAAGGAGCAAGGAATAGAACTTACCGTGGATAAATTGGATGTAACCAACACAACTGATATCAAGTATATTGTAAACAAATACGATATTGACATTTTAATCAGCAATGCAGGAATTGCGGAAGCCGGACCAATTGCCGAGCAACCAATAGATTTAATTCGTTCGATGTTTGAGGTAAATGTTTTCGGGGCATTAGCATTGGCACAAGCTTTCATCAAAAAATTTATTGACGAAAAAAGACCGGGCAAAATTGTTTTCACCACTTCTATGGGCGAATTGTGGACGGTTCCTTATGCTGCTTCTTATTGTGCGTCAAAACATGCAATGGGTGCAATAGCAGAAGGCTTAAAAACCGAATTGGCGTCATTCAATATCAAAATCGCAACATGTAATCCTGGTGTGTTTGGTACAGGTTTTAATGACCGTGGTGTCGATACCATGTCTCGTTGGTACAACCCCGAAACTAATTTTACACCCATGTCAGCTTTAGGAGGTGCTGCAGAAGCATTGGCACATCAATTAGATCCGAAATCGATGGCAGATTGTATTGTAGAGGTAGTTTTGGATGATAATTCAAACTTCAGAAATGTGCATCCAAAAGAAACCGAAGATTTTGTAAAACAATTACAGGCAGATGCCTGGACTGCAAAAAGCTAAATTAATCGTTGAATGCACGGATGAAAATCTGTGCTTTCAATTATTACAAATAAAAATTGAAAAAAGATGAACATAATTTATAACGAAGCAGCCAAAGCATTGGACGCTGCAATAGAAAAGGCGAAGGCTTTGAATATTCCTGTAAGCATTGCCATTGTAGATGTGGGCGGGCATTTGGTTGCTTTTGCAAGATTGGACAGCGTTTATGGTGTGTTAGAATTTGCCATAAAAAAAGCAAGAACAGCCGTAATGTTTGGTGCGGATAGCGATATAATCGGTTCTATTATTGCTGGTGCAGGTGTAAACGGATATGGAATGCTTAATTCAAACGATGGATTACTAACGATTGCAGGCGGTGTGGTAATAAAAAACAAAGACGGTAACATTATCGGCGCTATTGGTTCTTCGGGCGGCACAACGGAACAAGACAAAGAAATTGCCAGTGCAGGATCAGTTGTACTTCAATAAATATTGGGATATTTGAGATATGGAAGAAAAGCCTGAAATTATTTTTGATCGGTTGGTGTATTCGTGCATTTTTGAAAAGCACAGGGGACACGAAGAGTTTATTCCCGAACATATTTTAGGGTTTCAACTATCGGGAGAAACACATGCTTTCCATGCAGATGGTAATACCATCATTTCTGAAAACACGATTGTATTGGTTAAAAAAAACCAATTAGTCCGAACGATTAAGTATCCTTCCAAATCAGGAAAATATCAATTTTTGTCCATCACATTGGATAAGAAAACCCTGCAACAATATGCGCTTGAAAATAAGATTACGGTAGAAACCCCTTATGAAGGCAAACGGGAATTCGCTTTTGAACCCGATGATTTTCTTCAAAATTATTTTACTTCACTTGCCCCGTATATCAATAAGAAAAAAGAAGCAACGCCACGATTGGCCGATTTAAAAATCAGGGAAGCAATAGAATTAGTGCTGCAAAGCAACCCCGATTTTAAGAATCTGCTGTTTGATTTTTCGGAACCCTATAAGATAGATTTGGAAGAATTTATGAACCGGAATTATATGTTCAATGTTTCTGTGGAATCTTTTGCCAAACTCACTGGGCGAAGTCTTTCAGGGTTTAAAAGAGATTTTGACAAAACATTCGGCACAACGCCAAAGCAATGGTTACTGGTTAAACGTCTTGATGAAGCTCATTATTTAATCAGGCACAAAAAACAAAAACCTGCTGATTTTTATTTGGATTTAGGCTTTGAAAACCTATCTCATTTTTATTTTTCATTTAAACAGAAATTCGGATTAACAACCTCGGAAATAAATTAGGGATTAAGTCCTAACAAATAAAAAAAGAATGAGAAAAGAACGTTTTGAAGCTATTACCGATGCCATTTTAGCTATTATCATAACCTTAATGTTGATAGAAATCAGGATTCCGGAATTATCAATACATCATCTGCCCGATATCCTGTATCAAGTGTTGATTTATGCCATAAGTTTTGTGTCAATTGCTATAGTTTGGCTCAATCATCATCGGTTCATAAACGTTGCCGGTACAGAAAAAATAGACATTAGCTCGGTATGGATAAATTTCGGGATGCTTTTTATGATTTCTTTCTTGCCTCTTGGCACAGAACATTTGAGCGATTCTTTCTTCAAAATTGAAAACCATATATTTTATGGAATGATCGCGGGTTTAATGGTTGTGTTTTATGCCATTTTACAAGACCGCATAACAAAACATAAAAATGAATTTAAGAAAGACAGAAAAATGAGTTGGTTTTCTGCCATGCTATACTTCTTAACCATCCCTTTAAGCTTTGTAAGCGTTTATTTATCAGGAGCAATTTTTCTACTGATACCTGTTATTTATTTTTTACAAACAAAAAAGCAATAACATAATACCAGCACACGTATGATTTTTTTACAACAAATGCAGCTTTGGACAGAAGGAGATGTGCTACAAGGCCGTTGGATGATAGGTATTGCACTTATTGTTTTATTACCGTCCATTCTACTCGTCTTCAAAAACGACAACCCCATTCTACACGGAATGTGGATACCGCTATTTTTGTTGCTACTGATGAATATAGGGTACGGTGGTTATCTTGTGCTGAGTAAGCCAAAATCAATGAAGCAAACTCAAGTTCAATATGAAAAAAATCCAACTCAAACAGTAGAAATTGTCCTCAGAAATATGAAGCAAGCTGACAAAAGTTATAGAATCACTAAACTTTTGTGGGCAACATTTATGGCAATCTCAGTAATGCTTTATTTCGTTTTCACGAAAGACTATTTTAGAGGACTTACATTGGGATTAATGATAATGTTCTTTGGAATGTTGGTAATTGACACATTGTTACATCAAAGAGTGAAACAAGCTATGGAAACCATAAATCATATAAATACCTGAAATAATAACCGCTACAGCCTATAAAAGTATTTGCAAAAGCAGGGATGGATAATGAAACATCAACTTTGTGCTACTAACAGCAGCGGTTCCGGCTGGACATTCATTATTTACCCTTAGTTCTTCACTTCAACCACATATTTTCAAATGGGTCCAGCTCAGTGGATACTGGACCGGACAAACAATGAATTCCCTGTCTTCGCAAATACGCAAACGATTTGTCCATAAACTTGGCAGTGTTTACTAATAGAATGAAATTTGCGAGCATGAATGTCAGGAGTAAAAAATATAGAATCCTTTTAATGTCGCTGGGTATTACCTTTCTGGCAATATTGCTATTTTTGATGATACCGCTTTCTTACCGTATTTCTTTACCGGCTGTGTATTGGGTGCATCAGGCATTGCTTTTTGTTTTGTTGGTTACACTCACTTTTATCAATACCAAATGGCTGGCACCAAAATTTTTATTTCAACGAAGATTTGTATTGTACTATTTCATTCTATTTGTTGCATGCATTTTGATCGTTGTCTTTCTTCAACAAATGGAAGTGTGGCTAAAAATACCTGAAGCTATTAAATCTATTACATCAGAGAATGGAAGTGATACCAAACATAGTAGGCAAGGTCATTCCGTTTCATTTTATATATTCTTGGTAGAAGTGTTGGTTTTAGGGGTTAATATTTCTGCCATCATTATCAAAAAATGGGAAGAAGAAAAGGAAAAACGACTGGAAGTAGAAAAGGACAAGGTAGAAATAGAACTATCCTTTTTGAAATCCCAGATCAATCCTCATTTCTTTTTTAATAGTCTAAACACCATCAACGCGCTCACTTATTCAGATGTTAACTTGTCCAGAGTTGCCTTGAAGAAATTAGGCATAATTATGCGTTATGTGCTATACAATACTTCTAACAAAGATGCTACAATAGAAGCTGAAATAGAGTTTATAGAAAATTATTTGGAGCTGATGCGCATGCGATCTTCCCGGCGAGTGTCTATTACATTTACTGCTAATGTGGTTCAACGATCAAGAATAATTGCGCCTATGCTATTTCTACCTTTTATTGAAAATTGTTTCAAACACGGAGTTAGTGGTCAGGTAGAAAGCCCTATCGAAATATGGATTGCTGAGGAAAAAGGAAATATTGTTTTTTTTGCAAAAAATAAAATATTTGGAACAGCGGCTTATGCAGAAACAGAACATAGCCATGGAATAGGTATAGAAAACACCAAGCGGAGATTAGAATTATTGTATCCAAATAAATATACATTGAGCATTACAAAAGAAGAAAACTTTGAGGTGCTTCTTAAAATAAATTTGAATGAAAATTAAATGTATAACCGTAGATGATGAGCCATTAGCATTGAATATGATTAATTCTTTTGTGCAACAAACACCATTTCTGGAACTCGAGAATACTTTTGATAATTCAATTGATGCGTTGGGCTATATTCAGTCTCATGCTGTTCAGTTAATATTTCTGGATATTCAAATGGCTGATTTTACAGGAATGGAATTGGCACGTGTTATTTCAAGTAGTATTAAGGAAAAACCTTTTATTATTTTCACTACAGCCTATAGCGAGTTTGCACTTGAAGGTTACCGTGTGGATGCGGTTGATTACATCTTAAAGCCATTCGACTATGAAGACTTTATCAAAGCGGTTACCAGGGTTAGAAGCCGGTTTAACCAACATATTGAAACTGTAGCCACCAAAGTACCTGAACCTGCTCAGGAATATATTTTTATTAAGGTAGATTCCCAGATCGTTAGGGTAGAAATAAAAGACATTCTTTACATAGAGGGTTTTAAAAATTATATCAGGATTTTTCTGACAGGCTCTCCTCAGCCACTGCTCTCACTGATGAGCTTAAAAAAATTGGAAGAAAAACTTAACAAAACCGATTTCTTCAGAATACATCGTTCTTTTATTGTTTCCTTTGCCAAAGTGGATGCACTACTAAAAGGGTGTGTTCGCATTGGCGACAAACTAATTCCCGTTGGAGCCACATCAAAGGATGAATATGATCGGTTTGTGGATAAGTGGGTAAAGTGAAAAATATGCTTCGACCTAGATTGTGCGTGATTTAGTAGGGTGTTGTGCATGAAATATGGCAAATAACTTTTAGATTGGACTTGAATAAAAGCACTAAGAAAATAATTTATTCAAAGTCATGATTTTTTGCTCCACCTTTTTATTCCGAAAAAGGTGAAAAACGTTCTCAGCATTATACATGCGGTTTAAGATAGTTATGCTAAAACTCTATTTTCAAAACTTGAACCAAATCATCTTTTGGTATGGAAGAATACTAAAATAGTATATTTATTTTCTCTTACTAATATGCCAAAGGAATATATTCTAACGATAGACCTGGGAACCTCCGGACCCAAGGTTTCTCTTTTCGACTTTAATGCCAAAACGGTGGATTATAACTTTCAGCCAGTAGAAACTATCTATCCGCCAGGTGGTGGAGTGGAACAGCATCCGGCCGAATGGATTTCAGCTATTGAAACAGCTTACAACCATATCCTTCAAAGTTCCGGGATACACCCACATTTCATCCGTGCCATCAATGTGTCTTCCCAGTGGTCGGGCACAGTAGCTGTAGATGAGTCGGGCAAGGTGTTGCATAATGCCCTCATTTGGATGGACGACCGGGGTGCCCCTTATATTCGAAAAAAAATGTCTGGCCCTCCAAAAATTCAGGGATACAATATTTTCAAATTGATAAAATGGTTACGGCTTACAGCAGGTATGCCCTCACTTTCTGGCAAAGATTGCACAGCACATATCCTTTACATACAAGACCAATTGCCGCAGGTTTATGCCAACACCAAATACTTCCTGGAACCAAAGGACTATATTAATTATTTCCTAACAGGTAAATTCGCTGCCAGTTATGATGGGGTAGCATTGCATTGGATTACCGACAATCGAAACATCAACCAGATCAGCTACCACCAAGGTCTGGCCAATTCACTGGGCATTGATCTAAAAAAATTACCGGAACTGGTACCCACCAATTCCATTCTTGGAAAAGTAAGTAAATCGCTGGTGGATGCCTGGAAACTACACCCCGATACGATAGTGGTTTCGGGTGCACCGGACACCAACACGGCTGCCGTAGGCTCTGGTGCGGTCAATGACTATGAAGGGCATATTTATTATGGCACTTCTACCTGGATACTTACACATCTACCCAAAATACTGACTGACATACACAATAATATGGCCACCATCCCTTCTTCCATTCCGGGCAGATACCTGCTGGTGAACGAACAGGAATGCGCCGGATCTTTATTAAACTTTCTAAAGAACAATTTATTTTTTGATAAAGACATTATGGATGAAACCCTGGCCCCTACTGATTTTTATCGCCGCCTGGATCAACTGATAGATGGCAAAGATCCTGGAGCCAATGGGTTGCTTTTCCTGCCTTGGTTCAATGGTGAACGCGCTCCTATGGACGATCATAAAGCGCGTGGTGCTTACTACAACCTATCGCTCAGACATAAAAGAGCCGATTTTGTGCAAGCTACTTTTGAAGGAGTGGCACTCAATAGCAAATGGCTGTTACAGGCAGTAGAGAAAAACTGTGGTAAACCTTTTGAGCAGATTCACTTCATAGGTGGTGGTGCAAACTCCCGCCAATGGTGCCAAATTCTGGCCGATGTTTTTGACCGGCCCATAGCTCAAATAGAGGAACCTGTAGCAGCAAACTCCCGTGGGGCGGCACTTTTAGCACTCATGGCTATTGGAGCTATTCAGCAAAATGAAATAAAAAAAATGGTTGGCATAAAGGAAATATTTTCCCCAATAAAAAAACATACAGAGCTATACCAGCAAAAATTTGAAATCTTTAAGTCTGTGTACAAAAAGAATAAATCCATATTTAAGCAATTAAACTAAACATACTCTAAACATGAGCGCAATTGACTTCGTCACAAAAAATTTATCTTGGTTGCCCAAACCCATCGCCCGTTTTTTTGAAAAAAAAATGAAGACAGTGCCATCAGTGCAAAAGATGATTAACAAGGAAAATGAAAAAATAACTTCCACCCTTGAGAAGTCGTTAAAGCCCTATGGCAACAGGTTTGAAAAAAATTATGCCCTGCCAAAAGAAGGATTTGAAAAAGAGAAAGTGCTTGACATTTTGCAGCAAATGGCAGGTGAAGAAAGTACCCGGTGGCAGGATGGTTTTGTGTCGGGTGGCATTTATCATGGAGCTAAGGAGCATATTGATTTTTTGAACAAAGTATATGCAATCAATTCGCAAAGCAATCCCATTCATGCTGATATTTTTCCAAGCAATTCAAAGTTCGAATCGGAGATAGTAGCAATGGTTGCCTCCATGATGGGACAGGGCAAAACCCCTGATGGCAGTAGCATTGTGGGCAGTGTAAGTAGCGGTGGTACAGAAAGTATTTTATTGGCCATGAAAACCTATCGCGACCAGGCCAGGGAAGAAAAAGGCATTTTACAACCAGAGATGATTGTGCCCATTTCGGCACATGTGGCCTTTGACAAAGCCTCACACTATTTTGGAATTAAGATGGTGAAAATTCCGGTGAAGGATGATTATACAGTAAATGTAGAGGAAGTGAAGAAAGCCATTAATAAAAATACCATTGTGATAGTTGGTTCTGCTCCTTGTTTTCCACATGGTGTTTTTGATGATATTCCGGCACTTTCTGAAATAGCGTATCAGCATGGTATTGGATTTCATACAGATTCCTGTCTAGGAGGATTTGTTGTTCCCTTTGCCGAAAAGCTAGGATACAATGTTCCTGTGATAGATTTCAGGTTGAAAGGTGTTACATCCATGTCGGTGGACACACATAAATATGGTTATGCTGCCAAAGGCACTTCGGTGGTTTTATACAGAAATGAAACCTTGCGGCACTATCAATATTTTACTGCTACCGAATGGCCGGGTGGTTTGTATTTTTCACCCACATTAGCCGGTAGCCGAACTGGAGGACTGAGTGCTGCCTGCTGGGCAGCCCTGCTCACCATTGGTGAAGAAGGTTACCTACGAGCAACCAAAGCGATCATCGAAACAGCCACAAAAGTGAAACAGGCCATTGAAAATGAAATCCCAGATTTGCAAATTTTGGGCAACCCTCTTTGGATACTGGCCATCAAAAGCAATACACTGAATATTTACGAAGTACTGGATCAGTTATCGCACAAAGGCTGGAGTCTGAACGGACTGCACAAACCGTCTTGCTTTCATATCGCCTTTACCCTAAGACAAACCGTTCCCGGAGTAGCCGAAAGACTGATACTGGATTTGAAAGATGCGGTAGCATTTGTAAAAGCCAATCCCGGCAGGGAAGATGGAATGGCGCCGGTTTATGGTATGGCCGCCACCCTACCTTTCAGGGGAATGATTAGTGATATATTGAAGAAATATATGGATATCATTTATAAGGTGTAGAGTGAAATGATTTTTATGGAATTCAATTTGGAGTACTGTTTCTGCAATGGCTAAATTTCTATGTCTCAAAATTGAGAAATACCCCCTATTGCTTATAAACCATTCCTGCTTTCATTACAAAAACCACTTTCCCAAAAACCTTTGAATCGGTAAGTGGGTCGCCATCAACGGCTACTACATCGGCAATCTTGCCCATTTCTATACTTCCCAATTTATCCTTTTGTCCCAATAAGTCAGCCGCATCAATGGTTGCAGCTTTTATGGCCTCCATGGGTTTCATGCCCGCTTCTATCATAAAACCAAACTCCAGCCAGTTCATTCCATGTCTGAACACACCAGCATCTGTACCAAATGCAATCTTCACTCCCTGCTTATAGGCCTTGGCAAATGTTTTCTGAATTTGTGGCCCGGTGGACAAAGCCTTTTGGGTTACCACATCTGTATAATATCCCGGAATTTTTGCACTATCGGCAGTGGATTTACCAGCACTAATTGTAGGTACCAGCCAGGTGCCATATTGCTTCATCAGTTGCATTCCTTCCTCATCCATAAAAGTGCCATGTTCTATCGAACTCACTCCGGCACGAATGGCTCTTTTGATACCTTCGGCGCCATGGGCATGTGCCGCCACCCTAAAACCATAATCCTTTGCAGCATCCACAATGGCCTTAGCTTCTGCATCAGTAAACTGCGCATTAGCACCGTCCTTTGCCTGACTTAATACCCCTCCGGTTGCTGTAATTTTGATGAGATCCGATCCATCTTTGTACCGTTGCCTAACCGCATGAAAAGCATCTTCCACCCCGTTTACCACACCTTCTTTAGGTCCGGGATCGCCCATCAAATCTTTTCTGTACCCATTGGTGGGATCGGCATGACCTCCAGTGGTAGCAATAGATTTCCCGGCAGTAAAAATTCTGGGACCAATCACATTTCCTTTGTTAATGGCATTGCGCAGGGAAACATTAACCCCTGATCCTCCTAAGTCTCTAACCGTTGTAAAACCTGCCATTATAGTAACATGTGCATACTTAATTGACTCAAAGGCGACATCAGACGGATTCATAGAAAACCTATCGGCTACGTTTCCTTTTTTTGTTTCTCCCTCCAGATGAACGTGCATGTCAATCCATCCGGGGGTTACCGTTTTTGTTTTCAGATCAATGGCTCTATCTGAACTGCCCGGTTGCGTATATCCATTTTGAACTGCTGCGATTTTATCCTTTTCCACCACAATGGTCATTTCTTTTTTGGGTTGATTTGAAATTCCATCAATCAGCACTCCGCACCAGATATAAGTTCTTTGTGCAGATGAAATAAGGCAGAAAGACAAACAACATAATAGCGAAAGCAATCTTGGCATAAAAAAAGTTTTACCTTAAAAATATGCATTTTATTTCTCCCTTCTGAATAATACAACAAAGCTTATTTCTAGATAGTGATTTATCTGACTGTACCTAAACATAAAAAGTCCAAACAGATATGGCAAGTTTCAATTGAACAGGCTATAGATTTCAAATTCAATATTCCTCTTTTTGTCCATTTGTTTTTAGGGCTTGGGCTAACGAATATTTTATCTTATTGTATTGCTCAATAATAAATCATTCTATAGTCTTAACGAAGCCAAACTAGCTAAATAAATACATCAATTCATCTTCTGTCATATTCTTGACAAACCCCTCTTCAGCACCAACCAAATCATCCGACAATTGTTTTTTCTTATGCTGCAATGAAATGATTTTTTCTTCAATCGACCCTTTGCAGATCATACGGTAAGCAAATACATTCGATCGCTGACCAATGCGATGCGTGCGATCTATAGCTTGCTGTTCCACCGCCTGGTTCCACCAGGGATCCACCAGATACACATACTGGGCATTCGTCAGGTTCAATCCTGCATTACCCGATTTCAAACTAATCAAAAACACGGTAGTCTCGTCTTCTTCCTGCTGAAAAGCGGCTACCATATCCCTGCGGTCTTCTATGGCAGTACTCCCGTCAAAATGATAAAAGGCAATGGCTTCCTGAGCACATCTTTCCGCAATCAAATCCAACATACCTGTGAACTGTGAAAAGACCAATGCTTTATTGCCAGAAGCTTTCAACTCTGTCAACTCCTCCATCAATCGTTCCATTTTGATAGAAGAGGAACAAGGAGTGTAATCTCCCTCATTAGGAATCAACTGCGGCGCATCGCATATCTGGCGAAGCTTTAATATCCCTTGTAAGATATTAAGTTTACTTCTCTGAAAACCTTCATTCTTTATACCCAAAAAGATACTACTTCTGATATCGGCCTTCACTTCATCATAAAATTCTTGCTGCTCCTCCGACATCTCGCACCAGAGCACCATCTCTGTTTTTTCGGGTAGATCGGTGGCCACCTGTTTTTTAGTACGCCTCAAAATAAATGGATTGGTTAGTTGCCGTAGCATAAATATTTTGTCTTCATCGCCATATCGGTCAATGGGATTGGCATACTCTTTCATAAAAAATTCTCTCGACCCCATCAATCCTGGCAATAAAAAATGCAATTGGGCATAGAGGTCAAAAGTGTTGTTCATAATTGGTGTCCCACTAAGGGCGATCTTATTAAAAGCATCTAACTCATATACAGCTTTAGTGATTTGGGCAGATGGGTTTTTGATATGCTGACTTTCGTCTATCACCGCTACCTGCCAGGCAAATGATTTGAAAAAGTCAATTTCACTACGTAAAGAATGGTATCCAATAATCAATACCTGGCAGTCGCTTTTTGAAAATGCTTCCTGATTTTGTCCTTGTTGGGGGCGGTACACAAATGTTTTCAACGAGGGGGCAAACTTTTGAATTTCCTGCTCCCAGTTGTAGATTAGAGAGGCAGGACAGACAACCACACTTTTCCTTTCGGGAGAAGCAATGTGCTGATAGGCGATGAAACAAATGGTCTGGAGTGTTTTTCCCAATCCCATATCATCGGCCAGGCAGGCTCCAGCATTGATTCTTGACAGCAACACCATCCATTCAAAACCTTTATGCTGATAAGGTCGCAGCGTGGTTTGTACCATTTCCGGAACAGGAATGTTCAGATTGTCCTGCTGCCAGTCTATCCATTGATCCCGCCAGTCCTTAGAAATAGTGGCAAAGGCTCCATCCAAATGTGGATGCTCTATGGCTTGCCCTAGCATCAACCAGGATGGCATCGTCATCCGGTTTTTGTACACCACTGCATGTTTAAAAAACAGCATGTACTTTGTCATCCATTCATCCGAAAAAAAGGCAATGCTATCATCTTTCAACAACACATTTCGTTGCCCGTTCATCAGCATTTTTTGAATCGAAAGTGGAGGCACTTCTTCATCACCAAATCGCACGAACACCTCTAGTTCCAATTTTGAACCCGTTTGGTTTCTAATTTCAATGCTTGTATCCGCTTCAAAAGGAGAATACCGAAAATGTTGCAACATATCCAGCCCCACAATACCCACATTGTTATCGAGCATATTGCGAAAGGTTTTTAAAAACCACTGTTTTTTTCGGGCACTGATAAATGACAAATAGTAATACCCTCTTGATGCCTGATCAGGAAAATCGGGATGCAGATTTTGAATGTACTGAATGAATGCCTCTTCGGCTTGTTGGTCTCTATGAATAATATACTGAACGCCCTTTTGTGTTTTCTTTTCTGTTTCTTTCCAGTTGCCGTCCACCAAAAACCCATCATATTGCCAGCGTGGTGTCAGCATCAGAAAACTACCGCTCAACTCAGTAAACAACACACTGCTTTCCGGCAACTGTTTTATTTCGTTTATCTGAAAATGATTATTTCGATTCACCTGATAATGCGCTTCCAGCTTCGTTAACACCTTTTCTGAAAAACTCTCTGGCTTGTCGCCATAATGTGTTGGAGGATTTGCTTGAAGCCAGTCAAGGGTTTTGCTGTCCTTAAGAGAAAGGCAATACCATTGGTTCTTTTGTCGAAGCATAAAACCGAATCGTTCGATATGCTTTAGACTCATCTCTTTCTCATCCAAAATATAATGAACCTGAATATCCAATTTCCCCTTCACCTTCACTACGTCAAAAACAAGCTGTGGAGATTCTTGTTGCCAACGGCATCGTTCAGTGAGCGGGTTGCCCGTTTCGGGGTTGAGTGTTTTATGATAAAAATGAACAGAGGTATTACTTTGCAATACCCTTTGTAGTATTCCATGACGATGTTTTTCCAGTGCATTGTCAAAAATAGTTTGAGCCTGAGGGTTATTTCCCATTTTCTGTTTCTGACTAAACAAAGCCGCTTCAAATCCACTGTGAGCCTCTATACTCAAAGACGAAAGCAGGTTTGCGGTACTCATCGACCACAGATTTTTCAACTTATCAATAGTGCTTTTACTCAGTCTATCTTGTCGGTAGGAAGGCACTTTATCTTTCTTTGAAATGGTTAACAAAGAGAAGAATGGCTTTAGCTGGTAGAGATTATCTGGTTCCCAGAGGATTCCGGTTTTCACTTCAATCGACATCCGGCAAATATAGAAATTGAAGAGATTTAAACGAATTTACCTTTAAGCAAAAACCAAGAAGGTTGATAACTTCTTTGGAATGGTAAATAAAAATGGCGCTGATCAGACTCCTATCTCTACATTTTGAAACACTATCTTTGCGGCTATGTCTGTACAACCACACGACCATATTATACCATTTCAGGAATCGGAAAAAGCAAAGAAGGAGCAGGTAGCTGAAATGTTCGATTCCATTGCAGGGAAATATGATTTTATGAATCGTTTTCTATCCGCCAGGACAGATGTAAGTTGGCGCAAAAAAGCGATCAATTCATTAAGGAAATACCAACCTCAATACATTCTGGATATTGCTACTGGTACCGGAGACATGGCTATACGGGCTTGTAAAATGTTGGATCCCACGCAAATAACCGGTGTGGATATTTCTACTCAAATGCTGCATGAGGGAAGAAAAAAGATTGAGAAACTAGGGTTGGGTGCCAAAATCAATTTGCAAAAAGGTGACTCTGAAAATCTACAGTTTGATGCGAACCATTTTGATGTGGTGATGGCAGCTTTTGGTGTCAGAAATTTTGAGAACCTGGAAAAAGGTTTATCAGAAATGCTACGTGTGCTGAAACCCGGAGGACAATTATGTATTATAGAATTTTCGCGTCCCAAACCAGGCATCATAAAATGGTTCTATCAAATCTATATGAGCATTATTGCTCCGCAGATAGCCAGTGTATTCAGGCAGAACAAAGAAGCTTACAAGTATCTGAATAAATCGGCAAATGCATTTCCGGAAAGAAAAGAGTTTGTGTCCATATTAAATAAAGTTGGCTATAAAAATAGCACCTACAAGGCTCTAACTTTTGGAATGTGTTGTATTTATTCTGCTTCGAAATAGTGTTTACAAAAAAAGAGAGCAACCAGTCATTGTAACCTAGTTGCTCTCTTTTATTATTGTTTATTTTTCTAAGTGATCCAGTTATCTGGCATCTGCCATATCAGGAATCGCATTTACCTGATAAGCCCCTGAGTCCAATTTTTCTTTCACTGCTGTAAAGGCTTCTAGTGTTTTTTCAATATCGTCTTCGGTGTGTGCGGCGGTTGGTATCAGTCTGTAAATGATATGCCCTTTGGGTATTACAGGATACACTACGATGGAACAGAAAATTTTATAATTCTCGCGCAGATCCATCACCATTGCGGCGGCTTCTTCCACACCGCCTTTCATATAAATAGGCGTAACCACCGAGTCTGTATTGCCAATATCAAAACCACGTTCTTTCAGTCCGTTTTGAAGTTTCAAGGCATTTTCCCAAAGTTTTTCTTTTAACTCTGGCTTGGTTTTTAGCAATTCCAGTCTCTTCAGATTTCCAATCACCAACGGCATTGGCAAACTTTTTGCAAAAATCTGGCTTCGGATATTATATCGAATATAATCAATGATTTGTCTGTCGCCTGCTACAAAAGCCCCAATTGAGGCCATAGATTTGGCGAAGGTGGAGAAATATAAATCAATCTTATCCTGAATCCCCTGCTCTTCTCCTGCGCCTGCACCGGTTTTTCCAAGTGTACCAAATCCATGAGCATCATCTACCAGCAGTCGGAAATCATACTTTCCTTTTAAGTCAATTATTTCTTTGAGTTTACCCTGATCTCCTGCCATTCCAAAAACCCCTTCAGAAATCACCAGGATACCACCCGATTTTTGTTTTTCGATGAGTGCAGTAGCTCTTTCCATTTGTTTTTCAAAATCTTCGATATTGTTGTGCTTGAAAACAAACCGATGTCCGGGATGCAATCTTAGGCCATCAATAATGCAGGCATGACTTTCTGCATCATACACAATCACATCATGACGACTGCACAGCACATCGATGATGCTCACCATGCCCTGATAACCAAAGTTGAGTAGGATAGCATCTTCTTTACTTACAAACTCGGCTAGTTCTGTTTCCAGCTTTTCATGATAATTGGTATTGCCACTCATCATCCTTGCGCCCATGGGTGAAGCCAGTCCAAACGACAAAGCCGCATCTGCATCAGCCTTTCTTATTTCAGGATGATTGGCTAATCCCAGATAATTATTTAAACTCCACACAATCACTTCTTTACCTCGAAAATTCATGTGGCTACCAATTTCTCCTTCCAACTTTGGAAAGGCAAAATAACCATGTGCTCTTTCGCGGTGCTGACCCAGTGGCCCATAGTTCTTAATTAACCGCTCAAAAATATCTGCCATAATATTGCTTTGTTTTACATTTAAAAATTCGGTTGCAAAGATAAGCAGGAGGCACTAAAGATGAAAGTCTTGAAGTTTTTACCCTTTTTGTCTTGCATTATAATAAAAAAAATCATCGCCCATTGATAGCAAAAATGGCAAACCTGATTACCTGTTTGCCATTTTATTTTCTATTTTAGATTAAGGTGCTAATTGCCTTCCTTGGGTTTTTCTTTGTCCTTCGCCTTTTCCTTCTTGCCAAAAAGTTTATTAAAAATTCCCTTTTTTTTGGGAGCCTCTTCCACAGGAGCCACAGTTTTCTCCTTGCTTATGGCTTTGGCTGCTGTGTCCTTTTTCAATTTTTTATTCGGATCATCTGGCAATGGAGCTGATTCCGGACCAATATACTCGTCATTGTTTTGCATATATTCCTCTTCGGTTCCCACGCCTACATCTTCACCGGCAGCGGTGGGAGCAGATCCTGCTTCATCTGCTACGAACAGAGATGGATCGGCACTTACGATATCGTTACTCAATGTGGGAGGCTCTACAAACTTCTCATCTTTATTGATACCTAAGCTCTTGTTTTCATACACTTTCTTAAAGAAGTATTCCCAAATGGGTCGGGCTGCGTCGTTTCCAAAACCGCCGGCTCCTTCATTTCTAATGAACCGATCATCGCTACCTGTCCACACACCTGCCAGTAGTTGTGGCACAAAACCCATGAACCAGGCATCACTATTGTCATTGGTTGTTCCGGTTTTGCCGGCCATTTCTGCTGCACCTAGTCTGGCCCTTAGCCCCTTGGCCGTACCTTTGTCCACCGCACCCTGCATCATTCTGGACATGATGTAGGCGGTGGCTTCGCTGATGGCTTCCTTTCGGTTTACACTATAGTCAAACCTTTTGATCACATTCCCGTTGCGATCTTCTATGCGACTGATGAAATAAGGTTTTGTGGAAAAGCCTCGACCACCAAAGATGGTGTAGGCCCACATCATTTCAAATAGAGAGAGATCGCATGAACCCAACGCTATGGAAGGAAATGGGCTTACCTTGGTTGGCACACCCACTCTTTTCAGAAAGTCGGTGAAACGAACTGGCGTTACTTGTTTCATGATATAGGCTGTAGCACAGTTCTTTGACCAGGCCAGTGCATTGGCCATTGTCATGGAGCCTCCGCCACATTGTCCGCCCGCAGGCACTAAGCCATATCCGGGAAAATACTGCGCAGTATTTTGCACTGGCGTCTCAGGCGTAAAATTCAGTTCCTCTACAGCTTCTCCATAAAGCAATGGCTTGATGGTGGAGCCCACCTGACGTTTTGTACCTATATTGGCATGATCGTATTTAAATGTTTTGAAATCGATACCACCTACCCAGGCTTTCACTTCTCCCGTAACGGGATCCATTGCCATAAAACCAACCTGAGTAAAAAGGCGATGATATTTGATTGAATCATAGGGGCTCATCACTGTATCTTTTGACCTGTCTGCATTCCAGGCAAAAACACGCATGGATACTTTCTCCTTAAAGTTGGCCTTTATTTCCTTGTCGCTCAATCCATCTTCGGCCAGTGTTTTCCAACGTTCACTGGCTTTCATCGCATTCTCCAACACGTTTTCATGTGTTTTCCATACAGCCCCACTTTTGATAAAGCCTTGCCGTATCACATTCTTGTACAATTTCGGAGCCTGTTGTGTTACTGCTTCCTCTGCATAAATCTGCATTTCCGGATTGATGGTGGTATAAATTTTTAACCCATCATTATAGATATTATATAAAGAACCATCGGGTTTGGTTAGGTTTTGATCTTTGATTATTTTCTTTAACTCATCCCGTAATGTCTCCCTGAAATAGGGAGCATAGCCCACGTCTTCACTTGGCTTTTTATAATTCAGCTTAATAGGTTGTGCTTGTAATTTATTTGCTTCTGCAGCAGAGATATTACCGTTTTCGGCCATTCTACCCAGCACTATATTTCTTCTGTCCATAGATGCTTTGGGATTTCGACGCGGATTGTAAATACCTGGACCATTGATACTTCCTACCAGTAAGGCTGCTTCTCCTACATTCAACTGCCCAGGTTCTTTTTGAAAAAATGTTTTGGATGCGTTTCTGATACCAAACACGTTATCCGGATAGGAGACAGCATTTAAGTAAAGTGCCAGTATTTCCTCCTTGGTAAAATTTCTTTCAAGCTTTACGGCAATAATCCATTCTCTCAGCTTTTGCATCACTCTTAAAAACGGATTAGTAGCTCGCTCTCCAAACAGTGCTAGTGCCAACTGTTGTGTGATGGTGCTGCCTCCGCCTTTTGAGCCTCCAGAAGATACGGCACGCATGGTTCCAATAATATCAATACCTGAATGTTCATAATACCTTTTATCTTCCGTTGCCACCAATGCATTGATGACATTGGGAGAAATATCCTTGTAGCGCACAACACTTCTGTTTCCGCTGGGCAGATAATACTTTCCCATCAGCGTACCATCATCTGCATAAACCTCCGAAGCCTGCGCAATGGTAGGATTCTCTAATTCTTCGATGGATGGCATGGTTCCAAAAATTCCATAATTGGCCATTAACAAAATTGCAAGGAAAGAAGCTACCCCTATAAAAAATAAACGCCAGAATATTTTTACCGATTTCTTCATTCAGTATGATTTTATGTTGTCTTAATTTTCAAATAATTTTCTATCACCCAATTCAATTTGAAAGATGTGTAAAGTTCAGACAATTCTACCCTTTTTCAATCTTTACAATTCCAAAATATTTCAAAATTTTGGCGGTGTAAGATAGCTCTAAAACAGATATCTAAATTGTTTCATTTAGCTTTATACCAAACGACTAAATTGGAACAAAACAAACATTCACCCTGGCTTCGTTATGCCGGACTGGCAGGACAATTACTTACCCTCCTTGGTCTGTCTGTTTATGCAGGAATTAGATTAGATGAAAAGTTTCAATGTTCTCCCATATTTATCATAATCTTACCTTTGGGCGTTTTAACTACCACTTTTTTTAAACTGATTAAAGAAACGAACAAAAAGAACCCACATGACAGAAACAAAAAATAAAGGATTAAATCCGGTGAAGCTAATGTTGTTAGTATTTGTTTTGCTTACTGCCTTCTTTTTGATATTTAAAGCCTATATAATCGGAGCAGGCATGGAGCCAAATATATTACTGATTGGCAACCTGATTCTGTTTCTGATAGGGCTTTACACTGTCAACAGCAGTATGAAGGCCATAGACAATCCAAATCCGCATGTTTTTGTAAGAGTGTTTTATGCCGGATTCATTATTCGACTTTTTGTCTGCGCACTGGCTGCTTTTGTTTACATCTATCTGAATGATGGGAAGGTAAATAAGTTCTCCCTTTTTGCCTGTCTGGGCATTTATATTCTATATTCGGTGATAGAAGTATCTACCCTTAAAAAAGCTTTAAGAGAAAATAAAAATGGCTAAGAAAGAAGTGCCTATGCTACAGTTGGCACAATACCTTCCTGAAAATACTTTTGAACCAGTTCTCGCCTACTTAAATCATTTTAAGGTACATCTGACCATTTCCAAAAGCAGAAAATCTGTGTTGGGAGATTACCGCCATAGTATAGACACCAAACATCATCGAATCAGCGTAAATGGCAATCTCAATAAATATGCTTTTTTAATCACTCTTCTTCATGAACTGGCTCACCTGATTACTTTCGACCTGCATGGAAATAAGGTTTCTCCTCATGGCAAAGAGTGGAAATCTAATTACGGAGCCGTTCTGGCACAGTTCACCAATCGGAATATTTTTCCTGTAGATATTGAAAAAGAATTGTTGCAAACCTTAAAAAACCCTGGAGCTTCTACCTGTTCCGAGGAAAGTCTGCAGCGAATACTATATCGGTATGATCCTAAGATAGCTGGAGCCCAGCTGGTGGAGCAATTACCTGTTGGTGCTATGTTTAAGATTAAGGATGGCAGGGTTTTCAAAAAAGGAAATAAGCGTACTAAACGATTTGAATGTAAGGAAATCGATAGCGGAAAAACCTATTTGTTTAGTGGCGTATATGAAGTATTTTTATTAGTCTAATTTCATTCATGAAAACTGAAAATTATCATCTCTTCAATAATATGATACTTCCAAAAAATAGTCCATTCATGTTTATAAAATATTTGGTGCTGGTGCTGTCAGGCCTAATGTTTTCTTTATTTTCAAAGGCACAGGATAATATATTTGGTTACTATGAGATTTTGGTATCCAGCCAAATCCCGGTACCGAATACCCCCGAGGCTTTGCAGCAAATACATTTTTCTCCATCGAGTAACACGGGCAGTTTTGGTTCCGGATCTGCAGTCGCAGGAAGCACAATCAATTATATTGGTCTGAACAAGAATCATTATCTCTTCAGCATTGAGCCCGTGAGTACGGACAAGTTTCATGTAAACTCCTTCAATACCCAAAATATTTTTTTGGCAAAACGAGTTTTTACAGATGTAAACTGGAACGGGAATCTGGGAACTGATGCCAGAATCAAAGGAATGGCTATTGATAATAATCAGACGGCATGGGTAACGGCTTTCTCGGTGGTAGATGGTAAGAACTACCTCACTACTTTCAAAACCAATGCCACCGGCACTGGTTCTGATTTTCTTTCAAAACCATTTATATTCAAAACCGATCTGCTTTCCTTTGAAGTAAAAGATCTGGCTTTTGATTTATTTGGAAATATGTATGCCCTGGTTCTGGATGCTATTTCCGGATTTCAGTACATCTATCATGCCCATACTAAGAGTTTGGAAAACAAACTACCGGGAGAAATCATCCCCCTTACCCTACTTTGGCAAATAACCGAAGCGGCCAACAACCCAATAAGATTTGACCCGAAGTATTATAATAACAGTTTTCCGGATTTCAAAAGCTCTATTGCCGAAGGACTGGCATTTGACAGTGAAGGACACTTACTGATAAGTGTAGACAAGATGACATTCACCAATTTTCAAAATGGTTATAGAGCTAAGGTTACCAATATGCTTTATGCTTACAGGCCAGATGATGGCGACAACCTGGCAAGAGTGAAATTATATGATTCGCCGGAAAACAATACAATGATCAGTTATTGCGATGACCTTGCCAGCAATTATTTTCCTGCCTTTATTCCCACCAATTTTGGAGAAGCAAAAGCTACCCTTCAGAACAATAAACTTAAAGTAACCTGGGCCACAGAAACAGAAAGAAACAATACCAAATTTGATGTGTCCATCTCGGCCAATGGCACCACTTTCACAAATATCGGCAGCCTCAACTCCTCAGCTAACGATGGAAACTCCAATCAGTCACTAAAATATTCCTTCGATTTTGACATTTCTGATTCGCCGGCACTGGCATTTTTTTCATTGTGGGGGCTATTGTTTTGGGCATCTCTTAGCCAGGGGCAAAGAAAAAGCAGGCTGATTACCTGCTTTAGTCTTGTATTCATTTTTTTTATTTCCTGCTCTAAGAAAAACAATGGTGGTGGTGAAACCAATATTTATACAGGAAAAGTTTTTGTAAAAATTACCGCAATTGATAAAAAATCAAAAACTACCGATTCCAAAGTAATTCTGGCAGTGAGGTAGTTGACTATTACACGGGTAGAAAACTTTCATTGATATATTTCACCACTGCTGTTAAATCATTGGTATGCTCATACACCCTTAATTGCCGGTCGGCACCAGTGCCCTGTTCTAGAATTTTGTGTATATATTCCACTCTATGACGGCTACCCAAATGGTCTAAAACGGGATCAATAAAGTCCAGCAATTCATAAATCAATGCTCTGGTATTCACTTCCTCTTCTTTCCCAAAATCAATCAAATGCCCGTCTAGTCCATATCGGCTGGCTCTCCATTTATTTTCATTGATCAGTGCCCTTGAATACTGAATATAATTTAAGTTCTTGCTACGCAACATGTAGATTCGTGCGCAGATAGCCTGAAACAAAGCAGCAATAGTAATGGTTTCATCCACGGTCATGGGAATATCACAAATCCGGAACTCTACAGTATTGAAAAATGGATGCACTCGCAGATCCCACCATATTTTTTTGGCATTATCAATACAATTGGTCTTAATGAGCATTTTCACATAATTGTCGTACGCTTCTATGCTCTCAAAAGCATCCGGAATCCCGGTGCGTGGGAACTTATCAAAAACTTTGGTGCGGAAAGATTTGTATCCTGTAGTACGCCCTTCCCAAAAAGGAGAGTTGGTACTGAGGGCAAATATATGTGGTAAAAAATAACGGGTTGAGTTGGCGATATGATTTGCCAGCTCTCTGCTCTCCATCCCCACATGCACATGTAGGCCAAAAATCAGATTGCTTCTGGCGGCATCCTGCAACTCGGCAATTATCTCATTGTACCGTTGATGTTCGGTTATTAATTGCTTTTCCCAGCGACTGAACGGATGTGTACCTGCGGCTCCTACTGTTAGACCTGCATTACCGGCAATTTCAAAAATAGTTTTCCTGAGCAGGGAAATATCCTTGTATGCTTCATCCACATCCTGGCAAATATCGGTACCCACTTCTACCACCGCCTGATGCATTTCGGCTTTCACTTTATCCTTAATAGTCTTTTGTCCTTCCTGTACTATTTTCTGCTCATGGCTTTTCAGCTCCAAGGTTACAGGATCTAGCACCATATATTCTTCCTCCACTCCCAGCGTGAATGTCTTATAGTTTAATGCCATTGGGGTTATTGATTATAAATTGCGGATTATAAATTCCAGATTAATGAAATAAAATTTATACGTTCCATTTTATACCTAAAAATATTATTTACCTGCACTTTGCTTTACATACTCTCCCCAAGTGAGGTGATCACCACCATTATTAGCCAGGGCTTTTTCGATGGCATAGTTAGCCGAAGTTTCTACTACCCAGTCAAAATTTTCCTGTCCTACACTGGCTATATCTGCATCTGGTGCTGGATTGCAAAAATCAATTGCATAAGGCACTCCGTTCCTTAATGCCAGTTCCACGGTGTTGAAATCATACCCGAGATATTTATTTATTTTCAATACAATTTCCGTCATCTCTTGTAGTTTTTCAGGGCTTGGGCTAAAACTGGCCTGATAGCGCAAATGATGCGGATTGCGAGGTTCATAAGGCATAATGCGAACATGCTTGCCACCAATACAATAGCAGCGGTAATATTCTTCAAAAACAATTTCCTCCTGTAGCAACATCACCAACTGCCCAGTCTCTCTGTGTTTTTCATAAAACTCATCGGCATTCTCCAGCCTGTACACATTTTTCCATCCGCCTCCGGCAAATGGTTTCATATAAGCTGGAAATCCAACTTCTTTGAATATCCCCTCCCAATCTAACGGATAAGCAAGATTGGAAAATGATTCTCCACTGGTATCATCTGGCATGGTACTGGACGGCAATATAGCTGTTTGGGGAACAGGCACTCCTATCTGAGTCATCAGACAATTATTAAAGTATTTGTCATCTGCACTCCACCAAAACGGATTATTAATGACGGCAGTTCCTGTGAGTGCTGCATTCTTCAGCCAGGTTCGGTAGAACGGCACGTCCTGAGAAATGCGGTCAATGATTACAGCGTAACCACTCGGTTGCCCTTGCAATGCTTTCTCTATTTGAACAGGCTCGGCCATGATGCCCTCTACGTTTTTGCTGTTCACTCTTTCCACAAAAGCTTGTGGAAAAGACCTTTCTTTACCATGTAAAATACCAATCTTTTTCATTGTCTGGGATGATTTTTTATGTTACAAGTTTTTGTTTGCAGTATTATCTTAATCAAATCAATTTTGAAAACATCGTTTGCTTTGTTCCCAAATATATTTTTTTAAATGATACAAAAAAAAAATTGTTTCGGGAGGTACCAAGGCGGTAAATAGGGCACCAAATATTCAGTCAGAAACTACGTTTTCAAATAAACCCATATTTTTTAAAGATGCCCATTGAAACAACTTCTTTGGATCTTCATTATTATTAAAATCACAATTAGCTATTTTTGAAAGAATGGATACAATATTGGCCTCTTTAATAAAATCAGAAATCATCAATTTCAGATCTATGCATCTGAACAGGATAGTGGAACTGCACTGCTTTATTCCCAACAATATTGCAAATTCCAGCCAGGTATCGTTATTGCTCATCAATGACGGCCAGGATATGCCATTAATGAAATTTGATCAGATTCTTAACCAACTTTATTATAATCAGGAGATATCACCAGTATTTTGTGTAGCCATAAGTGCCAACAAAGACCGATTGCAGGAATACGGCACAGTAAACAGGAAAGATTACAGAGGCAGGGGTTCAAAGGCAGGGCTTTACACCAAATTTATTTTGGATGAATTGTTGCCATTTATCAAGCTTAAATATTCTGTTGCCGGGTTTTGTGAAACTGCCTTTGCAGGATTTTCATTGGGAGCGCTCAGTGCATTGGATATCGTTTGGAACCATCCGGATATTTTTTCTAAAGTGGGTGTTTTCTCTGGATCGCTATGGTGGCGCAGTGTAGATCAGGATGACCCCAACTATAATGATGATCTACATCGCATCATGCATCAGGAAATCAGACATGGGAAGTTTCATCCTGCCTTGAAATTCTTTTTCCAATGTGGCAGCTTGGATGAGCTTGAAGACAGAAATAATAATGGTATTATTGACTCTATTGATGACACGCTGGATCTGATGCAGGAACTAAAAATCAAAGGCTATTCTCCACAGCACATTTGTTATCTGGAACTGGAAAATGGAAAACACGATGTGCCGACCTGGGGACTGGCGATGCCGGAGTTTATAAAATGGGGATGGGGAATGAATTGACAATTGTTTATTGAGTATTGCCTATTGAATATTGTTTATAGAATATTGCCTATTGAATATTGCCTATCGAATATTGTCTATTGAGTATTGCCTATTGAATATTATTTATTGAATATTGCCTAAGTAAATCAAACAAAAAATGCCCAACGAACTTATATCAGAATCTAGTCCTTATCTTTTGCAACATGCTCATAACCCTGTGAACTGGTTTCCCTGGGGCGAAAAAGCACTTCAGAAAGCTATTGATGAGGACAAACCAATTCTGGTGAGCATTGGTTATGCTACCTGCCATTGGTGTCATGTGATGGAAAGAGAAAGTTTTGAAGATGAAGCCACTGCCGCTGTAATGAATGAGCATTTCATCAATATAAAAATTGACCGCGAAGAACGCCCTGACATAGATCAGATTTATATGGATGCGGTACAGGCAATGACCGGAAGCGGCGGATGGCCGCTGAATGTATTTCTAACACCAGACAAAAAACCATTCTATGGTGGCACTTATTTTCCTCCCAAACCGGTATCAAATCGCGCATCCTGGATGAATGTATTGCTCGCAGTGGCAGATGCATTTAAAACCAAAAGAGAAGAACTTGAACAACAGGCCGATGGCATGATAAAACACTTAAGCCAATCTAACCATTTTGGCTTAAACACAAACAATGCCTCCTTTAATCAAGATGACCTGAAACTGGCTTGCTCCAATCTTCTGAAACAGGCAGATAAAGATTGGGGTGGTTTTGGTGCAGCACCTAAGTTTCCACAAACCTTTTCTATTCAGGCACTACTAAAGTTTTTTTTAGTGTTCCAAAACAAGGACGATCATTCCACCGACGAGAACCTATCAGAAACTGCCTTGAAACAAGCACTACTTAGTTTGGATAAAATGATTGAAGGTGGTCTTTATGATCAGTTGGGCGGCGGATTTGCACGATATTCCACCGACAGGGAATGGCTTGCACCTCATTTTGAAAAGATGCTTTATGATAATGCGCTGCTCATCATCACCCTAAGTGAAGCCTATCAGATAACAAAACAACCCCAATATAAAAGAGTCATTGAGGAATGTATAGCCTTTGTAGAACGGGAATTGATGCATCCGCAATTTGGATTCTATGCCGCACTGGATGCAGATAGCGAGGGAGAAGAAGGGAAATACTATGTGTGGACATTCGAAGAAGTGCAAACCATTTTGAAAGAGGATGCTGCCTTGTTTATGGACTACTTTGATGTTACAAAAGAGGGGAACTGGTCGGAATCGCCCGGCAATAAACCGGCGGTAAATATTTTAAGATTGTTATATCCATTGACAGAGATTGCCACCAAACACAATATGAGCCTGGATGAGGCCTATCAAATACTGCAAAATGCCAGGCAAAAACTATTGACTTTTCGGGGTCATAGAGTGCGACCATCTCTGGACGATAAAGTTATTTTGAGTTGGAATGCACTGATGAATACTGCCCTATGCAAAGCCTATGCAGCTACCGGCAATATCCGTTACAAAGATTTAGCCGCCGCTAATATGGCTTTTTTGCTCCAGACATTTAAAGATCAGGATCACACGCTGTTTCATGTTTGGAAACAGGATCAAGCCAGATATCCAGCCTTTTTGGATGATTATGCATTTATTATTCAGGCTTTGCTACAATTGTACAGAGTTTCTGCAGATAAGAAATATTTGCAAAATGCGAAAATGTTTTGCAGCACTGTAATTGCAAACTTTTCGGCACCCGATGGGTATTTTTACTTCACTCCCGAAGGACAAAAGGATATTGTTGTTAGGAAAAAAGAAGTATATGATGGTGCTACCCCTAGTGGCAACGCAGTGATGGCACAAAACCTTTTAGAACTTAGTATTCTTTTCGACCAACCAGATTGGTTCCAAATGTCTGAACAAATGATAATGGGTACTGGAGAGCTAGCCATAAAATATCCCACATCCTTTGGAGTATGGCTGGTCGGATTGTTCCAGCTTATTATTAGCACCAAAGAAATTGTCCTACTAGGCGATTATCAGGATACGCTGAAAGAGTTGCTCTCCCACCCCATTCCATTTAGTGTGGTAATGGCCGCGACCAATTCTGATGAAAATTACCCACTTTTAAAGGATAAAAAATCAACCCATCCATTGGCAATATTTGTGTGTGAAAATTATGCCTGTCAAAAACCAGTTTTTAGTTTGATGGAATTATTCAATCAATTATCTTAGCGAAGGATAAATATGAATTATAAACTTTTTTATTTGATATTAGGCTGCACGCCGGCCAATCGACATACCGAACAGCATGATGTATTTTTTTGTATTGGTGCAAGTTTGAAAGACATTCTTCCAGAGATTAAGGATTTTTGGTCTGATGCCGGAAGCATACATATTGATTGCTGGCGTGAGGTAAATTTAGTAGATGGATATAAAATTTCTATTGAAGAAAAAACAAATGAGCAAACAAAGAAAAACAATCTTTTCTTCATCAATCTCGGGGGTTACCAGCCCCATTCATTTGAGGAACATCATCATAAAATCTTAACTGTCGCAGACAACATGGCTTGTGCAATCAGCAGTGCCAAGCAATCAGATTTTTATTTGAGATATAATACGGATGATAAAATGGGTGCCAGCCATGTGGATGATAAGTACGGTGTGGATGTGGATGAAATCTTAAATGTTCAGGACATTCTGCCTCCAGCCCAAAAAGCCAGATTTTCAATCGTTATTTCCAAAGAAATAAATCTGCCAGAAGATGAACTACATATTGGATATCTAAAACTGTCTTTGATTTAAGAAAAATCTCAACCCGGGATCATGAATTCTTTTTCCTTCTTTAGCTCACCACATAACTGAGGCAGAGACCGGGAAAATATTTCAAATGAATACGCAATGTTGTTTCGTCTTTTGAAAAAAAGCAGGCAAACTCATTTGAATGCTCTTTGACCAAATCCAATTGAATATGATTCTTAAAATCCACATTCCCGTCTCCATACCATTTGAAAACCGATTCTTTGGCACTCCAGATCATGGTAAAATCTTTTAAAGATTGAGGACAAATGCTGCGATGTTCCTGCTCGCTCACAAACTTATGTTGCACCCGCATCACTTTGTCTGTAGGAATTTCTATATCTATGCCCACTCGGTGCTGACTGCTTACAATTGCCGCCGCATAGTCTCCGCAATGTGAAATGGAAAAATGAAATTCCTCTTGTGGCAGAAAGGGTTTTCGGGTATCGGCGATCTGAATGAGATGCGAAGGAAAATCAGCAAACAAATATTTTAATAAAAAACGACCTGCCAAATGTTGCAGTTTTTTGTGCGGATGAGATACAGTTCTCAGTATTGGAACATATTGTTTAAAGAAATCCTCTTCTTCCTCAATCTTCCAAATTCCCAATTTTGTAAACGCATCTATTTCGAGTTGATAAAAAACAGGCATTAGGTATTCAATAATTTTACATTGCGCAAAGTAAGAAGATTACATTTCTCTTACGCATTAAATTGTTTTTTGTCAACAGGAGATCCTCATAATTCTTTCATTCCTCCTTTATGAATTTTAGGAATGAAAAATTTCATGTACGTTTGAAAATAATAATTCTAAAACCCATCAATACATGATTCTTTCAGACCTAAGAATATTGGAAGAGATTGAAAAATCTACCATTGTTATTAAGCCCTATCATCGCCAGTGTCTTGGCAGCAATAGCTATGATGTGCATTTAGGCAAATGGCTGGCCACCTATCGCGAGCATGTGTTGGATGCCAAAAAGCATAACGAGATTGAATATTTTGAAATACCAGAGGAAGGATTTGTATTGTATCCCCATATTTTCTATCTGGGTGTAACGGAAGAATATACAGAGACTCATGCACATGTACCTTTTTTAGAAGGCAAATCCTCGACGGGCCGTCTGGGTATAGATATTCATGCCACAGCAGGCAAAGGCGATGTTGGATTTTGCGGACACTGGACTTTAGAAATATCCGTAAAACAACCTGTGAAGATCTACAAAGGCATGCCTATAGGGCAGTTGATTTATTTTCCGGTGGAAGGCGAAATTGAAATAAAATATGGTCAGAAAAAGGATGCCAAATATAGCAGTCAGCCAGACAGACCCATCGAAAGCATGATGTGGAAAAATAAGTTTTAACTTTTAGACAATGGAAACTCCACTGTAAAAACGGAGCCTTTGCCCAGAGCGCTCTCTACTTTCACCGAACCGCTGTGCGAATCCACCACCGATTTTACATAGTTTAATCCCAAACCAAACCCTTTCACATTGTGTAGGTTGCCGGTGTGTGCCCGATAGAATTTCTCAAATATTCGCTTTTGGGTATCGCGTGCCATACCAATACCATTGTCGGAAAATTTAATTATGATATTGCCGCCAGCATTGGAGGTAGAAATCTTTAACTGAATAGGCACATTCTCCTTAGAGTATTTGACAGCATTATCAATCAGGTTGTTCACCAGATTGGTAAAATGAACTTCATCGGCTCTGATAATATCATTCTTAGCATTTAACATCAACTGCGCATCTCCTCCCTTATCATGTAATTGTAACTGAAAATTATCTACCACATTACCTATTACATCATGCACAGACAGCGGGCTCAGTTCTATATCAGCTTCCTGCTTTTCAAACTGAGAAGCCTTTAAAATAGTTTCTACCTGTTTGTTCATTCGCTGGTTTTCTTCTTTGATAATGCCACTGAAATAACTCAGCTTCTCCCGGTCGGATAATACCCGCTCATTTTTTAAAGCATCCACCGCCAATGAAATAGTTGCAATAGGTGTTTTAAACTCGTGGGTCATATTGTTGATAAAATCATTCTTAATATCGCTCAATTTCTTTTGACGAAGCATGGTATATACTGTAAGATAAAAGGCCGCCACAATAATTATGGTAAAGGAAAGTGCCAATAATATCCGCCAGATTAATGTGCGCTTTACAAAATTTTTCCAGTTCAACGAAGTAATAATCAATGCTTCATCACTAGTAATACTTTCCGATGGGGATCCGGGTTGCGAGCGAATCAATTTGTAATCCGGCGTATAATTATGAACGGTATCCATAAATGCATCCCAGAACTTTGCCGATTGTTTCTCAAAAACAGGGTTCTTGCTCAAAAGCTGCCCGGACACGATGGCATACTCATACTTCATTTTTTCCAAGCCCGCTTTATTAAACTCCCGACTGATCATTTTTTCCAGATCGCCTGAGCTAATCTTGTTTCCAATGGTCAGAGAGCCAAATGGATCTAAAAAATTCTTCTGCGAAAATAGTCCGCGCAGGTCAGTATTGGCAGAACTGATATACTGATCTCTCATCCGTCCCAGTTCATAACTAAGGTTCTGACAAACATCGTCAATCTTTTGCTTGATCTGATCCTCTCTTAATGCAATCAAATTCTTCAACCAAGATATTTGCATAAAGATGATGCCCACTAAAGAAAGGGTAATCAGGATGGTAATAGATGAGAATAATTTTTTCACTAAAGCAAATATAATCATCACTACAAATTCAAAAACTAAAGAAAGGTCTGAATTCTATATTTAACTTTTTATAAAATTGATTTAGACCTACTCCACATCAACAACCAGCTTTCCATTTCCTATTTTTCGTATGGTAGCAAAATCACTCATACCCTTCTCAACGGTATTAGAAAAATCTGACAAATAGAGATTAGTTGCATCCGGTATTTCTCAAAAAATTACTATATTGGCTCATGATTGATCCGGCATCTGGTACACTTTTAATTGCTAATCCGCATTTAAACGATCCTAATTTTTTAAGAACGGTGGTATTTCTTTGCGAACATAACGCCGAGGGCAGTTTTGGTTTTGTGCTGAATCGAAAATTGGAATATACCGTAGATGAACTGGTAGCCGAACTAGGCGATTTTAAATTACCCATTTTTGAAGGCGGTCCGGTGGAATTGAATACGTTACATTTTTTGCATCAATACCCTCAACAGATACCCGGGGGCAAGGAGGTTATCGATGGCGTTTTCTGGGGTGGTGAATTTGAAAAATTGATTGAAGCCATCAATGCCCGAATCATAGACACAAACAAAATACGATTTTTTCTGGGATATAGCGGTTGGGGAGAAGGTCAATTGAATTTTGAAATGGATGAAAAGACCTGGATCGTTTCCAAGGCTAAAAAAGAATTTCTATTTCCGAAAGATTCTAATGAATTATGGAAAGAGGTGCTGAACCAAATGGGAGGAGAATATAAGCTGATCCTCAATGCACCGTTGGATCCAAGGCTTAATTAAACTATTTTAGCTGACTGATAAGAATGTTTTCAGCCTTTTTCAAGAGTAGTAGATAAATGCTTTCTTATTCAAAAACTAAAAAACAAAATGAAAAGATTATTTCTCAGTAGCATGTTAGCTACCACATTTTTTTTATCTGGATGCGACACACTTAGCCATGTAGCCAGAACCTTGTCCGTATTTGAAATGATTCAGGGGCTTAAAGAAGCATTGACGATGGGATTATTTAGCGGCTTTGATGCATTTGCCAATCCTGATCAGGGTAATGCCCTGGTGCGATTTGCCTTTCCGGGCGAAGCTGCCAAAATAGAAAGCACCTTAAAAGACCTGGGGTTAAGCTCAGCAGTAAACAAGGTAACCCAAAAATATACCGATGCCATGTCCTTAGCGGTTCAAAAGGCTAAACCTGTATTCTTAAACTCAGTAAAAAAAATGAATTTCACCGATGCTTCTAATATTCTGTTAAGTGGAGATAAACATGCTGCTACTGAGTTCTTCAAAACAGCTATGAGTCCTGAACTCATGACTGCTTTTCGCCCGATTGTAGATAGCACAGTAAGAACAACAGGAGCCGGCAGCGAATACAATACACTGGTGAAGGCTTACAATGCTGTTCCTTTTTTGGGCAAAAAACTAGAACCAAATCTAAACGACTTTATTGCCGCCAGGGTGATTGATGGCATGTTTCTGTACGTAGGCAAAAAGGAAGAAGATATTCGAACCAATATTTCCGCCCGCAGCACACCACTTCTTCAAAGAGTGTTTGGATATGCAGATGCCCAAAGAAGTCAGGGAGGGATGATCGGCCAATAGTAAAAAAACACCAATCTGGTTTATCATTATTTTTATTCGATCGGGTTTATCAAAAAAAAATCAACAAAACACAAAACTATTTATCATGACAGAATCAACAAACTATAATCAGGAAGGAGGATCCAATTTGTTCAATAACCTTCCCAGCATATCCTTCGGATCTTTTTGGGAAAGGGTTGCTGCCGCTATCATTGACGGCATCATTCTGTATGCGATTGGATACATCCTGGGTATGATACTTGGAAAACCCACCACCGAAGACATCATGGAAATAAGTCAATCGGAAGGATTTGGAGCTACCATGACAGCCTCCTATTTAAGCGCATCCAGTATCGCCACATTAGTCATAAACTGGCTTTATTATTCCTATATGGAATCGGGCCCCTGGCAGGCCACTTTGGGCAAAAGAGCATTAGGACTTAAGGTGACAGGAATGAACGGAGAACGTATTTCTTTTTTAAATGCTACAGGCAGGTATTTTGCCAAAATAATTTCTGCAATCATCCTACTCATTGGCTATCTGATGATGCTTTGGGACGATAAGAAACAATGTCTTCATGATAAGATGGCGGGTACATTGGTAGTGAAAGGCAAATAGTTTGCGGCAATGTTGATCAATCAAATTTCATCATAAAAAAAAGTCCGGTTTGAAACAAGCCGGACTTTTTATATTGGTTTTTATTAAGAGCATTTACCTTTTAGGATTCGGCACAATACCAAGGTTTACATCGATTCCACTTTTATTGCCACAGAATCATTTCTCTTGAAAATTATCATTGCCTGTTTCTCCAGCGCAAATACTTCCTGAAAATTTTATCCCTCCAGTGAGAAACTATTGAAAAGATGGCTGCCTAACTAAGGTGGCCTCTTTTACTTAATTCAATAAACTACTCTAAATTTTTTCCGTATCTCGTAAACTCAACAAATGCACATTTTCTACTTTTGCCAAATTATTCATTTGATATTTTTTATTCTGAAATCCTATTATATGAAATCCTTTTTTTTAAGTCTATTTTCTTTAGCTGTCATTTCAGCCACAGCTCAACCCGGAGGAGGCCCTCCGCCACCTGCGCACAAAAATGCTTTTCTTAACCAAAGTTTCTGGCAAGCAAAACCATCAGTAGAAACTATAAAATCAACGATTGCAAATGGTAACAATCCTGCCGAACTAAACTCCAACTCTTTCGACCCCGTGGTGTTTGCCATCAATTCCGATGCTCCAGCCGAATCTATTTTATATCTATTGGCGCAAAAAGGAAATGAAGTAAACAAACTCACCCATGATGCCCGAACCTATATCTTTTGGTCGGCCAGCAAAGGCAACATAGAAATCATGAAATGGCTTTTATCCAATGGTGCCAAAATTGACATGGTGGATAGTCATGGTCTTTCTCCTCTGAACTTTGCTGCTAATGGAGGACAAAAAAACATAGCCGTTTATGATCTGCTAATTAAGGCAGGAGCAGATCTAACAAAAGATGTAGATCACGACGGTGCCAATGCTTTGCTATTGGCTGTTGGTGGAGATAACGACCTCTCCCTGACTCAATATTTTCAGAGCAAAGGGCTGGATATAAAAAGTACAGACACAGAAGGCAACACGGCTTTCAACTATGCAGCCAGAACAGGCAATATAGTATTGATGAAAAAACTACTAGACAAAGGTGTAAAGTTTACCAACAATGCGATGGTGATGGCTTCGATAGGTACACGCCGTGGATTCAATAACATTGAGGTTTTCGAGTATCTGGAAAGCCTAGGCATAAAACCCTCCACCACCAGCCAATCTGGTGCGAATGCCTTACACTCTATTGTTCGTCGTCCGGGTCAGGAAAAGCTGATTAACTACTTCTTAAGTAAAGGCACCAATGTGAATCAAAAAGACGAGGAAGGCAATACTGTATTTATGAATGCCGCTGTGGGTAGCGATATGGCCACTTTAGAACTTTTGAACAAAACAGTGAAAGATATCAACGCAACAAATGAAGCAGGAGCTACTGCCTTGGCTTTAGCCGTTAAAGGGAATACACCCGAAGTGGTGGCTTATTTGATCGACAAAGGTGCCAACCTCAATATCCTAGATGCAAAAGGAAACAATCTAGCTTTTTATCTTACAGAGTCCTATAATCCACGGACTGCTGCGAGTTTTGAACCCAAATTAAAATTGTTACAGACAAAGGGTTTAAATATAGCCACCCCACAACAGGACGGTAATACGCTCTATCATTTGGCAGTAACAAAAAACAATTTGGACCTGTTGAAAAAAGTATCAGCCTATGGTGTGGACATCAATGCAAAGAACAAAGAGGGTGTTACTGCGCTGCACAAAGCGGCTATGCTTTCTAAAACAGATGACATGTTGCGATTCCTGATTTCATTGGGTGCGGCTAAAGAAATAAAAACCGAATTTGACGAGACAGCCTTCGACCTTGCCACCGAAAATGGATTTTTGAAGAAAGAAAAAATTTCAATTGACTTTTTAAAATAAAGATTGAACAATGAGAATAGTTAGATCGATAGCTGTGTTGCTGGTACTGATTTCAATAAGCGGTGCTGTCCAGGCTCAAAAAGTAAAATATAAATGTATGATTCAAATGAACAGTTATCTGGGCGAAGGTGCTTACATAGTGGTTTCATTGATCGGTAAGGATAATGCATATACGCAAACTCTTGCGGTGTTGGGGCCGGATAAAAAATGGTATCCCGACTGGAAAGAGTGGTATAAAGCTTTTAAGAAAAAACCGGTGAATATTAGTGCCATCACACGTGCTTCCATTGCTGGTGGTGATAGAACAGTGGTATCATTGGAATTGGACAAGGCCACCCTTGATGCCGGATATAAACTTCGTTTCGAATCAGCAGTTGAAAACAATGCCTACCACCTCAAAGATGTAGAGATTCCTCTAACAACGGCAAACCTTGCTGCTAAGACTGACGGTAAAGGATATATCAAATATGTGCGTTTCAGTAGCAATTAATTTTTATGCTAAATAATGATTTTATCTATATGGAGATATAGCCACCTCACACTGGCTATATCTTCTTTTATTTTATTAATAATCGCATCCGTAACTGGTATTTTCCTGGCTTTTGAACCTGTCATCAACAAGGCCAATAATTACCATGTGAAAGGCTTTGACACCACTACTCTGGCCCAAGTGGTTCCATTGTTAAAAGAAAAGTTTAGTGGCATTCAGGAAATTTTGGTTGATAACAATGATTTCGTTATTGTAAAATACAGTAGTGCAGAAAAAGGCGATCAACAGGTTTATGTGAATCCGATTTCAGGACAGGTTCTTGGTGCTGTAAAAAAGCAGGAACCCTTTTTTCAATGGATGACCAACCTGCATCGATCTCTTTTCCTAAAAGAAACTGGAAGAATATTGGTAGGTATTGCATCCTTCCTATTAATACTTATCGCTATTTCAGGAGTCCTCCTCATTGTGCAAAGGCAAAACGGTTGGCGAAACTTTTTATCCACAATCGAAAAAACAAGTTGGGCACAATATTATCATGCCGTATTTGGCAGAATTTCTCTTTTCTTTATATTGGCGTTAGCCTTATCCGGTACTTATCTGGCCGTTTATAGATTTGTGCCTCCACCTCCAAAAGCAGCCACAAAAATTGATGAAAAAACCATACAGGAAGAACCCGAAATCAATGTAAAAGATTTTACCTTTTTTAAACAAACACCTCTTTCTCAATTGCAAAAATTACAGTATCCTTTTTCCGATTTTCCAGAGGATTATTACAATGTACAATTAAAAGACAAGGAGGTTTGCATTAATCAGTTTACCAGCGAAATACTGGCGGAGCAACCATACACACAAACCTATCGTTTAGCCAATTTCAGTATGCGCTGGCATACCGGTCGTTCCGGTTCTGTTTGGGCTATTATCATGGCTATTACCTCTGGATATATTCTATTCTTCATCATCTCTGGGTTTGCCATCACCCTCAAAAGAAGGAGATCAAGAACAAAAAACAAATTCAAAGCAAAGGATGCACAAATTGTCATCTTAGTAGGTTCAGAAAATGGAGCCACCTTTAAATTTGCTGATGCCATCAGTTCACAACTTTTGAAACATGGTAAGAAGGTATTTACTACCGATCTCAGCAATTATCAGGCATTTCCCAATGCCAATCAACTGATCATCATGGCCAGCACTTATGGCCAGGGAGATGCCCCTTCCAATGCGAAAAAATTTGCTGAAAAATTAATGGTAGTGTCACAATCGCAGCCCATACAATTTTCCATTGTCGGATTTGGGTCAAGAACTTATGTACAATATTGCCAGTTTGCCCATGAACTTGAAGCCTTACTGAAAAACAGAACATGGGCTACAGAATTGCTTCCTTTGGTTACTGTAAATGATAAATCTCCGCAAGATTTTAGTGATTGGCTTACCCAATGGAGCCGGAAGACAAACCTGCCATTGATGATGCCCAGAAAATTACTAACTCCTGACACATTCGATTTGAAATCTGTGGCAGTGGCGGAGCGCACCTCACCAGATGAGGAGAACTCATTCTTAATAAGGTTAAAATCTCGCCAACTAAAAAACGCAGCATCGGGGGATCTGCTGGCGATCTATCCCAAAAATGATCATAGAGAAAGATTGTACTCCATTGGCAAAATAAACGGGGATATTCAATTGAGTATTAAATTGCACGAACATGGATTGGGATCAGGTTTTCTGAACAATCTGAACCAAGGAGATCCATTCAATGTAAAATTGATAAAGAATCAACATTTCCGTTTTCCAAAAAGAGCTCCACAGGTGATCATGATATCCAACGGAACTGGTATCGCTCCTTTTCTGGGTATGATTGATGAAAACAAAAAACAAATACCTGTTCATTTGTATTGCGGATTTAGAACCCAGGCTTCTTTTGCCCTTTACGAATCATTCATCAACCAGCAAATAAAAAAAGGCAAACTCAGTAGTCTTCAATTGACATTATCCCGCGAAGGTGAAAAAGAATATGTGAGCCATCGTTTGCAAAAGGACACTACATTGGTTTGGGAAGCCTTGCAATCCGGAGCCATCATCATGATCTGCGGTTCACTATCGATGCAAAAAGATGTCATGGCCGTATTGGACAATATCTGCCAGACACATCAAAATACGCATTCAGAAATATTTTTAGAAAAAGGGCAAATATTGACAGACTGTTATTAAATTTTATGGTTTCAAGATATATAATCATCATCCTTTCTCTGCTGCTTTTTACAGAAAGTTATAGTCAGGTAAAGCGAAAAAGAACCGCCATTTTGATGGGCGGCCAGTTTGAAATAACTATTGTAGCTCCCGACTCAATTTCTGCTGAAAAAAACATTGATATAGTGATAGCAGAAATAGACAGAATAGAAAATTTGATTTCTGATTGGAAACCTACCACACAGGTATCGCAGGTAAATGCCCATGCAGGTATTAAACCAGTGAAGGTAGATAAGGAGGTCTTAGATCTAACCGAGAGGGCTTTAGCTATTTCAAGAATCACGGATGGTGCTTTTGACATCAGCTTTGCAGCCATGGAAAAAATCTGGTATTTTGATGGTAGCATGACGGAAATGCCCAGTCCCGAAGCTATAAAAAAAGCAGTGGCCAACGTAGGTTATCAAAATATTGAAATAAATAAAGATAGCTCTACCCTATTCTTAAAACGTAAAGGTATGAAGATCGGCTTTGGTGCATTGGGTGAAGGCTACGCAGCCGATAAATGCAAAGCCCTGATGATGGCAAAAGGAATCACTGCCGGTATTGTGAACGCCACGGGCGATATTAACGCCTGGGGCAAACAGCCAAACGGTGAGCCATGGAATATTGGCATCAACGATCCATTTAAAGATAATGAGTTAATCGCCGTTATGCCACTAAACGGAGCGATTACCACATCCGGTAGTTACGAAAAATACGTGATGCTGAACGGGAAAAGGTATGCACATATCATCAACCCAGCTACAGGATATCCGGCCACTGGACTTACGAGTGTAACTGTAACTGGCCTTTCTACAGAAATGGCGAATGCACTCAGTACTTCCTTAATGGTGCTGGGCAAAAAGAAAGGATTGAGGTTGATGCAATCATTTCCAGACTATAAATGCTTTATGATTTCCGACAAAGGGAAATATTATACCTCCAAAGGTTTTTCGCTCAAACTTTTCAGGCTAAAAGATTCTTGAACCGATCTATAAAAAGACAAAGGCTTCGAAAATTCGAAGCCTTTGTCTTTTATTGTTTAAGATGTAGCAGAATTGCTATTTCTTCAATTCGAATGTTTCTAAAAACTTAGTATTAAAATTACCACTAATAAAATCCTCGTTCTGCATCAACTGCAAATGGAATGGGATAGTTGTTTTTACCCCCTCGATGACATATTCACTTAAAGCCCGATACATGGTATCAATTGCTTCTTTTCTAGTGCGTGCAATAGTGATTAGTTTTCCAATCATAGAATCGTAATAGGGAGAAATGGTGTATCCTGCATAAACATGACTATCTACTCGCACGCCATGACCGCCAGGCACATGCAGGTTGGTAATTTTTCCAGGAGAGGGTCTAAAATCATTAAACGGGTCTTCCGCATTTATTCTGCACTCGATACTGTGCATATCCGGAATATAATCGTTTCCTGAAATTTTTTCCCCTGCTGCAATTTTTATTTGTTCCTTAATTAAATCAAAATTGATCACTTCCTCTGTCACACAATGCTCCACCTGAATACGAGTGTTCATCTCCATGAAATAAAAATTGCGATGCTTATCTACCAAAAACTCAACTGTTCCTACGCTTTCATATCTGATGGCAGCAGCAGCTTTCTTAGCAGCCTCTCCCATAGCAAACCTAAGTTCATCTGTCATGAAAGGAGATGGCGACTCTTCCACCAATTTTTGATGTCTTCGCTGAATGGAGCAATCGCGTTCACTCATGTGACATACATTTCCAAACTGATCTCCGGCTACCTGTATCTCGATATGGCGTGGCTCTTCCACAAATTTTTCCATATAAATACCATCATTCTTGAACGATGCAGCCGCTTCCATTTTTGCAGTATCATAGGCTTTTTCAATTTCCGATTCTTGCCACACGATACGCATCCCTTTACCACCACCGCCAGCAGTAGCCTTTAAAATAACAGGGTATCCAATTTCTTTGGCCTGTTCTATTGCCTGCTCCACACTTCCAAGAAGACCTTCGCCACCAGGCACCACAGGCACACCAGCCTTTATCATGGTTTCTTTAGCTGTGATCTTGTCCCCCATTTTATTAATCATATCGGCAGTGGGTCCAATAAACTTCACACCACTATCATTACAAATACTCGCAAATTTGGCATTCTCGGCCAAAAATCCATAACCAGGATGCACCGCATCGGCATTGGTTATTTCTATTGCCGCCATGATATTTGGAATATTGAGATAGGATTCTGCACTTGCCGGACGGCCAATACATACAGCTTCATCGGCAAACTTTACATGAAGACTTTCGCTGTCTGCGGTAGAATAAACGGCTACCGTTTTGATGCCCATTTCTCTACAGGTTCTGATAATTCGAAGTGCAATCTCTCCCCGGTTGGCTATTAATATTTTTTTAAACACAGAATAAGTTGATAATTAAAAATTGAAATGTCACTTTTGAATAAATCAGTGATCGCTGAATTATCTATAAAAATAAACGTTTTGAACGATTATGCCGGTTGCACTTCAAACAGGGGTTGATCAAACTCAACCGGAGAAGAGTCTTCCACCAAAATTTTAACAATGCGTCCGCTGATTTCACTTTCAATTTCATTGAACAACTTCATGGCCTCTATAACACAGATCACTTTACCAAGGGTAATGTTATCTCCTTCCTCCACAAAATTTGCTTTATCTGGAGAAGGGCGACGATAGAAGGTTCCAATCATGGGGCTTTTGACAATTATATTGTTTGAAGCAGGTGCGGCTTTTGGAGCTTCCGCAGGGGCAGAAGCCTGACTAGGAGAGGTGGCTACTGGAGCAGCCTGCACTTGTGCAGGTAAAGACTGAACTGGCAATGCAGATGCTGAAATCACCTGAGTTATCTGGTCCTCTTTTTGCTTAATTTGTAATTTGAAATCCTTTTGTTCAATTGTCAGTTCACCAATATTTGATTTGTTGATCATTTTGATCAGTTCCTGAATTTGCCTGAAGTCCATATGTTTCAATTTGACAGGTTTTGGGTTAAGCGAAATATTTTCAACTATAGCATTTGAATCTTACCAACTAAGGTAAGTAAATCAAATACATAAATGTAAGTTTTAGGTTCTTTTTTTTAGTTGCAATCTAGGGCAATAAAAATGGCTCAATTTTTATTTAAGAGCCATTCAAATATTTGCAAACTTTATTCTTTTACGCGCTCGACGTATTCACCAGTCTTGGTATTCACCCTAATCAATTCACCTTCGTTTACGAAAAGAGGAACATTAACTGTAGCACCGGTTTCTATAGTTGCAGGCTTTAAAGTACGTGTAGCCGTATCGCCTCTTAATCCAGGCTCAGTATAGGTAACCAGCATAACAATTTTCTCTGGCAATTCCACATTTACGGGCTGTTCTGTTTCAGTATTGATGGCAATTGCCACCTCCTGACCGTCTTTCAGAAACTGGGGTGCATCAATAAAACTTTCAGCAAGGCTGATTTGTTCAAAAGTTTCAGTATCCATAAAGTTAAAGCCTGTTTCGTCTTTATACAAAAACTGAAAAGGACGCTTCTCCACTCTCACCGGATATATAGTATCGCCAGAGTTCCAGGTTTTTTCTATCGACCTGGTATTGTCCACTCCTTTTAATTTTGCCCAAACCTTTGCTGCTGCACGAGCAGTTTTGTTTTCCCCAAACTCTACAATAGAATATAAGCTTCCATCTAGTTTAAGAATCATGCCGCGACTGATATCTGCAGTACTTGCCATATTAAAAAAAATTTAGGGCGCAAATATATGACTTTTTGGTCCGCAACTAGATTTTGGAAAAAGTTTCAAAATGGGAATTTATATATTATCATTATTTATATGTTTACTTTTTTAATACATTTTGCTTTTAATTCACATTTTTAATATATTTTCATCTCGAAATGCAGGATTCATTATAGATATGGCATCCATTTTAAATAGTTTATCATATATTTATTTTTTGCATTTCATAAATTGCTCTTTTTTCGTGAACTTATTTTTAAATCAAACTATGTGTATGAAAAGTAAACTACTTCTTACAATCAATGCAACTCTAATTTCAGCAACACTCTTAGCCCAAACAGGTGCATCAAATTCAGATCTAAGTATCAATGGGTCTGTGGATGCTTATTATCGTTTCAATTTTGCAAATGCAAAAAATTACAACACTTCAAATAATCGCACCAGCTTTACCAACTCACAAAACTCTTTTGAACTTGGTATGGCTTCCATAAAAGCTGCTTATACCAAAGGGAAAGCCGGAGCTGTAATAGATCTCGGATTCGGCTCCCGTGCTACTGAATTTTCATACGCAGAAACAGGGGCTTTGGCGGCTATTAAGCAGGCATATGTGAGCTACAGTCCCAGCGAAAAAGTAAAAATTTCGGCTGGTAAATGGGCTACCCATTTGGGGTACGAACTTCTGGATCCTCAGTTTAACCGAAATTACTCCATGAGCTATATGTTTTCTTATGGCCCATTTTCTCATACCGGCGTAAAAGCTGAGTTTACCCTAGGAAAAGGATTCGGTTTAATGGCAGGTGTGGCTAATCCTACCGATTTTATCTCTGCTTCCTTTTCAAAGAAAAATGTGATAGCGCAATTTAGCAAAACATCAGAAAAAGCAAATGCCTACCTGAATTATGTTGGGGGTAAAGACACCGCAGGAAATGGCATCAATCAAATAGGATTAACAGCCACAGCAAAACTAGGCGATAAATTTTCTTTGGGTTATGACGGCACTGTAAAATCTGTAAAACCAATCACTGGAAGCAAGGGTAGCTGGTGGGGCTCTGCCTTGTACATAAATGTAGATCCTTCTGATAAACTGGGCTTAACACTAAGAGGGGAATATCTAGACGACAGTAAGCAAGGATTTATTTTTGGTACACCCACTTCCATCATTCAAACTACTATTTCACTTAACATAAAACCGGTTAATGGATTGTCCATTATTCCAGAACTAAGACTGGATAGTGCCAAAGACCCAATTTTTACCAAAAATGATGGTGCAGGATCTAAGAGTTCTGGTTCATTTGTCCTCGCTACAGTCTATTCATTTTAACAAAACTGCAAATCATTCAACAAAACCCCGGCTATCATTGCCGGGGTTTTAATTTTACGTTATATTGAAAACACTTTTCCCCTTTTTATCATAAACATTAATTCGGCGAATCTGGCTACACATCAATAGAACAGTTCACCCACTCCGCATCAAAACTTGTATTGTATTTTTTATAAAAATTAATTGCAGGCTCGTTCCATTCCAATACCTGCCAACAAATTCTTTTTAAACCTTTTTCCCTAGCCTCCTCCATCAGACGGTCGAATAATTTGCTGCCAATTTTTTTTCCACGCATTGTCTCTGTTACCAGAATATCTTCCAGATACATAGCCCGCCCTTTCCAGGTGGAAAAGCGAATATAATATAAGGCAAATGCTACCACTTGTCCATCACATTCAGCTACAAAGCCCCACCATACAGGATTAGATCCGAATCCATTTTCTGTGAAATCTTCCAGCGAAATAGTTACCTCATTTGGCGCTCGTTCAAAATGAGCCAGTTCATGCACCAGCTCCAAAATTTTGGGGCAATCTGCTGCCCTTGCTCTTCTAATATCTATTATCATTTATTTAGTAAATAATGGATTAAAATATTTGATTCAATTGCTATCAATACATACAAATATCAGTTCTACTTTAAGAATATTTAATAACTTTTTCAGGCTTCTGTATAATTTGAGCTAATTCCGCTTTTACTAGTCAAAAAATAAACCTCTAAAGCATATATCAACAATAGGGTGAAGCTATTTTCACAAATAGTTAGTTGTTGCATACCCAACCATTGAATCCTTGAATACTCCATGTTGTTAATTCCAATCAGAAAAGAAATATTCTGCTATTTTTTGATTCAGTCAAAAAGGTAGTTTAATGATTAATCTTTATTCAAATCCCAAACCAGCAAAACCTATATTCAAAAAAAGGTTCGTATTGAATTCAAAAACAATACGAACCAATTATCAGCAATGTACTGAAGTCAGTTAAAATCCTAATGGCCACCAGCCATGCCACCAATCAGTAAAGGCAGGCTCCCAGGCTGCTGTATAAGCACGCCCGTCCAGCCCTGTTACAAAAATATCGAGCTTGTCTTTGCTTCTGGAAGCTACAGTAACCGGTGCACCTGCAGCAGCAAGCCCACCTCGAATATGCCACCAGCCATGCCACCCATCGGTAAAAGAAGGTTCCCAAGCGGCAGTAATTATTCTACCTGCTGTATCGGTTCCAAATACATCTAGTTTATTGGCACTTCGGGACACACAATGTATTGGAGCTCCTGCTGGAAACTTTGATGCTCCAATGGGCCACCATCCATGCCACCAATCAGTAAACGCAGGCTCCCAGGCCGCAGTATATACTCTACCATCGGTTCCTACCACAAAAATATCCAGCTTATCTGTACTCCTGGATACGGCTGTTACTGGCGCACCAGGTGCGGCTTTTCCTCCTTTAATTTGCCACCATCCGTGCCATCCGTCTGTGAATGCCGGCTCCCATGCGGCTGTCATCACTCTTCCATTTACATCCGTACCAAAAATATCCAACTTGTTGGCACTTCGGGATACGCAATGGATAGCACTTCCCTGAGGGAACTTTACATTTCCTATTCTCCACCATCCATGCCACCCATCTGCAAAAGCAGGTTCCCAAGCCGCAGTATAAACATATCCATCAGTACCCACTACAAACACATCCAACTTGTCCTTACTTCTGGATACCGCTGTTACAGGCGCACCAAGTGCAGCCATTCCATTTTGTATTGTCCACCAACCATGCCACCAATCAGGAAATGATGGCTGCCAAGCTGCTGTATATACCTTTTTGTTGGTGCCAATGACAAAGGTGTCCAACTTATTTGCACTTCGTGAAACAGTATTCAAAGGAGCCCCTGCTTTTGCTTTACCATTATTCAACACCCACCAACCATGCCACCAGTCGGTAAATGCAGGCTCCCAGGCTGCTGTTAAAATGGTGCCATTTTTATCTGTAACAAAAATATCCAGCTTATCCGCACTTCTTGACACAACACCTATCTGAGTTTTGGGTAACAGTTTTGGACTTTGCAATACAGGCCAACCTATCTGACCTCTGGTATATTTACAAATCTGTAGCGAGTTTTGATCCATGATACATGGCACTGCAGCACTACCAGCACAAGACTTGCAGTTCCCATTGGGAACGTTGGCACATCCGTGTTTCGTTGTACAACTGGTGCAGGGTGTTCCAGAACCAGTGTATTCATCGGCAGCACCAAAAAGGTGGCAAATTTCGTGTGCGGTAATAGCGTCGATAGTATTTACACCCCACCCTCCCCAGTTGTTTCTATTGGCCAGTGTAAGTCTGGCATTGCTAGCATAAGCATGCCATTCGGTTCCAAATGGCGTAATAAAAACAACGATGGCATGAGCGGATTCATTTCTTACCCGCATAGCATTTCGATAACCGGACACACCATTCCAATCGCCAGTGAAACTACTGCCATTATATCTTACGGCCAGCATTGCAGGATTTCTCCAGTAATCTTCTTTGCTACTATTATTGCCGTTAGCGACATCAATGGACACATATTGATAGTCGAATACCCAAGTTAGGTTTCCGGATGGATGCTGAGATGCCAACCAGTTTACACCAGTCTGAACCTCGTTTCGTAAGGTGGTTCTGTCTGCAGAAGAAAATTTTGGACCTCCAGTTCTTGAAGACTCCACAAATACTACACCGATTGAAATTTCTCCGTTCATTCGCCAGCAACTTTCTTCTGCACCCACAGCTCTGGCATTCCCCTTGCCGACTTTAAATAATTTATTGGCTGCTTCTGGAGTAAGACTTAAAATGGTTTCCTTTAGTTCTGGTTGCAGCATTGCCAGCCTTGCCAAATGATATACCTGAGTAGGATCTTTCAAGTTTTCGAGAAGGCTGGCTTCCATTTCCATAAAATCATTGGATGATGATTTCGTTTTAGCAGAACGAATGGAACGAGGACTGCTCTCTACCTTAAGATTTTCTTCCCCTACGGTTTCTAAAAAAAAATCGTGATCGATATCTGAATGTCGGGGGGCATCATAGTTTTTATCCCCCCAAGAAATACCTGTTCCCGGATCTGCTTTCTTAAGACTTCTGGTTGCCGGTTTAAAAAACTGATTCCATACAGCTGCTATTTCTTTGGCTTCTTTTCCTTTCAGTTCTTTTACCTCGACCTGACCATCATATACTTTTTCAAATAATTTAGATTGCTGAATGGTTTTGAAAGCTTTTTCTGTGGTTAAGATTTCGATAGCCATGTCGGAATACTGAGCCAGAACAGTGACTTCTTTCTTTTTCAGAAAATCCATTGCTTTAGACATAGCTTCACGACCTGTGGTGGCAAGATAGAGTAATGATCGGGTTTCCATTTCTTTTACTTTAGAGGTTAAAAAATGAGGACGCAGAGGCAACAATTGACATCCCGAAAGTAAGAAATAGAAAAAGGTTAGTGATTGAAAGGGTATCACTAATATATGTGATGAATCAAATGTTTTGACTCATCTCGAAATTACTCATGATTATTAATGGTCAGATGAATCTGTTGTGAATCCAATTTTACATACGCAGTTTTCATCGCATTCTGTTTCGACAAAAAAACTTCGTTTAGGCAATGAAGGATTCTTGTTTTTCATTGCATCACATGAAAGTTTATCCTAAAAATTCGTATTAAATCAATATGCCCATTCCACTAACGTTGCACCCCAGGTAAATCCACCACCAAAAGCTGCTAATACAATTTTATCGCCCTTGTTTAATCTGCTTTCCCACTCCCACAAGCAAAGTGGTATAGTGGCAGAAGTAGTGTTACCATATTTCTGAATATTGATCATTACTTTTTCCTTAGGAAGATTGATGCGGTTAGCTGTGGCATCAATAATTCTAAGGTTTGCCTGATGGGGTACCAACCAAGCAATATCATCCCCTGTCAAATTATTTCTTTCTAGAAGTTCCGCGCTTACATCAGCCATGCCTTTTACAGCAAACTTAAAAACAGTCTGTCCTTCCTGATAGGCAAAATGTTCTTTATTGGCAATGGTTTCTGCCGATGCAGGATAAGCACTTCCTCCGGCTTTCAATCTTAAATACTGTGCGCCGGTTCCATCACTTTTCAATAGGCTGTCTTTGATTCCAAGTCCTTCTTCACTAGGTTCTAATAATACCACACCCGCTCCATCACCAAATAGAATACATGTTGCACGGTCGGTATAATCTACAATCGCACTCATTTTATCTGCACCCACCACCAATACTTTTTTGTATCGCCCACTCTCGATGAGAGCCGTGCCTTGCGTAAGGGCATATAAAAAACCAGAGCAGGCGGCAGATAAATCAAACCCAAATGCATTAACAGCCCCTACCTTGGCTGCAACTATATTGGCAGTGGCCGGAAAAACCATATCGGGTGTCACGGTTGCCACAATGATACAATCAATTTCAGATGCATCAATTCCTTTTTTCTTTAGCAACCCTTCGATGGCCGGAGCAACCATTTCACTTATTCCTTTTCCTTCACCTTTTAAAATTCTACGTTCTTCAATTCCAGTTCTTGTTCTGATCCATTCGTCATTGGTATCTACTAATTTTTCCAAATCAAGATTAGTAAGCTTGTCTTCTGGAACATAGCCATGAACTGCTGTAATTGCCGCTGTAATTTTATTAGCCATTGGGTTTAAAAAATTTGTTGCCAAAGGTAGTGGATTTTTAATTTCTCTTTTTCCGAATTTCAATTTTACATTCGTGGCTATGATTGCATATTTAAAAGGTAAATTCTTCAACATATCTCCATCGGCTGTGATTGTGGATGTGCAGGGTATTGGTTATGAGGTAAACATCAGTGTGAACACTTTTACAAAAATTCAGGATAAGGAAAGTGGCTTGCTTTTTACACATCTAATCATCAGGGAAGATGCCCATTTATTGTTTGGCTTTGCCGATGCAAAAGAGAAAGATATTTTTTTGCAATTACTCACTGTATCAGGCATAGGCGCAAATACTGCCCGGCTCATACTCTCTTATATGAAACCAGAAGAAGTATCCTTAGCCATTATAAACGGCGACAGCAAATCGCTTGAGAAAGTAAAAGGGATTGGAAAAAAAACGGCCGAAAGAGCCGTACTTGAATTGAGAGATAAAATAGGCAAACAATATCCTGAAATCACTATCTCACCCAATCACCAATTTGTGAACACCATCAAACAGGATGCGCTGGAAGCTTTGCAGGCATTAGGGATCAATAGGCAAATGGCTGAACAACATGTGATAAAAATATTGCAGACCGAGCCGGAACTTCAGGTAGAAGCATTGATAAAAAAAGTTTTGAAAGGAATTTAAACCTGCCAGTGCCTATTTCCTTTTGAAGTCTCCTCGCTTCCAGGCATTAATAAACTCCATCCAGGCTGCCGGACTGAAGATGTTCATGGGAGGCACCTGGCCTTGGTAACGGGCTTTCTGAAATACATTATTTAGCTGTCTGCTAGTAGCTTCCCTACCATCATAAGGGAGCTTGGCAAGATAGGCTCTGCGCGCCTCAGGAGTATTAGCTTTTCGCAATATTTCTAACTCGTCTTCGGCCACTTTTACATTCACAAAATCGCGGGCAAATTGTTCCGGAGTAGGTCTTGGTCGAATGATGGCCACTGGAAGAAAAGCAGTATCGCGCACCATTGTCTTTACCACACTATATTGAGCGCCTTGCAAAGTGTCAGGTATCTTTACAGACCCGGGCAAATAACTAATATGCGAAAATTCAATTATATCACCCTTTAAAGCGGCTATAGAAAAAACACCTTCGTTATTTGTAATAGTTCCTCTTTTTGTTCCTTTGATAGAAACACTCACCGCTGGAATACCGTCCAAACTATCCGCAGTCATGACAACCCCAAATAATTGAACAACTGAATCTCTGGCTTTTTCGAACTGGGCATTAGCTGCCATACTGAAAAACAAAACCAAACCAATAAACAAAAATATTTTCTTCACTATGCCAAAATTAAGTAGATGAATATTAATACGGACAACAATTTGGATAGAATGGTGTTTATCTTTGGGTATTATTTTTGAATTTAACATAAGCTTTAATAATGACAAAAGAAAAAGTTTTAGAAGCCCTAAAAGCAGTCTATTTTCCAGGAGATAAAATGAATATTGTGGATGCGGGAATCGTTCAGGATTTAACCATTGAAAAATATTATATCTCATTTAATCTTATCATCAGCACAGATGATGCAGATACAAGACAAAAACTAAAAAGAGAAGCCATCAAGGCAATCAAGGACAATTCAGGAAACGACATTGTTACCAAGATTGGATTTGCACCAAAACAAACGCAGGGGTCGGGATATGAACAACCCAACAAACTACTGCCTGGCGTAAAAAATATAATTGCAGTCATTAGTGGTAAGGGTGGTGTAGGCAAAAGTACGGTAGCCGCCAATCTGGCTTTAGCACTGGCGGAAAAAGGTGCAAAAGTAGGTTTAATGGATGCTGATATTTATGGTCCAAGTGTGCCAATCATGTTTGGTGTTCGAGGCGAAAGACCGATGATGAAGGATGTAAATGGGAAGGGCATGATTGTACCCCTGGATCGATTTGGAATAAAATTACTAAGTATTGGATTGCTGGTTGATGAAAATAAAGCAGTGGTATGGCGAGGTCCGATGGCTAGTAGTGCCATCAAACAATTTATTTCGGATGTGGATTGGGGCAATCTGGACTACCTGATAATAGATATGCCGCCAGGTACCGGCGATATTCATCTTACCTTACTACAGACCATAAAGGTAACAGGAGTAGTAATTGTTAGCACACCACAGGACGTAGCACTGGCAGATGCCAAAAAAGGAATTGCTATGTTTGGACAGGCTCAGTTAAATGCAAAAATTATTGGCCTGGTGGAAAACATGAGCTATTTCACTCCAACAGAATTACCTGAAAATAAATATTACATTTTTGGCAAACATGGCGGCAGAAAACTTGCCGACGAATACGACCTACCATTTCTGGGAGAGATCCCCTTGGTACAAAGCATTAGAGAGGGCGGTGATATTGGAGTGCCAGCCATGATGGGCGATGAGCCTGTAAGCAGGCAGGCCTTTACAGACTTTGCTAATGCTGTTATTGCAAACAGCTAACGCATTTCTCCAAATTAGTAAAATTAAAAAACCGTTTTATAGCAACATAAAACGGTTTTTTGATTCATAATAAATTTTAGCCTATAAACCCAATACTTCCTTCATTGTAAAAATGCCTTTTTTCCCATTTAAAAACTCAGCAGCGATTACCGCCCCTAAGGCAAAACCATTTCGGTTATGTGCTGTGTGGGTAATGGCAATATCGTCAATCTCCGAAGTGTAGGAAATTGTATGTGTGCCGGGTGCTGGATCTATACGTTTACTCACGATCAACAATTCACCTTCTTGTGGTATAACATCATTCACCCATTTTTTCTTTTCGGTATAGCTCTCCATCACGCCTTCGGCTAAAGTGATAGCTGTGCCACTGGGCGCATCTCTTTTTTGTGTATGATGGATCTCCTCCAGTGAAACAGCATACTCCTTGTAAGGATGCATCAGTGCTGCGAGTTTTTTGTTCAATTCAAAAAACAGGTTTACACCTACACTAAAGTTGCTGGCATAAATAAAGGAGCCATTCTGTTGATGGCACAATTGCTGAACTGTGTCCATTTTATCCAACCAGCCGGTGGAACCACTTACCACTGGAACACTCAACTCCAGCAATTTAATTACATTTTCATAAGCGGTATGCGGACCCGTAAACTCAATGGCCACATCGGCTTTAGCGATATTCTCTTTATTAAAATCAGACAGATTGTTTTCATCTATCTTCAATACTATTTCATGCCCTCGTTCCATAGCTAATGCTTCAATAGCTTTTCCCATTTTACCATATCCTATTAATGCTATATTCATAATTGTAATTATTCTTTGAAAATATAAACCCGAAAATCAAATAGCGAGTTTCCGTCTATTTTATTCTTAACACAAGACTTAGCCCATTCGTTCGGGCCATTTCGCTATAGCCGGGTTGAACATGAAAAGACAGATTGGGAGAAATATCGAAACTGCTTAAATGTGCATCAACTGTAGCATCCACCACATTTAGTGCCCAGAAAATCACAAAATATAAAGCCGTGTAATCTACATATCGTCTGTAAGAATCTCGGTAAGTTCTAATATCCTCAGATCTTATTCCACTTTGTCCTTCAAAAAAAACGGTTCGCAATCTTTCGTATATCTTATTATAGGCAATGGAACCAATACTATCTGTTCCTTGTTGAATATTGTTGGCAACAATATAAGCATATCGTGTGCGTCGGTACCATTTCAGGTTGTTGATAAATATTCCTCCTGTGGCGCCCAATGCAGCATATACTATTGGCACTTTCCAAATCTTTTTATTGTACACCTGCCCCCATCCTGGCAAAACCGCAGATCGCAAAGCTGCCGCACTGGGTCTTCGGCTGTTTGGATTTTCTATCTGTGTACTATTAGAAACTGCTTCCAGAATCTCCCCAATCGTTTGCTGAGAGGCCGAATCTTGTATCACTTCGAGTTCCGCAACCTTGGCTGTATCCACTACCTGAGCATTAGTTGCAGTAAGGCTGCAAAGCGATATTAAAAATAGGATGAAAAGTTTTGTTGCAAATTGCATACTGCAAATAAAATACAGATTAATCTATTGACACGTTAAAATTGTGCAGAAGCTTGTTCAGTTCTTCTACCGAGTAATAATCAAACGTAATTTGACCATCCCCTTTTGAACTGTGTTTGAGTTTTACCCGGGTATCAAACTGTGAAGCCAGTTTATCTTCTATGCGTTGAAATGGTGAAGCTAGACCGCTCTTGGCCGGCTTTTTTCCTCCGGACTCTTTGTACATATTGCGTACTAACACTTCGGCTTGTCTTACAGAAAGTCCCTTTTCTTTTATTTCTCTAAAAATAAAAAGTTGACGATCCACGGTGTCCACATTGATCAAAGCTCTGGCATGCCCCATGCTAATGATACTGTTTCTAACTGCCAACTGAATATCTGGAGGCAGTTTCAACAAACGAATAAAATTAGCCACGGTACTTCTGTCCTTTCCCATTCTTTCCGCCACATGATCCTGCGTGTAGTCCAGTTCATCCATCATTCGCTTATAACTCAACGCAATTTCCATAGCATTCAAATCTTCTCTCTGCAGATTTTCCAATAAGGCCAGCTCTAGGAGTTCTGTATCATTTGCCTGACGGATGTAGGCTGGCACTTCCAACAGGCCGGCTATTTTTGAAGCCCTTAATCTGCGTTCACCAGCGATCAGTCGATACTTACCATTCGCCATTTTTGAAACCGTAAGCGGCTGAATGATATCATGAGTTTTGATGGATTGAGCCAACTCCTGCAAGGCCTGTTCATCAAAATCTGTACGCGGCTGCTTGGGATTGGTTTCTATATCCGCTACTGGAATCTTAGAAATATTGGTTACCGCTTCCACTACTGTTTTCTTCAGATCTCCGGTACCACTTTTCAATTCTGCATCTATGCTGCCCAGCAAAGAACGAATTCCTTTGCCCAAGGCATCTTTATTTAATTTTTGTGTAGCCATTTTATTTTTTGAAATTGGATGTTTTGGGTTAGTTATTTCAAGTTTGAATTTCTACCTGCTTCTGGTTTACTCCAGAATTTTTTCTTCGTTTGGAATCCTTGTCAGATTGTTTTTTTGTAAAATCTCTTTAGCCAGATTCAGATAATTCAGAGAGCCTTTGCTGGCTCCATCGTACAGTATAACAGGCTTGCCAAAACTAGGTGCTTCACTCAGTTTTGAATTTCGATGTATAATTGTATCGAATACCAAATCCTCAAAATGTCGGCGCACTTCGCTCACCACCTGATTACATAAACGGAGTCGGGAATCGTACATAGTCATAAGAATGCCTTCAATTTTCAAATCTGTATTCAACCGGCTTTGAACTATCTTAATTGTGTTAAGCAATTTACCCAACCCTTCGAGCGCAAAAAATTCACACTGAACCGGAACGGCCACCGAGTCGGAGGCTGTCAGTGCATTCACCGTAATTAGTCCAAGAGAAGGGGAACAATCTATCACGATAAAATCATACTCATCTCTTACATCTCTTAAAAGATTTTTAAGAACCATTTCCCGGTTGGGATAGTTAATCATTTCTATTTCCGCTCCCACCAAGTCTATATGTGAGGGTATTAAATCTAGGTTTGGAATTTCACTTTTTAAAATCACATTACGAGCCGGAGTCTGATTGGCCATGCAGTCATACAAACTTTGGGTAATATTATGCAAATCAAAACCAACTCCAGTAGTACTATTTGCCTGAGGATCAGCATCTACCAACAATGTTTTAAACTCAAGCACAGCAAAACTGGCTGCCAGGTTAATTGCAGTTGTGGTTTTCCCCACGCCTCCCTTTTGGTTTGCTACTCCTATTATTTTTGCCATAATTCCGCACCATGATTTAAGGATTTATTTACGTCAGTAATGAATAAATCATGGAGAACCGCAAATGTAAAGTTTTTGAATCAGGAAACTAAGTATAAATTGGGGAATATAGCAGGAAGCAAAATTAGCTTTCCGACCAGCGATTATTAACACAATCAAAAGTTAATTTTAAGATATACTCCTTAGTTTTGAATTAGAAAAAATCTTTATAAATATGCGTAATGGTTCCGTATTGTGGATAGCACTCCTAATAATTTTGTTGATTGACCTTTATGTTTTCTTTGCAACAAGGTCACTAATTAGTATTTCATCCAACAGAAATCGGCTATTGTACACCTTTATTTACTGGGCTGTTTCTTTGCTGGCATTGGCAACTACATTATCTCTTCCCTATTTACAGTTTAGCGAACAGCATAGCCTTTTAAAAAGCACCCTTATAGCCTTAATTTTTGCGCTTTGTCTGGGAAAAATCATTGCTGCTCTTTTCTTTTTTGTGGACGATATCCGACGTGGTGTGCAATGGCTTGCTGGCAGAGCATTTTCTACTAATAACGAGATCAGTGAAGTGTCAGGAGCTACCGAAAATGCAATCACCCGTTCTTCCTTTCTTTCATGGCTGGGAGTGATTGCCGGGGGTGGACTATTTAGTACATTCATTTATGGTCTTACCAATAAGTACAACTATCAGATTAAGCAAATGAAGCTGAGTTTTGAAAACCTTCCAGCCTCTTTCAAAGGACTAAAAATTATACAAATTTCCGATATCCATAGTGGCAGTTTCACCAATTACAAGGCGGTAAACAAAGGGGTAGATATGATACTAAATCAAAAGCCGGATATAATTCTTTTTACTGGAGATTTGGTCAATAATAAAAGTGATGAAGTAGGCGAATACCAGAAAATTTTCAGCAGGTTGAAAGCTCCTATGGGTGTTTACTCCACTTTGGGCAACCACGATTATGGAGACTATGATCGATGGCCCTCTCCCGAAGCAAAGGCCAAAAATTTGGAAAAACTAAAATCCATACATACAGACATGGGCTGGCGATTGATGCTGGACGAGCATCTTCCATTGGAAAAAAATGGTGAAACTATTGGATTGATTGGAGTACAAAACATCAGCGGCAGAGGTCGCTTCCATTCCTACGGAGATCTGTCCAAAGCCATGCAGGGTGCTGAACACTATCCATTTAAAATATTGATGAGTCATGACCCTTCTCATTGGGATATGGAAGTAAACAAGGAATATCAGGATATAGATTTGACCTTGAGTGGACATACACATGGCATGCAATTTGGGGTAGAGATTCCCGGATTCAGGTGGAGTCCGGTAGAATATGTGTACAAACAATGGGCAGGTCTTTACGAACAGGGTAAACAAAAACTATATGTGAACAGAGGCTATGGCTTTATTGGTTATCCAGGACGGGTGGGCATGTTGCCCGAAATCACTGTATTTGAACTTAGCTAAGACAAAATATTATCCGTATCTAAAAAAAACTTTAACCCTTTAAAACAAAATTTTATGATCCGCAAAGCAGTATTGTTTTCTATTTTTCTGGTCTTGTTTGCTACTATCGTTCAAGCTCAGTTTCATATAGGAGTAAAAGGAGGTGTAAATATTGGTAAGATAGATGGCAAAAGTTTTAATGATGAATTTTCTTACAGTTATCTGGTGGGTGCCCTGGCAGAAATCGGTCTGGGAAACCGGGTAAGTATTCACCCCGAAGTATTATTTTCCCAAACTTCTGTTACCACCAGCAAAGACTATGCAGAGGTAGTACCCAATCCAAACCAGGAGCAGATTAAAAAAAATCTGAATTATTTATCTATCCCCATTCTGCTCAATGTGAAACTGGCAGGGCCACTACATGTGGAAGCAGGGCCACAGTTTGGCATACTTCTGAACAAGGATAAAAAAGTAATTGACTCCGGAAAAGAAGTTTTCAAAAATGGAGATTTTTCGGTAGCGGCCGGAGCGGGTTTACACCTGAGCGTTTTTAGGGTTTTTGCCCGATATGTAATCGGTCTGAGCAATATCAGCAATCTGCCTAATCAGGAAGAATGGAAAAATCAGTCCATACAGGCTGGCATAGGAATTGTCTTTTAGAAAAATTATTATCAGAAAAAAAAACTGCCCTTTTGGGCAGTTTTTTTTTTAACAACAATCAGCCAATTATTTCGACTTCACCACCTCATAAAAAGTTTCCCCATCGTTGGTTTGCTTCTTGTAATACACACCATTGGGTGAAACAAATTGCGATTCGCCATTCACGGAAACTTCCTTACAGTTTTTGGGCAACTGCTCAAAGCGATCACCCACCTGAGGTAAAACCGGATTGATCACTTCTGGTTTTTCATTTCCATTTTTTACAATAGGTGTATTTTCATTTATTGGGTTACTATTCTGGAAATCATTTTTATTATACCTTTCTGGTGCATCTTCTTCCTGATCGTATTGATTCTGATATGCTTCATCCAAACGCAGCTCACCATCTTTTCCTACTATTGTATATTCTGGACGACCATCTTCTCTTTTGTTCATCTGATAGTAAACCCCACCCGATTCATAATAATACCTACCCTCTATCTTTCTTAGCTTTGCACTCATTGGAATACGATCTACCACCGCACCCAGTGGTGGTGCGACCATTTGATAATCGCCATCTTCTCCTTCCCGATAAAAAGTATTGTTTCGATAATAATAGGCAATGCCTCCATAGATTCTTTTTTCAGCACCCAAAGGCAAACTGTGAACACGTCTTTCAGATGGAGGAATGACAATATTGAACCCGACGCGTGGCCCCCAGCCATAGCCCCAATACCCACTCCCCCAAATGCCTCCCATCGCAGTACCCAAACTAATCATAACATGTGGTCGTGGGCGATAACCCGACATGGAGCGGTGGTGGTGATATCGCCGCTGTGCATTTACTTCTGAACCTAAAACTAAAAAAAGACCGACTAAAAAAATGGGTATAAATAATTTTTTCATTTCCTTTTTTTTGTCTTGACGCTGCTTCGGCGGAAAAGGATGGTTGAAATGCTTTTTATTTTGTTAAACAAAAATTCCTATCTGCCTTAAACTGTAATTTTTGCATTTATACTTTATGTGATTACATTTGAAACTTTGAAAATTATATTATGGCAAAAGCAAAAAACACAAAAGCCGCAATCGCAAATAAAGATTCGGTAATAACACCCGACTCAATGAAGTTTTTGAAAAACTATATTGATAACGCTTCTCCGGTTGGCTTTGAAATAGCTGGACAAAAATTGTGGTTAAACTATTTGAAACCCTATATTGATGATCAGTTTGTGGATGCATACGGTACTGCAGTGGGTATCATCAACCCTGGTCATCCTTTTAAGGTAGTGATAGAGGCACATGCTGATGAGATAAGTTGGTTTGTAAATTACGTTTCAGATAGTGGATTGATTTTCCTAAAAAGAAATGGTGGAGTGGATCATCTGATAGCACCTGGACTAAGGGTAAACGTGCATGGCAAAAAAGGCATTGTAAAAGGCGTATTTGGATGGCCGGCCATTCATACAAGAATAGGCAAGGAAAACGAAACTCAACCCAAAGTGGAAAACCTTTGTATTGATTGCGGAGTAAGTTCAAAGAAGGAAGTAGAAGCCTTAGGCATCCATATTGGAGCGGTAGTTACCTACCAGGAAGGCTTTGACGAATTGGCCAATAATTTTTATATTGGTCGTGCCTTCGATAATCGCATTGGTGGGTTTATAATTGCAGAAGTAGCGAGATTATTAAAAGAAAATAAAAAGAAATTACCGTTCAGTCTTTATGTGGTCAATGCCGTTCAGGAAGAAATAGGGCTTCGTGGTGCAGAGATGATTGCCCATCGTATCAAACCAGATGTGGCCATCATCACTGATGTTACTCATGATACCGGACATTTCCTGATAAATAAAAAAATTGAAGGGGACATTGCCTGTGGCAAAGGTCCTTCGTTGGCCTATGGCCCAGCCATTCAAAACAAGCTTTTGGCTTTTGTAGAAAAAGTAGCCGAAGATCATAAAATTCCAGTACAATGGCGCGCTCTGAGTAGAAGCACGGGTACCGATACAGATTCCTTTGCTTATGCCAATGATGGCTGCCCGTCAGTCCTCATTTCAATGCCTTTAAGATACATGCATACCACCGTGGAAATGATCCATAGGGACGATATTGAAAATACCATTAAACTCATGTATCAAACTTTACTCACATTAACACCCAAAACAAATTTGAGTTATATGTAGTCTTACAAAAAGGATAAGATTAAAACCTGTCAAACAAAATGGCAGGTTTTTTTATTTGTCATCAATAAAATGGCCAGAGGTTTAATATACCGTTACTGCCTTAACATTTACCTTTAGAAATTTTCAATAATTGATGTAAATCAATAAATTAAAATGTTAAAGGATTGGTTACAATTTGTTAATACAATACAAATTCCCGATAAACTTAAATCTGTTTCTTTGCCGGACTAAAAATTATGTTATGTTTAAAAAGCTATTATTAGTCTTAGGGCTGTTTGTCTTAACAGCAAATTTTATGAATGCGCAAACGATTACCGGAAAGGTGTTAGATGCAGAAACTAGTATACCGGTGGAGGCCGCTACCATAAAATCAGCTACAGAAACCGCAGTAGTTTCTGAAAATGATGGTAGTTTTTCAATTAGAATTAATTCAAAAACCGGAAGCCTAAAAATTACACATATTGGTTATGAACCCAAAATCGTTAAATACGATATTAGGGACAATCAGTCAATCCTTAATCTAGGAGTAATACTTCTAAAACAGGATGAAGCCACCAGCTTAGACGAAATTATTATAGTGGGTAAAGGTGTAATTGACCTTGCTCGGGATCGAAAAACTCCGATTGCCGTATCCACAATCAAAGGAACCGACATTCAGGACAAAATAGGTACAGGCGATATTTCACAGGCATTAGTCAACACACCTTCTGTCTACGTAGGGAATCAGTCTGGTGGTTTTGGTGATTCCAGAATATCTGTCCGTGGTTTTGAGCAGGATAATACCGCCTACCTGTTAAATGGTCAACCTATCAATGGTATGGAAGATGGAAAAGTGTACTGGTCCAACTGGTCAGGCATGTCCGATATTGCCAATGCGATTCAAATTCAGAGAGGTCTTGGTTCTTCCAAATTAGCAATTTCTTCAGTGGGTGGTACAGTAAACTTTGTCACAAAAGCTACAGAACTGCGTGAGGGTGGGTTTGTGTCCTTTGGCACAGCAAATGACAGTTACTACAAAGGAACCATCGCTTACAATACTGGCATGAACAAAGATGGCTGGGGTGCTTCAATTTTGTTATCCCACTGGCAGGGTGATGGCTATAACGCTGGAACAAAAGGTGCTGGTCAAAATTATTTTTTCTCAATAGGATATAAACCAAACGATGTTCATCAGTTCAATTTATTACTTACCGGAGCTCCTCAGTATCACGATCAAAATTTCTCAAAACGTATTTCTGACTACCAAAAATATGGCAGGAAATATAATAGTAACTGGGGCTATTTAGATGGTAAATATGTAACAGAAAGAAAAAATTTTTATCATAAGCCGGTTGCTAATTTCAACTGGGATTATAAGATTAATAAAACTACCAATTTATCTACTGTTCTTTATGCGTCATGGGGACGTGGTGGTGGAACCGGAAATTATGGGAGTAGTTCCTATAGGTTGAGGGATAATGCAAGTGGTTTGTATGTATTTGACAGTGTGGTTAAGCATAACTTAAGCGCAGCAAATGGAATTGGCTCCTCTAGCGGAAAAAACTATTTGATACGTGCCTCCATGAACAATCATTCCTGGAATGGTGTGGTTTCAAACCTAAGCAAAGAACTATCCAAATATTTAACCCTCAATGTAGGATTAGATATAAGAACTTATAAAGGCACACACTATCGCCAAGTAGCCGATTTCATGGGTTTAAATGGCTGGACAGAATCACGCGGACTTAGGGGAGCAGATCACCAACCTTCAAGCACACAAACGGCCAATACTGTTACAGAGTCCTTAGAAGCAATGCCATGGTCTGCATTGTTTAAGACTATCCCTGCCAATCAAAGAATAGACTATGACTATTCGGAAAATATTAGCTACGGAGGTTTGTTTGGACAAATAGAATATGCAAAAGAAAGTTTTTCTACATTTTTTCAAGGCTCGCTATCCACACAATCTCATAAGCGTAAAGATGTATACGACTACCAACCTCAGTATCAGGATGCTGAAAAAGTAAACAACTTGGGTTATAATGTTAAAGGTGGGTTAAGCGTAAACCCTGGCTCAGGTTCCAGTTCGTTTTATGCCAATGCCGGATTCTACTCGCGCCAGCCCTACCATGATAATGTCTATTTAAATTTCACAAATCAAATAAACCCATTAACTTCCAATGAAAAGATACTTGGTTTAGAACTCGGATATGCCTTTAATACCCCTGGATTTACAGCCTCTTTGAATGCATATCGTACCACATGGGCAGATAGAGTAACTACTACATCAAATCTTGCTACTATAGCCAAAACTTATGGTACTATTACCGTACAACCTGGAGATGTTATTTATACTTCCAACCAAGGGGTTGAACAAGTGCATACCGGATTGGAACTGGATTTCTCTATCAAAACCATTCAAAATTTGAAAATTAATGGATTTGGTTCTATTGGTAATTGGGTATATAATGGTGATGTGATTCAAACCCTTTATGACGAAAGTCTGCAAACACTCGAAGTGAAAAATACGGATGTGGACGGCGGCAAGGTGGGGGGCTCTGCACAAACCACTTTTGGCTTGGGTGCAGTTTATGAATTTTTCAAGGGCTTTTCGACCGATGTGGATTGGAGATATTTTGCAAAAAACTATGCTACTGTCGTTGCGAAGGACAATTTGGTATTGCCCTCCTATAATGTCACTGATGCAGGAATAGCCTATAAACTTTTTCTCAAAAACAGAAAAAGCATTCGAATTCGATTCAATGTAAATAATCTATTCCAATCTATTTATTTATCTGATGCTACTACTAATATCAAAGCGACAGACAACGTAAGTTCATCCAACCCTGGTGCTGGTACTTATCAATCCAATAACAGGATGTATAAGGGACTGGCCGATGCCAATCAGGTATATTTTGGTATGGGAAGGACTTGGGCAGTAACTGTAAAATATTCGTTCTAATAATTTCCTTACATTTCTATTTTAAAACCAGCTACGGCTGGTTTTTTTTATTGCCTATTAAAATCCACAAGCAATTGGAACGCAAACGAACTGGTGTTCCCTATTCCACAACGCGACATAGATGCCTCGGAAGGTGTGATCAAACAAAACGCAGGATACTAATTTTCTTTTTTCATTATTTATAAAGCGGGAGTACGGAACTCCCGCTTATTTTTTTACTATCTTTCCCGATAAAAAATTTCATACTTTGAAAAAACTATTTATTCTATTTGCCATATTTTTTATAAGCCTGGTTTCCCTTGCTCAATTACAATCGCCTCAGCAGTTTCTTGGCTATCAATTAGGCACCCGATATACTCCTCATTACAAAATAGTAGCCTATTTCCAACACCTGGCTTCACAATCGCCGATGGCTCTGGTAAAATATTATGGTACCACCAATGAGCATCGGGAATTATTAGCGGCCGTAGTAGGAACTGAAGAGAATATAAAAAAATTGGATCAGATTCGTAAGGAGAATATCGCTGTCAGTGAAGGCAAATCAGGCTTTGACAGCCAACAACCTGTGATCGTTTGGTTGAGCTACAATGTGCATGGCAATGAACCCACCTCCTCAGAAGCAGCAATGCAAACTTTGTATGATCTGGTAAACCCGATCGAAACCAAAACCAAAGAGTGGTTGAAAAATAGCATCGTAGTAATAGACCCCTGCCTGAACCCAGATGGAAGGGATCGATATGCCAATTGGTTTAATAGTGTGGTGGGAAACAACTATGATGCCACTCCCCTTGCCAGAGAACACAGAGAGCCCTGGCCACAAGGTAGATCGAATCATTATTACTTCGACCTCAACAGAGACTGGGCCTGGCAAACACAGAAAGAAAGTAAGCAAAGACTGGCTTTCTACAACAGTTGGTTGCCACAAATACATGTAGATTTTCATGAACAGGGATACAATAGTCCTTATTATTTTGCACCCGCTGCCGAGCCTTTTCATGATGTGCTCACCAAATTTCAAAGAGATTTTCAGGTAACGATTGGTAAAAACCACGCTGGCTATTTTGATAAGAATGGATGGTTGTATTTTACCCGCGAACGATTCGATTTATTCTATCCATCCTATGGAGATACTTATCCGCTTTACAATGGTGCCATCGGGATGACCTACGAGCAGGGCGGTATCAGCGGTGGACTGGGCGTTATCACAAAGGATGATGATACTCTAACCCTGGTAGATCGGGTAGCTCACCATGTCACCACCGGACTCAGCACAATAGAAATATCTTCTAAAAATTCCGCGCGAATTCTGTCAGAATATAAAAAATACTTTGCTGATGCGTTGGCTGGAAAATATGATATCAATCAAAGCTATGTAATCAAATACAAGGATGTCGATGCCATGAGGATAGCCTCTCTGAAAGAACTCTTAAATAAGAATCAGATTGAGTATGGCACTGGGTCAGGATCTTACAAAGGCTATAACTATCACACCCAAAAAGAAGAGAGTTTCTCTTTAGAAGAAAAGGATATGGTGATCACCACCCGACAAAGAAAGGGAGCACTTGTGAGAGTATTGTTCGAACAAAAATCCAGACTCACCGACTCTATCACTTACGACATAACAGCCTGGTCGCTACCCTATGTTTATGGTGTGGATGCCTATGCTTCTAAGTCATCTATTGCCATCAAAAATGAGACAAAAGAGCCCATAGCCAATCAGTTGAATGAGGCCTATGGCTATGTATTCCCCTGGTCAGGAGTTCCATCAGTAAAAATGGCTGTGTCTCTTTTACAACAAAATGTGAAGCTGCGTGTATCTGAAAAAGCGTTTAAATTCAAAGGAAAAACATACAGTGCCGGAACAGTCCTTGTATTAAGAACCAGCAATGAAAGCCGGAAAGCATCCCTTAAATCTATTTTGCAGCAGGCAGGAAATGAGTTCAATGTGCCCGTGGAGGAAATAGGTTCGGGCATGATGGATGAAGGTTTTGATTTTGGCAGCTCGGGCGTTTGGTCTATCAAAAAACCCAGAGTGGTGCTATTGGCAGGCTCTTCGGTCAGCTCGTTGGCAGTGGGTGAAGTGTGGAGTTTTTTTGATAATATACTCAACTATCCGATCAGTATTGTAAACACGGAAGACTTCAACAGAATAGACTGGAACAATACCGATGTACTGATTATGCCGGAAGGATCTTATGGATTTTTATCTGTCAAGTCTCAGTCGGATATGCTAGGCAACTGGATACGAAACGGCGGCACACTGATCACAATGGAAAGTGCCACACAACAGATTTCCACACAGGGATGGAGCAATCTAAAACTTCGCCACATCAGCCTAGATAGTGCAGCAGCTAAGAAAGTAGAAAAATCAAATTATGCCAACAGAGAAAGAGAGGAAGTTTCCAAAGGTACTCCAGGAGCTATTTTCAAACTAGAGATTGATAATACCCATCCTTTAATGTTTGGATATCCCGATTACTATTACACCCTCAAGCAGGATCGCATCTTTTATGACCCAATCACTGCCGATGGCTGGAATGTAGGCGTGCTAAAGGATACAAAACAAGTGGCTGGCTATGTGGGTCAACAACTTTCTTCCAATCTCAAAAGTGGCGTGGTGATTGCGGTTCAGGACTTAGGTCGGGGTCAGGTGGTTTATTTTGCAGATGATGTGCTCTTTAGAAATTTCTGGAACAACGGCATGTTGATGTTTGCCAATGCTGTATTTATTGTGGGGAACAATTGATTGGGATTTTGATTGAGACAATTTGTACATGCTTTGATTTGATAACATCCAGATAAATACAATTTTTACATTTTCAAAAAATGATTTCCCATTCAGGTTGGTAATTACCACTCCGAATGGGAAATTTCATCTGCTGAAGACTGGGACCTTCCAACCAATGCGGGTATCAATCTAATCTCCATCGAGCATATTACCAAAACTGCCCAAAATACTTCCTTCTTCTTTTCTATTGGTTGTAGCAAAAGACAGAATACGCGAAGCCAATCGGCTCACGGGTAGTGTTTGAATCCAGACTCTGCCGGGACCGGTAAGCGTGGCAAAAAAGAAGCCTTCACCACCAAATAGTTTGTTACGAATGCCACCAATCATTTCTATTTCGTATCGCACGGTTTGTGTGAAGCCGACCAGACAGCCTGTATCAATTTTCAGCCTTTCGCCCGCTACAAGATCTCGGTGAAATACATGCCCACCTGCGTGCACAAAAGACATACCATCACCTTCCAGTTTTTGCATTATAAATCCTTCTCCTCCAAAAAGGCCAGTGCCTAATTTTCGCTGAAACTCAATGCCCACCGATACGCCCTTGGCGGCACACAGAAAAGCATCTTTCTGGCAAACTACTTTTCCTCCGTACTGAGAAAGATCTAATGGGATAATTTTTCCGGGATATGGAGAGGCAAATGACACTTTCTTTTTTGTTTGACTGATATTGGTATATGCCGTCATGAACAGACTCTCCCCGGTTAGTATGCGTTTACCAGCATTCATCAGTTTGCCAAACAATCCGCCTCCCTGGCTCGACTGACTGCCATCACCAAAAATAGTGGCCATGTTTACGCCATCATCCATCATCATAAAACTGCCTGCTTCGGCAATCGCCGTTTCCTGAGGATCCAGCTCTATACTCACAAATTGCATTTCCTCACCAAAAATTTCATATTCTATCTCGTGACTTGTTTTCATTTTTTTATTTTTTATTGATTCATTGTTTTTTATTTCCAGGCTCTTTACGAGCATTCTAATTTTCAAACTACCATTCTACCTCTATGTTCAAAAATGCAAAGCTACCAACCTCATTGTCCACCCAATACTTTCTGTAATTGAGCTGTGTCTAAATGTTTTTCCCATCGGGCTATGACTACTGTTGCCACTGCATTTCCCACCAGATTTGTCAATGCCCTGCATTCACTCATAAACCGGTCAATTCCTAAAATCAGTGTCATACCAGCTATCGGCACTTCTGGCACCACAGCCAGTGTAGCTGCCAGCGTGATGAATCCGGCACCACTTACCCCTGCTGCTCCTTTCGAACTCAACATAGCCACCAATAACAAAACTATCTGGCTTTGCAATGATAAATCAATATTACATGCTTGTGCAATAAAAAGAGCCGCTAGCGTCATATAAATATTTGTTCCATCCAGATTGAAAGAATATCTCGTAGGCACTACCAGACCCACTACAGATTTTGCACAACCGGCTTTTTCCAGTTTCTGCATCAGCGTGGGCAAAGCAGCTTCAGATGAGCTGGTGCCCAACACCAGCAGAAGCTCATCCTTTATATATCTCAAAAACTTAAAAATAGAAAATCCATTGTATCTGGCTACTGCCCCCAACACGCCTATAACAAAGATTAGTGAAGTGGTATAAAAAGTAACCATCAGTGCCAGTAGATTGCCGATAGACTCGATACCATATTTTCCAATAGTGAACGCGATGGCACCAAAAGCCCCCAGTGGAGCAAGTTTCATGAGAATGGATACAATTTTGAACACCGGATGAGCCAGTGCTTCCAGAAAACTCAGCACCGGCTTACTGTCTGGAAGTGTAAGGGAAATGGCAATTCCAAATAGAATGGCGATCAGCAACACCTGCAAAATGTTATCGCCACTGAGAGGGCTGATCAGGGTTTTAGGAATGATGTCGAAAACAAAATTGATAATGGAGCTGTCATGGGCTTTATTTACGTATTGTTTGATGGAGGACGCTTCCAGTGTCCCCGGATCAATATTGAGTCCCTTGCCCGGTTGAACTAAATTACTCACAATTAACCCTATGATCAAAGCCAGCGTGGAAAAAGTGATAAAATAGGCAAATGCTTTTCCGGCTACCCGCCCCACCCTCTTCATATCGTTCATGGATGCAATACCCACCGTAATTGTGATAAAGATGACCGGCGCAATAATCATTTTTATTAAGGATATGAATCCATCTCCCAAAGGTTTCATCATCTCGCCCGACTCAGGAAAAAAATATCCCAACAGTACACCGAGTACAATGGCAATCAGCACTTGCACGTACAAAATCTGATAAAACTTTTTTTTCTTAAATAATTCTGCGGCTATAGATTCTTCAACAATCATTTGGATAGGTTTTAAAAAGTATTCTGCTAAGATAGTCAGAGAGAAATTCTGCTGAACAGAAATCCTGAAAACATTTTGATTAGAATATTTGTGGCTATTCTTCTTTTAAAAATATACTTTTATCTTGCTGAAGTGTGCGCATTGTAAGGCCATATATTTCAGTCATAATATTCTTAGAAGATTCATGAATACAGAAGAAATTCGCAACTATTGTTTGAGCAAACCCTTTGCAGAAGAGGATTTACCCTTCGGGCCCGATACTTTAGTTTTCAAAGTACATGGCAAAATTTTTCTATTGATGGGATTGGAAAAAAGTCCGGTTTCCTTCAATGTAAAATGTCATCCCGACCTGGCTTTAGAACTTCGGGAATCCTATTCTTGTGTAGCACCAGGTTACCACATGAACAAAAAGCATTGGAATACCATAACCATAGACCATTCAGTTTCGCCCAAACTTCTATTTGAATGGATCGATCATTCTTATGACTTAGTAGCAAAACCAAATAATAAAACCAAGCCAAAAATCAACAAATGATTTTGCACTTTACAAACTTGGCTTTCTGCTTCGTATTCTAATTAACCAATCCTTAAATATTATTTATTTATAACTACGTGATGAGGAGTAGGCCCTTGTATGCCATTAGCGTCCCAGGCATTTTTCACCAATTCCTGCACACCAAAATAAACATCCCAGTAGTCTGGCTGAGCAGTATAAGGTCTCACAGCCAGGGTCACCATACCATCACCCACTATTAGCACACTTACTTCAGGAATTGGGTTATCCAGCACTTTTGGATGCTGTTTCATAGCAGCTATAGTCACCTGTCTCACATTGTCTAGGTTCATATCAGGCGAAACCGACATAGCAATATCCACACGCAAATTGCCATGAGTAGTATAATTCACAATAGTACCTGTGGACAAAGGACCGTTGGGCAATATCACCGTTTTGTTATCAGCAGTAAGTATCATGGTGTTGAAAATTCCCTGCTCCTGCACGATGCCTGTCTGACCTTGTGCTTCAATCATATCCCCCACTTTGAAAGGCTTAAAGATGAGCATCATGGCACCTCCGGCAAAGTTGCCCAGCGAACCGTTAAGTGCTGCGCCAATTGCCAAACCTGCACCTGCCAGCAGAGCTGCAAAGGCTGTAATTTGCACACCCAGCATCTGAAACACTGACAGCAACAGCAATATGGTGAGGGACACTTTTACTAAGGAAGAAAGGAAGGTTCGTAATGACGGATCGTAATTGCGTTTCACAAATACTTTGTCCAAAATTCCAGCCAACTTTTTGATAATCCAGGCACCGATAATATACACCAACAATGCACCTAACAATTTTGGGGCAAAATCTATCGCCATCTCTTTGGCTCTAAACAAAAAATTGGAAGTCTGGCTGGTAGCATTTTCAATTTGAAGTAGGTTCATATATAGTCATTATTATTTACAAATGAAACAAAATCTGCTGACACAATGATAAGTAATCGATGAAAAGTTTGTACAAATCTTTAAAGCCCACACTTTATACTTTTAGTGGCCACTTTCAAGTTTGTCTCCTCCACCAAAACCTTCTCAAATAGCAGACTTCTGTTGAAAGAAATAAGTCATCAATAAAGTCAACCCGAACTTTCCAAATACCTTTTCTGGCAAGTATCCTAATGGCAATACTTATAAACCCTTGATTTAGCTGAACAAATCTGAAGACAAATACCTGTCGCCTCTATCACAAATAATACAAACAATCAGCCCCGACTCAAGCTCCTTCGACAACTCCAGTGCCGCATGTACTGCGCCTCCACTGCTCATGCCTGCAAATATGGCTTCCTCCCTTGCCAGTCTTTTAGCCATCGTTCTCGCATTCAATTCATCCACCTCACTGATGCGGTCAATACGATCACGATCAAAAATCTTAGGCAAATAAGATTCCGGCCATTTTCTTATTCCTGGAATACTTGAATTGTCTGTAGGCTGACAACCCACAATCTGGATATCTTTATTCATCTCCTTCAAATATTTAGACACCCCCATGATAGTGCCTGTTGTGCCCATTGCGGATACAAAATGGGTAATCTTATTCTCAGTGTCCTTCCAAATTTCAGGCCCCGTTGTACGATAGTGCATATTGGGATTATCCGGATTGGCAAACTGATTCAGCATCATGTACTCGTCTTTTTGCACCTGTTCTTTGGCATAATCAATGGCTGCTTCTATTCCTCCTTCTTTAGGGGTTAGAATGACTTTTGCTCCATAAGCCTGCATGGTCAGCACCCGCTCACGGGTAGCATTTTCGGGCATCACCAATTCTATTTCCACTCCAAAAAGATTGGCAATCATGGCCAGAGCAATACCCGTATTTCCGCTGGTTGGTTCTATCAGTTTCACCCCAGGTTTCAACATGCCGCTATCCTGCGCACCCTTAATCATTCCGTATGCCGCTCTGTCTTTCACACTCCCGCCAGGATTGTTTCCTTCCAGTTTTGCAAATATCTTTACGCTCTTGTTTACTCCTATTTTACTCAACTCTACCATTGGGGTATTCCCTATCAGATCTATTATTCCTGCCATTTATTATTTTTAGTTTGCTCCAAATTTAAAGCATAATGATTTTAGGAGGCAGAACAAATGTTTTTTCTTTGGGCGTGCCCTATGCTCCACTACGTTCCGCATAGGTCGGGCTGTTTCGGGGTTCCGCCCTCCGCTTCGCTTCGGGCCGGCAATTGCATTGCCGCCCTTCACATCCCTCACGCAGTGTACACTCGACAACAACAGTTACCCAATCAGGTCCAATACCCTTTATCACATTTACAATAAAATCGACCGTACCGATTCCTAAATTACTTTTACTTTTACCAACACGTAACAGTAAGAATATATGATCACACAGGACATCCTAAACAGCTTTCAGACATTAGTAGGCAACGATTGTTTTTTTACAGATCAGGAAAGTCTGCAGCATTATGCTCATGATGAAACAGAAACACTCAGTTTTCAACCACATGTCATTCTAAAACCAACTACGCCTGAGCAAATAAGCGAAATTCTAAAAATATGTAATCAGCATCTAATCCCCGTCACACCACGTGGTGCCGGAACCGGATTAAGTGGAGGCGCTTTACCACATCTGGGTGGTGTGGTAATCTCAACCGAAAAACTGAACAATATCCTTCAGATTGACGAACGAAACCTTCAGGTGACCACCGAGCCAGGTGTTATCACCGAAATATTGCAAAAAACGGTTGCCGAAAAAGGGCTCTTCTATCCACCCGATCCGGCAAGTAAAGGATCTTGCTTCATTGGTGGTAATATTTCAGAAAATAGTGGTGGCCCAAAAGCAGTAAAATATGGGGTAGTAAAAGACTATGTGCTGAATCTGGAAGTGGTTCTGCCAACAGGCGAAATAATCTGGACAGGAGCCAATGTGCTGAAAAACTCAACCGGCTACAACCTCACCCAACTTATAGTTGGTAGCGAAGGAACCCTTGGTATTGTTACAAAAATTGTACTTCGCCTCATCCCCTTGCCCAAGCACGATCTGCTCATGTTAGTACCATTTACCAATTTGGAAAAAGCCTGCGAAGCAGTAAGTGCCATCTTTAGGGCGGGCATCACTCCTAGTGCACTGGAATTAATGGAAATAGATGCTTTAAAAATTGTAAGCAGTATGGTTGAGAATCATTCTATCCCCATCGGAGAAGACCTGGCAGCGCATTTGCTAATAGAAGTAGATGGAAATGATACCGAGGTACTCATGAAAGAGATGGAACAGATTTCAGTGGTTTTGGAAAACTATGGTGCAGGAGATATACTATTTGCCGATGACCAGCAACAGAAAGATGAATTATGGAAACTTAGACGCAAAGTGGCCGAATACGTAAAAATGGTTGGCTATACGATTGAAGAGGATGCTGTAGTTCCAAGAGCCGAACTTCCAAAACTAATAAAAGGACTTAAAGAATTGGGGCGAAAATTTGATTTCCAGGTAGTCGCTTATGGTCATGCTGGCGATGGCAATCTGCATATCAGAATAAAAAAAGACGGAAGCCCCAACAGCTATCAAAACCCTGAAATGGATATCATCATCACGGCATTATTTAAATTAGTAAAAGAACTGGGCGGAACAATCAGCGGTGAACATGGTATTGGTCTAATTCAAAAAGGATTTATGAATATTGTTTTTGAGGAAAAACAAATAGACATCATGAGAGGAATTAAAAAGGTATTTGACCCCAACAGCATCCTGAACAGTGGTAAAATTTTTGATTAAATAGGGTTTGCTGTTTAACATACAGAACAAAAAAAATCTTACTTACCCTTTGTAGTCGGCCTTGAAAAAATGGCGTTAAGAAAAGGTTTGTTCATAAACCCTGATTGACAATTCAGGATGCACGGATTTTGAACATAAGGTCTCGAAAAGCTTGCGGTGTACGAACTGCAAAATGAATTGAGTTTACCGATTTTATTCGGGAGATATACAATATTTGAGTAAAACTGCAAACCCTAAATAATCGTGATCATTTCCCGAAGAACCATCTTACATAAAAAAAAACTCCGCCATTCGACGGAGTCTTATAAATATTCATAATCTAAAAAACTATCCTAAGTAAGATTTTAGAGCACTGCTATATCTGGCTTTTTGTAAACGCTTGATGGCTCTTTCTTTTATTTGGCGAATACGCTCTTTGGTCAGGTCATATTTCTGGCCTATTTGTTCTATAGTTACACCATTTTCGCCATCCAATCCAAAGTAGGCATTCACAATTTCTGCTTCGCGTGGAGAAAGTGATTTTAATACCCGACGAATTTCATTACGTAAAGAATCTTTCATTACATCATCATCGGTATCAGAACCACCTTCCAGCAAATCACCCATTGCCACATCTTCCGCTTCATGAACAGGAGCGTCCAATGAGGTATGACGGGTATTACTTTGGAAGATATTATTAATTTCTGTCTCACTCATTTCCAGCAGTTCAGAAAGCTCTTCGGTAGAAGGTTCTCTTTCATGTTCTTGCTCAAAAGCCATATAAGCTTTATTGGCTTTATTATAAGTTCCGATTTTATTTTGTGGCAAACGCACCAACCGTCCTTGCTCAGCCAAAGCCTGCAGAATACTCTGACGAATCCACCATACGGCGTAGGAAATGAATTTGAAACCCTTGGTTTCATCAAATCGCTGGGCTGCTTTTATCAACCCAAGGTTTCCTTCGTTTATCAGGTCACTGAGAGATAAACCCTGATGCTGATATTGTTTAGCCACCGAAACCACAAAACGTAGATTGGCCTGAACGAGCTTATCTAAAGCCCTTTGATCTCCCATCTTAATTTTCTGAGCAAGTGTGGTTTCTTCCTCAGGTGTAATCATCGAAATTTTTGAGATTTCCTGCAGATACTTTTCTACTGCCTGTGAATCTCTGTTGGTAATTTGTGTAGCAATTTTTAGCTGACGCATATTCTATTTAGTATAAATTCTTTTGGTAAATAGGAAAAATGAAATAAAAGGATTCATTTCAATATTAAATATGAACTCGCAAAAATATGCATAAATGATAAGAAAATCAATTAATCATCCTGATCAAATATGAAAATGATATTATTATTGGTAAAGTTCACCCTTATTCCACTCTTATAACACAATTAAGCTGCAGTGGGTTTTGCTTTTCTATTATTTGTTTTTGCGTAGATCATGACCAACACTCCAACCAAAATCAATCCAAAAGAAATTAATTGTGCCTGAGTCATTTCCATTCCCAAAAAGTGCATTTTTACATTCACCCTAATTCGCTCAATAAAAAATCTTTCCAATCCATTCAGCACCAGATAGATGCCAAACAACATTCCAGGAATAGAAATACGTTTGCGAATCACCCACAAAAAGGCAAATAGGATTAAACAAATAATTATTTCGTAAAGCGAAGTGGGGAAAACTGGTATTGGCAAATGTGTACAATACATATCCTGATTACAGTTTGCCAAAGCTACACCTGCTTCGTTCACATTATGAGGAAAATTGTACGCAAAGAACCAGTCTGGTAAAAAACTTAAAAAGCCTGGTTTAGGGAAAAAGGCACTATGCGTTTCGTGGTTTGTAAAGTAGGCAGCATTGGCACTAAGGGCCGCTTGAAAATCGCCAGGGCTTGCAGGCAGAATTCCACCTTGAGCAGTGGTCTTAAACGCTGAATTATAGATTCCCCAATCTCCATCACCCGACACCTGGCAACCAATTCGCCCTAAAGCATAAGCCAGCATCATCACCGGACCCATCACATCTGTAAATTGAAGAAAATTGATCTTATGTTTTTTTGTGTACCACCACAATGCCACACCGGCGCAAATCAATCCACCATAGAAGGTCAAACCCGACGGTGAAAAAATGGAGGAAGGATCCTTAATAAAAGAATCCCAATTTTCAAACGTATCAAAAAGTTTTGACCCCACCAATCCAAATATCAGTGCTATCATGGTTATCTCCCCCACCCTGTCATGTGGCCACACTCGAATGGTTCGGGTTTCTGGCTTGGCCAATTTTTGTTTATTTTTTTCACGCCACTTCAAAAAAGCAAACAAACCACCCAACAAAATACCCGCAAACCAGTTCCCCTGAGAAGAAAAGATATACTCTTGGGGATTCAGACTCATTGAGTTTTTGATAAACAATAAACCCAGTAGTTTATATCCCAACAGGAATCCAATAATGAAATTAGAAAAAAGTTCTCCTATAGAAGCAGGCTTACCTATCGTAATGGTTTCCTCGGTAGGTTGAAAAATACCTTCTTTGTCTTTACGCTTGAGCTCTAGTCCAAGCACATAGGCACAGATCAGGAAGGCGACAGCCACAAAGAACCCAAAAGAATTTACAAAATGAAGAAACTTCCAGTCAACACCAAACCAATCTTTAAAAACGTAATATAAATTAGGATACATGTAGTAAAGGTATTTATCGTTATTTGGCGCAATATTACAATAAAAGAAAAGAGTAAACTACTGATTATAAAAATAGTGTTTACTCTTTAAAAAGTTTTGTTATATCTAAAATTAGTTGCAATATTCGTCAAACGCCGCCATCAGATTTTGTGCGATCATTTGAGCGGAACGTCCTTCGATCATGTGCCTTTCTACAAAATGAACCAATTTACCATCTTTAAAAAGCGCTATGGAAGGGGAGGATGGAGGATAAGGCAACAAATGTTCCCTTACTTTTTCTACAGCATCCAAATCAAAACCAGCAAAACTTGTAGTAAGCTGGTCAGGTTTTTTTTCTGAATTAGCTACAGCCATCAAAACGCCTGGGCGTGCGGTACCAGCAGAACAGCCACATACCGAATTAATGAATACCAAATTGGTCCCACTTTTGGAAAGGCTCTCATCTACTTCATCAGGTGTTTGTAATTCTACAAATCCATTGTCTGTCATTTCCTCTTTCATGGGGACTACTATCTGTGCAGGATACATATACTTAGTGTATTTATTTTTAAAAAAATATTGTCTTGATTGGAACACAAAACTACACAAATTGTTCGTCCTCCATTTTTTAAATTCTAATACCCGACTCTGAAAGCGTTTCTAATGAAAATTTTGTCATTCAACAATTTCAAAATAAGCCATTTTGTCATACATTATGAAGAAAATAAGTCATATTGTCATCTTTTTTGAGCGATTTATAAACTGGTGCATCATTTGAAAAGGTTTAATCTGAAATACAAAATTTAAAAATAAAATCTCACAATTATGACAAACGTAAAATTCAACAGTATTCCTTTTGAAAGAACCTTCACTAGTTTAGTGGATGATTTTTTTACCGAAATTCCCGGTCTATTGAAAACTGAGGTAAACAAACCAGATATAAAAGGTCATGCACCCGTAAATATCACAGAAACAGAAAGTAACTACCAGATAGAAGTGGTGGCACCCGGTTATGAAAAAACAGATTTCAAAATAAGCCTAGAAAACAATTTACTTTCTATTTCGGCAGAAAGAAAGACTGAAGAAAAATCTGAAACAGGTAAAAGTATTCGTAAAGAGTTCCATCTACGTTCATTTAAAAGAACATTTACCATTGATAATAAAATTGACTCGGAGAATGTGGATGCGAAATATGTTAATGGTATCTTAATAGTAACCTTGCAGCGCAAGGAAGAACAAAAAGCTACGTCAAAAGACATAGAAGTACAATAAGCAAGTTTTTCTCATAAGCAGTTAGTTTTGGTTTAAGCTCTGCGTTTCCACGTGGAGCTTTTTATTTTTTATGGCACTTGCACTAATTGCAGCATTTCGCCGTCTATTGCATAAATTTGCAATTCCCTATTGATTATTGAACTGACAGAATTATTATGCGATATTTAAACCTTATTTTCTTTTTATCTCTTTCTTTTATTACAAAAGCACAGATACCGACCGATAGTGTGCGCCTTAAACCTGTACAGGAGATTGCTAACAATGAACTGGATACCTCTTTAAGAATTGTAAATTTTAGTCCGTTTTTTTCCCTACATGTCGACTCCAGTCTTAATTATAAATTTCAAATAAACAAAATTCCAAAAAAATACTATTGGTATTTGAAGGATGCCCCGGCTGGCTTCAAAATGGATAAGGATGATGGTGCTTTGTCATTCAGGAGTAATAAATCATTATTTCTTTCTGGCAGGTTGAAATATGACAAAGAATATCCTGTGTCCTTTGGTGTGCAAAACCTTTCCAATCCCCATGATAAATTGGACACGACACTAAAGGTGATTTTTTATAACACTGACATCGTTTATCCTCAGATAAAGCCCTCGGTGGTTAGCCCGGTCACTATTACAGAAGGAACAAAACTCAGCTTTACAATTTTGTGCCAGAATGGAAATTTCCCCATTGATAAGGTGCTATTATCTTCGGATGTGTCAATCGGCAATTTCAAACTACCTAAGACTTGTGACGATTCTTTTGAATGGATCCCAGGCTATGATTTCGTAAACGAAAAGGACCCAAATAAAGAGAAGTCGGTGACCCTGATGTTTATTGGCACTACTAACTTTAATTATACCGATTCTGCCAAAATCAGAGTTATTGTAAAGGATGGCTTGAACTATGACATAGCCAATAACGACTATAAAAATGCCGATTCCAGTATGAGGAGGTGGATCAGAACCTTAAAAATCACCTTTGTTCAATTGGACAGAAAATTGAGGAAAACCCGGAATGTGCGTGCTACTTTTGATATCACCACCGCTTCAACTGGTGTGGGAGCAACCGTAGTGGGCCTGGCTGGCAAACCCAATAATCCGGCCTCTAAAATATTACCCGGTACGGGTGTACTTTTGACACCTATAAGAGAAGCTTCTGCCCCTAATAAAACCGCAGAACAAAATCAGGCAGCCCTGATCCGGTCAAATATCAAGCGCCTAGAATATATCTTAAGCGATAACCGAATTTCGAACGACAGGGATCCTGCTATTGCTACTAAAACAAATACACTTAAAACTGAATTAAGACAAAGTCAGGTGCAACTGGTGGATGTTCCCACCGAGGTCTTTGATGAAATGAGTGATAAGGATTTGGATAATTATATTAATAGTAGAAAGGTTTCGAAGAAATACAGGCTCAGGTAGTAATCATTATGGTTGTGCAATAGCCGCTTTTAGGAATTCCAAAACTTTGTTTCCAGGTATAGCCAAAGTGCCCACCCTGCTATATCTGGCAATATTTATGGCCACTAATTTCTTGTTTAGATCAAATACAGGACTGCCACATTCCGAAGGCTTTAGATCTATATTTTGAATAAACACCTGTTCAAAGCCATCTCTTCTTTCACTTCTTCCTGCCGAAAATTTTTCGGAAATGTGATTGTTGCCTGTAAATGGACGTTGACCTAGTTTGATGTGCAATGTATCCTTAATACTCTTATTAGTCCTTACAATGCTTATCACCTCTCCCGGTTTTTTATTTTTAAGTTCGCCAATAAAGTCCTGTGGGTTTTCAATAATAGACCCATTAATTGCGGTGAGGAGTTCTCCTGATTTCAACCCTGATTTTTCAGCAGCAGAGTTGGGTTGTATGGTTGCAATAATATTTTGGTTTTCTTGCTTTTCCAATTTCAATCCCAAATATCCAACATAGTAAAAAGCGGACAGTTGAAAAGGTGTTGTACCCACCAAATTGTACAACCCTTTACCATTGGGCATTGCAGAGATGATGATTTTTCCGGGTTGTTGCAGACTTAAAGAATCGGTATTGATGTCTTTCGGTGAAACAGAATGCCTCATTTTTTTTTGAATGCTTAATAAAGCCAAGTCCAAGCTATCATCCTGATAAATCATTTTTGCTTCCAAAAGTTTGCCGTCAATCCTTGCCTTAATCTTATTGCCTAGTTCTGAGGCCTTGGTAATAATGAAAGTAGAATTTGAAAATTTGCTAGCAGTAGTAATCCCTTTAGGATTAACTAAGGTGCCCAAAACTGGTTTGCCTTCGCTCAATATCTCCACACAAAATCTGCCTAGTTCTTTTTCATATTCCTGAATGGAGCTTTCTAATTCAGATTTTAGAATTTCATTTTCATTATTGGAATTATTGAATCCTATAATTGAATCAGCAACCGGTATCCTTGCATAACTTTCTGGATTCATTAATGAATTCCAAAAGGTCTTAAACACATCCACCGGCACATCATAATTTTCATCTACCGACAAACCAATATAACTCCTTGTACCAATTACTTTTCCTTCTACATCAAATAATGGTCCGCCGCTATCGCCGGGCTCCATCACACAACTGCTTAAAATATGATTGGTACGAACATCGCCTTGCAAATCATTGTTCACCGAAGTGATGTAACCAACTCTCGCTACTTTCTTATCCCGAAAACTACCTGGATGAGAAAGGCTAAAACAAAGTTCCCCATTTACTAATGAAGAAGAATTACCCATTTCTGCAAAAGGATAAACATCTTCCTTCGTGATTTTTAAAAGCCCTGCATCTAATTTACCAATCATTCCCAAACCCAGGGCAGGTACTTTTCTTCCATCAGGAAAAAGGATTTCATATTTTCCATTTGGGATGGTCATGTGTCCGGCCGTCATTATGATTCCATCTTTGCTTACACATACACCACAGGCACTCATGCCTGTTGTGCTACCGCCAAGTATTTCATGGGTGGTAATATAAACACTAGCAGGATAAACTTTTTGGATAGCGGTTTTCAGTTTATTCTCTGTTAAAGCTGCAATGTTACTCCTGGCAATTGTTTCACCAGTTGTTCCATTTTGTGCTATTGAAAACTGAAAAACAAAACAGGTAAGGATGAAAAGAAATGAATATAACTTAGAACTCATCAGTCTTTAAATTGAATCAAAAATTTTTCTAATCTCTACAGATCCTGGTCGCGGTGCTTTGTAGATCATCAGTTTTCCTTCGGGGTTATAAAGTATGAAATGTGGTATGCCCTGCATATTCATCATTTTTTCAAAACCAGAATTGCCCACTTCTAATTGGTGACCTGTCAAGTTCAAATCCTGCATTTTCTTTTTCCAGGCATCCTTATCCTCATCCACTGAAATGCTAATGAATACAATGTTTTTAGTGGCATAGTCCTTTTCCAGTTGCTTTAAGTGGGGTATTTCTTTTATACACGGAACACACCATGATGCCCACATATCAATGTAAACATACTGGCCTTTAAAACTTTGAAAATTCACTTCCTTGCCATTCAAATCCCTAAACCGCACATCAGGCATTGGCGAACCTGCGCGTGTAAATTGCAAATTGGAAAAATTTCGAACCAGCTCGTTCTGTATTGTTGTATCTGAAATTACTAAGGTCAGATCTCTAAACTGTTTTAACTTATCTTCAAAATCCTTATCAGTACCAAACTTTGCATTTCGGATATACTCCTGAAGCAAACCCGAATTAAATGCAAGTTTTAAGCTTTCATTTGTAAAATGTTGGTTGAATATTTCCAGTTTATGCTTTACTGTCTCAGCCGGATCATTCGTGGTCACTTCATTGGTTTTGTCAATGATGGCAATGTATTTTTTAATGGAAGCATTGGTTTCAGTAAGTAGCAAAGCCTCTGGAAGATTCCATTGCTGTACATTCAACTTTGGATATTCATAAATTTCGGTTGGTAATGATTTGATACCCTTACCCGAAAATAACTGCTCCAGGTTTTGCAGGTTTTGTACATAATCATTCAAACTCCAAACCTCAAGAAAATTCTTTATCTGTTGTTCTTTTACTTTAAATCGCGTAATCAGTTGCGTTGAATAGATAGGGAACTGAATTAGATAGTTTTTACTACTATCCAAAACTGGTGGATTAAAAAACATCCTGCGTTGCATTACGGAACGGAAATTACTGTACAGGATTAAAGCCTGATTTCCTTCCGTCATTTTGCTATTACCATTCACCGATAAATAAGTGGTATCGTTATAATGCAGATTTATTTTTTCGTTTGTCCCTGGCTTTATCAACAATGGGAAGTTAATGGCCAATTGTCTGTCTTTAACCTTTGGAAGGATTACAAAATTCCAAAAAGCCGACTCTTTTAAAGGGATTTGAACAGAAAATTTTCCATCTTTTGAAATACCTGAATAGATAGACTCGTCTGTTCCTTCTTTTTTTTCTTTTGGAATCATGACAAGCTCAAAGCGGTCGTCCAGATTGATACGACCGCTAATGGTTGCCTTAGATTTTGACGTTTGCGCTTTTACGCAAAATGCAAAACCCATCAAAAGAAATGAAGTTATGATTCTAATCTTCATTATTTAACTACTTTTTCTTGTAGAATAATTTTACAGGCTTATTTGAAATGCCTGTATGTTTTTTAATTAATGCCCCATTATCCATGTTGTACACATACACACTTCCTTTCATTCCGCTGGCTGCAGCATTGTACACACCCACATATAACAAATTACCATCTGCACTTTGCTCTAAAGCGGTAACCACACCTTCATCCACTGAAATAAATGGCGTGGTAGGCATTTCTGTACCAGTATAAAACCAGGAATACACATTATTTCCTTTGGCATAAATAAGTTTTTTGAAAGAAGCATTCACTTTTGTAATGCAAGATGGTTCAAGTTCGGTGCTGCCATCCACATTCAGTTGTGCCTGTTGAAGTATGTCCAACTTTTTGGTTGAAGGGTTTTGAATGTATTTTGAAAAAACCGTTTTTGAAATCACCGATGGGTTTGTTTTGCTTTTGGTAACTACATAAAACAAAGTGCCATCATAAAAGAAATTTAATAACTCCTGACCTTCAAAAGCTGTTAATGAACTGGTAGTGTAGTAGGCTGAATACTGAAGCATCTTTGAATTTACCGGATCCCAGTAGTAGTTGAAACAATCATTGATATTTGAACCAAAATCTGTCTTACTAATTACTGGTGTGTTATACTTAGTATGTGTCATTACCAAATTTTCTAAGAGTGCCAGATTAAGCAGTTTACCACCTTCGCAAAGAATAGTAGAAGTTCGGAAAGCTGCATCAGGCACATTCATGGCAATGGGTTTAAAGTCCGGAATGTCGGGTGCTGTAATTACGGCTTCCAGCTCAAAAGTTTTATCATTGAGGTAATAAATCTTTTTTTCGCCACGGCTTGAAATAAACACCTGTTTTTGCCTTTTCACAATATCGGTAGGAAACTTGCCCAATTTTTCACCCGGGTTATTAATGCCAAATACATTGCCAGCAAAGGTTTCGGTTTTACCGGCAGCTATTTCGGCTGCAGTGTATTTGCGCATAAAGGAAAGAGAGCCTTCGCCCTGCTCATCCTCGCTTAGTAACATTAATCCTTCCTCATAAGGAGAGTTTACATTTACTTTAAAACTTTTAAATGTACTACCATCCTCGTTGGTAACTTTCAATCTAATATTGTAAGTTCCTAATTTGGAACAGGAATATACCAATTTTTTCTCGGTAGAGAATAACTCATAGTTTATCTCCCACTCATAAGTAACTGGCTTATCACTTCCTTTTTGGGTAATGACTGGATCAATAACCAAAGATTCATTTTTTTCCTGATTGATGATGGGCTCTGTTATTTCTTTCATGTTAATTGAAAGCTCTGTAATGGGGTTAGTACCTACAGAAGAATCATCTTTGTAGCAGGAAAACAAAGACAATGAAAGTAAGACTGTAATTATATAGTTTGATAAAATTTTCATTTTTCTATCTTTTAAAATTAGTAACCAGTAGGACGTGGAATAGTAACACCCAGCTCCGGATGCTGTTCTACAAAATATTGATACATTGGAATCAACACATATTTGTTCATCGTGTTCTGATAGTCAAAAGGCCACCCAAAATCTACATTGACCAAATCGGGGCCATAGCGTGAAACCATTGCTTTATAGGTTTCAGGGGCTTTTTGCTCCAAGGCTCTAAACAGTTCAATAAACTTTACATAAGTAATAGGATTCCACTTTCCCAAATAGGAAGAAGGCCAGGTGGGTTTACCCTGCCAGTCTTTCCATGTTGGTGGTTCCACCCGATTATTGAAAACAATGATGGCTTCTTTCAGATTTTCGGTAACGGGAGTAAAACTATTTTTTTCCACCAGTTTAAAATATACCTTGAAGTCTTTGTCGGCCAGACTGTTTCTTTCTATCAACACGGGTATAAACCCTTTGATGGAATCTTTTGGAATGATAAGGTCTCCGCTTATTTTATATTGCACACCGGTAGTAGCTGTTGTTTTATCTGCTATCACTTCTGCTCCAAAAACTCTGTCAGAATTGGCTGGTGCTCCCATAATTTTTACAGGTACTTTCAGCAAATACTGTTGCACATCCAACGGGGTTACACTAAAGGAATAGTTGATACTATCTGTTTCAAAATATATGCCTGTGAAAGCTTTGTCAAAGGTTTCAGGCGTTTCTTTTTTGCAGGAACTGAAAATTGCCAAAGGCAATATCAACACCAATAAAAATTTAATGATATTCATAAAAATAATTTTATTTAATTTCTGTAATCATTTTCTATTTTAGGTATTGGCAATACATAAACGGCCTTGCTGGCAGGCACTGTTTGTGAGGCTGCATTTACAATATCTAAGTTCAATCTTTTCATGTTAAAAAAGGTTTGCCCCTCTCCAATAAACTCCTTGTACCGGTCGTTGGTAATCATGTTTAAAGTCAGGTTTTCGGCAGGTACTTTCTCGCTTAGTGCTACTAAACCTCTTGATTTTATTACTGCATCAAAATAAGTACGTGCTTTATCTGGGTTTGTATTTAGCAAAGCTTCAGCAGCTATATAGTACATTTCAGGAATGCGAATTAGGTTGATGCCTTTAATTCTGTCAGCTGGTCTTAAATATTCCTGATCGTTTTGCTGAAATGGATCTACCAGTTTAGTAAACCTAAGTTTATCAATTTGTGTAGCCGGAAGTTTAAAGAAGGCATCCCAACGATAATCGTGTCCACCCTGAATGTCATTATAAATATTACTGATATTGGATCTGTTGTCGTAGGAAAAGAAAGTGGTTTGTTGTAAGAAGCGGTCTCTCACTACTTCAAAATATTTATTGGAGAACAAACCAAAAATAGTTTCCTTAGGATACAGTACCCCCTTGCCCACACCATTAGCAATATCTGTTTTGTCCAGTAAAGGGAACTTACCAGAGTTGATTACTTTTTCGGCATACAAAGCAGCATTGACATTATCACCTTTAGTTAAGTAAACCCTTGCCAGTGTTGCCTGTACCGCATATAAATTGAAATGAGTTTCCCTGTCTCTTAAATAAGGATCTTGTGGATTAGATTTTGGAAAAGTAAACAACTGCTCATCCTCTTTTAACAAAGTTTCTGCCTCGGTAAGATCAGTAATGATGTTGTCATAAACTTTTGCCAGACTCACAAACTCTGGCGCCTTCAATGCAAAGTCAGTAGAATAGGGAATACCTTTTGCTCCTGCATCCAGCTTCACATTTTCCCCAAACAATCTTACCAAATCGAAATGTAAAAATGCACGCATGCCTAAAGCTTCGCCCTTATACAGATTGTAATATTCCAAAGTTTGAGGGGAAAAGCGTTCCAGATTCTTGAGCACATTATTGGTGTATGAAATATTGGCGTAAGCCTTACTCCATATACCTTCCAGCGTGGATTCTACATTGGAAAAAGAATAATTGTACTTGCCCAAGTTGTCGGCAAATGTGTTGCCCGAGCATACAAAATACTGAGCTAAAACCTCAGTTGTATTGAAAGACAATTGGCCACCATACAATAGATCGCTATTCATGGTTCCATACACACCAAACATGGCGGCTTCAAATCCATTGGCATCTTTCAATAATTGCTTCTCGGGTAGTTCTCCTTCCGGACGAACATCTAAAAACTTGTTGCACGAAGTAGTTAGAAATACCACACCTGCACAAAGCAAAGTAGTTATGTGTTTTGCAAAACAATACATCCTGTTGCTTTTAAATTTATGTTGATTGTAATAATTATTTTTCATGCTATCTTTTTAAAAAATAATATTTAGGTTAATGTCAAATCCACGACTGAAAAGGTAGTCTGTTCCTCTTTCAATTCTTACTGTTGAAAGCCTGAACATATCGTTGATGCTTACTCCAACCGATGCTTTTTCCACCCCAAGTTTTTTAAACTTGTTCTTGTCTAACTCATAGGACAGATTTAATCTGGCCAAAGAAAACGTGTTCTCCTTCTCTACAAAACGAGTGGTTTGATAAGGTAGTGATTGATCAGCAATATCTCTGTAAAGTGCAATATCGCCAGGATTTTTCCAACGATCGTTGAACACTCTGTAATCTGCATTATACTTTGGATCCGAGCCTTCCACCTTTGTAGCCAGGGTAGTGTTATAAATATATTGATCGTACAGGAATCGGAAATAAGCGGCTGCTGTAAATCGCTTGTAGGAAACAATGGAGAAAATATTGCCATACAATTTAGGCAGTAAATCGCCTACCACTACTTTATCAGCCGGATCAAAAACAAAAGTGCGTTCACCATTTAGTTTGATGAACACTTCCTTACCAGTAGCTGGATCAATTCCGGCAGAACGAACCACTTTTAATGCTGTGGTGGATTGCCCTTCCTGAAACTGCGGCAATGGTTCCACAGAGTTTGTATTATTGTTTGCTTCGTTTCTGGCTTTTAGTGCATCACTAATTTTAAGAATTTTGTTGCTGTTATGCGTAAGGTTGGTACCCAGTTGCAGGTTCCAGTCGCGGCTTTTAATTACATAACCATCCAACTTAAACTCAAAACCTTTGTTTTCTATCTCCCCTAAGTTTTCCTTACCAATGGTGGTACCAGTGGAAGGAGGAAAAGTTTTGTCAATTAAAAGATCGTTGGTTTTTCTAATATAAAAATCTGCTGAGAAATTCACCCGACGTGCCCAAAGACTTACATCAATCCCTGCATTGTAGTTCATGGTACGTTCCCAGGTCAAATCTGGATTACCGATGGTCACAGGAATAGCACCAATTCCGTTCAAATAATTCAAAGCAATATTATACCGATAAGTAGTCAATGCCTGATAAGAATCGAAACTTACTTTTCCGGTGTAACCTGTGCTGGCACGAAGTTTCAGGATGTTTAACCAATCATAATTTAAAAAGGACTCATTGTGCAAATTCCATCCCAAACCTGCTGACCAAAACTGGCTGTAGCGATTGTTGGCACCAAACTTAGATGAACCGGATACCTGATACACCCCATCAAAATAATATCGGTTTCTGAAGATATAGTTCGTGTTCAGGAAAGCTCCTACATCGGCATTCAAATCTTGATAACCACCAGGAGCACCTCCAGTTGGATAGGATGATGCAAAGTTGATAGACCTTAAAGCATCTGCATAAAAACCTACTCCGCTATAACTTGCCGACTTAAGATCCATACGATTGAAATTACCACCAAGGTTTGCGATCAGCATACTTTGCTTAGGCAATCTTTCATTGTAAGAAACCACCACATTGCCCGAATACGTTAACCCATTATTATTGCCAAGACTTAATGATCCACGTTTTGATAAATCCAGCACATTTTTGTATGCACCAGATAGAGGAGAAGTGTACATCTGGGTATTGCCACCGTTGAGCGTAAAGTTCAAATGTGAGGTAACAATAAAGCGATTGGACATTTTCCATCTTAGATCAAAGTCGTTGCTCAGGCTATTGTTCATGGCCTTGCTAAAGGAACCCAAACTGGCTTCGTAAAGCGGATTATTGTGATCCCATGAAAGGGTTTTATACAATTCGCCAAAGCTGTCATGTGTGCGGTCGTAAGGATTCATTTTGGTGTAGGTAGAAAAACTACCATACGGTGAATAGCGAATATTGGTTTGAGCCAAACGGGTGCGGTTGGTAAAGGTCAAACCCGAAGTCGTGTTATACTCCAGCGCAAAGCCTAATCCATATCTTTTACGAAAATCATTTTCCATCACTCCTTCCACATTGCCGTAGCGGGCATTTAGTTCGTACCGCGTATTGCCTGCGCCACCTGTCAGCCTTAAAGAATGATCCTGGCTGTATCCAATGCGGGAAGGTTTTGACATCCAGTCCGTGAATACACCTCGATTTACATCCATCAGTCTTACGTTGTACAAAGAATCCAATGATTGCTGCGTTTGGTGATTGGCAGAAGTGTACAGACCAGCCAATTTTTCATACTCCAATTTGTCTTTGGAGTTAAGAATATCATACCCACCAAAATCAGGGAACTGCATACTACCTGTGAAATTGTAAATCACTTTCATTTTGCTGGCAGCCATTTTGTTTCTTTCAATAACGATCACTCCATTGGCAGCCTTAGCGCCATAAAGCGCAGCAGCAGAAGCATCTTTTAAAATAGTAACTGTGGCAATTTCATTGATGTCCATATCATACAAATCCTGAATATTGATAATGGTTCCATCTCTTACTATCAAGGGTTGGTTCACCGACTGACTGTTATTGGCAAATGAGGTTACACCACGCACCAGTATTTCAGGAATAGCATTTGGATTAGAACCCAGGTTGTTTTTCTCTGTAATGGAAAGACCCGGAGTAAGCATACTGATGGCTTCAAAAACATTTGTAGGGGCAACTTTCTTAAGTTCTTCACCTGTGAAAGTGGCCGCCGATCCGGTGTAGCTTGATTTGTTTTTTCTAAAAAAACCTGTCAAGATTACTTCATCTGCTATCGCTGGCAGCGCAATCATCGTTACATTGATCACCTTGCGTTCACTTACAGGCACTTCCACCTGCACCATTCCCACATAGGAAAAAACAAGAACAGCATTAGGATCATCCACATTTACTTTATAATGTCCATTTGCATCGGTCATGGTACCGCCGCTTTGTCCTTTTACTACTACAGACACACCTTGTAGTGCAGCGCCCGTAGAGTCGGATACACGACCAATCACTTCATTTTGTACTGGAGTTTCAAGTGTCATTGCCGGAGTTGTTTTAGTGGTTTCGGCAACTTCTGTTATCACAATTGTTTTATCTACTATCTTATACTTGAATGGTAGATTCCTAAAACATTCGTTTAATACATTCTTCACCGGCGCATTTATGGCATCCACAGTAACCTTAATATTTTTAAGATTACTCTTATAGAAGAAAACGTAGTCAGATTGTTTTTCGATTGTCTTGAAAATAGTTTCAATGGGGGCATTCACTGCATGAATCGTAATTTGACTAAGTGCCTTGAAACTAATAAGCAAAAATGCAAAACCAAGGAGGGCTACAGTCGTCAATACTTGTTTTGGTTTTTGGAGTGAACGTAGCCAGATGAGCTGCGTAGCTAATTTTTTCATTTCAATTTTTACTGTTTGATTTTGGAGCCAAAATGGCTGATTAAAAATGTCATCTTCATTAGAAGAAATTCATTCGCCTTTTCAAAGGCTGATTTCAATTTTTGGTAGGGTAATGCTAACTTTCTTTCATTCGTTATTCTGATTTTTTACTGATTTTTTATTGTGCAGAAACCATCACTTTTCTTGCGCTTAATTTTATTTTAATATCTGTGAAACTCAGTACTTCCAATACTTTTTGAAGACTCATATTCCTTTGTACTTTGCCGCTGTATCTGGCATCAGACATTTTTCCCTGGTAGGATACATCTATATCATACCAGTTGGCAAACTGTTTCATAATGGTTTGAATACTGGCATCGTTGAACGAAAAGAATCCATTTTTCCAGGCTACAACTTGTGACAGATCTACATTGTTGATGGTTTGTAACCGGGCACCTGAAGTGTGTAATTTGGCCTGCTGCCCAGGGTTTAGTTTGGCTATTTGTCCAGATGCGTTCACCTCTACAGCCCCTTCCAATAGAGTAGTTTTAAAAGCATCTTCATCGCTGTAAGCACTTACATTGAAATGTGTACCAAGCACTTTTATGTTCATACTTCCTGTGGACACATAGAAGGGTTTAGTTTTATCTTTTGCTACTTCAAAATAACCTTCGCCTGTCAACTCCACCTTCCTCTCTGTGCCGCCAAAGGTGGTTGGGAACTTTAGCGAAGAGGATGAGTTTAGCCAAACTTTGGTACCATCCATCAACACTAATTGGTATTGTCCACCACGGGGCGTGGCAATAGTATTATACTGGATAGTAGCTACACTGGCTGAATTACCTGCTGCATTGTAAGCCAGTTGCCCATCGTTTAGTTTTATTACCGTAACATTACCCTGATTAGAAATAGCACCATTGTTCGCCGAGTCCAATACCACTTGTGTTCCATCAGCCAGTGTCAATATAGCTTTGTTTCCACCTGGGGCAATGTCATTTATAGCTGGCTGTTCTTGTTGGGTAATAGCTAATTTTTTTCCTGTTTTTTTGTCCTGAACTAAAAAATAAGCAGACAAAGCAACGGCAACCAAAACCGAAGCAGCCACCCACCAGTATTTTTGAACCCGGATAATTTTACCTTCTGATTTTTTTATGTTGTCTGACTCAATCTTTTGGAGTGCCACTTTTAAAGATTGATTTACTTTTTCCGAGTCTGGCCAATCTGCTTTAGCTAATCTTATGGTTTCTAAGATGGTAATAGCCTCGGTTACCTCCTGTTTTTTATTGGGATAGGTTTCCAAAAATGAACTCCAGAAAAAGTTTTTGGCAGCATCTGGCAATATCACCCAATCCTGAAACAGGGGTTCGGTAATAAAATCAGCCGTGCTGAAATTTTCGAAATCGGATAGTCGTTTTTCCATATAACAATTATTATAGTGTGCGATAAGACAATTTTTACCCCACAGTTTTTTATATATTTTTTTATGAAATACTTAAAGCTCTATATATAAGCAGATAGCAGCTAATATTACCAGTAAGAAAACGAACTTTTCTTTTAGTTGTAATAGGGCTCTGGACATAATTTTATAGGTAGCTTTTGGTGTAATCTCCATAATTTCTGCTACCTCTTCATAGGAAAGTTGGGCATAGAATCTTAAAAAAATAGCTTCTCTTTGTCTGGGTGTAAGGGTGGATAAAGCCGTTTTCAGTTGTTTGGTATGATGGGTTCCCTGTTCTTTTTGAATAATTTGTTCATCAATCGTGAATTCAAAATTTTCAATTTCACCATCCACTGGAGTCAATCTGTCTTTTCTTTTTATTCTGTCAAAAAGCAGATACTTAAAAGCATTGTAATAATAGGTTTCAGGCGATCGGATTTCATTCAGCGAAGTTCTTTTGTCCCAAATGGTAAGCAGGGTTTCCTGTACGGCATCTTCCACAAGTGCAGTGTCCGTTGTGAATTTTTTACCGTAGTTGAATAAATTGGGGTAAAAATAAAGATACAGCTCTGAGTAGGCCTGCTTATCATGCAAGGCTATCTGCGCCCATACCTCTTTTGAAAGTTTCATTTTATGTTCCAAATCAGGCGGCAAAGGTAGTTGGAAAAGAAAGTTTATCCGAATTAACGAAATCGACAATAAAAAAAGTGTCCAACAAATCCGGACACTTTACAATTTTTGATATGGATATAGTTTACATTCTGTCTATCGCTTTATAATCCATCAGTTCCACTTCTGGTGCCAGATAGCCATCTTTCATTGGCTCATCTTTCATCAAATCGGTACTCAGGTATTTTTTATTACTATCGCTAAATACAGTTACTATTACTTTATCGGGGCCCATTTCATTTTGTAATTGCACAGCACCTAAAAAATTTGCTCCTGATGAAATGCCTACAGCCAATCCTAATTGTTTGGCCAATTTTTGCGCCATGATGATTGAATCCCCATCGGAAGCCTTGATTACTTTGTCCAACTGATCGAGTTTCACTATAGCAGGAATAAACTCATCTGAAATGCCCTGAATACGGTGCGATCCTACTTTGTATCCGGTGGAGAGTGTAGGAGATTCGGCTGGCTCTAACGGGTGAATTTTTACTTGAGTATTTCTTTTTTTCAGGTATTGTCCCATACCCATCACGGTACCGCCAGTTCCCACACCGGCTACAAAAGCATCTGGCGTTAGATCCACGGATTGCAATTGCATCCAAATTTCTTTAGCCGTGGTTTTTTCATGTGCTTCGGCATTGTACAGGTTTTCGAATTGCTTTGGAAGAAAAATGTCCGGATTTTCTGCTGCCATTTTCTCACTTAAAGAAATGCTCCCCAGAAATCCACCCTCTTCCTTGCTAATCAAAACCACATCGGCACCCAGGCTTTTAATGATATCTATTCGCTCCTTACTCAACCAATTGGGCATGATGATTTTTACTTCGTGGCCTAAAGCTTTACCAATGGCACTAAAAGCAATGCCAGTGTTGCCACTGGTGGCTTCTACGATAATGTCTTGAGGTTTTATTTTGTTCTGGCGATAAGCTTGTTGCAAAATGTACAGTGCCATCCGGTCTTTGATGCTGCCTGTAAGATTATAATTTTCACACTTCACATATATTTTTCTACACTCACCCCGGAAGGTATAGGCAATTTCTATCATGGGTGTGTTGCCTACCAATCCCCACAAATGACGGAACTTACTGTCCAGTTTATCAGGCAATGGAGTGGTTTCATAGCACCCACAATCAATATTTATCATCTCTTCATTGCTTTTTTGCATAAAACAATCATTTAATTTTTTTATGAAATCCTAATAGTAAATTATTAAAGCAGGTTGCAAATGTAAAGACAGTAATTATAATAAATCAATATTGTTATTTAAAGACTGAGATACAATACTTTGCCTTGAAAAATATTATCATCAAAATAAGTTCAAGATTAAGTTCCTGCACCTTTTGACTTGTACAGTTCTACTATTTTGTTATCAGACTCCACAAACTTTTCATGGAGGGTAAGACATTAGGAATCAGTAGAATTATTGGCAAATGAAGGCTAGGACAGAGAAAGGCATTCTGTACTACCCCATTTACCCAAAAATATAATTTTCCGTTTCTCGCAAATCATTTTCCGCATTTCGTAAATACAAAATACCAATACAGTAGCACCTTTGCAACCGTAAATTTAAACCAACAAGAAATTATGAAGAGGATTTTGCTTACTCTAGTCACTGTATTTGTTTATTTTTTGGTGAATGCACAGGTTTCCACCGGGAATATTGAAGGAGTGATTACAACTCCAGATGGAAAACCTGTAGCCGATGTAAATGTGATTTTAAAAGGAGAAAACAAACACACGACTACAAACCATAAGGGGTATTTTGAATTTAGAGAAATTCTTTTTGGAAACTATATCCTTATTTATTCCTTTACAGGTGAAACCAGCCACGAGGTTCCGGTTACTGTTCCACCAGACAGAAAACTGGCCAACCAATACAACCTTGCACTCAATGGAAATGCATTAAAAGAAGTGGTAGTTCGTATAGGTGGTAGCATCAATCAGGGAGCTGCATCGATCGGCAAGTCCAATATTCAGATCATGGACATGCCACAGGCTGTTACTATTATTGGACAATCCACCATTGAAAACCAACAGGCACAAAGACTTAGCGATGTAGTGAAAAATGTGAATGGTATGTACCTGGGCGGTATGCGTGCCAGCACTCAGGAAACATTTTATGCCCGTGGTTACAATTTGGGAAGTACCAACACTTTCAAAAACGGCTTTAGGATAAACAGTGGTGTGATGCCTGAAATGAGTGCCATTGAAAACGTAGAGGTGCTGAAAGGTGGTGCCGCATTACTCTATGGCAATGTAGCACCGGGAGGCATCATCAATATGGTTACCAAAAAACCCAAATTCAATTTTGGTGGGGAGGTAAATATGCGGGCTGGAAGTTTTGACCTGTACAAGCCCACTATCGATATTTATGGCCCGGTGAGTAAATCAATTGCCTACAGAGTAAACGGCACTTATGAAAAAGCCAATAGCTACAGAGATGTGGTGAACACCAAACGTTTCTATGTCAATCCATCTCTATTATTCAAACTGAGTGAAAAAACCAAGTTGTTGGTGCAGGGTGATTATCTGAGACATGAATTCACTCCTGATTTTGGTATTGGAAGTATGAGTGATAAGGCTGGCGTGTATGGTGGCAAAACAATTCCAGATGTAGATCGTTCTGCTTTTTTTGGTACACCTTGGCAATATGCAAAAACCAATCAGGCTACCGCATCGTTTGAAATAAACCATCAACTTACAGATAGTTGGAGCATCAATGCGCTTGGCGGATACCAAAACTATCACAGAGATTATTTCTCTACAGAAAGAATACAAGCCGATGTAAATGGAAAATGGAGAAGACCACTTGGCAAGACCGACAACAAGCAGGATTATTATACCGGCCAAGTATATCTGAATGGAGATTTCAATACAGGTTTCGTAAACCACAAACTATTAGTAGGTGCCGATTTTGAAAAAGATAATGCCACCAACCTTACATCCGCCTATACGTCCAGTAGTTTCTACGATACCATCAGTCTGATAAATCCAATCGCTTATACAGCACGTACAGACATGCCTACAAACTGGAAATGGAACACATCCGCCTTTAGTGATGTAACCCGTTTTGGAGCTTATGTGCAGGATTTGATTTCGCTTTCTCAGCAATTCAAATTGTTAGCAGGCATCCGTTGGTCACTTCAACAAGCTGATCCAACACAGACCACTTATCTATTGAAAAATGATTCGATTGGATATGGTGCAAAGCAGATTGACAAAGCCTTCTCTCCACGTGTGGGACTGGTTTATCAGCCTACTAACTTCACCACTGTTTTTGCCAGCTACTCCAATTCCTTCACACCCAACAATGGTGTGGATATAAATGAAAACCGTTTAAAACCTTCCATCATAGATCAATATGAGCTGGGTGTAAAAAATGATTTCTTTAATGGCCTGTTGAATGTGAATCTTACTTTATATCGCATCATCAACAATAATCTTTCTCAAATGGCTGAGTTTGACAAAAACGGAAATCCTAACAACAATACCACCTACAGAGAATTGACAGGTCAAACCACCAGCGATGGCATAGAACTGGATTTTAAAACACAACCAGTCAAAGGTTGGGATATATTGGCTGGATATAGCTTTAACAAAATGCGTTATACCGAAACGTCGGGCAAATCGGGTAGCTATCTGAAAGGTGAACGACTAGTAAACAGTCCGGCACATACAGCCAATGCGACCTCTTTCTACACGATTCAAAAAGGAAAAGTAAAAGGTTTAAAATTTGGTGCAGGCTTCTACTATGTTGGCGAACGCAATGCCGGTTGGAATACCACCTATCTGGCAAATGGATCGCTGAACAACAGAATATTTGAAGTAAAAGGTTTTACCACGGTGGATGTATCGGCAGGATACACGTACAAAAAGATTTCACTGTTGGCCAAACTGGCGAATATCACCAACACGTTTAACTATTATGTTCACGAAAACTATAGTATCAACCCAATTCCTCCAAGGAACTTTGTGATTACTGCTGCATTTAAATTTTAAAGAAAACATGTCACAAAAAAAGCCGCTCATTCAGAAGCGGCTTTTTTTTATACAAAGAGTTACTTACATCATTGTCAATGTTTGCCTGAATGAATCATTTTGAACAAATGCAAGACCCCGGGGAACAAGGCATCCATAGATTCTTTCGCACCATTGGTAGAACCCGGAAGTGCGATCACCAATGTATTTCCAATGAGCCCTCCGATACTGCGGGAAAGGATGGCATAAGGCATTCTGTTCTGGCCATACTGACGAAGATGTTCCCCAATGCCTGGTATTTCCCGATCAAGTAATGGCTTTACAGCCTCCGGTGTAAAATCTCTTTTGGACAATCCCGTTCCTCCGGTAATTAAAATCAACTCTACTTCCTTCGACAGATATTCCTTGATTTGGGTCTGAATGATTTCCACCCCATCGGGAATGATGCTGTAGTGCAACACTTCCACTGGGTGCGATTTCAACTTATCTATGATTACTTTTCCCGATTGGTCTTCCTTGTTTCCATTGGCTATACTATCAGAACAAACCAGCACGGCCGTTTTTATGGGAACAGTAAATACATCTTTATGACCCGACTTTCCCCCTTTTTTCTGTAAGAGTTTGATGTGATGAATTTCAATTTCTTTATCAATTGGTTTAAGCATATCATACATGGTCAGCGCTACTACCGATGCGGCATGCATGGCTTCTACTTCCACACCTGTTTTGTACACCGTTCTTATTTCTACTTTCACAAACACTTTCAAACCATCAACTTCATAATCCACTTTGGTATATTCCACTGGCAGAGGATGGCAGTCGGGGATCATATCTGCTGTGCGTTTGGCAGCAAACAAACCTGCGGTTTTGGCCATTTCAAACACATCCCCTTTGGGTACGGTTCTATTGATTAAAGCATCCATTGTTTCCTGTTTACTTACCAACACTATGGCCTGTGCGATTGCCGTGCGCAGGGTATTGTTTTTATGTGTAATGTCTACCATTATTGATTATTTATTTTCTTTCCATTGATATGTTTCATCCGTAAAAATTTCTTTACCCCAAATAGGCAGTTCGGCTTTGATGCGCTCTACCAGTTCGCTACATGCTTCCTGAGCAGGTTTTCGATGGGCGGAAGAGGTAAACACAAATAAGCATATTTCACCCTTTTTTACCACCCCCAAACTATGATAAATATGCATACAGGATATCGGGTACTTTGAAAATATATCTTCACGGATGGTCTCCAACTTTGGAATGGCTATTTCCCGATAGGTTGTAAATTCTATCGCCTGAACTTCTTTATCATCTACGAGATCTGCTCGTACTTGACCTAAAAAAATAGCATGTCCCCCAATATTGGTTTTAGGTTGATGCGCTGCTATGCTTTGTGCTATCTTCTCAGGAGGTATAGCACCTTCAATAAAACAGTTTTTTGCTTTTTTCTCATTCATAAAATAAAAATTAGTCATCTAAAAATTCTTTTCCTCTAAGCCATTAAATTTATCATTATTCATACCCATTTTCTATCACTATGGTTTGACCTTTCTTTAATGTAACAGATAATATTCCTGCATCGTTCATTCTAAACAAAGTCATAGGCATACTTCTGGTAAGCCAGGTTCTGAAGGGTAACTTAATTTTGAGCAGTCCTCCTTTTTCTGAAAATATTTTTATGGAAGTTGGTACGCCATTTTCCTTTTTTGCAGATACAATAAATGCCCCTTCGGTTCTCAAATGCTGAAACGACACATCATTCCAACTTCGGGGTACGGCTGGAAAAACTTCAATGTATCCATTCCTGCTTTGCAACAAAAGTTCCTGTATGCCCTGAGCAAAAGCAAAATTGCCTTCCAGTGTAAACGGCCGGTAAGTAAATGCTGAATGTTCTCCGCCCTTTTGATCCCCATTCAAATGAAAGCTATTGGGCGAACAAAAATTGGAAGCAAAAATCTGCAATTGGCGTACTGCTTTGTCTGCTTCATAAGCTCTGGCATAGATGCTGGCCATCCAACTAAAAGAATATCCACACCAGGCGCTGGTTCCTTCTTTTTCTATATGTGCTAAAGATTTTTCAATTATTTCTTTATCGGCTTCCTGATTAATATCTAACAAAGCCAACGGATAGATGGCCATATAAGGAGACAAATGTCTGTGGGATGATTTTGCAGTCTGACCCGGAGCAATTGTAAGACCTGTTTCATTTACATCATAATCCGGCAATTGGGAAAATAAAGATTTCCAATGCAAAGCTTCCGAGTTTTTATGATTAGCCAATGCTACTTCGCTGGCAGCTGTAAATAAAAATTTGACTAAGGACAAATCGAAATTGCTCCAGTCTTTGAACCATGCCGTCATCTTGTTATCATTGTACTCTGGACTGGAACTTAAAGGCAACATTCTTTTACCATTCTTAATCTTTGTGATATTTTCTACATAAACCGCCACATCATGGATATAAGGATAGGCTTTTGTTTTCAGAAAATTTTCATCCATCGAATACTTCCAATGCCAATAAAAATGCTGTGCACACCAGGCTCCCACAGTAGGCCCTAAAGAATACTGAATCCACCCACCCATTGGATCTCCATGCAATGTGGCCACTCCCGGCACATTCAATCCATCTACTCCAAAATACTGGCGCGTATAGAATTTGTTTTTACTTCTCATCTGCCAAAGCCAGTTAATAAAACTCTCGCCTTCTTTTAGATGATTGCCAGTGTACACGGGCCAGTAACTCAGTTGGGTATTCAAATCGTTATGAAAATCTCCCTTCCAGGGTGGCAGGCTGCCATTGTCGGCCGTCCAAACGGCCTGAAGGGTAATGGCGGGTGCCGAAGGCCTGGAAACGGCTCCCAGCTTATACATTTCCAGATAATATTGTTTTTCAAGAATTGAATCTGGCAACTTAACCGCTGATTGATTCCAGAAGTTTTTCCACCATAGACTATGGGCATCCCATCCTGTAGGTTCTTTCAGTGCCAGATTGATTTCAGGCAACTGGGCCTTGGAATCGTTACTGATGGTCCATGCGCCTAGCCACTTATTATCGGCTGTCTTTTTCCAGCGAATCGCCACCTCAAAAAAATGAGTTCCATAGGTGGGCTGATGATAAATCATACTGGATTTGTCTTTTATCACCTTTCCCTGGACATAGCCTAATTTTTGCAATCCTTCTCCAGCATGACTGCCATCATTTGCTTCCTCCACATTTTTCACACCATAATTATGTATGGAAAGCTGAGGCAACAAATCGTTCAGGTCCTTCAGGTCTGCATTTTCAAATCCAAAATAGCCTACATTTTTTGTGGCATGTATGTAGCAATTAAACCTGATACCATTTTCAAAAACGACCGTATTCAAGCCTGTATTCAGATGTAGAGTATTAGAAACAACTTTACCAAACCGGGATAAGTCGAACTCGATAGCAGCGGCAGGAAGTTTAGTGGGAAAAGGAATATCATCATAAGGATTGTCGCCCAGCAGATGTGCAGAGTCATAATGCCCTGTTTGCACCCATCGCACTACATCCTTATAATTAAACTTTGATAAATCCAGTGCCTTTCTTTCATCCCATAAGTCCGCCCGATCCAATGAAAGCCGAAGCCTGTTTTGTTTTTCCCAAATCAACACACCCAACATACCATTGCCCAATGGCATTGCTTCGTCCCATCTTTTTGCCAGGTGATCAAACGTCAAATTGTGTTTAGAGTTGGGCTGTGCTACACATTCTAAAATAGACGACAAGATTGCCATTACAAATAACATTCCTGTTTTAGATCTTATACCCATCTTAATCAATTTATAAAAACACAAAAAGTTTCTACTGGAAAGGATCGAAAATAATGCTTTAGGGAATGGCAAATCGTTAAAATAATACAAGTCGTTTATTCTTCTAATGAATTTTGAATTATATCAATTAATTTTCCTACACTTTAATGAATTTTATGCCTATACAAAAGGGAGCAAATTTTTCCAACAAAGGAAATATCTTTCACAAGTCATTGCCCATTCATCGTGTAATCATTGGTGCATTTACTGGCATTATCACTTTTGCTATGATTCCTGCTCCTTATGGTCTGCTGATAAAGTTATTGCTTGCCTGGATCAGTTTTTCCATCACCCATATTATTCTTAGCTGGGTGATTATCTACACCATGCCTGTTCAGGAAATAAAAAAGAAGGCCGATAAGGAAGACGGAAGTATTAGTTATGTACTCAGCCTTATCATACTTGCCTGCATCGCCAGCTTTTGTGCAGTATTTTTTATTACTATTTCAGATAGCAATCAACATCTTTCCAAATTAACAATCCTATCTATTGCCATTTTCGGCATGTTGTTTTCCTGGTGTCTGGTACATACTGTATTCACTTTTCATTATGCACGAATGTATTATAAGCAAACCAACAAAGGTGTGGCACCGTTAGATTTCCCGGGCAATGAACCACCGGACTATATTGATTTTGCTTACTTTTCCTTTGTTCTGGGCTGCACATTTCAGGTGTCGGATGTAAGCATTCAAAATAAGAAAATGCGTCATCTGGTACTGTATCACGGACTAATTTCTTTTGCATTGAATACATTTGTCATCGCCCTAAGTATTAATATTATGTCCAGCCTGATTCATGCTTAAGCTCTAACGGAGAATCATTTTTGATATCTTCTCTGGGGCGATAGGCCTCCCTTACTTCTACAACCAACAAGGTAAATGATGTGTGAAAATGGCTTTTTTGAAAACCTGTTTCATTGCCATCCTTCCATCAAACAAACCTAACTTTGCGCTTCCAAATTTTGGATAGTTATTTATCATATTTAATAAAATGAAATCAAAGAAATATTATATCATAGATTTTGACAGCACTTTTACGCAGGTAGAAGCATTGGATGAGCTGGCCAGAATTTCGCTGAAAGACAATCCCCGCAAGGAAGATATCTATCAGAAAATAGAGGACTACACCAATATGGCTATGGAAGGAAAACTCTCCTTTACTGAAAGTCTGGCTCAAAGGGTGAAATTATTAGAAGCCAATAAAACTCATCTGAAAAAATTAGTGGCTCATTTGAAGAAAAAAGTATCTACTTCCTTCTCCCGCAATGATGCTTTCTTTAATAAACATGCTGATGAAGTTTTAATTGTATCAGGAGGTTTTAAAGAATTCATCACTCCGGTGGTTACCAAATTTCATATCAAAAAAGAGAATATCTATGCCAACACTTTTTTGTTTGACAAAAGCGGAAAAATAATTGGTTATGATAATAGTAATCCGCTGAGTGAAGAAGGAGGAAAGGTGAAACTGATGAAACAGCTCAATCTACCGGGAGAGCTTTTCGGTATTGGTGATGGATATTCCGATTTTCAACTTCGTGAAAGTGGATTGATTAAAAAATTCTTTGCCTTTACAGAAAACATTTCCCGAAAAAGTGTAACGGCTAAGGCTGATCATGTTACACCCAGCTTTGATGAATTTTTATACCTCAACAAACTTCCGGGTGCCATCTCCTATCCAAAAAACAGGATTGTTTGTATGGTGATCGGCAAAGTAAATAAACCCTGTGTGGATGTTTTAAAAAAGGAAGGCTATACTATTGTTAAAGAAAAGGATGCAGACGAACAGACCATTCAACTCGCAGGAATTCTGCTGATTGCCGACAAGTCGATACTAGAAACCAAACTATTGAAGAAGGCAAAAAGACTAAAAGCCATTGGATATTTCGGAAATAATATGGAAACGTTTCCGCATCAGTTATGCACTGATAAAGGCATTGTGATTTTTTCTGAAGGAAAAAAACCATCTTCAGACAATACCGTTGTTACCCAGCGCATCATCAATTTCATCAACAAAGGTGCCATCAACAACAGCAGCAATTTTCCGGCACTACAATTGCCAGCTGTTCAAAAGGCTCACCGAATTATTCACATTCACCAAAACAAACCTGGAGTAATCGCCCGTATCAATTCTTTGCTGGCAGAGCATCAAATCAATATCATAGCCCAATACCTGATGACAAATGCCAGCATTGGTTACGTGATAATTGATATCAATAAAGAATATAATAAAGAGCTACTCAAAGAACTTAAGAAGATTGAAAATACAATTCAGTCTAGGGTGCTGTATTAGCAGCATTTCATTTTGCTCAAAATGAACCTATTCATATTTACAAAAACGCCTTTGTTCTTATCAAACAAAGGCGTTTTTTATCAGTGTAAACAAACCGAATCTATATACCTAAAGCTATTTGCAACACATCTTCCATTCTATTGACATAATGAAATTTCAACCCTTTTATAAAGGCTGGTTCTACTTCGGTTACATCTTTTTCATTTTGGGTACACAGCACGATTTCCTTTAATCCTGCCCGACGAGCTGCTAATATTTTTTCTTTTATTCCTCCCACAGGCAGTACTTGTCCGCGTAGTGTTATTTCGCCGGTCATAGCCAGATAAGGTTTTACTCTTTTTCCTGTAAGAGAAGAGGCGATAGCTGTCATCATGGTCACACCTGCACTTGGGCCATCCTTTGGAGTAGCCCCTTCGGGCACGTGAATATGAATATTTTTCGTTTGAAATAAGGAGGCATCAATTTTATACTTTGCTGCATTCGACTTCAAATAGGTTAGTGCGGTAGTGGCACTTTCCTTCATCACATTTCCCAGGTTGCCGGTGAGGCTAAGATCGCCTTTGCCCTCGCTCAGGGTGGATTCTATAAACAAAATATCTCCGCCTACGTATGTCCATGCCAGTCCTACCACAACGCCGGGCATATTTACCGTTTTGTACAGATCGTTATTAAATCGGATTTTACCAAGTATCTGTTGCAATTCTTCCTGACTGAGTGCGTTTTCTAAAGATTCTTCCATGACAATTTTCTTAGCTCTGTTACGCATAATACTTGCCAAGAGTCTGTCCAACTCGCGCACTCCGCTCTCTCTGGTATAGTCTGCAATGAGTCTTTCCAATATTTTATCGGTAATCTTTAGACTCTTTAATGGTATACCATGCAATTCTTTTTGCTTTGGTATTAAATGCCTTTTAGCAATTTCAATTTTTTCTTCTACGGCATACCCACTCAAATCTATTATCTCCAAACGATCTCTTAAAGCTGGCTGAATATTCTGCATACTATTGGCGGTAGCAATAAACAATACTTTGCTTAAATCATATTCCAGCTCCAGATAGTTGTCGTAAAAAGTGTTGTTCTGTTCGGGGTCTAACACTTCCAATAGTGCACTACTGGGATCGCCCCTGAAATCGTTGCCCACTTTGTCGATCTCATCCAGCACGATCACCGGATTGCTACTTTTGGCCTTTCTCAAAGACTGCAAGATGCGCCCGGGCATGGCGCCGATATAGGTTTTTCGATGACCGCGTATTTCGCTTTCATCATGCAGGCCACCCAAACTTAGTCGGATATATTTTCTTCCCAGCGCACTGGCAATACTTTTGCCAAGCGATGTTTTTCCAATACCCGGAGGGCCTAGAAAGCAAAGAATCGGGCTCTTCATATCTCCTTTCAACTTCAACACAGCAAGGTATTCCAAAATCCTTTCCTTGATTTTTGCCATGCCATAATGATCATTGTCCAGAGTAGATTTCGCATTCTTCAAATCATAATGATCTTCGGTATATTCTTCCCAGGGCAACTCCAGCATCAGATCCACATGATTATACACCACCGAATAATCGGGTGTGCTGGGGTGCATCCGTTCCAGTTTTTCTATTCCTTTTTGAAAAGCTTCCTTTGCAGCAGCGGGCCATTTTTTTGCTTCGCCTTTCTTCTGCATTTCCTTCACTTCCTGCGAATTTGAGTCGCCTCCCAATTCTTCCTTTATGCTCTTTAACTGTTGTTGCAGAAAGTACTCACGCTGTTGCTTGTCCAGTTCCGTGCGTGTTTTATTGGTTACTTTATTTTTAAGTTCTACAAACTGTAGTTCTTTTTGCAACATCTGCATCAGGTTGCTGGCACGTTCCTTAATATCTGTCACCTCCAGCAGCTTTTGCTTTTCCTGTACAGTTGTATTTAGGTTGCTACTCACAAAATGGATCAGAAAAACAGGGCTTTCAATGTTTTTTAGAATCAATGTAGCTTCAGAAGGTAAGTTGGGCGATTGCTGAATAATATTAGCAGCAATATCTTTAATGTTAGAAATATAGGCTTCAAAATCAGCATCTACCGGAACCTCCTCTTCTATTATTCTGGTTACACGAGCTTTAAAATAGGGGTCTTGTTCGGTAATTTCATCTACCATAAACTTACTGCGTCCCTGAATGATAACGGTAGTGCCACCGTCCGGCATTTTTATCAATTTAATGATTTTGGCAATAGTACCCATTTTTGCCAGATCATTGGCCGACGGTTCCTCAATATTGGTATCATTCTGGGCTACTACCCCAATCAGCTTATCTGTTTTATAAGCATCGTTCACCGCCTGAATACTTTTGTCTCTACCCACAGTAATGGGCAACACCACTCCCGGGAACAACACCGTATTTCTCAAAGGCAGTATCGCTATTTCATCAGGAATCACATCCAGAATATCATCAGAATCATTTTCATTAAGCGGAAGTATAGGCATAAAATCCATATCATCCTCAGGGTTCAAAAACACTTTATTAAAATCCATAAATTTATTTTTAAGACAAAATGTCACTATCTGCCTTGCAAAAAGCAATAGTCACACCAGTCCGTTAAGCAGGCAATAGATGGACAATATTAATGCCATCATCCTAATTCCCAAAATCAATGACTTAATATGGCCAAAATCGGAAATTTAGGCAGAACTGTCATCACTAGTGTCGGTTAGTTTTATAGTTAGCCTTTGAAGACTTTTTTAGGTGTGGATGGTAATAATTATTCCTTAGGAATATGTTCCTCTACTTTAAAATCACCTTTCACCAGTCGGTAGGTAGTGGCCTTAATATTATTATCGATATACCCTTTTATATCAGACTTCACAATGCCTTCTCCAAAAGCATCAATAGCAAATAAAGTTCCTTTTACATTCACCACATTGAAATAATGATACTCAGTAAGTCCATTATCCTTCATTTGTTTTTCACTTCTTTTGGCTTCAACTACCACAAAATTGCCATGTTTCTTTAATTGAGTCCTAATCTGCTTATCTGCATCCTTCCAACTGAACTCTTTTGAAAATGTATTCTTTTCTACAACAAATCCATATCCCGCAGTTCCCTCCCATTTGGGATTACAGATTGCTTTATCCACCTTGCCTGTTTTCAAATAACTTGATAGTGCCGCAGCTGTGGCCGGACAATTCTGTGTAGAATACTGACCAGCTCGATAGGGCGGATTGATTTGACTGAGATGGTGAAATGCTTAATTTAGGCTGGACTTCATGGACCGAAAATCGGTTTGCTTCATGGTTGAATCCACACCCTTTTTTAAGAGCATTTTCATTTTTCCTACTTCTTACAACTCCTGGGGATATTGCCTGCTTTGCAGGATACATAAATTGATTCATAACAAAATCCTTTTTAGATTAATCTTTTTCTGACTTTGTAGAGCAGCGGACTGGTATTGTCAGACATAAAAGATAGGAAATAAAAAAAGTGAGGAAGACCAGGGCCTACCTCACTTCTGCTGCAATAACGCGGGACTCGAACCCTCCAAAAAACTCTTATAACAAAGAAATCTGCAATAAACTAAAGCTGATGCCTAAGAAAACTACTTCAAACTCCACTACTTAAATAAACTGACCCTACCATGGGAATTGCGCTATACAGCTATAAATTTAAATAAAATAAATGGAACATCTACGATTTTTTTTTACGTCTATGGAGTATTATTTACCGCAACAACTCCGTTGGAAATCACTAGTGCATTAGTGCGGGCAACGGCCAAATTATACATAACAATCCATTGCTGAAGATTGGTTTTTTTGATGATGGGATGGACAACAATTGCATTGGTGAAACTATTGTTTTTAACGCCATCCTTGCTACAAATGGTATTATTCTGAATCATTAATTTTTCTCCTAACACACCCCAAACCTTTACCCCTTCCACACTAAAGTCTGCACCAGAAAAACGCTGAAGAAGAATTGCATTTTGTTCAATATTCAAACCTCGCACATTGCCAACAAAAATACCATGTCGTTCCAGTTTTCCTGAATCTCTGGAAAGCACAATGTCAATATTGTTTCCAGATATATTTATCATTCCGGCTTTATCAAACACAGATCTTGGAGCCTGATGGCTTAACCCAATATGTATGCCTGCCAAACAATCTTCGATATGATTATTTAAAATATTTACACCTTCCGCAATGGTTCCGGAAACGGTGATACCGGCAGAGGCGATAGCTTGAGTTTGTATGACGATGGCTCTTCTCAATGCCCGAAACGAATCGATTGTTTCAGAAAAATTTTTATCAAGAATAATTTTGTCCGCCAGCTTGTAAACATGCTTTTGCAGGTCGTTGGAAGAAAAAATATTGGCTCCCGGATTTTGGGAAAGCAATCGGGACCAATCATTCTTAACCGAGTTAGCGGACAAAAAACTAATTGTCTGACCAGATGCACTTAGAGTTACCACAGACATCCCCGGCTTTGCTTTTAAATCCTTTATACCAGCATCAGATACCAATGCTTTTCTGGCAGAGGATAGATAGGTTTTATCATTCAATAAAGATACCCGGCTTACTGATTTAAAAACTTCGTAGGTACTTAATCTATTATTTTGTATGAAAGATTTTGATGCATTCACCAACAGCACACCCTGTTGAAATTGGCCTATCTGCAAATGGCAATCCTGAATGGTAACAACACCCGGCTGTTGTACTGTATTTCTGACTGTAATGCAGGAGACTTGTTTTTTGGACGCAGAACCACATTGCAAACTCAGGTCTTCACACTTCACAGAAGCACAATTTATACAGGTTATTACCCCATTAATATTTTTGGTAACTGTTGCTGGCTTTTTTAAAAATGAAGAAGTAGCAGCAGATAAATCTCGAATGAGAACAGAAGAACAATTTTCAAAAACAAGAGCAGCCTCCACACCAGATGCCAGTATGCGTGTTCCAGTTCCTGCTCCGGTAAGTTTTAGATGCCCTTTGCCTTTAATCAAAACTACCTTGGTCAAAGGGTAATCACCGGTCTGAAAACAAATTTGTGCATCCTTACCATTTCCGATTTTATCAAACACTTTCTCCCAGCCGATTCCCGGAAATGCAATATAGGTACATGCCCCATCCCGCTTATGACAAAGCTCATCCAATGCCTGTTGAACAGTGGTAGCTGTGGAATCAACACAGGATTGATTGTTATAACAAATGTCTTCTGCACAAATTTCTGTAAGAGTAGGAAACAATTGGCGACAGTCTTCAATACTTACCTGCTGGCCCGCCACTTGGATCAAGGCCAGCCTGCAATAATATCTTTCTATTCCTTTGGGAGGTTGGGGCAGACTGTTTTGGCCTCCATCCATAGGCCATTCTATATCGGCAGTTGCCACCCTTGCTGGCACTAACCAATAGTCTCCAGTATGGTAAGTGCCGGCGCTAAACTGCACCTGTATGCCGCTTTCAATATTTGTCCATGCAGTGGATACAGGAACGCCATTGGTAAAATCTCCACCCTGCATATCCCAACGCCTAAGCTTCAGATTCTTTTTGTTTTGAAAGGCGATGGCAGATGACTTTAGTTCAATTTGCTGCAGACCAGGTTTTACCGTATTTATTTCAAATAATATGGGTTGAGCACCTGTGGGTTCAGGCTCCACTATTTCCACCCATTGTCCACCAGAAAATCCCAGCACATCATCTTTTCCAAGATCGGCCACAGTAAGGACACTTCCACTTATACTGGTAATAGCAGTTTCTACTGAAGCATTATCTCTGGACCAGGCATAAGTAGCAGTAGATTCGTTTCCACTATTAATGATTTGAATTCGGTACAACTGATTTTCCAGACTGGTGTATCCACCTTTGGGTGGTATCATACAAGGTCGAATGGTATCATCCGATTGAGAGGTTTGTGCATTTAGTTTTCCGGTAGGTACTGCAATCAGATTAGTCCATTCAGGAATAATCGATTCACAGGAAAGGGCAGCAGTAGTATTTGTTTTTAAAAGCTTTGCCTGCCAGATATTTTGTAACCGGGTGGTAGTATCTGCCTCCCCTATTGCTACTTCCTGTATTTGCGGATCATCAATATAATTTATTTCACGCTGCCATCCTTCCAGATAAACCACATAGGTTCCATTGAGCAATGCACCATCAAACATCGTTGTATCTGGCAAGGGCAGGTGTGGCTGATGCAAATATGAAGTAGTGCCATCTGCCTCACATTCAAACAAAAAACCTCCGGCATATAATCTTCCGGGAGCAATGATCAAATCAGACAAATTCTGATTAATACTAATTTTAAATCCACCGTTTTTCTTAGGAACTCCTGAGTTCCCGATAACATCCAATGCGGTAGTATGGGTACGATATTGCTGCAAATCTACCTGTTCGTTGTTGTCTGCATCCAACTGCACCCGACCCTGCTGAGTCAATACAGCACTGTAATGTTTTTTACGGTTGAAAATTTTTCTTGAATAATCGCCTGGCATAGCTAAGAAATTTATTATGATCCAAAGAAAATACCGGCTTCCAAACCAAAGGGCAGGTATTCGTTTAATTTATGTTTCAGATTTGAAATTCTTTGTGGTTGATAGAGTGCATTAAAGACACCCATTTCTGATTCGTTATCGGCACCCATAAGAATCTCGCGGGCACAATGCTGATGGAGTTGGACATAATCGGCATCACCAAATTGAAGAGAATTAAATATAGGCTTTACCCTACCTGCATCAGAAATATTCTCTGGCTGACACTTATACTTTTTAGGAACTACTGATCCTAAGGGCACATATGAAAAACGAACACATCCTTCTTGTCTTCGATGTACAGAAACAGGCGAACCTCCTACTGATCCTGATAAAAAAATAGTATTAGAAGCCAGGGACAATAATGTGGTTGAAACTTGTCCGATGACAGTTGTATTTACAATAGTCAACGCACCTCCAAAATCGGTTAGTCCTTTAAATGCCGAATTATTTTCATCAATGGCATCTATAATGCTATCATCAATAAAACAAGCTGCATGCTCATGTACCAACAATGCTCCACTGATAGTATTTTTTATATATAAAGATGAGCCTGGAGTTTCGATGACTACTCTTGGTTGTGCTGGTTGTGCTGGCACGTTCTCAATTTCAGGACTTGAACCCGGCAACAAGGTGCAATTTTCAATATGCACTTCGCCTATTTCATTATTAAACCCATTGGGTTTAGTCAAAGGCACATGAAGACATCCCCCAACTACAAAAATGCCATTGAAATAGAGTTTTGAAGAATCGCCTGCATATAGATTTAGATCGCCAGATAAAACCAGTATGGGTCTTTTCTTTTCTGCTGCTCTAATCTCTATCGTCCGGCCTTCTTCTATATTGATCACCGGAGTTTCGAAATAATAATCATTGCTGGTTAATTCTATAATACCTCCTGTGGTAGCCAGCAAGTCCAGGGCTTCCTGAATAGTTGCAAAAACCTCCGGCACCCGCAAGGTCACTGTTTCTTCCTCAAAAAATGCGGTACTACTACTGGTGTATTCTCCGGCACCTATCAATCCTGGTGCACCATAATAATAATTCACATATAGTTTTTCGGGTGCAGACTCCTCTGGAAAAGCGATTCTGCCCGATTCTGGATCCACAGTAACTTTATCTACTGGCATATTTATCCAGGCCCCATTTTCATCATCCCGTAAATTGCAAACAGCAATTTCATTGACCGGAATATTATTTAACCAAATACTTTTCTCAGATTTTCCATAAAAAAGTTTTGGCTGTCTGAACATTTTCAATCTGCTTATCGGCATCGGCACATTTTCAGTAGTGGCCAGTTGAGATATTTCCTCTTCCTGCCGTGGAGAAAAATATAGGATTGAATCTCTTCCAATACAATCAAAGGTGAATTGGGTAGTCCCAACTTTATAGGCGGGAGCTCTGGTAACAGACATAGGAAGAATACGCCATAGAAAAATTCCAATATTTGAGATATTGTACTTTCCTCTACCTAAATCTATACTACGCACATCAATGGTATGTTCATAGGTATTGAAAGGTGTTTTTGCTAATTCGCGACTCATCAGGTTCTTCACACTTGCAAAGGCTAAATTTTTTGGACGCAAATGATTCAGGTACTGAGTTGTGGCCAGTTTTTGAAAATATTCTACCACATTGGCAGGCCAACCCGTTATGTCTCGGGCTAACTGTTCAATCACCGATGCAGTTCCTTTTCTGCGACGATAGGAAAGTGTATTGGCCACTTGTGCCCTTTGACTAAAAGATGCACCCGGAATAGAAAGTAAATCTCTGGCACCTACCAAATCACCGATATAGGGAACTACCCATTCCGCACAGGTTTCTATAAATTGATCATTATAAAGTTGATCAAGGTTGTCATCTAACATGGCTACCTGGTCGGCAAATAATTCAATAAAGGCTTTAAGTGGCCCTTTTGCTTCTCCTTTTTTAGCAGCAATCGCTTCATCCTTTATTCTGTAAACAGCAGGAATGAGTTGATACAATTTTTCTTTATCCAAACTCATACAATAGCTTTAAGGCTGATACCTTCTGGTGCAACAGTTAGCAACTCGGCACCTTTAAAAATATCATTGGTGATTTTAGGCATTGATGATTCCAAAAAATATACAATGGAAGTTCCACTATCTTCCGATCTGACAAGGCTGTCTATATCTACAGCTACCACTCCCAATGTTTCCTGAAGACAGGCTACTACTTCGCTATACATGACAGGCTGCATGAAACCTCTTTGCTCAAATGAAAACTGGTTGATGATTCTTTGGCGAGCATCGTCCAAAACCTTTGCCGCTACATAATCGGGATGAATTACTACCCCTGCACTCAGGTTAAAAAATCGTGGACTATAAGAGCTGACATTTAAAGGTGTGTGGTTGATACCAGCCTTGCTAATAGCCTCAATCAGATTCTTATAAAGATTGCTATTTACATCCACTTCTGCTCCATTTTCACCAGCAATTGTCAAAAAAACTTGCTGCTTATTCTTTCGCCTTGCCCAAACTGCATTTGCTTTTGCAATGCCGGCAAATGCAGTAGCAAAATCTTCATAATCCCTTAAAGACACGATCCGATCCAGGGTCATAATATTTAGGGTAGCATTTCTCCTGGCTTTGTCAATATTTTCAGCATCCTCTGCCCCGGCAGATGGAATAGGATTGATGGCTGACTTGACCTGTAATGGTTTAGTAGCTAATTGCGAAATTTGTTTGGCCTTTAGTAGACCTGTGTTACCAATCCCTTTTCTATAGGTGGCTACTACATTGTTATTTCCTGATGGCAATCTTGAACCATTTATTCCATCCCCAAATATGATAGTGGTATTTCCGTCATTTTCCAACCGGGTAATAAAAATATGCGCATCATGTGCGCGATCTAAAAAGTAATCAACCTCGTGCCATAGAATATCGTTCACTCTAATTTCCAAAGAAGAATTGATTCCTGAAGGTGTGTTGGCGCTAATAAAAGTGAGAGGCGGTTGTTTTAGAATAAATTTTTGAAAAGGTTTTGTAGCATCTCCGCTACCCAAGATCTCGTTTACTGTTTCACCATGTGTTGCCTGTACTACATTTGCATTGATAAAAACAGTTTTTCGGATATATTGATTTTTCAATGCCTCCACAAAACGAAGAATCGTTTTGCCAGCAACTACAGTAACTTCTTTAATGAAAACTATTTCATAATATAGAATACCCGGCAGATCCATTTTTTCGCCACCCACCGAAACAGGTTGGTTTTCCTTTAATCCAGGGCAATATTGATCAAGTGTTATCGAATCGCCTTCTACTAAAGACTCATCCGGGATGGTGGATAGTTCTAATTTTTCACTTTGTGCCAGAATCATTGCCTGGCGTATGCTATCCAAATTTGTACCTCCACCCCACCATTCCGGTTTACTTTTAGCATCAGCAGGTGTAATACTTACAGTAGTTGTTTTTGAACTCACACCATACCTGGTTAAAACTCCTGTGGTAGCGTCTGAAATTTTATAATAAGAAATTGGGACTGTAGAATTATACGGATTCTGAATGGCAATATATCCATCGGGCAGCACTTCCTCGTAAGCATTATCTAACTGAAGAACCCCTGATTGTTCATCTAGATTATAAACAGTCTGTGAAGGAACGCCATCCTTCACTTTTGTGTTCAGTGTGGCATTATATCCAAATGCCGCCGCCTTCTTTCTGAATACATACACCTGTGTAGTTTCAGGTAAAGGAGCTGGTGTATTAAGCCCTGTTTTCATTTCAAGATCTGTCCAGCCATTGACCTGCTTAATGACTGTCAGGTTTGCTTGCGAATAATTCAGTTGTTTTATACTTTCGGATACCGCATAGTTAAACTGCTTTTGATAAATAAAATCGGTGGCTAGGATGGGTATGAAAAAGAGATTGCTTTTATTGGGAACTACCACTACAGATTTAAGATTAAGCTGTGTAGTAGCTTCATCTTCCCGAGGTATTGCTTCAAATACTGTTTTTAAACTATAGCCTGATTTATCCGCTATTAACAGTTTATCTCCTTTTCTAACATTTTTATCCAACCCCTTGATAAAAACTACCGTACTTCTTAAAGGTTTCTGGGGCAGACTGAGTTGTGGCCTTATCTCATTCCATTCTATCCTGGCTTCGATATCGAAACTGGTTTCAAAAACCTGAGGCAACTGATCTTGTTCCGGTATGCTCTGAACCTTTATGCCCTTTGCAATCATGGCAGGCAATGCACCACCATATAAATTTGTTGAATTAACTGTGGGTGCTTTTGAATCAAGTGTGATCTGAGGTTTCTCTAGGGTAAAGGCAATAAATGTTGAGGCAGCCACACCTGGTTTCAACTCATAACCCACCAGCCTCGCCAGTTCTAAAACCGAGTAGCGTTCTAATGCAGTGCGCAGGTAAGATTCATTGGCAATACGTTCCTGATAAAATGTAAAAACATCGGCTGCCACACTCCATGCATCTAATAGTGCAATACTGAAATCACTATTCTCCCTTATCGCAAGACCTTTCAGATTTTCATTCAGCGAAAGTTGCTCCAAAAGATTTTGCAAAAAATCTCCAAAAGCCCCAATTCTATATTCAACTGCATTCAACCCTGGACGATTATACAATTCCAGTGGAAGTTCAGGAGCTTTGGTATTGCAGGTATTGCAACATGGCTGGTTCATAAAAAACAAAAAATCTATGGTTTAAAATAGTTCAATCGAGATTAAATTAATTCAGAAAGAGTCAACTTCCCCCGAACATATTGATAGTTAAAATTCCTTTTTCCAATGCGCTGGGATCGTTGTCCAGTCTGGCTATTTCCGTTCTTCCCATTATTAATTTTCCAGACTCAAGTGCTTCCGAATTGTCATTTCCCAATCGTTGAAATTTCTTTATTGTTACAGACAAAACATCTGGAACTTTTTGAATGGTAGAATAAATTTTGCTCAAATACACCGTTTGTCCAAAGGTGAAATTATCCGGATGAAAAAGACCTTTACTTCCATCTGAATACTGCCGGTTACTTAAAATTTCCAACAAAACTTTCTTCACATCAGACCTTGAATAATTAGATTTTATACAGACATCTATTTCTATTTCCAGTGAAACGTATTTAGGTTTTTCTATTTCCAAATCCTGTCCGGCCATACGATATTTTTCAAGATCAGCTTCTAAATCCTTTATAAATTTCCTGTCCATTTCCTGTGCGTTGAAGGTGTCTACCGAAAGGAAAACGGTTCTCCAGCTTCCGGTCCATCTTAAAGAGGCTGTGGTTCGCTGGATTTCATTATTAGCAGCTCGACTTTTTTCTTCGTAGTCTGCAATTGTAACTGCCCGCTCCTGATGTCTGAAAGCTATTGGAGCTTTATACTTTACCTCTTCTATTTTTTCCGGATCGGTACCACCGGTTGCCTTCAGTGGGTTTGAAATACCCACAATAGTATCAGCACTAATATTAGCATCATTGGAAACCAAATGCTTTAAAGATCCTGGCGCAATATTTCCGGCTATACCATTTCCTACTCTGTACACAGCTTTGAATACTTGTCCATCTGTAGGACTTTGTCCATTGATATTATTCCCAAATCTTAATTGAGCCTTCCCCGTGTTATTCACGTCCACCACAAAAAGACGACTATTAAAACTGACAGATATAAGATCGTTTGCCGGCTCCCACAACAAAGCAGCGGCGTTTGCTTCGAACAATTCAATTGAAGGCAGCACTTTTTGTAAATCAATTTTAATTGTTGCTGCGGCTGAGACATTCTCCTTTATGATTGAGGTGCTAGAGAGTGGGCCATACTTTAGAGCCAGGGTTCTATCAGCCTCGATAAATTTCAATGCTTCTTCTATTGTGTTGCCATGGTCAGCCAACAAAACATTCCCAATCAATGTACTTGTATCAATTGTATTACCTTCATTATCGGTTGTGTTTAAGCAAAAAGCAAATGGTAATGCATCTTCTTTCCCCCATGTAATCTCTGTAATCTGCCTTCCTAAAGGATCCTCGGGCAAACTATTTGGATCACCCAGCAGATCGTTAGTCAGATTGGCTGAAACCACTTTTATCACATGACGCTTTGTGGTATCAGCATCAGCTTCTAAAAAGGTTTGCGGATTAACTGCTTCCAGTATTACTAAATATTTTCCTTCAAGTCCATGGATGTGGCCATCCAGCGTGGCAGAGGTAGCTCCTTTTTTCAACTGACAGGTACTCTGGCCCCAGGTGTAAAAAAAGAGTTTATTCAATTTGCTATCCAACTCAAGATCCTGCATGGGCTCAAACACATGAAATCGTTTTTGTCTAAACAATTCATCAGCTTCCGAAGAATTCATTTTTATTATGGCCTGCTTTTGTGGCATGGCTGTTACAAACTTTACGGAATTACCATTTGTATTTCCCTTTAACGTGATGCCTGAAACGCCGTCTTTCACTTCTATATGTACCCAGGTGCGGGCACTACATCCATCATGCATATTATAATCAACCAAACGGGCATGACGTTTTACAGAGATACGGTGTCTTGCTGTTCTTAAATAAGCCTCGGTTGAAATAGCATCCTGACGATAGTTGAGATAGTCGGCGGTGTAGGCTAATAATTCCACCAACATTATTCCCATATCGGCCGCATTTCTTTCTTTCCATTCAGGGATAGTTAGAGCCATCCTATCCAGCAATAACTGTTTTATAGAGGCATAGTCCTTTGCTAGGTAATTGATTTCCGGCGCTGGTATTATATTTCTATTATCACATACTTCATATGATTTGCAATCAAACTCGCTTGGACAAGAATTTTTGAACGAAAAATCAAGAGTAGATAATAGTGGATCAAATCCTTCGGGTGATGCATCTTCTGATTCATTTTTTATAAGCTGAAACTGATAGGTAGAAAAATCTCCGGCTTTATTCAGTCTTACAATCAATACGCTTGCATCGGCATCGGTAATTGAAGCAGGAAGGGAAGGATGCAGATCGGCTCTAATCGCTTCCACTGGTTTGATTCCTTTTATTCGAATGCCTCCATTTATTCGAATGTTAGACAGGTCCGGCACATTCGGTGGCAGTTCTTTTAAAAAATAAGCTGCAAATATTTTTTGCCTTATCGAATCAGGATCTCCAGGATCATCAATCACTTCGATAAAATCTATTCCATTTATTGTGGGATGTTCCAGTACTGCCAACCGGCGTTCATTATTATTGCAGCAAAATTGTATCATACCTGAGCAGAAGTAAAAATGGCGGTTTGCATTTGTTGGGTATCCATATTCAAATAAACTACTGTAATGGCGAGTGTTGAGTCTATAATATCCACTCGCACATCTCTCACTTCTATCAAATCACTTACCCATTGTATTAAAGATCCTTGAATTAGAAATTTGGTGGTGGCAGCCAGTTCATTGCTTAAGGGTTCGAACACCAACTGCAACAGTCCGCAACCGAAATCGGGTCGGTTTACACGCTCACCAGGATGGGTGAATAGGATTTGTTCAATCAAATCCCTGATATGCTCATCGGAATCGGCAGTATCAGTTCGAAGCAATTCATTATGTTGATATGGAAATTTTAAATCCATTATAAGCGATTTAATTTATGTACCAGTTGCCCGGGTTTGGGTGGATACAATTTTCAGCGGTGTTCCATTGGGAGTGCAAATGGCCTGACTATCCAGTAAAAGCAATGGCATCCCTAATGAAGTGATTCTTGTAGCAGCTGTTACCCATTGAGCCGTAAGGCAGGGAAGCGGATTGCCTCCGGGCGTTGTAAACGGACAGCCTGCTATGGTGTAAGGCATGGGCTGAAGCGATACGGGCTGCCCACTTACAAACACACGAGTACTGGGCGATGTGGGTTGCGCCTGTCCTGCATGAGCACACAACACAGTGGCTCCTAAATGAATAATAAATCCCGGCATGACAGAAATAAATAAAGTTTGATTAAGGAAGGACTTGGCAATGTTTTTAATTTCTTAAATCACATTCAATGCTCCATTATTGATTGAGACAGTTGGGCCAATCATAGTGAGGCTTGCCCCTTTCCCATTTTGAATATATATTCCGGTATCGTTTACAATAATGGAGGCCCCGGTGGGACTTTTAAGCATAATGCCTCCTGTGGGGTCTGGCATATCATTTATCACTACCGAATACTGGCCAATAGTTTGAAATACGATGGGTGGTGATACTGGCAACCCCTTCTTTGACAAAGGAGGAATATCTGAAGCAGTTCCCCAGCGACAGCCCACCCAAATTGGATAATCGGGGTTTCCGGCTTCAAACTCTACCCACACCCCGGCACCTATTGGAGGAACAATGTAAAAACCCATTGGCGGGCCAGTAGGACCAGCCAAAGGAGTACAAGCTTCTGCCCATGTACTAGGCACCAACCCTAAAACATCCGGCACCATCACCTGTAACCTGCCTCTCATTTCAGGATCTATATTGTTAATGACTGTTGCTCTGTATTTTCCAAAATAGGAAGCCATATAATTAAGGTATTACAAAAGGTGTATTAGAAATAACGCCATCTCTTGAAAGTGTGAAGTTTTGTTTGTATTCGCCACGCTTTATGTTGTGGGTAACACTATCCACAGAATATAATCCATCGTAGGTTATTCCTGCTCCTCTAACCCCCACCAACATGCCGGAGCGTAAAATGCCTTTATACCTGATTACATCCAAAGAACCACTTGCTGAAACTGAAGGCGGATTGTTGGCACTACTCATAACATCTCCTAATATTTTCTTCATGGCTTCGCTAGTATTGTTATTGGAGAATGAATTGGCATAAGCCACTTTGGGAATAGGTTGTGCAGGCCTTATCCCAAGCGGAGGTTTAACAGCATTAATATTTGGTACTGGTATAGGTATCGTAATCTTCTCGGTTATTTCATCAAAAATGGTATAAATATTTATCTTCTTAGCCAACCCATCCACCGTAAAGCTTAAAGACTCCACGTTTGTATGCGCATCCATGTTTATGGACAAAGCTCTTTGAGGAATGGGTATGTTCACTTCCGGACCAAAGTATGCAATATTTTGTCCGGGCAAAGGCCCTGGTATAATTTGAAATATGTAGCCATTTTCCTGTGCTAAAGATTTTAAAAATTGAAGTGGTGTTTGTTTGGGAATACTTCCCCAACTGTCAGTAGGCGATCTTACTGTAACCACTGGTGGTGGAATAACTATTGGTGTTAGACCTAAAAAAGAAAATGGAGCCAGCGCGGTATACACTTTAGCATTATCGGGTAATGCCGGCAAAGGCACCACCACTTCTACCATATCCATTAACAGACTTACATCTTCGCCTGTAAGGGTAAGTGTTGATTTTCCTGGTTCATTGGCAGGGGCAATTTGATGGTTAGAAATTATACCATCCATCAACACATGTGGAATACCGTTTAGCGTAGCTACAATAATTACTCTTGTTGTGGTGGGATCAAAAAAACCGGAAGACAACAAGGTAGTTATCAGGGTAGCCGTTTTGGACAATGATAAAGAAATTTGAAATCCACTACGATCTTTACTATTGGTAATCTGAATTTCGCTGATGGCATCCATGACAAACTTTGGAGCTGGAACCGGAATTCCCACACCAATCAACACCGACAAATAAAGTCCTTTAAGCATTGTTGTTTCCGGGTATTCCGTTTGGGAGTGAAATATGAATAGTATTTCCGGGAGTGCTAATCAGTTCTTCTGGATCCAATGTTACATTGGCATCACAGATCTGCCAAAACCTTTCCGGATCATTGTAAAACTTTTGTCCCAATAAGTCTGGGCGATCTCCTTCGGTCGTTTGATATTTCTGAATCACATAAAATTTATCTGGTGAAGAAATCATTCGTCGTTTTACATAGGCTATCGGCACATCCTTTTTTCCTTCGATGGTGGTTATTTCCACAGAGTGGTAACGGCTTGAAACCGTGAATGGGCTTGACTTCAAGCCTACCTGCTGCATAAATATTTTTGCAATATCTGTCATTATATCGAGTTTATTCCTAAGTCCTGAAGCGTTCCTGATCTGAATTGAGCCGCAAGGCGTTCTTTGTTTTGTTGATAACTCATATACAGATTTCCTCCTTTGTTATTAAACCCAAGATCGTCCACACTCAATACCCGCATACCCAAACTCACTTTTGCTCTGATAGGATTTAGCATAGGATCAAATGCCTCCTCTGCAATACTAAATTCGGTAAGCCTAACAGGAATAATTCTGTTTTTATTCCATACAAAAAGTGTAAGTGGAGTTTCCATTGGGAAGATTTCTATGGTACCCATATTAGCCATAGTGCTATTGAAATTGAGTTGTGAACTTTTTGGATAAATCAACATTTCCAAAACTGTCAACTGTGGCTGGATACCATTTTCTGCAGTTTGCGGATCTCCATTTTCCATTTTATCGGTTGCATCAATTTCTGCTTCCAGCTTAATGGTTTCAATCGGAGGGCCAGATAACCTCAACGCTTCTGAGCGTTTACCAGAACTATCACCCACACTCTGGACTTGCAGACTTCGGGTAAGGGTATCTGGATTGTATTGCAGGGGAATCACTTTCTCAATAGCCGATGTATCGGGATTCATCACTACAATACCGCCTTTTATTAATCGGGGTGAAGCGGGGAAGGAGGACATGGGGGAAGAATTATTTTAAAAAACCTTGAACTAATTAAGAATAATTTTTAACGTATGTTTCAAATAAATGCCTGCTGAAATCTTGAAGTTCTACATGGTCATATCAAACAAGAATAGATTAATGATTAAGGATATTTAGTATGAAAATATTCGTACACATTCGGTCGCAAGACTTTTAACGTTTCTGGTTGATTTATGTACATTGTAAATGCCTCAGCAAAATATTCTTTTTCTTCGGTCTGAGTTAAAGAGTATGTGCTCACCCCCTTTTTAACACCGCCATCTAATTTTAATGCTCTCTTAAAAGAATCTTTCCCAACTGCGGCACTTAATGAAGGACCGCCTTTTCCTTTTGAGGATTCATTAGGTCTAAAATCCAATGCATGACCAAATTCATGTGCCATCAAAAAAGATCTGGCATCAATATCTTTTGAAAAAAAATCAGCATAAACAGTAATTCTCCTTTCCCACACATCACTTCCTTTTGCTTTTGTTTGTGTATATTCAGCTCCCTCACCATTTGGCCCTGTTGCTTTTAGACCTCTGTGTATTGGAATACCTTTTCCTTGATTTAATATACTTTCAGGTACTTTATCCAAAGCCTGCAAAATCAAATCAAATCTGGCATCATCCATAGTTTCTGGCGGATCGCCTAAAGGGTCATTTCTTACTGGAAGTGCATTAGTAATTTGGTATTTACTCTCATACCTCTTTTTTCGATCGGCTGGTTTTTCACTAGATGTACTGGCAGAAAACGCACCCATTCTCTCTATCATCAATTGCACATTTTTTGTTTTTGTGCTTCCCTTTTTGGTAGTATCAAATTCTGTAGATGTAAACCGAACCAAAATATCTGGACCTTTAATTTTAGTATCAGATGGATTCTCCTGGTTAGTCATATCTAAATGCTGAACCGTTGTTAAATTTATTATTGCATTAGCCTGAGAACTACTGCTCAGATTAAAATTATATAAAGCCAAAGCCTTCAAAGGTGTTTCAAGCCACGCTTCAGTCGCATCAAAACCTTTTACAGCAAAGGACACATTGTAATCTTTCTTAGCATCCAAAACAATTCCTTTCTGAAAATAAAGCGATAATTTGGATTGCAAATTGAAGCCATTGTCGTATCGTATATTTTGTCGTGTTTTCTTACTGTACGAAGTCAAATCTGATACAGTTGTCTCATCAGGCATTGATTCCCGTTGTATGATATTGTTCCCCTGCTGCATCACATGCACCAACTCATGCCCCAATAATCTTTTGCCAGCATGTGATTGTGGTGCATATTTACCAGTATTAAATACAATATTGTTTCCATGAGTATAAGCCAATGCATTTATACTCTGTGCTGATTGGGCTGCTGATGTATCATTGTGAATTTTTACTTTGCCAAAATCGTATCCTAAACGAGGTTCGTAAAAATTTCTTGTCTCTTTTGTAAGTGGCTGCCCACTTGTGTTCAGGCTGCCAACATAACTGTCCAAAGAGTTTTGCGCCGTTGTAGTTTGTCCGCTTAATTCTTTTCGTTGCAATGTCTCCTCTTTTTCTTCTTCACAATGGGCACATTTGCGTTGTATGTTTAATTTCTTTGAAAAACTTTGGAAACTTGCCGGCATCTCCATTCTCATCACTTTATCCGCCATAGCATCCGCCTCCTGTTCATACTTATCTCCCGGTTCATTGATGGTAAGTTTAGTTTGAATAGCATTCAAAATAGGCAAGTTCATAAAATGAATATCAGAAGAAACAGGTTTTACAAAATCGGTTTTATCCACATCAAACCCTGTTTCCTTTTTGGTATTAAGGCTTTTATTAATGCCTGAATGTTTAGTATTGTTTGCTATGCTATAATCAGCTTTCATTTGCAAATCCATTATAAACTGTTTCTGCAATATTTCCTCCAATGGCTTCCGGTTTTTGAGAAGCGTGCATATCGAAAGTTCCCGCATCTATAAAAGAGGTATATCCTCCCTGAGTGAGTACACCATGCAAACCATTTTCGGCAAATTGGTTATACAAAGCCTGCTGAACCACATCGCCTATTCGGTGGCGGTCATGTGGCGAAAAGCCATGCAATACCAACTCATCAATATGTATTTCTATTATATGGTTCACAAGAGAGTTTTCAAATCGTTTGAATAAGGCATTTCCATTTTTGAATATTCGGTTTTTGTAGCTTGCAAAATATGTGGCATAGTCACCAAAGTCTTTTCGTTTGCTGCCAGAAAGGCGGCATTCAAAGCGATGTTTTTGATATTACCACCGGTAATTGGAAACCTTGAAAGCTTGTCTATGTCTATATCTCCCACCGGAGTAGCATCGGGAAAAATACCGTGCCATATTTCTGCTCGTTGCACAGCATCAGGAAAAGGGAAATTGACCACCGCACTAAATCGCCTTGTAAATGCACTGTCAATGGCCGATTTCATATTAGTCGTAAGAATGGCTAAACCTCTGTACTGCTCCATTCTTTGCAGCAGGTAACTAACTTCTATATTGCTATACCTGTCGTGGCTATCTTTTACATTACTCCTTTTACCAAAGAGCGCATCGGCTTCATCAAATAATAAGATAGCTCCACCATCTTCGGCTGCATCAAAAATTTTTTTAAGATTCTTTTCTGTTTCACCAATGTATTTATTAACTACTTTGCTCAAATCAATTTTGTACAGGTCAAGTTTCAATTCGTTGGCCAATACCTCAGAAGCCATTGTCTTTCCTGTGCCGCTTTCACCCGCAAAAAGAGCACTGATTCCCAAACCCCGCATCCCTTTGGAGGCAAATCCCCATTTGTTATACACCGTGTTTCGATTACGAACCCTAATCAAAAGTTCTTTTAAAATTTTCTTTTGCTGTTCTGGCAAAATCAAATCATCCCAATGAGCAGCAGGTTCTATTCTTTGGGCCAAACCCTCTAATGCAGGTTTTGTATATTGGCTACATATCTGCCAAAGTTCTTCAGATGTATCAAGTCCCCGTTTTGAGTCACGTTCTGTCTGGCTAGCAGCCAGTTCTGAAACGGCTTCTCTGATCGAACTGTTTGAAAGACAGAACTGAGAAACTATTCCCTCCAACTGGCCATTTACTTCTATGCTCCTGCGTTTCAATTCAGATTGCCAAATCTGCAGCTGTTCATCACCAGAAGGTTTGGGTATGTCTATACTTATTTTTGTTTTGTCCAAAATCGGCATCCAATCTTCGGTACTAATAATCAAAGAGGACTCAATTTTTCCAATAAAATATTGCAATAACTGAAGGAGCAATTTATCCTGAAGATCCACCTCATTACAATCCAGCAATAGTATATGTCGGTGTATCAGTGAATCTCTGTTCCATAATCTACAAAGCTCTACAACCTCACTCCTGTTTGAAGGAACGCCGGAGGCAGAGATACTAAAAATCTGAACACCTGTAAACTTTGCTACAAAAACTGCCGCATCAAGCTTATCCTGTTTGTCTCTTCCACTAAGCACTATTACCGGAAATGGCATACCGACTTTCAGTTTACTGCTAATCAGATAAGTCAATTGTTTTTGCATCAGAGGGGCTTGTTCGCTATCGGTTGATACAGGCTCTATATATTCCATTAATTTTTCGTTCAGGTATCCTGTACCTGTTAGATAGTGTAAGACATTTTCATCAATTTTTAAAGGAGCTTGTGTAACAATAGCACCTTTCCCTAATTCTATCATTCGCCAATATCTTAAGGAAGCATGCGGAGATATAGCACTCCAATAGGCATTTTCAAAAATCGAAAGAGCAAAAGCAAAAGTGGGAGAAGGGTTCTCATTGTTATTGAATTTCATGATGGTCGGACCTATCTCGGAATCCAATTCTACTCCAGCACATATTAAAAGAATATCTTTTTCAAACGCAGACAAGCCAAAAATCTCAGCCAGACTTTCAAGAGCTGGTGGCCATTTCATTTTCTTTACCAAAGAAGATGCTCTACTTTTTAGCTTCTTTATTTCATCACTAATTTTACTTGAAGCATCCTTGTCTGAATTCTTTTTCTCAATCAGCTTTCGAATCAACTGCACTTGAAGTGATAGATACTGTTGATTATCTTCTACCCATTGTTCGTATGTATACACCGTGGTCATATCACTATGAAAGGAGATATATATTTTTGATTCCCGTCTGATTCCAATGGAGATTCGGCACTATCTACCTTCACTCTTACCAAATATGTTGCACTTTTTACTCCACTAATATCAAACGAAATAGCACTGACAGCATTTTCAGAATTTCCAAACACCGATGCACTTATTGGAAATGTATAGATGCGGGGATTATTGTCATTTGTTATTTCATTCAAAACAACCTGCACTCTTTGTTCAGGCTGCACCATTGGAATAAGACTAACTTGAAGCTTGCCTGAAACGCTTCCATTCACAGCTACCGAGCTATCACTTAAACTGGGGTTGCCCTGTATGGCAGGTGTGATCATAAACAAAACTGATTTGGAACTAGCTCCTTGATGTGCAAGAGGTGGAGTTCCCATGAGTACAGGATGTACTACTTTGAGTTCATGCATACCAGCCGACAATTGATTTGGCAGTGAAAAGGCTATTTCAGTATTAGTGGCGGTTTGATTGATAGCTCCTGCATCTAGAGATTCTCCGTCAATATTCACTTCCACTATTTCGTTCATCAATTCGGTTCCTGTTGCTATTAAACGATATCCATTTAATATTTTTTGATTTTCCTGTATTGGCTGATTCAATGCCGACTGCGAAAGTATTTTTTCAATAACAGGAGTCTTAAAAGGTTGTACATAAATATTTCTTTCTTTGACCGGCAGTCCCTGTTTTATCGACTTTTCACTTTCAATCAATACTACAGTAATTAAGTAAGCGGCAGTAGGTCTATACTTTGTACCAAAAGCAGCCCATAATTTTGAAATATCTTCTATACTTAAGGCTTCCGGTGTAATCTTTATTTGCTCTATCTGGTCGGCCAGCAAAGCTTGCGACAAAAATCTTAAGGTATCGGGTAAATTATTTGCCCCATTGCCGACCTGTACCGATCCGGTGGCTGCTTCAATTTGTTCTCTGCCTAATACAGGTGTTTCATGAAAAAAATGCATCCCCATTCCTAGTAGAATATCGGTGTGCAATTCTGATGCGCCATAAGCTGTCAGTAGATAATGAAGATCAATAGCCAATGGTGGGTTAGTGATTCTTTCACCATTGGTATTAAACGATGGATATGCCAGATTTCTCCAACCCTGATTATAGGTGGCCTGATACATAAAAATATTTAACTGACTGGATTCATTGGCTCCTTCTGTTATAATTCTGTCTGGGGGCAATGAACTTACTGTGATATTATTTTGTGTGATACCAGACACATCATTATTAATTAACCCATCATTCAACAAGTCTTTTAATACCTGGGTGACAGCAGCAATCCTTAATGCAGTACTCATTTTCTTAAGCGTTTTTCCGGCTTTTGAAATAGTCGTCCAAAGACATTCTTGTTTTTTTTTGAGTAGAGCCGGAAATATTTCCCTGAGCTGGTGCGGAAGTGGCTCGAACCTCTATTCGACCTATAGAAACCTTAATTACAGACTGACCAGCATTAGAATTATTAACTGGCAACTTTAGCTCATCGGCAAATGGCATTCTTGTTAAAGGAGGGTTAGTTTTAAAAAAATCTCCATCCAAACGGTGTGTGTTTTCACTTTGGTTGGGGGAAATCGAAGAATCATTCAACTGCTGAGTTTGCAATGAAAAATGTTCTGAATCTGAATTAGACCACTCTGAATGAATATCTTGCTTTGTATCTGCTTTACTCATGAAACGGTCACTCTTCAAATTTGTGTTTCCATTTTGGAAGGACTCCTGTTTCTCCGTTTTTTTGTTGAAACCATCAGCATCCATTAAGTTTATTAAGAGTGAACTGTTCTCACCAATCAATGAAGTTGCAGCTTCTTTGTTTTCTTTTTCCAGATTGTCTGTTACCGGATTATTTCCCAAGTCATTTAGAGCAGTATCCTTTTTTTTGTTAAGATCATTTCGATTGAATGATGCTGAATCCGCCTGTTCAAAACCTTCTACACTATCCATATAGTTTGAAGCGAACCCTTGTGATTCAAATCTACCAGTCAGGCGAGGTTGCACCTGAGGTACCTGAATACTATGTCTGGCAATTATATGTTCAATAAAATGATTCAAGCATTGATCATTTGCAGGTATAAACTTCTGCGTCGGGGCGTCATGTTGAGGATATCTTTTTCGGACCAGCCAAAAAATCTGGCTAACAAAAAAACCTCTTGCAGCATCTGTTTTGCCCAATGATTAATTTCAGTCAAAAACCAACTTACAATATCAAATCCCACACTCCATTTATGTTTACAGGCAGGACAATCCAGTGTCATTTGAATATCTGCCTGTGGATCAAGTTTTGTCATTTCATTTTCCAGACTTCTCAAAACTACTATGGGGACTTCTTCCTTATTCATTTTTTCACCGTCCTTGTTTACTTCAATAATACAATTCCGAAGCAATTTATTAGAAATATTTTCAGATGTGGGATTATCCTTCATCACCTCCATTATGTCCCTACTATTTATCAACCGAAACTTAATTTCAAAAGCATTATCACTAATTTGCAAAATTTTCTCCTCTGGTGTATTTTCAAAATTTTGCACTCGCAAATCTGTGGTATTTGTTTCCCACTCCACCTTTTCTTTACATGCCGGACAATGACTCACATGCTGCATCCGTTTTCCAAACATCCATTCTCTCAATACTAATAATCGGGCATCACGCTCTCCAATACTCATGGCTTCAATATGTCTGATGTCATGTACACCACAAGCTTTAGTCAGCAATAGCAATGCTCGTGAAAGCATGGGCAAATCGAGTGATTGTTCCCAAACCGAGAACAATTCGGAAGTCAAAAGAGGTTTCATGAATGCTATTGAGGTTCAGTAAAAACGGGTTCAGAGGGCTCTGATACTTCATAGTCTCTTTCCCAGCCTTCATTTTCCAACTTGATGTTTTGAATAGCCACTGCATTGGCATTTGCATCCAGATCGGGCATAGCCTGATACTCCGAAACCCAGCAACGATATACCTTGTAGGCGATCACCAATTGACCGGCTTCATTGTAAAGTTCAATGATGATATCTTTTCTGAAATCCTTTAGAGAAACTTCTGCACCCAATCCCGAACCAAAGTTCCAAACTTTATTGGCCCATTTTTCAAACTCAGAATCATGAGTAACCCCTCTTTCCAGAGTGATCGGTTCGTACTTGGTTCTGCCAGGAGATTTCCGTCCGCTACTGGGATCGCCGCCCTCGCGATGCTCCACTACTTCTGTAGTACGTTTCAAAACGCCAACTTTACTTATCCCAGCTACGTATCGGCCATCCCATTTTACGCGAAACTTAAAATTCTTGTATGGATCAAAACGCTGTGCATTTACAGTAAACTGTGCCATGATGTTATAATTTTTATGATTCGATTTGTCCTGTCAATTGCTGAATTTTAATAATGACAAATTCAGCGGGTTTGAGGGGAGCAAACCCAACAAGAATATTTACTATCCCTAGGTTGATGTCATTTTGTGTGGTAGTTTCTTTATCGCATTTAACTAAGTACGCTTCGCGGGGAGTTTTCCCCTGAAAAGCTCCCTGCCTGAAAAGGTTATGCATAAAGGCACCTAAGTTCAGTCTGATTTGAGCCCAGAGCGGTTCATCGTTGGGTTCAAACACCACCCATTGAGTGCCTCGGTACAAACTCTCCTCAATAAACAAAGCCGTTCTTCTTACTGCAATATATTTGTATTCATCGGCAAACTGATCTGCACCACGCATGGTGCGCGCTCCCCAAACAACACGACCCGTAACCGGAAATGAACGCAAACAATTTATGCCAAGTGGATTAAGTTGCCCGTTCTCTGCATCGGACAGAACGGTTTGCAAACCCTGAATTCCGTTCAACCCTGCATCAATTCCAGCAGGAGATTTCCACACGCCTCGTGAGGTATCGGTTCTGGCCATCACGCCGGCAACAATACCACAGGGAACCATCGTTTCTATCTGACCATCCAGCAATGGATCACTTTGCCGTACTCTGGGGAAAAACAATGCCGCATTTCGGGTATCCGATCCTGATAGATTTAAATTGCCCAGTTCTGTAGCGGCTACATTTGCTGGAGTGGGGGATTCGCCCCAGGCTGTAGGTGAATCAACCAGAAGCATTGCCCTACGGTTCACACAGAGTGTTAGTGCCTGCTGATAAACCAACGAATCAGTATCGCCTCCCCTTGCAGGGGGTGGAATACACAATAAATTGAACTCAGATTTTTTAAACGCCCATAGACCTGTATTATTATTTTCCACGCCATTAAATTCAGCAACTCCTACATCGTCGCCCCCATCACTTCCTTTTTTCAATGGATTGACTACGATTGGCGTATTGGCAACAGTATTGTCTGGCTCACTATTATCCACCATGGTACCCACTTTCACTAAAAGCGAACCCTGGTCGAGTATGCGGGGAAGATATCGTGGGTCGTCTGGAACACTGGAAACATTTCTAAAACTTTCAGTAGCACCACCAATTTCTGAAATGGTAATATTGAACAAAGAAAGCACCGCACTATCCTTTGTTTTATGGTCAATTACTATTTGAAGATTATCGCCCCAAGCACCTTCGCTAGCTGCGTTTAGTTGAATATCATTTCCATTAGTAGGAATTAAATACTCTGCCTTTTCAGCTGTTTTTGCAATTCTGGTTACAACTGCCTGACTCCCTCCATTCATGAAGAAATCTTTGACCGAATAACTCATGGTACTTTTTGCCCAAATACCACCAAAAAGTCTTTCATAGTCTGCAAAACTATTTATGGTGATTGCTCTATTGAGCTCGCCCCGGCTGGCACGACCTATAAATGCAGTAATGGAGGTGGCCACACCTGTTATGGTTCTTACACCACTGGGAAGCTCTTCGATATATACACCCGGATAAGTAGTAAGTACTGCCATAGTATTATTTTTTAATGTTGAATTTGTTTGAAAAGATTTTTTGAAGAAGTAATATTGGATATTGAAAATTATGATATCCCTTTTATTGGCATGATTTGATGTAGAGGAATATCCGCAATTAGTGTGCGCTGTATCAAATCAATTCTTACCAAAATTTTTCTTTTTCCATGTAAACAAATTGTCTCACAGGTAAATCCTGTAAATGGCCCACTGTTTATAATTAGCTTTTCTCCTCTGGGGACTTGATCTGCTGTAACTTTTATTTCTACGCAATCAGTAACCACCTGCTTTAAATGGTTAATAAGCGTTTCATTGATGGCAGCAATTTTACCATCGTTTTTTATGAAATAAAGTAGGCCTTTCGTTTGAAGGCATTGATAATAAGATTCAGCATCGGGCAAGCTCACAAAAATATATGAGGGAAAAAGAGGAATAGATATATACTTTTTTCTGTCGGACCAAACTCTTAAACTTTTGGTCATAGGCAAAAAATATTCAATGCCCCAGAGATCAAACTGTGTTGCAATCTTTTTTTCATGCAAGGGGCGAGTATAGGCTAAATACCATTGATTACTCATCTAAGAACAAATTTTAGGAAATGGTTTGATGAGAAAGAACAAAAGCTATCGCTAAATCTGATTACAGAATTGTTCCAGATAAAAGGGTAATTTGTAAGAAACAATTTGTCGGGCGTTCATTGCAAGAGCCTGGGCTTTCCGGTCCACATCGTTATAATATTCGTTATATTACCCATGTCTAAGGTATAATAAAATTGAATAACAAAGAAAGAGATGGCTCTATAAAAGCATCCCTAATTTGCGGTATTTCTGCAAGGCGGAAGGTCCAAATTGATGTGTTTTATTTTACACATATTTGCATCATTATATTATTTGCATAGGTACCATCATCCTTCCTGATATAGTTGGATTGAATACCCACTTTTTGAAAGCCAGCTTTTTCATAGAGGTAAATGGCTTGAGAATGTCCTTCAAATACATTGAGCCCGATATTCTCAATTGCCACATTATTCCTAGCCCAATCAATAACATTTCGCAATAGAGCTGTCCCAAGACCAAGTTGTTGCCAACCTTTCAAAATACCGATGCCCAGCAAGGCGTTATGGCTGATTCTTTTTCGACTTTCTCCTTTTAGGTCCACATTGCCAATTATTTTCCCATTGTACTCAGCTACCAACAAAATACTATTCTCTCGCCTGGTCAAAAGATTTATCCAGTCCTCCTGCTGATATAATGTTGGATTGAACTCTTCGATTGTTGAAATCAGATTATCGCTTTGAAGGATATAGGAGGAAATGCATTTTATCAATTCTTGGGCATCCTTAGGCATAGCTTCCCTTATCCGCACTTTACTTCCATCTTTTATAATACAATCAACTGTTTTAAACTTCATAATTCAGTCCGATAGATATTGCAAGCTAATTATTTATTTTTGATGCATTGGATATGAGTAATGACAAATTGAAGCATAGAATAAAATGGATTATTGTAATCTTGGCCTTTGCTGGAATCGAGTTTATTTCGTTACGGCCCCATTGGGTGGAAAAATTTTATACTTATGATTTTTATCCCCAACTGTCTTTGCTATTACGCACTTTACTCGGATGGATTCCGTTTAGTATTGGTGATGTGATATATACTATTGTCATTATTTATGTCATTCATCGGTCTGTTAGGGTCATCAACAGGTTGGTAAAGCACAATCTCTCCAAAAAAGATGTTGGAATATTTTCAAAAAAACTGCTATTTAAAGGGTTATGGATTTTTGTACTTTTCTATGGGCTCTGGGGACTGAACTATTCAAGAATAGGTATTGCTGGTCAAATGCAACTGGAGGAAAAAGAGTATACCGAAAAAGATTTGGATACGCTGGTAAGTGTTTTACAGAAAAGGCTAAACGACCATGCAAAATATGTTACGGGCTTTTCGAGAGATTCATTTAAGACAAATAAAAAACTATTCCTCAATACCAGTTTAGCTTACCAACAGGCAGCCCTTAAATATCCTTTTTTACAATACGCCCATCCATCCATCAAGCCAACGATATTTGGATATATTGGGAACTTTATGGGTTTTCAGGGATATTACAACCCGTTTACCGGTGAGGCGCAAATAAATACGACCATACCTCAATGTGAACTTCCTTTTGTAGCCACACATGAAGTAGCCCATCAACTTGGTTATGCCAAAGAAAGTGAAGCTAATTTTGTTGCTTTTTTGGCATGCCGTCTTCATCCCTCCCCCACTTTTAGGTATTCTGTGTATTTCGACATGTTCCTATATGCAACCAAAGAATTATCAGATATTGATTCCTCAAAAGCGGCCTACTACCAAACCAAACTTCATCCGATAGTAAAGCAGGATATAGAAGTATTACGTAAATTTTACCAACGATATCGTAACCCAATCGAACCGCTCATTTCAAGATTTTATGGCTACTTTTTAATGGCCAATAACCAGCCCAAAGGGCGAGAATCCTATAGCGAAGTGGTAACCTGGCTAATCGCTTATTACAAGAAATGGGGAATAATAGCTCTCTAAGTTCATTAATACATTGATTATCAATCATTAATATAATAATAAATTCACCTACCCATTCGCCAGATTTCCGGGAGATATTGCTTACTTTTGCAACCCGGAATTATAAAAACCCTCCGGATTATTTTTTTATGAACTTTTATTTTAAACAATTAAACGCTGATGCACAGGAGAACGCAGGCGCTACTGAACCAGTAGCTGATGCTTCTACAGCGACAACAACTGTACCTGAGGCTGAAGCCGCTGTAGAACCAGTAGCCGAAGAACCTAAAAAACCAGAAGTGGTGGCAGTGATTGAAACCGCACACGACGATTTTGACTGGAGCGTGGACAAACGCAATGTATCTTCTTATTCTAAAGAAGAGAAAGAAAAGTATGACAAAGTTTACGACAACACTTTTATTCAATTGAATGATGGTGAATTGGTAAACGGTACAGTAGTAGGTCTTACAAATACTGATGTAGTATTAAACATCGGCTTCAAAAGTGATGGTTTGATCTCGTTGAACGAATTTCGGGATTTGTCTAATCTGAAAGTGGGCGATGATGTGGAAGTGATGATCGTGGAAAAAGAAGACAGAAACGGACATCTGAACCTGAGCCGAAAACAAGCCCGCACTACCCGTGCCTGGGAAAAAATTGTTGAGTATAACAAAACTGGCGAAGTAGTTACCGGTCTGGTTACATCAAAAACTAAAGGTGGTTTGATCGTGGATGTATTTGGAATGGAAACCTTCCTTCCAGGTTCTCAGATCGATGTGAAACCTGTGACGGATTACGATCAGTTTGTAGGTAAGACAATGGAATTCAAAGTTGTTAAAATCAACGAAACGATCAAAAACGCTGTGGTATCGCATAAAGCACTTATCGAAAGCGATATGGAAGCACAACGTGCTGAAATCATTGGTAAACTGGAAAAAGGTCAGGTATTGGAAGGAACCGTTAAAAACATTACCGACTTTGGTGCGTTCATGGATCTGGGCGGATTGGATGGTTTACTGTACATCACTGATATTTCATGGGGTCGCATTTCTCACCCGAACGAGGTGTTGAAAATGGATCAGAAAGTGAATGTGGTGGTATTGGATTTCGACGACGAGAAAAAACGTATCAGCCTTGGCTTGAAACAATTAACTCCTCATCCTTGGGATGTGCTTCCTACTGATATTGCAGAAGGCAATACTGTAAAAGGTAAAGTAGTTAATATAGAAGACTATGGTGCGTTCTTAGAAATATATCCTGGTGTGGAAGGTTTGGTTCACGTAAGTGAGATCACTTGGGCAAACACGCCTATCAATGCAAAAGACTTCTTCAAATTGGCTGATGAGCATGAAGCGAAGATCGTTACCCTAGATAAAGATACTCGCAAAATGAGTTTGTCTATCAAACAATTAACTGAAGATCCTTGGAATGATATCGAAACCAGATTTGCTGAAGGCACTAAACATGAAGGCGAAGTTAAAAACATCACCAACTACGGTGTGTTTGTTGAATTGGCTCAGGGTATTGGTGGTATGATTCACATCAGTGACTTAAGCTGGTTGAAACGCTTTAACCATCCAGGAGAATACACTAAAGTGGGTCAAAAAATAGATGTGATTATCTTAGGTATTGATAAAGAAAATCGCAAACTTCAGTTAGGCCACAAACAATTAGAAGAAGATCCTTGGAACACTTTGCAAGATACTTTCTCAATCGGTAGCCTACACGAAGGAACCATCACCCGTAAGGACGATAAAGGTGCTACTATCCAACTGCCTTACGGCCTAGAAGGATTTGCACCTAACCGCCACTTGGGTACTCAGGAAGGCAAATCTTTAGGTATGGATGAAACAGCTCAGTTCACTGTTATTGAATTCGACCGCAACGAAAAACGCATTGTAGTTTCTCATACTCGTGTTTGGGAACAAGAACAATATGTGGAACGTGAAGGTGTGAAGAAAGCAGAACGTGCTGATGCTGAAAAAACCAAAAAAGCCGTTAAGAATATCCAAAGCAAAGTTGAAAAAGCTACTTTGGGCGACTTAGGCGTTTTGGCTGATCTGAAAAAGAAATTAGATCAAGAAGCCGCTGCTGCCAAGCCAGCTGCTGCTCCAAAAGCCGAAAAAGAAGACAAAGCTGAAGACGAAGAGAACGCTTAAGATTCTTTTTAAGAATTAAACAATACAGGCTGTCCCAAAAGGGCAGCCTTTTTTTAGTCCTAGGTGAAAGGTACATCTTCCAAAAATCACTTCTACTCCATCAAAAACAGTGTAAAAATTGCTCCTAGACTTCCAATTGGATTGTCCATTTTGACGGTTTAGCTATTGAAGATTGTGCACCAAACAAATGGTTGGAACGCCAAACGAAAGACTCAAAATCATCTCAGTTGGTAAGCCTGTATCAAAAAACAAAAGGCCATCCTTATCGGACAGCCTCTTTAAGATCTTGCTTATGTATTGTTAGATTATCAACAAAGCATCGCCGTAGCTAAAGAATCTGTATTTGTCTTTAATGGCTTTTTTATATGCTTCTACAGCCAAATTATAACCAGCAAAGGCACTAGTCATTATCATCAGGCTGGTTTTGGGTAAATGAAAATTGGTCACCAATGAATCCGCAATATTAAAGTTGTAAGGAGGATGAATAAACATATTTGTCCAGCCTTCACTTGGTTTTAATAACTTCTGTGCGGTAAAGGAAGATTCCATGGCTCGCATAGTAGTAGTACCAATAGAGCAAATTCTATGATTGGTTTCCTTGGCTTTGTTTACTATTTTACAAGCCTGTTCATCAATATGAAAATATTCAGCATCCATTTTGTGTTTACTCAAATCCTCTACTTCAATAGGTCTGAATGTGCCCAAACCAGTGTGCAAAGTAATCTCCGAAAAACGAACACCTTTTATTTCCAATCTCTTGATCAGCTCCCGGCTGAAATGCAATCCTGCTGTTGGGGCGGCTACAGCACCCTCGTGCTTTGCATATACTGTTTGATATCGCTCTTTATCATCTTCATCTGGCTTGCGTTTGATGTATTTGGGCAATGGCGTTTCCCCCAAAGCTTCCAGTTGAGCTCTAAATCCGTCTTCATCTCCTTCCCACAAAAATTTAATAGTACGGCCACGGCTGGTGGTATTGTCAATCACTTCGGCTACCAGTTCTTCACTTTCGCCAAAGTACAACTTATTACCCACCCTTATTTTTCTGGCAGGATCCACAATTACATCCCAGAGACGATTGAGCTTGTTCAACTCACGCAACAAAAACACTTCAATCTTTGCTCCGGTTTTTTCCTTGCGTCCATACATCCGGGCAGGAAAAACCTTAGTATTATTTACTACAAATACATCCTTATCATCAAAATAGTCAAGAATATCACGGAAATATTTATTTTCTATTTCTCCAGTGTGACGATGCACGACCATCATACGGGCATCTTCTCTTCTTTTTGCGGGTTGTTGGGCAATAAGGTTAAGCGGTAAGTCGAATTGAAATTGTGAAAGCTTCATGAAATTGTAAATCTTTTTAAAGTTTCAAAACCAATAAAAAGCGATGCGGGAAGCTGGAGTTTGGTGGATAATCTGAAGGTATTCTCCTATATCATATCCTGCCGAGCCCCGGTCTTACGGCACCGGTTTTCGATTTTGTGCGTGCAAAGCTAAGGTTTTATTCCTACTAATAGTGATTTTTTATTTTTCAAATGCTTCATCCTGCATATATCTCTATTCATAAGGAATAGAAATCCGGAATTACAATTTACCTGCTTGAAGCAAAGCACTTTCGAGGTAAACAAGATTTTGCATCCTCGGCTTATGCAGGAATGGCTTCAATTAGTTTTTTAGTGTATTCGGTCTGAGGGTCCTCATATATTTTATCGGACTGGCCAAATTCTTCTATCTTTCCTTTGTTCATCACCATAATACGGTCGCTGAAATAGCGTACCACGCTTAGGTCATGACTGATGAAAACGATTGTAAACCCAAACTCTTTTTTTAGATCATTCAGCAAATTCAACACCTGTGCCTGCACACTTACATCCAGTGCAGAAACCGACTCATCGCAAATTATAAAGGAAGGATTCAGGGCCAACGCTCTGGCAATAACTATCCGCTGCCGCTGGCCGCCGCTAAATTCATGTGGATATCTATTATAATGTTCGGGCAACAGCCCAACCTTTAACAAGAGTTCTATTACTCTTTGCCTTCTTGCCTCTGATGATTTTACAATGCCATGAACCATTAGTGGCTCCTCTATCGCCGCTCCAATTTTTTTTCGTGGATTCAGCGATGAATACGGATCCTGAAAAACTATTTGCAGATGTTGCCTCAACTTTCGTAATTGTTGCGACGAAGTATCAGCCAGATTTTTTTCCTTATAAAAAATGCTGCCGTTGGTGGTCGGTATCAGTTGTAGCAAAGTTCGGCCAAGGGTCGTTTTACCACATCCACTTTCACCCACAATCCCCAATGTTTCATTTTTATAAATTTCAAAACTCAGATCATCTACAGCTTTTATAAAACTTTGAGGTTGGCCGATCCAGTTTTTTTTATTTGGGAACCAAACAGATATATGCTCTGCTCTAATTAAAATTTCCTGTTTACTGCTTTCCTTGATTTGCTCCTTTTCAATGCTGTATTCTTGTTGGTCAACTTTTATCGGATGCAAAAAATCACTTACTACGGGTAATCGGACTCCTCGTTTATGATTTACCGGACGGCAGGCTAGCAGAGCTCTGGTATAGGGTTGAACTGGAATTTTAAAAATCTCTTTTACTGAACCCTGTTCTACTATTTCTCCTTTGTACATGATGATTGCTCTGTCAGCTATCTGAGCTACTACACCCAGATCGTGGGTAATAAATATTACGCCCATGCCTGTTTCCTTTTGAAGCTCTTTGATCAACTCCAGCACACTTTTTTGCACGGTTACATCCAATGCTGTAGTAGGTTCATCGCAAATGAGCAGGTCGGGCTTACAACACATAGCCATCGCGATCATCACTCTTTGTTTTTGGCCGCCACTAAGCTGATGGGGATAACGATGGTAAACAAGTTCAGGATTAGGCAATTTCACTTTTTCAAACCACTGAATGGCCTGACTTTTTGCTTCCTGTCTGGTGATTTTGTTATGCACCATCAAGGTTTCTACCACCTGTTTCCCACAGGTAATCACCGGATTTAGTGAGGTCATCGGTTCCTGAAAAATAATGGATATCTTATTCCCCCGTATATGCCGCAACACCTCATTATCAGCCCCGATGAGATCTATGGTAGATGCGCCATCTTCGCTATACAATATCTGTCCTCCTTCCATTTGTGCCGGAGGTGTTGGCAACAATTTTAAAATAGATAGAGAGGTAACGGATTTGCCCGAACCACTCTCCCCTACCATTGCCACTATTTCTCCCTTGTATATATTCAGCGAAATATTTTTTATGGCATGGTTGATGCCCTGTTCGCCCACAAAGCTGATGGATAGATTTTGTATGGACAAAAGTGGTAGAGGCATTAATTTTTATCGACTTTGATAATCTTAATATCTAAACTTTTCTTAGGGCCATTCAAAATACCAATCGTACAAATTGAGCAGTTACTCTTAGAAGGATTTTCCTCGATTTGAAAATAAAAACTATCTCCTTCCTTCAAGGAAGTGGGGAAGGAACAGGAGTTCCTTACTGTAAATGATTTTTGATGGTTTTGATCCCCCTGTTTCCAGTCATTGTCCACCAGTTCCGGATTGATATCACCGTTGGTGATGACACAGGCATAATATTTAGCGCAGCTTACTATTTGCTTAATCTCCGCTTTATAAATTGGACTACTGTCTATTTGACTACTTTTTTTATTGCAGGCAAATACAACGAAAATAAAAGCCAATAAAGGAAGTACACTGATTTTAGCTTGTTTCATCTTTTACATCTTTATCTTATTAAGATCGATATTTTTCTTCATTTGGCAACAGTGCGCATTAAAATCTTAAATGTCTGATGGTTTGGCCGTTATCCTTAAGTTGCTTTAAAGAATCAATACCAATTTTTAAATGCTTCTCTACGTAGTTAGCGGTCACCTTCTTATCGCTTTCAGCAGTTTTTACTCCTTCCGAAATCATAGGAGAATCGCTGACCAATAGCAAAGCACCTGTCGGTATTTTGTTGTAAAAGCCAACAGTAAAAACGGTAGCAGTTTCCATATCAATGGCATAAGCCCTTATTGATTTCAGGTATTCTTTAAAGGGCTCATCATGTTCCCAAACTCTTCGGTTGGTGGTATAAACTGTACCCGTCCAATAATCAGTATTGGCATCACGAATAGTGGTACTTACCGCTTTTTGCAAGGCAAAGGCAGGTAATGCAGGAACCTCCGGCGGGAAATAATCATTGGAAGTGCCCTCGCCCCTAATGGCTGCAATGGGAAGAATAAGATCCCCAACCTTATTTCGTTTTTTAAGACCTCCGCATTTTCCCAGGAACAATACCGCAAGAGGATTGATAGCCGAGAGCAAATCCATAATGGTGGCAGCTGTCGGACTCCCCATTCCAAAATTGATAATGGTAATATCATCTGCGGTTGCGCATTGCATCGGTTTTCCTTCACCTATTACCTCCACATTATTCCAACTTGCAAATAACTCCACATAGTTACCGAAATTGGTCAACAGAATATACTTTCCAAATTTGTCAATGCTTTCACCAGTATATCGTGGAAGCCAGTTCTCTACAATATCTTGTTTCGTTTTCATTTAAACTTTCTTACTGATTTAGGGTAATGGGATTATAACTAAATTAACTTTGGCTAAAATAAACTTTTATTTTTGGACTGATGATTTTGATTGAATATCCCAAACCCGATTTTAAGATTGAGTTTAAAAATAATCAACCGTTTATTTTTGACCCAATTCGGCGCAAATGGCTGGTGCTTCAGGATGAAGAATGGGTGCGCCAAAATTTTGTACACTATTTATTACTATCGAAGCAATACCCTCAATCGCTTATTGCGCTCGAAAAAGAAATCCAACTTGGCAGCCTTAAAAAGAGATTCGATATCCTGGTGTATGATCCAGTTCACCAACCCTGGATGCTGGTGGAATGCAAAAGTCAAAAAGTGCCGATTACAGAAAAAACACTTTTACAAATACTGAGATATCATATCACCATGCCAGCAAAGTACCTCATACTTACCAATGGGCTAGAAACCTATGGCTGGCAAAAAATAGACGGGAAATTAATTGAAATAGATTCACTTCCGGAATTTCTCCCCCACCACTAATTCCTTGCTGCCTGGTGTATGAATATAAAACCCTTCGCCAGTTTTTACGCCCAGATTCCCAGAGGCTACCATATTTACCAACAAAGGACAAGGAGCATACTTAGGATTACCAAAGCCTTGAAACAATACCTGCAATATGGACAAACAAACATCCAACCCAATAAAATCCGCCAGTTGCAAAGGCCCCATGGGGTGTCCCATTCCAAGTTTCATAGTGGTATCAATAGATTCAACATCCGCCACACCTTCCTGTAGGGTATAAATGGCTTCATTGATCATTGGCATCAAAATTCTGTTGGCCACGAACCCTGGATAATCGTTTGACAAAGCAGGTATTTTTCCCAATTCCCTGCCCAGTTCTACTACTGTACCGGTAACATCATGGCTCGTGGTAAAACCATTGATGATTTCCACCAGCTTCATCACAGGTACCGGGTTCATAAAATGCATACCAATGACCTGTTGTGGCCGTTTGGTGGCTGCTGCTATTTTTGTAATTGAAATGGAAGATGTATTAGTGGCCAAAATACAATCGGATGGTGCGGCTTCGTCAATCTGCTCAAATATCTTCACCTTCAATGCTTCATTTTCAGTAGCCGCTTCAACCACCAGATGAGCAGAAGCGACCCCTTTAGAAAGATCGGTTTCTAAAATGATGTTTTCTAAGGTCTTCCTTTTTTGCGCTTCAGTAATTTGACCTTTGGCTACCTGGCGATCCAAATTTTTGGAAATGGTCGCAATAGCCTTTTCCAACTGAGAAGCAGAAACATCAATGAGGGTAACGTCAAAACCATGCTGTGCAAACACATGAGCGATTCCATTGCCCATGGTGCCGGCACCAATAACAGAAACATTTTTAATCATAAGGCAAAAATTTTAGCATATTGAATACCACAAATGTAGGAAAGCATTGGTTTGAAGAAAACATTTAGCACAGTAGTATTTTCCGTCTAAGCTATAAACAAATGGTCACTGTATTGCTCCAGATACTAAAACTAGATTCCATTGTAAAGTATCTTCATCAGGTATAAACACGTATTAATTAATTTGTATTTCCATTTTCCCTTGTTAAAGCATTTTTGTGTAGGTTTGTTTGGTTATGAAGAAAACTAGCAACTTATTAATTGTCTTATTGCTTGTGCTGCTGGCAGGATTAATGGTCTATTGCAAAAACCAGAAAGCTACCACCTCTGTAAGCACCACAGACATCAGTGTACTGACCAAGGAATCGGTGGTGATCCCTTTTGTAAAACAACATCAACGACTTCCCGACTATTATATCACCAAAAAAGAAGCAAGAGAAAAGGGCTGGAACGCATCGGATGGAAATCTTTGCGAGGCACTACCTGGCAGAGCTATTGGTGGTGATGTTTTTGGCAACAGAGAAGGAAACCTCCCTAATGCCTCAGGTAGAAAATGGTTTGAAGCAGACTTAAACTACCATTGTGGCCGACGAAATGCAGACAGGCTCTTATTTTCCAATGACGGTTTGATATACGTCACTAATGATCACTATAAAACATTTCAGCAAAAATGAAGGAGATAGTTTTTGATTTTGAGCGCATCGGAACCATGGATGATTTTTATACCATCGCCATCAGGCTTTTAAATACACCGGAATATTTTGGCAAAAACCTGGATGCCTTATGGGATTGGATTACTGGCGGCATGGAGACACCCGTATCCATACAGTTTATCAATATGACCTTGGGGCAATTAGAAACTTTTGACAATCTTACTCAGTTGTTTGAGGAAGCATCAGAAGAACTGGGAGAGAATTTTTCTTTCGGCTATTACATCAGAAAAGCATAATTTCTATATATTCCCAACAAACAAAAACCGCTCCCTTGTGTAAACAAAGAAGCGGTTCTATAATATAAGTTGGCACCAAATTAGAAATCAGTAATCGGGCTATACTTAGGCACCAATGCCTTCATCAGCAACCATCCAATCAGGTAGGCAAAAGAACAAACTGCAAATATGATAAAGTATCCCGATTCAATACCCTGAAAACTCAACAATTTCAGGTTTGTCTTTTCTGCATAATCAAATAAAACACCAGACCCTTTATTAATAAAGAAAGCACCAACACCACCTGCCATTCCACCAATACCGGTGATAGTGGCTATCGCACTCTTCGGAAACATGTCTCCAATGGTAGAAAAAATATTAGCACTCCATGCCTGATGTGCGGCTCCAGCAATACCAATGATGATAACCGGAAGCCAAACGGTAATATGACCCAGCGGTTGGGCAAATAATGCTAACAATGGAAAAAAAGCAAATATCAACATGGAACGCATACGACCCGCATAGGGATTCATACCTTTCTTTTCCACAAAATAAGTGGGTAGCCATCCACCAATTATAGACAATAAAGTGATCAGATAAAGTGTAAATATCTGTGGGGCGCTTTGCGTAGAATCCAAATGATAAACAGAACTGAGATAAGCCGGTGTCCAGAACAGGAAGAACCACCACACACCATCTGTCATAAATTTACCAACAGCAAAAGCCCATGTTTGTTTGTACTTAAAAGCCTGGCCAAAACTCATTTTCTTTGAAGGACCATTTACAATATTTATTACGGCGGCAGCCTCCAGCTCTTTATCATCCTGCTGAATATACTCCAACTCATTAGCATTCACTTTGGGATGCAAATGAGGTTTTTGGTAGCCAAAAAGCCAAAAGCCTAACCAGATAAAACCCAATGCGCCAATAATTACAAAAGACATTTCCCAACCCCAGGCTTTGGCGATAAAAGGAATAGAAAGGGGTGCAGCAAGGGCACCCACTGTAGCCCCAGCATTAAAAATACTAGTGGCAAACGCTCTGTCTTTTTTGGGAAAATATTCGGCTGTAGCCTTGATTGCCGCTGGAAAGTTTCCAGATTCACCAAGAGCCAATACTATTCGTGAAAAAATAAAAAGTGTTACACTCACTGAAACTATGCTCCCTATATCGCCAACTGCACTGATCGCTTCCTTTGCTCCTTCAAAACCCACAAACCATTTTCCTGTAAGAATCCCAGAAGTAGCAATGCCACAAAAAGCATGCATAATAGCACCTATCGACCAAATGATTATCGACCATGAAAATCCTTTCTTCGTATCCAGCCAGTCCACGAAACGGCCGGCAAACAACATCCCTATTGCATACACAATGGAAAATATGGCAGTAATGGTTCCATAGTCATTATTGTTCCAATGAAATTCAGGTACAATAAAATCCTTCCATGTAAGCGACAAAACCTGCCTGTCTAAATAGTTAATAGTGGTCGCAAAAAATAATAAACCACAGATCTTCCATCTGTACATTGACATTTTACCACCTGATGATAAAGAGCTACTCATTCAATCGTTATTTTTTATTTATAATAGGGTTGAGAATATCAGCCACGAGATCTATACAAACCGAAAGCAATCTTAGAATTTAATTAGTTTCTAACGGATCCAATAATTTCAAAAACTGCTTTCGTATTGGTTGCTATCGCATCATAATTCTTATCAGCCATCAATTGTTTGCTGATTAGTTTACTTCCCATACCCACAGCACATACACCCGCTTTGTACCAGCTTTCCACACTTTCCTTTGTAGTATCCACCCCACCAGTTGGCATAAACAATAGTTTTGGAAATATATCTTTTATGGTTGATAAATATTTGGGACCTAACATATCACCAGGGAACAATTTAATGAATCTGATACCGGCATTTTCAGCTGCAATGATTTCACTTGGCGTCATGCAACCAGGTGCATAAAATATATCATTAGCCACTGCATGAGCAGCTATCTCTGGCACAAATCCCGGACTCACCAGAAAGTCAGCTCCGGCATCTAAATAAGCACTCACCATTTCCATATTTTTAACTGTGCCGATACCTAATAGTAATCCAGGCATTTCTGCATTTCGAACCTCCACCAATTTCTTAAAATTTGATAATGCAGCCTCGCCTCTATTGGTATATTCGATCGCTTTCACGCCTGCTTTGTACACGGCACGCAGTACCTCCACACTCACTATTTCATCTGCATTAAAATATAAAGGCAACATGCCTTGCTCAATAATCGCATCAATTGCTTCTTGTGTTTTGCTCATTTTATTTTGCTTGTTTGAAATCTAATTTTTTTGTTTACCAACAGTAGAATTTATTGGATCAATGAAAGCCCCACCAAATCAACCTTTCAATTACTCACATCCAATCAACCAACCGCCACCTTAATCACCATCTTCTTAATACTCTTCTCATTCACTCCTATCATGGGAGCATGAACATCTTCTGGATATAGAATTACAAATTGCTGGTTGGTGAGTCTGAAATACATATCCGGATCATCGCCCCAAAACTGCACATCTTTTTCATCATTATAACCACCTTTGTCAATTCCGCATTTTTCAATAGGCTTCCAGCCAATTTCTTCTTCGCCCTGAATGCAAATCTGGATATCAATATTCTTTCTGTGACATTCAAATTTTTGCAAAGACTCCTCTCGGCTTTTTCCTTCCTTGTCCGAAACAATTGCTTTCAATTGGCCAGCCAAAATCTCATAAGTTCCCGATTCGATAGCATCCAAATTGGATGAAGCTACAAACTCAAAAGCCTGATGAAATAATGGATGCAAACTATAATATTTCGAAGCATTGCTCAATGTATCTATTACCATAAACTTAGTTTGTTGTTACAAAAAGAATGAATATTGTTTTTTAGAGTTTGAGAATGAAAAGCGTTAAAAGACCTCATCCTCCTTCGGCGGACAAGCCCAGCCCTAACCCCTAACCTCTGGAGAGGGGAACTTTTACCCCCTAGCCAATTAGGACTTTAAAGTAATTCAAAATCTTGTTTTTACCATAAATTTTAAAGAGGTTGAATGCAAAATCCTATTCTTCATTCAGTCATATTATTAACGTTGTACTCTTCCGCTTGCATCTCCTTTCATCAATGTTTTTACATCGCTTAAAGTGGCATGGTTCAAATCACCAGGAATAGTATGTTTCAATGCAGATGCTGCTACACCAAATTCGGCAGAATCGGACATGCTCATACCCGTTACTAAACCATAAATTAAACCGCTTGCAAAACTGTCGCCACTTCCTACCCGATCCACGATACGCACATCGTATTTGCGTGTGTGATAAAACTCAGTACCATCACTCACCAAGGCACTCCATCCGTTATCACTGGCACTATAGCTTTCCCGCAATGAAGAAGCAATATATTTAAATCCAAATTTTTCTTTCATCTGGCGAATCACGTCTTTGTATCCATCCAAATTCAGTTCTCCTTTTGTAATATCGCTGTGTGCCGCTTTGAAACCTAAAGTGGTTTCTGCATCTTCTTCGTTACCAATACACACATCCACATACCTGCACAATTCGGTCATTACAGCCTGTGCCTTTTCCTTGCTCCACAATTTCTTGCGATAGTTTAGGTCAATGCTGGTGGTTACACCTCTTGCTTTTGCTGCTTTCAAAGCTGCTTCGGTCAATGCGGCTGCTTTGTCGCTCAAAGCTGGTGTGATCCCTGTGGTATGAAACCAATCGGCACCTTCAAAGATTTTGTCCCAGTCAAATTCGCTGGCATCCACATCGGCAATAGAGGCTCCGGCACGATCGTAAATCACCTGCGAAGCCCGCATAGAAGCTCCTGTTTCTAAAAAGTAGATACCCAACCTGTCGCCACCACGAGCCACATATTGTGTATCCACCCCATAGCGGCGCAAATGATTGATAGCTGACTGACCAATGGCATGTTCCGGTACCTTAGACACAAATACACCATTAAGCCCATAATTGCTCAAAGCCACAGCTACATTGGCTTCGCCACCACCATAGGTAACATCAAATGAATCTGACTGAACAAAACGTTCGAATCCTGGTGTGGACAAACGCAACATAATTTCGCCGAGCGTTACAACTTTTTTAGACATAACAATACTTTGCTTTTTTTATTTTTGATTTTAAATCTGTTTGTTTTTTATAGAACTATGTTAAGTAACTGAACACATTTTCAAATACTCTTTGCCACATTACAATAGAGTAGAAATTGGTGCTGGATCCATATCCGTGAACTGTTTGTTCTCACCAGCCATACCCCAAATAAATCCGTAATTGGATGTACCACTTCCAAAGTGTACACTCCAAGGAGGAGAAATAACGGCATCGTTGTTTGCCATGATCAGGTGGCGGGTTTCCAGCGGTTCGCCCATCATGTGAAACAATCTTTGATCCTTTGGTAAATCAAAATAATAATACACCTCCATCCGCCGAGTATGTGTATGCGGTGGAACCGAGTTCCAAACACAACCCTGCTCCAGTACAGTAAGTCCCATCACCAACTGACAACTCTGAATACCATCGTCATGAATGTACTTATATATCGTGCGCTTGTTGGATGTGCTCACATCTCCGAGGTTAACGGGTGCTGCTTGTTCTTTTGTATATTTTGTCGTTGGAAATTCTTTATGCGCAGGTGCTGAAAGCATATAGAAAAGAGCAGGCTCATTTTCATTGTTGCTTGCAAAACTTACACTCTTTGCTCCACGACCTACATATAAACATTCCAATTTTTCCAAAGCATACCGTTCACTATCTACTGTTACAACGCCTGCCCCACCTACATTGATGATGCCTAACTCACGACGCTGTAAAAAGAATTCTGCTTTTAACTCCTCTTCGTTTTTCAACTCGATGGTATTGCCTACCGGTTTCACACCGCCAATAATTACACGATCATAGTGGCTATACACCAATGTAAGTTTATCCGCCTCCATCAGGTTTTCCACCAAATAATTCTTGCGCAATTGTTCCGTATTCATCTGCTTAGTTTCAGCAGGACTATTTGCAAAACGTATTTCCATTTTTATAAAAATTAATATTCAATTTTTTAATAATCAATTTTTCAATATTCAACAATCAATTATCAATAACTCAAAATTCATCATTCACCATTTACCATTCACCATTCACCATTCAAAACTCACCATTCAAAACTCATCTTCCCATCCATCCACCATCTACCACCAGTATCTCGCCATCTACATAGTTACTGGCATCTGAAGCCAGAAAAACAGCAGGTCCGGCAAAATCCTCTGGAGTGCCCCATCTGGCTGCGGGAATACGACTTAATATGGACTGACTTCTATCGGGATCTTCGCGAAGTGCCTGCGTATTATCCGTGGCGATATAGCCAGGAGCAATTCCATTTACATTTATTCCTTTTGATGCCCACTCATTGGACATGCCTTTAATGACACTAGACAAAGCACCCTTGCTGGCTGCATATCCAGGAACATTAATGCCGCCTTGAAAAGTAAGCAGGGAACAAGTGAAAATTATCTTCCCCTTTCCTTTCTCTATCATGTGCTTTCCAAACTCACGTGCCAGGATAAATGGTGTATCCAGATTTATTGCCATCACATTATCCCACCACTCATCTGGATGTTCTACGACAGGTTTGCGCATGATGGTGCCGGCATTATTGATCAGGATGTCAATACGTTCATTTTCACTCAACACCGCATTGACGAAGGAATACACGCTTGCTCTGTCGGCTGCATCCATTTTATAAAACTTAAAACTTCGACCCAATCCTTTTACTTCCTGTTCAATTTTTGAACCTGCCTCTATTGTTCTGGACGCAACTATTATATCGGCCCCAGCCTGAGCCATACCCAATGCCATACCAGCACCAATGCCTTTATTGCCTCCTGTTACTATGGCTGTCTTACCTGTTAAATCAAAATACTTCATGAATAATCAATTTTGTCAAATCTACACATTTACCTTAAAGCCAAAGTAATTTTGCGCATTATTAAAACATATATCTTGAATCACTTTTCCAGTCCATTCAATATTTGCAGGCAATTCACCATTTTCTATATCATTGCCAAACAGATTGCATAATATTCTTCTAAAATATTCATGTCTAGGGAAGGAAAGGAAGCTTCTTGAATCGGTTAGCATACCTATAAACCGACTCAACAAACCCATATTGGACAATGCATTGATCTGCTTTACCATACCGTCTTTCTGATCCAAAAACCACCAACCGGAACCCCACTGAATTTTCCCTGGCATGGAGCCGTCATTGAAATTTCCAATCATGGTGGCCATCAATTCATTATCGGCCGGATTCAGATTGTATAAAATAGTTTGAGTCAGTTTATCTCTGTCAATCAAGCCGCCTAAAAATTTGGACAAGGCTCTGGCTTGTGAAAAGTCACCGATAGAATCCCAGCCAGTGTCGGGGCCTAGCTCTCGCATTGCTTTCAGATTATTATTGCGAAGTGCTCCCAAATGAAACTGTTGCACCCACCCTTTCTCATGATCCCATTCGGCAAAATAAACCAGCATGGCTGAACGAAATTTATTCTGTTCCTCCAGACTAAGTTCATGACCGGCATACACTTTATCAAAGATGGCACTGATTTCGTGCAGGGTACACTCTTCCGCATAAACTTGTTCCAGTCCATGGTCTGACACCGTACAACCCATTGTGGCAAAGAAATCATGACGATTTTTAAGTGCCTCCAAAAAGTCATTAAAGAAAGTTATGTGCACCTCAGAAACAGCTTCTAATTTTTTTACATACGCCATGAAATTATTGGCATTGCCCACGTTCATTGCTGCATCTGGCCTCCAAGCTGGAAGAATGGGAATTTCGAATCCTTCTTCTTTCAGTTTTTTGTGATGCTCCAAGGTATCCACCGGATCATCTGTCGTACAAACCGTTTTCACATTCATCTTTCTTAACAGATTGCGCACACTGTACTCTTTTGTCTGAAGTTTGGCCGTACACTCATCATAAATTTTTTTTGCAGTGGTGCTATCCAAAATATCATACACGTCAAAATAGCGTTGCAGCTCCATGTGCGTCCAATGATACAATGGATTACGCATAGTGTAGGGAACTGTGGCCGCCCACTGTTCAAACTTTTCAAAATCCGACTTGTTTCCGGTACAATAACTTTCATCCACACCATTTGTGCGCATGGCGCGCCACTTATAATGATCGCCATACAACCAAACCTGGGTAAGGTTTTCAAACTGCATGTCGTTGGCTATTTGATCCGGAGGCAGATGACAATGATAGTCTATAATAGGCATCTGCTTTGCATAATCGTGAAAAAGCGTTTGTGCAGTTTTAGTTTCCAGCAAAAAGTTATCATCTAAGAATTGCTTCATTCTTTATCGTTATTTTTTATATTTCCAATGCTAGACCGGAAATCAATCATTTAAATAAATATCAAAAACCAATTGTTACTTGGATTTGAAAGCATACAACATCCTTTTCTTTTCAAAAGGCTTACAGGCTTACACCACGTTTCCATGGAATGAAATCATCCTGATTCAATAATACTGCTTTCGGGATCACTTCGCCACTGGCCGCTTTGATACAATATTCCAAAATATCTTCACCCATTTGTGCCAATGTTTTTTCACCTTCCACCACTGGTCCACAATTGATATCAATGATATCGCTCATGCGTTCAGCCAGTCGGTTGTTGGTAGCCACTTTGATTGTAGGACAAACCGGATTACCAGTAGGTGTCCCCAATCCGGTAGTGAACAAAATAAGGGTGGCTCCGCTTGCCGCTTTACCAGTTGTAGCTTCTACATCATTTCCAGGAGTACATACCAAATTTAATCCTGGTTTTACTACAGGTTCCGTATAGTCCAATACATCCACTACTGGAGAGGTTCCACCTTTCTTTGCAGCGCCTGTACTCTTGATAGCATCAGTAATCAATCCATCACGGATATTGCCAGGTGAAGGATTCATGTGGAATCCGGAACCAACCGCTTCTGCCTGATTGTTATAGGTTGTCATCAGGTGAATGAATTTTTTTGCTGCCGGTTCATCTATAGTTCGATCGATCAAGTCCTGCTCTGCGCCACATAATTCGGGAAACTCAGCCAACAAAACTTTTCCACCCAATGCCACTAACAAATCGCTGGTAACACCAACAGCAGGGTTTGCACTAATTCCACTAAACCCATCACTGCCGCCACATTTCACACCTAATACCAGATCCGATAAAGGGGCTGGCTTACGTTCTATTTTATTGGCTTCAATCAGACCTTCGAAAGTTTTCTTAATTGCTTCGCTAATGAGTTGCTCTTCGCTTTGAGATTGTTGTTGTTCATAAACCAACAGTGGTTTGTCAAAATTTGGATTGCGCAATTTGATCTCATCCAGCAATTGAACGGTTTGCAGGTTTTGACATCCCAAACTTAGGATAGTAACTCCGGCAACATTAGGATGATCGGCATAGGAAGCCAACAATTTACCCAATACACCTGCATCCTGACGAGTACCACCACAACCACCCTGATGGTTTAGAAACTTTATACCATCAATATTTTTAAATGGTCTTTCGGTATTGGCATTTCTTAAGGAAGCAGGTGCCAGATTCAGACTTTCAATATCTTCTCCGTTTTTAAAAGCTTCCACTAAATGCTTGGTGAATTTTAAATATTTATCAGTAACAGCATAACCCAGTTCATTATGCAATGCTTCTCTAATCACATCCAGGTTTCTGTTTTCACAAAAAACGGTAGGCATAAAAAGCCAGTAGTTGGCGGTACCCACCCTACCATCGGCTCTATGGTATCCGTTGAATGTTCTGCCCTGGAACTTAGACACATCGGGGGGCGTCCAATTAAAGTGATACGGCCTGAACTCGTATGGGTCAGCTGCATGTTTGGTATTCTCGGTATTCATCACTCCACCACGTGGTATAAAATTCTGTGCTTTGCCTACCAACACACCATACATGATGATTTCATCACCTGTTTGCATATCATTTGTAAAAAACTTATGCTTTGCTCTCACATCATCCTGTATTACAAATTCTTCGTCATTGTACTGGATGGTTTGTCCCTTTTTAAGATCTTTAAGCGCTACGATTACATTATCGTTGGGATGCACTTTTAAAACTAATTCAGCCATAGTCTGCATTATTGACCTCATTGCCCGATCATCGAAAATGGTTGATAAGGGAAGGAGGAGTGAAAAAATTATTTTAAAAAACTTTACTTTCTATTATTTCAACAGATTTGTCAATGCCGCTTTCATTCCTTTGCTCAGAATTGCCTCTACACTAATAGCTACTTCTTCTGCAAAACCTGTTGCTGCCTCCAAATCTTCTTTCCAAATTGTTTTGTTGGTTACAATGCCATTCACCCATCCTTTGATATCCTCTCTGTGAAAGGTGGACTGAATAAACTCCACAAACTCCTTAGTATCATTGGGTGTAAAGGTAATTGAAGATTGACCACTATACAAAACCAACAAAGCTGCAAAAGAGAAGGTAGTAAGTCTGGCCTTTTTGTTCAACTTTTGAACATTGTCCAACACTGTTGGAAAATCACGGGTTTCCCATTTGGACAATGAGTTCAGTGAAATATCCTTCAAATAATGTTTAAGGTAGGGGTTGTAAAAACGTTCCAGAATTTTTGCTGCAAAGGCTTTCAATTCTTCCGGATCTTCATCAATGGCCGGTAGTACTTCATCATTCACCAGGTTATTGATGAACTGCTCCACTTCGGGTGTGTTGAAGGCATCCATCACCGTTTCACATCCTAACTGCAAGGCTACTGGTACCATGGCTGTATGTGCTCCGTTTAGTACCCTTACTTTCTTAGCTCGGAAAGGACGGATATCATCCATGAACAAAACATTTAGTCCGGCCTTGTCTAAGGGAAGTTTTTCTCTGATAATACTGTCGCCACCAATTGCCCACACATGAAAATATTCCCCTTTTACAACTAGGTTGTCATCAAACCCAATTTCTTCTTTTATTTCATTGATCGTTTCTTTTGGAAATCCGGGTACAATCCGATCCACCAGGGTATCATAAAAATGGTTGGCCGTATTTACCCAATTGATAAAGTCCTCTCCTAGATTGTTAGCCTGCGCATGTTTGATCACATATTGCTTTAAGGTAGATCCATTGTCTTCGATCAGTTCGCAACAAACGATCAATAGCCCTTTGACAGCATCGCCATTAAATTTCTTAAAGCGCTGATGCAACAAAGCTGTAACCTTTGCTGGGAAAGACTTTGGAGGTTGCGCATTCAAATCATCTCCTTCCTCGTACCTTATTCCTGCTTCGGTAGTATTGGAAAAAACTATTTCCAGCTCTTCGCTCAAAAACAGTTCTTCATATTTTTTATACTCGGTGTTGGGATCAATAATTCCTGTTACAGACTTGATTAAAGAAATATCCTTTACAGGTTGCTTGTCTTTGATCCCTTCTAAATACACATGATAGAGACAATCTTGTTTTTCGAATAACTCTTTGATGAATGCACCACCACCAATGGGCTGTACCAGTGCAATGCCATGGTTCAGAATACCGTCGTTATTGGCTTTATCTATCATCCAGTCCACAAAGGCTCTCAGAAAATTACCTTCACCAAATTGCATAATTTTTACCGGATAAGCCGGCTTCTCTACCGTTGTGCTGTTTAAAGGATTCATGTGATTTTTAAATTATAAATTTTTATTTTTTGTTTTATTGTTTAAGTAACCATTTTACCCAATCTTGCGATGCCTTATCGTTCTCAAATTTTTGTGGCAATCTTGCATGTCCGATATACTCATTATAAATCCAGGGATCGCCCAACCCAAACACAGTTCCTTTTCCAAATTTTGCCACTGCCATCACATCAAAATTATTTGTCTTCAAAACCACTTTGGCAGGTGTGTCTGCAGTCACTGAACAAATACCTTTGATATACACATTTGCGGCAGTTTTGAAGATGGGGTTTCCTGGCTCCACTTTAACCTCACCTTGCTCAAAATGCGGATCCTGCACCACCAGTTTATTGTCTTTATTAAAACTGATACCAAATTTTTGAGAGAGAATATTAAACTTGTCTAACTCACAATTGGTCACATCATTTGCCAAAAGCACCAACACTCCACCATTTTTGACCCATGTTGCAATATTGCTGGCATACGTTTCATTCATAAAGTTGGGTGTAGCTGTTTCCTTTTCATTATCTGGATCGGCAATGATATAAATTCCTGCCCCGCTTAAAGTTGCCAGAGTTGGAGCATCTTTTAAAGTTTCAAGTACGGCGCCTTCTTTTTGAAACAATACACCCAACTGCGAAAATCCACCCATACTGGTATCGTTCCACAAGTAATGCCAGCCTACCTGTTTGCCATTTTCAGTCTTGTATTCATTATTAAAAAAATTGTCTAACAACACTGTGGTTGGCGACTTAACAACCGGCTTACTACTTCCACAAGAAAAAAGAACTGTAGTACATGTAATCACTAACGCTGCAATAAAAATCTGCTTCATAATTATATCATTTGCCGCTAAGATAGTATTTGTACCTTTTGATTTAGGTGCTACCTTACTACTGCTGCATTTTGCAATAACCACCTCACCCAATCTGTGGCAGCAGTAAAGTTTTCATACGTCGACGGCAACTTTCTGCCATCCACATATTCATTATAAATCCAAGGATCGCCCAACACAAATACGGTTCCTTTGCCATATTTTGAAATAGCCATTACATCAAAAGCATTTGTTGTCAGCACAGACCTGGCTGGTGGGGTCACACTTAATGAACTGATCTCTTTCAGGAAAACATGCGAAGCTGTTTTAAATATTGGATTGCCAGTTGGAATAAGCACTTGACCCTGTTCGTAGTTTTTGCCTTGCACCATCAACTGGTCATCGCCTTTGAATTTTATTCCAAATTTTTGAGCCAGCAAATTAATATGCTTTTGTTCTGCATTGACCGAATTGTTACCCAGCAGAACCAGTACGCCACCAGCTTTCACCCATTTGGCGACCGCTGTAGCATTGGTGCTTGTCATAAAGTGTGGACTTGCTGTTTCCTTTTCTGTATCAGCATCCACAATAATATATATCGAAGCTTTTTTTAGGTTTGTAGCATTGGGGGCTGCTTTTAAAGTGTGCAAAGAAGCCCCGTTTCTTTCAAAAATGCTTCCCAAAAAATAGTACCCATTGTTGTCTCTCTCTTCCCAAACATAATGAAAGGGTTCCTGCGCTCCCTTTGGTCCTTTGCGCCATTCGTTGTTAAAATAATTATCCAACAGTACAGATTTCCCTCTGCCGGTAGAAAGGTTGGACATCATTTCTATTTCGTTGGCCGCTAAGATAAACGCACCCATTCCCTTTGCATCATTCTGCACCACTTTCTCTCTCATGTAATATTCAAAACTCCCATCTCTGTAAGGCTTACCCCCCAAACCAGATACGGAAACCGTTCCTTCAAGATTGGTGAAACCATCTTTATCTTTTGTTAGTTGATTTTTTACCAACCCATCAAAAGCACGTTTGGCATTGATGGCATATTTAGAATGTATATATCCTTTACGCGCACCCTTGGCCAATGTATAACTGAGCATGGCCGAAGCAGAAGATTCCAGATAGTTGGGTTTTCGATTGGGCAGATCCACGATGTCATACCACATTCCCGTTTTTGCATCCTGAACCTTTACCACTGCGGCTGCCAGCCGATTCAAAATCCCAATCAACTGCTGACGACCCGGATGATTGGCTGGAAAATAATCTAGCGCATCCACCAATGCCACCCCATACCATCCCAGGGCCCGTGCCCAAAAATGAGGCGATTTTCCTGTCTGCTTATCGGCCCACTGCTGCTCTTTAGATTCATCATACCCATGATACAATAAACCCGTTTTTGCATCTCTACTGTGTTTTTCCATCAGCACAAACTGGCGGGTAACATCATTGAAAATACTATCCTCGCCAAACACCTGCGCATACTCGGCATAAAACGGCTGTCCCATATACAACCCATCCAGCCACATCTGCCAAGGATAAATTTGTTTATGCCAAAAGCCCCCTTCCTTTGTCCGCGGATGTTTCAGCAACTGATTGCGCAACAATTCAATCGCCTTTTTATATTTTTCCTTTCCGGTAACTCGATAAATAGTAAGCAGTGCTTTCCCATTATTCAAGTGATCGATATTGTAATGTTCGGTATCGTAATCTTTGATCGTTCCATCTTCTTGCACATAATGATCCATACTATGCTCGATATAGTTGAACCATTTCGCATCCCCCGTTGCCTGCCATATTCCTTCAATCCCTTTCAGGATCACACCCTGATCATAGCTCCATCGGGCTGGTCTGCCCGGTGCTGTACTAAAAGAATCAGGCCAAATCTTCATGGCGGTCAGTGCCACTTGTTGCGAGTAGGGCAACTGCTGCGCTTGAGTATGCAACGATGCAATAAAAAAAAGGATATATAAAAGTTTCTTCATTTTTATTATTTAACCAACCAAGAATATATGGCATCTCTCTTGTGTCACTCCCTTGTACTGCAGAGCATGTGTCAGCCTATCAAAACGATACCATCCATCTATTTTCACATCCACCTTTTGGAGGAACGATTATTTCAACTGCACTGCACGTTCAGTACTACCCAGTTCCACTTTTAGTTTTTGTGCTGCCTTGCTGTAATCCGTTTGCTGAAATTTTATTTGCTTAGATCTGTCACCAGCCACTCGTAACAACAAATTACTATTGCTGGTATATACAAACTTGTTAAAGGATATATTATCACTGTTAATGATGTCCACAACCGGTTCCGATTTCTTAGTAAACACTTTTACATTGTTGAAACTTATGTTGCTGGCTTCCTGAATATCAACTCCCTTTTCCGACTGAAATACCGAATTTTCAATCTTAATATCCTTCACATGCATTTCGGGAATACCGCGCACAAATACAGCTTTTTTAGCTCCGTTGCAATACACATTGCTCACCTGAACATTTCTGAATACAGGTGTGGTTTCATCCACAGGAAGGAATTCTACTTTTGGCAATTCTCTATTCTCGCCTTCCAATGGCACAGGATCTTTGGCCATATAATACATGTCAAACAAAATGGCTTCACCAGGAATATCCTTCATATAAATATCTTTAATGAAAATATTCTCTACCACTCCACCACGGCCACGGGTAGATTTGAAACGCAGCCCGATATCACTTCCAATAAACGTACAATTGCTTACATACACATTATTTACTCCTCCACTCATTTCACTACCTACCACAAATCCACCATGCGAAGCATATACAGTACAACCGCGAATGATCACATTTTTAGTAGGCATTGCTCTTGCTCTTCCGTCCGCATCTCTACCACTTTTCAAACAAAGACCGTCATCACCCACGTCAAGAAAGCTATTTTCCACCAACACATTGCTGCAGCTTTCCAGATCTATACCATCTCCGTTTTGTGCATACCAAGGATTTTTAACTTGAATATTTTTGATGGTGATATTGGAACTCATCAGTGGATGCAAACACCAGGCTGGTGAATTTTGGAAGGTTACGCCTTCCAATAATATTTTATCGCATTGGGTAAAAACAACCAGATTTGGACGAAGAAAATCTTTTACTGATTGGTAGTAGGCATCATCTTTATCTGGTGAAATGCGTCCTGGATCTTTCGTTCTATCACCATTGGCATAACTTTCTGAAGGCATCCAGTACCTGCCATCCCTAACCACGCCACCAGATGCCACCAGCTTTTTCCATTGGCTCTCGGTAAGTTTATCTTTTTTCACAGCACGCCATGCATCACCGTTTCCATCAATAATCCCTGTTCCTGTTATGGCAATATTTGTGGCACCTTCAGCAGAAATAGGAGATTGATTCCGCATCTGCGGAAAACCTTCCCAATTGGCTTTCACCAAAGGATATTCTTTTTTATCTTTTGTAAAAAGCAGCGTAGCCCCTACTGCCAGATTCAGGTTCACATTGTTTTTTAAAACGAGAGGTCCGGTAAGCCAAAGTCCGTTTGGCACTTTTACTATGCCACCACCTTTTGCACTACAATCATCAATAGTTTTTTGTATGGATTTAGTATTGAGGAAATGCCCGTCTGGTACTGCACCGTATTTTGTAATGTCAAATACAGTGGTCCTAAATTTTGTTTCAACAACTTTTGGGAGCACCCAATTATTTTGTGCCGAAACAGCAAAAAAACTAATTAATAACAGAGATAAAATTGTGTTTTTAATAACCATGGCAATCAATTAGGGTGTCAAGGTATAGAGATTATCAATGAGGGCAAACAGAAACTAGGACTTTATTTACGCAAACGTTATCATTAATGTTGTTTGATAAAAAAACACATTAAAATAGAAGAAAACTCCATGACCACCCAAAAAAAAGAGTCCAGCAAATGCCAGACTCTTTAATAACGAAATTTATAATATTACAAATTACCAGTCTTGTTTAGCAACGCCAGCTTTAATTGCAGCCAATGCTTTCTCTTCTCCTAAAAGTGCCGTTAATTTGTTGCCTTTCCCATCATTTCCTTTAGCGATATAACCACCTTTGGCTGTTCTTGAAATTACCGCATCCTGAATAGGTACATTCTTCTCTTTAGTTTTTACGTTGTATGCTGTTAGTATTACATCTGCCATATCAAATATTTATTTTAAATTAAGAAAGGCTGAAATTACGGGTTTTCATCAAAACAGAAAGACATTATTCTATAAAACCCATTTTTTGGACGATAAAACAGCCAAGGGCTGTCGTTAAAATCTGAACAATACCTAATTTCAATATCTGATATGCGTTTGAAATTCAGTAGAAGGATTCTCTCTCTTTTAAATAATCAATGTGAATACCAATAAGATTGCCTCACCAAAAAGATGAGGCAGATCAATTTTTTATCCAATGAATTTGAGATTAATTTCAATGATTATTTACACATCCAATTTGGCATATTTGGCGTTAGTCTCGATAAATTCCCGGCGTGGAGCCACTTCATCCCCCATCAGCATGCTGAACACCCGATCTGCTTCTGCGGCACTTTCAATAGTAACTCTTTTCAAGGTTCGATGCTCCGGATCCATGGTCGTATCCCAAAGCTGATCGGCATTCATTTCTCCTAAACCTTTGTATCGCTGTATATGTACTGAGTCTTCTTTTCCTGCTCCTAATTTTTGCACCAATTGTTTACGTTGATCTTCGTTGTACGCATAGGCCGATTCTTTCCCTCGCTTTACTAAATACAACGGTGGCTGAGCCAGATAAACATAGCCCTGTTCAACCATTTCCTTCATATATCGATATATGAAGGTGAGAATAAGTGTAGCGATATGGCTTCCGTCCACATCGGCATCGGTCATTATAATGAGTTTATGATATCGAAGTTTATCTAAATTTAAAGCCTTAGGGTCTTCGGCTGTGCCTACTGTAACACCAAGTGCCGTATAGATATTTCTAATTTCTTCATTTTCATAAATTCTATGTTCCATGGCTTTTTCTACGTTAAGAATTTTACCTCTTAAAGGAAGGATAGCCTGAAAACTACGGTCACGTCCTTGCTTTGCTGTGCCACCGGCAGAATCTCCCTCCACCAGGTACAACTCACATCTTTGTGGATTTCTGTCGGAGCAGTCGGCTAACTTACCTGGCAGTCCGCCTCCGGTTAGACCCGTTTTGCGCTGAACCAATTCCCGGGCTTTGCGGGCTGCTGCTCTTGCCTGCGCGGCTAGAATTACTTTGCTAATAATGTTTCTGGCCTCTTTGGGATTTTCTTCCAGATACACTTCCAGTTTGCGAGCCACCATTGTTTGTACCACACCACTCACATCATTATTTCCCAGTTTGGTTTTTGTTTGGCCTTCAAACTGCGGCTCAGGAACCTTTACCGATATGATGGCACTTAGCCCTTCGCGGAAATCATCCCCTTCTATGCTCACTTTAGCTTTTTCAAAAAAACCATTCTTATCTCCATAAGTCTTAAACACACGGGTAAGTGCTTGTCTGAAACCGGTAACGTGGGTACCTCCCTCGATGGTGTTGATATTGTTTACATAAGAAAAGATGTGTTCGCTGTAAGAACTGTTATAAGTAAGTGCCACATCCACTGCCACATTTGTGTTGGGATCATGCCCTTCTACATACAGCACATTTGGTATCAGAGATTGTCGTCCGGCATCACTGTCCAGCAATTCCACAAACTCCACAATACCTCCTTCGCTATAAAAAAGTCTAGAAATCGTATTTCCATTGTCATCCGTTTCCCGCAGATCATTCATTGTGATGCTAATTCCTTTATTCAGGAAAGACAATTCGCGCAAACGGCTTTCCAGAATAGATCTTTTGTATTCGGTTGTAATGAAAATAGAAGCATCTGGCCAGAAGTGCTGCAAGGTTCCGCGTTTATCAGTGACACCTATTTCTCTTACCTCATATTGGGGAATTCCAATCCGATATTCCTGTTCAAAAACCTTTCCTTCTCGAAAGACAGTTGTGTGCATTCTGGTACTCAGTGCATTCACACAACTTACACCCACACCATGCAAACCGCCGGAAACCTTATATGAATCCTTATCGAATTTTCCGCCGGCATGAAGCACTGTCATTACTAATTCCAACGCTGATTTTTTTTCCTTAGAGTTAATTCCGGTAGGAATACCACGACCGTCATCCTCCACCGAAATGGAGTTGTCCTCATGAATAGTAACCACAATATTTTTGGAATATCCGGCTAAAGCCTCATCAATCGAGTTGTCCACAACCTCATAAACCAAGTGATGCAGTCCTTTTTCCCCCACATCGCCAATATACATCGCCGGCCTTTTTCTTACAGCCTCTAACCCTTCTAAAACCTGAATACTATCAGCACCATACGCTGCTTTTTCGGGTATCAACCCATCAATATTTTCTTCGCTCATAATATATAAATACTTGAAATCTTTGTAAAAAGACAATGGACAAATATAAGGAAAAATGAAGACTGATCAGGCTTCTATAATAGCCTGACAAATCGAGAAATAATATTGATAAAATGATGAAACATTCTCTTCCCTTGCCAGTTTTTATAATAACGAATTTCTATTGCAGATCAGTTTGGAATAATTTTTGAACCTTCTCTTTCTATATAGAATCTGGTAAGATTTTCAATCCCATTCTGTTTTTCCAAATCATAAAATTAAAAATTGCCCAAATTCCACAAAAAAAATGTTGCAATTTTGCTTACTCGTTCGTCACAAATAAAAAAGAAAAGATGAAAGTCATATTATTTCCTTTATTGGCAGCCCTTGTTATGCTGTCTTGTTCCAAAAGAAAAGAACTGCGAACAGAAAACCAACCAGACCCTACTATAAGTGTGTTTGAATTTGGTAGCAAATATGGTTTCTGTATTGGAAATAAATGTTATACTAGTTTTTCATTAAGTGATGAAGGGTTAAAGAAAACCACATCTTCTGCTATAGGCACAAATAAAGAGACCATATCCATTTCGGATTCATTAAAAATAAAAACAGTAATGAAAGTTTTGGCAGAAATGCCACTAACCATTAGGCAACTCAAAAAAGACACAGTTTATGGATGCCCGGACTGTTACGATCAGGGAGGCATTTTTGTAACAATAATTAGAAATGAAACTACGCCGGATACTACACAAATATTATTTGACAATAGCATAGAAAGCAATCCAAAAGAACTACAACCCTATGTATTGGCACTGGCCAAAGCCCTTGTAAAACTAAATGAGTAAAACAGTTAATACCTGAGAACTCTATTGAAAGTTAATGGCTGTTGGGCAGGAAGTGAACTATGAAAACGATTGATAGTGAAAGTTTGATTATCTGGAAAGATAATTTTATAAGGCACATTTCGATCTGCCATATTGGAGGATGACATATTGCTCAACTTAACAGAATCACCATTGGCATAAAAACTATAAGTGAAAGGGATTGCCAGTTTGCCATTAGGATACAGAAAAAGCACCGGTCCTGTTTCGCCATCTCCCTGAGTCACCAAAACAGTATCCTTTTTTGCACTACTTTCTACCCACAATCCAATAAAACGCGCTTCATTGGTTTGAGGAATCGCTTCATCCTTTTTACACGAAAACATTAAGGTGAGTAAAATAAAAAAAAGGTAGCCAGCACTAATAAATTTCATAAAATTCGTTTACAATGTATAACAGAAAGAAGAAACAATGATCCTAAGGCTCATCGTTTTACGATTTGTGCAATTAGATCGGCCTCTGTTACTACTTTATTTCCAACATATACCGTGCCACGCATTTCGCAGATACCTCTACGAATGGGCGCTACTAGTTCCATTTTCAAAATCATCGTATCGCCAGGTTTCACCATTTGTTTAAATTTACAATTGTCAATTTTCAAAAAATAGGTATCATATTTTTCTTCTCCTGACAGATTGATGGCCAATATTCCGCCACATTGTGCCAATGCTTCGATTTGCAATACACCAGGCATGACAGGATTTCCAGGAAAATGTCCTTGAAAAAACCATTCGTTGAAGGTTACATTCTTAACCCCTACAATTTTCTCATCGGTAAGATCAATGACCTTATCTACCAATAAGAATGGGAAACGATGTGGCAATGTTTTTTCAATATATTGTAAATCGTAAACTGGTGGAACGGTAGGGTCATAATGCGGAACATCCTTAATATGCTTATTGGATTTAATATGCTTCTTAATCATTTTAGCAAAATCCACATTTGAACTATGTCCGGGACGGTTGGCAATCACACGGCCCTTGACCGGATAACCAATTAATGCCAGATCTCCTATCACGTCCAGTAATTTGTGTCGGGCTGGTTCGTTAGGGAATCTCAATTCAAGATTATTGAGATAGCCTTCGCTTTTCACTTCAATATTATCCTTGTTGAAAATTTTCTTTAGCCTGTCAAGCTCTATCTGATCAACCGGCGTGTCCACCACCACGATGGCATTGTTTACATCTCCACCTTTGATCAAATTATGTTCCAATAGCATTTCCAACTCGTGCAAAAAACAAAATGTCCTACAGGAAGAAATCTTTTCTTTAAAGTTCCGCATGGTTCTTAGCTCCGCATGTTGGGTGCCTAAAACCGGTGAGTTGAAATCGATAAGTGTGGTTATCTGATACTCTCTAGCAGGCATAATGACCATCTCTACTCGTTTCTTTTCATCGGTCAGATAAAGGTTTTCATCTATGGAGTACCAAATCTTGGCAGCGCTCTGCTCTTCAATACCCACCTCCTCAATCACCTCGATAAAAGGCATTGAACTACCATCCATGATGGGCACTTCGGGACCGTTAATTTCTATGAGACAATTATCCACACCCATACCCACCAGTGCTGCCAGCAAATGCTCTACCGTACTTATTTTGGCTCCGTTTGCTTCTAGGGTGGTGCCCCTGCTGGTGTCTGTTACCAAATCACAGTCGGCTTTGATAACTGGCTTATTCGGCAAATCAACTCGTTGAAACTGATATCCAAATCCCGCATTGGCAGGCTTAAGTGTAACATCTGCAAGAATTCCGGTATGCAAACCGGTGCCACTTATACTTACTGCACTTTTGAGCGTATGTTGCTTATCAGGATTAAAATTGCTATTCATATAAAAATTTGAATGGCGCAAAGATAATTTTTAATGCCTTTATTATGTAATTATTAAGAAGGTTGATAAAAAATAAAAAAGAACGACATGTCGCCATAAACGTATCCACCTTCTTAATATCAGCACCCCTTCTTTAAATTCTCCGTATTCATTAATTGAATTATAAAATTTTCTTGGCACATTTGTCTCAATTTTGACAACTATGAGTATCGATCTAAACAAAATAAAGGCACCCTTTTTTATTGGGGTAGCTGGTGCAGGCATGAGTGCAATAGCCCAATATCTTCAGGGAACAGGGATGAAGGTTAGTGGCAGCGACCGATTTTTTAATGAGGGAAAAGCCGAAGACATTAAGGAAAAGTTAGAAGCCGAAGGCATCTCTTGTTTTCTGCAGGACGGAACTGGCATAAGCACTCAAACTGATTTGGTAGTAGCCTCAACAGCCATAGAAGATACGGTGATTGAAATCAAAAAAGCCAGAGAACTAAATATCCCGATCATTCGCCGGTCTGAATTGCTGGCATTGATAGCCGCCAGTAAAAAAACAATTGCAGTGGGTGGTACCAGTGGTAAAAGCACGACTACAGCCATGCTTTTCGACATCATGACCTATGCAGGTTTGTCACCCTCCATCATAAGCGGTGCTGGTTTGGTAAGTCTGATAAAACAGGGAAAAATTGGCAATGCATACGTTGGGAAAGGCGACTGGTTAGTAATAGAAGCCGATGAAAGCGATGGTTCCATTGTTCAGTATCATCCTACCATCGGGCTTTTGCTAAATATCGAAAAAGATCATAAAGAGTTGGATGAATTGATGGAGGTTTTTGAAACTTTTAGAAACAATAGCAATAAGTTTATTGTGAACCAGTCCAATGAGCATGCTGCGCAACTTTCCACAAACCGCCAATACGACTTTATAGTTGAGGATAATAAAGTACCCACAGGGTTTGAAGCCAGCCATTTTACACAGAACGGCTTTTCCACTTCCTTCAAAATAAATGATCAGGATTTTGAAATGCAGGTAGCCGGAAGACATAATATGGAAAATGCTCTGGCTGCGGTAGCTGCTGCTTCCCAGGCTGGAGTGGCTCTAAATATAGCCAGTGAAGCATTAAAAAGTTATGAAGGTATTTATAGAAGATGCCAGGTATTGGGGCAAAAAAACGGAATCTGGGTAGTGGACGACTTTGCACATAATCCTGTAAAATGTGCGGCGGCTATCAGAAGCATTCAACCGGTTGCGACCAAAATAGTAGCCTGGTTTCAACCGCACGGATATGCACCCACCAAATTTCTACGTACAGATTTTGTAGAGGAAATCACTAAAGCACTTAGAGTAGAGGATGAGATCTGGATGAGTGAAATTTTTTATGCTGGAGGTACTGCAACTAAGGATATCTCTGCCAATGATTTAATAAACGATATGAAAGCAAAGGGAGCTAATGCCTTTTTTGTAGAAGATCGAGATCAATTATTGACACAATTACGCACCCATTTACAAACTGGCAATGTTTTACTGTTGATGGGAGCCAGAGACCCCTCTTTGGAACAATTTGCCAAGACTGTTTTTGAGCAACTTTAGATTGTAGATGTTGCGTTGTCAGACATCTGAGGATGTCCTAACAGATAATAACAAAGTATCATCATCAGACCCTCTTTGGCTTTTGGGGTGGAACTTCCTAAATCGAGGTTGCAAATAGTAAGAGGCTCTTTCATATTCTCTGCAATTATTGCAACTTCCTTTTTATTAATATAATCAAGATAGTATTTGTTATCATCAATCAAAACATATCTTCTTTCCCCTTCTTTTTTAAGCTTTCCCAACCTAGTTCCATACTCATTTTCCAAAACCACATTGGTTTTGAGCAGCCCATTTTTCCTATACTTGAAGTAGCGTTTTTCTCCGTCCGATGATTCGATATACACCCGATCTGACTGAGTTTTGTAAGCGAGGGTTAACAATTTGCGACCATTGTTCCAAAGGGTAAAAGCACTATTGCCGATCCCTGTAGTAATTGTCTTCCATTGCATGATGTAAGTTTTTTTACAGGGCAAAGGTGGTAAATAATATTGGGTTAATAGTCCCTTAACATTAAATTAATATTGGAAAAAGCCATTATTCCTAGAAAAAGATGTTTTTATCAACATCGCAGTTAATATCCGTAAAAAATATTGTTTGATTAATATCTTTTTTGTATATCCAAACTATTGAACCGGTGCATTGTGAAGGAACATGAAAACCAGCACAATAATGATGAGCAGAATAAGTATAGAAAAATAAAGAATCCACTGTGGTCTGAGTTTGAGTCGGTCTCGCACCATATTTTTTTTTGCTATTCTACTTTTTAAGTTTCGGTTCAGCCCTTCCACCACCAGACCAATCTTTGTCTTGTCATTTATCTCCTCCAACCCTTCAAGGGCATCTGTACTAAATGGATCATCCAGTATTTGTTTTTCTAGTATATGCCTTTCCGATGGCTCAAGTTGCTCCCTCAGGTATTTTAGCAACTGCTTTTGATCCACCTCTTCGGTTTTTTCATTGGACAATATTTTACTCAGATCCTCTGGCATTACCTTAATTTGGGTTCTCTTGTTTTTAATTTTTTTTCGATATTGATCTTCAGATTCCTTTTGCCGTTCTGAATAAAACTCTTCACCTTCATGAGCGACTGACCAGTCAAATCACTTATTTCCTGATAGCTCTTTTTTTGAAGATAGAACAAAGTTACCGATTCGTATTGCTCTGCATTCAACTCATTCAATGCTTCCTGCAACAAACCTTCGGATAAGATTTCATCCTTCAGGTCAATGGAATTTTCAGCATGAAGCTCTATGTCTCCATTTGCTTCGGTGATCTCAATCGGCACTTTCCCTTTCCTGTCTCGAAGTATTGTGAGACATTGATTTTTTGCAACCATGTAGAGCCAGCTTTTAAAATATCCAATCTGATATTTTGATGCCTCCTGAATCACTTTGACAAAAATTTGTTGTACACAATCCCTTGCATCCTGCTCATCTTTCAGATACTTCATGCATACTCCTAGCAGTAACAAAGTATATCGCTGCAGCAAAACACCCAGCCAATCATTGTTTCGGGATTGCCAAAATCGCTGCAGCAATTCATTATCACTTATATGACTGTATCGATCTTTGCTCACACAGTTAAAGGTATTAAATATGTACTTTAGATGCATAACTCTAGGTTTTCCATAGATCAGTCTTGAATACAAAATTTGTAATTTTGAAAATCATTGAATCAAATTTTTCTGCTTATGCATTATGCAATTGTTACGGCACCGATAGCACCACTTAGAAAAGGAGCTAATCATCGCTTCGAAATGACTAACCAACTATTTTTTGGTGAAGCCGTTCGTATTATTAAACAAAAAGATGAAACCTGGTTAAAAATAGAAAGCCTTTATGATGGCTATCAAGGTTGGCTAACGACACATCTTATTACAAAAACAGATGAGGCAATTGCTTTACAAAAATGCAATCAATTAGCTCCGCAATTCATAAACACGATTGAGATGAATGGCCTCCCAATGCAAATACCTCTTGGAGCCTCTCTTCCATTTCTTAAAAATAAGAATGGAAAAATTGCCGAAAACATTACCTATCATTTTCGCAAAAAACCTATCTGCACAGATCTAATTGATCAGAAGTCAGAGCAGCTCATCTACCATGCGATGCAATGGCTCAATGCGCCATATCTATGGGGAGGCAAAACCATATTGGGCGTGGATTGTAGCGGATTCTGTCAAACCATGTTTAAGCTAATTGGTGTTCCAATATGGAGGGATGCACGTCAGCAGGCATTGCAAGGAACATCTATAAAAAAGCTTCAGGATGTGCAGCCTTGCGATTTAGCTTTTTTTGACGACAAGGAGGAGATCGTGCACGTAGGGATTCTGTTAGGTCCTGACAAAATTATTCATTCTTCTGGCACGGTCAGAATAGATCGAATTGACAAACAAGGAATCATTAATAGCGATACTGGAAGAAGAACACACCAGTTGAAGCTCATAAGAAGAATTCTATAGAGTGTGAAAAGATATACTTAGTACATACCAAAAGGAATGGCCGAATTATTTTCTTGCTTAAGTTTGATGATGATGGTAAGAGCAAGCTGCCCGCTTTCTCCCATTGTTTGCCAACTAACAATAGCTGGCTCTGCAAAAAAATCATCGTGGGTGAAAGTGGTTATTTCTCCATCTTCGATAGAGACTATTTTCCCCGCATTATCACTAGTTTTAAAATCTTTTAAACTTTTTTTATGCGTAATAAACAAATCCCGGCTAAGTTTTTTACACAGCCTTTTATAATCTCGCAGAATCACTTTTCTACTGGCAATATTGTCAGGTAAAAAAGCAGTAAGTTGGTAGGAAAAGTAGGTGAGTATATTTACCTCATCTCTTTTTTCTTTTATCTCATACAGCATCATGCTCACCTTATTTGCTTTAATGCTAAAAGGGTTAAAAATGTTATACTCCCCGGAAACATGAAAACCAGTGGAATCTGTTTGCTTATGAATTATTTTATTAAGCAGTGCTGTATCGGAAGTAAGTGCCTGTATAAACCCAGAGAAAGAACCCGAAAATGGATCTACCCGATAATATTCTTTTACCGTTTCTACAAATCGATCCGACTGGCTAATGGATAAATTACTCAGTCCAATCAATAATAATATAGTACATATACATCTCAACAGACTTGCATTTTTTGAAAGAAGTTACAAGGAGATCTTCAATATCGACAATCGGTTGCTAACTAAAAAAAATAATTGTCAGGAGCTTGACCTGACAATTATAGAATAGAACGAAAGAAATATTATTTTTTAAAAGTCTGGTTGTATAAATCCATAGCTTCCATAACAATTGGTAAGGCGGTTTCCTTATCCTGGAACGTGTCAATCTCTACTTTTTTATTCTCCAGCACTTTATACTGTTCAAAGAAATTACGCAATTCTAAAAGAAAATGTTGAGGCAATTCATCGATATTGTTATAATGATTCACAGACGGATCTGTCAACGCCACTGCTATAATTTTATCATCGCGTTCGCCACTATCAATCATCTGCATATTACCAATCACCTTGGCCTGAACCAAACAAAGCGAGCGAATGGTTTGTGAGCAAAGCACTAAGATATCCAGAGGATCCTGATCCTGCCCCAATGTTTGGGGAATAATCCCATAATTAACTGGATAATGAAACGAAGAGTAGATTACCCGATCCAATTTTAAAAGTCCGGTTTCTTTGTCTATTTCATATTTGGCTCTAGAACCTTCAGGAATTTCAATGATTGAATTAACTATTCTGGGCGCACTGTCACCAGGAGTAACTCCGTGCCAGGGATGATGAATGGTCAACATGAGGCTTATACTTTTTAATTAATTATTTAAATGTGAACAAAAATAGAGGTTTTGGGTCTTGTTCTAGTCATGATCAAAAAGATACTTGAAATCAACCAACCATTTGCCATCTACTTTCACCACTTTAAGGGAGTCCTTATTGTACTTATGAAAGGAGTTGGAATACACAATAATACTGGTGGAGTCATTAAGCAATTTCCGATTGTAAATATTGATACTGGCATCCCAAAGTCCCTGTTTTTCGGCTGAAGAAAGCTGCATTCTGGACACAGCATCCAACTTTTCATCGTTTACTGAATCATGAAGCATATAATCGGCAGCCCTGTCAAAACGTCCTTTTAGTGCAGATTGTATAAAATTTCTAGCTGCATCCAAATCATTTTCGGCTGCATCGGAATTAGAACCCAAATTGCAGGAGATCATGAAACATGTTATTGATATTAATATCATCAACCCACTTTTCATTGCTATTTTAGTTTATTTATTTGTTCCTGTATTTTTTCTAATGTCTTGGAATCGATACTTTTTAAAACACTGTCGGCCATCTTCAATCCTTTTTGCACTTCTTCACTATTGATGGTATTATTAAGACTATCCACCACTTCTGAGCCTTTTTCTGCTCCAGCCTTCACACCCATACCCATAAGGGCAGACATAGTAAAGTCCACTTTCCATCCATTACTTTCTTTTATTAGTTTAAACTCAACATCGGGCCTTGCCCCGCTCTTACTTTTCACCAAAATAAATGCAGAATCACTAACCAGCCTAGCATCTTCATACACGACATCCCCAAAATCTTTCATCAAATCATTTTGTGGCAGGCTATCCTTAAGTTTTTCGGCCATATCCATTCCTTTTTTTAGCATTTGCATGGTAGGCTTGCTGTCGGAAGTAACAAATTTGGAGGCACCATCAATATCTTTTTTGGCCAGATGATTAAAAAAAGTTTGCAAAACTTCATTGGGATCATTGCTGGTTGCCGACGAACTACATCCCACCCATACTATCGAAAAAATGGCCAGGACAAAAAAAGAATGAATATACCGCTTCATAAATGGAAATTTAGTTAGACAAATGTAAGAAGGCGATGCTACACTTATTAATAAAAGAAAAAAGTAAACTTCTCAAGGCTAAAATCTGAACTTTGTGACCATCTGTGCAGTACCATTCAAATACAAATCATCAATGGAAACATAGAGCGGTAATGCTAAGTTGTGAAGATGTTTTTTTAAGGTATTGTCCATAGCTCGATTCAGGCTCTTATACACAAACTCGCTGCAATACATTTTATCATCTGTAGAAAAATTGAAAAACATATCGAAAGGCAGCCCGGATGAATAATATTCATCAATTATGTTTTTCAAAAATTTCTGCTGAACCAGATTTAGCTTATATCGATAAACGGCCACTTTATCGACCTCCTCGGGATTGCAAAAAGCCTCTAGTGTTTGCCGCAAAAGTTTTTGTGATGGATTATAAACTCCCCCGATGGCATGATAAACAAATACACTGTCATTTTCAATTTGAATGATACCACAATGAGAATAGGATTTATCTTTTCTGTTAAACCCACGTGCAGCCTCGCTTACAGCGTCCTTCCCATTTCTGAAAATAATATCTCCATCTTGTAATAATGGTTTAGCCTGTTCAAATTTTTTTAAAGTATTTGGCTGACAAGCAACAGTAATAAAAAGAAAAAGGTACCCGACAATACGAATACCTATTAGGGTAAAATGAGGCGCATCAGTCCTATCTTGAATCACTTCTTTCAGTTTGACGCTCTTGCTCGCTATTATAGGCTTTTATGATAGCCTTCACCAAACGGTGTCGTACTACATCTTCTTCATCCAGTTCGATATAGCCTATCCCAGAAATATTGCGAAGAATGCGAGTAGCCGTTTGCAAACCACTTCGTTGGTTTTTGGGCAAATCCACCTGTGTCATGTCCCCGGTGATTATTGCCTTTGCGTTGGCACCAATGCGCGTTAGAAACATCTTCAATTGAAGATCGGTAGCATTCTGAGCTTCATCTAAAATAATAAAAGCATGATCCAGAGTACGACCACGCATATATGCCAGTGGAGCAATTTCAATGGTTCGGGTCGTCATATAATATCCAAGCTTATCTGCAGGAATCATATCATCGAGCGCATCGTACAAGGGTCGTAAATAGGGATCAATTTTTTCCTTTAGATCGCCTGGTAAAAAGCCCAAACTTTCGCCTGCCTCCACTGCCGGACGGGTAAGAATAATTTTCTTGACTTGCTTGTTCTTTAATGCTCGTACTGCCAGTGCTACTGCTGTATAAGTTTTACCGGTACCAGCCGGACCAATAGCAAATACAACATCATTCTTTTCTGCTTCCAGCACCAGTTTCTTTTGATTGGCAGTTCTGGCACGCACACTTTTTCCATTGGGGCCAAAAACTAAAACCTCATTAGGATTTCGCTCCATAAAGTTGTCCACCACTTCGGTATCATCTCCACCCAGTACCTGGTCGAAATAGTTGTTGCTCATGCTTCCATTTCTTTCCAGATAGGAAATCACGAGATTGATTTTTTCTGAGGCTGCCTGAATTTGTTCAGGTGCTCCACTCAATTTCAATTGGGTGCCACGAGAAAGAATTTTGAGTAATGGGAACTTCTTTTTGAGAATATCAAGTTTGGCATTGTTAACACCTAAAAAATCAATTGGGTTAACAGTTTCAAGGCTAATTATTGTTTCTGTCAAAACACAAAATTTTTTATTCAATACGCCGGCCAAAGAGCTAACCGGATTAGATTTCATCATCCTGTTTGCCCGAGGATGCTTGCCCTTCTGATTCAAATTTATCTCCTATTCTACTATAATTAAAAATTAATTTATCAACATTTGTGGATAGAATTACATGAAAGAAAATTATGTAGATATGGAACAAACCGCTCAAGTAAACCATCAAATACTTTTGGGATTGATCACCTAAATTAGGGATGATCAACCAAAGACTGCATTTGACTTAGACCACTTTTTTAATTATCTTTCGGTAATAATATGCACTATCACTATTAACAAACCCAAAAAATTAAGTCTATGTACGAAGAATCATCCTCCTCATTTGTTACCTCAATGTTTAGCGGTACTTTTCTGATCTTCACTTTTGGCTTTCTCATCATCCTGATTGCCGCTTTGTGGAAAATTTTTCAAAAGGCTGGCTATAAGGGCTGGGAAGCCATCATCCCTATTTACAATATCTATATCATTACCAAAATTGTAGGCAAGCCTTGGTGGTGGTTGCTTTTGTGTCTTGTTCCAATAGTTGGAACCATTATTAATATTTGGCTTTACAATATGCTCTCAAAGAGTTTTGGGAAAACCGAGGCATTTACTGTAGGGTTAATTTTACTTCCTTTCATATTTTTCCCTATTCTTGGATTTGGATCGGCCAAATATTTAGGCCCTTTTGGGGACAAATTAGCTTTTGATGCCTACGGGGAAAAGGGTAAGTTTGATTTTGAAAACAGAATAGGTCAGTAAACTACATTATCAATACAGAAGAGGGCTAAAGTGATACAAAAATCTACTTTAGCCCTCTTTTATTTTTTAATAAATCCACAATCCTGCATTGGAAACAAGTCTAAAACTATACCCTTTCCAACCACCCATGCGGATCGCCAAATTTGTTTTCTTTGTAGTCCATCAAATAATTTTTCATATCTGCCGAAATAGTCATGCTGTCCACATCAAAAGTCATCACAAGATCTTTATACTTCAACTCTTTTACATGGGAAATCGTGGCAGCCGTTCCACATCCAAACACCTCTTTCAAATTTTTGGAATGATAGGCTTCTACCAGTTCATCTATAGACACTTTGCGTTCCTCCACCTTATAGCCTTTCTCCTTAAACAATTCCAGAAGACTCATACGGGTAATGCCACTCAGAATTGTTCCGTCGGTCAAATCGGGCGTAACAATGGTATCACCCAACACAAACATGATATTCATAGCTCCTACTTCTTGAACATATTTATGCTCGTTGGCATCCATCCACAACACCTGATCATAGCCTTGTTTCTTTGCCTCGGCAGACGACAATAAAGACGCTGCATAATTTCCGCCGGTTTTAACAGCACCTGTGCCACCTGGAGCGGCACGAGTATATTTTTCTTCCACATAAATTCTTGCAGGAGCAGAAAAATAAGACCCTACAGGACCCGTGATTATCAAAAACTTGTAAGAATTTGATTCTTTAACACCCAAGGTTTCTTCTGTAGCAAAAAGAAACGGACGTAAGTACAAGGACTCATCATAACCCGATGGTATAAATTCTTTATCCAGTTCAATCAATTGCTTCAAGCCCTCAATAAAAAAATCCTCAGGAATTTCTGGCATGGCCATTCTCCTGGCCGATCGATTCATTCTTTTCAAATTTTCATTTGGTCTGAAAACATGAATATTTCCTTGTTCATCCTTATGGGCTTTTTGTCCTTCAAAAATGGTTTGGGAATAATGCAGAACCGAAAGAGCAGGAAGAAATCCTAGTTCCTGATATGGGCGTATATTTAGGTTTGTCCATTTCCCATCCACATAATCTGCTTCTAGCATGTGGTCGGAAAAATACTTCCCAAACCCCAGATTATTAAAATCTACCTGGCTCAATTTACTTTCTTTTACCTTCTCTACAGGTATTTGCATCACCTCTGTCATAAAATACTATTTTTGAATGATAATTGTTCTGCGAATATACGAACATGTGTTTCTACAAATGAAAGTAAGCAATGAGTTTGAACGAAATTAATCTGTCTCCCTACCTAGTAACGCAACTATATCCAAAGAGTCTCGTTGGCGCTTTTGAAAGCAGCAACTCTGCAAAAAAGTTTAAAGGTTCTAACAATGAGGAAACCCCAGAAGTGCACTGGAAATCCTTGGGAAATAATAAAAAGAAAGTATTAGTAGTGGTTCAATACCCCGATGTGATGCATCTGCCTGACGAACCACTTGAGTTTTTAGTCACGCTGCTAAAGGCCTGTAAACTAAGTCTTGTAGATATTGTTCTTATCAATATGCATAATTATTCGGATACAGATTATTCTGACATTTTAAGTCATTTTGATTCAAGAGTGTGTTTATTGTTTGGTCTTACAACATCGGCATTTGGATTTCCCTTTGAAATACCCGCCTATCAGGTGCAACAATTTTCTGACTATACCGTTATCCACGCTCCTCAACTTCAGGAATTACAAAAAGATAAGAATGCAAAAGGACTTCTTTGGACAGGGTTGAAAAATATTTTTAACTTATAAGTGGCTTCGAAATAAATTCTCACCCGAGATGGACCTATCTAAAAACGTCCTGATCCTCCCAACATTTAAGTAAAATAGAAAAGAATGAAATTAATTTTTGCTACGAATAATATCAATAAGGTTCAGGAAATGAGAGGGGCTTTGACCAATGGTATCCAGATTTTAAGTTTGAAGGAAGCCGGAATAGATAAAGAAATCCCTGAGCCTCATGACCGATTGGAAGAAAATGCCACTGAAAAATCCAGAACCATTTTTGAACTTACCGGTCAGCATTGTTTTAGCGAAGACACCGGGCTGGAAGTGGACGCACTAGGCGGTGAGCCTGGTGTAAAGAGTGCACGATATGCAGATGGAGCTATTCAGTACAAAGACAACATTGATAAACTTTTACAAAAATTAGAAAACATCACGGATAGAAAAGCAAGATTCAGAACGGTCATATCTCTTATTATAGATGGTAAAGAAGATCAATTCGAAGGGATTTGTGAAGGCAGCATTATTACCGAACGAAAAGGAATAAACGGCTTTGGTTATGATCCGGTATTTATCCCTGTGGGAGCAGAGAAAACTTTTGCGGAAATGACTATGGATGAAAAGAAACAATTCAGCCACAGAGCAAAAGCACTGTCAAAATTGATTGTTTTTTTGAAACAGAAATAATTTTTTTCAGCATACCCTATTCAAAACTATTCAGATAACTCTTTACAATTAAAACTCATGATTTCATCAATAGCTTTCTATTTATTTTAATTTTCAGAATGAATCACCTTCATAGAAAAACGAACAAGATTATTCAAGAATATGCTGAATGGCGCGTCATTACTAGACCATTAACTTTACCTATATTTGACAAACTTTTTAAATAATTTAAGAATATTGGAATCAGCACGCAACCATACCCTTTCAGAAAGCGACTTAATTGCGGGATGTCTGGAAGAAGATAGAAGAATGCAGGAGGAAATGTACAGAAGGTTTTCTCCAAAAATGTATGCTGTCTGCCTACGCTACGCATCCAATTCGGACGAGGCTCAGGACATTTTGCAGGATGGCTTTATTAAGGTATTTAGGAAACTGGACAGCTTTCGTGGAGAAGGTTCATTTGAAGGATGGATACGCAGAATTTTCGTAAACACTGCCATCGAATACTTTCGCCGAAAAAAATATTTGCTACCTGTAACAGAGAAGGAAGAGAATACCATTGAAGGGAAATATATATCAGCATTGGATGATTTAGCGGAAAGAGATGTGTTGGAATTGATTACAAAACTTTCTCCAGGGTATCGAACAGTATTTAATATGTATGTGGTGGAGGGATATTCTCATCGTGAAATAGGCGAAATGCTGGGGATTAGTGAAGGCACCAGTAAATCTCAACTCTCCAGAGCAAAAGCCCTATTGCAGGATATGGTAAGAAAACATTTAGACACAAACCGATAAAATACATTTTGAAATTTCCAATCATGAACAGCCAAAAAAAAATATACGACCTTGAGTGTACGCCACCGGCTGGTGTTTGGAACAAGATTTCCAAAGAATTAGATGAAATAGATTCTTTGAAAAATCTGTCTCAAAAATTAAACAACTCAGAAGCTATTCCCCCTGCGTTTGCATGGGAACAAATCTCCAGTCAACTGGAAATGGCTGAACAAGAAAAAAACCTGTCTCAAAAACTCTATCACTCAGAAGCCACGCCGCCCAATTTGGTATGGGATAAAATCTGCTGTGAACTGGATGACCAACAAGCATTAGATATTATAGAAAAAAAATTAAAAGACATACAGGTGAAGCCACCTGCCTCAGTTTGGAATAGTATTGAGCGCGAACTAAACAATACGAAACACGAAGAAGCGCACAAAGGACTAGTTGTACCTATGCACCATCATGGTTGGCTGAAGTATGCGGCTGCGGCTTGTTTCATTGCCATCATTAGCTTTACTGCTTATTTTATTTTTGATGATGGGGAAAATAGCTCTTCAGATATTGCAGCAAATACACAAGTGGATAATTCTTCAATTTCGCAAATCACTTCAAGCGATAATGGTGGGGTACATAATAATGCCAGCAATAGTCCGTCCTCTCATAAGGAGAAAGCCATGGCAGCCATTAGTACCAAATTAGGCAATGTATATAGCATTTCCAGTGAAAAAAATGCAGATCTTCAAAACAGATATATTGTCCTCATGACACCAGATGGCAACATTGTTCGCATGTCTAAAAAATTAGGAAATATGGCTGACTGTATAGCTGGTGAAGACAATAGCTGCAACGAACAAATTTCTGAATGGCAAAAAGAAATGGCGAGCAGCACCTCCATTACAGCACCTGACAACTTTTTGGATATTCTGGATATGGCCTCCAATGAAAAGGTGCAAAACTAAAATGCATTTTTCGACTACTTTTCTATCAGCCTAATAATTCACCATATATACACCTAGCTACTCCCGAAATTAATTAGGTACAAAATCTATCGGCTCCTATTTATAGTATATAAATTTTTGCTAGTAAGATGGAATATTCTTTCCCGCAGATGAAAAAAGTTCCCGGACATTTCATTAGTCCAATAAATAGTAACTTTCGTGTCTAATCAGAATTTTTTGGAAAAATAAATAATATGAAAAAGATTTACCTCCTTCTTTTGATACTCATAGTATCTTTTTCTAGCATCATGGCACAGGAATTAAAAACTGTGATGTACAAAGACGGCCATCAAAAACTAAATGGGTTGGTAACAAATAATGCAGGAAAAAATCGACCAGGTGTGTTGATTCTACCTGCTTGGATGGGCATTGACGAGGAATCTAAAACTGCTGCTTTGGAGTTAGAGAAACAGGGTTACATAGCCTTTATTGCAGATATTTATGGCGAAGGGAATATTCCGACAGACTTTTCCACTGCTTCGAAAATTGCAGGCTTCTACAGACAGGATTTCAAAGCCTATCAACATCGAATAGAACTTGCTTTAGACCAACTTAAAAAGCAGGGTGTTGCTGCTGATAAAATCGCTGTGATCGGTTATTGCTTTGGAGGTACCGGAGCTTTGGAAACAGCCAGAGCCGGATTGTCCGTACAAGGTGTGGTGTCTATTCACGGAGGACTTAACAAAGATGCCTCCCGACCAAATGGAGCATTAAAAACCAAAATATTGATCGAACATCCAGCAGAAGACAAATCTGTCACCAGGGAACATCAAGACAATCTGGTGAAGGAAATGAATGAAGGCAAGGCTGACTGGCAAATCATTATCTATGCCCATTGTGGGCACACATTTACCAACCCTAAGTCAAAAGAGTATAACGAACTCATGGCAAAAAGAGCCTGGAGTCATACGCTTTTGTTTTTGAATGAAATCTTAAAATAGTTAGTTTATTCTATTCAATCCCTAATAAGAGGTTGGCTAATTATACCAAATAAACAAACGGCTTTTGTTCCTGTGAACAAATTGTGCAACTAAATGGTGGAACCTATCGCATATAAAGTATAGACTAATTCCAAACAAAATATTGAAGAACCTAACCATACTTCTTGGCAGGTATTTGCCATCAATTGAACCTTTCCACATTAAAGGCACTTAGATCAATGCTGGTTTTTTGTTCACTCACCATCTCGCTTACCAGTTTGCCTGTTCCTGCTCCCAAACTTAGTCCCAGCATAGAATGCCCAGTGGCCACTATTACATTCTTAAACTTTTTTATTCTGCCGATATAGGGCAATCCATCTGCTGAAGTAGGGCGATAGCCGTACCAGATTTTATCTTTAGAAGGCATACTTACATTGAACTCAGGCAGGAAGTCCTTTACTGCTTTTATGATGCCTTCCACACGATGAAATCTTGGAGGCGTATTGGTATTCACCACTTCCATAGTACCCCCATAACGCATTTTTCCACCCTGTTCAAATGGGGTGATAGCCACCCTGCCTTCTACCAACACGGCGGGATGATTTAATTTGTCCTTAGGTTCGTTTAAGGTAAAAGAGTATCCTCTACCGGGCATCAGAGGAATTTTTGTTTGTAGCATTAAGGCAATTTCCCTGCTCCAGGAACCTGTGGCGACTATCACTTCATCAGTATTGAAACTTTGTTTCCCTTTGGTTAATACCTGATTTACCTTGTTACCCAATTTTTCAAATCCTATGACTTCATCATGTATCAATTGCACGCCAATAAACTGAAGGTGCTTCTTTAGGGATGCCATTAATTGATCCGGATACAAATGCGAATCGCATTTAAAATTGATAGCTCCCAGTGCGTTGATTTTCGTGTGAGGTTCTAGTTGCTGAAGGCCTTTGGCATCTACTAATTCAATATCCAGACCAAGCTTTTTACCTGCTTCTACCGTATGTGCAGCATGTTCGCCAACCTTTGCAGTTTTAAAAATCTCAAGCATTCCTTTTCTTTCCAATGTCATTTCTAATCCGTCTGTCTTTGCCCACAATGCATATTCATCCTGACTAAAAACAGCAATTTCCTTTAAAGGAATAGCAGCATTCAGAACATTCTTTTTTGTAGCACTTCGCATAAATTTCAACCCCCAATCCATTAAAGACAAATTCAAAGAAGGTTGCACATAAAATGGACTTCTGCTATTAAACATCCACTTCAGCCCCTGCCACACAATGCCTGGGGCTGCCATAGGTATAAAATGGCTAGGGCATACATAGCCCATATTACCATAAGAACAATTGTCGGCAAAGCCTTCTCTGTCAATAACAATCACGTTATTTCCGGCACGTCTTAAATACAATGCACTGCTCAACCCAATGATCCCACCTCCTATTACAACTACATTTTTCATTTCTATTATTTCAGTTTATAAAACCTCCAATTGCTTGAATAATTTTTTTTCAAAGGTATATTTTCCAGAATTGCTCTTTCCATTTCTATGGGCATCATATTTTGTTGGATGAACGCATCATGAAATTGTTGATAGGTCATTTTACCACTCTCAACCAGTTCGCGTTTCAATTGCATTATCTGCAATCCTCCCATCATATATCCGATCTGATACAGTGGATCGTACCCGCCCTCAAAGGATCTTCGTATCTCACCTTCGGCATTGGCTCGTTCATGTCCCACGTTGTCCACCAAAAAATCAATACATTGTTGAGGCGTCCATTTGCCTGTGTGATACTGGATGGAGAAAATAATTCTTGCACAACGATGCATCCGCCAAAACAACATTCCAATTCGGTCTTCCGGTATTTTTGCAAATCCCTGATCCCACAACAGCATTTCCCAATAGAGGCACCAGCCTTCCAGCCAAAACGAGGTCCTGAAATTTCTATAGGTTTTATATCGGGCATTGATAAACTCCTGCAACGCATGACCAGCCAACAATTCATGATGTACAGTAGCCCTGGAAAAATGTGGATTGTTCCCTCGCATACTCATCAATTTATCCTCATCGCTCATGGTATTGGTTGGATAGGAAATACTAAATTCTTCCCCACCGGTAAAAAATGGATTAACCCTTTGTTGCCTTGGTGTCATCATGCGCATCCTCCATGTTTCTTCTGCCAAGGGAGGTATTGTAATGAGATTTTTTTGTTTGATAAAATTCACTGATTCATTGTAAAGCTTAAGCATGGCGGTGGGTTGTTCCCCTACTGGTACAAAACTTTGTTTTACCTTTTCCAAAGCAGCTTTCCAGTTATCGCCAAAACCCATTTCCCTGCTGGCCTTCAGCATTTCATTTTGACACCAGTCAAATTCCTTTTTGGCGACAGCCATCAACTCTTCTGGTGAATAGGCAATCATTTCGTAGTTCAGCCGTCTCTTCAATTCTTCTTCACCAAGAGGGTTCCCTTTGATGCCGCTTTCATCTTTTACCTGTGAAGCACCAGCAATACCTTTAATATTAAAAATATTCCCATAAGACAAAAGCAGGCTATCTGCTGTTGCATAAGGTTGTGGTATCCACCAGGTAAACAAAGGGTCATAACCATTGTAAAAATCATGAATACTTTTTAATGCTTTTCGCAATCCGTTAGCGATCCCCCTGGCTCTGGCAGCCAAATAAAAATCAAGGGACAGCTCCTGTTTTAATTTTTCCTGAAGTGATTGAATTAGTTTATTCCAACGGGTCAGGTCTGTAGCCAGTTTTTCTGCATCAAGTTTTGCTCCTCTTCTTCTCAATTTTTCATAGACATACATACTATCTGCAAAAGGAAACCACTTTTTAGTTGCTTCATATTCTACTGCTTCTTTATTTAACTGATACTGCATCTCTTTCAGATCTCTATGAAAAAGAATATAGTCAACTTGAGTTCCTGTATTAAGTTTGTCAAAGTCTAACTCCTTTAAATTATCCAAATAGCTATTTACTATAGTCAGTAATTTTTGTCTTCTTTCTGGTGAGTTTTCTATTGTATAGAAGCGGGATAGATTACCATAGTCGGCATAGAAGCGAACCATCACATTATTCACCTCGCTGGTATGCTGATACAAGGGTGGCTCTGGCAGAGGCTGGGCGATGGTTTGCACGGCCATTAAAAAGGAGCCGCTGAAACTGATTAAAATCTTTGTCAGAATTTTTATTGAGGACATAACAGGTATGAATTATTCCGTAAGCAAATTTTTTGAATCAAATATTTATTTCCTCTCATGATGTTTTAGAGAGCATTTCGATCTATGGGTTGCGCTTTAAATAAGTGCCTGACAAAAAAATCTTTCCTCCGCATTTCACCATAAGCACCACCATTGGTATGTTTCATGCCTGGCAAAGGCAAAAACTCAAAAGTTTTATTGGCCTTTATTAATGCATCTGCCACTCGGTAAGTAGATTCGGGTGGTACATTATCATCCTCCTCTCCCACCATTAACAGTAAAGCTCCTTTAAGTTTTGCGGCGTGGGTAACATTGCTTTGTTCAGCATACCAGGGCCCCATAGGATAGCCCATCCATTGTTCATTCCACCATTGTTTATCCACCCGATTATCATGACAACCACAACTGGCTACTGCTGCCTTGTACCACTCCGGATGGAAGAGTAAAGCACCCAAAGCATTTTGCCCACCGGCCGAGGTACCATACAAGCCTACTCTGGTGGTATCGGCAAAAGGATACTTTGCAGCTAATGCCTTCATCCACAAAATACGATCCGGAAATCCTGCGTCAGCAAGGTTTTGCCAACAAACATCATGAAAAGCTTTGCTTCGATTGGCGGTGCCCATTCCATCTATCTGCACTACTATAAAACCAAGATCAGCCAGACTTTGCATCTCACCCCTGTAGGGCATAAAACCTACCGGCACATAAGAATCCTGTGGGCCTGCATAAATATTTTCTACAATAGGATATCGCATGGAAGAATCGAACTCCGTAGGAAGAAATACTGCACCATAAATATCTGTTGTACCATCCCGACCTTTGGCTACAAAACGAGTTGGCAATCTTTTTACTACACTCAGATAGGCACTGATATCTGCCCTTTCTATATCCGCAATTTTTTTCCCGGTAGCTGTAAGCCGAAGTACCGTTTGCGGTGCCGTATTTAAAGTAGAATAAGTATCCAAATAATATTTCTTATCCGGGGAAAAACTGATAGAATGATCCGCTAACTCCGGTGTTAAATCAACCAGGTTTTTACCATCAAAATCAATTCGAAAATAATGGGTATGATAGACATCTTCCCCTTCGTTCACCCCCCTAGCAGAAAACCAAATCTGACGCTTTACGGCATCTATACTGTCCACATTTTTTACTACATAATTACCTATAGTAATCTGATTCTTCTGTTTTCCATTTACTGCATCAATCAGATAAATATGCTGCCAGCCATTTTCCTCAGAGGTATGAATAAATTCACTGGTTTCAGCAAGATATTGAGTAAAAATGCGATCGTCATAAATAAATGTTTTTGTTTGCTCATCAAGGATGTTTCTGGTCTGGCCATTGGCCACATTCACTTCTATCAATCGATATCTTTGATGACCCCGATCTATTTTTTCATAATAGAAATGAGTACGGTCTTTAGTCCAGAATAAATAAGGTGCGTCATAAAAATCCCTGATGGGTGTATTTACCTTTATTGAATTTCTTTTGGGCACAGAAAACACAAACATTTCGTAAGTGGTAAAAGGATCTCCCGGTTGTTTGTAGGCATAGGATTTTAACTGACCCCGAGTGGTGCCAGGTACAGAAGTTACAATATGATAATTATTTGAATCAACTACAGGTCGAATATGATAACCAACCAGATTTTTACTATCCGGACTCCAGGCTAGAGAACCATAAGGATGTCCTTCAGATCCATTCTGTGTATATTGGATAGCTGCGGCACTATCACCTACTGGTTGTATAAAAACATTGTGATTTTTTATATACGCTGTGTATTTTTTATCTGGGGAAAGACTGCCTGTTTGATAGTTTTCCCAGAAGGATCGTCTTCGGTTAAATCTGCGTCTATCGGGTAATTCGTTTTTGGGAAGAGCCTCAATAGTATATAGTTTGTTTTTGCTGATTTCGTACTGGAAAAATTTTTTATTAAAACCAAAACTTCCAAGTGTTCCTGCCTCATTGAGTGATAAGCCTTCCAAAAATAGTCGTCTGGGATCTATAGTAGTTCCTGTTGCTTTACTCAATTCAGCTGCGAGTTTTTCTACAATGAATAAAGGAGATTTTTTACCAGATGCCGCATGCACCAGCAGATACTCCATCATACTATCTTTTAGTCTATTTGCATACCAGAAAGCAGTACCTTTCCTAATCCAGCGAGCCTGTACACTAGTTTTGAAAATTGTATTTTTGGCTACACCATCTCTGTTGGTAGATGCCTTATAGCGTTCTGCTATTTCGGCAGGAGTTGGTTGATAGGGTTGAAGTTGCTGTCCTGTAGCCTTCAACACAAAACAGAAAAAACTGACACTAAAAACCAATTGATACCAATATGACATACTATAATAAATTTTGGAGGCTAAGATAGAATCTAACAATTAAACATGCTTACCAAATATTAACCGTGCATAGTAAATTATTAATAAGAAATTTAAATCTGGTAAAGGTTTGAATAAAATACTTCCATAATATAATCCTGATTTTCCCCATCTTGCCTCAAAGAAAATTTTTCTTGTCAATTTAATAATACTTCTTTCAATTCTGGCTCATTCAAATCTTGCACTTCAAACTGGAACTGAGTTGCCTCTGGTCTGGATTCAATTACTCCTGACACATCTTTTGCACCTGATTTTGATATGCTCTTTGACTGTGGTAAACTGGCTGGTAATCTTGAAGAATTTCCGCCCTTTATGGTAAACAAAATTCCACATCGTTTTATAGCTTATAATGCAGGAGCATTCGATAAAGTAGTCCTGATGAAGGAATTGAAACTCATTGTTGAAACCGGTATTAAAATCATGGGGGATTTTCTTTACAAACAATACACTTTTCTTGGCATTGGGCCTGCCAATGGGGTATTGAACACCTAACCTCATCCGTCAATAGTTTTAGTGGTGAAGTATTTAATCAAAGTACTTGAAATTTGGTGTACTTGAAATTGATACCACAGAAAATCTATTTTCAATTCGTCCCTTTTTCAAACCATGGGTATTGCAGGCAAGAATTTTAAGTAGCTGGCTCGGTAAAAAATAATTACTGATAGATGCTATGATATAGAAATTTTTCTAGTGTTAAAAAAACGGCTTCGAGATGCTGGTTCAATAGAATCAACATTCCTTTGTTTACTTGGCGGATTTGATCCTCAACACATTTATTGAATAAGGTTTTATCCGGATGGATGAATTTTGACTATCTAGTTTTACATCACTCGTTATCGGGACAAATCGGCTAGGTTGTTGAAAAGAATTTTCATCAGTAAGTTGTGGAGTAGAAAGAGAGACTAAACTGGCAGTGGTTGGGCGGGGACTACTATTCATTAAATCAATATGCACAGGCATTTCTTTGCTATACGCATTCACCATTTTTATAATGATATCACCGCTAGCTTCATCTTTACCAGAGATAGCAAAAAACTTATCCGGTTCTGAATAACTCATTAATAGTTTGCCATTCAAATAGCATCTGACAGTATCCAGTCCTACCTGCAACTCGATATCATACCATTTACCAGATTGAATGGTATCCGCCAATTGAACCGCAGCGGAGATATTACTTACCTCATAACCCTTTGTCACCTTTTCAAAAACACCAATCTTATTCACCCAAGCTCCAATATGTGCCCGGTAAAATGTTTTGCTATCTTTTACAGCAAACGGAATGATAAAAGCATTATACCCCTCGTCCTTTTTAGCTTTCAATCTTAATGTATAAGTATCAAAACTACTAGCCTTAAGCATAGCAAAGGTTTGGGCACCATAAGCGGTTTGAGAAAAGGCACTATCCTTTGTTTGCCATTGGCCAATGAGCTTGTCCCAATCGCCACCATGATTGATAAAATCACTTTTATACATAATCTTCCCATCCTGAATGACTTCGATATTCTTATAGGTTGTTTTTGTATCCCATGTAGCCAACCCAATACCCCCAGTAAATTTTGGTTGTTTAATTTTGGGCTGAAAGACTTTTACTTCAGTTGCTAGATTATGAGTTGGCTTGTTTTCATTAAACATTTTAATAGCGTAGTAAGATATGCGTGCAAAACTTTTTGCATGATCAAAATGAATGAGATTAACAGGCCAATCCACATCGTTCACATTCACAAGCAAAGGCGCATAACTACTCATCTTTACCAGATCGCTGTTTTTCTCCATTGCCATAATATAGACGGCATCGCTCAATGATGCTTCCATGTTGCCATTTCCTACTCCTGCATTGGTGGCATACTCCCCCACATACATGTCCCATTTGCCTCGTGGATATTTATCAAAATGATCATAATGTGTAAAAGCCCAGCCTGCTGGCTTATAGGCATGTTCATCCACATAATCTATATGGCGCATTTGCCTGGCGGTATATTCATTCACGTCCCCAATGCCCATGCTGGCCATGATAATCATTTTTGGGTACTTGGCTTTTATAGCATCATAAAATTTATTGTATCGTTCAGCATATCGGGGGCCACTTTGTTCATTGCCCACTTCCACATACTTCAAAGGAAAAGGTTTGGGATGGCCATTGACGGCACGTTGTTTACCCCATTTGCTGGTAATCGGCCCAATGGCATACTCAATAGCATCCAGTGCGCTTTGTATATATATTTGCAAACTATCGTCGGAGGCAAAAGTACCACTACGATATTCGCAGGAAACGCCAGCATTAAATACATACAATGCTGCTGCGCCTATATCTTCGCAATACTGCAAATATTCATGATAACCAAAACCATTGCTGGTGTAATAACCCCAGGGGCTATAAGTCTCCACTCTTTTTTCAATTGGCCCGACAGTATATTTCCAATCGGGTGCAGACTCTATGGTGATCCCCTCCACAAAACAACCACCTGGCCAGCGAATGAAGGCTGGTTTCAAATCAGCAATATACTGAGCCAGATCCTGCCTCAATCCATTAGTTCTGTTTTTAAATGTTTTTGAAGGAAACAATGACACCATATCTAACCAGATTGTTCCAGTTCCATTCAATGAAAGCACAAAAGTGGCCTTGCTGCCTGATGCTTTAGCTTTAAGAACTGTACTATATTTTTTCCACCCAGCATTGGAGGTTGATGAAATAATTTGAGTAGCCAACACCTTACCGTCATCACCCTTTAATTGTGCGGTTATAGTTCCTTTGTAATTGCTACTACGAAAATGAAAGTTCAATTTGTATGAATCCTCTTTCACTACATGGATACCCCAAAAACCTTCATTCACAATTTCAACTGTATTCTTACTATCGGCCTTAGAAATCTCCACTCTTAATGAATGGGGTGATGCAGTACTTAGCGGCAATAAACTGGTTCTTGAAATTTCAAAAGCGGCACTGCCATTGGCTTTGCTGCTCCATGCAGGATATTCACTTTGTATTTCCCAGGGCAATTTCCAGTTGCTCACCTCATGATTGGGCAACGTGAAACCAGGTGTATTGGGCGGTAATATAAAGCCATTTTTCAGCTTCATTCCTGGAGGGATATTAGCTTCTTCAAAACCTCGATTCTGGATCAGCTCTGCATAAAGTCCACCTTCACCGCCATGACTAATTTCTTCAAAAAATATTCCATGCAAATCTGGCGAAACCGGTGCCTTTTTTTTTGATGCATCAATAGTGATAGTGGCTTCATTTTGTGCTTCTGCTGTCAAAGTGAAAAGAAACAACCCTACCTGAAAAAAATATCTGATGAAATTCATCCTTAAAAAATAGTTAGTGTAGATAGCTTATTGAAATAAATTTTTGACGTTCCCCGCTTATATCATCGATTGTTCTTAAGCAGATTTAAGAACCGTAAATCCCAAAAAATAGATATGATTATTAACTACTCTATTTCCCATTTACAATACCTGAAACCCATACGCATAAGGATCATCTTCAGGATCTATTGTGATGGTGTTATATCCGTAAATCCTTGCCCAGCCTTCAATACCGGGGCGAATGGCAGGCTTATCTCCTACCATCAATTCTTCTTCTATCGTGCCTGTGAACCTGGAGCCAATGATGCTTTCATGAACAAATTGATCCCCTTTTTTCAAGAGCCCTTTTGCATACCATTGTGCCATGCGTGCTGAAGTGCCGGTACCACAAGGCGAACGATCAATGGCTTTGTCGCCATAAAAAACGGCATTGCGTGCAGTAGAAGATTTATCCAGCACATCTCCTGTCCAAAGAATATGAGAACAACCGTTGATGGTTGGGTTATCCGGGTGTACAAAGGAATGACTCTCGTTAATTCTTTTGCGCATCACCCTGCTCCAGCTTATCAATTGATCGGCACTATAATGTTGCAACCCTTTAAATTTCTCCTGCACATCCACAATGGCATAAAAATTTCCACCATAACTTACATCCACTTTCAACATACCCAAATCTGGACATTCCACTTCTATATTCTCAGCAGCCAAGTAAGAAGGCACATTCACCAGCTTCACCGATTTTACCTTTTTTCCTTCCTGTGTGTAGCTGATCAAAACCAGGCCAGCCGGAGCTTCCATGCGCACTACCCCTGGAGTCTTCGGTTGTATCAAGCCTTCTTCTATGGCTATGGTAATGGTACCAATTGTCCCATGTCCGCACATGGGTAAACAACCACTTGTTTCAATAAACAACACCGCTACATCATTTTCCGGACTGTGTGGTGGGTATAGAATGCTACCACTCATCATATCGTGCCCTCGTGGTTCAAACATCAGGCCTTTTCTAATCCAGTCATACTCTTTCAAAAAATGCTGACGCTTCTCACTCATGTTGTTTCCCTGCAATACAGGTCCGCCACCAGCTACCAATCGAACTGGGTTGCCACAGGTGTGGGCATCAATACAGAAAAAAGTTTTCTTCATTTACATTATCATTTTGGAGTTCGTACACCCTAGCATTAGATATATTCAATAAAAAAAATACGGAACATTAAATATTTAAGTACATGTAGGCCACTATATATTCCACTGTTCAAGTGTGCGTTCCTTCGGCAAGCTCAGAATATTCCGCCACTTTACAGATGCCATATAATCGGAACCTTGAACCGAGCGTGGCAATACTGATGCCATATATTCTCAGTTGATACCATAAAAAATTAATCCCGCAAAATTATTTCTCTTTAAAAAAAATAATAGAAAGCTATTCTCTGATTACACCTTATCTCTAGTATACACATTATTTAGCAGTCGCAAAATATTTAATGGGTTATCATCCTTTAGCCCATCCGGCAACATAGTATCACTAAAATTTTGCAATGCTACCGGCCTCACCCAACGTTTGATGGCTCCAGTGCCAACAGAAGTAAACCTTGCATCGGTGGTAGCCGGGAATGGACCACCATGCACCATGGCGGCACACACTTCCACACCGGTAGGTGCATTGTTCAATAAAACTCTTCCTGCAAGTGATTGTTGTATGTCTATAACATCGGCATACTCTTCCACATCTTTTTCAGTTGCAATAATGGAAGTAGTAAGCTGGCCTTTCAAGCTTTGCAAACACGCTATCAACTGTGCTTTATCTTCACAGATTACAGCCAGAGAAAAAGGCCCAAATATTTCTTCCACAAAATTTTTATTGCTAAGAAAATCTGATGCAGAAACGGATGCCAGCAATGCAGGGGCTTCCATATCTTCGGCTTCCTTTGCAGACTGTGCCATCACCTGTAACCCTTGTTGTTCCAGCATCTCGGTCAATCCTTTATTGAAAGAAGCGCAGATGCCACTGTGCAACATTTTTTGTGGTAGCACTTTAGAAATCTCTTCACCAAGCTGTGTCAGAAATTGATCAAACGTTTCGCTTTTCAATCCTAATAACAATCCCGGATTTGTACAGAATTGTCCCGCACCCAATGTGATGGATCCGGCAAATTGAGCTGCTAACTGTGCTGCATTTTTGGTTAAAGTATCCGGATAAAAAACAACTGGATTGATGCTGCTCATTTCAGCAAAAACCGGAACAGGAATTTCACGTTGATTGGCATAATCTACCAACGCCTTACCACCTGCAAAAGAACCGGTGAAACCTACACCTTTTGTACCTGGATGCATCACCAATGCTTTTCCGACTGTATTGCCTTTTCCTAAAACGTGCTGAACAGTATACGGTGGAACACCAGAAATTTCTATTGCTTTTTGAATGGCAGTAAAAACAAGTTCAGATGTTTTTGCATGTGCTGAATGTCCCTTTATTACTACGCTTGAACCTGAGGCCAATGCACTGGCAGTATCGCCACCGGCTGTGGAAAATGCAAAAGGAAAATTGCTGGCACCAAACACAATTACTGGGCCAACCGGCATAAGCATTCTTCTAATGTCAGGCTTTGGAGGCGTGCGTGAAATATCAGCCGTATCAATGCAGGCTTCCACCCAGCTTCCCTCTTTGATCAAGTCAGCAAACATCGTTAGCTGGCTTGTGGTACGTGTAATTTCTCCATTTAACCTACCAATGGGGAGATTGGTTTCCTGATGCGCCACATCCACCAACTGTTCTCTTAGCTTTTCAATTTCGGCAGCTATTGTTTCTAAAAAATCTGCCCTTTGGTACTGCGTTAATTTTTTATACCCCTGAAATGAAGCCAATGATTGTTGCATCACTTCATCAATATGAACCTCCGTATCAAATGCTTTTTCACTTAATGTTTCCTGCATAGTAAATATTTTAAACTGCAAATGCTTTTTCTTCTAAAGAAAGATATTCTGGTAAAACCTGACGTGCGGCCAATGCATTGTTGATGATCTCCAATACTTGTTCTCTTTCTTTACCGATAAGAGTAAGCCGTGGCTCACGAACATACTCGGTGCCAATACCAGTTTTCGTTTCGGCAAGTTTAATGTATTGAACAAGCTTTGCATGAATATCTAACTCAAGCACTGGCATGAACCAACGATAGATAACTATCGCTTCTTGTATCCGGCCCGCCTTCACTAATTTATAAATAGCCACTGTTTCTGCGGGGAATGCGCATACCAACCCTGCCACCCAGCCATTTGCGCCAAGCAACATTTCTTCCAGTGCCAGCGTATCCACCCCACACAATATTTTAAACCTATCGCCAAAACGATTAATCATTCGGGTAACATTGGTTACATCTCTGGTAGATTCTTTAACTGCCTGAATAGTGGGAACATCCACCAATTCATCAAACATTTCTAAAGTAATTTCAATTTTATAATCCACAGGATTATTATATAAAATAATAGGTAAATCAGTAGCGGCAGCTACAGATTTAAAATAAGCAACTGTTTCGCGGTGATCACTTTTATAACGCATTGGAGGCAACAACATCAGACCGGATGCGCCCCACTCCTTTGCCAATTTGGCTTGCTTCACGGCTTCGCGGGTGGAGCCTTCGGCAATATTCATGACTACCGGCACTTTACCATCAATTTTTTCGATGCAAAACTTCACCAGCACTTCTTTTTCTTCCAGAGTGAGCACACTGGCTTCACCCAGAGTTCCTCCCAGAATTACACCATTCACACCAGCAGCCAGCTGTGCATTCAGGTTGGTTTCAAACGCTGCCAGATCCAATTGATCCTGACTGTCAAATTTTGTTGTTAGCGCCGGAAAAACGCCTTTCCAATTTATTGCCATAATTAAAGTATTTATTGAGTACAAAGGTATTTTTTGGTGGTGATAAAGAATACCAGTTAATTAATCGGTTATTGCACTATTTTAACCCCAAATAAAGAATTTCCTAACTATGAACGCAAAATAGTGTAATTTTCTACCTTATTAATCCACATTTGTAAAATCAACAATAGTTATATTGTATGAAAGTCCTTGAATTTACATTGCCTATAGTAGCTCATAATTTCATCATTACAAAGGAGGAAAAACAACTACTTTTTTACCCACACTTACACCGGCACAATGAAATACAACTAAAATGGATCATCGAAGGAGAAGGTACTTTGGTGGCGGGCAACAGTTTGCATCATTTTAGGAACAATGAAATTTTTTGGATTGGAGCCAGGCAAGCTCATGTTTTTAAAAGCAATCAAAGTACTGGAAAAAATAAATCCAAAAACAAAATTCACTCCATTGATATTTTTTTCAATATGGAGACACAGCTAGCTCCCTTCTTTTCTTTACCAGAAATGGAACGGCTGAAAGCCTTTGTGCATAAGCATCAGAACGGATTTAAAGTTCCATCAGAAAGTGTATCCGCACTTTCTGCAATTATTTTGCAATTAAAAAACTCAAAGACATTAGACAGGGTCCTGAACTTTATTCTGCTGTTCAAATTGCTATTGTCCTTAAAACATTTAGAACCCCTAACCACAAGTGCTGAAATAGTTCAGGTAGATGAAAGAGATGGATTGCGAATTGCCAGTATTTACAACTTTATTCTTAAAAATTATAAAGAACAAATATCTCTGGAGGAAGTAGCCAAACTAGCATTTATGACACCTCAGGCTTTTTGCAGGTATTTTAAAAAACACACGCACAATACACTTGTAGGATTTGTGAACCAGGTTCGCATAAACGAAGCCTGCAAACAACTGATGGAAAATAACAATGACACCATTGCCACTATCGCTTATAACACGGGATTTAACAGCATCACCAACTTCAACAGGGTGTTTAAAAGTGTAGTAAAAAAATCACCCAAAGAATATGTAGCCAGTTATTTGAAACAGGTGGATTAGATTCAATATTTCGACCTTCCACGCTGAACGGATATTGTCTTGCTGGCACTTTCTGTATTCAGCTCAAAGGAAACGCTATAAAAAACAGTGGTTCATTTCATTAAATGGTGTCCACCTTCAAATTCATTGCAAATTCAATACAGTCCTTTGTTTAACTTTACTGAACCATTTACTTTGCAATTATGACCCCGGAAAATTTACTTACCCTGGAACTTTCAGAAATTCTTTCCAATCTGCAAATTCAACATCAGGTAGAAGGAATTGCGGTCTTGCACAATGCTTACGAAAATCAGAATCATTCAATAGAAAGTAAATTCTTTAGATCTCAACATTTTTCAGTAATTATAGTAACAAAAGGGAAACTGAATCTCAACATCAATTTATTTAAATACGAACTCGCAGAAAACGATTTGATCATCATTCCTCCTTCTGCCATTAAACAATTTAGTTTTCAGAATAAAGTGGAATATTTTGCACTTTTATTTACACCGCAATATCTTTTTGATTCAGGATTTTTTCAAAAACAGTTACAGCTTTTTTCATTTTTTGACAGTGAAGTATGTACCAAGTTATCCCTTTCAGGGAAAGACGCCCACTTTACTATTTCCACCATTGAATTAATTCAAGAAAAACTAAAGCATTCCGAAAATACGAAAACCCAGCAATCCATCATAGTACTTCTGTTTCAAGCAATTATTTTGCATTTGATATCCTTCACGGAAACAGAGGAAAAACAAATTAAATCCATCTACCAAAAAGACTTAGTGTATAGATTTCTCACCCTGTTGCCCAAATCGTTTAAAGAGAATAGGGAAGTCCATTTCTATGCACAAAAGCTAAATGTGAATCCCAAATACCTCACCCAAATACTTCGAAAAAAAACCGGCAAGTCGGCGAGGGATTTTATTACCGAAATGGTAGTAATGGAAGCCAAAGTTCTGTTGGATCATCCAAAAAATACCATTGGGAATATTGCCGAACAGCTTAACTTTTCCGATCAGTTTCATTTCAGCCATTTTTTTAAAAAATATACGGGCCATTCTCCTTTGCAATACCGTCATCAAGAAAACTAACTTTTAGACATATTCGAATGGCTTTCTGCTATTCTTTTCTTCATTTTACTGCCGTTATTTTGCATAAAATATTAAGAAAAGATGATAAACAGACAAATAGCCAGTTCTTTAGTGTTCTTATTTTTGATCTTTATCAGCACAAAAATTCAAGCTCAAAACGACACTTTGCGTATCGGTACACGAGAGCTTTTTGAACTGGCTGAAAAACAAAGTACCCAGTTACAATTATCCAAACTGGCAATAGACGAAAGTGCTGCCCAAACAGCAGACACCAAAACAGCCAAACTGCCTATGTTGGAAACCGACTTGTCCCTAGGATATATTTCCAATATTGGAATTATTGGTTTAAACAGCGGCATGCCCGATGGATGGTATGACATGCCACATTTTTCCAACAGCTTCAGCATTCAGGCAGCCTATCTGCTCTACTCTGGCGGAAAGATCAACAATGCCATCTCTATGTCGAAAATTCAGGAAGAAATTTCACATATCAACTACGAAAAATCTGCACAGGGTGTGAAACTTATTTTAGCGGGCTACCTGCTCGACCTCCATACGATGATGCAGCAAAGAAAGGTCTATGAAAGTAATATCCAACAAAGTAAAGCCCTATTGAAAAAAATTGAAAACAGATACAAAGCAGGTTTGGTGCTAAAAAGTGATTATGTGAGAAATGAATTGTTGGTAGCCAATTTTGAGCTGGCTTTATTGAAACTCAACAACCGAATTAAGATCTGGAACCACCGCATGATAGAAGCATTAAATCTTCCTGATTCCACCATCATTTTTCCGGTGAAACCATTAAATCCAGATATTATGCAGGGAGAACATCCTCAAAATATGGAGCGTTTAAAATTGGAAGCATCAACAAATAATCCAGAAAATAAAATAAGTGCACTGCAAATTCAACTTGCGGAAAAGAATATAAAAATGGTGAAAGCAAATCAATTGCCACAGGTATCTCTTTATGCTGCAAACAATCTCAATCGCCCGTTTATTTACGACATACCAGCGTTGGATCTTTATGCCAACATTTTCACTGCAGGCATAAAGATTAACTATAACCTTGGTAGTTTGTACAACAATAAACACAAAAAGCAAAAAGCCAATATTCAGTTGATGGAGGCAAAAACTGCCGACAGGATTTCAAAAGAACACATCAATCAGGCGGTACATGAATCTTTTGTAAATTTTCAGGAAGCAAAAGACCAACAGGTGTCGATTGAAAAAGAAAATGAATTGGCTCATGAAAACTACCGTCGTGTGTCAAACAGCTACCAAGAACAAATGGCATTAATCACTGATCTGATGGATGCCAGCAACAGTCTGCTAACCAGTCAATTGAGACTGGAACAAGCCAAAACCCAAATCACTTTTAGTTATTATCAAATATTAAAAACAACAGGAAATTTAAAATAATGAGCAATACAACAACAAAAAACAATTTATCCAGCAAAATAGTTGCCTGGGGAATAGGAGCAGTAGCCATCGGAGTAGTCGTTTACGGCCTTAACCATTTTTTCAATTTTAATACAGCATCTTATACCGACGATGCCCAGGTACAGCAATTAATTTCTCCTGTGAATGCCCGTGTGGGCGGATACATTCAGGAAGTTCGATTTACCGAATTTCAGAAAGTTAAAAAAGGAGATACTTTGGTGATCATCGACAATACCGACTATCTGGCTCAAAAAGAATTGGCAGAAGCCGGGCTGATGGATGCCGTAGCTGGAAAAACTGTTACAAATTCCTCAGTAAATACAGCACAAAATTCGGTAAATGTTTCGGATGCCAACATCGAAGAAACGAAAGCTCGACTATGGAATGCCGAAAAAAACTATTCCCGTTATAAAAAACTTTTACAGGAAGAGTCGGTTACGCAACAACAATTTGATCAGGTAAAATCCGAATACGATGCCCTGAAAGCAAGAGTCGTGGCTTTGGAAAGTGCAAAACAGGGCGCTAACCTTTCTGTAAACGAAGTAGGTGCCCGTGTTCATGTAAACGAAGCCGCAATAAAAAGAGCGAAAGCACAATTGGCTATTGCAGAACTGAACTTAAGATATACGATAGTTGTTGCTCCCTGCGATGGTCAAATGGGTAGAAAAAATATTCTTGAAGGATCATTAGTACAACAAGGTCAGCAACTGGCAACGGTGGTAGATAACAGCAACAAATGGATTACGGCCAATTTCAAAGAAAAACAATTGGCTTCGGTAAAACAGGGACAAACAGTAAAAATTAAGATTGATGCCCTTCCCAATACGGTATTGACAGGTACAGTAGAAAACACAGCTTCGGCTACCGGGTCAGTTTTCTCTTTGGTGCCTACGGATAATGCAACCGGAAATTTCGTGAAGGTGCAACAAAGAATTCCTGTTCGTATTGTATTTTCTAATACTATGGATGCAGCAATCTATGACAAACTAAAGGCCGGAATGAACGCTGTAATACATTTAAACTAAGCAAGATGCACCCACAATCAAAATATAGAATTATGGCATTCAAAGACTGGGTGCCAGATTCTTTAAGATTTATTTTATTGCTACTTTTTGCATTAGCATTTCAGTTCTCGTCGCCCACCTATTTGTCTTTAATGGGCGATGTGGTCGGATCTGAACAACTTTATAAAGAAGATTTGTTGTTTGCATTTCAGGCTTCTATGTTGGGTATGACAATGGCATTTCCCTTGCTATTTCGATTTAAATTTCGGTTCACTTCCCAACAAACGCTGATTGGCAGTACGCTTATTGTTTTAATTTCATTGCTCATCTGTCTTCATACAAAATCTATGTCAGTGCTTATAATAGCAGGTTTTGTAATGGGGTTTTTCAAAATGATAGGCACTTTTGAGTGCTTGAGCAGTATTCAGCTCATCATTACCCCTAGTAGAGATTTTGGCGTTTTCTTTTCTGTAGTTTATACCATAGTCCTGGTTTGTGTTCAACTTTCTGGTTTCGTAGCAGTTTATCTGTCCGAAATTGCTGATTGGAAATTGATGTACTACTTGATGGCTATTGTTTTAAGTGTACAAATACTGTTTGGCTTGATGCTGATGCGCCCATTCCGATTTATGAAACCACTGCCTCTTTTTGGAATAGATTGGTTAGGGATTTTAAACTGGACGGTACTATTTGCCGTGCTTACTTACATTTTCATTTTTGGCCAGACACTTGATTGGTTTCACTCCAAAAAAATAATTCTGGCATCCCTGCTTGCAGGCATTTTCTTACTCTTGGTTTTGATAAGAACACGGAATAAAAAAAGAGCTTTTATACTGCCAAAAGTTTTTGGGTTTAGAAATATAAGCATTTCCATTGTGTTGATTTTGTTCTTACAAATATTTCTCAATACCAGCGGTAGTATTCTTACACCAATTACATCGGCAATAGTAAAGCTAGATGATTTACATTCGGTCTCTCTCAATTTGTATATATTAGGAGGGGTCCTTGTAGGTGGTATTTTCTGTTATTATTGGTTTCTAAAAATCAATGGTTCATTTAATATCCTTTTTGCTTTGGGTTTTGCTTCGGTCACAATTTATCATGGGCTATTGTACTTTTCATTCAGTGCGTTGGCGAATGAGTCGATTTTCTATTTTCCTTATTTTTTCAGAGGTTTAGGCAATGTGTTGATATACGTGGGAGTAGCAAAATATATGATGAAAAATGTTTCTTTTGAATTATTTCCACAGGCTTTATTTATAGTAGCCATTGCCCGAAATGTACTAGGGGGAATACTGTTTTCGGCTTTCATTGGGCATTGGTCACACGATTTGGTATTGGATTACATTTCGAAATCTGCCTCCAAAATGGACGCAGTTTCCGCCAGTGCCACAGTCAATCAGATACAATCTGTAGCAATAAAAGCAGGTGCCTCCACCCTTGAAGCAGCACAAGCCGCCTCCGGGATGCTTTACGGTAAAGTGTACCTTCAATCCTTATTGCTTGCCGGTAAAGAAATTTTTGGAATGGTTACAATGTTTGGAATCTTATTGACCTTTGGTATTTTGCTCTATCACTTTTCGAAACCCTTTGTGCTTAAAATCCCGAGATGGAACTCGATCTTCGCAAAAATGAAAAACAAAGGAATGATTGTGGTGGAAAAAGTTGAATGATTGCCCGAAAGAAATAGATACTGAAGAAATAACACAAAAATTAAGATGCAGTCTAATTTTGAAACAATGTTGTTTGAACTTTTACAAATAGGAAAAAAACAAGGCAATTATTTTACTTGATTGTTTCACCTTTTCGGCATTCCAATACTACGCTTAATCTATGAACTTGTTTAAACTGTTTTATGAAAGAAAGTTCCAGAAATTAAGAATTTTTGTTTTGGAAATAAAAACGAATAATTCTGGGACTCATAAACCAAGGTAAGGTACGTGTTTGGATTTTAGCGCAATTAAGCAAAGGCAAAATAGGCTTTAAGCCTAAGATAGATTTAGTAAAAGTAGTTCTGCTTATTTTAAAACGAATGAAAACAGGCTGCCAATGGCGAGAGGTAGTGGTAAGTGAATATTATCCTTCGGGAAAAGAAAAATGGCAGCACATCTCTTAATACTTCAATAAATGGAGTAAGTACGGTTCTTTTAAAAATGCTTACTGGATATGTCAACTATGCAATTGGATGGCACCATTTCTCCTGAAAAAATTAATAAACAACGCATTATTCAAATGATCTCTGATACAGCTTAAATTACATTCTCAAAATAAAATTTTAAACAAATTCATTGATTAATAAATTGATTCTAAACAGTTCAAGTCAAAAGAAAAATGATTTCTATCAACCAAAAAAATACTTGATCATTCATTAATTCCTGTATTCCGGATTTATCAGCATTTGAATGGACTCATTCAGCATTTCATTCTTTTTGGATAAAAACTCTTGCATTTTTTCTTCGGGTAGCTTAAGCTGATAGGTACTGTTCCCTCCTAATATCTTGTCTAAATTAGGGTTCAGTTTATTAAATGCAGACATTTCCATGTCGAGGTATTTTGCGATAGCAGTGGAAAAATATCGACCACTGATGGTTTGAACTTTTACATTTATATGTGTGGTTTCATCAGTAACTGTCTTCATCATCTCAAGTGCTTTATCCCTGGTTACAGTAGCCACTCCGCCTTCACCTTCCATAATATGATGAGTAGCAATAAACTTCTTCACATGATTGCGACTTTCTGTGGGCAGGTAGTTTTGCAATTTCCAAAAATTGCTACTTCCAGATCTTGCAATTGCAGAATTCACACGTCCCGGACCACAATTGTAGGCAGCCACTACCAGGAGCCAGTCTTCATAAATATCATAAAGATAATTCAGGTATTTTGCAGCAGCCTTTGTACTTTTCAAATAATCTCTTCTTTCATCCTGTCCCCTACCCACATTTAGCCCTAAGGTTCTGGCGGTTGCTGGCATAAATTGCCAGGGTCCAACGGCTCCAGCCCAAGATACAGCAGAGGCTTTCAGATTTGATTCAATGACTGCGAGATACTTAAGTTGGGTGGGAATATTATTTTGTGTAAGCACCTCGTCCATCATATCGAAATAAGGTTTGCCCCAGCTTTGCAATTGTTTTAGATCGGAACTATGTTTGCCGATATAATCCTCTACAAAGCTTAATGCTTGAGGATTAAGGTGTTCTATATTGATACCACTTAATGCAACTGACTTTGTGGTAGCAGTTGCCGATACATTTTCTACCAAATTCTTGAAACCACTCTTGGGATCTGCTCTTTTAGTAGCTTCTGTACTGGCCACAACGGGTGCAACCACTAAAGGACTTATTTGTGCAAAAGAAACTGTCTTAATTCCAGTAAATAAAAAAAGAAGACCATAAGACTTTAAAACCATTCTTTTATTAATCATTACTAATAAAATTTTATAACGGGTTAATAAAATTCCTAATTAGGAAGATTTTTATAGCTTCAATAAACGCTTATTCTGCTAAATTATTGTGGCTAAAAGACAGCAAAGATAGCTCATCGAAGTGAGCCGCCAGTAGCTGAAGGCCAAAAGGCATATTATGATCCAAATGATGAAAGAGTGGAATTGAAATGCCGGGGACTCCGGTCAAATTAGCCATAACTGTGTATATATCAGCTATATACATAGCCACTGGGTCTTTTAATTTTTCACCTGCTTTGAAGGCCACAGTTGGTGCCGTGGGCAAACAGATGAAGTCAAACTCATTGAAAATCAATGACAATTTTTTTGTTAAAATTCTCCTGACTTTTTGAGCCTGGGTGAAATATGCATCAAAATACCCCGAACTAAGTACAAAATTCCCTAGCATAATTCGGCGTTTTACCTCCCATCCAAAAGCCTCAGAACGATTCTTTTTATAGAAAGATTCCAGATCTTCTAATTGACCAGGTGTTCGGTATCCATATTTTACACCATCATATCGGGATAGATTGGAGGTAGCTTCTGCTGTTGTAAGCACGTAATATGCGGGTACAATATATTCAAGAAGGTCAAAATGCACCTCACTAACTGTGTGACCATCACTTTTCCAACTATCTAACTTGCTCTTGATAGTATTGGAAATTTCCTTGTCCAAACCTGGATGGTCAAGTGCTTCAGGAAAATACGCTATCCTATATTTCTTATTAGATCTGTCCAATTGTTGCGAATAAGCAGGGACTGGCTTATGAGAAACAGTACTATCAAAATCATCAGCGCCAGCAATAACTTCTAAAACTAATGCTGCATCTGGAATATTATTGGAAAAAACACCTATTTGATCAAAAGAAGAGGCATACGCAATCAAACCATATCTGGACACTCTGCCATAAGTTGGCTTCAGACCAATAATACCACAGAAATCCGCAGGTTGCCTTACCGAACCTCCGGTATCACTTCCTAATGAAACCATACAAAGTCCAGCCTGCACAGCTACGGCAGAACCTCCGGAGGAACCACCAGGAACACGAGTTTGATCTTTGGCATTCAATACCTTGCCGTAAAAAGAGTTTTCATTGGTGGAGCCCATTGCAAATTCATCACAATTCAATCGGCCAATAATGATTGCTCCTTCGGCAATTAGGTTTTCTACAACTGTTGCAGAAAATACAGAGGAAAATCCATTTAGAATTTTGGATGCGGCTGTAACAGAATGACCCTTAAAGCAAATTACATCTTTAAGACCCACCACCACTCCGTGCAATTTTCCCTGAAACTGAGACCTAAGATCCAACTCCATTGCTCGTTGTTTAGCTTCCTCTGCAAATACTTCTACAAAAGCATTCAGGTGGCTATTTTGATCAATAAGATTTAGAAAATATTCAACAGTTTCCAGACAGGAGGTTTTTGCATCCTTTAGATTCTGATGGTATTCTGCAATAGAAATGTAATCCTGCAAAAAGGTAATCTTTTGTAAGTCAATAAAAAATTATGAGAAAATGCTATTCGGCTTTTTTGGGTTCGGAAGTTACACTATTGGCACTTTCCTCTATTTCTCTCTTCACATTGTCCTTTGCATCGTTGAACTCACGAATACCTTTACCTAAGCCTCTCATTAGTTCAGGTATTTTGCGGCCTCCAAATAGCAAGAGCACAATTACCATTATAATGATGATTTCTTGGGTGCCAAAAGCGCCTAAAATTTGAAAATTTGACATATTCCTAAAAAATTAGTTTCCAAAGATACGCTAAGAAAGGGAACTTTCATATCATAGCAGCTATAAAAAAATAAATCAAAAAAAAATCCCGCCAATTAGCGGGATTTTTTCAATATTCTTAATTTGACTATGCCTTTTTTGCCACTTTTGTGCTGGCAACAGCCATTCTTTTTTCACGAATACGAGCACTTTTTCCGCTCCTACCCCTTTGATAGAACAATTTTGCCCTACGAACCTGACCCACTTTGTTTACTACAATAGAATCAATATTTGGCGATGTAAAAGGAAATAACCTTTCTACTCCAATACTATCAGATATTTTTCTTACAGTAAAAGTAGCAGTATGTCCAGTACCTTGGATTTTGATTACATCTCCTTTAAAAGACTGGATACGCTCTTTGTTACCTTCAATAATTTTATAGTTAACGGTAATATTATCACCAGCTTTAAATGCTGGAAAATTCTTTTTAGGGGTCAATTGTTCCTGTACGAAAGCTACTGCGATGCTCATGACTTAAATTTTTAAGGACTGCAAAGGTAGGTGGAAACTTCTAAAGAAAAACAATTTTGAATAAAGTTTTTCAATATTGTATTTAGCCCCCCTCAAAAACTCATTTTTAGTTAATTATCAAATAAGTGTGTCAAAGATGTGCTGAAAAGAGTTGCCAGAAGTTTTCAAAGATTGCTGAAAATGCGGCAATTTTAATCCATGCTTTCAAAGAAAAAACTCAGTCATCAGCTAGAGATGTTTAATTCAATTGGCGATCAATTGAATCAGAAACATCCACTTTATCTGTTAGCCAATAAGATTCATTGGTTCAAATTTGACGAAGCCTTTGAGCTACATTATTGCGTGGAAAACGGACGACCCGCCAAGCCTATTCGGCTGATGGTGTCTTTATGTGTTTTAAAGCATTTGCGGAACCTAAGCGATGAGTCGGTAGTAGAGCAATGGGCGGAAAATATGTACTACCAATACTTTAGCGGAGAGCTTAGATTTACTTCGGCATTACCCTGTGCATCCACAGAGTTAGTGATGTTTCGGGAGCGTATTGGTAGTGCAGGTATGGAGCTTATTTTAAAAGAAAGTATTCGGATAAATGACGACCAAACACCCTTAGACAAAGACCAGTTAATCGTGAGTATTGACACTACAGTTCAGGAGAAAAACATCACCTTTCCAACCGATGATAAGCAATACAAGAAGATTATAAAACACTGCTGGAAGATAGCAGAAAAGGAAGGCATTACGCTGCGAAGAAGCTATTCCAGGAAAGTAAAATCTTTATCGGTTGCACAAAGATTCAGAACCAACAAAAGGGGAAGAAAAGCAGCCCGTAATGCAGATAGAAAAATACGCACCATTGCCGGGGCATTGGTAAGAGAACTCGGTCGAAAACTAAGCTGGGAGAGGCTTTGTAACCATATTGAAAAATTGAAATTATATCAAAGGGTCATTCGCCAACAACGAGATGATAAGGATAAAATTTATAGTTTGCACGAACCCAATGTAAAGTGCTACACCAAAGGCAAAGAGCATAAGAAGTATGAATTTGGGAGTAAGGCATCCATTGTAATAGATCAGCAAACGGGCATCATCATAGGAGCACAATGTTTTACCGAAACAATTCACGATTCCAAAACCATACCACAAGTAATAGACCAATGCGAATCCATGATTGAGGTATCCATAAAGCAGGCCTATGTGGACAGAGGTTATCGGGGAGTGAACCAATACAAGGAATGTGAAATAAAAGTACCCAAGCCTCGAAATAGTATCACCGAACAGGAACGAAAATCACATAGCCGACGATCAGCCATTGAACCGGTTTTTAGCCATCTGAAAGCTGATTTCAGGTTGTGTAGAAACTATTACAAAGGCAAGGAAGGTGCAAATTGGTTTTTGAGGGATAACTATTTACATTTCGCTTAACATGTCTATTCCACTTTTTTCCACTTCAGATTTTCGGGCTTTATATTGAACAATATACTTGCCCGATATTAAAATAGATAAAGCGGTGGCGGCACAAAGTCCCATCACTAAACCCAACGGTACAGATGTGTTGTTATGAAAGACGCTCACCATGGCCGAAGACAAAGTTCCTACTGCCATTTGAACGCAACCAATCAATGCAGAAGCACTTCCTGCGTTCTGATCAAAAGGAGCCAATGCTAGTGCTGATGCATTAGGGAAGGTAAAGCCCTGACAAGCCAGAAAAACACTACACAAAATAATGGTAGTTGTCAGCCCCCACCAGTTATAAATAAATCCAACAAATAAAAGTACGCCTGCAATAGTTTGAACTAATACCGCTTTGGGTATTATTTTTTCACTTGTAGTAAACTTTAGAATACGGGCATTAATTTGAGTAGCTAAAACTAATGAAGCCGCAATGATCGAGAAAATCCAACCATAGGTTTTTTCAGAAACCTTAAACACTTCCATAAAAACATGTGGGGATCCGGCCACGTAGGCATAGAGCCCGGCAGCCGTGAATGCACTGGCAAATGTATAGATGACAAACTGGGGCTCTCTAAAGACTTCAGAAAATTTACCTAAAATAAATCTGGGAGCCAGAGAATAATCTTTTGCAGGTTGCTTACTTTCCGGGAGCTTAAAAACACACAAAACCAAAATAAATAGACCAATCAACAGCAGCACTCCAAATACATATCTCCAGCCTAAGGAGGCCGTAACGAAGCCTCCAAGCGAAGGGGCTATAATCGGTGATACACCAATCACTAACATTAATAGAGAAAACACCTTTGCATTATCTTCTACATCAAACATATCTCGCACCATAGCCCGCGAGGCCACCATGCCTGCACAACCGCCTAGGGCCTGTAAAAATCGTAGTACAATCAAATACTGAACCGATGTAGCGTAAGCACATCCCAGAGAGGCGAACAAGTATAAGCAAAGTCCAAAATACAATGGCTTCTTTCTTCCATATTTGTCCAGCAATGGCCCATACAGCAACTGACCTACAGAAATCCCAATAAAAAAACTGGAAAGTGTAAGGGACACTTTGCTTACATCTGTATTTAGGTCGCTGGCAATATTTGTAAAGCCAGGCAAATACATATCAATGGAAAACGGCCCGATGGCACTTAAAAGCCCTAAAATAAAAATCTTAAAAAATCTACTATTACCCTTCATGTGTTAAGTTATTCAGGGCAAGCACTCGGTGTGGAACTTTGCAAAAGTAACAAACTAAATTTCTAATATGTTGTTTAATATTTTCTATATAGTAGAAAATTTGATTCATTAAGATGACTGGAATAATTAATAGTCCTCATCCTGCACAATTGCTTGATTTCCCAATTTACATACTACCGCCTTTCAGGCGCAGGTACTTTTGGAGCTTTGAAAGACTTAGTTCCTAAAAGTTTCTTGATTTCTTCTATAGCCTTTTCTAGCTGAGGATCTACTCCATTGGCCATTGCCCCTAAATCTTCATCTACTTCAATATCCGGATCCACGCCATGACCTTCTCTGAACCAAGTGCCGTCCGGATTATACAACCTAAAGGATGGAGCTGTAATTTGTCCGCCATCTACCAGCAACGGGTAACCACTAATACCAATGAGTCCACCCCAGGTACGACCACCAATTAAAGGCCCCAGATTTTTCTTTCTAAAATAATCGGGAAAGGCATCGCCACCACTACCACTCCAGCCATTAATTAGCATTACTTTGGGCCCAAAATTGGCGAAAAACGGCCATTGCCAGGGTTTGCCATCTCGCGTGGCAACGAATGAGAGAGGAGTCCGATTCAACATCTCAATAAACCTATCTGGTATTTGACCGCCGTTATTGAATCGTTCATCTATGATCAATGCTTTTTTATTCCATTGTGCATTGAACTGACGCATCAATTCATTTTGCCCGTCAATACCTGTACTGGGGACATATATATACCCCACCTCGCCATTTGTAGCCTCGTCCACTCGTTTACGCATGTTTTCGATCCAGTTCAAATTGCGCAAACGATGTTCATCTGCTAAAGTTTTCACGATGGCTTTTTTGGCACCTGAAAAAGATGGAGTTTGATTAAAAGTGATTTCTACAGTTTTATCAGCCAGGCCTTGAAAGGCTGCATAAGGTTCCTGATCGGTGGTAATGGGAATTCCATTGACTGCAAGAATATAATCGCCTTCCCTGATTTTTATGCCTGACTTGGTTAATGGAGAACTTGTTTCGGCATCCCAGGAAGCCCCACGAATTATTTTTTTCACTTTATAGTTCACTCCAGCGGCTTCCCAATTAATGCCCAAATAACCAGTTTGTGCTGTTTTCACTTTTTCAAAATCGCCTCCACTATGATAGGTATGAGAAGCATTTAATTCTCCCATCATTTCTCCTATAATAAAATCCACATCTTCTCTGGTTACCGCAAATTCAAGTAGTCTGGCATACTTCTCCTTTATAGCAGCCCAATCTGTTCCATGCATATTTCCATCGTAGAAATAATCGCGTTCAATACGCCAGGTATCATTAAAGATTTGACTCCATTCTTTTTTAGGATCGATGGTCATTTGCATTTCGGTGATCCGTAAAGGCTTCTCAAATTTTGCACCTTCCGTAGGAGTTATCAATGCCCATGTTCCTGATTTGGACACTAGTAGTTTTTCCTGATTGTTACTCATTATAAAATCATTGGCTCCACTCAGAATTGTTTTTTCCTCCCGCTTGTCAATATCATAGTATTTTATTGAGGCCGACGTTTCTACCGCCCCTGTATTGGGTTGTCGTATATATAGCACTTTCTCTTTTGTTGCACTGAGCGAATTAATATTGCCAGCAGGTATGGGCAACAATTCTAACCTGTCTTCGATGCCATCAAAATCAATGTCCATGGTACTGGAATCTTTTTTTTCCTTTTCGATTTTTTCAGAACTTCCTTTTCCTGATTTTTTGTTTTTTGATTCCTGATTGACCTTTGGTTTTTCCTCATCATTTACAAGTACTGTATCATTCTTTGGCTGAAGAATGGATGGTGTTGATTTTTGCAAACTAATTGCAGCCAATTGATTGCTATTGGCATATATAAAGGTATTGTCCGCATCACTATAAATTGGATTAAAGTTTTGAGAAGTCAGTACAAAAAGATATTTACCAGTGGGGTCAAAAACCGAATTGTAACTACTATAAAAACCACTGGTGACCTGATGCTTCGTTTTTTCCTTGTCATCATATATAAATGTAGCAAAATGCAAATTTTCCAGATCCCGATTGTAGGCTAGCCAACGACTATCCGACGACCAACTAAAAGCAAATCTTTCCATATTACCATGAGTAAAATATAATCCCTTATCTACATTCTCTGTATTTCCTGACAGTACATTGTAAATTTTTATTTCCCCTGCTTTGTCAATAAATGCTATCTTTTTGTTATCCGGAGACCAAGCCATCCCATATCGAAAACCAGCTCCGTAGGAAGTGATTTTTTTGGCACTGCCATCCTTATTGGGATCCATTATCCAAAGTTCATATTCCCCACTCTTATCACTCCAGTAGGCCACGGTTTTTCCATTGGGAGACCAGGAGGGGTATCTCTCTGCAACACCCGATGTCATTGTAAGGTTTTTTACAAATCCATTTTCAGCGGGTAAAGAAAAGATATCGCCTCTGGCTTCCATCAGCACTCTGTTTCCATCCGGACTAACAGCGGCATGTTGAATATATTCATTCACAGCAATGGTTTTGGGCTTCATCAAAGCAAAGTCGGTAACAACAGAAACTTTTATTTCCTTTTGTTGCCTTGTGGCAAAAGAATACAGATAAAGCTTGCCACCGGCTTCAAATACAATATCATCGGGACCCTGCGAAGGATAGTGTACATCATAATCGGTGAATTTGGTAAGTTGTTCAAACTGTTTGGTGGAGATATGATATCGCCAAAGATTCATCCTCATTTCTGCCCCCCGATCGCTTAGGAAGTAAATAAAGTTTTCGTGCCACATAGGAAAATCATCTGCGGCATTGCTCATAAGACTGATATTTTCCTGCTGTTGTTTTTCAAAATCATATATACGAATATCGCCATTATCGCCCCCTCTGTATCGCTTCCAGTTCCGACCTACTTCTGTTCTAATCACCACGGCCATTTGTTTGCCATCCGGCGAATAGCTTCCATATTCTGCATAGGCAAAAGGCAGTTTGGTTTCGAATCCTCCAACAGCAGGGATAGTGTAAAACTGACTGAATCGCTCTTTACCACTTGCTCTTCGAGATGCAAAAAGTACACTCTTGCCATCATTTGTCCAATCCACCACCCTATCGGGATACCCATGACTGGTAAGTCGTTTGGGAACATCCCCATTAACTGGCAACACATATACATCTCTGTTTCCGTCATACAGAGCACTAAAAGCCACTTGTCTACCGTCAGGTGAAAACTTGGGCATCATCTCTCCTCCGGGAGGCGAACTAAGCCGCATAGCAATGCCACCTTCCTTAGGTACTATCCACACATCGTTGGCATACACAAAAACTATCTGTGTTTTTGAAACATCAGGATATCGAAAAAGGGAAGCATCAAATTGTGCAAATGTGGAAAATGACACAACAGCTAAAAGCAAAACAAATAGATTTTTCATCATACGGCAATTTTTCCAGATTGAAAATGAATGTTTGAAAATGCTAAAAAGCTATTAAGATAAAAAAAGAATGTGATAATGAACACAGTTGGTTTCAAAAACCTACAACTTTTTAATTTCGATGAGCTGGGTGCTGGAAAATGAAAATTGAAAATAAGCCAAATGGATTCTTGCGTGTTTACACTTATTCTTGAAAGATTGAAAACGCCAACTCATTAGATTCGGCATTTTTTTTTCAGAAGGTTCCCCATAAATACGCTTTTCACAGCCATAAACAGTTGAAGGAAGGAAGCCCGGGGCGGGAAACAATTTCTTCTATCTTGCTTAATTTTTCAGGACTTGGCTATTTTCGCTTTCTGGTAGTTGAAATGATTAAGCAGTACTCGTATTTCGTTGAAATCAAAATCCTCAGGCAATACAGTTTTCCACTGAGTCAGTCCGGGAAAATCATGCTGGGTAAACTGTTCTTTAAAGATCCTTATCTTTTCTGCAGTAAAAAGTTTATGAATGTCCAGCACACCCACATCTGCCATTTTTGCAAGATGTCCCAGAATCGTAGAAACTGCCATCTCTCTTTCTTCAGCGATTTCAAAAATCGTTTTCCCATCTTCAAAAAGTTGAAAAGACACGAGATGAGATGGTTTTTTTGTCACCTCTGCAGTTACTTTGGCTTCTTCCTTTTCTGTGAAAAGTTTTACATCTAGGAGAGTTGCTATTCTAAGGTTATTGAGATAAGAAGCAGTAAGCTCCACAAAGTTTTTAAGTACATTGTTATACCCCTTCAAACCTTTTACGCCTTTTGTTTCTTTCAGACATTCTTTTAGACAATCCAATACTTTAGTATTGATATTCTTAAAAAAGAAATCTACCGCTCCACTACTTTTAGTTTCTAAAATTTCCCACCCGGTTTTTGTTTGATTAAACAACTTTACCTTATTATCTGCAAACTCCTGAAACTTATAATATACCTGGGACAGATTTTGTAGCTCGCGGAGTACTCTTTCCATAATAAATTCGGTGTCTTTATTCTTTATTCCAGTAGATGTTTTTACAGCTTCCTCCCATGTAAGCATTGCATCTAGCAGGTTGCTTAGATCCAGTTTCAACAAAAGCCTGCTAACAGCAAAATCATACTTCTCTGTTTCCAGAATATTTGTAATTCTATCGCCTATTTCTGTATCCTGCTGAAAGTGCCGGATTCTATTATCTACAATAATCGCTTGCGCCGGAATCATTGATTTCAATACAATTCCTTCGAGGGTTCGGCATCTGCTTAGTGCCACATAAACCTGGCCACTGGTAAATGACTTTCCTGCATCAATGATTACTTTATCAAAAGTCAAACCCTGACTTTTGTGGATAGTAACTGCCCATGCCAATTTGAGCGGAAATTGTTCATAGCTACCAATGATATCCTCGCCCACTTTATTTTCTGCATCTATTCGATATCTCTTATTCTCCCAAACTTCCCTTTCTATCAAGATTGAATGGCTGGTATCCTGAGGTTGCACTTTGATAAATTCCTCGCCTAATTCTGTAACGGTTGCTAACATCCCATTGTAAAATCTCTTTTCTTCATTCACATCATTCCTTATAAACATTACCTGGGCATCTTTTTTCAACTCAAGTGCTTCGCTGTTAGGAAATAAATGTGGTTTAAAATCACCAGTGATTTCAGCCTTATAAATATGGCTTTTCCCGTGAAGCTCATCAAGATGTTTTTTGTTGATCCCATCCGCCATATAGTTATGAGAAACCAAATGAACGAAAAACTCCTCTGGTTCAAAATAGGGTTGATATCGGGTATGCAGCAATTCAAAGTCCACATTATCGATATCATTATTCCTGATAGCATTTAACAAGCTCAGAAACTTTTCATCTTTCTGTCGATATACTTTGTTCAACGAAACTGTAATCAGGTTCAGTTGTTCTATTGATTTAGCTTCAAAGAAAAAAGGAGAATTGTAGTAACTATATAAAATCTGCTCCGTTTCCGACTTGACAACTGGTGGCAGTTGGTATAGATCACCAATAAAAAGAATCTGCAATCCTCCAAACTTTTTCCTTACTCTTCTTGCACTCTGCAATGCCAGATCCATCATATCAAGCACATCGCACCTAAGCATGGAGACTTCATCTATAATCAAAATCTCCAAAGCACGCAGCAGCTTAAGTTTATCACCCCGGTATTTGAAATGTGGCATCAACATAGGAATACTAATCGAAAGGTTTCCATCCACCTGATCATAAGTGGGAAGAAATGTGGTGAGCGGTAAACCAAACATTGAATGAATAGTCACACCTCCTGCATTGATGGCGGCAATACCTGTAGGTGCCACTATCGCAAACTTCTTATTCGTAGATTTCACGAAGTTTTGCAAAAAGGTTGTTTTTCCAGTTCCCGCCCTCCCCGTCAAAAAAATACTCCGGTTGGTATGTTCTATAATATTGAAAAGTTCCTGCAAGTAAAAATATTTTTTTTGGTGCCTGTTTTTAACTCTTGTAAAGATTGCACTTTTTTATTAAATAATAGTTGAGCAAATCGCTCAAATAAATAAATGTTCTTAAATAAATTGTTCGAATTTTTTTGAAATATCAATATCCACCACCCCAAAATTCGCCAGTTCTCCCTGTTATTTTTTTTCAAAACCATATCCACCAAATCCTTACTATAACAGTGTTTCAACCGACAACCATGAATTGATATTCACAAGACAAAATCACAAGAAATGCAACAATTTTTGCTATCAAAAGGACAATGACAGTTTACAGGCAGATGGTGTTTAGCTCTACCTTTGCAATATTGCTATTACAAAAAACGATTGTTTAATTATTTTAAATTATGGTATGAAAACAAAGAATCTCCCAAAAGAAATCCCCAATGTAGAACTAAAAAAATGGGTGAGCAAAATGACCGATTTATGTAAGCCAGACAATGTATACTGGTGCGATGGTTCCGATGAAGAATATCACCGAATTTGTAACGAAATGGTAGGAAGTGGCACTTTCATCCAACTCAATCCGGATAAAAGACCTAATTCCTTTTTGGCTCGATCACACCCCTCTGATGTAGCCAGGGTGGAGGATAGAACATTTATTTGCTCACTAGCCGAAGGGGATGCCGGCCCGACCAACAATTGGATGGCTCCCCGAAAAATGAAAGAAATACTAACTCCGAAATTTGAAGGGTGCATGAAAGGCAGAACGATGTATGTCATTCCTTTTTGCATGGGGCCCATAGGATCTCCTATCTCTCAATTTGGAGTGCAGCTTACTGATTCACCCTATGTAGTAGTCAACATGAATTTGATGACCAGAATGGGTAACAGAGCACTGGAATCCATGGGCAACAGAGAGTTTGTACATTGTTTACACTCGGTAGGCATGCCCTTAAAAGAAGGCCAACTCGATGTTCCATGGCCATGTTCACCAGATCCAAAAGACAAGTATATTGTACATTTTCCTGAAGAGCGGCTCATTTGGAGCTATGGTTCGGGATATGGTGGAAATGCTCTTTTGGGTAAAAAATGCCTAGCACTTCGTATTGCTTCTACCCTGGCCAGGGAACAAAACTGGCTGGCCGAACACATGCTGATAGTGGGGGTAGAATCTCCTGATGGGCAAAAAGATTATGTTTGCGCAGCCTTTCCATCTGCTTGTGGCAAAACAAATTTTGCCATGCTAATACCTCCGAAACATTTTCAGGAAGAAGGCTGGAAAGTAACTACTGTAGGGGATGACATTGCTTGGATCAAACCCGATGAAAACGGTAAAATACATGCTATAAACCCAGAGGCAGGATTCTTTGGAGTAGCCCCAGGCACCAATTATAAAACCAACCCGAATGCAATGGAAACCATCCGGGCCAATACCATATTTACCAATGTGGCTCTGACAGATGATGGAGATGTTTGGTGGGAAGGAATGGATGGAGAACCTCCGGCACATGCGATAGACTGGCAGGGAAATGATTGGACTCCAGCAAATGAAAATAAAGCCGCACATCCCAACTCTAGATTTACGGCTCCGGCATTCCAGTGTCCAGTAATTGATAGCAATTTTGATGATCCAAAAGGGGTACCTGTATCCGCCTTTATTTTTGGGGGAAGAAGAAATTCGGTAGTGCCCTTAATCATGCAATCATTCAATTGGTCTTTTGGGGTTTATATGGCGGCCACCATGGGTTCAGAAATGACTGCTGCTGCATTTGGAAAATTGGGCGAAGTTCGTCGAGATCCATTTGCCATGTTACCTTTTGTCGGCTACCACATGGGTGATTATTTTGCTCATTGGCTAAACTTTGGACGGCAAATTCCGGAACCGCCCAGAATTTTTTCGGTTAACTGGTTTAGAAAAGATGAAGAAGGTAAATTTATCTGGCCCGGCTACGGCGAAAACATGAGGGTGCTAAAATGGATTGTCGAAAGAGAAAGAGGTCAATCCAAGGGAGTAGAAATGCCCCTAGGCTGGATGCCAAAATATGAACATATGGACTGGCGTGGTTTGGAAAATTTTACAGAGGATGACTTTGAAAATGTAATGGGCATTAATCGGGATTTATGGATAAAGGAAATAGCTTCTCACGATGAGTTGTTTTTCAAACTCTATGATCGATTACCTAAAGAGATGACTTTTATCAGAGAGCTCTTATTATCAAATTTGTGGAGATCAAATAAAAAGCTTAAAAAATTAAAGTCGGAAAAATAAGGAAATCAAAAAACCTGATAATTCAAGTTATCAGGTTTTTTTTTGATGTAGTCAATAAAAAAAAGGCCAAATCAATGATTCGGCCTTTTGCTAACATAAAATTATAATCTTATTTCTTACGAAGATTTGGATGTGGAGGAGCCACAGTGTTTGGTCCGTCTTCT
>DAORWU010000005.1:169582-227453 GCA_035434405.1 Niabella sp. | reverse complement strand
TTTTATTTCTGAAATATAATTAGTTTCCATACATTCGTAATGTGTATATCGTACACGTTGAAATCTTAACGATTCACCAGAATGAAATGTACTTTTTTTTTAAGATACCATACCAAGTATGGAGAATCCCTTTTTGTAAAAGGAACGGCGGCTGTATTAGGCAAAGATAAGAATCCGGTGGTGATGCGCTACCTGAATACTGATTATTGGCACTTGGAGATTGAAATCAATAGCAAAGAATGGAAAAAAGGAATTCTTCAATATGCCTACCTACTAAAAACATTGGATGGTGAATTTGTGGAAGAAGCACCCTTCCCTCGACAGATTCATTTAAATGAAAATTTTAGTGCTTATTCCATTTATGATGTATGGAACGCGGCAGGATTGTATGATAATGTTTTTTTTACCGAGCCTTTTAAAAAGATTTTATTACCTCGTCATAAATCTTCCAAAGAAAATCTTACTAGTCGACCTTCGCATAGATTTAGAATCAAAGCACCACTCCTTAAAAAGGGAGAAGTGGTTTGTCTTTTAGGAAATGTGGCCCCTCTTGGAAACTGGGATGAGCAGGAACCCATAATCTTGAAGTTTGACGGAGACTCCTGGCTGGCTGATCTGAACCTTACGGGTATTGAATTTCCAATTGCCTACAAGTATGGAATCTATACCAAAAAGAAGGGGAAATTTATTGGATATGAAAATGGGGATAACCGAATTTCTTTTGACCAGCCAGAGGAACAAAAAATGATTCATCTGCAGGATGGTTTTCTAAATGTGGCAGACAATACTTGGCGTGCTGCTGGTGTGTCTATTCCTGTATTTAGTCTTAGAAGTAAATCTGGTTTGGGGATAGGAGAGTTTAACGACCTGAAGCTACTGGCAGATTGGACAGCCGAAACAGGGTTGAGGCTGATTCAAATCTTGCCGGTTAATGATACCACAGCAAGTTTTTCCTGGCGCGATTCTTACCCCTATTCTGCCATTTCTGCCTTTGCCCTACATCCTATTTACATAAACCTGGAAACAATTGCTGGCAAACATCATAAACACTTGCTCTCTGAGCTGAAATCAATCAAAAAAGAGTTGAACAAATTGGATAAGATTGATTATGAAAGGGTTTTGGAGGTGAAATTAAATGTATTACACCAATTTTACGATGCAGACAGCAAAGCCTGTTTTGAAACAGATGACTATCAATCCTTTTTTGAAAGTAATAAAATCTGGTTGACACAATATGCCGCTTATTGTTATTTTAGAGACAAGCACCATACGGCAAACCCCGAAATGTGGGGAGCAGATAAGGACTATAATAAAGCAAGTATAGAACAGTTATTTACAGCTGACTCAGAAGCTCGTAAAGAAGGTGAGTTTTATTTTTTTGTGCAATATCATTTGCATGTGCAATTGCGCAATGCAGCCCAATACTTACATGAAAAAGGAATAGTATTAAAAGGCGATATCCCCATTGGTGTAAACAGAACGGGATGTGATGCCTGGGTGTCGCCTGAACTTTATCGCATGGAATTGCAGGCTGGTGCACCACCCGATGATTTTGCTATCAGTGGACAGAACTGGGGTTTCCCTACCTACAATTGGCCACGTATGCAACAGGATGGCTTTGCCTGGTGGCGTGAACGGTTTACACAAATGAGTCACTATTTTGATGCCTTTCGAATAGATCACATCCTGGGGTTTTTCAGAATATGGAGTATCCCCATTGATCAGTTGGAGGGAACTATGGGGGTGTTTGATCCCTGTATTGCTATGCACGTACAGGAGTTTAATGATAGAGGTGTGTGGTTCGATTATGAAAGATTTTGTACGCCCTATATTACAGACGAAGTGCTTATAGAACTGTTTGGTGATAAGGCTTCCCTAGTGAAAGAGCTTTATCTGCAAAGACACGGACCTTTTCAATATTTGCTTTTACCTCAGTTTAATGCTCAAAGAAAGGTGGAGCAATTTTTAAATGCAAATCCGGAAAAAGATTTGGATGGAATACGGACCGGCTTGTATAAACTGATCAGTAATGTGCTGTTATTTGAAAAACCAGGTAGCGATAAAACACAGTATAATTTTAGAATTAGCATTGACCAAACCAGTTCGTTCAGACATCTGATGCCTCATATTCGTGATATCATGTGGGAGTTGTACATCGACTATTTTTATCTCAGACAGAACTATTTCTGGCGCATAGAAGCGATGAAAAAATTGCCCCAGTTAAAGGCAGTTACAAATATGCTGGTGTGTGGCGAGGACTTGGGAATGGTCCCCGAAACAGTTCCGGTAGTGATGAATGAACTGGGGATTTTGAGTCTCGAAATTCAAAGAATGCCCAAGCGATCGGGGATTGAGTTTTTTAATCCTGCTCATGCCCCTTATTTGTCAGTGGTTACTCCTTCCACCCACGACATGAGTACCGTGCGCGGTTGGTGGGAAGAGGACAGTGCTGCCACGCAGCGATTCTTCAACAATGAAATGGGACAACAAGGCGATGCGCCCGAGCATTGCGAAACCTGGGTTTGCCGATCCATTATTTTGCAACACCTTTATTCGCCTGCTATGTGGAGTATTTTCCAAATTCAGGATTTACTGGGAATGAGCGAAAAGTTTAGAGTAGCAAATCCTGAGGATGAGCGGATCAATATACCCGCAAACCCCAATCATTATTGGCACTACAGGATGCCTGTTACGCTAGAACATCTAATCAAAGAAGAAGATTTTAATAAGGAACTGGAAACTTATATAGACAGTAGTGGGCGAGGACTATAGCGCAAAAAGGCCTATTTATTATTGACCATTAGCCTGGCCGAAATTTCTTATTTTTTAGCAAGCACAAAACATAAGCATCTTTGTTGCTACGCTCAGTTCAAATGTGGAATATGGAGCAGCCCACATAAACGCTCAAATCATCTTGCTTTTCTAATAGCCGGCTTTGGCACCACCTATATTTTCTATTGGGTGCCAAGTGGTTTTTATTTCCTGCAAATCATTAATGAAATAAGGCGATTGGGTAGTCTCATCCATCCAGTTTTCTTTATGATACAAAAAGATGCGCTTCATATTCAGCGCAGATTTTTGCTGAAATAGCTTTTGTATGTCCGCTTCTTTTTCGCAATAAATAGAGGCATTCACATCCATGTGGTCGGCAAAATAGGAAGCCAGTTCTGTCGGATTTCCGGTTAGAATATTCACTACTCCTCCCGGTACATCCGACGAGTTCAGCACTTCTGCCAATGTGATGGCCGATAGTGGTTTGGAATAGGATCCCAAAACGACGCAGGTATTGCCACCTGCAATGGTTGATGCCACTAAAGAAACCAACCCAATCAATGAATTGTTTTGAGGAGCAATAATGCTCACCACTCCCATGGGCTCCAGAGTGGAGAAATTGAAATGAGGTGATGCCACTGGATTCACAGCACTAAACACCTGCTGATATTTGTCGCACCAGCCGGCATAATAAATGAGTCTGTCAATAGAAAGTTCCACTTCTTTGGAGGCAGCTATTTTAGTTGAACCCTGTTTTTGCAGCTCTTCCATAAACTGGGCTTTACGACCTTCCAGCATTTCGCCGATACGATATAGAATTTGCCCACGATTGAAAGCCGCACGGCTTCCCCAGTCTGCAAATGCTGACCTAGCCGCAACTACAGCATCCCGAAAATCTTTTCGTGAACATAGACATACATTGGCCAGTGCATTTCCTTTGGCATCAACAGCCTTATAATATCTGCCTGATTCGGTACGTGGAAATTTTCCACCCACGTATATTTTATATGTTTTCAAAATTTCTAATCGGGTCATTGTTTTTTTATTTCAGTTTCAGATGTTCAAGCGGTTCAAAAAGTTCAAGTAGATTCAGTCGTTTTTTGTGCTATTTGCACTCCAGTACAAGAGTGCGACGCAATACTGATGGTATATGTTCTATTGTTGGGTTCATGATTTTTTTGATTTGATTAGGCATTACAAAGTGCTTGTTTTAATTTGGTAAGTGAAAAATTCGGTATCGGGTTTTTGCATTTCAAAGCCAATTTTTTCGTATAAACTTTGGGCAGTAGAATTATCAACAGCAGTTGAAATTTCTACAAATGAGGCATTGTGTTGTTGTGCAAAAACCAATGCGGTGTTGATGAGTGCTTCGCCAACTCCTTTTTTTCTATAGTGCTGTTCCACATAGAGGTCGTTCAATATCCAATTTTTTTCTATGCGTTTCGAGGAATATTTGGGATACAGTTGGGTGAAACCGATGGGTTGTTGGGTTTCCTTACAAGAAGCCACAAAGATGACCGATTCATGATTGTTTAATCTGTCTTGAATAAAAGTTTGAGCAACCGTCATGTCAGAAGGTTGTTTGTAAAACACACGGTATTTATCAAACAGTTCAAAAACCAAATTGCCTTGTGTTTTATCAATTCTAAATATATTAATCTTGCTCAATTGTCTTTTTTAACAAACATTAAATCCTGAAATATATTTTTCAATCTTTCAACCGATCAACCAACCGATCAACCAACCTCCACATACCCACCCAACCCATGCAAGCCACCTTCCCGTCCATAGCCACTTTCCTTGTATCCTCCGAATGGGGATACGGGGTCGAACTGATTGAAGGTATTGGCCCAAACCACGCCGGAACGTAGTTTGGAGGTCATATTAAAAATCTTGGACCCTTTGTCCGTCCACACCCCTGCACTCAAACCGTAGGGCGAATTGTTGGCTTTTTCAATGGCTTCATCATCTGTTCTAAAGCTAAGTACAGCCAGCACGGGGCCAAATATTTCTTCCTGTGCAATTCGGTTACTTTGTGCCACATTGGTGAAAATAGTTGGCCGGCAATAAAACCCTTTGGACGGAAGCGGTGCCTTGCTTTGGTACATTTCGGCACCTTCACGCTCACCAATTTTTAGGTAATTGTGGATGGTGTCGAGTTGTTCTTTAGAATTGATGGCACCAATATCAGTGTTCTTATCTAATGGATTTCCTACTATCAGCGTTTCTAATCGGTCTTTAAGTTTTTGGATCACCTGCTCATATACCGATTCCTGAACATACAATCTGCTACCAGCGCAGCACACATGTCCCTGATTAAAAAAGATACCATTGATCACTCCTTCCACGGCTTCATCAAGAGGCGCATCATCAAAAATTATATTAGCCGCTTTGCCGCCCAATTCCAGTGTGGCTTTCTTGCCCGTGCCGGCTATGGATTGTTGAATGAGTTTGCCAACTTCGGTAGAGCCGGTAAAAGCAATTTTATTTATATCGGGATGGTTTACGATGGCGGCACCTGTTTGGCCAGCCCCTGTGAGGATGTTTACAACGCCTGGTGGTAGTTCTGCTTCCTGCATGATTTCTGCAAGTTTCAGAGCGGTAAGTGGTGTGTTTTCTGCGGGCTTTAGCACCACCGTATTCCCTGTAGCCAATGCAGGGGCTATCTTCCAGGCAGCCATCAACAATGGGAAATTCCAGGGAATGATCTGACCTGCTACACCCAACGGCTTTACTTTTCGGTTAGGGAAAGCATATTCCAATTTGTCTGCCCATCCTGCATAATAAAAAAAATGATTGGCGGCCGTAGGTACATCAAAGTCGCGACTTTCTCTAATTGGTTTGCCGCCATCTAGTGTTTCAATAATGGCAAACTCTCTGGCTCTTTCCTGAATCATGCGGGCAATACGAAAAATATATTTGGCACGTTCCTTTCCAGGCATTTTGCCCCAAACTTTTTCATAAGCCGTTCTTGCCGCCTTCACTGCTTTGTCCACATCCGCAGCATTGGCCAAGGCCACTTCACTAAGCTTTGCTTCCGTAGCCGGATTGATGGTATCAAAGTATTTTTTGCTCAATGGTTTTTCAAACTTACCATTGATAAAAAGATTGTACTGTGTATTGATTTTGGCTGCACTTGTATTCTCCAATGCAGGAGCAAGTTTTCTGGCACTGTCGAATTTTAGTTTAAGCGTATTGGATTTTGATTTTGACATATTGCGTTTCAGGAGTTTTATTCTGAAGAAGTTTTTGATTTGCAGAATGGGTTCGCAGAAATTTTTCGAAATTAATCAACCGAAAAATAATCCTTGCTCTGATAGACCCCGGTTTGTTCTTTTGCCAACTGCATGAGTACATCATTGGCAAGGCTACTGGCTCCAAATCTAAACCACTGATTGTTCATCCAGTCTTCTCCCAGCACTTCGTTCAGCATCACCAGATAATGCAGTGCCAGCTTGGATTTGGAAATACCGCCAGCCGGTTTCATACCTACCATTTTTCCGGTTTTGTAATAATGGTCCCGAATAGCATTCAGCATCACCAGTGTGATGGGCATGGTGGCGGCCGGACTGATTTTGCCAGTAGAGGTTTTGATGAAATCCGCACCGGCATGAATCGCAATATCGCTAGCTCTTCTTACTTTATCGTAAGTTACCAGTTCCCCGGTTTCCAGAATCACTTTCAATCGTGCTGCACCACAAGCCTCCTTCACGGCGGCTATTTCATCATACACATAATTGTAGTCCCCCTGCAAAAACCTGCCCCGGCTAATCACCATATCTATCTCATCGGCGCCCTCTTCTACTGCAAATTTTGTTTCAGCTAGTTTGATGGCTAATGAAGATTGCCCGCTTGGAAATGCAGTAGCCACCGATGCCACCTTAATACCCGAATCGGCTACCGATTTTTTTGCCAGAGCCACCATCGACGGATATACACAAACCGCCGCTACCGTAGGCAAGCCTGGGTAAGCATCGTGTAAATGAGCCGCCTTATAACACATCTGCTTCACCTTTCCTTCCGAATCTTTGCCTTCCAGTGTTGTCAGGTCAATCATGTTCAGTGTTAACAACAAACCGTTCAGTTTGGTTTCCTTTTTAATACTCCGTTTAGTAAATCTGGAAGCCCTCTCTTCTACACCCACTTTGTCTATTCTTACTGGTTCCCAAAAAGGCATTGTGGCAATTCTATCCATCATAAATTATTTAACGTTTTCAAACTTACAAGTTTTTTTGCTTCTAAATAATACAACACGAATATCAATTTTTATTTAACCAACAGCAGAACATCTGGCATCTGTCTTGCGTCGCTCCGTTCAAATGTGCTACAGATGGCAGCCTACCTATTCTTCCCTATTTCATAATCCATTATTGAATATTCCCGACTTAGTCCATCAATCATTCTTTGCCATTCATAATAATTCTCTTTTTCTCCTCATCATAAATGTTATCTTGAGGCTTTTATCATTTATCTAAAACCAGTTTATATGGATACGCTAAAACAATTGAAACAAGAATTTGCATTGGAGTATGCTACCACTAAGAAATTCTTCGAAAACTTTCCAGAAGGAATTAACGACTATACCCCACATGCCAAAAGCATGAAACTAATGCCTTTGGCACAGCATATTGCAGAAGTCTTTGGATGGACACCAGTCATTCTGTCCACCGAAGTGTTAGATTTTGGGAAAGGAGATCCGTCAGTTCCATTTCAAAACAAACAACAATTGCTGGACAGAATTGAAAATGATTACCAGGCCACTATTTCTGCACTGGATGCAGCCACTGAGGCAGACCTGGAGCCCAATTGGAGCCTGGCATACAAAGATCAGATCATCGTGACCTGGACTAAGTATCAAGCCATTCGCCATACCCTCAATCAGGTCACCCATCATCGTGCTCAGTTGGGAGTCTATTATCGTTTGAACGATATAAAAGTGCCGGGTAGCTATGGCCCATCAGCCGATGACCAGAGTTTTTAATATGTCACCTTTTTTATTATTAAACGGTTTTTCCAAAAAGTAAATAGATTATCATGTTTAGAAAAAAACAAGTGCTGCTTGGTGCTGCATTGCTTTGTGTTCATATTAATTTATCAGCCCAACGTTTTCAAAATGCCATGAGTCCGGCCTCCACCGATCCGGTGATAAAGGCCATTATCAAAGAGGCCAATGAAAATTCTAAATTAGAAAATTTAGGTCAGCAACTAATGGATGGCATCGGTCCACGATTAGTGGGCACACCAGAAATGCAGCAAGCAGGAGATTGGGCTATAGCTCAATACAAATCCTGGGGAATTGAAGCGCACAATGAAAAATGGGGAGAATGGCGTGGCTGGCAAAGAGGAGCAGCACATATCGATATGGTGCATCCACGAATAAAATCCTTGGAAGGGACTCAGTTGGCTTGGAGCCCTGGCACCAACGGAAAAACTGTTGTAGCCGAAACAATCCTTCTGCCTGATGTGGCAGATTCAGTTTCTTTTGCCAATTGGTTGCCTGCTGTAAAAGGAAAATTTGTCATGATCTCCATGTTGCAGCCAACCGGTCGTCCAGATAAAAATTGGACTGAGTTTGGCACCAAAGAGTCTGTGGAAAAAATGAATCGCGAACGCGACTCGATGAATACTGTTTGGGCCATTCGAGTGCGCAAAACTGGATTTAATAGCAGAACCTTGCCAGCCGTATTAGAGAAAGCAGGAGCTTTGGGTGTAGTAACCAGTTATTGGTCAAAAGAAGTAGGTGCAAACAAAATATTTGGAGCCAATACCAAAAAAGTACCCACCATCGATCTGTCTTTAGAGGATTATGGATTGGTCTATCGGCTCACCGCAATGGGCAGCAAACCAAAGCTGAGTATGAAAATAGATTCGAAAGAACTACCAGTGGCACCGGCTTTCAATATAATAGCTTCTATAAAAGGGGTTGAAAAACCTAACGAGTATGTGATATTGTCAGCGCATTTCGACTCATGGGATGGTGCTACAGGTGCCACCGACAATGGCACAGGTACTCTTACCATGATGGAGGCATTGCGCATTTTGAAAAAAGTGTATCCCAATCCAAAACGAACCATCCTGGTAGGCCATTGGGGAAGTGAAGAGCAGGGCTTGAACGGATCTCGTGCCTTTGTGCAGGATCATCCGGAAATTGTGGATGGCATACAGGCAGTATTTAATCAGGATAATGGAACAGGGCGTGTAACCAGTTTGCAGGGACAGGGTTTTTTAAATGCTTATAGTTATTTAGGAAAATGGCTCACCAAAGTGCCTCAAAGTATTCGTCAGCATATTGAAACAAGTTTTCCTGGCCAACCTGGAACAGGGGGTTCCGATTTCGCATCCTTTGTGATGGCGGGTGCACCAGCATTTTCTTTAAGTTCCTTGAGTTGGGATTATGGGAACATGACCTGGCATACCAACCGCGATACCTATGATAAAATTGTTTTTGATGATCTCAGAAACAATGCTATGCTCACGGCTATCCTGACTTATGCCGCTAGTGAAGATCCGGAGAAAACATCTCGTGAAAAGGCTGTAATTATTGATGGGCAGGGCAATTCAAGAGATTGGCCAAAGCCAGTATCTCCCACTAGAAGAGGAGGATTAGATTAGTAAAACGTGCAAGTGTACTTCTTTTTTGCTACAGCCCCGATTTCTAAATGTCGGGGCTGTTTTTATCAGGGAATATCTCACCGCCAAAATTTGGAAGCATGTATCATCACATTCAGTTGTCAGGTAAATTTTTGTAAAAATTGTTGGGCGTTCAATACTTCAGTATCATAAAAATCTTTACTGTTCTATGTTACTTCTTCAAATTCTTTCACTTTTTATTGTTGCCCGACAGTAGTACTTCTTTATTACCGCAATCAGATATGAGGATTTTTTCAGCTAATATGATTATTCTTTCTTTGGCCGAAATGGTTCCATGTTTCTTTTCAGCAAAGTAGTAAGTGATAGCAAGGCTTACAGCAGCAGTGACCATTTGATGCTTGTTTGACGCAATCCAGCTCAACACTATTGAAGCATAAATGAAAAGAGGATATTCTTTATTCAACTCCGCGACCAGAATATTTACATCAATAAAAATCTTCACTTCCTTCCTCTGTCACCACGCATACCCAATCCTCTAGAAGTATATGCTCAATTTGATTTTGCTGATCGGTGTCCATCACTTTTCGAAGGAGAATTTCAGTCAGACGGGAAAGGTTCAACCCCTGGGTGGCGGCATAGGCTTTTGCTTGTTCTATCATGGGGGCATTAAAGCATAGGGTTACTTTTGCATCCCTAACGATCAATTTATTCAACAGGAATAGAATTATTATACCTACCACTTTAATTTATTTATTAATTACTTGTTTGCAATCAACCATAGAAACCTCATACTAATCATCTTAATTCCTACCTTCATGTTAATTAGTTGTTTAGCTAACTAATTCTATTATTGCCGTAACACCAGCCGCGGAATATTATTTCCCAGGTTGGAAAAAATAAAAATAAATGAAGCGAATCATTAAGAAAGTTGCCGTATTGGGAAGCGGTGTAATGGGTTCCCGCATTGCTTGTCATTTTGCCGGTGCTGGTATTCCGGTGTTACTATTGGATATAGCTGCTGAAGGAAATAACAAGAATAAGATTGTAAATGATGCATTAACAGGAGCACTCAAAAGTAATCCATCGCCAGTCTATACAAAGGATGTGGCAAAGAGAATAACTACTGGGAATTTTGAGGACAATATGAAAGATATTGGTGGCTGTGATTGGGTGATAGAGGTTGTAGTAGAGCGTCTGGATATAAAACAACAGGTGTTTGAAAAAGTAGAACAGTTCAGAAAACCAGGAACTTTGATCACCTCAAACACTTCCGGTATTCCTATTCACCTGATGACAGAAGGAAGAAGTGAAGATTTTAATAAGCATTTTTGTGGTACACATTTTTTCAACCCTCCACGGTATCTGCGTTTATTGGAGATAATACCTACGGAGCACACCGATGCTGCGGTAATAGATTTTTTGATGGAGTATGGAGATGTGATACTTGGCAAAACTACTGTTCTCTGTAAGGATACACCTGCCTTTATCGCCAATCGGATTGGTGTATTTAGCATCATGTCCATATTTTCCTTGGTTGATAAATTAGGTCTAACGATCGATGAGGTAGAGGCATTAACGGGTCCGGTTATAGGGCGACCAAAGTCTGCCACTTTCAGAACAGCAGATGTGGTTGGAATAGATACTTTAGTAAAAGTTGCCAACGGGGTATATGAAAATTGTCCGGATGACGAAGCCAGAGAGATTTTTAGAATACCAGAATGGCTGAACAAAATGGTGGACAACAAGTGGCTGGGTGATAAGACCGGGCAAGGGTTTTTCAAAAAAATAAAGAATGAGAAAGGGGAGTCGGAAATACTCACTTTGGATCTCAAAACTTTGGAGTACAAGCCTCGGGTGAAACCTAAATTTGCTTCTTTGGATGCGGTGAAAACTATCGATGATGTACACTCTAAGTTAAAAATGCTGATACAAAGCCCTGATAAGGCAGGGGAGTTTTACCGTCACTTTCATTATGGCTTGTTTTCCTATATCAGCCACCGGATTCCAGAAATTAGCAATGAGGTATATCGGGTAGATGATGCCATGAAGGCGGGTTTTGGCTGGGAGATTGGGGCTTTTGAAAGCTGGGATTTGCTTGGTGTGGCCAAAACAGCCGATGCCATGAAAGCTGCCGGATTTTCAGTTTCCACTTGGATAGATGAGATGCTTGCAGGCAATCAAAATAAGTTTTTTGGTGCTGATAAAGGTCAACAATTAGTGTATGATATACCCACAAAGGCAAACTCAATCATCCCTGGTGGCGAATCATTTATCTATTATAAAAACTATCAGGATAAATTGATCTGGAAAAACAGTAGTTGTAAACTGTATGATATCGGAAATGATGTATTGGCCTTGCAATGGAATACTAAAATGGGCACCATTGTCGGAGATGTATTGAGCGGCATTCAAACTTCTATTGAAAAAGCAGAGAAGCAATATAAAGGACTGGTAATAGCCAATGATGGGGCCAACTTTTCAGCAGGTGCCAATATTGGAATGATGTTTATGCTGGCTGTGGAGCAGGAGTATGAAGAACTGGATATGGCAATTCGAGCCTTTCAAAATACTATGATGCGCGTGCGGTATTCATCCATCCCTGTGGTAGTTTCCCCGCATGGATTATCGCTGGGAGGAGGATGTGAACTTAGTCTGCATAGCGACAAAGTATGTGCCGCCGCCGAAACGTATACTGGGTTGGTAGAACTGGGTGTGGGTATTATTCCCGGTGGAGGAGGCACAAAGGAGTTTGTACTAAGAGCTTCTGATGAAGTTCAATATGGAGAACCTGAAAATATTCCGCTTCAAAACCGATTTCTTACTATTGCTACAGCCAAAGTTGGAACTTCCGCTCACGAAGCTTTTGAACTGGGTATTTATAGAAAAGGTTGTGATGAAATAATCATGAATCAGGATCGACGCATTGCGGAGGCCAAACGCAGTGTGATTGAATTATATGATGCAGGCTATGTTCTGCCCGTACCCCGCAAAGATATCAAAGTGCAGGGGCGTGCCGTATTAGGTGCTTTGCTGGCAGGTGTTCATGGGATGCAGATGGGAAACTATGCCACTGAACATGATGCAAAAGTGGCTCGAAAACTTGCTTATGTCATGTGTGGTGGTGACTTGAGCGAACCGACTTTAGTCTCCGAACAATATTTGCTTGATTTGGAAAGAGAAGCATTTTTATCCTTATGTGGTGAGAAAAAAACATTGGAACGTTTGCAAAGTGTGATCACAAAAGGTAAACCGATTAGGAATTAGTAAAAGGATTTTTTTGATAGTTAAGGGTGATTTATAGCTGGATGTTTTTGTGGCCTTTTTTTTGCAGACTACATTTGGAATGATTATGCAGAAGTTTTGAGATAATGATTTTCAAAAAGTCGAGAATTTGCAAAAATATTTTTTACTAAAATGATGAAGAAGTTCATGATCCCAATCCTATTGTCAGCACTACTGTCTTTGTCTTGCGTAAAGCAAACAGAAAACAATCCTAATGCTCCCGAAAAAGTCCAGCCATCTGATCTAAAGGAGTGGATTATTAAAGACACAGCTTATGGGGCAGATAAGAATCAAAAAATGGATATCTATCTGCCTGCGGGGAGAACAACCAGTACCAAAACAATAGTTCTAATTCATGGTGGGGCCTGGGTACAAGGCGATAAAAATGATCTCAACGATTTTGTGACTTTATTTCGTGTCAGATGGCCGGAAGCTGCAATTATCAATATTAATTATCGCTTTGCCAATGGTTCTACCCTCATTTTAAAAAACCTGTTGGATGATGTAGAGTCTGCAATCGGGTTGCTAGTGGACGAGCGATCCAGATTCCAGGTGTCGGAAAATATAGCCTTGTTTGGTGCTAGTGCAGGTGCTCATTTGGCACTGATGTATGGGTACACAAATCGCACAAAAGGGAAAGTGAAATGTGTAGGAGATTTGTTTGGGCCGGCTAGAATAAATGATTGGGATTGGTACATCAATTCCGGGGTTATTCCAATTGCAGAATGGTTACAGAAAATGACGGGTAGCGTTTATAATGCAGAAATTTACAAAGCAGCCAGTCCGGTAGAAGTAGCCACGGGCAATGCACCTCCTACCATTATTTTTCATGGAGTGCTGGATCCACTGGTGCCAATTGCGCAAAGCAAAGACTTGCAATCCAAACTCAACTTACTGAAAGTACCTAATGAGTATATAGAATATTTTGCTGGTCATGGGTTTAGCAATACAGATTACGCAGATTGTGCCACCCGCAGTGTGATTTTCTTTAAGAAATATATGTTATAGGGTTATGTACAAAATGAACCTATCTTTCTGATAGATTATTTATCTTGGTAGTCATTAAAAACTAAATATGGGTACAGTCGAGATTCTTAGCCATAATCAACTCAATATTCATTCACACATCCTTATTTATGGAAATGCTTCCTCCGAGGAACTTGCAGAATTAATAAGGGATGAAATTGAAACCATGTGGAATGAGCCACAGGCTAGCATTCAAATGGATGGATATAATTTTTTGGTTCGATTCAAGATTACTGCAGCCCACAAACCTGAACTAGAACCTGAAGAAATTTTGAGCAATGACAATCCTCGAAATAATTATTTCCGCATTGAAGAATTTGTGCATGGCAATATTTCATTTGTCGATGGGCTAGGTTGTAATACCGGTTATTTTAAGCTGGAAAATTTGTATAAAGGATCCACTACTGCGGCTCATGAGTATGGCCACACGTTGGGCTTGGAACATCCGACAGATCTGGATTTGCGCGGCCGGGGTGTGCCGGGCATTATGTATCCGAGAGGTGCTATTGTAGATCCGCCTTTTCAATACGATCCTACCAAGCCTCCCGGCGTTACGGGTGGAACCATGCATCCTATGTACCGAAAAGTATGGCCAGAGGAGGTTGCGATGTTAAAAATCCAGCGATTGGATTACCTCAATAATGCGGTGGTAATAGGCGATTTCAGTAGTGTATGGCATCCTGATCATAAGGGGCTTAATCTGTAAAAAGAAATTTACCTTAGGTCATACTTCTCTATGAGTGACTAAATGTTCAATGGCGGATTCAAGTGTGGGAAATTCAAAAGCAAACCCAGCCTGGATGATCTTATTGCAACTCACAGTAGTACTCTTCAATATCTCGATACTCATTTCTCCCATTGCTATTTTTAGAATAAATTCAGGAATGGGAATGGTAGTGTGATATCTTCCTTTTAGTTGTTTGGCTAAGGTTACAATGAATCTTTTATTGCTGGCCGGATCCGGAGAAGCCGCATTATATACACCCACATATTCTTTTTTTTCCATGGCTTCAATGTACATGTTTGTAAGGTCGTGGATATGTATCCAACTAATCATTTGCTTACCGGAACCTAATACCGTGGCAAAACCAAACCTCAAAGGATTCAGAAATTCTTTGAGTGCACCACCATGATTGCTTAATACAATGCCTGTTCGTAACACCACTAATGGAATCCCCAAATCGGTGGCAGGCAATATGGATTGTTCCCATTGTTGACAGGTTTCTCCTAAAAAATCATTGGAAGGAAGAAAGTCTTCTGTAAAAGGAATTGGATTTGGAATAGAGGAATCCGCTCCATACCAGCCAATGGCAGAAGCACTCACAATTTTTTTTGCCCGATGTGTATTCTTTCTTAGAAAGGATATAATAAGTGAACCGCTTTTCACGCGGCTTTGCCTAATCTCCTTTTTTCTGGCATTGCTCCATCGTTTTTCTGCCACGCCCGCACCGGCAAGATGGATAATATAGTCTGCCGATTGTAGCGCATCTTCGTCTATTTCACCTTCTTCTGGGTTCCACTTTGCATAGGTAAGATTTGACACTGAAGACGGTCTAGGGTTACGCGAAAAAATGATAACCCTGTAGCCTCTTGCAAGTAGTTTTTTGGTAAGTGATGTGCCTACCAGTCCGGAACCTCCTGTTATTAAAACAGTATCCATAAAGCAATGTTTATAATAATAATTTTTGGCAATTGAAAAAAGTAGGCATGTAACGATCAAATACTACCCTATAAATGGCTATTGAACTTTGGTAAAAACAATCAAAAATCAAATAGTGAAGAACAAACAGAAACCTGCAATTGTACAAAATTATCCAACGTGCAGTTTGAAATAATGAATAAAATATTTACTACTTCTAAGGTACTTATTTATGCTATTAATAAATACTTAAAATTATTTCTTTTCATTCCTTGCAATACAAATTGGGTAAAAGGCTGAAATAGAGAAACTACATTGCGATTAATTTCTCCAAAGCAGATTGCCATCACCATAACTTAGAAATCTAAAATTGTTTTCCAAAGCATAATCATAAACCTTTTTCCAGTCATCGCCAATAAAGGCAGCTACCAATAATAAAAGGGTAGAAGAAGGTTGGTGAAAATTAGTAACTAATCCGGAAACAATTTTGAAAGTATATTCCGGAGCAATGATGATTTGTGTTTTTGCTAATAATTTGGAATGGTTGTGTTTTTGCAGAAAATGAAGTAATGCTTCCAGCGCTTGAACAGTATTGTGTTGAGGTGTGTCTTCATAAGGGATCCACTGTTCTAAAACTGGCATTGCCGTATCAAAAGCATTCGGGTTTTCAATCAGTATATTGCCCAACCAGTAAAGGCTTTCAAGCGTTCTAAGCGAGGTGGTACCTACTGCTACAACCGGATTGTAGAGGTTTTTTAAAAGAGTCTCAATAAATGAAAACTCCACCTCAATAAATTCTGAATGCATTTCATGTTCCAGCATGGAATCGGCTTTCACGGGTTTGAAAGTGCCTGCTCCTACATGGAGGGTGACAAAATTTTTAGAAATGCCTTTTTGTTGTAAGGAATGTAGGACTTCATTCGTAAAATGCAGGCCAGCCGTGGGAGCTGCCACTGATCCATCGAATCTGGCAAACACTGTCTGGTAGCGACTTTTGTCGGTTTGCTCATCTGCCCTTTTGATATAAGGTGGTAGTGGTACATGCCCTGTATGATGCAATATTTCTGCAAAGCTCAGGCTTGCTTCCCAATGCAGAGAAACAACAAAGCAGTCATTTCTTTTTTCTACAAACTTTGCAGCTAATGTATAGCGGGTTTCCCCAATATAAAAGGGGAGTGTGAGCGTTACTCCGTTTTTCCATTTTGACACACCTCCAATCAAGCATAACCACTCTACCGATGCGGTTTGGTTCATAGCCGAAGTGATATCGGCATATTTTTCATGAGGCTCTAGACAAAATATTTCAATCATGCCTCCAGTTTCCTTTTGGAACAATAGTCTGGCTTCTACAACTTTAGTATTGTTAAAGATCATGAATGCGTTTTCCGGGATATATGCTGCTATGTTTTTATACTGATCTGTCCGGATAACCCCTTCCTGATAGACCAGCAATTTCGCATCATCCCTTTTTTCTAAGGGGTGAAAAGCAATTTTTTCTTCGGGGAGGAGGTAGTTGAAATCTTTTATTGAAAGGCTTTGTGGATGCATTATTTATGAATTAATACTGAAATGGAAAATGTTGAAACGATGTAAGTCGACTCCAAAATTTTTTTAGATCTGATCGCAAATGGTTCTGTTGTTAATAAAGGCAGCAAATCTCTACAATTTTCACGGATTATACTATTTCGGTTTTCATATAAGCAGGTTTTTTTGTACATATCCACTTTTTACACCAATTAATCCACACAATATGCACAGTCAAAATGCCGAATTCTTGACAAAAACGGCTGAAATCCTTTGTGGTAAAGCATTTCAGCAGATTTTAATTTGTGGATAAATCAAAAGGTCTTAAATTTGGGCAATAAGTGGGAAAAAGTGTTATTTTGTGTCAGATTAGAATTGTAAAATAGTTAACACATTATTTATGACCGGATTCCTTGGAGAGTTTGAGGCCACTGTAGATGCAAAGGGCCGCTTTCTATTACCGGCTGGCTTTAAAAAGCAGTTGGCGGAGGGGGATACTGTTCGGTTTGTATTAAATCGTGGTTTTGAAAAATGCCTGAGTCTTTATCCAGTTAGTTCTTGGGAGCCTCTCGCACTTAAGATTAATGCTTTAAATGATTTTGATCCAAAGGTAAGGCAGTTCAAGCGCTATTTTTTGAATGGTGCTACCATTGTAGAACCAGATAGTGCCGGTAGATTATTACTTCCTCCAACATTGAAAGAGTATGCTAATCTGCAAAAAGACATCGTGTTGGTGCCGGCTGGCAATAAGATGGAAATTTGGGATACTAATCATTATAAAGAGTTCTTTAATTCATTTACACCGGAATCGTTTAGTGATTTGGCCAGTTCTGTAATGGGTGATTTGCAGTAATCTCTTAAAGCTGATAAGTGATGTCGAAAGGTAAAACCGAAATACCAGAGTTATCAACTGATCATAATGATGCAGACAATTACCATGTGCCTGTGTTGCTGAAAGAAACCGTTGAGGGGCTAAACATAAAGCCGGACGGTGTTTATGTTGATTGCACATTTGGAGGTGGTGGACATTCAAGAGAAATATTAAAATGTCTGAATGAAAAAGGAAAATTGTTTGCCTTTGATCAGGATGCGGATGCAGTTCAAAATATCCCGAATGATCATCGAGTGATTTTTGTACCTCAAAACTTTCGGCATCTGGTTCGTTTTCTTCGATTGCATCAGGTAACAAATGTGGATGGGATTTTGGCCGATTTGGGAGTAAGCAGCCATCAGTTTGATGAAGCAGATCGAGGTTTTAGTATTCGCTTCAATGCAAACATGGATATGCGAATGGATAGAAGACAAAGCAGAACCGCATTTGACATTTTGCAGCAGTATTCCGAATTGCAGTTGCACAAGATGTTTGAAAAATATGGAGAAGTAACAAATGCGAAAACACTTGCAAAAAGAATAGTTGATATACGCAATAGTGTTTCTCTCAAAACAATTGATAGTTTCAAAAATGCATTAAGGGATATTGTAAAGGGCAATCCCAATAAATATTTCGCACAGGTATTTCAGGCTTTGAGGATGGAAGTAAACGAAGAAATGCAGGTACTCAAAGAAATGCTTGAACAGTCAGGTTCTTTACTAACAGAAGGTGGAAGAATTGCCGTAATTACTTTTCATTCGATTGAAGACAGATTGGTAAAGAATTTTTTTAAGGAGGGGAGTTTTGAAATGGCGGATGATAATCCTTTTATCAGCGTGCGTAAGGAGAAAGTGTTTCGGATCATCACCAAAAAGCCGGTGACTGCTTCGGCGGAAGAATTGAAAATCAATTCCCGTTCACGCAGTGCCAAGTTGAGGGTGGCAGAGCGTTTGGGTTAGGATAGGTTAAATCAGCATACCATGGCGTTATTGAAAAACAGACGAGTAAAATTAGATTGGAAAAGATGGCTGAACTATCAGTCCATAGTAAAACAGGTGCCTTTCCTGTTTTTCCTGGCCTTTCTGGCAATCGTTTATATATACAATGGTCACATGGCCGACAAAACTGTCAGAAAGATAAATGTGATGGCCAAAGAAGTAAAAGAATTGCAGTGGGAGTATAAAAGCCTGAAAAGTGAAGTGATGTTTAGGAGCAAGCCAAGTCAGTTGTCCAGGGCTTTGCAGCCTTTGGGTTTGAGCGAGTTGAATGAAACGCCTTATGTGTTGAAGGATTCCTTAAGTGGGTACACAGCCAACGCAGAACAATAATTTTTTCTAAAAGTAATATAACAGGTAACATTCTCATGCACCGGGAATAGATTATGGAGATCAAGAAAGACATATTATGGAGGGTTTACTTATGCTTTATTGGCATAGTAATATTATCTGTTTTTATAGTAGGTAAAGCCATTGTGATTCAGGAGTTTCAAGGAGACCATTGGAGAAGCATGGGAGATAGTATGCATCAAAGAATTGTGGAGATAAATGCAGACAGGGGAACCATTTTTAGTGAAGATGGACAAATGTTGAGTACTTCATTACCACAGTTTGATATCTATATAGATTTTAAAGCCGATGGCCTGGTGGCAAAAAATGGCAAAGTGTATCACAAATACATTGATTCCTTTGCCAACAAAATGTCTGAATATTTTGGCGATAAATCTGCTAAAGCCTATCGTGCAGATTTTGACAAAGCTTTTAAAAAAGGCAATCGCTACTATTCTCTTAAAAAGAAATTACCCTTCGAAGACTATAAAGCATTACGCGATTTTCCTCTTCTTAAATTGGGCAAAAACAAGAGCGGTATCATTGTAGAGCAGTACAGTAAACGCATTGCCCCATTTGGACTATTGGCCAACAGAACTATTGGTTTGAGTAGGGAATATATCTCCAGCGAGGGTAAAGTGAAAAAGATGAATGTGGGTTTGGAAATGAGTTATGATAGTTTGCTAAATGGCCAAAATGGTCAGCGACTGGTGCGCTTTATTTCCGGTGGTGCCGTGCCGGTTGAAGGATTTCAGGTAGAGCCTGAAAATGGTAAGGATATTTATACTACACTGGATGTGAATATGCAGGATATAGCCGAATCGGCCCTGATGCGGATGATGCAACAATCTCAAGCTTTATATGGAAGCTGCATTGTCATGGAAACAAAAACGGGTAAGATAAAAGCCATTGCCAATCTGGGAAGAAAAGGGGATGATACAACCTATTGGGAGAACGATAACTACGCCCTTCGGGTAACAGAACCCGGATCTACCATCAAGGTAGCCACCATGATGGCTGCATTGGACGATGGTGCTGTGAAGCCACGAGATCTGATAGAAGTAGGTACCGCCGGCAGAATGCAGGTGGGGCCAAGAATGGTAACTGATGCAGAACGCTCTCCAAAATCTGTTCTTACAGTAGAGGAATGTCTGGCTCATAGCTCCAATGTGGGCTTTGCTAAAATTGGTTATAAAGCCTTTGGCAATCATCCGGCAGAACTAGGTGATTATTATAAAAAATATCACCTCACTACCAAATCTCCTGTGGATCTGGCTCATATTCCTAGGCCATTGGTGGCACCTTTTGCAAAGGACAATGGCGGGCTGATGAATATGCTCACTATGAGTTTTGGTTATGCATTACAGATAAGTCCGCTGCAAACGGTAACTATGTATAATGCCATTGCAAATGATGGCAAAATGATGAAGCCTTATCTGGTAAGTAGTATTCGCAATCAGGGTGTGGTGGTGAAACAATTTGAACCCAAAGTGATGGAGGCTGAAATATGTAAAGAATCGACACTGAAAGCGGTGAAGGAAGGTTTGGAAATGGCTATTATCGAAGGAACCGGAAAGTATGCTTTCAAGGATATGCCCTTTAAAGTAGCCGGAAAAACTGGTACTGCTCACGTTGCAGATGGAAATATTAAATATGGCCACAATGTGTATCAGGCTTCTTTTGTAGGATATTTCCCTGCGGATCAGCCACAATATAGTTGCATAGTAGTTGTTAGAACCAAGCCAGGTGCTGCCTTTCATTATGGTGGTCAGGTGGCAGCCCCGGTTTTTCGTGAAGTGGCCACAAAAGTGTATTCCATGTATGTGGACAGAAAAACCCCCAAGGATTATAAGGGTGATGCCGACAGTAGTCATTATTTCTATGCTGGTAGTTCTAATGCGATTAAGAATGTATTGGAATATTTGAAAATGCCATTTGTGGATTCTATCAGCCAAAGTAGTTGGGTAAATATGTATGCCACCAATAGTCGTAGGATCGTAACCAAGAACGTGGTGAAAGAAAAATTTATGCCCAATGTGAAAGGTATGGGGCTAAGAGATGCGATCAAATTATTGGAAGATATGGGCTTGCAGGTGCTGGTGCGTGGCAGTGGAAAAGTGGCTATTCAATCTATCGAGCCAGGGTCGCTATTTAAAAAAGGTCAAGCCGTAGTCATTAGTTTATCATAGAAAAAACTCTAAAAGGAATAACGATGTTTTTGCAGGATGTATTATATAAGGCACAGATTCAGTCGGTACGAGGTAGTACCGATCTGGCTATCAATCGTGTTTGTATAGACTCTCGCAAAGTGCAACCCGGTAGTTTGTTTATTGCAGTAGCAGGTTCAGTTTCGGATGGCCATCAGTTCATTGATAAAGCGATAGAAAATGGAGCAATAGCGGTGGTGTATCAACTGCCTCCAGCCATTTTTCATTCGGATGTAGTTTATGTACAAGTAGCTGACAGTGCAGCTGCAGCGGGTGTTATTGCGCATAATTTTTATAACAGCCCCTCGTCAAAGCTAAGACTGGTGGGAGTTACAGGAACCAACGGGAAAACAACCATCGCTACCTTGTTGTTTAAATTGTTTTCGGCATTGGGATACCATTGCGGATTAGTGAGCACTGTTCAAAACCAGATTGGGAATAAAGTAGTACCATCCACCCATACTACTCCCGATGCCGTTTTTTTGAATGAACTTCTGGCACAAATGGTAGCCGAAGGGTGTGCCTTTGCATTTATGGAAGTGAGCTCTCATGCCATTCACCAGCACCGCATAGAAGGGCTGGAATTTGCCGGAGCAATATTTAGTAATATCACACACGACCACCTGGATTATCATAAAACCTTTGATGAGTACATTAGAGTAAAAAAATTATTCTTTGACAATCTTTCTAAAAATGCCTTTGCCATTACCAATGATGATGATAAACGTGGAATGGTTATGGTTCAAAATACACAGGCCAGCATTAAAACTTATTCTTTAAAATCAATCAGTGATTTTAAAGGAAAGATTTTAGATAACAGTATGCTGGGTTTGCAAATGGATATAAATGGTCTGGAGGTGCATTTTAGATTGATTGGAGAGTTCAATGCATATAACCTGTTGGCAGTATATGGAACAGCTATTGCGCTGGGTGAAAAAAGTGAGGAAGTTCTAAAGTCTCTTAGTGTATTGAACGGAGCAGAAGGAAGGTTCGATTACATGGTTTCTCCTAAGGAAAAAGTAATAGCTATTGTCGATTATGCACATACGCCTGATGCTTTACTGAATGTGCTGGCGACCATCAGAAAGTTGCGAAAAGGGTTTGAGCAGGTCATAACTGTAGTGGGTTGTGGAGGTAACAGGGATAAGACCAAACGTCCAGTGATGGCCGAGGTAGCTGCACAGCATAGTGATCGGGTGATTTTTACCAGCGACAATCCCAGGTTCGAAGATCCGCTAGAAATCATTAAGGATATGGAAGCTGGTGTGCCTGCTGGTACCAGAAGAAAATGTATCTCAATTGCAGACAGAAAGGAAGCAATAAAAACAGCAATCAGTCTGGCAAAAAAAGAAGATATCGTGCTGGTTGCCGGAAAAGGACATGAAAACTATCAGGAAATAAATGGTGTGAAAAACCATTTTGATGACAAAGAAATCCTGAGAGAAATATTTCAATTGTTGGAAAAGTAAGTATCAATAATTATTAATGCTTAATTACTAATTATTAATTTAAAAAGTCATGATTTATCACTTATTTGAATGGTTTAAGCAAAACGACATCAATTTTCCCGGAAGGGCATTGATGGAGTTTCAGACCTTTCGTATAATGTTGTCGGTGTTGTTGGCGTTGGCCATCACCATGATTTACGGGAAGAGACTTATCAATATTCTACGTGGCAAACTAATAGGAGAAACGGTTCGGGATCTAGGACTGGCAGGCGAACAGTCCAAGAAAGGAACTCCTACTATGGGGGGTATTATTATCATTTTAGGTATCCTTGTTCCTACCTTACTCTTTGCAAAACTAAACACAGTATATGTTTTGCTGATGCTGGCTTGTACCATCTGGTTGGGCGCGATAGGGTTTATTGATGACTATTTGAAACTAAGAGCAAAAAAACTGGCAGCGCAGCAGGGGATAGCCTATAAAAAAGGGGATAAAGATGGTCTGGCTGGCTGGTTCAAAATATTAGGTCAGGTGGGTATTGGTATTTTGGTGGGTGCCGTGTTGTATTTCAATAGTGATGTAAAAATATTAAGAGAGTATAGTGGAAATCCAGACAGGCCCGGTGTAGTAACAAAAACTATCAATGGCAAACAGAAATACTTTGTGGAATCCAAGGAACCCATCACTACTATTCCTTTTGTAAAAAACCATGAGTTTAATTATTCTAAGCTGATGCGTTTTTTACCCGAGTCTTTTCAAAAATATACCTGGGTATTGTATATTCTGATTGTGATTTTTATCATCACTGCAGTCTCCAATGCTTCCAACATCACAGATGGGCTGGATGGACTCTGTGCAGGAAATTCAGCACTTATCGGCGTACTGCTTGGCATTTTTGCTTATTCCAGCGGCAATTTTCTATTTGCCGATTATTTGAATATTATGTACATCCCAGGGCTGGGAGAAGTGTCTATTTTTCTGGCTGCTATGATAGGGGCCTGTGTGGGTTTTCTTTGGTACAATTCCTATCCTGCACAAGTATTTATGGGCGATACAGGAAGCCTCACATTGGGTGGTATCATCGCAGCGATGGCCATCATTGTGCATAAAGAATTGTTGATTCCAATTTTCTGCGGAGTGTTTTTTGTTGAAATATTAAGTGTAACCGTTCAGGTTTCTTACTTCAAGTACACTAAGAAAAAGTATGGTGAAGGTCGGCGCATCCTTTTGATGAGTCCCTTGCATCACCATTTTCAAAAAAAGGGTTACCATGAATCTAAAATTGTGACCAGGTTTTGGATTGTACAGGTGTTGCTGGTAGTGATTTGTTTGGTAACACTTAAACTAAGATAACAATGGCTAAAAGACTAATCATACTCGGTGGTGGCGAAAGTGGTGTAGGTGCAGCAGTACTTGCAAAGAAGGAGGGCTATGATGTGTTCTTGTCGGACGGTGGTGCTTTAAAAGAGGCTTATAGAAATGAATTGGAACAGAATGACATTAAATGGGAGGAAGGCGGACATACCGAAGAGAAAGTTTTGTCGGCAGATGAAATAGTAAAAAGTCCGGGTATTCCTGAAAAGAATGAATTGGTGAAGAAGATTCGTGCCCAAGGAATTCCGATAATCAGTGAGATAGAATTGGCCTACAGACATGCCGGGAATAGTACAATCATTGCTATCACCGGAAGCAATGGTAAGACCACTACCACTTCATTAATCAATCATATTTGTATCACCGGTGAACTGGATGCTGCACTAGTAGGCAATATTGGCGAATCATTTGCCCGACAGGTGGCAATAGATCCCAAACCATTTTACGTGGTGGAGATTAGCAGTTTTCAACTGGATGATATTGACCAGTTCAGACCTCATATTGCCGTGCTTACCAATATTACAGAAGATCATTTGGATAGATACGATTACAATTTTGAGAACTACATACACAGCAAGTTTAGAATAATAAAAAATCAAAAAGCAGACGATTGCTTTATATATAATGCAGATGATGCTATAACTATGAAATATATCTCTCAATTCAATATTAACTCTAAACAACTAACATTTAGTATGGAAAAAGAAAACAGCACGGCTTTCATTACGAATGGGGAAATGTACTTAAAAGCTGGAGATGAAACGATTGACATGAGTGTGTATGATTTTACATTGAAAGGAAAACATAACCAATATAATACTATGGCTGCATGCCTGGCAGGATCTACAATGGAGATCCGAAAAGAAAAGATACGAGAGGCTGTACAAACTTTTCAGAATCTGGAACACAGGATGGAGCCAGTGGCCACCGTGAGAGGTGTGGAATTTATCAATGATAGTAAAGCTACCAATATCAACTCTACCTGGTTTGCTCTGGAAAGCATGGAGAAGCCTACCATACTGATTCTGGGAGGTGTGGATAAGGGAAATGATTATGAGTTGCTGAAAGAAATGGTCGTAGAGAAAGTGAAAGCCCTCGTGTGCCTGGGTAAGGATAATGTCAAAATACATCATGCATTTGAAGGGATTGTAAATGTGATCATTGATACACAAAGTGCCTCAGAAGCAGTACATGCCGCATTCAGCTATGCTGAGGTGGGGGATGTTGTTTTGCTTAGTCCGGGTTGTGCGAGTTTCGATTTGTTTAAAAATTTCGAAGATCGGGGCACCCAGTTCAAACGTGCTGTAATCGATTTATAATTTCCTGAATTCAATTTAGAACCTTTGAATAGAAGATGTCTGTAACAACTGAAATATCAACAAATAGTCCATCCGCAGATTGGGGCAAAAGTGTCAGCCAACATACAGGTGGAGACAAAGTGATTTGGGCACTGGCTGCTGTACTTACGCTGGTATCGCTATTGGCAGTATATAGTGCCACCGGTTCATTGGCCTATAAAAACTATAAAGGAAATACAGAGATTTATCTGTTCAAACAAGTGGTGTTTATATTGATGGGGTTTGCGATGATATATTTTGCCCACAGAGTGAACTATACATTCTATTCAAGACTAGCGCAGGTTGTGTTTTGGTTGAGTGTGCCGTTACTCCTTTATACACTATTCTTTGGGGCTAAAATAAATGAAGGAAGCAGATGGATAAAATTGCCCATTATCAATTTGACCATGCAAACCTCCGATTTAGCAAAATTGGCTTTGTTCATGTATCTGGCTCGTTTGCTCAGTCGCAAACAACAAGTGATAAAAGATTTTAAAAAAGGGTTCCTTCCTGTCATTATCCCTATTGGAATAACCTGTATTTTGATTGCTCCGGCCAACCTCTCCACAGCTTTGCTCCTGGGAGCCAGTTGTATGTTGCTGCTCTTCATTGGCCGGGTAAATGGTAAACATTTATTGTTGGTGGCCGGATTGGCAGCTATACCTATTGCTATGTTGATCATTGCGGCAGTTGCCAGGCATAGTACCGGAATGGACGTGGACACCACCGAAACAACACAGGCAGCAAAAAAAGCATCTGGAGGTGTATTGGTACGTGTAGATACCTGGATAGGACGAGTGGAGAATTTTATTTATGGAGGCAAGGAAGCAGATACGGATGAAATGTATCAGGTGAACCAGGCCAAGATCGCTATTGCAAAAGGAGGATGGATTGGAGTGGGCCCGGGCAATAGCACGACCAGAGATTATTTGCCACAAGCATACAATGATTTCATATTTGCTATCATCATCGAAGAGTATGGCATCATCGGAGCTATGTTATTAGTGTTTATTTATCTGGTATTTCTATATCGAAGTATTCGAATATTTAAAAGATGTCCATTCGCCTTTGGAGCTTTTCTTGCATTGGGATTAAGTTTTACGCTGGCGATTCAGGCTATGTCCAACATGGCTGTAACGGTGAATTTGTTTCCAGTTACCGGTGTTACATTGCCTTTGGTGAGTATGGGTGGATCTAGTTTTTTGTTCACTTGTCTGGCTATTGGTATCGTACTCAGTGTATCTAGAAGCGTGGAAGATGTTACACAAGTGGCCACTTTCGCTACAGAATCGGACACGCAAAAAAGGGAGGCTGAAGATGAATAAAAGAATCATCATAGCTGGTGGAGGTACCGGAGGGCATATCTTTCCGGCTATTGCCATAGCCAATGCTTTAAAGCAAAAGCAACCTGATCTTGAAATTCTATTTGTGGGTGCCCATGGAAAAATGGAAATGGAAAAAGTGCCTCAGGCGGGTTACCCAATCAAGGGGATAGATATTGCCGGGTTCAATCGTAGTTCTTTGATAAAAAATATTTGGTTGCCTTTCAAAATTTTGAAAAGTTTTAGTCAGGTGAAAAAAATATTTAAGGAGTTCACACCCGATGCAGTAATCGGCGTAGGAGGTTATTCCACCTTTCCTGTATTGAAACATGCACAGGCGAAAGGCATACCCACTTTTATTCACGAGTCTAACTCCTTTGCAGGAAAGTCCAATAAAATGCTCGGTAAACATGCCGTTAAGGTTTTTACCGGTACAGATGGAATGGAAGATTTCTTCCCTGCTCAAAAAATATTAGTTACGGGGAATCCGGTTCGCGCTCAGATAGCCAATTGCAAAATAGATAAGAAGGAAGCATTGGCATTTTTTGGGTTAAGTGAAACTAAGCCAACCCTGTTGGTGGTTGGTGGCAGCCTTGGCGCTAAGTCTATCAATGAGGCAATATTTGACGGAATGGATAGTTTGTTGAATGCTGGGTTACAAGTGATTTGGCAAACTGGTAAAACACTTGCTGCCGAGGCTAAAGATATTGCTGCGCGCAATAAATCAGTATGGGCCGATGTGTTTATTTCAAAAATGGAATATGCCTATACTGCAGCTGATATCGTAGTAGCAAGGGCTGGTGCTATGACGGTGGCTGAAATTTGTGTTACCCAAAAACCCGCCATTTTTGTTCCATACCCTTTTGCAGCAGAAGATCACCAAACAGTAAATGCCAGACAACTGGTCAATAAAAATGCAGCTTGGATGGTGAGTGATGCGGAAGCAAAAAACCAGGTAGTGAAAATGGCACTGAAATTGGCCGCAGATAGCAATCAAAGACAAGAAATGATTCAGAATCTTGCAAAGTTGGCCATAACGGATGCAGATGAAAGAGTGGCCACTGAAGTATTAAAAGTATTAAAATAATGAGCAATACGCAGGTACATATCAATGATATTAAATCAATATACTTTATTGGTATTGGTGGCATTGGTATGAGTGCTATTGCCAGATATTTTTTATCAGTGGGGAAAACTGTTAGTGGGTATGATAGAACCGAAACAGCCATTACCAAACAATTGGTGGCTGAAGGTATTGATGTACATTATCATGAGGATGTGAACCAGATTCCTAAAGCAGTAGAATATGTGGTTTACACACCTGCTATTCCTAAGGAGCATCAGGAATTGGTATATTATCAAACCAACGGATACAATGTAGTAAAACGAAGCGATATCCTAGGAGTCATCACTCAGGGTTCATACAATGTGTGTGTGGCGGGTACTCATGGCAAAACCACTACATCTACCATGATTGCACATTTGCTACGTGATACAGGCTATGGTTGTAATGCTTTTTTGGGTGGTATTTCTGCCAACTACAATACCAATTTCTGGAGCAATGAAAGAAACCTTTGTGTGATAGAAGCCGATGAGTATGATCGTAGTTTTTTGAAATTAAGTCCAGATGTAGCCATCATTACAGCGGTGGATGCAGATCATTTGGATATTTATGGCACTGCAGAAAATGTGAAAGATGCCTTCAGACAGTTTGCGCAAAAAGTAAAGCCTGGTGGTATTTTGATAAAAAAGTTTGGGCTGGATTTGAATATGAAAGCCGACAGGACAATGAGCTATAGTTTGCAAAATGATAGTGCAGATATTTATGCAACCAATATTGAATTAAGGGATGGCGGCTACCGCTTTGATGCAGTATTGGACAACAAAACTATTAGTGGTGTTGAACTATTTATGGGCGGTATGCATAATGTGGAGAATATGATGGCGGCCATTTCCGTGGCAAACCATCTTGAAATTGAGGAGGAGAAGATAAAAGCGGCAGTAGCTGGTTTCAAAGGAGTAAAGCGGCGGTTTGAATACATTGTGAAGAAACCTGATCTCGTTTTCATCGATGACTACGCCCACCATCCAGAAGAGCTAAGAGCGTTGATAAATGGTGCAAAATCGCTGTTTCCAGATAGGCGTTGTTCCCTTATTTTTCAGCCACATTTGTTTAGCCGAACAAGAGATTTTGCAGATGAGTTTGCAGGTGTTTTAAGTCTGGTTGATAATTTGATTTTACTTCCCATTTATCCAGCACGTGAACTGCCTATGGAGGGTGTAAACAGCGAAATGATTTTGAAAAAGACAGCACTTGAATCAAAGGCAGTACTTAGCAAAGAAGCGCTAATGGGTTGGATGGAAAATCAGTTTGCCGCAAACAGAAATATGGAGTTTGGCGAATTAGTGATTACAGCCGGTGCCGGAGATATCGACAAATTAGTAGAACCGATTAAACAAATTTTAACTCGTTAAAAAGTGAATAAAAAGAAAGCCATAAAAAGATTTTTACTAACCCTGATGTGGTTAGGCGTGGCTGGTGGTATGGGGGTTATTATCACTGCGGCCATAAGGGTGCAGGAGGCTGGAGTATGCAAAGGCTATCAGATAAAAATAGATGGATTCAATCCGAATGAGCTTTTTACTTCAGAGGAGCATATCGTCAGTCTCTTAAAGGCGGCAACCAAAGGGGATATACAAGGTCAGAAGAAATCAGATATTAATTTGCCGGTGATAGAAGATTTGCTGGAGCAAAGTGCTTGGGTTTACAATGCGGATCTGTATTTCGATAACAACAATGTATTGCATGCAATGGTTACCGAGCGGAAGCCATTGGCCAGGGTGTTTGCCAGCAATGGAAATTCTTTCTATATAGATGAAGCAGGGAAGCAAATTCCTCTGTCTGAAAAAGTAAGTCTTGATTTGCCGGTATTTACTGGTTATCCTGATAAGAAAGTATTGTCGGTGGCCGACAGCTCCATGATTCAGAATGTAATTGCAACGGCTTCTTTCATTAAGTCCGATCCTTTTTGGAATGCGCAGGTAGCCCAAATTGATATCACTAGCTGTGGAAAGGATTGCTGGAACATGGAAATGATACCCGTAGTGGGCAATCATAAAGTAGAGTTAGGTGATGGAAGTGACATCTCCACTAAATTTCACCGGTTAATGCTGTTTTACGATCAGGTATTGAAACGTACTGGTTTTGACAAGTACCAAAAAATAGATGTTCAGTATGAAGGACAAATAGTAGGTGTTAAAGGCAACTACACAAAAATAGATTCTATTCAGTTACGAAAGAATATCGAGAACCTGCTTAGGGATTCAAGAAAGTCGAATGAGTTGCTACTATTGGCACCCAAAAATTTGTCGTATACGCCAGATAGTCTGGCTGGACCAAACCTAACTGCTGATGATAAAGAAAATATTGGGGACTCAACTCAAATAGTCAATAGTGCTGATGAGGATAATGAACTTGGTGAAACTAAAGAACAGGCAACAGTATTGAGTAGTGCTGTATTGCCAGTAGTTGCAAAGAAATCCCCCACCACCAAGGCTGCCAGGGTAAAGGAAGCTCATGATACAAAAGACACTCCGGCCAAAAATTCTAAAAACAAAGAACACAAAGAAGGCAAAAAAGCAACTACTGAAACTAAAAAAGTAGTGGCTACTTCACTGGCAAAAACAGAAGTGAAAAAACCTGTGGATCTTAAGAAAACAGTAACGAAACCCATAGCCAGGGTGTCAAATAAAAAAGTTGAGCCAGTAAAGAAGGAAACAAAAAGCGCAACGGTTCATAGCAAACCGGTGGCTAAACCGGCTAAGAAAAAAGTGGAGAATGAATCTAAATCTGTGACAAAAAAGGAAGTGAAGAAGCCAACGGAAAAGAAATCAGCATCGAAACCTGTTGTTGAAAAAGTAGCAAAAGAAAAGAAACCAGAACCCAAAAGGGAGGTTAAAAAAATAGTGAATAAAAAAACCACAGGCACCGCAATCGTAAAAAAAGTAAGTACAGAGCCAGTGAAAAAACAAACAGATTCGAAAAAGAAAAATTAGCAGATAGAACAAACAAAGAGTAGATAATAGGAAATAGAACAACTAAAAAACAACATATATGAACTCCGAAAACCCCATTATTGTAGGTCTTGACATAGGGACAACCAAAATTGCCGTAATCGCCGGAAGGAAAAACGAGTTTGGCAAATTGGAGGTACTTGGTTTTGGCAAAGCCAATAGCAATGGCGTAAAGCATGGCCAGGTATTGAATATTGATGAAACGATTAAGGCCATAAAGCAGGCATTGGAAAACTGTCTTTCCAAAAACCCTGACCTTGATATCAACAATGTTTATGTTGGTGTGGCAGGACATCATATTAAAAGTCTTCAGACCCGTGGTGATATTGTGCGCGAAAACGAAGAAGAAGAAATCACCCAGTCGGAAGTGGATTTGCTGATCAATAAGCAATACAAAACCTATATTCCAGCAGGCGATCAGATTATTGATGTGATTCCTCAGGAATATACTATTGACAATATGCCCAATATTATCCGACCTATTGGGTATAGTGGCGTGAAATTGGGTGCCAATTTTCATATCATCACAGGCGATAAAAATGCTATCCGCAATATCAATCGTAGTGTGGAGAAAGCGGGATTACGTACAAAAGACCTAGTGTTGCAACCTCTGGCTTCTGCTGCCGCGGTAATGGCACAAGAAGACTTGGAAGCTGGTGTGGCTATAGTGGATATCGGAGGTGGTACCACAGATCTGGCTGTATTTGCCGAAGGCGTGTTGAAGCACACGGCTGTCATACCTTTTGCTGGTGAGAATATTACCAATGACATTAAATCTGGTTTGGGTGTTTTGAAAAGCCAGGCCGAACAAATGAAAACTCAGTTTGGAAGTGCCCTGGCCAACGAAGCCAAGGCGAATGCATATATCACCATTCCTGGATTGCGTGGCATGCCAGCAAAGGAAATTAGCGTAAAAAATCTGGCGAATATTATCCAAGCCAGAATGAGTGAAATTCTGGATTTTGTTACCTATCATCTAAAACAAATAGGAATGGATAATCGCCATTTGAATGGTGGGATTGTGCTTACAGGTGGTGGTTCTCAACTCCGACATTTGATTCAGCTAACTGAATATGTCACCGGAATGCCTACCCGGATTGGATTACCCAATGAGCATTTAGCGGCTGGACATATTGATGAACTAGCTAAACCAACTTATTCTACATGCCTTGGATTGATTTTGAAAGGGTATGATGATTATGAAAACAACCGTAAGGTTTTTGATAAAGTATTCAATAGAGTGGAAGTGCCAGTAGGTTTGAAGAAAGAAGAACCTGCCGAAATCTTTTTGCCAGAGGTGGAACTACTAGAGGAAGTGAAACCCAGTGTTCCTCCCAGACAGCCATTGCGCGATTTCTGGTCAAAATTCAAAGATGGTATCATCAAGATTTTTGCCGAGGAGGAAGACGGAAAACTGTAAATGAGTTATGTTTCAAATTGAAATTCGAAGAGCACAGAATCCGAATTTTTGAAAATGTAGTTGATTAAAAATAGTTCTTAAAAATAGTTCCATTAATTCTAATCCTTAGCTTAAGCAACAAGAAATCAAAGGGCGTTTAAGTTAAGGGGTTACTAACTAACCCATTTTTTCATTGGCTATAGAAAGCCCAAAAAAATAAGTTATGATACAATTTGATTTACCAAAAGAGCAGTCTTCTATTCTAAAAGTAATAGGCGTAGGTGGTGGTGGCGGCAATGCTGTAAACCACATGTTCAGTCAAAATATAGATGGTGTAAACTTTATTATTTGTAATACCGATTCACAAGCATTGGCACAAAGCCAAATTCCCAATAGAATTCAACTGGGACCACAACTAACTTCTGGTTTGGGAGCCGGGGCCAATCCTGAGATTGGCCGCCAGGCTACCGAAGAGTCCTTAGAAGAAGTGAAACGTATATTGGAAGTGAATACAAAAATGGTATTTATCACCGCCGGTATGGGTGGTGGAACAGGTACTGGAGGTGCTCCTATCATTGCAAAAATTTGCAAAAACCTAGGGGTGCTTACCGTGGGTATTGTCACCACTCCTTTTGCCTACGAAGGTAAGAAGAGACAACTGCAGGCCGAGGAAGGTATCAAACAATTGAAGCAATATGTGGATACACTTTTAGTGATTAGTAATGATAAGCTCCGTCATCAGTTTGGAAATCTGAAAATGCGGGAGGCTTTTGAAAGAGCTGATAACGTATTGGCCACTGCCGCCAAATGTATTACCGATGTGATCAATAGCACCGGACAGATTAACGTGGATTTTGCCGATGTATGTACGGTGATGAAAAATGGAGGTGTGGCTATACTTGGAAGTGCTACTGCTTCTGGTGAAAATCGGGCACAGCGTGCAATTGAAGAAGCACTGAACTCTCCTTTGTTGAACGATAATGATATCCGTGGTGCTAAATGGATTCTGATCAATATTAATTCCTCCGAAGGAGAACACGAGTTTACCATGGACGAAGTAGAAATTATCCAGTCACATCTTTTGGACCAGGCGGGAGAAACTACCGATGTTATTTTGGGTATGGGATACGATCAAACACTGGGGGATCAGATTGGCATCACCCTGATTGCTACTGGTTTTGAGAACAAAGAATTATTTGTAAAACCTGTATTGAAAAAAGAGGAAGCTGCAGAAGGTAGAATTTTGATGCCACTAATTGCAGAAAGCAAAGGACAGCTAGAAAATGTATCTCCTAAAGCTGTAGCTGAACAGAAGAATGAAGAGAATAAGTCAATGCCGATTGAATTAAAGCTCGATCCAATGGCTCCTAAATTGGTAGAAGACTTTTGTCATTTGGATGCACCAATGCCAACGGAAGAAGATGTGGTGAATGATGATTCCGAAGTCAAATATGTATTATCCAACGAGGCAGAGGATATAAAGTTTGTAAATGATGTAGCCAATTTTGAAAAGGAAGTAATAGCAGAAAACAATGCGGACACTGTTTTTTATTCGCCTTCCGTACCTGGCGAGCGCATAATAGAACAGCACCAAATGAAAATAGTTGTGGAGGATATGGAAGTATCCAATGCTGGGTTTTCAATAGATCAGGAGCCACAAATTCCAAAAGAAGAAGCGGCAAAAAGTTTTCTGGCAAAGCCGAATAATATTTATGTTGAGACCAGTGAGAAGGAGGATTTGCCGGTGATGCTGCAAAATGAGGTAGAAGAAAAAGATCGGATGATTGTTTTCGAGAAAGTAGAAATGGCGGAAGAAGCCACAGTCGTAGCGAGTGCGGAACCAGAAAAGCAGAAAGTTATTTTTCAGCCTGCGGCAGTGAAAACAGAAAGCGAGGAGGAATTGCAAAGACGCAGGCAGATGGAACGTATTCAAAAATTGAGAAATCTTTCTTTCAATGCAAATTCCAATGACCCAACCGATGAGTTCGAACATGTGCCTGCCTATGTGCGACGAAATATGGAATTGAAAAATCATACTTCCCATGTTGAGAATTATTATAGTAAAATAGAAGTGGCCGCCGATGATCAAAATCAGGGTCAGATAAATACGATCAATACTTTTTTGGATGGAAAAAAGCCAGATTAACCCCTGTGGAAATTCAAGGAGTGATTTGGTGTGGTTTTATAGTTGTTCCCCCGCTTCGTGCGGGGGATTTTTTTGGCAACAAGTATATGGTTAATCACTGCAATTGCATCAAAAAAAAGATGCTGATTCCTGAAAGAAACAGCATCTTGTATAAAGATATTTTGGAAAAATTGACTTAGTCAAACAAGTCGCTTAACCAGTGCTTTTTGTGATGTTTGTAGTCCGAAGATCCATGTTGCTTGTAATCCTTGTACTGTGTTGGTGGAGCCTGCTGCTGAAAATTGCTTCCTTTTTCATTAGCGATAGCTTTGTCCAAAATTTTGTCAAGCTCTCCACGATCTAGCCATACACCACGACAATTTGGGCAATAGTCAATCTCTACTCCCTGTCTTTCGGACATTACCAAATCAATATTTGTACAGGTAGGACATTTCATTACACTTAATTTTTAATTAATTCAGCCATAGTTTTACCAATATCTGCCGGACTGCTCACTACACTTATTCCGCACTCGGTCATTATTTTCATTTTGGCGGCAGCAGTATCATCGGCACCGCCCACAATAGCACCAGCATGACCCATCCGACGACCCGGAGGTGCTGTTTGTCCTGCAATGAAACCAACTACAGGTTTTTTGTTTCCAGTAGACTTTATCCAGTTGGCAGCCTCGGCTTCCATGCCTCCGCCAATTTCACCAATCATCACGATGGCATCTGTTTCTGGATCGTTCATAAACAGTTCTACGGCTTCTTTAGTAGTAGTACCAATGATTGGGTCGCCACCAATACCGATAGCTGTGCTAATTCCCAAACCTGCTTTAGCTACCTGATCCGCTGCTTCGTAAGTTAGGGTACCCGATTTACTCACAATTCCAATCCGACCTGGTATAAATACAAAGCCTGGCATAATACCCACTTTGCAAGCACCGGCTGTAATCACGCCTGGACAGTTGGGACCAATCAATCGGGTGGAAGAACCATTTAGATAGTTTTTCACTTTTACCATGTCCTGAACGGGAATGCCTTCGGTAATACAAACCACTAATGCTACCCCTGCCTCAGCAGCTTCCATAATAGCATCTGCTGCAAATGCCGGTGGTACAAATATGATACTCACATTGGCTCCGGTAGATTTTACACAATCGCTTACTGTATTAAAAACAGGTCTGTCCAAATGGGTCGTGCCTCCTTTTCCTGGAGTAACTCCTCCTACCACATTGGTTCCATATTCTATCATTTGAGTTGCATGGAAAGTTCCTTCTGTACCGGTAAATCCCTGTACTAATATTTTTGAATCGTTATTTACTAATACCGCCATTTTATAGATTTTTTTCTTGATTGGTTACAAAAGTAAGGAAACCGTTAAGGTGACCGCTATTTTTTTAGAATTATATACTATGTGATTTTATTTTAATATAAGTGTATTTCAGGTTGATGGATTATTGTCTTCCGATGTTTTGAAGTTAGTTTCTGTAGGACCGATTTGGCCATCTTTGTCCAGATCTAGATTAAGTTTTATTTCCAAAGCATCTCTTACATTTTCATCCAAACCTTTGGGGAGTTCTCCTGTTTCTTGAATCATACGCATGTGCTTGGCATCCTGTAGAAAGTCTGAGGCGAATATGAAATTGTTCAGTTTTATATTCTCACTGTAAATAATTTCTTTATTAGTGCCTTCCCATTCTTTCTCTCCCTGATGCATATACACAATATGATCGCCAATCTCCATCACACTGTTCATATCATGCGTATTCATGATAGTGGTGGTTTTGTATTCCTGTGTGATTTCATTTATGAGTTTATCAATGAGGATAGAAGTTTGCGGATCCAAACCAGAGTTAGGTTCGTCACAAAAAAGATATTTGGGGTTTAAAACAATGGCTCTTGCCAGTGCTACTCTTTTCTTCATCCCACCGCTTATCTCAGCAGGATATTTTTTAAATGCATCCTCAGAAAGGTTTACTCTTTTTAATACTTCTCTTACCCGGTCTCGCTTGATGGCGTACTTGTCGGTCGAAAACATATCCAAAGGGAAAATTACGTTTTGCTCCACCGTCTGGCTATCGAACAACGCAGATCCCTGAAACAGCATCCCAATTACTTTTCTTATTTCTTTTCTTTCTTCTGTAGTCATAGAAAAGTAGTCCCTGCCATCATACAAAACCTGACCGGAACTGGGTTGTAACAATCCTACAATGCATTTCATCAAAACGGTTTTACCACTCCCACTGGCGCCTATAATGAGGTTGCATTTTCCTGGTTCCATAGTAGCACTCAATTCTTGTAGTACTACTTTGCTGCCAAAACTCTTTTTAATATTTCTTAAATCAATCATTCCAATAGTTACTTAGATTAACCTATGCTATTTATGAAGTGAACATTTCGTTGATGAATTTTTATAATTGTGGATTAACATAAATCGGTTTGTTTTATAATAACAGAGCGGACAAAACATAATCAGCCAAAAGCAGAAGGATACAGGAAATAACCACCGCTCTTGTACTGGCATGACCAATTTCTAATGCGCCTCCCTTTACCGTGTATCCATAAAAAGACGGCACGCTGGTAATGATAAATGCAAAGGCAAAACTTTTTATCAGAGAAAAGAAAACATTGTATCCATTGAAACTCATGAGCAGTCCTTTGTCAAAAATAGACGGATCAATAATTCCTGCTGCGGAACCAGCCAACCTACCGCCCCAAATACCCAATAGCATTGATAGAATGATGAGTAAAGGAATGGTGATAACACCCGCTACTATTTTAGGGAGTATTAAATAGGCTTTTGTATTGATCCCCATTATTTCCAATGCATCTATTTGTTCGCTCACACGCATATTTCCCAATTCACTGGCTATCTTGCTTCCTACCACACCAGCGAGTACAATGCAACTCAGCGTGGGGGCAAATTCTAGTATCACGGAATCTCGTACAATTTGTGCAATGGTGGTTTTTGGAATAATAGGAGAAACCAACTGATAGGCCGTTTGTACGGTGGACACAGCTCCAATGAAAAAAGAGATGATGCAAACAATGCCCAACGATCCGATGCCGATATCGTTGCACTGTAACATAAATTGTTTCCAATACATTTTTTTGTTTTCAGGCATGCGTAGCATCCCGTTAAACATCTGAATGAATTGTCCAAATTCTTTTAATAATTTCAAGAAAGCTATTATTTAGATGATGTAGTTTTCCTTCGTTTGCTCAACAAAGATTTTTTTGTCTTTTGTGCTTCTCGGGATTTAATCTGGGCATCGTTTACCGCAATCAATGCCATATTTACGATATTGTTTACCGTGCTGCCCAATTGTAACAAATGTACAGGTTTTTTAAGCCCTAAAAGGATTGGCCCAACAGAATCCAGCGATCCAATTTCTTTTAACAAATTGTATGCAATATTGCCCGATGTGAGGTTGGGAAATATAAGTGTATTTACTTCCTGACCCGCCAGTTCACTAAAAGGATACATTTCCGATAACAAACTATTGTTGAGTGCCACATTAGCCTGCATTTCTCCATCCACCACCAAGTCGGGGTTTCTGTCCTTTACAATTTTTCTGGTTTTGGCGATCAATTCGGTTTCAGACGTTGTGCTGCTGCCAAAATTGGAATAGCTTAAGATGGCTATTTTGGGCTTTAAATTAAAGGCTGCTACTTCCTTAGCGGTCAATAACACAATCTCTGCCAGTTCTTCTGCCGAAGGGCTAATATTTACAGTAGTATCCGCCAGAAATAGTGGTCCTTTTTGAGTGATAATCAAATACATTCCGGCCACCTTATTTACACCATCCTCCGTACCGATGATTTGCAGGGCCGGTCTGATGGTATCCGAATATTTTTTAGTTTGCCCAGAAATCATACAATCGGCATCATCCATTTCCACCATCATGCATCCAAAATAATTTCTGTTTTGCACCAGTTTTTTTGTTTCATCCAATGTATAACCTTTACGGGCCCTTTTGCTATAAAACACTTTTACATATTCCTCTCTTTTTGATTTTGCTTCATCGCTTCTTGGGTCGATGATAGGAATATCGGTAATATCAATCTTATTTTCATCGGCCAGTTGTTCTATGTTTTTTCTATTGCCCAGCAGGGTAGGGAATCCAATGCCTTCATCCAGCACAATTTGTGCGGCTTTTAATATATTCAGGTTTTCGCCTTCGGCAAATACAATACGTTTGGGTGCGTTTCTGGCTTTGGTACCCAGAACACGAAGCACCATATTGTCTATTCCTAATCGCTTATTCAGGTCATCGGCATATTTGTCCCAATCGGTGATGTTCAATCTGGCTACGCCGGTTTCAATGGCAGCCTTAGCCACTGCCGGTGCTACCGTGGAAAGCAGTCTGGGGTCTAATGGTTTAGGTATAATGTATTCCGAGCCGAAATGCATATTTTGATTGTTATAGGCCATTGTTACAATTTCCGGCACAGTGGTTTTAGTAAGTTCTGCCAGTGCTTTTACTGCGGCCAATTGCATTTCTATATTGATCTGTGTGGACCGCACATCTAGTGCTCCTCTGAAAATGTAGGGGAAACCTAATACATTATTTACCTGGTTAGGATAGTCGCTTCTACCAGTAGCCATGATGACATCCTTGCGGGCTTTGGTGGCTTCCTCCCAGGATATTTCCGGATCCGGATTGGCCATTGCAAATACAATTGGATTTTTGGCCATACTCTTAACCATGTCGCCATTCAATACGTTGGCTGCGCTTAGTCCAATAAATACATCGCACCCTTTCATGGCATCCTTTAGGGAAATGTCTTTAGCTGCTGTAGCAAATGGCGCTTTGATTTCATCCAGTCCTGTACGCCCTTTGTGCAAAGATCCTTTGCTGTCGAACATGATAAAGTTCTCTGGTTTGGCACCCATTTGCTGATACAATAAAGCGCAAGCCATGGCAGCGGCACCAGCTCCATTCACCACAAATTTTGCTTTCTCTATTTTCTTTTTTTGTATCTCCAGTGCATTTAGCAGTGCAGCTGCACTGATGATGGCTGTACCATGCTGATCGTCGTGCATTACGGGTATTTTCAGCCGCTTCTTTAGCTCACGCTCTATATAAAAACAACCAGGAGCTTTGATGTCCTCCAGATTGATGCCGCCGAATGTGGGCTCCAATGCCTGCACTATTTCAACAAACTTCACCGGATCTTTTTCGTTTATTTCAATATCAAAGACATCTATATCGGCAAAAATTTTGAACAATACGCCCTTGCCTTCCATCACAGGCTTACCTGCTTCCGGCCCAATATCGCCAAGGCCTAGTACTGCCGTTCCATTGCTGATCACGCCAACCAAATTGCCTTTGGCCGTATATTTATAAACATTCTCTATGTCTTTTTCAATTTCCAAACAGGGAACCGCAACGCCCGGGGAGTATGCCAACGAAAGATCTCTTTGGGTTTTGGCTTCCTTGGTTGGAATTACTTCTATTTTGCCGGGCCTGCCTTTGGCGTGGTACTCCAGCGCCAGTTCTTTTCTTAAATCGTTTTTTGCCATATTTTGGGGTATAAATCTGGCGAAAAGTAAATTAATTTAGGATATTGTCAAAAGATATATTTTTTCAGCTAACATTCTATCTTTGTCATAGTTTTTGTAAAAAACAAAAGCTTAATTTAAGTACCCATGAATAAATTTTTTTTACCACTATTTCTGACAGTGGCCATACTGGTTACCTCCTGCGATCCTAAGGACAAACCTAATAACATAGACCCAAAAAAGGATACCAAGATTGGTTACCTCTTTTATGCCTCATTTATCGATGAGTTCAATTCCAGTTTGTACCAAACTTTTGACAAGTTTAAGAAAGCCGGTGTTACAGATTTGATCATTGATCTTCGATACAATCATGGCGGTTCGCTGGCTGCCGCAAGTTATCTGGCATCCTTTATTGCACCCCGTGCTGTGGTGGAAAGCAAATCCACCTTTGTTCAATTGGATTTTAACACTCTAATGAATAATTATTATGATTCAAGAAATTGGAGTAGAAAAAGTAGTCTGGGTAGTGGCGCTATCAATCCATTAGGCGCAAATCTCGATTTGAAAACTGTCTATATTATTGCCACTGATGATTCTTATTCTGCTTCAGAATTGCTCACTTTTTGTTTGAAACCTTACATGAATGTAGTGCATGTGGGTAGTAATACCGGTGGGAAATTCACTGCCTCATTCACCGTTACTCCTTATAACAGTTTTGGTGGTCAGACTAATACGATTTATGATTCAACCCAATTGACTCCAACGGCCAAAGACTCTTTGAAGAATTTTGCCATGCAGCCGATTGTGGCCATTTATAAAGATTCCAAAGGAAATGATTTTTCGCAAGCTGGTACTCTTGTTCCCACTTATGCTGTACCAAGTCGTGAAAATGATTTATCTGCTTATAAACCTTTGGGAGACAGAACTGATTATTTATTATCAGCAACCATTTCAAAAATACTGGAAGCAAAAGGACAAACCTCAGCATTCGTTGAACCTACCATGCCACGTAATGTAAATGGAATGCAGCCAGCAAAATTATTTAGCCAGGTGGACAATATTAGAAAAGAGGCTGCTCTCTGGAAGCCCATTCAGGCATCTTCTGGTGTAACTATTGCCGGTATCAATACTGTTTCGCAGTTTGCTTTTGATGGTTTGTTGATTTTTTATAAATGGAATGACCATATGAAGAATATGCCACCAACAAATACCGACACGGATCCTTTTGTCTATTTCAATAAAGTGTTATACCCATTGGATACGGAACATGGTTGGTCCTGGATGACGGACAATGTACAAGCTTTGCTGGCAGACTTTTCCGGAGAACCAGTGGACTTTGGTTGGGCTCTTAATTTCTATTGGACCGATGCTTCAAAAACCTCTCTAGTAGCATTTGTAAAGTATGTTTACCCCAATACACCAGCATCACAGGCCGGGGTACAAAGAGGTGAACTGATCAGTAAAATAAACGGTGTAAGTCTCACAGCAAATTCTAGTGATATCGGATATTATATGAAATTGCTGGGACAAAATACTTTAAATATTACTATTGGCAACAATAGTGGTAGTCGAAGTTTGAGTCTCACACCAGTAACTATATCTACCAATCCGGTTTTAAAGGATACTGTTTATACTATTCCTAAATAATTGATTTTGTTGCAATTTTCAGCACCTTCAGCAGTGTATCAATCCTCAATTGAAAAAAAGCAAGTAGTACATTCGGACAACTAAATTTAATGTTGCAGAAGTATGAGCGATAATAATGTTAGAGCTATAACCGTATTAAAAATATTCTTCTCCGACTTCTAAAATAAGCAGAGGCAAAAGGTAAAGGAAAAAACGTATGGACTTTCAAACTTATTGAGATGATACTACAAGTTCCGACCGACTATTTGGTGGATTGGAAGAAGGTCATTTTTGTCAAAAATCATCATCGAACAATATTCTTTAATTTCGCCCCTTATTTTTTTAGATTTTATACAGTATGATTTTTATTAAAACAAATGAGCAGGTAGAGCAAATGCGAAAAAGCGCATTGCTGGTGAGTGAAACGCTGAGTGAGGTGGCAAAAATTTTACAGCCAGGTATCACTTCGCTTTTTCTGGATGAATATATTGGTGGTTACATACGGGATAAGGGTGCGATACCTTCCTTTTTAAATTATCATGGATATCCTTTCAACTCTTGTATCTCGGTAAATGATGTGGTGGTGCATGGATTCCCCAATAAAAAAGAATTGAAAGAAGGGGATATTATTGCGATAGATATTGGCGTTATTCTAAACGGTTGGCATGGAGATCATGCTTATACTTTTGCCATTGGCGAACCAGATGCGGCTACAAAGCAATTGATAAAAGTGTCCAAAGAATCTTTGTATAAAGGAATTGATAAGGCAGTGGACGGCAATCGAATTGGGGATATTGCTTATGCCATTCAGGAACATACAGAAATCAAACATGGATATGGCGTAGTGCGCGAGTTGGTGGGGCATGGTTTGGGAACCGAGCTTCACGAAGATCCACAAGTGCCCAATTATGGAAAACGGGGTACCGGAGTGAAATTAAAAACAGGTATGGTACTGGCGATAGAACCTATGATCAACTTAGGTAAGCGCAATGTCTTCACCGAAAAAGATGGCTGGACAGTAAGAACCAAGGATGGGAAACCTTCCGTTCATTTTGAACATGATGTGTGTGTGCGGAAAGACAAAGCCGATGTGTTGTCTGACTATACACCCATTGAACAGGCAGAAGCAGCCAATGCCAATTTGTTTTTTAGTGAGTAAAAAGAAAGTTTAATGGTGAATTGTGAATTTTGAATTGTGAATGTTTAGTGGTGAATGTTGAATTATTTGCGTACCTGCAATCTGTATCTTCAATCTATAATCTTCAATCTTAAATAATCAATCAGCAATCTCTCATAGTGATAGGTGGTGGTGCTGCCGGCTTTTTTTGTGCCATAAATGCTGCTCAAATGAACCCTGATTTAGGGGTGACTATTCTGGAAAAATCCGGAAAGCTTTTGTCTAAGGTGAAAGTGAGTGGAGGCGGCAGGTGTAATGTGACTCATGCCTGTTTTGAAATAGGTGAAATGGTAAAACGTTATCCTCGTGGAGGAAATTTTGTACGCAAATTATTTCATCAGTTTTTCACTACCGATACCATCGAATGGTTTAAGAATCGCAATGTGTTGCTGAAGCAGGAAGCAGATGGTCGCATGTTTCCAATGACAGATACTTCTCAAACCATTATCAATTGTTTGCTTAAGGAAACAGCCAGTTCTGGCATTGACATTCGAATGAATACCGGCGTAGAGTCCATAGAAAAAGTGGGAGATAGGTTTGTAGTCTTGGCAGGCAATCATCAGCGTTTTGAAGCGGATTTTGTTTGTGTGGCTTGTGGTGGTTTTCCTAAAACCTCCATGTTCGAATGGTTGCTGAAAACAGGACATAGCATTGCCGCACCAGTACCTTCTTTGTTTACTTTCAATCTTCCCAAACATCCTATCACCCAATTGATGGGCGTTTCTGTACATCATGCCGTGGTAAAAATAGTAGGTTCAAAACAGCAACAGCAGGGGCCTGTTCTTATCACCCATTGGGGGCTGAGTGCACCCGCCGTTTTAAAGTTGAGTGCTTATGCCGCCAGGGAGTTGGCAGATAAACAGTGGCAGTTTGAAATATTGGTGAACTGGTTGCCAGAATATAATGAGCAATCCCTGAAAGAACAATTTTTGTTTTTGCGCCAGGAAAATGGGAGCTATTTGATGTACCATAAAAACCCATTTGGTTTACCCAACAGGCTTTGGGATTTTTTTCTGAACCAATGCCAGATTCCAAAGGATTGCAGAAGGGCAGATTTATCGGCAAAGCACCAAAATGAACTGATTAAAAAAATGACAGCCTATCTCTTTGAAGTGAAAGGAAAGACCACTTTCAAAGAAGAGTTTGTAACTGCTGGTGGTATCATTGTTTCTGAAATAGATGCCCACACTATGATGAGTAAAAAGGTCCCTAATCTTTTTTTTGCCGGCGAGGTGATTGATGTGGACGGTGTAACAGGCGGGTTCAATTTTCAAAATGCCTGGAGCACCGGATGGGTAGCGGCAAAGGCAATCTCCAAACTTTTGGAAAAGTAAAAAGCCCGATGAAAGAATAATGCTGAATGCACTTTACTTTTTCACCGGGGTTTAATCTGTCATCAGCCAAAGGCCAAAGGATTTATTTGGAAGGAATGCTAAACCTCAACCCGGCATATATCATTCTGCCTACAACCGGTCCCCAAACCATCGAGCCATCAAAATAATCTCCAAATGGATTGGCCGCATCAATAATACGATGCATCTGCACAAAATTGGTCAGGTTTTCACCACCCAAATATACTTCCAGGCGTTTACTGAATTGTTTGCTAATTTGCCCGGCCATTTGAAAATAAGATGGTGAATAGGCATCCATTTGCATTTGTACCGGATTGCCATTAGTTTGTGGAATCCTTTTTTTGCTCAACCACTGAACAGTGTAATCGAATTTCCATTTGTTTTCTGTTTCGTAGGCCAGATTGATAAAAGCACGGTGTTTGGCTGTGAATGGTTTTTCCAATAGCCCGTTTTGATAGTTGGTTTTCACATCCAACCAACGGTAGGCCATTCTGAGATCAAATTTTGGAACTATTTCGTAATTCAATTCGGTCTGAATGCTATTGGAATAAGACTTGCCTTTCAGATTGTAAAATAGAATGGATTGCGGATTAGCATCCAGATCGGTAACGGTTTGATTGGCGAATTGGGTTCTGTATGCATCAAAAGCAATAGAACCTTTGTGCCCATTGATTTTAAAATTGTGAATGAAATTCAAACCATAGTTCCATGCTTTTTCAGGGTCGAGTCCATACCCAAATTGATTGGAAGGGTTTAGGATTTGATATTTTCTGGAGCTTACAAATACGCCAATGTTCTCTGCAAAAATGTTGCTTACCCTGAATCCGGAACCACCCGATACACGCAAATTGGTTCTTGGAGAAAAATCGTACTTGATATGAGCACGAGGTGTGGTTACCATACCAAATTCGTTATGATAGTCGGCTCTCAGCCCAGCCAACGCAGTCAATTTTTCAGAAATAGAGTACGTGTATTCGAAGAAAGCACCAGGAATAATCTCGTTGCGATCAAAACTTTTAGCATCAAATTTTTCCTGGTAGTTTTCGTTGGAAAAACTAAAACCTGTCTTAAACTTATGATTGGTATTGCCAATGATAGATTGATAAATCAGATTTCCATAAATGGTATTTTGTTTGCCATCGTAGTTGGTAAGGCCATAGTAGGCTTCGTTGTCATAATGTCCTGCAGACAGAATAAGGCCGAGGCTTTTGTATTTGTGTTGCGGAAATACATAACCCAGTTTTGTTGTGAAATTATATTGTTTCGATGTAATGCTCACGCCATAAGCTTTAGTGGTGCCAATATCTGAGTTGCGGTCAAAATCGATTTGTCCGGCGTATCTTTTGTCGTTCATTGCTTTTAGGGCAAACTGTACAATCCAGCCATTATTATCCTGGTATTTCCATCGATTGATGATATTCCATTGCGAACCGGTAGGGATATCTACAAATCCATCTTTGTTATCATCCACCTTCCTGCTGCTTAAGTTGCCATGAGCCAAAATACCGGTACTCCACTTATTGTTGAGCTTATGTGCCGTATTGATGTTGGCTTCCATTCTGCCCATTGTGTTGCCATACAGGTTCAGGAAAAATTTGTCATCGATATCCGGTTTTTTCTCTTCAATATTTATTTGCCCAGCTATGCTTTCGTATCCGTTTACTACCGAACCAACACCCTTGGTGAGTTGAATGCCTTCCAGCCAGGGGCCAGGTACATAGGTCATTCCATAGTGTGATGCAAGCCCTTTTATTTCAGGAACATTTTCGGTGAGTAATTGACTGTAATTTCCACTCAATCCAAGCAATTGTATTTGCTTGACACCGGTTACCGCATCGCTATAACTTACATCCACCGATGGGCTAGTTTCAAAACTTTCAGAAAGATTGCAGCAGGCTGCTTTGGTGAGTTCTTTTGGTCCCAGGTTTAGCTTGTTTAATACACTTATTGAAGATACATAAGAGGAAGGATTACGGGAAGTAACAATCACTTCTTTCAAGTTGCCAGAAGGAGAGTTTTTTAGTGTGATGGATAATAAATCTGCACTGTTCACCGTGAGCGTGTCCGACGTAAATCCGGCGTAGCTTACCACAACTTGTGCCGGAAGTTTAGTGTGAATAATAAATAAACCGGCAGAATCCGTTGCCACCATTTCTTTGGAATGAAGATTATGAATAGTGGCACTGTGCAGGGGAGATAGTTTTCCCTTTACACTTTCTTCTATTACCAAACCAGTAATAGAGTGAACTTTGTTGGCTTCTTCCTCCTTACGCAGGTAGCGACAACATTCGGGTAGTTTTTTGTATTCGTCGTCTGGTGCCTGAAACTCATCATTGTCGTGGCCAGACTTTGCAATGGCTTTTTTTATTTTTGACAAGGAGACTTTAGTGCTGTCATAGCTAATGGTGAGTATTTGAGAATCGGTATCCCAAATGGCTGTTTTGGCTTTGTGATCCAAAGCGGTAGCTTCGATACGCTCCTTACACATATCGCAGGAACCCCGCACCTTAAATTGTTCGGTCTTAATATTGTTTTGTGCAAAGAGGGTACTGGCTGTGAGCAGCAGTAGTATAATCAATAAGTTCTTAACGTACATAATAAAAAATTTAGAATAAAGAAACCATGTCATCAACAGCTAGGCGGTTGAAATCTACAAAAAGGGGGTTCTCTCTGATTCTAAATTCTAAAAACGCTAAATAAAATGGAACGGTTCTTTGTACGTGGCGGAGGAATGCCCGAACCCCAGGAATGAACAAATAAATCACTCGTTAAATCTGGTTGGTACAATTGAAAAACTACAGGAATGATGGTGAAATTGTCGGCCTGTTGCAGAAAATGTTGAATAAATCCATTATTAATCTGATCGTCCGAAATTTTTATTGTAAAGCTTTTATTCTTACAACAATCTTTTTTGGTTTCCTTTTTTGGGCAGTTGTCCGCATGTTTGCTTGTGTCAAACTTTAACGAAACATCTTCCAACTCACCACAACAATAAAACAGATTTACGCTTAACCCAAAGGAAGTAAAGCTGTAAAGTGAAAGGAGAAATAATATTGTCAGTTTCTTTAACATCTATAATGCTGCAATGGCGGCAAAAATAAACAACAAGTGCCACAAAAAATTGTTCAAAAATTAAAAGAATTGCTAATCTTTAAATAAACCAAATCATTCATTGAAGATGAACAGATAACTAGTCTGCCACCAATTCTTCGGAATAGTCTTTAATCACATTGTACAAAGTGCCTCTTTCCACGGGTCTTCTTTTGGCCTGTTTGATCAGCAATACCAATTCTTCTGTGGTCATGGATGGGGATTGTTCCTCGGCTCCCGCCATAGAATAAATTTTTGTGGTGTCATCAATTGTGCCATCAATATCGTTTACCCCATAGGACAAAGACAATTGTGCATTTTGTCTTCCCAGCATGGGCCAGTAGGCTTTTAGGTGAGGAAAATTGTCAAGATAAATTCTGGAAATGGCATATACCTTCATGTCTTCTATCAATGAAGATTCTGACACATGGCTCATGTCATTGCCTCCGTTTCTAAACTTGAGTGGGATAAAGGTGTTGAACCCACCGGTTTTGTCCTGCAGGTCTCGTAGTTGGCGCATGTGGTCTACCCGATGGGAATAGTTTTCGATGTGGCCAAAAAGCATGGTGGCATTGGTATGCATGCCAAGCTCATGGGCGGTTTCATGAATCTTCAGCCAGCCTGCTCCATCTATTTTGTCGGTACAAATTTGGGTTCTGATTTCGGGAGCAAATATTTCTGCACCTCCTCCGGGGAGGCTTTCTAATCCGGCAGCTTTTAAGTACTCCATGCCTTCTTGTATCGTTTTCTTTGCTTTTCGGAACATGTAATCCAACTCTACCGCTGTAAAACCTTTTATGTGCAGGTCGGGACGATGGGCTTTTATATTTCGCAGTACTTCGGCAAAAAACTCCAAATTCATTTTGGGATGTACACCACCCACAATATGCACCTCGGTTACGGGTTCGTGATCATATTTTTTTACAATATCCATCATCTGTTGCAGACTAAGTTCCCAGCCTTCGTCCCGGTGGGCATAGAGCCGGCTGTAGCTACAAAAATTGCAGGAAAATACACAGACATTGGTTGGTTCTATATGAAAATTGCGATTGAAATAGGTGATGTCGCCATGCTTTTGTTCGCGTACGAAATTGGCCAGAGATCCTACAAAACCAAGGCTGGCATTTTCAAAAAGGAATAATGCATCTGCATCACTAATTCTTACACCGCTATATACTTTATCTGCTATCAACTGCAGTGCTGGGGTTAAATGAGGTAAATTATTTTTAGACATCGGCTATGAAATTTGAGGTGCAAAGATAAAAGTGTTTGAAGGTTTGGGCATCTAAAAGTTTATTAACCTTGGGTTGAAGTCGTATTGATATTTTTCTTTAGATTCGTTGATTGTTGAATAGTGTTACGGAACGATGAACCGAGCGTGGCAAATCCGCTTGATAGTAGCACAGGCGTTGGCTAAAAAAATATTTGTATGTCAATTAAGTTCAAACTAACTGTTCTGAGTTTTTTTCAATTTTTTGTATGGGGTGCCTGGTTGATAACCATTGCCAATTACTGGTTTGGAAACAAACACTGGGATGGCACTCAGTTTGGTGCGGTGTTTAGTACGATGGGATTTGCCTCCATCATCATGCCTACGTTAACCGGTATTATTGCGGACAGGTGGGTGAATGCAGAACGGTTGTACGGGCTGCTTCATATTTTGTATGGAGCGGTTTTGTTTTATCTTCCGCAGGTGGCCGATCCGGGTACATTTTTTTGGGTAATGCTGTTGGCTATGGCTTTTTATATGCCTACCATTGCCCTAGGCAATTCGGTTTCCTATACTATTTTAAAAAATGAAGGGCAGGATGTGATTAAGGCTTTTCCGCCGATCAGGGTGTGGGGTACCATTGGGTTTATTGCTGCTATGTGGGTGACTAATTTATCCGGAAGCAAGTCGAATGAATATCAGTTTTATATTGGTGGGGTGTTTGCGGTGCTGTTGGGTGTGTTTGCGTTTTCGCTTCCAAAATGCCCACCAATGAAAAGGATTAATAAGGAATCGAGTTTTGCTCAGATCCTGGGTTTGGATGCGTTTAAACTTTTTGCCAATTATAAAATTGCCGTGTTTTTTATTTTTTCCATGTTTTTGGGAGCAGCCTTGCAATTGACCAATGCCTATGGCGATGTGTTTCTGGATGAGTTTAAGTTTTTTCCCCGATACGCCGATTCGTTTGTGGTGAAATACTCTACCATTATTATGTCTTTGTCGCAGGTTTCGGAAACGCTTTTTATTTTGGCCATTCCATTTTTCCTGAAAAAGTTTGGCATTAAGAAAGTGATGTTGATTTCGATGATTGCCTGGGTGCTGCGTTTTGCTTTGTTTGGGTTGGGTGATCCTTCTTTGGGCCTTTGGATGATTCTGTTTTCTTGTGTGGTGTACGGGATGGCATTTGATTTTTTCAATATTTCGGGGTCTTTGTTTATAGAAACTACAGCAGATACAAAAATCAGGTCTTCGGCTCAGGGATTGTTTATGATGATGACCAATGGTTTTGGAGCTGTGATGGGAAGTCTGGCATCTGGCTGGTTAATAGACACCTATTTTACACACCATTTTACCAATGCCTCGGAGCTGGCCAGTTATCTAAAAAGTACGCCTACAGACACGCATTTCCTTACAGTATTGAAAGAGCATTTTAATACAGCAGTAAATAGTGATGGACTTTTGTCAGTACCCGTGATGATCAAAGACTGGCCGCAGATTTGGTTTGTATTTGCCGGATATGCTTTGGTGATCACAATGCTGTTTGCGATATTTTTTAAACACCAGCATGTGGAAGATCAGGTGGGGACGGTGAGCCACTGAGGTAAGGCGTGAAGGTGTTCATTTCAAGACTGGCTTTTGGTATAAAAATATTCGAAGACTATTTTTGCCTTGGCTGGACCCAATGCTTTTGTTAGTTCTTCCAGATTTTTCCCTTTGATATTTTTTACAGATCGAAAAGTTTTCAAGAGCTCCTCCGCTGTAGCCTTTCCAATCCCTTTTATCTCTTCCAGCTCGTTTTTGAATGTGCCTTTGCTTCTTTTTTGTCGGTGGAAAGTAACCCCAAACCGATGCACTTGGTCGCGAATAAATCGAATCAGTTTCAGGCTGGAACTGTTGTAAGGAAGTTTGAGTGATTCCTGATCGCCGGGATAAAAAATTTCTTCCACATTTTTGGCCAGTCCTACCACTGTAACCATTCCATGCAATTCCAGCTCCACGATAGCTTCCATAGCTGCACCCAGTTGTCCCTTGCCTCCATCTATAATAATGAGTTGGGGTAGTTCTTTTTTTTCGTCTACAAGTCTTTGATAACGGCGATGCACAGTCTCTTTCATGGAGGCAAAATCGTTGATACCTTCTACGGTTTTTATATTATAATGCCGATAGTCTTTTTTACTAGGCTCTCCATTTTTAAAACACACCATGGCGCTTACAGGGTAGCTGCCCTGAAAATTGGAGTTGTCGAAACACTCGATGTGCAGGGGGAGTTCTTGCAATTGCAAGTCGTTTTGAAGATCTTCCAACACCTTTATTTTATCTACATTTCGGCTGATTTTGAGGCGTTCATTATTTCTGATTTGTTCAATAAAATATCCCGCATTTTTTTGGGAGAGTTCTACTAGTTTTTTCTTATCACCCAGCTTGGGAACCACTATTTTTATGGTGTTATCCGGATAATCAATCTTAAACTGCGTTATTATTTCGGGTGCATCGCTCTTGAAATTGTTGCGCAGTCGTGCTATGGCATAAACTAAAATTTCTTCTACTGCTTCATCTAAATGAGTCTCTAGTTTATTGGTTTGAGTTTGGACAATAGTGCCATTGCGTATCATTAGAAAATTTACATAAGCAATATTATTGTCTTTGATTATACTGAACACATCCTTATCGCTACCCTTGAGTCCGGTGATGACTGTACTGGATTGGTAATAGTCTTCCAGATATCTGATTTTTTTTCGAACCTGTTCGGCTTTCTCAAATTCCAGGTTGGCGGCCAGCGTTTTCATTTCATCTTTAAAATGCCTGATTACAGGAGCCAGGTTTCCCTTCAAAAGTTCTCTCACCTGTTTTATGCTATCATCATAATCCTTTTTGGTTTGTAACCCTTCGCATGGCCCCATACAGTTGCCAAGATGATATTCCAGACATAATTTAAATTTCTTTTTTTCAATGCTTTTGAGGTTGAGCGGAAGGGAGCAGGTTCGTAAAGGTATTGTGCGTTTTATGAATTCCAGTAGTTCTCTAACCCTAAAGACAGAGGTATAGGGACCAAAGAATTCTGAGCCGTCATCTACCGGTTGGCGAGTGAGAAATACACGAGGGAAAGGCTCGTTTTTGATAACGATATAAGGATAAGTTTTGTCATCCTTTAGATTGATATTATATCTAGGTTGAAATTCTTTGATTAATGCATTTTCCAGCAGGAAAGCATCCTGTTCGCTGTTTACAATTGTGAACTCGATTTTGTGAATGCGCTGAACCAGTTCATGGGTCTTATAATTTGTAAAGGTTTTAGTAAAATAAGAACTGACACGTTTACGTAAATTTTTGGCCTTCCCAACATAAATAATTTTTCCTTCCTCATTGAAATATTTATAAATACCCGGTTGGTGCGGAAGGGTGCCAGCTATTTTAGAAAATGCTTCTTGTGTCATAAAAGGGAGACAAATTTAAGAAGGAATGCTCGAGAGACTGGTAGAATTTGAAAAGCAATTCAACCCATAATGGTGTAAAGATATTTCTGTTTGAGGCCTTCATATTCTTTTAGGTTTATTTTCTTTTTATTCTGTTTTCTTTGAATTTAAGGTAAAATTGACAAAAGCAAAATAGGGTTTCTAAATTTTTAAAGCCATTGATATTGCTTTTTCTGTGATTTGAATTGATGTTTAAATAGTTTTAAAGAAATAAATCTTTTTATTAGTTATTATTATATTAATTCTTGAAACAATGGTGGCGAATTTAACACAATTGTAACAGCGTTATTAATTTCCATATTTTAGCCGTTTATATTTAAATTCAAATTAAAACGAATGTTCATGGTAAACAAAAAACTTCTGCTTGTTTTAATGCTTTTGTTTTCGGCAGGCATGGCATTTTCACAAACCAGAGCAATTAAGGGCTCGGTCATTGATGAAAGCAACAAGGGTGTTGCAAATGCAACAGTTTTAGTTAAGGGTACCTCCAATGGAACTGTAACCAATGAAGATGGAGATTTTACTATTCAGGTATCCGGAGATCAAATTATTTTGCTTATTTCAGCTGTTGGAATGATGGAAACAGAATATCCTGTCAAGGGTAATACTGTTAAAATTATGCTCAGAACTCAAGAGTCTTCATTAAATGAAGTTGTAATCACCGCTTATGGCGGAAATGTAAAGCGAGAAAGTTTTGTTGGGTCGGCAGCTCAAATTTCTGCAGATGCCATCAAGAACAGACCATTGTCCAACCCTTTGAATGCACTCGTAGGTGCAGCGCCAGGTATTCAAACTACTATGGCTAGCGGTGCCCCAGGATCCAGCCCTGGCGTGATCATGCGTGGCTTTGGTTCGTTCTCTTTAGGAAGTGGTCCTTTATATGTAGTGGATGGAGCTGTATATGATGCAGGTTCGTCCAACATCAATCCAGATGATATTGAAACTATTACTGCACTTAAAGATGCCTCTACCACCGCTTTGTATGGATCCAGAGCTTCTAATGGTGTGATAATGATTACAACCAAAAAGGGAAGTCGGGGACGGCAAACACTTCAGTTTAAGGCACAGACAGGAGTTATCACTCAGGCTGTAGGTCCTTATAGTACAGTAAATGCACAACAGTATTATCCACTTGCTTGGGAAGCCTACAGAAATGGATTGCAGTTTGGGGTTACAGCTGCACCAAAGGATAGTGCCAGCCTGATTGCCAGTGGACTTTTGCCAAGATATACTTCTGGTGCCAATGCCGGCCGACAGATTTTCAGAACAGGATCTTTTCAGGATATTTACCAAATCCTTGGAAACTACAATCCTTTCAATGTGGGCAATACAGCTATTGTAAATCCGGATGGTACCATCAATTCAGCAGCTAGCTTGCTGTATGGGGATGATCTAAACTGGCTGGATCAAAGTACCAGAAAAGGAAATAGAACAGAATATGGTATTTCCTATACCGCCGGTAGTGCTAAATCTGATTTAAGTGCATCGGTTGGATATTTGAAAGAAAAAGGATGGGGACTTCGATCGCAAATGGAGCGTTTCACCGGTCGGGTTAATGCAAATGTAAATGCCACATCCTGGTTCAAAACAGGATTAAATATTGCTGCCAATAAGACCAAGTTTGATAATGCGGCTACAGGTGGAATTGTAAATCCTTTCTATTTTTCTAGGTATATCGCACCGATTTATCCGGTTCATCTGTATCAACCTGGAACCAGTGAATATATACTTGATGCATTGGGTGAAAGACAATTTGATTTTGGAAATGAATCGGGATATGCAAGACCTTATAATAGCGGTCGTCATTCAATTGCCGAACATTTATGGAATAGGGATAATTCGATTAGAGATGTAATTTCTGCCCGAGCATACGGCGAAATTAGTTTTACTAATTGGTTAAAACTAACCACCAATATTTCTACAGACATTACTAATGCAAATTATGAATCTTATGAAAACCCAAGAGTGGGTGATGGGTATCCGTCTGGTAGATTTAGCCTGGAAACAGAAAGATTTGGTAGTTATACTTTCAATCAGATATTGAGCTTTAGGAAAAAGTTTGGTTCGCATAATATAGATGCCATCGCAGGCCATGAAAACTATGAGTATCGATCTATTGGTACGGATGGTATGCGCATTGGTCAAAGCTTTGATGACATCTATGTGTATTCCAATTTTGGAACAATCAACTCCTTGACTTCTTCGATAAGTGAAAATAGAATGGAGGCTTATTTATCCAGAGTCAACTATGATTACAATGACAAATACCTGTTTTCTGCTTCTTTCAGGAGAGACGGTAATTCAAAATTTCCTCAAGCAATTCGTTGGGCAAATTTCTGGTCTGTTGGGGCAGGATGGAGATTGGATAAAGAAAGTTTTCTGCAATTGCCCTGGGTAGATCTGTTGAAACTTAGAGCCTCCTATGGAGAAACAGGAAACGCTGGTACTGGAAATTATCCTTACCAAGGTGGCTACTCAATTGGATATGATGATGATACCCGACCTGGTGTGGCTTTAACTTCTTTAGGAAGTCCTGATCTAACATGGGAAAGTGGTCAGACATTGGATATGGGCATCGACTTTAGTTTGTTTAAAGATAGGATTAGTGGTACCCTGGGTTATTTTATTCGCAATACTTCTGGTTTGATCTTTAGTGTTCCGCAGCCATATCAGCTAGGGGGTACAGTCAGTGGTGGATATAGTATCACCCAAAACGTGGGAAACATGGGGAATCAAGGTATTGAAATTCAACTAACTGGGCATATAGTAAAAAATACTGATTGGGGATGGAGTCTGACATTTAATGGAACTTCCTTTAAAAATAAAATCAAAAAAATGCCTGCATTGGTGCCTTCCATCACCTCTTCTCCATTTAAAAGAGAAGAAGGAAGATCGTATTATGATTTTTATACCCGCACTTTTTATGGAATTGATCCAGATGATGGACAGGTGCTTTACCTGGGAGCAAAGACTATTAATAGTACTGTACGGTTAAAAGATAATGGAAAAGGCGGTATGGATACTTTAACTATCGATCACAATAACGCGGTTGAAAATTATATTGGCAAGACCTCTATACCTGATTTGTTTGGTAGTGTGGTAAGTAATTTAAGGTATAAAAACCTGGAACTGAGTTTCACTCTTACCTACCAATTAGGTGGATATGTATATGATGGAGTATATGCTACACTGATGTCTCCAGGTACCAACGGGGCTACCTATCATACAGATATTTTGAATAGATGGCAAAATCCAGGCGACAAGAAAGATGTGCCCAGAATGGATAATTTGAGAACTATCCAGTATGGTGCCACTTCTACCCGTTATATTATTAGTGGCAATTATTTGAGTGTGAATAACGTAAGCCTATCTTATCGATTACCCAACTCTGTATTGTCGGCAATAAAGGCCACCAATGTGAGGGTGTTCGCTAGTGCAGAAAATCTTACCATGCTCACAAAAAGAAAAGGAATGAACGTAAATGGAAGCTTTGCCGGAACCACCAGCGACTCCTATGATGCGGCACGTGTTGTAAATGCTGGCATTAGTTTTAACTTCTAAAAAATTGTATTTCAATATGAAAAGAATGATAATTTGGTCAATGGTACTTGCAGGCATGTTTACTATTGGCAGTTGCAAAAAGGAGTATCTGCAACTTAATCCCCCTTCTACTCAAACTCCGGAGAATATATTTGCCACTACAAAAAATGCATGGGCTGCTGTGAATGGTATGCACCGTATGTTGTATTCGCAATGGTATTCCAACCAGGCAACTGGGGGACAGAGTGGAAACATGATTTATATGGATGTGCTAGGTGAAGATTTTGTAATGACCGCTAATGCCAATTCATGGTTCATAAGCGAATACAAATGGCAGAGTAATCGAAATGATGCAAGCAGCATGGTTCGGTTTAACTATGGGTTTTATTACACTTTTATTGGTAATGCCAATATGATCATTGCCAATATTGATAATGCCACTGGCTCCCAGACAGATAAAGATTACATAAAAGGGCAAGCATTGGCCTATAGAGCATGGTCCTATTATCAAATGATACAATTGTTTGCTCCAAGGTATGTGGCAGGTGGTGATAATAGTGCCTTGGGGTTATCACTAGTACTTGCTCCGAGTACCGTAGCCATACCTAGAAATACTGTTGAGGAGGTTTATACCCAGATCAATAAAGATCTTGATGATGCCTTAAGTTTACTTACACCAATTACAACACGTGCATCAAAATCGCAGTTAAATAGTAGTGTGGTTAAGGGGATAAAAGCCAGGGTTGCTTTGACTCAGCAAAAATGGGGCTTAGCGGCACAAATGGCTGCAGAAGCAAGACAAGGAACATCCCTAATGTCAACTACGCAGTATCTCGAAGGATTTTCGGATACCGCCAACCCAGAATGGATTTGGGGCGTGGATCACAGAGATGACCAACCTACTTATTTTTTTTCCTTTTATGCCTATTTGGGAAATTTCTCGTCGACCAATACACGTGGAAATCCAAAAGCCATTTTTTCAAAATTATATGCCCAGATAAAATCTACCGACATTAGAAAACAAGTGTGGGACTCTACCGGGAAAAATACATCTTTTCCGCTGGTGGCAGGTGGTACAAGAAAACCATATATGACTAGGAAGTTTTTGTTAGTAAATCCGGGCAATAGTAATGGAGACCTGGTGTTGATGCGTACTGCTGAAATGTATTTAATTGAGGCAGAAGCGTTGGCACGCGTGGGTGGAAAAGATGCAGAAGCAAGGCAGGCATTGTTTACATTGGCTAATAAGAGAGATGCTAGTTACACACTTTCTACCAATAGTGGTCAAAGCCTAATTGACGAAATCCTCATTCAGCGTCGGGTGGAATTATGGGCCGAAGGATTCAGGTTCTACGATCTTAAAAGACTCAATATAGGATTAGACAGAACAGGGGGGAACCACGATAATTCATTGGCAGTAAAAATGACGGAAGCTGCTGGTACAACCGAATGGATATTCCTGATTCCAAAAGCTGAAATTGAATATTCGCAGGGTATTGTGGTTCAAAATCCACTACAATAACTTATAGATCTGTTTTTTGTTTCAGGCCGCTTTTTCGAGCGGCCTTTTCTTTACCTTCGCCTCAAATTTTTTTAAATGCAGGAACAACAACCTAATCAGCTTAATATCGAAATTTCAGAAGAAGTGGCAGAAGGATCTTATGCAAATTTGGCCGTAATCACTCATTCAATGGCCGAATTTGTGATTGACTTTGTAAATGTCATGCCCGGAACACCCAAAAGCAAAGTGAAATCAAGAATCATTTTTACGCCTCAGCATGCCAAACGATTTATGAATGCCTTGATGGATAATATTCAAAGATTTGAAGATGCCAACGGACCAATTAAGGATTTGGATGAAGTGCAGATACCTGTAAATTTTGGTGGACCAACAGCACAAGCGTAGAGTGGAGGTTGAATAGTTGAAAGGTTGAAAATGTTGAGGATTTGACATCGGCATTCGATTAGGTCATTTTTGAATATCAGTGAATTATTGTTTGGAGACAACCACCTTTTACCCCTCCATTTTACTCTATTCCGGAAGCTTAGGATCAGGAATTTGTTTGATCCAGATGGTGATCTGTTTTGTGTTTTTTGTGTTGGATTTTAAAGTAGCGGACACAGTAACTTTATTTACCGTAGGTTTTTCGGAAAGAACCAAGTCGTTACCCACAAACTTCCCAAAGTCTGTACTAAGTGTAATTTCTTTTGCAGTAAGTGGTCTCCAGCTACCATCACTCATTTTGCCATCCACATTGATGTAGTTATGTGTCCCTTTTTTAAGACTATCTGTATAAAGATGAAAGTGAATACTCTCAACAGTTTGTGCTTTTGCAAAAAATGAAACCAATGAAAAAAGAATGGCAAATAAGACTCTCATATTTTAAATTTTCAACCGATTGACGAAAACTTTATTCCTTTAGTTGGATAGGAGGGTATTGAACTTTATTGTTTGAATAATCAATAAACAATATTCAATAGACAATAATCAATAAACAATATTCAATAGACAATATTCAATAGACAATATTCAATAAACAATATTCAATAGACAATATTCAATAAACAATATTCAATA
>DAORWU010000005.1:0-169482 GCA_035434405.1 Niabella sp. | reverse complement strand
ACAATATTCAATAGACAATATTCAATAAACAATATTCAATAGACAATATTCAATAGACAATATTCAATAAACAATATTCAATAAACAATATTCGATTATCAATATTCAATAAACAATATTTAATAATCAATATTCAATCTGCACGCCGTAGTCGACACCACTATCCAATCTGCCTTTTATATTGCTGAATTGTATTTTCAAAACCCAGATACAAAGCATCACAGATGATGGCGTGGCCAATACTCACCTCGTCAAGCCAGGGAATTTGTTGTGAGAAATATTGCAAATTATTTAAGTCAAGGTCGTGGCCGGCATTTAGGCCTAGTCCCAGTTCCCTGGCTTTTTTCGCAGCCAAAACATAAGGAGCAATGGCATGTTCTCTGTCCAAATGATAGTGACGGGCATAGCTTTCGGTATATAATTCAATCCTGTCTGTGCCAGTGGAAGCAGCCCCCTCCACCATGCTAATATCCGGATCTACAAAAATAGAAACCCTGATCCCCGCATTCTTAAAAGTAGAAATTACTTGTCTTAAATATTCCTGATGGTTGATCGTGTCCCATCCATGATCTGAAGTTAGTTGTCCCTCTACATCTGGCACCAGTGTTACCTGATCGGGTTTTATTTCCAATACCAAATCAATAAATTTTTGCTCTCGGCAGTTACCTTCTATATTAAACTCGGTAGTAATAATTTTTTTTAAATCCCGCACATCATTATACCTGATATGTCGTTCATCTGGGCGGGGATGCACGGTGATGCCATCTGCACCAAACTGTTGTGCATCTATTGCCATTTGTACAAGATTGGGATTCTGCCCCCCACGTGCGTTTCTAAGTGTGGCTATTTTATTTATATTTACTGATAGTTTTGTCATCGGCCAAACAATTTATTTTTCATGCCCTTAGGTAAATTACAGGGAGTTGATTCTTTTTATTATTAAACTTAAACAAATTTTATGGTTCGTGGTTTTTCATTTCTGCTGTTATTATTGAGTGTAGTCCTCACTGCTCAATCGCAATCGGATCCCCCATCTGCTGATGTTGTTTTGAAACAAGCTTTTAGCAAAGCTAAAGCAGAAAAGAAGAATGTGTTCATCATTTTTCATGCATCCTGGTGTGGATGGTGTAAAAAGATGGATGCGGCAATGAATGATTCGACATGTAAAAAATATTTTACAGACAATTATGTGATAGAACATTTGACGGTTATGGAAAATATTGATCATAAACATCTGGAAAATCCTGGTGCCGAAGACTTGTTTATAAAATATGCTCCAATGAGTTCCGGTATTCCGTTCTGGTTGATATATGATGCAGATGGTAATTTAATTGCTGACTCCAAGCTGCCTGATGGGAGCAATATTGGTTGTCCTGCCGCCAAGTCGGAAGTAGACCATTTTATTGCGCTACTCAAAAAATCTTCCTCTCTCAATGATAAGATGGCAAAAATAGTTTACGATCGTTTTAGAAAGAATGAACCTGTAAGAAAAAAATAATCAATTGGGTGAAGCAAACTATCTTATCGGTATCCCGTGAATTAGGGATGCCGTTTTTTTTGATATGGAGCCAGGGGAAAGTACTTTTGCCCAACCTAATTATTCATATATATATCATTCGAAGAGAAACACCTGATTATCCGCTTAAAGTAAACCTTAGGCGGATTTTTTTTGCGCTTCAACCAGGCTTTCAGCTATTGAAGACTCGTTGTCAGTGGGGTCCACCTTTCTGTAAAATTTCTTTTGAAAAACCATGAGTGTAATGACTCCGGTAGAAATGGCAGCATCTGCTATGTTAAAAATGGGACTGAAAAATTCAAATGGTTGCCCGCCCACCCACGGAAACCACGAAGGATAGGTAGTCTTTACCATGGGGAAATACAACATGTCCACCACACTGCCGTGTAGGAAGGATGAATACCCTTTCCAGTTCAGTGCGGCAACTCCGCTATAGTTTACATAATCGCCAAAGGAACTTTCATAATGATATCCTTTGTCGAACATCATACCATAAAACATACTGTCGATAAGATTTCCTAATGCACCTGCATATATCAATGCCACGCAAACCATAAAGCCGCGAGTATATTTTTCTTTGGCAAATTTCACTAACAACCAACTCCCAAAAATTACCGCCACTAATCTAAAAAGGGTAAGAATAACCTTGCCGCTTTCATTGCCAAATTTCCACCCCCAAGCCATGCCGCTGTTTTCAATAAAATGAATTCGAGCCCAATCCCAGCCAAAAATTCGGGTAACCTCTCCCCAGGGGAAATTTGTTTTTATATAAATCTTGGAAACCTGATCTACTATCAGTACTAATAGAATAATTAATATTGCTGTACTTAACTTACCTGCCTTCATAAGCCGCAAAGATGATTGTAAATTTTTAATTATCAACTATAAATTTTCTTAATGCTATTCGCTCCAATATACCCGTTTTACGCGTTGAGAAATGGCAGTCATTAGCTCATAAGGTATAGTGCCAATGCGGGTGGCCAGTTCTTCCACAGGAAGTTCTGGTCCAAACACGATGACTTCATCACCTTCTTTCACATTGGGTATTTCGGATACATCAATCATTACCATATCCATGCATACAGTTCCTATTACCGGAGCTTTTTTATTTTGAACTACCATGTATCCAACTCCATTCCCCAATCGGCGAGAATATCCATCGGCATAGCCAATTCGCACAGTGGCAATCACCGAATCTTTTTGGGCTATCCCTCTACGGTTATAACTCACTGTTTCTCCTTTGCTTATTTTTTTTATTTGAGCTACATTTGATTTTAGGGTCAATGCAGGCCACAGATTATTATGCACTGAGGTTCCGGCAATGCCATACAATCCGATTCCCAAACGCACCATATCCATTTGCAATTTTGGAAATCGAATAATAGCGGATGAGTTGGATATATGCTTTATAAACGCTGCACCAGTGATCTTTTGAAGATCTTTGGATGCCTGAGTTAATAATTTATGCTGATGCAGGGTGAAAGCATCTTCCACACTATCTTCGCTGGCTGCCAGATGCGAGAATACTGATTGGATTTTTAGATACTCATTGTTTTTTAAGAGTATGCCAAGTTGTTCGGTAGCCTGCACCTCAAAGCCAAGCCGGTTCATCCCAGTTTCAAATTCTATGTGAATTGGGTATTGTTTTAATCCGTTTTTTATGACATGATTTTGAAATGCCACCAGTTGGTTAAAAGAGAAAATATCAGGCTCCAGAAAGTTGTCAGTAATCGCATCAAATGCATTTACTTCCGGATTCAATACCATTATGGGCACAGTAATTCCCGCTTTTCTTAGCTCCACACCTTCGTCTGCATAGGCCACACCCAAGTAATCCACTTTATGATATTGCAACAAACCGGCAATTTCGGTACCACCACTTCCATAGGCAAATGCTTTCACCATGACCATGATTTTGGTTGATGGCTTCAGCATTTGTTGAAAAGTTTTAAAATTGTGCGTGATGGCATCCAGATTGATCTCTAAAATTGTCTGATGCAACTTTTGCTCCAGTTGTGAAGCAATGGTTTCGAATGCAAAAACCCTGGCACCTTTTATTAGAATGGCTTCTTCTCTGAAATCATAGCTGTGCACATGAGTCAAAAAGTCTTTCGTATCCAGATAGAAGTTGGAGTCAAATTTATATTTTCTGTCTCTTACCAGATTAGAAACAATAGTTTGCATCTGCTTGCCAATTCCAATAAATCGGCTGATTTTGTGTTTTTGTAATTGTTCAAGAATGTTTGCATACAGGTCTATTTCCTTACCTCCGGATTGTAAAAAGTCTGAAAGGATCACCGTTTTTTTGAGTCCTTTAGATTGTTGCTTCAAAAAGTCTAATGCAATGTTCAATGAGTCAGTATCTGCACTATAGCTATCATTGATGATGATACAATTGTTGATCCCTTTTTTAAATTCCAGGCGCATATTCACCGGTTGCAAAAGCATCATTCGGCTTGAAATGGAATCTGGTGATATATGAAGAAATAAAAGAACTGCATAACAACTTATTGCGTTTTCCACGGATGCTTCATCGGTAAATGGTATGATGATTTTATGGAATTCATGGTTAAAAGAAAACCTTATCGCTGTACTGGAATGATCCTTTTTGATTTCTGTAATCCTTATTTGATTACTGATGTCTTTACCCCAAAAAAGGGCAGGTAATTTTAGCGATTCTATTTTTTTTCTGATTAACCTGTTATCTCCATTGGCAATGACAATTTTTGCGTTTTGAAAGAGTTGTAATTTTTCTTTCAGTTTTTCTTCATCGTTTTTGAACCCCTCGCTATGTGCGGTGCCAATATTGGTGAGCACACCGATGGTGGGTTGTATGATGGATGCCAATCTGGCCATTTCATTGGGTTGGCTGATGCCGGCTTCAAAAATGGCCAGGTTATTATGAGGTGCTATTTGCCACACACTTAAAGGAACACCGATTTGCGAATTATAGCTTTTGGGACTTCTTACAATATTATAATCTGGTTGTAGCATCTGGTATAGCCATTCTTTCACTATGGTCTTGCCATTGCTACCTGTGATTCCGATAGTGGTTATTTCAGAATGAGATCGATGCCAGGCCACCAGGGATTGCAATGCTTTTAAGACATGACCCACCTTTAAAAAAAAGGCACCTGGATACTTTTTTGTAGGTTGATTTTCTGTTACAACAAAATATCTTAATCCTGCTTTGTAGAGCTCAGGAATAAAAAAATGTCCATCTCTTCTTGGGCCATTGAGCGCAAAAAACAAACTGTTTTCCGGGTTAGTTAGTTTTCTGCTATCCGTAAGCAAGTGGCTTATCAAAATAGATGGAAACCTGTGACCCGTACAATGTAAAACCGCTGCAATATCTTTTAATGTGTACATTGACTCAAAGATAAATTAGACCCTAGGGTAAATCAGGAAAACCAAATTTCTTAAAACTCGTTGTTGAAATTTTTTTCCTTTTTATACTCAAAACCTTTTACATGTATGTAAAACAAACATCAATAATTATAAATCTATACTGCCGTCTTTGACTTCTGCCGGAACCCCTTTGCGTTTTTTGAGGACAGAAAAGACGATACTACCAGTAATACAAAGTACAATTACAATTAAAGAAATAATTACCTGTTGAGATTTGGTGAACCAGTCGGATATCCAATGCTCACCGAGCATTTTTAAGCCTATAAATACAAGCACGATAGCGATCCCCTGTTGTAAATAATCAAACTTATTTACGGCACCCCTCAATAGGAAGAACAAAGAACGCAATCCCAATACGGCAAAGATGTTGGAAGTGTAGATCACCATTTTATTGGTAGAGATACCCATCACCGCCGGAATGGAATCTAAGGCAAAAACCAGATCAATGACAGAGAGCATCACCACTACCACAAATAACATAGTATAATGTCTTTTACCATTTTCTTTTATAATGTATCTGCCGTTCCCATCATGAGGTACCAAGGGCAATACTCGTTTCATCCATTTATACACAGGATGTGCTTTGGGGTCAAACTCGGCTTCATCATTTGCAGTAAACATCTTAAGACCAGTATAGGCCAGGAACACACCAAAAATATATAGGATCCAATGAAAACGATTCACCAATTCCACACCCACAGTGATGAAGATGACACGAAATACAATGGCCATCAGCACTCCAAACAATATGGAACGTCCATAATAAATTTCTTTCACCCGAAAAGCATTAAAAATGAGTACAAATACAAAGATGTTATCGATACTCAGGCTTTTTTCCATAAAGTAGGCACTAAGATATTCCAGGGCAATGGTTTTGTTTTCTTCAAATATCAGAAATACAAAATAGCCCAAACCTAGCATTACCCAGAAAACGGATTGCCACAAAGCTGTCTTTAGCGTGATGGCTGTGTTTTTTTTACTAAATAGCCCCATGTCGAAAATAAGGGCAATCACTACTACTATTCCAAAAACGAGATAGGAAATTTGATCGGGTGTCATGTATAATTTTAAAAAATAAAAAGACGTAGATTAAACAGCAAAACTTTCTCCACATGCGCAGGTGCGTGAAGCATTGGGGTTATTGAAATAAAAACCCTTCCCTTCCAACCCTTCGGAAAACTCCAAAGTGGTACCCAGCAAGTATAACAGACTTTTAATGTCTGAAACTATCTTGATGCCGTTGTCTTCAAAAATTTGATCCTTAGACCTTTCTTCACTATCAAAGTCTAATTTATAACTAAGTCCAGAGCATCCGCCGCTCACCACACTCACGCGTAAAAAAGCGTTGTTGCCGGCTTCCTGTTTTTCAGAAAGAATGTGCAGGATTCGAGCTTTTGCCGTATCACTTATTTTAATGCTGTCGGGTGCAAATGAATTGCTCATAATATTTCTTTTCTATCGTGAAATTGTTTTATAGCCTGAATCACAATTTCAAAGGGCGAAGTTACCCGATTATCCATAAACTGTGAATAGATGTGCCATATTTTCATTTTTTTACAGATATCGCAGGTTTTTCGAAGCAGATTTTCACAAGCAACTTTGAAATCTGGCTACCTTTCGAATGCAAAACCCTAAAAAACCATGTAATTCTATTGTTAAGAATTTGACTGTCAAAAAGGTGTTATTTTGAAAGGCTTATATTTACCCGAATTGTATTTCTGAAATTATTATTGTAGAATATGAAAAATTTTCAAATCATCCTGATATTATTGTTGATTGGATTTGGGTCCTGTGGACTGAGTGAAAGGGAAAAAATGTTAAAGGAGAAAGAAACAGAGCTGAACACCAAACAGCAACAACTTCTTTTGAGGGAGCAGCAACTTACGCAAAGAGAAACCGAGTTGAACAATCGGGAGCACCTGTTGGACAGCACTCAATTTGGGAAGGATTCCAGTATAGTCCAAAATTGGAATATCGAAGGCGTATGGCAGATAAAAATGCAATGTGTGGAAACGTCATGTGAAGGTTCTGCCATTGGAGATGTGAAAACAGAACGTTGGGAATTTGCCAATAGTGAAAAAGGTGTAGTCGTAAAGGCTTTCTCAGGAAATACGCTAACCAGAATTTACAACGGAACTTACACCCAAAACGGCATGAAAGTAATGGACAATAACCCGCAAAGCAAGACAAGCATTGAAGTGACTTTGCGTTTTCTGAAAGAAGGTAAAATGGATGGTATCAGGGAAATTATTCAGCCCAATTGCAAGACAACATTTACCCTAAATGCTACACGACAGTAGTGCTCAAAATATTTTGAAATGGTATTATTGAATTCTCTTGATTTTACTTTACCCCTTACAAATCCTGTTATCGTATTTGCACTGGTACTCTTTATTATTTTGTTTGCACCCATACTGTTTAACAAAATAAAAGTGCCACATATTATTGGACTAATTATAGCAGGTGTAATAGTGGGACCCTATGGCTTGAATCTGCTAAAGCGGGATTCCAGTATAGTACTGTTTGGAACAGTTGGATTACTATATATCATGTTTCTTGCAGGGTTAGAAATAGATCTGGACGATTTTAAGAAGAACAGAAAAAAGATTTTCACATTCGGAACCTTGACCTTTTTGCTGCCACTTATTTTTGGTTCACTGGCTAGCTATTATGTGTTGGGCTATGGCATTCTGTCTTCTCTGTTGCTGGCCAGTATGTTTTCGACACATACACTGGTAGCCTACCCTATCTTGGGTAAATACGGAGTGATAAAAAACCGGGCGGTAGCTATGGCTGTAGGTGCTACCATGATTACGGATATTGCCGCCTTACTCTTACTGGCAGCCATTGCAGGAATGGCCAAAGAGCAGGTCTCCACAGGGTTCTGGGTACAACTTGGGTTGTCTTCGGTGATATTTGTATGTATTGTGTTCTTTCTTTTCCCGGTAATAGCCCGATGGTTTTTCAAAAGGTTTGAGGATAGTGTGTCGCAATATATTTTTGTTTTGGGGATGGTGTTTCTGGCTTCTTTTTTGGCAGAAGCTGCAGGAATAGAAGCTATTATCGGGGCTTTTTTTGCCGGATTGGTTTTGAACCATTTTGTGCCTCATTCATCGGCATTGATGCATCGGATCAATTTTGTAGGCAATGCTATTTTTATTCCTTTCTTTTTGATCAGTGTTGGCATGTTGGTGGATCTGAAAGTGTTGGTAAACGGATGGGGCGCAGCAAAAGTGGCCCTGGTCATTATAGTTGTTGCTCTAATCACAAAATACTTGGCAGCCTGGCTTTCAGAGAAAATGTTTGCCCTCACTAAGTTGGAAGGGAAAATACTCTTTGGTCTTACAACCTCTCATGCAGCTGCCACCCTGGCTGTGATTTTGGTGGGGTATAATATCATCGTGGGTGAAACGGCCACCGGCGAACCAATAAGACTATTAAATGAAGATGTACTAAATGGAACAATATTATTGATATTAGTAAGCTGTGGTATCGGCTCATTTGTTACGGAAAAGGCAGCCAAAACCTTGTCCCTGCTGGAAGAGTCTAACGATGCGCCCAATTCAGAAACTGAGATTCCCGAACGAATTCTCATTAACCTGGCCTACCTGGACAACACCGCCGACCTGGTAGATTTTGGTACCATGCTAAAGCCTGCAAAAAGCTCGATCCCAATATATGGCCTGCATATTGTCGATGATGAAAATGAAAAGCAAAATGCGGCCTCCCAGGGAAAAAAGATATTGGATAAAGCGGTGTCCCATGGCACAGCATCGGAAAACCATATCACCCCTTTGTTGCGTTATGATTCCAGTATTAGCAATGGTATTATCTATTCTATAAAAGAACAACAAATTACCGATGTGGTGATTGGGATGCATAAAAGTGCCGATGAAAAAATGTTCTTTGGAGAGATTACTGAGAATATTGTAAAAAGAACCTTTAAAACAATTTATATCTATAAAACGGCACAGCCACTCAATACCCTGAAACGGATGGTGGTGGCAATACCTCCTTATGCCGAATCGGAACCTGGCTTTGTTCATTGGATGCACAGGCTAAATAACATAGCAAAAGAAGCAGGAATGAAAATAAGTTATTATGGAACCCAGGCCACTCTGGATGCAATCAGACTGTTGGCACATCGTAATAACAACTCAATAAAATCCACACTTATTGAGTTTAGTACCTGGGACGACTTTTTGATATTTACCAGAGAGCTGAATGCAAATGATTTGTTCATTATAGTTTCTTCGAGAAAAGGATATGGATCCTATATTTCTCAATTGACCCGATTGCCTTATTACCTGCACAATTATTTTTCCAAACATAGTTATATCATTTTATATCCGGAGCAGTTGGATACCAGCATCAATATGGCGGATATTCAGCAGGCAGATGGGAAATTGATCGAAACTATTTCTGAGCAGTTTGACAATATAAACAAAGCGGGAAAGTTTTTGCGAAAGAAGATTTGGAAGAGATAGTTTGTTGAGAAAACTTATTGGGTTGATTGTACTTTTTGTTCCAGTCTGGTCCTTCGAAGCTCCAGTAAGTTTAGTGCATTAGGCGTGAAGCCAGAAACATTTTTTTGTACCAGCCGGATTACTTTGTCGTACCAAAGCGGCACCACAGGTGCATCGGCAATGGCGATCTGGTCAGCCTGTTGATATAGTGTATTGCGAATTGAGTCATTGGTTTCTTTGATGGCGGATTCAAACACTTTATCAAACTGCGGGTTGTGGTATCGGGTATAGTTAGGTGGTGCCGGATTTTTGGAGTAGAATACAGAAAGATAGTTTTCTGCATCCGGATAGTCCGCAATCCATCCACCTCTAAAAAAGGGAGCCCTAGATCCGGAGGTCATTTCGAACAATAGCGATTTTTGGACTACTTCCACTTGTATGGGAATGCCTATTTCTTCCAATTGTTTGGCAATGAAATTGGCAAAGTCAGCATAGATGGGAATGGTTAATAATTTTATGACAGGTAAACCCTTGCCACCTGGGAATCCTGCTTCTTTTAAAAGTTGAGCCGATTTGTCTGGTTTATAGGTGTAGCCTTTCACTATAGAATCATTGAATGAGGGTAGTCCCTTGGGTACAAAGCCGCTCTCGGCGGGTGTGCCCAGTGAATTGCGTAGGTATAAAATCATTTTGCGTCGATTAAAACCATAGTTGATCGCCTGCCTGATTTTTTTAAGCCGAATGGGTGAATTTTTTACCAACGAATTGGTGCTGTCCATCAAAAACCCCAAGTATTCTATATTCAGATAAGGGTGTGTCTGTAGCACAATTTTGTTTTGCCATTTCTGGCGTAGTACGCCTTTCTTGGTAAGCACTTCGTCCTTAAAACTGGGATCCAGTTCATTGATAAAGTCCAATTGTCCTTGTCTGAAAAGTAGGAATTCTGTGGCACGGCTGTCTTTGAAAGTAATCTTAATGCCATCCAAATAGGGCAATCGAAATCCGGTGCTATCCTGCTCGAAATAGTTTTCGTTTTTGGCGAGAATCAATGCTTGTCCTTCCTCCCAGGCTACAAACTTGAACGGTCCTGTGCCTACAGGATGCTGTCTGAAATTGTGGCCGTACAATTGCACCGCCTCCGGAGCTACAATTGAACAATACTGCATAGACAGAATGCCGAGAATGGGCTGATAGGGTTTTAGCAAACGGAGTTGAAAAGTGCTGTCGTTGAGTGCTGTAAAGGGTTGTACGGAATCGGCTTTGCCATTGAAAATCCAGGCACCCGGACTGGCTGTGGTTGGGTCCATAATACGGTTGAGGCTGAATACCACATCCGAAGCTAGCACCATCCTGCCTTTGTGCTGAGGAAAGCAGGGGTCGTTATGAAAAAAAACATTTTCTCTTAGGGTGAATGTATAGATGCGTTTATCTTCCGATATTTCCCATCGTTTGGCCAGTGAAGGAACTATTTCCATGCTGTCGTTTATCTCCACCAAAGTGTTGAACAATTGGTGGGCAGGCCACATGGTGGATTGGTTTTTAGCAAATGCTGGATCCAGTGAAGCTATACCTGTGGTTTCATTGTAATGAAAGATATTCTTATTATTGCTGTTTGTTGAAGTGCATGAAAAAATTGCCTGTACCAGCAGCAGGAGAAGCAAAGTGTTGAGGATGCTGGATCGCTGGCGTAAGCTGCGTGAGGGATGCAAAAGGCGCGACGCGAAGCGGAGCGGTTCGCCCTTAGGCGAACGGAACCCTGTAGCAGCCCGACCCGAAGTCCAGGCTTTGAGCGTGAGCCACTGAGGGGCACGCCCTAAAAAATAATTTAGTTTACCGGTTGTCAATTTGCAAATATGGTTTGATTCCGAAGGGTTAAATTTACAATTCTAAGAGTATGAATATGATAAAAAAAATTTTCAGTTTGATTTTGGTATTAGGAGGAATGGGAATGAGTATGGTGACCCTGGCGCAGTTGGGCGTTCATCAAACCCAATTTTCGCGGCAGGACAGTCTGCGAGGAGGATATGGTGAAGGGCGTAACTGGTGGGATGTGACTCGCTATGATGTGCAGGTGAAAGTGAATGTTGCTGAAAGGTTTCTGAAAGGGTATGTGGATTTGAGTTATAGGATTACAAAATCTGACGAAAGCCTGATGCAGATTGACTTGCAGGAGCCTATGCAAATAGATAAAATTGTTCTTACAGGGAGGAAAAAACCATTGTCCTTCAAAAGAGATGGGAATGTTTTTTGGGTGAAGATGAGTAGGAAAGGAGTAGTGGGTAGTAAAGAGAAACTACGCATTTATTTTAGTGGATATCCCAAAGTGGCGAAGAATGCTCCCTGGGATGGTGGCTGGATATGGACAAAGGATTCACTGGGCAGAGCTTGGGCTACTGTGGCTTGCCAGGGGTTGGGAGCCAGTGTGTGGTATCCATGCAAAGATCATCAGAGTGATGAACCTGACAAAGGCGCATCGCTATCGATTACAGTTCCGGACAGTTTGCAGGCAGTGGGCAATGGTGTGTTGACAAGCATCAAGCAACAAAAAGACAATTTTCATACCTTTCATTGGGAGGTGAAAAACCCTATCAATACGTATAACCTGGTTCCATATATTGGAAAATATGTACACTTTAAAGATACGATGCAGGGCGAAAAAGGGGAACTGAATTTGAACTATTGGGTGCTAGACTATCATTTGCCAATAGCCAAAAAACAATTTGCCATTGTGAAACCAATGATTACTTGTTTTGAAAGCTGGATGGGGCCGTATCCTTTTTATGAGGATGGGTATAAGCTGGTAGAATCTTCTCATTTGGGCATGGAGCACCAGAGTGCCATTGCCTATGGCAATAGGTTTAAGAATGGCTATATGGGCAGAGACCTAAGTGGGAGTGGCTGGGGATTGAAATGGGATTTTATCATTGTGCATGAAAGTGGCCATGAGTGGTTTGGCAATAATATTACTTCAAAGGATCTTGCTGATATGTGGGTGCATGAAAGTTTTACCAACTATACCGAGACAATGTTTACAGAATGTGCTTACGGCAAAAAAGCTGGGAGCGAATACTTAATCGGTTCCCGGAAAAATATTGTGAACGATATTCCTATAGTAGGTACCTATGGTGTGAATAGTGAGGGTAGTGGGGATATGTATTACAAAGGAGCCAGCATGCTGCATACTATCAGGCAGATTATAGACAATGATGCGATCTTTAAGAGTATATTGAGGGGCTTGAATAAAGACTATTATCATCAAACAGTAACAGGTGCCGAGGTGGAAAAATATATTAGTCAGAAAAGCGGCAAGGATTTTAGTAAGGTTTTCGATCAGTATTTACGCACGATCAATATTCCGGAATTGCAGTTTAGGAAAGTAGGGAATCAGATTGAATACAAGTGGGCCAATGTGGTGGAAGGGTTTGCCATGCCTGTGAGGCTGACCAATGGACAATGGCTTTATCCTACTCAAAGTTTTAAGAAAATAGGATCCAGTGATGCCGGAGGTGATAAGCTGATGGTGGTTCCTGACTTTTATGTGGTGGTGAAAGAAATATAAAGTAACTACAGACCCATTGAAAATAAAGGCGACAAATAGGGTTTAAGAATGAACAGGCAGAACCATTTGGACAGGATAATAAAGTTTTAGATAATGAGTACAAAAATCAGGCGGCAAAGTATTTTATCATCCATTGTGATTTATATTGGATTCGCCATTGGTTTTTTGAACACTTATTTTTTTACACGTGGTGATGATTTCTCTACAGAGCAATATGGTTTGATCACCCTGGTTACTTCTTCTGTGGTGCCCCTCATGGCTTCTTTGTCCAGTATGGCAATGCCCACTTTTATTTATAAGTTTTTTCCTTTTTACAACGACAATCTGGAGCCTCCTCATCGAGATATGTTGGGGGTTGCCTTGTTGGTCAACATGATGGGATTTTTGTTGGTGGCCATGGTTGGTTTTGCTATTGAACCAATGGTGGCCACCAAGTATTCTGCAAAATCGCCATTGTTTGTGCAATACTATTATTGGGTTTTTGTAATGGGGTTTGGGCTTACCTTCTATAATGTGCTGGAGGCTTATGCATGGAGTTTGCATCAATCGGTATTGACGAGTTATTTAAAGGAAGTTCAATGGCGTGTTTTCACCACAGTGATTATCGTCTTATTTGTGTTCAAGGTTATTCCTGACTTCAATACGTTTATCAAACTATACTTCTTCTCATTCTTAAGCATCGCCATTACTTTGTTTGTCTATCTGCTGGTGACCAAGAGATTGTTTATTACACTCGCCATCAGCAGGGTTACCCGCAAGTTCAGGAAGAAAATTTTGAAGTTTTGTTTCTTTGTGTACTCCGCCAATTTGGTGTTTACCTTTTCGGTGGCTTTTGATGTGATCGTGATCGCTGCAGCTATTCCTGATGGGGCTGCCAAAGCCGCCGTGTTTGGGTTGGCTCAAATTATGACCAGTGTGATACAGGCTCCGCAGCGGGGCATTGTAGCGGCTACCATACCGCATTTATCGCAAGCCTGGAAAAACAAAAATCTAGATTCCATACAAAGAATTTATCAGCGATCTTCTATCAATATGTTGATTTTTGCTTCCGGACTTTTTGTGTTGATTGGACTGAACTATACTGATGCGATTAAAACACTGGGCATAAACCGGGATTATCTTTTAGGCTTTCAGGCATTTGTTTTTTTAGGGCTAACCAAAGTGCTGGACTTAGGTACCGGAGTGAATGGGCAGATAATAGGCACATCCAATTATTGGCGTTTCGAATTGATTAGTGGGCTTATTCTTTTGTTGATCACGATGCCTTTAACCTATTTTTTAGCCTTAAAATTAGATATTCTTGGGCCTGCCATTGCTCAGTTTATTTCAACAGGAATTTACAATATGATTAGAATTATCTTTCTTTACCGAAAGTATAAATTGTTTCCTTTTACCAAAAGAACAATCCTTACGCTGATGATGGGAACTATTGCGTTTTTCGTTGCCTATTTCCTGTTCAGAGAGGAAACAGGCTGGGCCGCTTTAATCATCAGGAGTATGAGTATATTATTGATTTTTGGAAGCGGAGTTTACTTTTTAAAATTATCGCCAGACCTGGAGCCCATGCTACAGAGTTTAGGGAAAAGATTGAGGAAAGACAGCGAGAATACGGATAGATGACATTGAAATAGATATTGTACGTTTTGATGAGAGTTGGGGAAAGTCTTCTGTTTTAAGGGATATGATTTTTTGGTCTCCATGTATTTTTCTGATGTTCTACGTATTCGGCAGTTCTAGTAATCTTCATAAATAAATCAAAATTAAAAACGCCGCCATTCATGAAAAAGCAACTTGGCTTATTTGACCTCACCATGATCATGATTAGTTTTGTGATTGGCATGGGTATTTTCAGAACGCCCGTCAATGTGGCCAATGCAACACCGGATGTGTTCACCTATTTTCTATGCTGGCTGGCTGGTGGAGTGGTAGCACTTTGTGGGGCCCTTACCTATGCAGAGATTGGTTCCAGGCTTCCAGCTACCGGCGGATATTACCGGGTGTTTACTTATGCTTATCATCCATCAATAGCCTTTGCCATCAATTGTATTATTCTGGTGAGCAACGCAGCTTCTTTAGCAGCAGTGGCGCTGGTAGGTAGTGAATATATCATTGGTGTTTTGTTTCCGAATCGAGCAGATTCCCAATCGATAGAAGTAACTTTTGGTATAGTGTCCATCATTCTGTTTTATGGAATCAATTTGATGGGACTACGCATGAGTTCCCGAACACAGAATATGTTGATGTTGATAAAAATAGGAGTAGTGGTTCTGCTGGTGCTGCCTTTGTTTTTTGCAGATGCTGCCCCTGTTGTTGATGTGACAGAAACTAGTGCAGCCGGAATAAAGGAGTATGTCAAATCGTTTGGAATAGGGCTTGTAGCCGTAAGTTTCACTTATGGAGGATATCAGCAAACCATCAACTTTGGAGAAGAAGTAAAGCATTCGTCCAGAACCATTCCCCGAAGTATTTTTTTAGGAATCATCATCATTGTGTTGTTGTATATGCTGGTGAACTATGCCTACATCAGGGTGATCGGTTTCGAGGAGTTGAAGACCAGTAAGAACATCGCCGCTATCATGGCTTCCAAGTTGCTGGGTTCAAAGGCGGAGGCTATTTTGTCGGTACTATTATTTTTGGGTGTTTTAGGATATATCAATGGATCGTTACTTAGCAATCCTCGGGTGATGTATGCCATGAGCGAAGATAAAGTACTACCGGAACTGTGTAGGCAATCCAATAGGAAAGGGGTGCTGTCTGTGTCACTAAGCATTTTTACAGCCCTTGCTGTTTTGGTGGTTTTTTGGGCAGAAGAGTTTGACCGAATTCTTAGTTTCACTATTTTTCTGGATTGTTTTGGAATGGCCTTATCTGCAGCAACCATTTTTGTAGTCAGAAAGCGAACTGCCCATCTGAATCATTCTGGTATTTTCAAAATGAAACTATTTCCTTTGCTGCCGGTGATATTTATTATAGCCTATACTTTTGTTGCCATTAGCATAGCGATGGATTATAAGAATAATAACTATGCGGCTTTCATCGGCGTGTCGGTCATGGCTTTGTTTATGCTGATCTATTTTATTTTTCTAAATCCTAAGGCTGAAAGAAAATAGTTGCCTCTTCAGTAGATGCTTATTTTAAAAGGTAAAGATTATGGAACTCAATACTGATAAGGTCTTTCAACCAATGGTTTCATGATATTGATGTTTTTTTGTTGAAGCCACTGGTGACCAGATAAAAGCAATGGTGGATTTATAGTGCTATTTGTGATATTTAGGTTTTTGCGATTTGAAAATGGCAACTGGTTATCCTTTTTTCTATCGACCAGAAGTTCCTACGGAACAAAGAAAATCTTTTTCATATTACAATCATAGCACCTCAAAATTAGAATTAGCCATTAAATTGGGGTTATATTACCCAATGGTAGTTGTCTTTGTCTTCAAAGATAAAGTGCCAGTTTCGATTATCTGTAAGCATAATGCTTGAAACCAGATTTAAGGCCATTGTCTGTTGAGAATAACAGTTGGAATCATCTGTCTGATCTATATTTTCTGGTAGTAGTTTTAGAACCTTGCTTAGGTTATTGCTGGTAGCTATAGAATATTTTTTTATTATAGGCCAATCCTGAAAATACAGAATACCTTCAATTGCCGCATAAGAGGCGGGAAGTAAAATATTAAAAAAAATGATTGCCTGATCTATAACAATTTCATGCGGTTTAATATGGAAAAAGTGTTGGATTGAAAGGATCAGGTGTACCACTAAATTAATCATAAAGAATAGGGCAATTCCAAGGTTTATTTTTTCCAGCCTGTGAAATTTTTCTCCGCTTTGCCTGACCTTAAATTGATGATAGTTCAATTGTTCGTGAATAAGTAATTTGATTGAATAGTTGGCATACCACTTTGAATTGTATTTGGATTGTTGTATTTCATTATTTACTTTTTGAATGAGGCTTTTAAGTTCAGGATCACTTTCTGATGCAATGTCTGATACCTTAATTAAGATACCCGCATTAAAATAGTGTTTTACCAGTCTGAGCGTTTCTGCCTTTAATCTTTCCTTTAAATATTGGCCATGAAAATCTGTTCTTTTTGCTACCATTATTATTATGAAAACAGTGAGTACAAGGATAAACTCCATGCAAACGAGCAAAAAACTTATATTGTTATTAATTCCCGTTTCAAAAGCTGTATCAACTCCAAAACAAATTACTGCAAACCATCCAAGTAGTAGCGAAAGTTGCCAAACTGTTTTGTAGTTATCTCTTTGTTTCAGCGCATTTTTGTTGGCAAGTAAATATTCGTTATGAATATTAGCCCAGATGGTATCCTCCGATTTTTTATTTATCAGTATGATTTCAGGAGGATTCGAATTTTTTTTTTCATGGTAATAACTGATTATATCAGCTGTTCCTCCTTTTCCAGCGGGTTTTTTTTCATCCCATACAAAAATCATTTCATCACATGTGTCCACCAAATATTTCCCAACTCCAAAATAGGCATCTTTTCTTTTGTTTTCATCGTAGGGAATTTCATCTGTTACCACATGGGTAATTGAGCAATGATCTATATAGTAACTAAATACTTTCAGGTCATTTTCCGAAAAATCTTTTTTGTATTCCTCAGAGGGAATGGGCAGCACTATTTGCAGGGGCATATTAAATACTTTAGTAACCACTTCTGCAAAAACAGTATCCGCTCCTATGGCTAGTGCTGTTACCCCAATAAAATGAGTAACATTCTTTTCTGCCAGAACACGCTTAATACAGCTTTCCATGTTTTTGTACACTTCCTCCAAATCCTCTTGGGGTATGATACGCTTGCCTGAGATGCCAATTTTTATATCCATCTTTTATTTGGCCTTTAATAGTTTAATAATTTGGTCTATCGCATCTGATTTTATACCATAAACCCCAAAATCCTTAAAGTCGGCGAGAAAACCTTCTTTATAAGTTGGATAGCCAGCACCTTTATCAAACGGTAGATCCTTTAACTCTAGATATAGATCTTTGGCTCTTTCAAAATCTCCGATAAATAAGAAAGCATGCGGGTAATTGGAATATGGATAGGGTGAAGTGGGGTCGCACTCCAAACTTTTCTTTAAGAAATAGAATATTTCATCATATTGATAGGTAAAAAATGAATAGTAGGCCAGACTATTATAATGACTCCCCAAACTTAATTTAACGGAATCATACATTTTTTTTGGGCTAATTGCCATTAGGGCTTTATCAAGTTCTACCAAGTTAAAATAAAATAATCTTCTCTCTTTGTATGTTTTTATAGAATTGACACTCTTGTTTGTGAAGTAGTACCAATACTGTTTTAACTTACCAAAATCCGACAGGAATAATTTCTGAAAATTGGATTCTCCTGTGTATTGGAAATAAATCTTACTGATTCTCTCTTTGGTAGTGATTGAGCTATCCCTCGCCAGCAGAGTATTTGTAATACGTGAGGCATTGAGTGTATCTAAATCTCTCAAACAAAAAGTAAGGTACAATTCCAAATCTGATTTATCATATTGGGACATATTATTGAGTACAGTAGATTTGTTGAGGAAGTAGTTCATCCGTTTTTCATTTTTTTGGGCCTCTAAATTTTTTGGTTCTAGTGAATAAATTTTTTTAATAAGCTCGGATGCTTCCTTGTTTTTATGATTGTTGATTAAGTATTCTGCATATTGGTTATAAAATATTAGTTGATCTTTTTTTATAGCCTCATAAATATTTCTTTTTTTATCTTTTGTTTCTAGCTCATAAAGTTTGTCTATAATACTAAATTGATTTTGTTTTTCTACAGGCTCCATCGCCAATTGAAATTTTTTTATAAAATCTCTTATTTTCTGAAGGGCATTTTTCAAATAGTTCTCTTCTACTATTTTGCCAACAAGCCCAGCAAAACTAGTTTCATTTTTCCAAGCTTCTTGTTGCATAATTATTAGGGCATCTTTGATGTTTTTTGGGAATTCCAAGCCATAGGCTTCTTCTATCCATTTCACCTGATCATCTATGCCTTTATATGGATAATCAGGATCACGATCCACCACAAATACCGAAACTGTTTTATTAGTATTGCCAGATCTCATTGTTAGGCTAAATTTCTCTATAGTATCAGATTGGTATTTATATCTTTTCTCCATTTTTTTTGCCAGACTATCATAAAAAATTGTGTTTTTCGCTTTATAAATATCAATCAGCATTTTTGTACCCGATTTCTTCCCTTCGTAGGATGCTAATGCTAAAGGTTCTATGGCTTTTTCAAATTGTCCGGATTTGAATAGGTATTCACCAAATTTCCAGGAAACAGTCTTCAATTCATCTATAAGATAAAAATCCCAGGGATAGTTTTTATAATAGTCGGAAAACATGGTTTTCATCCTATTGTAAAGATTTTCAGCTTTTGAGAAATCAGTAAGATTTAAGGATAGTTTGATGGCCTCGGTGTAGGATATACAAAATTTTTGAATGTCCTGTGAAAAGTTGGCGTAATTCTTTATTAGATTTCCGGTTTCAAATTCTTCAATTGATTTAATATAATAGCTAAGTGCCTCTATGCTGTCTGCATGTGTGTTCGATGCAGCAGTGTAAAACCCGAGGTTTCTAAATGCAAAGGCGCCAACAGTTTTTATTGATCTCTGTTTTGAAATGCTCATTGGTGCCCGTGCAATTGCAGTTGCTATTCTACTTAAAAATTTAATTCTTTGTTTGGACAAATAAAGACGTTCCACAATATTTACAATGTCATCATAAACAGACCTAATACTAGAATAATCGGATGGTGAGTGAATATCATTTCTCAAAATAGCGGTCAAGTTTGATATACTTGAATCCAGGTTGGCTTTGCCTTTACTCGTGTCTTTTAAGTTTCTGATATAAATGTCGCTGAGTAAACTAAAGAATCTTGATTTTTGTAAATAGGCATCCTTCATTTCAGGAGTAACCTGGAGTTTGTAGTTAATAGTATTTAGTGACTTATTCAGTATAGCGATTGCATTTGGGAATTTCTGTTTGTCATAGTAAGTATATGCCACATCAATGCTAGCTGTTGCAAATATTGATAAGGGGGCCGGATTTTCTGGAAATTGTCTGATGGAATATCCGGCAAATTCCCAGATTAGTTGCGCAATAGAATATTTATCATTTATTGTAAGAATATTAGACCTAAGGAGCCAGGTGGATGATATTATTTTTGTAAACTTTTGAATATAGGTGGAGTTATTGGGTTGAATTCTAACCGCCTTTGAAATATACATAACAGCCGAATCGAGTGTTTTATATTCATTGACATTTTGGGGTATACTTCTATAATAATAGCAATACCCATTATAAATCAACGCCAGTAATAAATATTCTATATCAGTTTTGTATTTTATACCGTTTATTGTGAGCTTGAGTTCATCCAGAATTTTCGTGGCTTCGCCAAACTTTCTCTGATAAATCAAGGTCCAGGAATAGTAATAGGAGGCCAGTGCATATATAAAAAATAGTTTGTCGGTTTCTTGTATTTTGTTGTTTTTCAATAATAATACCTCTTTTGTAGAATCCAATAACTCCTTGGCCGTTTTACCTATTAAAAGATCTGCATCCAGGGAGCTCATCAGGGGTATCATAAACCCTTCATCCAGTTTAGTTCTTTTTATTGCCGAATTGTTTTTATTTAGAAATACAGGAAGTGAATCCCATACAAGTTTTATTTTTTGGTATAGATCGGAATTCGTGGCAAGGGATTTTGTATTAAATTTAGAAGAAACAATTTCAGTTTTTTTATTTTGAATGGAGTCCCTATCGAAGTCACTGTTTTTATGACCACTTAAATTTTCATTAGGTTGGCCAATACGATTAGAAGGCTCTGATATATTACTGTAGAATTTATTATCTGTAGGATATAAAATGCTTGTGTTAGTTACTTGCGTTCTGAGGGAATCGATCTTTTGTTCAAGAGTATCATTTTTATCCTCCACCTTTCTTAAACTGTCTCTTGCATTAATTGCCGCTTCTGCGTTTTTTTGAGCTTCTTTTTTTGCTTCTTCTGCCTTGTTTTTTAATTCATCCAAAGCTCGAAAAGATTTCTGAACTCCTTTGTCTGCTTCATCGGTAGATTTTAGTTTACCTAATCTCCCTTCAATCTGAGCAATTCTAAAATACTTATATGCTTTTGCTGGGTTATTGGATTTAAGTGCATTATACCCATTACTAAGATTTTCTCTGTATAGGGTGGAATCCTGAGCAAAACAAAAAAAAGGAATTGCCCATATAAGACTTCCAATAATTATTTTCCACATAATTTTTGAATATTGTTATGCAATTGTGTTTCCAGATCTTTTTCTTCCGGATATTTATGCAATATGATATCTGCTTTCCTATATGTTTCACAAGCACGTTTATTTTCATCAATGGTTTCAAATTCCCTGGCAGCACTAATCAGGTTTTTGACCTCTGTTAGGGCATTTGATTTTTCTAAATTTTTATACGCCTTTTCTACTTTTTCTTTTGCTTTTTCTGCCTCTTTCTTAAGTGAAACTGCTACTTGTTTCTGTCTGTTTGCTTCTTGTTCAGCTTTTACGGATTGTTGTCTGAAAAAAACGGCCATAGTTGCGATAATTAAAGACAGTGCCACCAAACCTAACGAAAGCTTATATCTGAAGACTGCCTTTTTGTTTAATCTTTCTAATTCTTCTGCCCGATTTCTTTCTTCGATCACCTGTTTTTCCAGTTCAATATTTCGTAGGGTTTCCTCAACTCTTCTTCTTGCTACTGCTACCCTTTCTATGGCGGCAACGAGAGAATCGTGACTTACTTCATATAGTATTCTGCCGGAGGCATCTCTTTCTCTTCTCAAAAGTGAGCTTTGTTCCAATTGCAAAAGCAAGTTCTCTGATAATCCAAATTTGGTTTTGATATAAGAGGCCGAAAGTGGATTTCTTCTGTCTCCATCAATGAGTTCGTCTTCTATTAGCTGTTGAGCTTTTAGTTTTTCAGTATCAGGAAGTTTGTTCAATACACCCTGGTAGTATTGCTGAAAGATATCAGTAATTTCTCCTAAATTATGTTCATCTATTGTGTGTAGGTGCTTTATTGCTACCAGATTGACTTCAATATATCGGCAAACAATTTGCAATGTAGCTGCTTCGGTTTTCCCATCTTGTTGGTTGCAAACACTTTTTGTTATTTTATCAATTGCCTTGTCGGTAAAAGAAAATGAAGGTGTCTTAAAACCGGATTCGGTTGAAATTGAAGCTGGCCGAATAATGGCCTGTTTTGTATCCTCAGTACTCAGGGCATTGAGTTCGTAACAATGCTGAAGAATGGATGGGTGCTCACTGGTGAGGGCATTTAATAGCGAAAGTCGGTCGGAACGAATGGAAAACACAACTTTAATTTCTGGTTTGTCATAGAGGAATTCATGATCTTCATCACTTACAATATTTAGTTCATCCAATTCGGCAATCTTTTTTTTGAATTTTACCGGAAGCGTATTGTATAATAATTCGGACAATTGTTCTGAAAACTCCTGAACCTTTTCCAGAGGATAAGTAAATAATTCTTCAAACTGGTCGAAGAAAAAAATATAACTCATCTTTCTATTTTGATACTGATTTTGTTTTATCCAATACCAAAAAGAATTTTCGTTTGGAATTAGATTGTCAAGAATGTTTTTTTTGGATGGGTTAATATTGTCAGATAGTTTTTGTCTGAACGTTTGAGAAGGAGAAACGTTAACCCCTCCTTCCTTTTCCGAAAAGTTGTTAAATCGAACAGAGAAATAATTCCAGGTATCGTTTTCTTTCAGCTTTGGAATAATGCCTGCGTTAATCAGAGAGCTTTTCCCATAACCACTTTTCCCATAAAGAACCACAATCTGTTTAATAAATATGAGGGTATGAAGTGCTTCAATATCGGTTTGTCTGCCGAAAAACAAAAATTCTTCGGATGTAGAAAATGGCTTTACACCCGGATACCTATAAATAACCGTATTTTCTTTATTGTCAAACATTTTTCCCGGTAATAAATTGTATTAATTGCAACATCCCAGTTTCAAAATTTTCGGGCATGATGGATTTTGCGATTCCCCGGCTCAATTCATTTTTAACGGTTGGCAGATTGGTATTAAATTCCCTCCAATCCTTTGCTTCGGCTTCCAAATCAAACACAGCATCTGTTCCACGCACAATTATTTTCTTACCTATTTCATCTACCTGGTTTTTTATCTTTAGTTTTAGATTCTCCCAAAACTGATAGTCCAGAAAAGACTTGTCAATATAACAGGGAGCCAGTTTCTTGTTGTATTGCAGGGCAGTAACGACCTCTTTGCAAACCCAGGTGGATTGCAAACTATTTTCGGAAACAACCAGTAACACACAATCGACTGTTTTAATTCTTTCAATGAAGTCTTCAATCTTTTGTCCCACACCACTTGAAACTTCATCTCTAATCACTTCTATTTGTTCTTCGGCAAATCGTTTTTCAATTAGTTTTACTGGTTCAATGTCTTTGCTGCTGTAGGAAATAAAGACTCTTGCCTTATATCTTGTTTTAATTGTACGGAGAATATCCTGAGACCCACATTCCAAATAAAGTTCTTCCAGAAACTCCAGGGGTTCGGTGGGTAAGAAGTCAAGTTCGAGTCGTCTGGCTATAAAAGTGCAAACATCATTGTTATTACCGTGCTTTAGTATGGTGTATTTATCCTTCTTGTCTTTGGAAGTGATTATCCTTAGTAATAATTGTACATACCATTTTTCAAAATGCACACCAAGAAAGACAAATGTTCTTGCTTTTTTCAGCGTTTCCTGAATGGACTGGGGTAATTCTCTTTTTCCCATGATGCCAGACAGAAAGGTAAAAAGATGATCGAAAGTAATGATTGCATCTAATTCATTAAAGTCTCCGAGTAAGTTATAAATTAGTGGTTTTTCCCTGCTCGGTTTCTCAATAGGTGCATGCGCTCCTTCTCTAGGATAGTGTCCATAGCTGCAATTCAGGTTTTGAGAAGTAAAAATCCTTTGAAGCCTGTCATCAGGCATCAGAGAAATAATCAGATGAAAAGGAATTTGGGAAATTTTGGTAAGGGGAAGATCCAGAACCGTTGCTTTCTGGTAAAATCCTTCCATCATGCGCAAAAGAGTAGTTTCTTTTGCGGTTGGCATCAATTGAAAAAGTTCTTCGTTTGCAAAAATGTACTGAGGAGAAGTGTCTATTATGTTTTTGTGTCCAGCATCTTCAATAAACTCATCACACATGACTTCAAAGAAACTCTTTTCCCCATAATCAACAATGTCCGGCCCAATAATAACAACGCAGTTTTCTCTTTTGATGTCTGCAATTATATCATGAATTTGATTCATTCTAAATTGATGGTGTATTAGAAACCTTTCCAATTGTAGAATACATCGTAAATGTACTGATTTTTTAAAATTAAAATTAGGTTGTTAGGGTGCTTATAGAGAATATTTTTTTCAGCTGTTTATTCCTATCGTAATTAATGTATTTCTCCTGATTTTTCTTTATCCACATTCTGGAATCTTTCTATCCCTGTATCAATCGCTCCAGCACATAATAAGTAATTGGACAGAACTCGCTGTTCTTAAGAGTGAGTGCTTGTCTTTTCAGAAACACATCTTCATCGGTATATGGGAAGCGGGCACAATCGGATGGACGAACATCGTATACCTGACAGGTATTGTCTTCGCTTAGAAATGGACAGGGGGAGGATTTTACTACAAAATCACCATCTTCGTCCACTCGTAAAAATGTTTCAATAAAAGTGCCTTCTTTCATACCCAAATGTTTAGAGATGCGTTTGACATCTGGTGTTTTAAATCGGGGCGAATAGTTTTTGCAGCAGTTGGCGCAAGTGAGGCAATCTATTTTTTCAAAAGCTTCCTCATGCAAGCTGGGTAGGGCATTGAGCACTTTGTTTTTATCCGATCGTTTTAAGAATTGCTGGTATTGCTTTCTTTGTTCTTTGGATTTCTTTTCCCAGTTATGAAGTATGTCGTTATTCATGATGATTCGGTGGTGGCTGATGGTTGTTTTCCTGTTGTCTCATCTGCTCGCTGGTAAGTCGGCTGCCATCATGGCTCCAGCCCGGAGGTCCGAAAATATAACTCATTCTTTGACGGAAGCTGAGCCCTTTTTGTTTCAGATCGCGATACATAGTTATCCATTCATAGAAAACGATATTGGTAGGTGTTTCATTCTCCAGTGGACTGGTGAGGCCGTATTTGATAGGTTGATATTTTTCTGCTGGCAACTCGGCCTGGAAAGTGCCAAAGAGTTTATCCCAAATAATCAAAAACATACCCATGTTTTTGTCCAGATATTTGGCATTGGAACCATGATGTACGCGATGGTGTGAAGGAGTAACAAGAATGTATTCCAAAAAGCCCAGTTTGTTGATTTTTTCGGTATGCACTAAAATGCCCCAGATTTGGGTGGCAGAATAGATGAAGGCAATATCTAAGGGGTGGAAACCTAACCAGGCAATGGGTATGAAATAGACAAACCGGTAAAGTGGCTCCATTACGGAAGATCGGAACCCAACCGTGAGATTGAATTTTGAGGAAGAATGATGGGTGAAATGGGTGGCCCAAAACAAGCGACATTCATGATCCATTCTGTGCAACCAGTAATACATGAAATCTTCGAATAGTAATAGAAGGATCCAATAAATCCAGGGTTTGGAAACTGGTTCTGCCAGACGGTGATTGTAAAAGTAGAAAAGTACAAAGCCAACATATAACGACCGAACGATGAGATCAAGTCCGGCATTCAGCAGCATCAGATAAATGTTCTGAACCGTATCCTTTAGGCTGTAAGTATTTTGCTTGCGCAAATGACTTAACAGCATTTCCAGACCTATTACAATGATATAAACAGGTGTGGTGATCAATATTAATAATTGCTCTCTTGCTGTTTCCATAATTGGCAAATGTAGTGATAAGGAAAGAATTTGATCTCCCGGCTAATGCTTATTTTGAGGGTTTACATGGTCTTATGAAAAGATTTTCTTTGTTCCGTAGGAACATCTGGTCGGAAGAAAAACGGAAAAACTGCTTGCTGATCGTACCGACAAGAACGCTTTTGCTAAAACAAATTACGCTACAACCTACGAAATGTTCCCTAGGAACATAGCTGGATTGGCCATTAGCTCAAAATAGGTCTTAGCCCACAAGAAGTAGAAGAGTGCATTGAGTTGTGCCTAGATGATTGAGTATGTGAAATGATGGTAGCGAATGGGTAGGATGACCTCTGCACCACAGTACAAGCGAGCGTGGCAATACCGATGATATGTATTCCAGAGCCGGGACAAAAAATAGGTTTCTAATTTTTGCAATAGGAGGGGTTATAATTTGATTTATTACCGGGTTATGCACATACTGTTTGTTGCACAATCGTATGCACAAATAAAATTCGTAATAAGCCGTATTTTTGCGAATCTAAAATTTATCCCTATTTAAGTCTATGAACATATTTGAGTTACAGTCGAAGGAGTTTTCTAAAAGACATATTGGTCCCAAGGAAACTGAAACTAAGCAAATGCTAAGTGAAATAGGTTTTGACAGCCTTGACAGTCTGGTATCTAAGACAGTTCCAGCAGGTATTCGAATGGCGGATCCGCTGAACATACCGAGGGCAATGAGTGAGCATGAATATCTGCGTCATATTAAAACTGTTTCATTAAAGAATAAGGTGTTTAGAAACTATATCGGACAAGGATATTATGGTACGATTACACCTTCTGTTATTCAAAGAAATGTTTTTGAAAACCCGGGTTGGTACACTCAGTACACACCGTATCAGGCAGAGATTTCACAGGGCAGACTGGAGAGCCTGCTGAACTATCAGACAATGGTTTGCGACCTGACAGGGTTGCCTTTGTCTAATGCTTCTTTGCTGGATGAGGCCACTGCGGCTGCCGAGACAATGGCTATGTTTTTTAATAGTAAAAACAGGCAGGATAAAGTGGATCGTCCTAAGTTTTTTGTGGATGCTGCTACTTTTCCGCAAACAAAAGATGTGATTTATACCAGGGCGGCTCCTTTTGGAATCACTGTGGTGGAAGGAGATTATAAAACAGCAACGATTGATGATACCTATTTTGGGGCTTTGGTGCAATATCCCAATAATATTGGCAGTGTGGAAGACTACACGGCGTTTATTGTAAATGTTCAGAATGCGGGTGCCCATGTGGTGATGGCTACTGATCTGATGGCACTAACCTTGCTCACTTCACCTGGAGAGTTGGGCGCAGATGTAGCCATTGGGTCCACTCAAAGATTTGGCGTGCCTTTGGGATTTGGCGGACCCCATGCCGGATTCATGGCCGCTAAAGAAGAATTTAAAAGAGTTTTGCCTGGTCGCATTATCGGTATCAGTGTGGATGCTAATGGCAACAGGGCTTTGCGCATGGCTTTGCAAACCCGCGAACAACATATCAAAAGGGAAAAAGCTACCTCCAATATTTGTACCGCACAGGCTTTGCTGGCAAATATGGCGGCCATGTATGCGGTGTATCATGGAGCTCAGGGTCTCAAGGAGATTGCAGAAAGAATTGCGGTGTATGCACAAACGGTGGCATTGGAAATAGAATCGCGTGGGTATAACTTATCTTCCTCTAGCTTCTTCGATACCATTGCTGTGCAGGTGGACAATGTGGAAGAAATAAAACAAAAAGCCGAAGCCAAGAAGATCAACTTTAGATATATTAACGATAAACTGATTGGGATTTCATTTGATGAAACAGTGATTGTGGAGGACTTGTTTGACATCATCAGTTGTTTTGAAGCCGAAACGGATACCATCTCATTTGATATAGATGCAGATGTGGATATTACCAGCATCCCACAGGCATTGAAAAGAACTTCTGCATATCTGACTCAGGAAGTATTTAATAAACATCACAGCGAAAGTCAGATGATGCGATATTTAAAGTTTTTGGAGAATAAAGATTTGTCGCTGAACACCTCTATGATTTCTTTGGGTAGCTGTACCATGAAACTGAATGCGGCTACAGAAATGATTCCGTTGAGTTGGTCGCATTGGGCAAATATTCATCCTTTTGTTCCGGCAGAACAGGCCGGTGGATACCGGGAACTGACAGAGACCCTGGGCAATCATCTATGTACCATCACTGCCTTGGATGCCTGCAGTTTGCAACCCAATAGTGGTGCGCAGGGAGAATATGCCGGCTTGCTGGCCATCAGAGCTTATCATCAGTCGCAAGGCAATCCACACAGAGATGTGATGCTGATTCCTATTTCGGCACATGGTACCAATCCGGCATCGGCTGTAATGGCTGGTATGAAAGTAGTGGTAGTGAAGGCTTTGGAAAATGGGTATATAGATGTGGAAGACCTGAAAGCCAAGGCGGCAGAACATGCTGAAAACCTGGCTGGCATTATGATTACGTACCCAAGTACCTATGGCGTGTATGAAGAAACGGTAAAAGAAATCAACCAGATTGTACATGATCATGGTGGGCAGGTGTATATGGATGGTGCCAACATGAATGCACAAGTGGGGCTTACTGCTCCAGGCTTGATTGGTGCAGATGTATGCCACCTGAACCTTCATAAAACATTTGCCATACCACATGGTGGTGGTGGACCAGGTGTGGGGCCAATCTGTGTAAAAAGCCATCTGGCACCGCATTTGCCAGGGCATGTGTACAATGAAAATAATGAAGCCGGACAACAACTGGCCGTTTCTGCAGCACCTCATGGGTCTGCTTCTATCTTGTTGATATCTTATGCTTATATCAAAATGCTTGGTGGTGATGGTTTGAAGAAAGCTACGCAATATGCCATGCTGAATGCAAACTATATGAGAGCCAGACTGGGTGGGCATTATGATATTCTATATACCAATCATAACGGACTTTGTGCGCATGAGTTTATAGTGGATTTGAGACCATTTAAAAAAACAGCACAAATAGAAGCCGAAGACGTGGCAAAGCGTTTGATGGATTATGGTTTCCATGCACCTACGATGAGTTTCCCCGTTCCTGGCACTATCATGATAGAACCAACAGAAAGTGAAGATAAAGCCGAATTGGATCGCTTCTGCGAAGCCATGATCAGCATTAGGGAAGAAATAAAAGCAATAGAAAACGGAACTGCTGACGGGAAGGATAATCCATTGAAGCAGGCACCTCATACCCAAAACATGGTAATATCCAGCGAGTGGAATCATGCATATAGTAGAGAAGAAGCTGCGTTCCCATTGCATTATATTACGCTTAACAAATTCTGGCCTTCTGTGGCTCGAGTAAACAACACAGTGGGAGATCGCAATTTGATTTGTACCTGCGAACCAACTGAAGCCTGGGCCGAAGCATAGTTTTTTTGAAATAGTGTTTACGTCGGTAAATATCTAAAAGATAATTACCGGCGTATTTTTTTTTTGATAGATTCACATTTGCCCAAAGGCTATGTAAAGGATTATGGATATAGAATCCTTATACTATAAGGAGTTTTAGGTTTTCATCCACAGGTAATATTTGATCTCACAAACACTTTCGATTCCCACCGCTGTGGTTGCAAAATGCAAATGAATATCATTTCTTAAAGAGATTATTTTTTAAATGCATCTAGTGCTAAAGTGGGCTTTCCACTATTGTCAAAAGCACCTAATGTATACTCCTTCCAGCCACCATAGGATTGGGGCTCCCAATACAGTATCCCAAGCCCCTTATTGTTGGGCACTGATTTCACCTTTGCAATCAAATCGGTGAGGAATAGTTTACACTCAGCAGCAGCATCCCAGGGCATTCCTACTTCCACCACCATTACATCTTTGTTGTAACGTGACACCAAATCGTTCATATTGGCTAGGCATTGCTGATTGGCTTTTGCCCAACCTTCTGCAAAGTAGGAAGGGTATAAAGACATGCCAATAACATCAAACTTAGCACCATTGCTGATGAGTCCACCAATATTCCATTGAAACAAAGTATTGTCCCAACCATTTGAAATGTGCACGATTACTTTTGCAGCAGGAAATACAGTTTTCACCGCATCGTATCCTGCGGTGACCAATTGTGCATAATTGTGCATATTGGTAGAAGCTTTTCCATCAGGCCATAACATTCCATTATTGGTTTCGTTGCCTACCTGAACCCACTCAGGTGAAATGCCTGCTGTTTTTAATTGGTTCAACACATCAATTGTATGCATGGCCAATGCTGATTTTAGTTCAGCAAAGTTCATAGCCAACCAGGCGGCAGGTTTTGTTTGATTGGCGGGATCGGCCCAGGTATCACTATAATGAAAATCTATCAACACCCTCAATCCATTATTTTTTGCACGCAGGGCTTTGGCAACTACATCTGCAGCATTATTCCACGAGGGGCCGGGGTTTACCCATACCCGTAGGCGAATAGTGTTGAAGCCTAGGGATTTCATCAACTTAAAACATTCTGTTTCCACTCCCGCTGCATTGTAAAATTTTTTACCAGCAGCTTCCATCTCAGTAATCCAACCTAAATCTGCCCCTTTTACAAAACCCGTTTCCACCACTGGAGGCTGTGGTGTTGGCGTAATTGTTTTCTGTTTATTACAACCGCCTGTAGTAATAATGATCAGGTTGAGTAATGATATAAGTACTATTTTTCGCATACGCTATTTGAATATCAAATTTAGAATCTCTATTACCTTCTCCAATATATAGCATTACCGAATCAGTTCCTTTCCTGCTGTTTTGATATTGAACACTGCCTGATTTGGCGGGCTTGAAAATACGAATTTCTGGTCACCGTTTTCCTTGTGATAGATATTGAAACTTGTATGGCCAGAAAATAAGAATTGGGATGTTACAGTTTGATTGATTTTCCTATCCAGCCATTGAAGAATGGGATAATCTAAGGCTAACGATGAGGTTGTTTTACTTCAGACATTTTGATTGCCATAGTAATAGATTTTTATAGGAGTGCTGATTGCCGAGATCGAATTATTGTCTGTACCTGGTACCCAAAAATAAAGCAGGAAATCCAATGAAAAGGGTAGAGCGATGAGTCTCCATTTTTATTTTGAGCATGGGTATTCAAATGCAATCCTAATGCTCATTGGTCTTTAAGATATAGTTTTTCAAAATGCTTCTCAAATGCTTGATGGCTTGGGATGGAGACATTGTTTGTGTAGGCTTGGGGGGCTTTAATTCAATTTGATTTTTTCAAATGATGGGCTCTGAAGAATTGAATACTTTCTACCAGCGCACTCCTGATGGGCTGACCGGAAATTTTCAATTGTGTCAAAGCAGAAGAGGTAGCATAAAAAGTTTTTGATAAAAGCATGGACATGTTGTTGCTGCAAAGATTTGTTTTTATGTTGAAATATCTTAAGAGATCGCCTGCCAAACCCAGTGCTACCAAAGTAAATGAAGGAGCTGGAATCAGCCATTGCCTTTGTCCGTGCAGACTTTTTAGTTGTTTAAAGAATTGAGCGTAGCTCAAGTTTTCACCAATAGCAAGATATCTTCTTCCGTTCTCACCATTGCGAATGCATTTTTCAATGATGGTACAAACATCTCCCGCGGTTACAAAATTTTTGCCACCAGGCGGATAAAAGAGAATGCGATTCTTTAAGCTCATCAATACAATTTTCCCGCTACCGGGTTTGCTGTCATAGGCTCCAATGATGAAGGTGGGATTGATGATATTTACTTCTATTTTGTCTTTATATTGTAGCAGGCAGGTCTCTGCTGCGGCTTTACTTTGAGCATAAAACGATTTTGTAAAGGGTGCTTTCATGGGCTTTTGTTCTGGATTAATTTCTGATTGATCTAATCCATATCCTATCGTATTGGCAGTGCTCACAAAAATAAACTTTCTGACCTTCATCCGGATAGCTGCATCCAGCAGGTTTTTGGTGGATGCACAGTTGGTCTGATAATAATCAGAATACTTTAAAAGATCCTGTCTGCATGTTGCTGCCACATGAATGATGGTGTTTACATCTTTCAAATGTGGCGATAAATTGTCGGATAATGAACCATGAATAAGATGCAATCTTTCATGGCTAGGGATGGTAAAGGAATGGGTGTTTCTTACCAAGGCTCTAACGGTATAACCTTTCTCCAGCAACAGTTTGGTCAGATTGGTTCCCAGCATACCCGTTATTCCTGTTAAAAAAATCGTCATTGAATTTCCTTTTTAATATTATTAGAAAGCAAGGGGAGTTTTATCCATATTGGCAAAAGCACCATAGCTAGCCAGCTCCATGGATTTACCATAATCACCCGATCTTTTTTAAAAAGTTTTTTGATACAATATCCAGCTACTTTTTCTGGTTGTAGCAAGGTGAGTCTTCCCCAAAATCCAAGTTTGTTAATCCGTTTGCAAGTATCTTCATTAGTGGCCATAGCACCTGGATTTACCACACTAACCACTACGCCGGTTTTTTTCAATTCTTCACTAAGTCCGCGTGAAAATGAATGGATAAAAGTCTTGGAGGCCGGATATACAGTTTTGTAACCAATAGGTGAAAAAGCAGCCATGCTGGAAACATTTAAAATATAAGCCTGTGGCTGCTTTAGCAGATTGGGTAGGAGTTGATGAGTGAGTAGGGAAGTGGCTACTACATTTAGCTGAAGGATAGTGTCAATGTATTGTACCGATGCTTCTGTAAACCTGCTTGTGCCGCCTACTCCTGCATTGTTGATGAGCAAATAAATATCAAACTGAGCATTCAGCCATTGGCATAAGGTTATTACATTTTCTTTTACGGTGAGGTCGGTTTCATAGAATTGTACTTCCACATCATGCTCTTGCATCAGTTGGGAGGCCTTTTGCGCAAGTTGTTGCCCTGGCAGGCTCACCAGAATCAGATTAAGATTTTGGGAAGCTAGTTCTTTTGCAAATGCCATTCCCAAACCCTGGCTGGCACCTGTTATTACGCCATATTTTTTTGATAGATGACTCATAGTTATTTAATCTTATTATGATGAGATTAATGAAGTTCTTAACCCTATTAGTGATGGGCTACTCTGATACCGGAGGCAATTTTCCGGTTTCTATACTTCCTCCAAAAGTATAGAATGATACTTGCTATCAACATAAAATTTTACTTAACAGATTTTATAATTTTCTGACTTTGCCAGAACCTGTAATACTTGTGTTGATGGTGGGAGTGCCAAGATACCATACATCCCCACTACCGGTTATGGTTACTTCTAGTTTTGAGTTTGCCCAGAGTTTTGCGCTGCCAGATCCAGTAAGGTTTATTTTAGATTCCTCTGATTGCATTTGGCGGGTTTCATAATCTCCATGACCGGTAATTATAATCTCCTGCTTTGTAACTGTGCCGCCATTAATGCTCAGATTGCCACTGCCGGTGATGCTTGAAAATAATGTGTTGGCAGAAAGTGCAGGCATGGAAATATTGCCGCTTCCACTCAGTTTTAGTTCCAAAGTATTGGTAGCTATTTCAGACTCAAATTGAATATTTCCAGATCCGGCAAGTGTGGCTCCTGTTAGTGTTGGGTTGGTGATATAAATGTTGACACTGCCCCCTCTGATGTTGACATTGGGCTGTGTTTTCATGATCAATTTATTTCCTTTTACCTCGGTGATGATATAGGATTGAATGTTTTCCGCTGCCTCCACTTCTACTTTTGAAACCGGACCTTGTAGGAACCTTATATTGCCACTGATGCCTGCTTCAATCTTGTCAAAACCCGATACATTTCTTACCTGTTTTATGGCCGGTCCATCGGGATAAACTTTTCGGCATCCTGTTGTCAATGTAAAAAGAACTAATACTGCAAATAACACATGTTTCATTTTTTCTAAGATTTTATTTGTGAATTAAAGATTGATATTGATTCCAGCGGTAAGTCCTCCTGTTAAGGCAAAGGAGGATTCATCGCTTTTAAACTTCCATACATAATTGTTGGAAAATATTTTTGATTCGGCGTATTGATAGGTGTACAATGCAGGACCTGCAGCTATTTCCACTCTGGAACCTATCTTGTATGCCAGCAATGTTCGTAAGGTTTGTGTGTGTTTAAATAAGATGAAATTTGTTTTTGTCAATGCGGCTATTTCAGCATTTATTCTTAATTGTGGGTTCAAATACATTCTATAGCCAACTCCTGCTTCCATTTGAAAGAAAACTTTATCTTTTTCATTTCCGGCACCTGCACCAATGATACCATATGTTTTTCTACCACCAGTACGAAGCAATAGATTGGCAGCACCATCATCATAAATCTGTATGCCTATCTGCTGTTCTCCATTTCGTATCAGATTAATGATACCTATCGGGTAATCCGAGCTATCTGCAATATTCATCAATCCAGCCACCTGAACGCCCTTCACGGTATTGCTGATATTGATTAGCCCAGCCACCTGGGTGTGCGTGTGACTGGCCATATTTACTATACCTCCAATTTGTAGAAGTGCATAGCGACTAAAATTACTTATGCCGCCTATCTGAATATATCCATTCCCAGATTTGTGATTATGAAGTCCTGCTATCTGAAGGCCAAGACCGTTGGCCGCTCCATTGTACAAACCAGCTACTGCTACGCCTTTGTCTGAACCTTTCACCTGATTTATGAGACCACTTATCAATACTCCGCGATTGCTTCCATAGAGTTGGGTGCACAAACCAGAAATGGCTACCCCATTATTATTCATGTTGGCACCTTGCAATACCTGCAATGAAAAGGTGGGACTGATGTAACGGGCTTTACGGCCCTGAGTACTGATGGGAGTAACCAGCCCAAGATGTACAGAGTTGGCTACAGCCTCCTGAGCTTTCAGATTCAAATTTGCCAAACAGAAGACAAGGAGTAAAGATGCGTTTATTGTTTTCAATTTTATAAGTGTATATATCTAATACACTTAAACAAAGCGTTACCCCTATATGCGTTTAAAAAATATTTATACCTGCATTGAAACCCAGATATAACGAAGTGTTGCTGCCTTTGGTCAGAGCAATGGAATTTTTATGGAAACTATTATAATAGTCATTTGCTTGCTGATACACCGGCAACTGATATTGCAGTCTTGGTCCTGCAAAAAGCTGAAGATTTTTATTTAGTTGAAATAGGATCAATGGCTGAAGGCAGATAGTAGAATAGTCGGTTTTGACATCGTTTTTGGAATTGTAAAAAAGGCTGACAAGCTCTGTGCCCAATTTTATTTTTTTCTTTATTTTCCATTCGGTCCCTAGTCCATAGCCAAAAATATAATATCTGTTTTTATCACCGGTTTGTATGATACCTGCCTGTAGAATATTGTACAAAACATAGCTGCCCGATTTGTACGAAAGGTTTAGCTGGTTGTTTTCCTGAAATGAAATGGAGAGAGTATGTTTGCCATTTCGGCTGTAGTTGAACGGTCCGATGGATACACCTTGCAAACTATCGGCAATGTTGAAGATCCCCAACTGAAAACCATTTGCTTTTTTGGCATAGTTTATCAATCCAGAAACCTGGGCACCATTTATTTTTTTTGCATGATTGACAAGCCCCGACAATTGCATTCCTTTTTCAAGCTGATTAGCCCGACTCACCAGGCCACTTATCTGCATGCCTTTATCTATGTTTTTGGAAATATTGGCCAGTCCGCCAATTTGTAAGCCTTTAAAATTCTGGTTCTGATTATATAGTCCACCTATCTGAAATCCTTTATTATCTGCTTTATTGATATTAACTAAACCTCCGATTTGCAAACCGTTTACATCATCTCCGGCATAGTTGTATAAGCCTGCAACCTGCATGCCGGTTACTTTTCCGCCTACCACATTGAACAATCCACCTATCTGCAAAGCATGTACGTGTTTCTGAACAATATTAAATAATCCTCCTATTTCCACAGCATCTACCTGAGCGGTATATCCACCAAATACATTAAACGAAATATAATTTTCCTGCTGACCTTTTATTGCATTTTTTGTGCCCATTCCTGGCCAGAAACCCAGTTGAAATTTGCGTTTGTAGAAATAATTTTTTAGATTGACGCTATTGATTTTTTGACGGGTACCAATGACTGTTTTGGCCAGCCAATGCCGCTCTACCGTTCGAACTATAACCGGTGTTTCAGTGGTTATTTTGGGGGTGAGATTTATCACCAACGGCTTATAATTTTTTGGGTCAATGATGATACTGGTATCATAATAAGAAACCCGATTCACCTGTAGCTTTATGGTATTTTTTACAGGGAGTTTAATTGAGAAATTTCCCTGTGCATTGGACATGGTACCTGATTGTAGCTCCGGTTCATACACAGTTACATACTCAACCGGATTTTGATCTGTATGGTCCCTGAACTGTCCTTGAATGGTCAGAAACTCTTGTTCTTTCTTTCTGATTACAATTTTATTGTTGTTGATGATATACTGGTATTCATTGTCCAAAATCAAATCCAGTACTTCCTTTACTGATTTATTTTCGGCTGCAAAGGATAGCTTTTTTCGGTTTTTGATAAACTGATTATCGTAGGAGAAATATACCCCCGCTTTGGTTTCTAGTTGCATCAACGCATCGTAAATGCTGATGTTTCTGAAATCCACCGATACATTTTTTTGCAAGAGTTGGTTTTGAGCGCTAGTGCTGAAATTAATTAAAAATATTAATAGGGATAGGCAGTATTTTTTCAAGAAGTGCTTATTTTGAAATAAAGTATTGATTGTTGTTTTTACTCCATTTTGCATTCAGGATTAAGGCTATGTTTTCCATAATCTGTTCAGGAGTTTCTGTTCCAATAAAATAGGTGCTGGTTATTTTTTTACTATCCAGATTTGGTGAGAGTGCTACCTCTATGTTGTACAGGTTCTCCAGCAAATGCACCAAACTATCTACCCGTATATCTTTTACTTTAATAGTTTGTGTTTTTAGAATGCCTACTATCATGTCAGAGAAATGATCCACCCTCAATGAATTTGTTTTTTGGTCTATTATTATTTTTTGATGAGCAGTAGCTACCACCGATTTATTTTTTAGTGTAGCCTTCACTTTGCCACTATGCACAAACACGGTGTTCAAATCCTGTTGAATAGTGAAAGAAGTTCCTAAAACTTCTATATCCATTTCCTGATTGTGAATTATGAATGGTTTGTCAGGATTGCGGGTAATATCGAAATGGGCATTTCCTTTCAACACTACAGTTCTTGATTTCTTATTAAAATCCGAAGCCACCGTAAGAGCCGAATGTGCATACAATGTAATGAGACTATTGTCTTTTAAGGAGATTTTTTGCTGCACTTCATGAGCCACAAACTGTTCTGGTTTTTTTGCCTTATTCAGAAATTGAAAAAGAATCACAATGGCTGCAACAGAGGCGGCAACGGTAGTCCACTTCCACCAGTTAAGCTTAACTATTCTTCTTTTCGGAGTCGCATCAGCGGGTGTAGCGTTGATTTGGGTTTGCAAGTTTTCCCATGCCTTTTCTTTATTTAATAACTGATACTTAGGACTGAGTTTAGAATGCTTCCATACTAAAATAGTGTCCTCATATATTTTTTTGTTTGCCGGATCGGCCTCTATCCATTGCTCCACTTCACTTTGTTCCAAAGTGTCTAGAGTTTGTTCGTAATATGCTATCAATTTATGTTCCATATATTATAAATTGATGAGTTGAAAAATGATGAAAAGAAAAAGACTTACCAGGTATTCTGCCAAACCCGTGCGCAAGGTTTTCAAGGCTTTCGACATTTGATTTTCTACCGTTTTTACAGATATATTCAATGCCTCCGCTATTTCTTTATAGCTCAATCCAGATTGTCTGCACAAATAAAAAATGGTTCCGCATTTTTCTGGAAGCTGGTTTATCAGAAACTGCACCTTCTCCTGCAGCTCCTTTACTTCAGCCGGATTGTGATGAACACTATTGTTTTCAGCATCCATAACGAATTTTGAGTGCCTGGCCTGTACACCTTTATGTTTGATTTGGTTATTACAATCATTTCTTACGGCTGTGTATAAATAAGATTTTACTGTATCTGCCACAATCATTTCACGGTTTTGCCAAAGCTTGATAAATATGTTTTGAATGATATCCTCTACATAAGTCTCCTCCTTCAGTATTGAACAGGCATAACCATACAATGCTTCATAATGAAGTTCAAAAACCTGTTTATATTGAACACTGTTCAAGGCCATTCCAGCTACAAAAATATCTTTGTTATATACAATACAACTAAAGATCTTCATTCCCCTATTCAAAAAAAATATTTTTCTTAATTTTTTTTTGAATGGTGCTTTCCTCTCCTTTTCTGCAGTAGAAAGTGGGCATAAAATGTAAAGAATGAGCGATTTTTCTTTAGGTAGCAAGTTGTAGATTTGAATATATTGGGAAATGATAAAACGATCGGTATGCAATCCATCTCTTATAAATCGGAACAAAATACTTTGAATATTGCTTATGGCAATAGTCCCTTACAACAAATGGATATATATTTCCCCAAGAGGGTTTATGCAGAGATACCTGTTGTTTTTTTTGTGCATGGAGGTGGATTTGTTGGCGGATCTAAAGACGATGTAAAGGAAAATGTCGTTTTGTTCGCTGATAAAGGGTTCTTAACCGTAAGTCTAAATTACCGTTTGGTGGATAGCACAGGATTGGATCAATCGCCACCACCGAATATTTTGTCCTCCATTAAAATAACTGATCAGTTGGAAGATATAGCAGATGCGGTGAATAGCTTTCAATCTATTGCTACCTCAAAAGGAATAACGATTGGTAAATTGTTTATGGCAGGACATAGTGCTGGCGGCACTTTAGCAATGCTGTATGTGCAGGGACATCATAATGGGAGGAATATTGTTCAGGCATCAGCCAATCTTGCAGGCCTTAGCAGTATGACTGTTCCTAAAAATGTTTTCAGTAGTTTAGCGATCAACGATCCGCAATGGTTGAATCGGAAAGAACTGGTTTGTCGCCTTACCGGAAAAGAAATTATAGCCTCCAACTTATCAAGTCTAAAAGAATTATCGGCCAATTGGGTGGCTGAAAAATTTGGAGGACGACCCAATATCAGCATAATGCCTCTTTCGAACGATGAGGATATTCAGGTAACTACATTTATCAGTACTATAAAAAGTGCAGAATCTTTTCATGACCAACTAATACAAGCTGGTATAAGATCGGCTATTGAATTGATGGATACCGATCATGATTTTGAAAAGAACCCCGGCGATTGGGAAAAAGCAGTTAGTTTGGCCAGTGATTTCTTTGGGAGTCTTTAATGTTTCCCAGGCATTAAGCCGATTTCAGTTTTTTGACCAGATCCACATATTGTTGCATTGCATCTTCTTTTGTGATGCCTTTCAGTTCGGCCCAGGCACTATGCTTTGCTTTGTTCACAAAATCGAATGGGTTTGACGGCGGATCTGTATTTACATCTCCTGTAGTTCCTTGTTTGTACAAAGAATACAATTTTAGTAAGGTCTCATTTGAAGGTTTCTCAGATAAGGATTTGCTAGCCGCCACCGCTTCTTCAAATATATTTATCAATTCCATTTAGTATAATTTTCAGGAAATTTAGACTAAGAAAATGATTGAACCGCCAACCCCTCAAAAATCTTGCGTACTATCAATAAAAAATACGGTCTGATGAGACCGCATTTTTATAAAGATGCAAGAATAAGTGGTGATTATTTGTATTCTAATTGATGTGTGGTTTGATATGCATTCTTGCGTACATCAATAATATTTTATTGTACCACTTCTGTGATTACTTTTCCTGAATTGCCACTTGGCATTTGTATGCGTAACAGGGCTGCAATAGTAGGGGCAATATCGGTCATGTGGGTTTCCCTGTTGGTTTTGCCCGGTTTGATGCCCCATCCCATCCAGACCAATGGAATATGCGTGTCATCGGCAATCCAGGTGCCATGCGTAGTGCCTGTGGCATATCCACTTTCAAACCAGCCTGGAAAAGGGATTAGTTGAATAGTGCCGGAACGTTTGGTGTTGTAACCGTTTATAGCCATTGTTCTGATAGGTTCCGGAACGGATGCTGATCCTATATTTTCCAGATCAATCACAAATTGCAATTCAGGGTTTTGACGAAGATGGTTCAGACTGGTTGTTTTGATGGCCTGATAATCTAAACTTAGTTCTCTGATTTTTGTGTTATCAAAATTAATCTGATAATTTTCATCGGACCGCACCAGCTTCTCCTGTCCAAATTTATTAGCCAGCACTTCATTCAGTTCATTTATTATTTTGTTTGGCTTAATGAAATCTGCCGGCATCTTATATTCTTTCATAAAGTTGATGGCATGGCAGGCACCATGGTCCGCGGTCAAAAATACCAGATAGTTTCCATTGCCTACTTTTTCATCCAGATATCTAAACAAAGCACCCAATTCTTTATCTAAACGCAGATACACATCTTCTATTTCAATGGAGTTGGTTCCATATTTATGCCCTACATAGTCGGTGGATGCGCAATTTATAGTTAGGAAATCGGTAGCATCTCCGTTGCCTAGGTTGTTGCCAGCAATGGCCGCCTTTGCAAACTCTAGCGTGAGTGTATTGCCATAAGGAGTACTTCTGATTACATCCTTATCTTTTTGGTAAAGGTCTTTGAGGTTATGCGGAAAAGTAGGAGAGGTTTCACCTTTAAAAGTTCCTTCCCATTTTACATCATCGGCTGTACTTTGTGTATAAGTATTGATGGGATATAGTGTGGTCCAGGGACTGGAAGTGAGTTTGGAGGGCACATCCTTTGCATTAAAGTCATTCACCCATTTGGGCAAATTATTCATGTACCAGGTGCTGGTGATGAACTTGCCGGTGGCATCATCAAACCAGAAAGCTCCGGTGGGGTTGTGGCCAGCGGGCAAGATGGATGCACGATCTTTTAAGGAAACACCAATCACTTTTGACCTAAAATTTGTAGCTAATCGCAATTCATCGGTAATGGTTGTTGCTTGCAGATTTCTTGGAGACATCCTTCCTGCTCTAGAGTTGCTTCCTACTGTCTGAACGGTAGAATCATCGGTACAATACACTTTTTTGCCAGATGCCTGATCTATCCATTCGTTTCCGGCAATACCATGAATGGCAGGTACTGATCCGGTAAAAATGGTCGTGTGGCCAACTGCAGTATAAGAAGGCAGGTGATTGATAAAAGTATTTTCACAGGAAAAGCCTTCATTCAGCATTCTTTTAAAACCTCCGTTATTGTCGTAACGGTCGTAGTACCTATATAAATAGTCCCAGCGCATCTGATCGGCCACAATGCCTACCACTAATTTGGGACGTTTAACGGACTGACTGAAACAGGCAGCAGATAGAAAAGCGAATAGAAAAAATAGATTAAGTCGTTTCATTTGCATGGATATTTTTTCAAACCTACATGAAATTTTTCATTCATAATATGCAAGAATGAATGCGGTTTTTTGGGAGATGTGTTCCCGACTATAAAACATATATATCTATTCAACAGAAATATAACTGAGATATGATCAGTGTGCTTGTGTTTTTGCAAGATGAAATAATCAATCTTCTACCCCAGTTCTCTTTTTGGTCTAATTCTTATTTTGAGATTCTGTGTCATTGTTTTATGAAAAAGATTTTCTTTGTTCTGTAGAAAGATCTGATGGAGAGAAATAGGGATAAACCGGTTGCCGACCGTTCAGTTTGGAACGATCGGTAATATTTTCCAACGGAATCCGTCATCTTTGAACTTTGGCTTAACCGTGTTAAATACAGAAGTGAAACAGGCAATTTAAATCAGATATCGAATGAGACAGTATTTTACTTTTTTACTTTTTTTCCTGGCTGGCACTACCATCGCTCAAAACAGGCTAACCATTGTGCTGGATAGTTTACCCAATACTTTGCCTGGTGATTCCATATTTTTGGCCGGTTCGGTAAATGGCTGGCAGCCTAACCAAACGAAATATTTATTTCAGGGTAAGCAATTGATGATGGAGCTTCCCTCAGGCGAAATTGAATTTAAAATAACCAGAGGCAGTTGGGAAAAAGTGGAAACCAATGCAGATGGAGGATCAATAAAAAACAGAATGTTGACAATAAAGCGTGATACAGTGGTGCATGTGACCATAAAAAACTGGAAGGATAGTTTTGATAAAGGCAAACCAAAATCCACTGCTAGTGGGCAGGTGCATATATTAGATTCCAATTTTTTTATGCCAGCACTAAATAGATTCAGACGTATCTGGATTTACCTGCCAGAAAAGTATGATGCAGATAGGCATACCTATTTTCCGGTTTTGTATATGCAGGATGGGCAGAATTTGTTTGATGCCTCAACGGCTTTTGCCGGTGAGTGGGGCGTGGATGAATTTCTGGATTCTACCCGATTGCCTCCCAGCATTGTAGTGGGCATTGATAATGGAGGCAGCCACAGGATGACAGAGTACAATCCTTACGATCATGCAGCGTTTGGAAAAGGAGAGGGCAAGGCATATGTAGAGTTTTTGGTAAAGACCCTAAAGCCGATGATTGATAAAAACTTCAGAACCCTGAAAGAGGCGCAGCATACGGTGATCGCCGGGAGTTCTATGGGAGGGTTGATTTCGATGTATGCAGTGATGACCCATCCAAAAGTGTTTGGTGTGGCCGGAGTTTTTTCACCCGCATTTTGGGTAGCTGGTGATCAATTTATGAAAGACCTGAAAGCAAAGGCCCAAAACATGAAGGGTAGGGTTTATTTGTATGGAGGTGGAAAGGAAGGCAAACAGATGGTACCCGATATGTTGAAGGCAGATACCCTTCTAAAAAAATATTCAAAGGCCGAAGTGAAAACCAAGGTAAAGAAAACAGGTCAGCACAACGAGGCCGAATGGCAAATGCAGTTTCCATTTTTTTACCGGTGGATGATGAAGAAAGGGAAAGGGTAGAGGGTGAATTCGTTTTAATGAATACTCTCGTATTTTTTACTCAGTATGAGTAATATATTAAGTGGACAAACAGTTTGTTCCACCCCGTAGGGGAGTAATTTTTGCACGAATAGGCAATAGATCTTTGACCAGATAGGGATCGAAAATTATACAAAAGCCTAAATGAAAAAACCAATACTTTTTTTAGGGGAATGATCTCTTTTCAACCTTAGGTTGTCGACCTATGGGAGTTGTGTGCCATTTCCCATTTTTTCCACGAACAAAAATAATTTCTCTTGCTAACGGACAGACAAAAAAGGAGAAAATCAATGATTTCTTTGAAAATTTTAAACCATAATAAAAATGTTAGTCAGAATACAGGGTGGAAGAGTTATAGTGTTAACTTATCAGCTACAGAATGTCCAACAGATCAAGTGGCAAATCAAGGAGAAACATGTCACACAGCTTGTAGCACAGGCACTACATGGGAGGAGGGAAGTCTGAGTTGTAAAGCGGATACTACAGGCGATTTCTACATCAACAACATCTCCAGTAGTCCAAATTATGTCAACACATCCAACACTTTCACTTGGAACAGTGATACCAATGATTCTTGTGCATCCGAAAGCATCAGTTAATTTCAGTTGAAAATATTTTTTTCAAGCACTAATACATTATTTTTACCCGATGGGAATTTCTATGTCGATTACAATGATAATTGTGGCTATCACAGTGATTGTTTCATTGCTGGGTTTCAACAGCAGAAAAGTGATTGATGACCTGATTTTTTATGGTCCAGCCATTTCACAACGCAGGCAATATTATCGGTTCATTACCTGTGGGCTGATACATGCAGATTTTATGCATCTTGGTTTTAACATGCTGGCTTTTTACAGTTTTGGCCAAATTTTGGAAAAGCAGTTTTTCCCTTCACCTCAAATATTTGGATCAGAGGCGCCGATATTTTATACACTCTTGTATGTAGGTGGACTGGTTCTTTCCAGTATTCCGGATTTTTTTAAACATAAGGATGACTATCAATTCAGAAGTCTGGGTGCATCGGGTGCAGTATCGGCTGTGATCTTTGCCTGTATTGTATTGTACCCCACTATTCCGATTAGTTTCTTTTTTCTTCCCGGCATACCTGGGTGGATCTTTGGACTCATCTATCTAGGTATATCGGCCTATTTGGATAAACAGGGAGGCGGACAGATCAATCATGGAGCGCATCTTTGGGGAGCGGTGTATGGTATTGTTTTCACGGTGTTGTTTGTGACCTTAAAAGGAGAGATAAATGTTTTTCAGAGTTTTATCCAAAATATTAGAGGCTGATAATATTCCTGAAAATCATAAGCAATCTATATTATCTTAAAATCAAGTGTCATTCAATAATTAAAATAGTACTTTATGTCAGAACATTTTTTTCCAAAAGGGTTTCAATCCTGGCAAAAAACCCATTTTGAAGTGGTAGAAGTTTTATGTTATTTACGGGATTTGGATGAAGGTTCCAAGCAGCTCAATTTTGCTCAAATGCTTGACAGGACAGCTACGGAGGATCTATATCAATTGGCTATCAAACTGACAGATAAGTTTGAGTCGGATCAAATAGATCGTTCTCAGGGCAATTTGTTCGATTTGATCGAGGAATTTGTAAGTAAAGAAACAAAGCAAAGCCAATAGCAGCGGTTGCTTTTATTTAAACCCTTTGGAAATGCGGTGAACGAAAATCGTGTAAACCGCATTTCTACCCTAACTAATTTGAAACCTAATATGTTTTAATTCTTACGTATTAATCATAGGTTTCATAAGAAAAAAAAGTGGAGGCGACCGGAATCGAACCGGTGTCCAAACATATTCTCCAAAAGCTTTCTACATGCTTATTTCTTTATTACTTGTCGGCAATGAACAGGAAAAGAACAAACCAATTCAAAGCGTAGCTGGATAGTCTTTTGTTGCAGGCACAGCCTTCTGCAACAGCATTCCGCACTTGTTTTTTTGAGTCGGCGGCGGAGCATGGCGGCAGAACAACCTGCTCAACGCAGCCCTAATGACTACTTAATCACTGATTAGGCAGCCATGGCATACTGTGTATTGCCATTTGTAGTTTGAGTATTCAGATTAACGGGCTAATTACACAACGCCCGACATGCTTACACTTTCAAAGATCTACGCTGTCAAAACCAAACGCCCCCAATACAATCTTTATTTACAAATTTCAGTTTACAAATAAATAACTTATAATTAATAATTAAAAATTAATAATTATAAATTAAAATCTACTTCCCCCAGCCAAACCAGTCATTACCGTTGGCATACAACATCAAACCGAGTAGCAAAATCATACCTACCATTTGTGCATACTCCAAAAACTTATCACTAGGTTTGCGACCACTCACCATTTCATAAAGCGTAAACATCACGTGTCCGCCATCCAGTGCCGGTATAGGCAACAGATTCATAAAGGCTAAAATGATTGATAGGAATGCCGTAATATTCCAAAATGCTTCCCAACTCCAATAGGTAGGGAAGATAGAACCCATAGCCTTAAAACCGCCAACGCCCTTGTATGCTTCTGTTTTAGGGTTCAATATTAATGCAAACTGATCAATATAAGCTTTTAATTTTTCGCCAGCTTTTTTAACACCCGCCGGGAAGGCTTCAAAAAATCCATATCTGGTCCGTTCAACTGAAAATGCGCCTAGTTTCACATACTCATCTTCGGTTAAATAGGGTATCCCGATTTTGCCCTCGCCATCTACCGAGGCATTGATTGTAATAGGTTGGTTGTCTCTAACAATAGACAATGCCACTGAACTATTTTTTTTACTTCTCAGAATTGGAGCCATTTCGTCATAAAACTGCACCGGCACAGAGTCTATGGCTTTGATCAAATCCATTTTTCTAAGCCCGGCTTTATAACCACCCAGTGTATCCATTTTGTATTTTGTATCATAGTTTCCTACATACGAAGGCACTCTTTCCATAAACATATAGGCTTTCTTTCGTCTGCTTTCCACTAGCTTACCAATAAGATTCACCGGTACATCTATGTTCATCTGCTGACCATTGCGTTCCAGAGTTATTTGTTTACTACCGATTAAAATTTTGAGTGCCAGATCTTCAAAATATTGAATAGACTCGCCATTTACGGCTATGATCTTATCTCCGGATTTAATACCAATTTCCGACATTAGACTATCTGTAACGGCCACCCCATTTTTAATCGAACTCATTGGAGTCTTGCTCTCGCCCCATACAAACAATATCATGGCATAGATCAGGAAAGCGACCAACACATTCATAATGATGCCGGCCAACATGATGATTAATCTTTGCCAGGCAGGCTTACTTCTGAATTCATAGGACTTGGCAGGCTGACTCATAGCCTCTTTGTCCATGCTCTCATCTATCATACCACTTATTTTCACGTATCCTCCCAAAGGCAGCCAACCTACCCCATATTCAGTATCCCCCACCTTCTTCTTGAACAAAGAAAACCAGGGGTCAAAAAAAAGATAGAACTTCTCTACCCGACAGCCAAACCATCTGGCAGTGATAAAGTGACCAAACTCGTGTAATAAAACTAAGAGCGATAACGAAAGCAGTAATTGTGCTACCTGCACGCCTACATTTGACCAATTAATAGCTAAAGTATAAAGCATTATATTTTGTTATATTCAAATAATTTTTAAAAGCATACAAAGATAATGGTCCCCGCCGTTTTGAAAACAATTGAATTAAAACGTTTTTTACCATACATCCATCAAATCTGTTTTTTAACAGTTTGAATGACTTTTTGGTTGAAAAAAAGCTGTGAAATATTATTGAAATTAAATTTTTCTAATACAACAATTTTGTGGATTTATGAAAAACATGATTATATTTGTTTGATAAAATTACTTGTTAAAGAAAATTATTTAAAACGTGGAGAACGGAAACAACGACAAAAAAATGGAAGCTATTTACAGTAAGAGGCTTCGTGCAGGAAAGAGAAGAACCTATTTTTTTGACGTAAGGTCAACTAAAGGGAATGACTATTATTTAACAATTACAGAAAGCCGCAAAAGATTTGACGACAATGGTTATGACAGGCACAAAGTATTTCTTTATAAAGAAGATTTTAATAAATTCTTGAAAGCATTAAGTGAAGCAGTTGACTATGTGAAAACGGATCTAATGCCTGATTTTGATTTTGATGCATTTAATCATGAGTATGATGAAGAAGGGATGCCCATTCCCGCAACTGGCGGTTATGTAGCTCCTGTTCCAACCATTGTGGAAGAAATTTCTGTAGCGGAAGAGGCTCCTGTTGAAGAAGAAAAAATAGAAGAAGTAGCTAAAACTACTGAATCTGATGCGACAACTGGTTCAACCACAGCTGCACACGAGGAAGTGGATAAATGGTAATGCTATCAAACAAGAAAATATTTAAAGCCGCTATTGTTTAGCGGCTTTTGTTTTTTGAATATATTCTTCAAATTGATTTAAGTTAAAGCTACTTAAATTACAAGCCGCAGTTAAGCCGCCTTTCTGTGCAGCCAGCACACCATATTTTATATCATACAATCCATCAATAGCATGTGCATCGGGATCGATGGAAAGTAATACTCCTTTATCAATAGCATACTCTATCCATTGCCAATCCAGATCTAGGCGGTGGGGGTTGGCATTAATTTCTATGACTACCTTATTGGCAGCACAGGCATCAATAATTTTTTCATGATTGATGGGGTAGCCATTTCTGCTTAGCAAAAGTCTTCCGGTGGGATGTCCTAAAATGGTAGTGTATGGATTTTCAATAGCCCTCATTAATCGCATCATGGCTTTTTCCTCATTCATGTACAGATTGCTGTGAACAGAGGCTATAACCAGGTCGAAAGACTTGAGTATATTGTTTCCATAGTCAAGCTGTCCGTCATTCAGGATATCGCTTTCTATACTCTTAAATATTTTGAATGGAGCAAATTTTCTGTTTAATGCATCTATTTGTTTGTGCTGTTCTGCAATTCTTTCTTCAGACAAGCCATTGGCATAGGCAGCAGTTTTGGAATGGTCAGACATTACTAAATATTCAAAATTATGCTTAATAAGTTCTGAGGCTAGTTCCTCTATTGTATTCTTGCCGTCTGACCAGATGCTGTGGTTATGAATGATGCCTTTAATGTCAGACACCTTAATGATATCAGGCAGTTCGTGAGCAAATGATTGAGTTACTGCTTTTTTCGATTCTCTATAATATGTGGGAACCAAGGTTGCTCCAACTGATTCAAAAATCTCCTCTTCACTCTGGTATTCTGTCTGGTCAAAATCCAATTTGTTTACCTTGCAAAAAAAGCTATCGAGAAAAGCATCGCTAGCAGAAGTAAGAAATTGCCTTTTGTAGATATTGTTATTATCGGAATAGAGTCGAAGTTTCAGCCCATTTGTCAATTTATACAAGAGCGAGTTTTCTGTTTCTTCGAGTAGTTCGGGGGGAAAGGCAGTTTCAAATTTTGGTTTAATCTGTTTATTGGATTGCTTTATCACAAATTCCAGTTCATTTATTATCGGGATTTGTCTGCGAAAAGCTCCCGTTGGTAGAATAGCTTGTATGCCAAAAATGTTTTCAAGGTAATTTTGAATGGATGGGAATATATTTTCTAACTGGGCAAATAAAAAGTATCCCTGATTTTGGTTGTAAAACATTATTGATTCTAATACGTTGGCTTGAGTTTTGGCACCAAAACCTTTGTAACGGGTCAGCCGGTTTTCATTACAGGCATATTCCAATTCACCAATAGACTGAATGCCCATCTCTTTCCAAACAGTATGAATCTTTTTGGGACCTAGCCCTTTTATTCGCAGCATTTCCATTACCCCTTCGGGCGTATTTTGGATATACTCGTTCAATATGCTGAGTGATCCAGTTTCCAGTAGCTCTGAAATTTTTAAAGCGACCGATCCTCCTAAGCCTCGCATGTCAGCAATATTACTGCGATTGGTTTCCGATAAAGGATATTCTAGTTTTTCAATATGAAAGGCTGCTATCGAATACGTTTGGGACTTAAATGAATTTTCACCATGAATATTCATTAGTTTAGAAAGAAAGCTGAATTGTTCAGCAATTTCTGAATTGTTCATTGATGCAAAGTATTAAAAATTATTTGAGAGATCTAATTAATACGAAAGACGAAAAAGTGCTATGTCCTATTTCCTACAAAATGAAAAAACCTCCCAAAGGAGGTTTTATAAATTCTTAAGAAAAGCCGGTGCTTATTTCTTTTTTGCTGCTGCCTTTTTTGGAGCTGCTTTTTTTGCTGCTGCTTTCTTAGGAGCTGCTGCTTTTTTTGGAGCTGCTGCTTTCTTTGGGGCTGCTGCTTTTTTTGGAGCTGCTACTTTTTTTGCTGCTGCTTTTTTTGGAGCCGCTTTTTTAGCTGCTACTTTCTTAGGAGCTGCTGCCTTTTTTGGAGCTGCTACTTTCTTAGGAGCTGCTGCTTTTTTTGGAGCTGCTGCTTTCTTAGCTGCTGCTTTTTTTGGAGCCGCTTTCTTAGCTGCTGCTTTTGCCATTTGTTTAGAATTTAATGATTAGTAAAATGGGTTGTCTCAGTAAAAGTATATAAAAAAAAAGTTATAACAAATTATTTCTCCACAAGTTATTAAGGTCGGGCAATAGGTTATGCACATTGCTATAATTTGTAAATGGAAGATTGAGGCGGTGAGTTAATACAGGTGCCTACCTCATTCTTCTCTAGAAGGACGCAAAAAAGGTGATAACCTCAATCAATGAGGCTATCACCTTTTAAACTTTTTTAATGGATTGGATTATGCTTGTGCCGCTTCGGCAACAGATACATAAGTTCTGTTTTTTCTCCCTTTTCTAAATTCTACTACGCCATTAGTCAATGCAAATAATGTAAAGTCCTTACCAACACCGACATTGCTTCCTGGATGGTAAACCGTACCACGCTGACGTACAATGATGTTTCCAGTAATTGCAGGCTGGCCTCCGTAAATCTTAACGCCTAATCTTTTGCTTTCCGAGTCGCGACCGTTTTTTACACTACCTTCACCTTTCTTGTGTGCCATTTTATAATAATTTAAAAGTTGTTATTAAAGTTTGTCTTAAAAGAATTCAAAAAAAATACAAAAGTCTTTTTAAACCAAGTTCAGATTATGCAATTGCAGTAACCTTGATTTTTGTATATGCGGTACGATGACCTTTCTTTTTATGAAAACCTTTTCTTCTTTTAGTTTTATAAGCAATAACGGTGTCCCCTTTGATGTGATCTACGATTTCAGCACTAACAGTTGCTTTGCTGTCTGCGCCTACAGAGATCTTTCCATCTGCATGTACAAATAAAACATCTAAATTTACTGAATCACCTGCATTGCCTGCGATGTGAGGTACAAATAAAGTTTGGTCTTTTTGTACTTTATATTGTTGACCCGCTACCTTAATTACTGCTATCATCATTTAAAAATTAGGCGGCGAAGGTATAGATATTTATTTATTCAACAATAACAAAATCAAAAATTTATTTAGACCTTTTTTTAATCATATTTAGCAGCCCACTTTTTTGCCTAAATTTGATTTTTGCTATGTTAAAGAAAAATTATATAAGTTAATGAAATTCAAGTCATTTTTAGCTAAACCATTTGCTGCCATAGTTGCCAAAAGTATCAAAAAAAGTATGGCAACAGCGGTAGATGATCAGCAACAGATACTTCGAAATCTTTTAAAGACCGGTAGAAATACCCAATTTGGAAAAGATCATCAACTGGCAAATGTAAACAGTTACGAAGAATTTAGTAGTGCTATTCCTATTAGAGATTATGAAGGGCTTACCCCCTACATTAATTTGATAAAAGAAGGAAAGCACAATATTCTCTGGAAGGGGCTACCGATTTATTTTGCAAAAACCTCCGGCACCACCAGTGGAACAAAGTACATTCCCATAACAAAGGACTCAATAGATAATCACATAAACTCCGCCCGCAATGCGCTCTTGTGTTATATGGCCGAAACAGGCAATAGTGCGTTTGCAGATGGTAAATTGATTTTCCTGAGTGGATCACCAGTTTTGGACAGAATTGCCGGCGTGCCAACTGGCCGTTTGAGCGGGATCGTCAATCACCATATACCTCGCTATTTGCGCAAGAACCAGCTGCCTGATTATGAAACCAATTGTATTGAGGATTGGGAAACTAAATTGAATAAAATCGTGGATGAAACGATCAATCAAAATATGACACTGATCAGCGGAATTCCACCTTGGATGCAGATGTATTTTGATGAACTGATACGAAGAACCGGTAAGCCAGTTGGCGATTTGTTTCCAAATTTTTCTGTGATGGTTTACGGAGGAGTGAATTTTGAACCCTACAAGGCAAAGTTGTTTCAAAGTATTGGACGTAAGGTAGATGGCATAGAAACCTTTCCGGCTTCTGAAGGTTTTTTTGCATTTCAGGATACTCAAACAGAGCCAGGACTTTTGTTGAATACAAATAGTGGTATATTTTTTGAATTTATACCTGAAGAAGAAATTGGAAAAGTAGGCCCTAAAAGAGTTTCATTGAGCGAAGTAAAAACCGGAGTGAACTATGCCCTCATCATCAATAGTAATGCCGGATTGTGGGGATACGATATTGGAGATATGGTAAAGTTTGTTTCCACTAGTCCTTACCGCTTAATTGTAACCGGACGAACGAAACACTTTATTTCTGCTTTTGGTGAACATGTTATTAGTGAAGAAGTAGAATATAGTTTACTGAAAGCCGCTCAGGAAGATCAAGTCAGCATCACTGAGTTTACAGTGGCTCCTTTTGTTAGCGAAGGACAAGGAAAAAGTTATCATGAGTGGTTTATAGAATTCGACAATCAACCTAGTAGTCTTGAGGCTTTTTCAAAAAAAGTGGATAATTATCTTAGAGAAAAAAATGTTTATTATGATGATTTAATCTCAGGGAGTATTCTTCAAAACCTAAGGATTACTCCTATTGAAAAGAACGGGTTTATTAATTATATGAGATCTTTGGGTAAATTAGGTGGCCAAAACAAAGTACCTAGATTGAGCAATGACAGAAAAATTGCAGATGTCCTGATACAATGGTCTGAAAAAAGTTAGCGTATTAATTTATATATTGAAGAAAATATAATTTGTTTGCATATTGGAATAACTATTAGCTACAATAAAAAATAGCATGATAAAAAGAATTGGCATTTTTGGATCAACAGGTTCTATTGGCAAGCAGGCTCTAGAAGTTATTAAGAGCAATCCTGATAAATTTTCCGTAGAGATATTAACGGCCAACAATAATTATGAATTGTTGATTGAGCAGGCGATTGCATTTGATCCAAATATTGTTGTCATATCGGATAAATCAAACTACCTCAAAGTAAAGGAGGCCTTAGCAAAAACTTCGGTAAAAGTATTTGCAGGCGAATCCGCTCTTGAAGAGGTGGCTGGTATGGATTGCTATGATATGATGTTGGCGGCTATTGTGGGGTTTGCCGGATTGAAACCAACAGTTCGGGCCATTGAATCGAAAAAAGCCATAGCCCTGGCTAATAAAGAAACGCTGGTAGTAGCCGGAGATATTGTCATGGATCTGGCTTTGAAAAACAGAGTGCCTATAATACCTGTGGACTCCGAACATTCTGCCATCTTTCAATGCCTGATAGGCGAAGGAAGAAACAAGATTGAGAAAATTTATCTGACTGCCTCTGGGGGGCCATTTATTGGTCGCAAACCTAATTTTTTGGTGAATGTAAAAAAGGAACATGCCTTGCAGCATCCCAATTGGCAAATGGGGGCAAAAATTTCTGTCGACTCTGCAACCCTGATGAATAAGGGCTTGGAGATGATTGAAGCCAAATGGTTGTTCAATCTTAATCCCGATCAAATTGAAGTGGTGGTGCATCCCCAAAGTATCATCCATAGCCTAGTGCAGTTTGAAGATGGCAGCATGAAAGCGCAGATGGGGTTACCAGATATGAAACTGCCGATTCAGTATGCCTTGGGTTTTCCTAATAGAATTGCAAACGACTATCCTCGGTTTAGCTTTAAAAAATATAACAGTCTTACTTTTGAAGAACCAGATATAAAGACATTCAGAAACCTGGGCTTGTCAATAGAAGCATTGGAAAAAGGAGGAAATCTTCCCTGCGTATTAAACGCCGCAAATGAAATCGCTGTTTATGCATTCTTGCGAAACCGTATTGGCTTTCTGGAAATGACCGACGTGATCGAGGAAGTAATGGAAAATGTTTCGTTTATAAAGAAACCTACGCTTGATGACTACCTCAAAAGCGATGAAGATGCCAGAACCCTGGCTGCAGATATCATCAATTTATAATAAGAACAAGTAGGGCTGGGAGCTTGTCGGAAAAGCTACTGAAAACATGAAAGGTGCATTTCTAAAATAGAAATACACCCTTAAAGATTTTTGTTTTAGATATTTTATTCGCCACCCATTGCTTCCAATACTTTGGGAGAAACACCCGTAAAACTAAAGCCTCCATCGTGGAAAAGGTTTTGCATGGTTACATATTTTGTCAGATCGCTAAACATGACAGTTATATAATCCGCACAAGATTCTGCACTTGCATTTCCCAACGGACTCATTTTTTCTGCATAACTTATAAAGCTATCAAATCCCTTTACACCGCTGCCGGCAGTAGTTGGCGTGGGTGACTGGGAAATCGTGTTTACCCGTACTTTCTTTTTCTCCCCATAATAATAACCAAACATTCTGGTGATGCTTTCCAACAATGCCTTAGCATCTGCCATTTCGTTATAATCTGGGAATACACGCTGGGCGGCTATATAGGAAAGAGCCACCACACTGGCATGCTCGTTCAGGGCATCCAAATCCCAACAGGTCTTCAGAATTCTGTGCAGACTAACGGCTGAAATGTCAAAAGTTTTTTGTTCCCATTCGTAGTTAAGATCGGTATAATGATTGCCTTTTCTCACATTTATACCCATACCTATGGAGTGAAGTACAAAATCGATTTTACCTCCAAAATGTTCCATAGAACTTTCTATCAAATTTTTTATGTCATCCATGTTGGTGACATCGGCACCAATTACCGGAGCATTTCCGCAGAGTTCAGAAAGCTGGTTAATGGTACCCATACGCAAAGCTACAGGAGCATTTGTAAGTACTATTTCTGCCCCTTCTTCATAACACTTGAGAGCTGTTTTCCATGCAATGGATTTTTCATCCAGTGCGCCAAAAATAATTCCTTTCTTTCCTTTTAGAAGATTATAAGACATACGTAATTTTGATTAGGAGGTAAATGTAAAGATATTTTGATTATAGATATATTCAACCAAGATTTATTTTTGGACAACCTCGCTCGCAGCATATATTTTAAACTAGAACTTATTTCAACTTTTTTTCCTAAAGTGGGGATATAGATTTTTTATAGGTAAAACCAGATGAAAAAATTTGACAAATTTATTCTCCCAGAGATGTCGGAGAAAGCAACTCGCAGATACTCGCAGATAAAAAGAAAGATTCAACGCAAATCTGCAAGAAGTTTTTCTTACACAGATAGGTATTTATTTCTTGGAGGTAATGGTTGGTTTAACAATGTCATTTTTGGAGAAAATGGTGCGTTAATATTGATAAGCAGCTTTTGCCCTTTTTTAGTTTATTTTGCAGCCAACAATTTATAGAGAGTACACATGCAGCAGCCGATTATCGAAATTAAAAATGCAAATATATATCAGGGAGAGAACCTTATTTTGGAAATGGTAAACCTGACTATTAAAGAGGGAGAGTTCGTGTACCTAGTTGGGCGCACCGGAACCGGTAAGTCTAGTTTATTGAAAACATTATATGGAGAACTATCGCTTACCGAAGGTGATGCTGAAGTGGCAGGGTTTTCACTAAAAGGGATGCACTGGAAGCAGGTGCCCTATCTGAGACGTAAGCTGGGCGTGGTTTTTCAGGATTTTAGATTGCTTACCGATAGGAACGTTGCCGACAATTTGAAGTTTGTACTGAAGGCAACCGGCTGGACAGATAAAGAGCAAATGAATAAAAAAGTGGCAGAAGTATTAGAGCAGGTTGGCCTGAGTGACAAAGCCCTGAAAATGCCTTATGAGATGAGTGGTGGCGAACAACAGCGTGTGGATATTGCCCGTGCGCTGTTAAATAGTCCTAAACTAATATTAGCAGATGAACCCACCGGAAACCTGGATCCTGTTACCACAGAAGAAATCATGAACCTTCTCTTAGGTATCGCCAAAAAAACAAATGCTGCCATTGTGATGGCTACTCACGATTATATAGTGGTGAAAAATTATCCAGCCCGACTAATAAAAACAGAAGGAGGCAAGGTGATTGATCATGCTACCATAGATAATTTATAAATCGATCTATGTTTTGCTCATTATTATAAATAGAGTATAGTATTTTTTTTCTTAACAGTATTTCTTCCTCTTCAAAAGGCAGGTAATACAATTGCGAAATGATAGATGCAATGGCATTGGCATTGGTACCCACATGGCAGGCACTCTCAAGGCCAGTTCCGTAGGCCATGTCGGGAGTGGTTACACAATGTCGACCTTTGTACAGTGCGTGCAACAATTTCAAACTGGTGCCAGTAAAGTTTTTATTAAAGGAAGGTAAAATGTTGATATGGGCTTTTTGCAGCAGGTCATCCATTTCCGAATGCGAAGGATTGCTAACTAGGCAAGTGTTTTGACAAAGTGCTGCTGCTTTTTGAATACTCTTTGATGGATTTTTTCCAGCGATGATAAAAGGAACTCTTACCTTATTAAACACATTGCACAACAACCAAAGCGCAGACTTTTCATTTTCTATCACGGATAAATTTCCATGATAGAGACAAAGGTTGCCGATACCGGTTTGGCTATCCACTTCCTGCCAGGATGGAAAGGCAGGGATGAACCTGACATCCGTAAAACCCAAATGCTTTAGGTAGTCTTTATCTTCCTGACTCACACAGGCATACATACAGTTTTTCGGAAGGGTTGGAGTATATTTTTTAGACAAAATACTTTCTGCCAAGTAGTATGTTTTTTTTACAGGACTGATGGTGCATCGGGCCTGCTCTCGAAAAAAAACAGACTCTTCGTTGTGCATACGCACACAAACTCTTCTGTTGTTTTTGTTTATTTCATTTATGATTCCTGTAGTATGCACCCCTTCCAGCAATATAGGATGATGGTCTTTGTTGAGGTTTTCAATTAATGTATTGCTGCATCTGCATTTCACAAAATAGGGTGTATGCAAAGAAAGGCTTTCAGTCACTTTTTTTCTTTCATACACATGTACGGATTCGCACAGTTTTTCTAATTCCTGGGAACTACATCGTTGATGATCCTGAAAGTAATGTAAATGAATCTTAATCCCTTTTTTTGTAAAGGCTCTGATACGGTTCAGCGTGTCAATAGCCATCCCATAATCCCCCGGGCAGGGAACTTCAAAACAGACAATATGTAAATAACGATTCAAGATGATTGAGTGCCAGATTATATCCGGCAATAGATTTACTAAGCGTAAATTAAACAAGCACTTTATAAAATTGTTCGTTGACAAAATTAAAAATGCGGAACCAAACTGATTCCGCATTCAAAAAATATAAAACTATCTTTTTATTGTTGTGGCATTCCCTGCATTCCGCCCTGCATGCCTTCCTGTTCGGCTCGCATATTTTTGCGTTTCAGCAGCGAAGCATCAAACTTCCCAAATCTGTACGAGAAATTGAGGCTAAAAAACTGCTGGTCGCGTCTGCGCACTTGGTGTTGGTTGATGTATCCAGTAGAAGTGTACACATCACTCACTCTGGTTTTAAATAGGTCATTTCCACTTAGCGTTACAGACGCTGCTTTGTTCTTAAGGAATTCATATTTTACTGCCAGATCAAAACCATAAGAAGGCATGGTGTAGCCCTGAGCGTTTCCACTCACATTACCACCAAATCCACCACGTCCGCCACCATTGCTTCCACTACCGGTGCCGCCAGGTGGTAATACAGTTTTAGAATTATAATCACCTGTCAGTTGTACCGAAAAGTTCTTAGGAAGTTTGAACGTGTTATTTATTTTTCCAAACCAGCTATACAATTGATTGGCTGTTGAAATGGAAGGGTCATCAATTTTAATTTTTGAAGTATAAATATTCAAATTACTTGTGATATCCCACCATTTTGTAGGAGCATTTTTAGATACTGCCTCAAATCCTCCGACAAAGCTTGAGTTTGCATTGATGTAAGTGTTCACCAATATAGGAAGGTTGTTGTTGGGGTTTATTTCTGGCGATTGGTATCTGGTGATTAAGCCCGAGGTGTTTTTGTAATAAACGGATAAAATCAGGTTGTTTAGCTTGTCAAAATTCTTACTGTAGGAAAGCTCCAAAGAATTGGTAAACTCAGGATTTAGGTTTGGATTACCTCTGCTTAGGTTTAAAGAATCGGAATAGTCTATAAAAGGAAATAGTTGAAAAAATCCGGGGCGGTTAATTCTGCGGCTATAGTTAAGTTGTAGTTGTTGCTCATTGCCTAGTTCCTGAGATAAAAATAAGCTTGGGAAAAGACTTACCGGATATTTGATGCTGAAATTGGTTACAGTATCCTTGATGGAGCCATTTCTTCTAATATGGCTATTCACTGTTCCAGTATAGTCAGAACTTTCTAAACGCAGTCCAATCTGGTAGCCAAACTTTTCGCCAATCTTGCTGGAAAAGGTTGTATAGGCGGCATATACCTGGTCCTTATATTCAAATTTGGATGACAATAAAGGTTGTGGGATCAATACATTTCCTGCTCCAACCATGCTGTATATATTATCACTAAAGGTGTTTCGCTGGCTGAATTTCATCCCTGCTTCCAATTTTGCTTTATCAGATATTGGATTGGAATAATCTGTTTGAATATTGATCCGCTGATTGCTGCCATTACCTGCCTGCTGTTGTACACTATTCACCATATTGTTTCGGCTATTGCTCAGGAGGTTAATATTGTCATTTTTGCTTTTGTTGAACTGGCCGTCAAAAGTCCATTGGTGGCCGGTTTGAGGGAAATTGTGAACAAATCCTATCCCTGCTCCTTTCATATTGAAATGAAAATCGGCATCCGAATTTCTATGCATTTGCGAACGAAGGTTATTGCTACCCGCAACTAGTGAATCAATGGATATATCACTATTAGTATTGTTTTTAAAGCTGCCATCTACCATCATACCGGAAATTGTAAGCGTATTTCTGTTGTCTAAGAAATAGTCGAACCCGGCTCTGGAGAATAAGAAACGGCCATTGCCAATACCTTTATCAGTTTGGTGAAGATTGATGGTAGTGTCATTCAGAAAAGTGGAACGATCTGTGGTTCCATCAGAGATGCTTTTACGCTGATTGTAACCAATGTTTGCAAACACATTAAACTTACCCTGACGAATATTGATGCTTCCTCCAAAATTATATTTCCCACGTTGATCTATTCCTGCACGGATGGAACCATTGTATCCAACTGTTCTGGTTTTTTTCAAAACAATATTCAAAATACCTGCCGTTCCCCCCGAGGCATCAAATTTTGCTGATGGGTTGGTAATTACTTCTACACTTGAAATTTGATCGGCTGGTATCTGATCCAAGGTGAGCGTGGTTGGCCTGCCATCTACAAATATCTGTGGACTTGTGTTTCTAATACTCACATTGCCATCTATATCCACATTTACAGATGGAACCGTTTTTAACAAGTCTGTAGCAGAACCGCCTGCAGACACAAGGTTGTTTTCTACATTGTAAATTTTTCTGTCAATGCCCAGTTGAACTGTAGGTTTGGATGCAGAAACGGTAACGCCTGAAAGGGTTTGTGCATCTTGTGCTAGTCTAAAATTTCCCAGATCCCTATCCAAAGCACTCAATAAGGCACTCATGTCTTTGGTGTTGCCGGACAACTTAGTTCGGTCTATGAAAGAGAATTGCTTCGTTATCTTCTTTCGGCCAATACCGGAAATAATCAATTTATACTGTCCCATTGCTGGAAGGTTTTCTATTCTAAAATTTCCATTTGCACCTGTAATCATGCCATTGACTAAAAAATCCTTTGGCTGTCTGCTGGCACTATCCATTTTGGATTGATAAATTTCTATAGTTGCTGCATCCACTCCCTTGTTAGTAACAGAGTCCACCACTCTTCCAAAAACAGACCCTGTAGGCATCTGTCCCTGACTGTAGGATAAAAAGGAAAGGGTTAGCAAAACAAAAACCGCGAAAATTTTCTTCATGATGCGAATATTTAAATGCTTTAGACGTAGAATTTTTCTAAAACTTGTTAAGTGCAAAAAATAAATGGATTGAAATCAATTATGCAGACTACTGAAATCCCCAAAAAATCAATACGTTAACCATCCCGATTAAAAAACCGGCAAGGGCACTTATGAGTTGAATGTTTCTGATCGGATGATAGAGTTTTGTTGATATAAAAAGTTTAATATCAGATTCTTGCATTTTGTTTTTCAATAGTATTTCTATATTCAATGAATCCTTAAGATCTCCAACCATATTGTTCATTACCTGCGGAAAAAGTTCTCTGAGTTGGTTAATGAAAACTTCTTTTACTTTATCGGTAGTCTTATTACCGATGAACATTGCCAACATTGGGATTTCTTTTTGCAGCTTTACATTCAGGAACTCATCAATGTGTTTTTCAATTCCTGGCATTGCTTTTTCTATCAGGTCTCCACTTGCAATTTTTTCTTCAAGCTTTGAAAATGGAAGCAGCTTTTGTAATTCAGCAGATAAATTGCTAATTAGAAGATCTTTTTTTCTGGTAATATAATTATTAACAAAATATTTGATACCCAGGTAACAGACCAGCCAGCCCAAAAAGGCAGAAATAATAGGGATAAGAATAAATGAAGTGTTCATACAAAAAAAGAAAAACCCTGAACTCATCATTCAGGGATTGGGGTGGCTAACCGGGTTCGAACCGGCGACCCTCAGAACCACAAACTGATGCTCTAACCAACTGAGCTATAGCCACCAATTAAGGGATGCAAATGTAGGTAAAAATTGTATAAAAAAACAAATTGTAGAGGATCCGTTATTTTATTTTTTTTAATCTTTTCTTAAATATATAATGTGATTGGCTATTAATGCTAATTTTGAAGGGTGCATAAAATAATTAAATACATATTCAATATGAAGAGATTGCCATTTTTGATAATATTGGTGGTGGTGGCTGGTTCTTTTTTTGCTTTTAAAGGCAACCTGAAGCCGGAAACTAAAAGTGCAGGGAAATATGAAATAATCATGCAAATGGTTGGAAAGTTGTTGTCCCAAGGTCATTACTCCCCTAAAGCGATAAACGACGAGTTTTCAGAAAAGGTATTCAATAAGTTTCTGGATGAATTGGATCCAAGGAAGAATATTTTTCTTCAGTCGGATGTTGATTCACTCCAAAAACTGTATGGGAAAATGATAGATGACGAATTGAACGGCGCTCCTGTGGAGAGTTTTATTGGGATTTCAAATGTATTTGACAAACGAATTGCAGAAGCTGATAAATGGAAAAGTATTATACTTTCCAAACCATTTGATTTTAATTTGGAGGAATCGGCTGAGTTGAATGGTAAAAATCTGAAGTATGCAGCCAACAACAAGGAGAGAGAAGATAGGTGGCGAAAATGGTTGAAATACACAGCTCTTGAGCGTTTTGTGGATTTTCAGGAGGCGCAAAAATCGCTAAAAACCGGATCAAAATCCAATGTTCAGATTGAGCAGGAAGCTAGGGGCAAAACCGATACCGTGATGACTCGGCTTTTCGACAGGTATAAAGCTAAGTTTACCCAAGATGATAAGTTCAACATTTTTGTAGATAATATTACTACGGCGATGGATCCGCATACCGAATTTTTCCCGCCTGCCGATAAAGACTATTTTGATCAGGAATTAAGTGGTAGTTTTTTTGGTATTGGTGCAGCACTTCAATATGCCGATGGACTCATTAAGATCACCAGTTTAAATGTTGGTAGCCCATCTGCTAAGTCTGGGCAATTGGTTCCTGGCGATATTATTACAAAAGTTGCTCAGGGTAAAGATGGGTTGCCCGTGGATTTGTTGGGTTATGATATCCAGGATGCTGTGAAGCTGATTAGAGGAAAAGAAGGCACGATTGTGAGGCTCACCATCAAAAAGATTGATGGGACAATTAAAGATGTTTCCTTGGTGAGAGCAAAAATTGAAAACGATATTGATACCTATGCCAGAAGTGCTATTATTACAGATAGTGTAAAACATACCAAAGTAGGTGTCATATATCTGCCTGAGTTTTATATGCCGTTAAATGATGTGAATGGCAGAAGAAGTTTTACAGATGTAGCCAGAGAGGTACAAAAGCTAAAGGATGAAAATGTAGATGGTATTATAATGGATCTAAGAGGCAATGGCGGTGGATCATTGGCTGATGTCATTCAAATGGTTGGTTTGTTTATACCAAACGGCCCTGTAGTTCAGGTGAAGGATCGGACTTCCATGCCACAAGTGTTGAATGATGATGATGCTGCAGTTTTATATAATGGGCCATTGGTAGTTATGGTAAATGAGTTCAGTGCCTCTGCCTCTGAAATTTTTGCGGCAGCCATTCAGGATTATCAGCGGGGTGTAGTTGTAGGCAGCACTTCTACATTTGGAAAAGGAACGGTTCAGCAAAACATTGGTCTTGATAAAGCGGCCGGATTTCGTAGGGATGGACAGGGAGATTTAGGCGCAGTAAAACTTACCCTTAGAAAGTTTTATAGAGTGAGTGGTGGTTCTACACAATTAAAGGGCGTGGAATCGGATATAGTATTGCCAAGTCAGTTTGAGCCGTATAAACTTCGTGAAAAGGACAATGAATTTGCTTTGAAGTATGATGTGATTCCAAAATCTAATTTTACTCCCTGGAGTTCTCAGTTCGATATAAATGCACTTAAATTATTAAGCGAAGCTAGATTGCAAAAAGATAGTTCCTTTCATATAATAAAAAGAAATAGTGCTTGGCTGGCAGATGAAAACGAAAGAAATTTTCCGTTAAACATTGAAAAGTATAAGGCCGAAAAATTGCAAATCAAACAAAAAGCAGAGCAGCTTAATCTGGCTCAAAGATTAAAAAGTAATTTGAGTGTGTCATTATTACCTCTGGAGCTGAAAAAGTATGATGGTGATAGTGACAAACAAGAAAGATTGAATTTTTGGATTAGATCACTTCGAGGCGATATTTATTTGAATCAGGCAGATAAGGTGATGGACGATATGATTGGAGGGCAAAAGAATATTGCAAAGTCAGAAGGGCACTAGTTTTGGTATTGAATACGCTGATTTTCAGAACGGCTTTCCAAGATTTAGTTGTGTGCCATTTGGAATGAGAATTCGGGCTGATTCAGGTGTTCTAATATTTAGGAAGAATATTTTTCGATCTGTATAGATTCTCTGCATTGTTGATGTTTAGATGTTTAGAGATATTTATAAAAACAATATATTTTTAAACTACTACTATCCCAATGTCTAAGTTCATAGTAATTGCAGATGCCGGTTCTACCAAAACAGAATGGGCCTTACTCGGCGGCAAAAAGCCCAAACTAGTTATAACTCCTGGCATCAGCCCCTATTTTCTTAATAGAAATCAGATAACAGCATTACTCAGGAAAGATTTGTTGCCTTCTCTAAAAAATACAAACGTAGATGAATTGTATTTTTATGGCACTGGATGCCTGAATCCCGAAAATAATAAGATTGTAAAGAGTGCTATTAAAACAGTTTTCCCTACTGCAAAAATCAAGGTAACCAACGATGTTGAAGGTGCTGCTATTGGCTTGTTGGGCAAAAACAAAGGAGTCGCCTGTATCCTTGGAACAGGTTCCAGTAGTTGCTACTTCGATGGGAAGAAAATAAAAAAGAACCATCCAGGTATGGGGTATGCATTGGGTGATGAAGGCAGCGGTGCTTATTTAGGCAAAAAAGTATTGCAGCATTATTTATACAATACTTTTGATGAAGAACTTAGATCTAGGTTTGATGCAGCCTATTTTACCTCCACCGCCGAAATTCTGGAAAACGTATATAAAAAGCCATTACCCAACAGATATCTGGCCTCCTTTACAGGGTTTCTGGCAGAAAATCGTGGCCACTATATGGTGGAGAATATTATAGAAGATGGGTTGAACGATTTCTTTTTCACCCACCTTTGCAAATTCAGTGAAGCCTGGAAGTATCCAATATGTTTTGTGGGTGGAGTTGCTTATGGTTTTAGAGATGTAGTAAAAGAGTTGTGTCTTTCCTATAATTTTGAGTTGGGTAGAATTTTACAAAAACCTATGAAAGGATTAATTGAATTTCATAGTTGATCCGAAAAGTGAGCTGACCAGAAATAACCATTATTTTTCTTATTTATTATGAATCAAAAAATTACAGAACAGTCAAGTCGCTATGATCATTTAGAAAAAATGAGCATTAATGATTTGCTTGTCTCGATGAACAAAGAAGATCAAACTGTTCCATTAGCTGTGGCATCAGCAATTACACAAATAGAAAACCTAACAGAGGCCATTGTAGACCTAATGATGGCTGGAGGCAGATTGTTTTATATTGGGGCAGGCACCAGTGGTCGCTTAGGTATTTTGGATGCTAGTGAAATTCCTCCTACTTATGGCATGCCGCCCGGAGTGGTTATTGGCGTGATCGCAGGCGGAAACAAAGCAATAACTACACCAGTAGAAAATGCCGAGGATGATGAAGAACAAGGGTGGCTGGATCTAAAAGCGCATCAAATTTCTGAAAAAGATGTCGTGGTAGGAGTAGCCGCAAGTGGTACAACTCCTTATGTGGCTGGGGCATTAAAATTTTGCCGGGAGAATGGTATTGTGACTGGAAGTATTTCCTGCAATCCTGATGCAGACATAAGCAAATTAGCAGATCATCCTATTGAAGTAGTTGTTGGCCCTGAGTTTGTAACAGGTAGCACACGAATGAAGAGTGGAACTGCACAAAAATTGGTACTTAATATGATTTCTACCACGGTGATGATTCAATTGGGCAGAGTGGAAGGTAATCGCATGGTGAACATGCTGCTCAGCAATGATAAATTAGTGGATAGAGGAACCTTAATGCTGATGGAAAAAACCGGAATGATTGACTATGAAGCCGCCAAAAAGTTGCTTCTGGAAAAGGGAAGTGTCAAACGTGCTATAGATAGTTTGCAAACTAAATCATAACACAAAAAGAAGGCAATAGCCTTCTCTTCTTTTTATATCAATAAAATTAAAATCTTAATTTGCGGCGTTTGCAGCATTTATCCTTTTAGCAAGTTTGCTTTTTAGGTTTGATGCTTTATTACGGTGAATGACACCACGTTTTGCTAATTTATCAATCATGCTTTCAACTGAAGACAATTTTTCTGATGCTTCCTTTGTATCAGCAGCTTTGAAATCTCTGATAGCATTACGGGTTGTTTTACCGTAATATCTGTTTCTTTCGTTACGTTTTGCAGCCTGACGTGCATCCTTCTTTGTAGCTTTATGATTGGCCATCTAATTCAATTTTTTGGACGGCAAAGGTAGGGGAAAAATATTAACGGACAACAAAATATTATCAATTACCCAGAATTGGTTGTTTTCATTCACATCCAAAACCTGTTACTATCCATTATACTGGCTATTTTACTAATAATATGATCCCAATACCTCCAAACTTTTTTGTCCTAGCATTTTATTAGGCGATGTAGAATTGTAATTTTGGATAATCATTAATGATTCAAAAACGAATAGGAGATCCAATTTAGTTTTTTCTTACTGTGCCTGAATTCCTCTATTTTATGGTAGACAAAAAGGAATCGAAATTTGAAGATAGCTTTACGTTTTATCTTGCATCTTTATGGCAGGCTATTCATTTTTAATCTTAATTTCGCAATGAAAATTTTATCTGTGCTAAGGAATTTTTAAAATTAAATTAATTATTTATATCTATTAACGATTCATTTATAATGAAAGACTTTTCGTTTATTACCAGCTCCTCTCCAGTATTTATTGAGAACATGTACAAAGACTTTGTATCTAACCCTAATAATGTCGATGAGGATTTTCGTAAATTTTTTGAAGGATTTGACTTTGCCATTGCTAATGGATTTGAAGCGAATAAGGTAGTCAGTGATGTTTTTGGAAGTAGTTTAAAAAATGGTTCCCCAGCAAAAAATGATTGGCGCAAAGAGTTGGCCGTTTACAGACTTATTTTAGGCTATCGCAATAAAGGGCATTTGTTGGCCAAAACCAACCCAATTAAAAAACGTAAGGATCGTGGAGCAAATGTGGATCTGTCTTTTTATGGATTCAGCGAAGCAGATTTAGATTTAGAGTTTGAGGCTGGCAGTTTGATTGGATTAGGTACCACCACCCTCAGAAATATTTACAACCATTTAGTACAGTGCTATGCTTCGCATGTAGGAGTAGAGTTCAAGTATATTAGCGACCAAAAAAGGGTGGATTGGATTACTAAAGAAATTGAACGCAATTTTTCAAAACCCTTACCGCTGGAACAAAAAAAGCGTATTCTTGAAAAATTGAGCGAAGGTGTTATGTTTGAAAAGTTTCTACATACAAAATATGTAGGACAAAAGAGGTTCTCTTTGGAAGGAGGTGAAACCACTATTCCTGCCATTGATGCTATTATTAATAAGTCTGCTGAACTTAATGTGAAAGAGGTAGTGATTGGTATGGCGCATCGTGGACGACTCAATATTCTCGCAAACATTTTAGGAAAAACATACGAACAAATTTTTAGCGAATTTGAAGGAACCGGAGAGATCAATCAAACAATGGGTAGCGGTGATGTAAAATATCACATGGGTTATGGTAGTGAAGTTACTACTACTTCAGGAGAAAAAGTTCATTTGAAATTGATGCCCAATCCATCGCATTTGGAAGCGGTAGATCCAGTAGTATCTGGCTTTGCAAGAAGTAGTGCTAATATTTTACACGATGAAGAGTATAATAAAGTATTGCCAATCTTAATTCATGGTGATGCTGCTATTGCCGGACAAGGGGTAGTGTATGAACTATTGCAAATGAGTAAGCTTCCAGGCTATGTAGTAGGAGGCACACTTCATTTTGTAATCAATAACCAAATTGGATTTACAACAGATTTTGAGGATGCCCGAAGTGCCAACTATTGTACCTCATTGGCCGCCATGACCCAAAGCCCGGTATTTCATGTGAATGGTGATGATCCGGAAGCCGTGATAAAATGTGCCGAAATAGCTGCCCGATATAGAAGCGAGTTTCATGATGATGTGTTTATAGATATGGTCTGCTATCGAAGGCATGGGCACAACGAAGGAGATGATCCTAAGTTCACCCAACCATCTATGTATGCCTTAATTGATAGTCATCCAAATCCGCGCGAAGTTTATGTAAAGTATTTGCTGGATAATGGGGAAGAAGATGCGAAAGGTCTTGCCAAGGAAATGGAAACCAAGTTTTGGGCAGATCTTCAGGACAGGTTAGATAATGTAAAACAACACCCATTGCCTTACAACTATCAGGCACCCGAATTGTTGTGGAAAAAATTAAGAAAAGCTACAGAAGAGGATTTTGAGAAAAGCCCAGATACCTTCTTAAGCGAAGAAAGACTATCGACAGTTTTTAATGCTTTGATGCAATTTCCTTCGGATTTCACTCCTTTGAAAAAAGTAGATAAGATCCTCAAGGATAAGGTGAAATTGTTTGAGACTACAAAAGAAATTGATTGGGCTACTGCTGAATTGCTTGCTTTTGGTTCGTTAATGCTAGATGGTTCCGATGTGAGGATGAGTGGTCAGGATGTTGGTCGTGGTACTTTTAGTTCCCGCCATTGTGTTCTCAGGGATGAAACAAACAATGCCTCTTATAATAGACTTAGTAATATACCAGGCGCAAAAGGGAAAATAAGAATGTATAATTCTTTGCTTAGCGAAAATGCCGTATTGGGATTTGAGTATGGATATTCTTTAGCATCGCCCAATGCATTGGTATTGTGGGAGGCTCAGTTTGGTGATTTTGTAAATGGAGCACAAACAATCATTGATCAGTTCATTACTGGTGCTGAACAAAAATGGAATCGTATGAGCGGTATTACTATGTTGTTGCCTCATGGGTATGAAGGTCAGGGGCCGGAACACAGTAGTGCACGAATGGAACGTTTTTTAGTTGCATGTGCTGAAATGAATATTGTGGTAACCAACATTACAACAGCCGCAAACTATTTTCATGCATTAAGAAGACAACTTACCTGGCCTTTCAGAAAGCCTCTAATTAATTTTGCGCCAAAAGCCAATTTGCGCCATCCTGGCACACATTCCAAGGTGGATGCGTTCCTGAATGGCTCATTCAAAGAAGTAATAGATGATGAAGCAGTAGTGGCTCAAGAAGTGGCAAAAGTTTTGTTCTGTACTGGTAAGATTTATTACGATTTGTTAGATAGAAAACAAAAAGAAAACAGAAAGGATGTTGCGATCATCAGACTGGAGCAAATTTATCCTCTGCCTGTAAAACAGTTCAACGAACTGAAACAGAAATATTCAAAAGCAGTTTGGTACTGGGTTCAGGAAGAACCTTTGAACATGGGGGCCGCCTCTTTCCTTAGAATGAATTTGAATCAGATTAATTTTGGCATCATCAGTCGTAAACCAAGTGCTTCCACTGCATCAGGATTCATGAAGATTCATAAAGCCGAGCAGGAGGAAATTATAAGCACAGCCTTTGCAGTGTGATAAAATACAAATAGTGTATAAAAAAGATTGGGCGGAATAGAAATTCCGCCCTCTTTTATTCAAAACTAAACATGAGATCATTAAATCAATTTATGATTCAGTGCTTTCACTACTGCCTCTGCGACCGAATTCACCTGAAGTTTTTCATAAATATTTTTTATATGAGTATTTATGGTATGAATGCTTAATCCACAAGCAGATGCAACCATCTTATGACTATAGCCTTTTACCAGATAACTCAACACCTCTTTTTCTCTTGGTGTTAAAGAAATTTCAATATTGTTTTCGAAAAATACATTTTTTTGGAATGCAGACAAAACTTTTTTTGCAATAGAAGCGGTCATGGCGGCATCTCCATTAAAAACATCTTCTACCGCTTGTAATAACTGTGCCGGACTAGACTTTTTTAGAATATATCCTGATGCACCGGCGCAGATTGAAGCGAAAATTTTATTGTCATCTTCAAAAACCGTCTGCATGAGTACCTGCACTTTTGGGAAGTGCATTTTAATCAGTTTCACCCCTTCTATACCATTTACATTTGGCATGTCTATATCCATCAACACTACATCAGGTGCAGCTTTTCTCACATCCGCCACCACATTGCTGCAATCAAAAAAGGTACCGGTACATTTCATTCTCGGAGAAGAGTTTACCAACATGCACAAACTGTCACGTCGGTAATTATTATCGTCAAAAACTGCAATTTTTATAGGGTTTTCATTCATCTTGTAATCAAAGATAAATGAATGTGTGAAAGTATATTATCCCTAATTTACGGTATTTTTTTTTACTATTTGGTGGCACAACTGGTTCGAATTAAACTTCCAATTTCTTCCGAACGATTTACGGTCATAAAATGACCACCAGTTTCCACAATGAAATCTGCTTTTATATTTTTTAAGGGTAGAACCCTGTCTTGCCTGCCATGAATATGAAAACAATTTGCGGGTATCGTTTCATTTTGCCAGTTCACCACGGCATTTATTGCCCATTTTAGAAACGCTGGATCTACATCCCTTAGAATGGTTTTAAATAAACGACCGTCTTTGTCAGATTCAATTCCAAACAACCAGCTTGTAACTAGGTTTTTGTGTTTAAGAATATTATTTGGAAATAATTTGTTTAGTCTGCAAAGTCCTACCATTCGGAAAATTAAGGGAAGCTCGAATTTTGTTTTTGCTGATGAAATGAGAATCAGCTTTTTGATTTTTTTTATTTTTGAAATCTCAATGCCAAGAATCCCTCCAAATGACAAGCCTATAATGATCGCATTCTCATTTATTAATGGGGTGGAAATGCGGGTAGCATACGATTCAATATTTTCGTTTGGAAATGGGGTTATCCAATTAATAAACTTTATAGGGAATGGACCAAAATCTATATTTTCAAAAACTCTTTGATCAATCCCCAATCCACTAAAAACAAAAATTGTATCCATGTGTTCTGTTTAATAAAGTTTGATGGAGCTTTGATATTTGGATATGTAATATAGTTATATTTATACAAGAGCCCTTCCTTGCTTTCTTTTTGCATTGAAACCTAATTTTGTATTGATTGGCTATTTACTTTTACTTGCTTTTGCTATCACAGGTGGTCAAATGCTGACGAGGCATGGTTCTGGGGATGAATGATTTTTTTTTAAGGCGTACTAGGTGAATTCGAATTACATATTAAATGCATTATATATTCCATTAAGTAAAAAAAAATTACTAACATGAAAAGGCTTCTAGTAATAGTAGTGGTAATGGTTGGAGGACTTATAACAACCTTTGGCCAAAAGAAAAATTTGAATAAACCCAATGTAATTATCATTAACACCGATGATTTGGGATATGGTGATTTAGGTTGTTATGGCGCAACAAAAATTCAAACACCGAATATTGATAAATTGGCTGCTAGTGGCATTCGATTCACAAATGGCAATAGTACTTCTGCTACCTGCACCCCTTCCCGTTTTGCCATGATGACAGGAAGATATCCTTGGCGACAATCGGGCACAAATATTTTGCCTGGTGATGCAGCATTGATCATTCCAACAGATAAGATGACTTTACCCTTATTGTTTAAGAATGCAGGATACAATACGGGGCTTGTTGGCAAATGGCATTTGGGCTTGGGTAATACAGTTGAAAAAAATTGGAATGAAACCATTAAGCCAGGACCCAACGAAGTGGGGTTTCAATACAGCTTTATTTTCCCTGCAACTGCCGATCGGGTACCCACCATTTTTTTAGAAAATGGCAATGTGGTTGCCGGAGATAATGCTGATCCTATCCTGGTAGATTATCAAAAAAAAGTGGGAATTGATCCAACTGGTAGAGATCATCCTGAATTGTTAAAAATGAAATCTTCTCCCGCGCATGGTCATGATAATACTATTGTGAATGGAATTGGAAGAATTGGCTGGATGACTGGTGGCTACAAGGCCAGATGGACAGATGAAGAATTGCCTTTAACATTTCTGGAAAAGGCTAAACAGTTTATTGCCATAAATCAGTCAAAACCGTTTTTCTTATATTTTGCCCTGACCGAACCTCACGTGCCAAGAATGCCATCCACCATGTTTAAAGGTAAAAGTGCATTGGGTTACAGAGGCGATGCTATTTTACAAATGGACTGGACCGTGGGACAGATTATGAATGAGTTGGAATTGTTGGACATTAGACAGAATACGATCATCATCTTTACCAGCGACAATGGACCGGTGTTAAATGATGGTTATCAGGATGAAGCTGTAGAAAAGCTAAATGGTCATACACCCTGGGGCATTTTTCGAGGGGGTAAATACAGCACTTTTGAAGCTGGAACCCGAATACCTCTTATCCTTAGTTGGCCAAAACAAGTGAAGCCTGCTGTATCAAAGGCTCTGGTTTGTCAAATGGATTTTATTGCCTCCTTTGCACAGTTACTGAACCAAACTTTACCCAAAAATGAAAAATTGGATAGTGAAAATGAAATGGATGTGCTTCTGGGTAAATCAAAGTCTGGCAGGCAGCTGCTTGTAAAGCAAGGTGTTACGGGTTTGTCAATTGTAAAAGGAGACTGGAAATACATAAGACCGAATCCGGGGCAAAAACTAAATCAACTGGAGAATATTGAAACAGGAAATGATACTTCTCCACAATTGTTTAACCTAAAAACTGATCCATCCGAAAGGGATAATATTGCATCAAAGTTCCCAGAAAAAGTAAAGGAGCTGTCTTCCTTATTACAAAAGATCAGCAATTAGATGAATGAATTTGAGTTCAATCTTTAGTCGTTTCATTCTTAAAAAAATAAAATATCTACTTTTGCACGCTAATTAGATAATTCAACTTTTTTAAATATTGAAATGATACGTTTAACTAAGGTTTTCCATTTTGAGACAGCACATGCAATTCATGGTTATGATGGAAAGTGCAAAAATATACATGGTCATTCTTATGAACTTCATGTGACCATTTGTGGGGAAACTCCTAAAACTGATTTCATTCCTGCTCCGGGCTTTATTGTGGACTTTAAAGAAATTAAACAAGCAGGGCAGGAGGTATTGCAACTGATGGATCATAAAATCGTATTGTCCGAAACCTATCTTACGATGCATCCAGAACTAAAGCTACATGAGAATCTGGTGATTTGGGATTATGAGCCTACCGCAGAAAATATACTATTACATATTAAAAGAATCTTCGACCGAAACTTGCCTGCGACAGTGAAACCTGTACACCTGAAATTGTACGAAACCAAGGATTCTTATGCCGAGTGGTTGGCAGATTAATACAAGAAAAGTGTATGCAGGTGCATTCTAATTAACATCTGCATACACTTTTTTAAGTTTTTTTCCACTTATTCTATCACTACTCTTATCCCTTCGCTATGGCTTGTAAATTCAGGGGCATACATGCATTGAATGGTGGTGATGCCATTACTGAAATTGCCTGCTACTCCGGCAAATAAACTGTATTCGAATACATAATTGCCTTTAGGCAAATAACCGAAGAAAAAATCGGTGCTGGCATCTTTAGTAGATTCATAATATCCCAATCCGCCTTGCCATTTATAAGTGCTCAATACGTTCGCCGGTTCAAAACCACTGGCTCTCATATCCTTCATGTGCACATATTCCATATCTCTGTCCACTTGCAATTCCACCCGCACTTTTATCTTGTCCCCAATCTTTAATTTTTCTCCTTCATCCACAGGCTTAAGCACTGGCCCCCGGTCTGAATTTGTTTCTACAAATAGTTTCTTATTCAGTTTAAGTGGCGTTTCGGCAAAATTAATTTTGTCCAAATTCTCGAAGTATTGCCAATATACCGAACCCCAAGAAGGCATTGTTCCAACTTTTGAAACCTGCTTCACAGTTACGTTGATAACGCCCATATCAGGTGTCACTTTTTCCGATGTAATCATTTTTTTAAAGTAACCGGTTCCAGCCTCAGTTTTTTCTTCGGCAGTATTAAGGGTGAGGTCGCCTAAGCGGATCTCCACTTCCGGAGAAACACTAAGCCATTCGGTACCTTGTAGCAATAGTGCATAGCAGGCCTCTGCTGTAGCTTTTGTACTCTCCCAATGATTGGTTTGTTTGTTTTTTAATAGCCATGTGCGGAGATCATCAGCTGTTTTATTGTCTTTTGCAATTTCTTCAAATGCTTCAATGATCAGTGCTTGCCGCTCTATTGGTGCCTGATGCCACCACCAACCTTTGGATGCATCTTTGTAATACATGCCCAATTCCTGGTTGTTAATTGCGGTTTCTTTCAGCGATTTAAGAATGGCATTAGGTGTGGTGGCATCTTGGTGGCGGTGCAATGCCAAAGCGATCATGCCTTGCATGTATTTGTTCTGAGATACCCAGGTGGCTTTGGCTCTTTGCATAAAAAAGTTATATGCCTCTTCGGATGCTTTGGCGATTTTTTCGGTTGGGAAAAAGCTACGCATGTACAAGTACTGAACCTGATGGTAAGAAGGGATATATTTTTTCTTATCTGTCTTGATTTTTAACAATGTCTCATAGTCTTCTTTTAATTTTTTATCCAAATAAGGTATAGCAGATTGAACTACACTGCTTAGGTTTGTGATTTGTGGTCCTTTTGCTGCATTTAGTTTCATCAAATGACCGATGCCGGTAAGAATATATTGGGTCATGTATCTGTCGTCGGGGCCACCTTTGAACCATACAAAGCCACCGTTGCTACTTTGCATTTGTTTAAGTTTTTCAAATGCACTATTCATTTCATTTCCCATACGAACTAGGTCGAACAAAACCCCAATATTTCTTTTCTGTTGTGTTTCGTTGTTTGCCTCTAGCACCCAGGGCGTTTCTGCCAGCAACACTGATTTCAGTTCCTGATTTTTTTGAAGATTACTCAATAAGGCTGCGGTGTCTTCGGTACGCCATTTGTCAAAAATGTTTTTGATTTTTGGAGAACTGTTCGCAATCATAGAAGCCAATGAATTTGCATAGTATCTGTTCCATGTTTGTTCGGCACAATCGAAAGGGTATTCCATCATGTAAGGCAGGGCTTGCACGGCATACCATGCTGGATTAGAAGTGTATTCTACTGTAAGTGCCTGAGTAGTGAGTGTGTTGCTTTGGCCACTATTCCTTAGTTTGTCGAAAGAGAATTGTTTTGTTTCATGGCCTCTTAAAGCCAGTGGCAGCGTTTCTGTAACAAGCATCCGATTGGTCAATACCGGTAGCATATTTTCTTCTCCGTCAGAAAGGTTGGACGAGGTTTCTGGCTTAGTTACTTTAGCCACAATCCGCCAGGTGATAGCCTGGGTATAGGATGCAGGCACTTCTAAAGGAAAACCTACCGACTTGCTTTGCCCGGCTGATATGGTAAAAGGTTGCTGAGATTGATCATTTTTAAACCACCTATTCACCACCTCATTGGTAGCCGGATCCAGCAATTCTAAACTGGCCATGCCGCTAATTTCTTTATCTGATAGATTTACGATTTTACTACTCAATACCATCTTATCCCCTTCTCTAATAAATCGTGGTGCGTTGGGTTGAACCATCAAATCCTTTTGAGTAATAATCTCTTTGCTGCTATATCCAAACGCAAGATCTTTTGTATGTGCCAATGCCTGAAACTTCCATTTGGTTAGTGCTTCTGGCATAGTGAAAGAAAAACTGATTGCCCCATCTTTATCGGTTTTGAGGTCGGGAAAGAAAAAGGCCGTTTCATTAAAGTTTTTACGTATTTGCAATGGTGAAGTAGCCGATTGCTCGGGTTTATTAACAGACTTTGCAGAATCTGTCTGTGCTGCACCGGATGCCAATGGGGTAGTACTCATTGAAATGTTTTTTGACTTTACCATTTTGCTTTCTGATTTCATGGCGTCACTTTCCATTTGTACGCTACCCACCATTTCAGCACCTCTCATCACCATTGGTTCTTCAAACCTATTTTGATAATGGGGATTTATTTCACCAAATAACTGGTCATACTCCTTATCAAAATTGATATAATTAACGGCTAAGTGTATATCCTGTTTTGAAGTTTGGGCAGAAAAATTAGTAGTACTATTCCAGCGTGGACTGGCCTGGTGCTGATACCAAAAGGATGGTTTGTTCCATGCATGAGATGCAAACTGATCTAATGACGCATCGTACATGCTGGCCAGCATTTCTGCCGCAGCTTTTTCTCCTTTGGGGCCCGTAATCCTGACAGTCCATTTTTCTTCACTACCCGGCAATGTTTTGTCTCTGAAAGTAGTGTATTCCACTTTCAAATCCTTATTGGTCCAGGGTACATTAATCTGATTTTGGCTGGAAAAGAATCGATTGTTTTTTACAAACAAATAAGTAACACCATAGCCTCCCCGATCTGCTTCCGAGGCTGTAAAATCAAATGACTTACTACTTTGATTCAATCTAAAGGTCTGGTATTTGGTATCGGGTTGGCTGATGCCCTGAACTAGGAAAACATCAGTGGCTGAACTAGAAATTTCAATAGTGGTTTTTTCTCCAGGCTCCATTGGGTCTGGGTTTTTTACTGTCAGGTATTGAGGGAATGCGGTGGTTTTTTGTTTGTTGTTGATCAATTCTATGTATTGAACATCCTTTACCTCGTTGCCATCTTTGTCCTGAGTATTTGTTTCTATTGCATAATATCCCGCCGACCAATCGGTTTTATTCAGGAATATCTTATTGGTGGAGTCCGTCATGAATGTCTGATCAAAAACCTTTTCCGCTTTTGGCCAGTTTTTAGGTTCATTTTCCTGATCGTAAATATCGTTGGGGAAGTTTTTAATATACTCTTCTTTACTCAACACAAATGTGTCGGGTGCATTCCAGTAGCGGTTGCGTAATAGTCTTTGCTCCGGCTTAAGCCTGAAAACAGAAATCATCACCCTAGATTTTTCAAATAGACCAGCCATATTTTCGGTTCGAACCTTGATGGATTTTAGCTGGTCCGTTTCTATACTTTTTGGAACATCTACCGTTAATAATAATGATTTATATCCCACTGATACCTGATCTTCTCCACTGCGGGTTTCACCATTGATGTCGGTGATGTCGGCATAAATTTTATACTCAAAAACGGGATCGTTTTTTTTGTCTATGGAAAGATCAGGTAAAGCCTGAAAGCCAATACTGAACCGGCCATCATTATCCGTTTTTGTTTCGCCATGTGCAATTTCTAATGGGGCTATATTAGGCCACCATCCCCGCCAGAACAGCCAGGGGTAGGGGAACCGGGCTTCTCTAACTACACGATATTTTACCCAAGCACCATCAATATTATTTCCTGCGTAGGCTTTAGCCATTCCTGAAATATGGATATCATCATTCAACTTGTACGTGCCTTTTGTTTTTTCAAATTCCACAAAAAATTTCGGACGTTTATATTCCTCCATTCTAAAACTGATGCTGCCAGTGTTCTTCGTTGTGCTGATGGTGAATATTCCGTTCAACCCAGATTTGGGCAATTGGAAAACACCATGGAAAGAGCCATACTCATTGGAAGATACCCTGATACTATCTACTTTTTGGTGGTTGGCATCATAGAGTGTTACTGTAGTTTTTTCATTGGGTAGAATATCAGCTTTTCTACCATCATTTTGTCGGTTCAGCATAATTCCTTTGAAATATACTGTCTGCCCGGGACGGTAAATACTTCTGTCTGTGAAAAGGAAAGTATTGGTCTGAGTTTTTTTGTCTATACTAAAATCATTATAATAATAGTAGTGATAGGTGTCCTCGTCAATAAATAGTTTGTCGTTTTTGTGTGTGATCTCAAACTGGAAGTTTCGGTCATTATTGGTTTGTCTGTTTATACTTTCGCTGGAGAAAGAAGGAAAGTCGAAATGTCCGTTTTGATCAGTGGTGTATTTATCCAATTTTGTATTTACATATTTGGATGAATTGTAGTCGTATCTTCTTGTCCAGCTCTGAACCATAGCACTGGTCAAAGGTTGTCCACTGTTTCTGTTTAGCACAAAAAAGTCTTTGCCTGCATGAACGAAACTAATATTAGAAACATAGGTATGCGTGAGTCCTAGAATGTTGGAAGTACGTGTGAAACCTTTGTTCAAAGAGGTAAGGATATAGTATTCGCCTACCGGTATGCCATCTACTTTGATCTCTGCAGAATGATGTAGATAATCCCTGCTGTCTGGCAGCAGCTGCTCCCAGGCTTTTAGCGGGACTTCATCCGCTATGGTGTTCCAGTACGTGTCATAATTCCGATTGTCTTTAACAATATTCTTTAGTGAAGTGGTGGCTTTGATCACTCTGACATACACTTTGTTAGTGTTCTTAAAATTGGCCAATACCCTAAATGGCTCATTGGGAATATTTACCTTTTCTATCTCAAAGCTAAAAGAAGGCTGCATGATCTCGTTGTACAAATTGGTAGCATTGGCCTTTCCTTCACTTGCCGGTTTTTCTTTCATGATAGATTCTGTCATTTCCTTTGCAATAATGAGCTCCTTAATATTTGGAAGGTTTTGTTCTTTCAACTTCAATCCTTTATTGCGCTGTTCCAATGCCATCAAGTATCTGGCTTGTGCGGCATAAGCATTGTCCGGGAACTTTTTTGCTATTTTTTCCAAAGCCTGATAATACAATTGATCTTTGTTGGTAAGCACTGCATGTTCATTTACATATTCAAGTCTGGCAATATCCAGATCTATCAAAGCGTCTGGTTTGTTATCGTTGAGATGAAACCGTATTAAACTCTGAAAAATGGTTAGTGCTTTGTGCGAAAGGGATAAACTGTCCTGAGTACGAAAGGAAAAGTTTGCAAAATTGGAAGCATCCGCAAAAGCCTCTGGTTGATTGATTTCAAATTTATATGCTGGTTGTGAAATACTGCGCTCACTACTTTCAAAATATTCTAATGCGTGATAGGCCAACAGGTCGTATAAGGTTGGACGGAGTGAGCGTGTATTTCCTTTTATGATCAGGGCATCGAAATTTTTTAATGGAGTTTGTTGTAAAAGCTTTTCATTTTGAAGAGAACTGAGGTATAGTTCACTTATTTTTTTTGTAAAATCATCGATGGTCCAGGTGGCTGGATTGTTTTTCACAAGGCTCACCGTATTGGTTCTGCCATAAAGCCGATATCTGTTTCGTTCAAAATAGTTTTGATAAATGCCAGCCAGATAGCTGTTCAACATTGCCGTAACCGGCTCTCTGCTGGTTCCGATGGCTTTTTCAATTTCTTTGATGGATGCCAATTCGTTGTTTTCCCTGTTTTCCGATTGTAAGGAGCTCATGTAGGCAAGCGACTTTATGATCTGTGCATCCTGTTTTTCGGTGCTGGCTTTGGCATATATTTTTCTTACTAGCGTTAATGCAGAAGTAGGCAGTCCTTTGTTCAGATTTTCATCCACCTGTTTCCAGTCTTTTTCATAGTTTTTAATGATTTGTGCTTTGGTACTCATGTTCAAAAATATTGTGCAGATAAGAAGGATAAAAAAAAAGTTTGATCTTTTCATTGTTTACGTGTGTTTGTGAATTGTTTCATTGAGATGCAGATTGGATTAAAAGTACATAAATAAATTATTGTGAAAGTGGGAACCGTTTGTAATAAAGAGGAGCAGGGTTGGGGTTATTTCTTTTTGGATCAGGCAGGCGAATCAGATCTTATTTTTAATTGTAGATCAAATTGGAAAAAAGATACGCCCTTTTATTCTATTTTAGCTGCTAAAATATCATTCAAGTATAGTTTTTTTTTAAAAAATTAAAATAAATGAAGATTGCAATTATCAATGGTCCCAACCTGAACCTATTGGGACAACGAGAACCGGGCATTTATGGCTCGGATAGTTTCGAAAGTTTTTTTGAAAAACTAACCAAAAAATATCGGGAAGTTTCTTTTGAATATTTTCAAAGCAATGTAGAAGGTGAGTTGGTGAATGCGCTTCAAAAATATGCGATCGAGGCAGATGGCATCATCATGAATCCTGCAGCTTACACACATACTTCGGTGGCGATTGGGGATTGCATAGCGGCCATTCATGTGCCGGTGGTGGAAGTGCATATCAGCAATGTACATGCCAGGGAAGAGTTTAGAAAATTATCTCATGTGAGTGCCAAAGCGGCTGGAACCATTTGTGGGCTAGGGTTGGAAGGGTACAGGCTGGCAGTGGAATATTTTATTGCAAGATTGACCTCACCCCAGCCCTCTCCAAAGGAGAGGGGGTAAGACCTCGCTCCAACCCTTTTCAAAGGAGAGGGGGTAAGACCTCGCTCCAACCCTTTTCAAGGGAGAGGGGGTAAGACCTCACCCCAGCCCGCTCCAAGGGAGAGGGGGTAAATGGCTGAAAATTTGAAAATGTTTGTGTTGCACATTTGAGATTTAATTAAATAAGCTGATTTTTATTCTTCTGTACAAGAGTGCGATCCGCCACGGCGGACAAGTAGCAAGACCGATGCCATGATTAAATAGCTGATAACATAATAAACCAAACAACCAGAACAATGCAGGCAAATACAAAAGCAGTTTCTATTTTTAACCTGACGGTGGTGGTGGCTGCCTTGGGATATTTTGTGGACATTTATGATTTATTGCTGTTTGGGATTATTCGAATTCCGAGCCTGAAGGATATGGGGCTGAGTGCCGAACAGATTACGACAGATGGTGAGGCGATCCTATCCTGGCAGATGACAGGATTGATGATTGGCGGTATTTTGTGGGGTGTGCTGGGTGATAAGAAGGGGAGGTCGAGTGTGTTGTTTGGGTCCATCCTGATTTATTCTTTGGGCAATATTGCTAATGGCTTTGTGCAAACGGTGGAACAATACAAATGGATTAGACTCCTTACTGGTATTGGCCTGGCCGGGGAACTGGGTGCCGGAATTACTTTGGTGGCGGAGTTGTTGCCCAAAAATAAAAGAGGTATTGGAACCTCCATTGTAGCGGGGTTTGGAATACTGGGTGCTGTGGTGGCCTTTTTTATTAAGGAGCATTTTCACTGGCGCACCTGTTATTTTATTGGTGGCGGTTTGGGATTGGTTTTGTTGCTCCTCAGGGTGTCGGTGCTGGAGTCGGGTATGTTTCAGCACATGAAAGAAAAAAAAGTTTCGAGAGGAAATATTTTGATGCTGGTGAATAACTGGGATCGTTTCAAACGCTATCTGCAAAGCATTTTGATTGGCGTGCCTACCTGGTTGGTGATTGGAATTTTGATCACGTTTAGCAAAGAGTTTGCAAAACATTTTGGTATTGTGGGTGATGTGGATCCGGGCAAGGCGATTATGTATGCCTATGTGGGATTGGCCGTGGGTGATGTAGGCATTGGTTTTGTGAGTCAGTGGTTAAAAAGCAGAAAGAAGGCTCTATATATTTTTTATGGAATGACTGCTTTGTGTATGGTACTTTATTTTATGCTGCTCTGGAACAGCACGCCGGCAATGATGTATCTGCTTTGTTCTTTATTGGGTTTTGCTGGCGGATTCTGGGCCATTTTTGTAACCATAGGAGCGGAACAGTTTGGTACCAATTTAAGAGCTACTGCTGCCACCACCATTCCAAATATGGTACGTGGCACCGTGCCTTTTGTGATTGCGCTGTTTCAGTTTCTAAGAGAGTTGCCGGGCATGGATTATATACAGGGAGCCATTTATACCTGTGTGATTATTATGGTAATATGCAGCCTTGCAGTACTTACATCGAAAGAAACTTTTCATAAGGATTTGAACTATGAGGAGGAGTAGCGGAAAGCCTTTTCCCTACGTTATTCCAGTTCAAATTTAATTCCCTGAGCCAAAGGCAAGTGAGTGCCATAGTTGATAGTATTGGTTTGCCTGCGCATATAATTTTTCCAGGCATCGCTACCACTTTCCCGACCACCGCCTGTTTCTTTTTCGCCGCCAAATGCACCACCAATTTCTGCACCACTGGTGCCTATGTTTACATTGGCAATGCCACAGTCGCTTCCAGTACAGGAAAGAAATAATTCGGCTTCCCGAAGGTTGTTGGTCATAATGGCGGATGAAAGCCCTTGTGGCACTTCATTTTGAATGGCAATGGCATCCTCCAAGGTTTTATATTTTATTAGATAAAGAATGGGTGCAAAGGTTTCCTGATGAACGATAGGGGCATCGTGTTTAATTTCTGCAATGCAGGGTTGAACATGACAGTTGCTGGCAAATGCATCACCAGTCAATTGTGCACCTTGTACTAAAAACTGACCGCCCTGTTCCTTACAATGTTCTATGGCTAACAAATAACTTTTTACTGCATCCTCATCAATCAACGGGCCTACATGATTTTCGGCATGGAGTGGATTACCAATCCTTAACTGACTGTAAGCATGTTTCAGTTTTTCTTTTACTGTATCATAGATGCTTTCTTCAATAATCAATCTTCGGGTGGTGGTGCATCGCTGTCCTGCTGTACCCACTGCCCCAAAAACAGCAGCAGGGATAGCAATGTTTAAGTCAGCATCTTTTGAAATGATGATGGCATTGTTTCCGCCCAGTTCCAGAAGCGAGCGTCCTAATCGTTGAGCCACCACGCTGGCTACTGCCTTTCCCATGCGGGTGGAGCCTGTGGCAGAAATCAAAGGTATTCGTTCGTCCTTTGCCAGCCAGTTGCCTACTTCACTGCCTCCACTTACAAGGCAGGAAACGCCTTCGGGTACTTTGTTTTTTTCAAAAATTTCAACAATGATTTTTTGGCATGCCACAGCACACAAAGTTGTTTTTTCAGAAGGTTTCCAAACACACACGTCGCCGCAAACCCATGCCAGCATAGCGTTCCAGCTCCATACTGCCACCGGAAAATTGAAAGCTGAAATAATACCCACAATACCCAAAGGATGGTATTGTTCGTACATGCGATGTTGTGCTCTTTCGCTGTGCATAGTGAGGCCATGCAGTTGGCGGCTTAGTCCCACAGCAAAATCGCAGATGTCAATCATTTCCTGCACCTCGCCCAAACCTTCCTGCAGGCTCTTTCCCATTTCGTAAGACACTAGGTTTCCCAGTGGCTCTTTGTACTTTCTAAGTTGCTCTCCAATTTGTCTTACCACGTCCCCACGTTTTGGCGCCGGCCATTGGCTCCATTGCTTAAAAGCTGTGGTGGCCGTTGATAAAACTTTTTCGTATTCCTCAAATGAAGTTTGAGAAACACTGGCAATCAATTGGCCATTTACAGGAGAGTAGGATGAAATATATACTTCGGAAGTGTTTGACCAGGATGAGCCTGTACTTGAACCGAAGTTTGATTTTTCTATGCCAAGGGTATGTAGAAAGTTCATATTAAAGTGGATTGTACGTCCTAAAGATATTGTTTTTATCGCTCAAATTAGGTATGCCAAAAATGGATAAATTTCTTTAATACTATTGTAACTTCATAGGAAATAAAAAGAAAATCATGTCAGCCCCAAGTATCCCTACCAGTTATACACACCACCTTCATCCAGATAAAACTTTTGATGTTGATTTGGAAGGAGGTTTGGATACAAGAATGTCTGGTGCATTTGGTGCCCAACACTCTGGAAGTATTAATACCATCATGAGTGGAAATCTGGCTACCGACAATAAAGTAGAAATCCTGAACCTTCCGCGTTTTACGCTTCAGGATATTAAGGATATGCAAAAAGTAAGGGTTCACATTCCCAATTATTCGAATATCTGTTTCAAAGTATTTGGGATGGAATTGTTTAGTATTTGTATGAATGGCGAAGCGCAGGTAATTACAGAGCCCTATATACCTAATGCAGCAGAACGCTGTGAGGACAATTGCTGTGAACCAGACACGAGACCCTTTCCCGAACGGGGAAATCCAAATGGGACAGATCCAGTAATAATTCCTAATAGTTAAATGCTTAGAATATGCTTACAGTAACCTCAAAATCGTTTTATGAAAAAATAAGAGTGGATAATGATGAGGTGATACTTAATGGCCCACCTGATTTTTTGTGCGGACAGATTAAAATCAATAATAATCAAACCGAAATTTTAAGTGTACGCGAACTCCCTATTCAGCATAATAAGAAGAGTGCGCTTACAGATATGCATCAACTGAATATTGGTATGAGATTAAAGCCCAATGAATCCAGAGAAGGAAAAATTGTACATCAGGTGAATCCCCAAACCCCTCCTGGCGTGTATGAAAGTTTTATAGAAGTAGGTGGTGAAAAAAGAAAACTGAAGCTGGTGGTGCAACCTACAATCAGGGTTGAAATTATACCGCTTTCATTAACATTTCAGAATACAGCACCAGGGAACTTGCATACTGCCAATATTACAATTTCAAACAATGGGAATATGCCTTTTCAAATACCGGAGGTGAAGCATATCACCATGATGGATATGGATTATTTATGCCGGGCCACCGCCATTGCAATCAGAAGCAAGGGAGCCAGTGAAACCTATGCAGGAATGATGGATGAGCTAACCAGAAACGTGTATAAAAGTATGACAGATTGGTTGGAGGTTTCAGTTAAAGAAGCTGGTCAGATATTAGAGCCCGGGTATAAAATACTTGCTTCAATTTCTTTCACCATGCCTGCGAATGCTGATGCAAAACGTGATTATAGTGGAGAAATAAGGTTATGGGATCAGGTAATTACCTACCATATCAAATCACATATTGTTGAATACTCTTCAAAAAAGTAATTTATGGCAAACAATAGCAGCACCCTTCTGCAGCAAACACTTAACGATAATCTTAGACAATTTACTGAGATGTCTTTGTCCTTCGCAAAACCGGCAATGGAAAATTTTGTAAATAATTTGTCAATCCTTAGCAAAGCAGTTTTGAAAAACGACACCATAAATATTCCTCAAATCAAACTGCAGAATACGGATTGTTGTGCACCAAAAGAAGAATGTCCTCCCCATTGCCTTGCCAGTATAAAAAGAACAGCGATGGTAGGTGAAAAAATTTTAGTTCCTTTTACCGTGAAGAACAATTGCAATACCCAAAAAAATTATCGTGTGGGTGTAAGAGAACTGAAGGATCCGGACGGGCAATTGGCACCATCGCAACCAGTACTTAATAAAGCTTTGGTGAGCCTGGAACCTGGTGAACAGGAAAAGGTTTTAATGATCATAGATTTAGGAAAATTTGCTGAAGGAAAAACCTACACAACAGAAATAGTTTTAAGAGAAAAAGAATTTAACCAAAATATTTGCTTTACACTTAGCATTGAGGATCATCAAAACATTGTAGTCGAGCCTATGGATGAAAAAAAATATAAAATGAAATGGCAAAGTTGGAAGGATCATTTTTATTGTGAGGTAAAACACGGAGCACAGCAGGGCTAAAAAAGATAGTTTTCTTCAGTTTTTATTTATACATAAACTTAAAATCAAACATGAGTGAATCCAGTAAAACCTTAAAAAATGATTTTGAAGAATTAGTAAATAAAACAATTGAAGCTAACAAGGTTTTCATGAACGAAAGTGGCAATTTGTTTCAAAAGCTAATTCAGCATAAAGGGGAATCAAAAACTTTGAATCTGTTTCAAAATGATTTCTTTTCAAAAGCTTTTGATGCATACTCCAGTCTGAATATTCAGTATGTAAAAAACCTGATGGATCTGGGGGTATCGCTCACCAGATCATTTACAAAAGATCAAACTGATTCTGAAGAGCCAGAGGAAAAGCAGGAGCCAGCATTTGTTTTGCAGGGTGAGGGAAAATCTGGAGATAAGATAGTGTTACAATTTGTCCTGGACAATAGCAAAATAGAAGAAGTGAATTGTACACTTATCAATAGTAGGTTCAGGCAGATTGGAAAAATGGAAGAAGTGGAATTTGATTTACTTTTTTCGCCTCAAGTTTTTTTGCTAATGCCTGGTGCTTCGCAAACGGTGGATATTCATATTTCTATTCCCACAAAAACAGAAGCCGCCATTTATCATAGCCATGTTCAGGTGAAAGGGTTTGAGCCTGCCTATTTTTCAATTCAGATTTCAGTTATTTAAACTTTTATTGGATGCCCAAAACAGAAAATGATAGGAAGAAATTTTCAGATTCTGAAAACCTTTTTGAGGCCCTGAATCCCGATAGGATAATGGCAAATGCCAATAAAGTATTAAGTGCGGCTGTAAATGTGCTGGAGGAAGAAATAGCAGCAGGAATATTGGCTGCCAAAAAGTTTGAAAAAAAGATTATTGATGTAGAAGATGTGAGGGAAGATTCACAGGATTTAATGAACAGAATTCGCCGTGATGTACACGAAGCCGTGGATCTTTTGATGGATTCAGTTTCTGCACTTACAAAACAATTTAGTGTGCTTGCAAAAAATGAAAGTAATCAAACACAAAGTAAATCAAAGCCTGAAGCTAAAAAAGAAGCTGAGATTCCTGTTGTAAAAAATAGTAAGAGGGTAATTGCTGGCGAAACCATTCTTTTAAAACTTGCGCTCCTAAATTCTGAACAGGAAAAATCAATAAATATTCAGTTTCAAAAAGTAGATCTTGTAGGTCCTAAGAACGAAAGAATACTACAAAAGCATATTGTCATTGATCCTGAAAGTCTGAATTTGAATGGGTCGGAAGGAGAGGTTTCGATAAAAGTGGCTATTCCAAAAAAGACACCGTCGGGTCAGTATTGTGGACTTTTTGTTGATGCTAATGACTGTTTCAATAAAGCCATCATTCAGGTGGATGTTTCCTGAAAAATCTTTTAAGTATGGATGATATTCTGAAAGCCCGACTTGCCGAATATGGTGCAGTAACGCTGAAAGGGATACATCATTTTATTCCTGACAAGGAGCCTAAGAAGTATTTGTATGATTTGGTTACCGACTATCCAAACAGAGGCGGAAAAGGATTTCGACCAGGATTGTGCATTGCCACCTGTAGAGCCTATGGTGGAACCCTTGCTCAGGCCATCCATCCTGCTGTTACACTAGAGCTGCTTCATAATGCATTTCTTATACATGATGATATAGAAGATGAAAGTTATTACCGTAGAAATAAACAAGCAATGCATCGTTACACTAATCCGTCCATAGCAGTAAATGTTGGAGATGCCATGCATGTTTTAGGTCTTTATCCATTATTCAAAACAAGAGATAGTTTAGGCCCTGCTATTTCAGAAAAACTATTTCTCGAAATTCGGCACATGGTAACCGAGTCGGTAGAAGGACAGGCGATGGAATTGGGATGGCGGCAGGATAATATTAGCAATCTGACAGATGAAGATTATTTAAGAATGATTCTAAAAAAAACCTGTTGGTACACATGTATGCATCCCATCAGAATAGGAGCCATTATAGGAAGCAATGGAAAAATTAATCCTGATGTTTTTAACAGGCTGGGGTATTATATGGGCACTGCCTTTCAAATTCAGGACGATATTCTCAATCTGGTGGCGGAAGAATCAAAATATGGAAAGGAAATTGGCGGCGATATCATAGAAGGAAAAAGGACTCTGATGCTGATCAATCTTTTGCAAAGTTGTAGTGAAGAAGAAAAGAAAATGATTGAAGTCTATTTGTCTTTGCCCATCAAGGATAGAAGTACTGATACCGCAAGCAATATTTTGAACTTAATGCATCGTTATGATTGCATAAATTATTCAAAAAACATTTCAAAGTATATGGCTGGTGCCGCTTTGAAAGAATTTTATTCTGTGTTTTCAAAATTGCCTGATTCGAACGATAAATCATTTCTGGAGAGCATCATTCTTTATATGATTAACAGAGATTATTAATTATGATTACTATTACCCCAAAACAAGATTACGACTGCGATGTGTTAATTATCGGTGGTGGACCGTCTGGAAGTGGACTTGCCTTTCATCTGGCTTCAAAAGGAATTAGGGTAATAGTAGCTGAAGCGGAAAAGTTTCCACGTGATAAAGTTTGTGGAGATGGAGTTAGCCCAATTGCGGTAAATGAACTTCATAAAATGGGCATTACCGAAATTGCGAAGTTTAAAGAAGCAAATGAAATTACACAGGTAGGATTATTTATCAATGAGGATAAAGTGTATATAGATCTTTCTAAACCCGAATATTTACCACTTCATGCACGGGTAATTCCCAGATTAGTGCTGGATAATCTGATTTTTGAAACGGCAAAGAATGCGGGGGCAGAATATTTGGAAAATACAAGGTTTGTAAGGTATATAATTAACAAAGAAACAGCTATCACCACCTTGAAGTCTGGCGATAGAAGTTTTGAAATCTGTTCAAAAGTTTTGGTCGGTGCCGATGGTAGCAGCTCGGCGGTAGCCAGGCAATTGCATGGCTCCAAGTCAAGTGATCAGTTTCAGCTCCTAGGTCTTAGGGCTTATTATGAAGAAGTGAACGGGCCTGGAAACAGGGTAGATATTTTTTTCTCCAAAGAAAGTTTTCCGGGGATTTACTGGATGTTTCCAAGAGGGAATAATGGTGCAAATATTGGCATGGCAATGGTTTCGGCAACCATTCCACACAGGCCTTCCAACGTGAAACAAATGCTTCAAAAGCATATTGAAAATAATAAAGAAATAGTAGCTCGTATTGGGCATGGCAGACAGGAAGGCAAAATTTTGGGATGGCCAATTACCTTTTTCAATGCCTCAAGCAAAATTTCTGGAAACAGGATAATGCTGTTGGGAGACGCTGCAGGACTCATCAATCCATTAAGTGGCGATGGCATTCAATATGCCTTGCTAAGTGCTCGATGGGCCTCAGAAGTTTTAGAAGATTGTGTGAATAAAAATAATTTTTCTGAGAATCAGATGTATATTTTTAGAAAGAAAGTGGAGCAGGAGTTGGCTTATGATTTTGCATTCTCTCATTTTCTTGTTCAGTTTGCTAGGAATAAGCATTTTTCTAAACTTTGGATGGAAATTATTGCCACACTTGTAGGAAGAGCTAAAAAGGATAAGAAATATGCAGATACCATCGCGGGTATTTTTGAGGGAACCTATCCATCTTACAACGCTTTGACAATGGATTTTATAATAAAATCCCTACTTCAGGGAGGAGTGCGAGGAGTGGACGCTCTTGATGCATTGACTAAAAATCCAAAAGATGCGCTTGATTTTCCTAATCAGTTTTTGACGGCAATGATTGAACTATTAAAAAGGGATAACTTCTATGTGGATGATCAATTGAAGTGGCTGAGTTCCGTCATCAATAAGGGCTTATCGGTTGCCGGTCATACTCTCAATCATGTACTTAGTAAAAAGCAATAAAAAAATATAAGTATAAATCTTTCTATGCCCTATCTTTGATTTTTAATGAAGCTTTCTTCGCAACATTTACTCGGAATTAAGGACCTCACTAAGGAGGATATCTCTCTGTTTTTAGATACAGCCACTCAGTTTAAAGAAGTATTGCAAAGGCCAGTAAAAAAAGTGCCGTCGCTAAGGGATGTAACCATCGTCAATCTGTTTTACGAAAACTCCACACGCACGCGTATTTCTTTTGAACTAGCTGAAAAAAGGTTGTCGGCAGATACCATTAATTTTACAGCATCGGGATCTTCGGTGTCAAAAGGCGAAACCCTTTTGGATACAGTGAATAATATCCTTTCTATGAAAGTGGATATGGTAGTGATGCGGCATAGTGCCAGTGGGGCTCCCCATTTTTTGGCACAACATATTCCGGCGGCTATTGTAAATGCCGGGGATGGTATCAACGAACATCCCACACAGGGTCTGCTGGATGCCTTATCCATAAAGGAAAAAATTGGAAGATTAGAGGGAACCAAAGTGGCCATCATTGGTGATATTATGCATAGCCGGGTGGCCATGAGTAATATTTATTTGCTCAAAAAAATGGGTGCTGAGGTAACCGTTTGTGGCCCGCCCACGTTGATACCTAAATATATGCGTGAAGCCTTTGACGTGAATGTGAGCTATGATTTAAAGGAAACACTTAATTGGGCCGATGTCGCTAATGTGCTTCGCATTCAATTGGAGAGGCAGAATCAGGTGTTGTTTTCATCGCTTCGCGAGTATAATCTAAGCTATGGCATCAGTAGAAAATTGCTGGAAAGTCTGAAGAAAGAAGTGGTGGTTATGCATCCTGGTCCTATTAACCGTGGCGTGGAACTGGATAGTGATGTGGCGGATAGTGGTCAGTCTATCATTTTACAACAGGTGGAAAATGGCGTGGCAGTAAGAATGGCAGTGCTGTATTTACTATCGAATAAAAAAGGAGGGTAAGCGATTTTTAATTGTTAATTATGAATTTTTAATTTTTAATTGTTTCTTGTTTATAGTTTGTTGTTGGAGGTTAGCGAGGAATAATGTAAATATAAATTGTACCTTAAGTTTTCAATTCATTATTAAAATATTCAACAATCAATGTTCAATAATCAATAATCAATAATCAAAAGTCAATATTCAATATTTTATACTCAATATTCAACATTTACCATTAAACATTCACAATTAAACATTCACCATTCACAATTCACCATAAATGTCAAAACGAATTTGCTTGTTTCCCGGAACCTTTGATCCCATTACCCTGGGGCATGAAGATATTATCAATAGGGCAATGCCTTTGTTTGATAAAATAGTGGTAGGGATTGGTGTAAATACATCTAAAAAGCCAATGTTCACTTCCGAACAAAGACTGCAATGGATAAGGGATATTTATAAGGATGCTCCAATAGTAGAAGCAGCAGAATATGAAGGACTAACCATTGACTTTTGCAAAAAAATTGGAGCACAGTTTATCCTTCGGGGTATTAGATATGTGAGTGATTTTGAATATGAAAAAACTATTGCAGATGCCAACCGCACACTGGATAAAAGCATTGAAACCGTATTTCTCACTGGTGAACCTAAATATACTTCTGTAGCTTCTACTATTGTTCGGGATATCTTAAAAAATGGAGGCAATGCCAGTCCGTTTCTTTCTTCGGTGGTTTTTGATTCTATTAAGTGTATGACTATAGGCAAATAATTTACGAAAACTCATTTGGTGATTTTCTAATCTTTATCATAGAAACAATCTTCTTACTGGCAACTGTTTTGCAAGCCTGTAAAAACCTTACTATTAATTGCTTGTCCCTCCATTATTTTTTTGAAAAAACAGGCGGTGTTATCCATCAAAAATGCTGCGGTATATTCATCAGGACCATGATTGCCATTGATGCTTAAATGCACGATTGTAGGTTTGTGGTAGCGCAACAACTGGCGATGAACAGTTAGGCTGCCGTTTAGTGTTGGATAGTTTGGACAATTGAGATAAGTGCCATGATCATAAGGAACCACATTGTCCGCAGTACCATGAAATGAAATGGTGGGAATGGCATTTGATTGTGTGATAATACTTGAATCTATTACACCTCCCCACATATTGCAGATTCCTTTTATGGTAAATGTATTGGATAGATTATTTCCGGAATTATTTACACCACCCATAGTAACTATTAGTGCAGGGTTGGTATTTTGTATTACCTGTTGTGTCAAATATTGCAAGTTCAATACAAGGTTGCTGCCGGCACTTGCACCTCCCACAAAAACCCAATTTTCATCAATGGCATAATTCTGGGATTTGCTCATCAAAAACCTAAGAGCAGCGTTACCATCTTGTAAGCCACGATATACGGCTCTTATCAGGCTGGCAGTGTCACCGGAACAAGGTGCAGTATTTCTACGCCAACCCAGACGATAATTGATTGTGACTGTAACAAATCCACTGTCAGCCATTATTTGACAAATACTTTCAGCACCTGCTTTATCGCCATTAAGATAACCACCACCATGAATCATCACAAACAAAGGATATTTTTTATCTGTAGTAGCATTAGGTGGAAAATAGACATCAAGCAACAGAGGAACCATTGCTCCGCCAGAGTCAATATTGCTGCCATATTGCACATTCTTAAGATCACTTAATAAAATGTCTGGATCAATATTAGGATTGACGTCACTTTTTTTGGTACAGGCTATGAGAGTGATAAGGAGCACAATTGCAATTTGGCTAGTTTTCATTTGCTTATTTCTTTACGGTTATTTAGAATAATCTGGAAGCAAGTGTTAGTGAAATATTTAGAGTGAGAATCACTTCCATGCTCTTGGCATTTCACAATTTATCCGACTGGATCGGGAACGATTAGTTTAATCATTGAAGAATTTATTTTCTATTTAAACCCATTTGAGAAAGATAAGTCCTAAGCAATAAATGCAGTAGAATGTATGTAGCTAACTGAAGTGTGTATTTACTACTAGAACGTTTTCTATATAGATGCTCTGATTCTTAAACCAAATAATAATGAACTCATGAAAAATCTACATTTATCAATCGTACTTGTCTATCTGACTGTTTTATTTTTTTCTTGCAAAAAGGAACATACAAATGCAGAAGAAAATGAAATAGCAGAAGTGCAATCGCAAGATGCCGATACTTTATATTTTACCAATGAAACTCAGTTTCGGGATTTTCTTGTTACCCATAATCTGGCAGAAAACTATGCGATAACTCCTCCAAAGTATAGTTTTGATTGTACAAATCTTCCAGCTTCTACAAGTTATCCTGATATGCATTCAGATGACTATTTGAATGAAGAAGATTTTATTGGAAAACCATTTGTTATACTTTTTGACCACATCATTACCAGAAAGCATTTGAACATTTTTTTTCCAACCTACTATGAAGAAAATCCACAGGCACCGCATAATCTCAATTTTTGTAATGTGTACGATTATGTCACCAATCGCGCAACAGGTCAGGTAGCATGTTTTATCAATAGTTTTAACTGGTTTGATGAGCGAGGCGAGAATATGCTCAATTTTAATAAGAAGCTATGGCTGCTTTGGGGCTACAGTAATGGTAACATTACATTTGGTATTACAAGAATTCATAAACCAACAGGAGTGGATCTTACTTTTAAAGAATATTTTCCTGATCATAGTGAACTTACTTTGTCCTTTTCGGGTATTGAAAGCAAGTATGGGTATTTGAAATAATGAGTGAAATAATGCTAGAGAAAACAACTTGAAATATTTTACCGATTCCAGTTTAAGCTAGGATGTTGCTTGTAAAATGTAGAAAAATATTCCCGCAAACTATTAAATGCAACGGGAATATTTTCTACTAATAATCTATTGTCTGAAAAATAGGTCTTTATTATTAGGAAAATTCTAGATTTATTTATCATCAATCTGAAAAGTGATTGGCTGTATTTTATAAGCATTTACTGATCGACCATTTTGAACTGCTGGAGTCCATTTTCCTGACCTTTTTAATACCCTAATTGCTTCTTCTTCCATTCCAAAACCTTTTTGGGTCAGGGCCCTAAAGTCTTTAGTATTACCTTCTATATCTACTATGAATTGTACCAAAACAGTATAATTGCCTTTTGATGCACCATTTTCTACGGGAATAGAGGAGACTAAATTTCGATTCAAGAAATTTGACCAGTTGCCAGGATATTTTGGATCTAACTCTACTTTTGTAAATACATCAGGTTTCTTTTGATTCCAGTTGACATTCACTGTTCCTGAATTGCTATTTATTGAAAACACCTGAAAAACGATGGGTTGTTTTCGGTAAGATACCACCTTTTGTCCGTTAAAAACCGCAGGCCTCCACATTCCCGATTTCTGAATCACACGCATAGCTTCTTCTTCCATACCATATCCATTTTTGCTAAGAGGTATAAGGTTGCTAACATTTCCTTCTTTGTCAACAACAAATTGAATGTAAGTGTGATAAATTCCGGGTTTAGCTCCTTTTATTATAGGTATTTGACCATTTAAATTTCGTTCTAAAAAATTCTTCCATACAGATGAACCACCGGGGTAGGATGCAGAAACTTCTACTTTAGTATAAACTTCGGGAGTTTCGGGCACGTCAAAATTTTCTTCTCTAAAGCCTGTTACAGTAACCACATCCATAGATTGCGTTTCCACTGGGTCAGTCGGATGAATATCATTATTGCTTTTACGAATTTCTTTTTTCGGAGTGGTGTCAATTGGAAATTGTGCTTTTGACTTTAGATTGATAGTCGTTGTCGTTTCACCGTTTTCACTCATCACAGCCAGGTTATCTATCAGTTTTGCTGGTATTTTTTCAAATTCGCCTTTCGATATCGGTCGATTGTTCAAAATATACTTGTTGAAGTGTTCAGTAGTATCAAGTATCGACTTGTTTACGGATGGAATAAATTCCGAAAGGCTTTCTGGGTTTGTTTTTTTATAAGTAAACGCAAAAAGCATAAACACCGCAACGGTTAAGGGTAATATCAATAATTTTCTCAGCCACTGATATTGTGGCTTTTTTGACATAGTAAGCATAATAATTCTCCTTTTTATTTGATGATGAAAGAATGGGTTTATTAAATGGTTGTGTTTGTGCTTGATAATTTGTAGCACTAGCATTTCTGCATAATCAAGTGCATCTCCGTTTTGTGTGGCATACTTATCTGCAAGGAATTCCTGAATGGTTTTTATTTCTTTTCTGTATAGATAGAAAAAAGGGTTGAACCAGAATAGGCAAATAGTGAATTCTATAAAAAGCAGATCCCAGCTATGTTTCCTACTGATATGATACCATTCGTGTTTAAAAATTTGTTGTCCTTCTTTACTTTCAACTTTTGTTTGCCTATGCCAAAAAAGCCAGTTAAAGAATGAGAAGGGGGCGTCTGGATGGGACGTTTTATATAAATGGATTTGTCCTATCTTTTCTGCATCGGCCTCTTTTTTTATGTTTAGAATCTTGATTATAGTTAGCATTAATCTTAATAACATCAAGCCAACTATAACGACGGCTATTGCATAAAGTAAACTACTCCAGTCAAATTGTTTGCTGCTAGACACTATTACATTTTCTCCGGTACTTATAAGATATTGAATAGGATTATTTTCTTCCTCATGTTTAAAAAAAATGGGGATTTTAATCATAGGCACTATTATGCTGAAAAGCACGGAGCCTAACAAATAAAACCGATTGTATTGGTGAAATTTCTCATTGCGTAGAAAAAAATGGTAATACCCGTAGAGTATTCCAGAGCAAATGATTAGTTTAAGGAGATAGTAAAACATGGCATTATTTTTTAGATTTTTGTTTTCTTATCTGATCTAATAGTGTTTCAAGTTCTGTTATACTCAATTCATTTTCTTTCACCAGAAAAGAAAGCACGTTGCTGGCTGATCCTTCAAAATATCCTTTAATAATTTGTTTCATCGTTTTGCTGGAATAAGCATTCTTGGTTATTGCAGTTGTGTATTGGTGTTGTCTTCCAAATACATTAATCTTTACAAATTCTTTTTCTACTAATATCTTTAAAATAGTGGCAACGGTGTTTTGATGAGATTTAGGTTCGGGCATTTGATCAACAATTTCCCTCAAAAATAGCGGGCCTTTATCCCAAAGTATTTGCATAATTTGTTCCTCGGCTTTTGTAAGTTGTTTCATTTTTTTTCCGATTTTTATGCAATGTATAACTAAATAATTAGTTTAACAACTATATTTTTAGTTGTTGTTAATTTGAAAATATTTTCTCAATTGACTAATTCGATTTTTTCCTTTATCAGCTAATTAGTTCCTAGTGTTTGGAAGGATGTTTTGTAATAATATTGATGAAGATTGCCTCTAATGCTATGTAGTTTAGTGCTTTCTTTTTTTCTTGTGAGCATATACCGCCTTTGTAACAAAATATCCCACTGCCGAACCCACCAGCACATCACTAGCCCAGTGTTTGTTGTGATACACTCTTGATATGGCTGTTAAAGATGCTAATGAATACGCCACAGGTGCGATCCATTTTTTCTCTGGAAATTCCTGACTAAATGCAGTTGCAATCGCAAAGGCTATGGTGCTATGACCAGAAGGCATAGCATCAAAATCTTTTTTTGAAAAAGGCAGGGCAAAATTGTATGGATTGTTAGTAACAAAAGGGCGACCCCGATTGATGATATTTTTCAAAATTAGATTAGTGGCAGAAGCAATCACTACAGCCTTGCTTCCGCACAATCCCAGGTGCTGCATTCTTTTATTCTGGCCGATTAATCCTCCAGCATAGATGAGTGGAAATATTCCTAAGCCATAATCTCCCAAAGGTTCTACATAATCCCCCAATCTGTAAATGGTTTTGTTTTGGTTAGATAATATTGCGTTTTTAATAGGCTTATCTAAGAGCAATAGTGTGCCGGTACCTGCTGCCAATGCTGAAAACTTGAGCCAGTTTTTTTGTTTCCAATGAACAGGACTTGAAATGATGAATCCAAAATCCTTAATGACTTCAAGTATGAATTGCTTATTTACTTTTTGGTAAGAAGTATCCAGCCAAAGTGAGCTTTCATTATTCTTTTGGCAAAGTTCAATGCTGTCTTTATGCTCTTTTGGATTGGATATATTTTGTGCAACACAATAATTCCTACTAAGGCATAACAGGATGATTAATACAAACGAAAATTTTCTAGGATAATTGTTACAACTAAATGACAAAGACAATGATATTGTTTAGTTGCTAAGATAGTCAATCATTAAACCCATGGCCACAAAGCCTCCGAAATATATTCCACCCATGGCGGCAAAAAGCAAGAGCGCAAAAAAGATAATGCGAAAAATGCCCTGGCTATTCATCAGCAATTTGTTCAGATAGCGAAAAGTGTAAAGACCAGCAATAGCCATTATTCCAAAAACTCCAATGATGATTACTAATTTAAGTGCATTCATTGCGTTGGATTTACAATAATATTTTTGATAGTTTAGTCCTGAACCATTTCGCGCGCATTTTCCAAGGCCGCCGTAGTTGGTTTCTCTCCACTCAACATTTTGGCAATAGCTGTGATGCGCTCATCCTTGCTTAATAGTCTGATATTGGTAGCTACTTTTTCATTGGATTGTTCTTTATATACAAAATAATGTGCATCTGCCTTGCCTGCTATTTGTGGCTGGTGTGTAATGCATATTATCTGCCGGTTGGCAGCAAGCGTTTTCATAATTACCCCTACTTGCTTTGCGGCTTCGCCTGAAATTCCAGTATCAATTTCATCAAAAATCAAGGTAGGCATATCCATCTTTTCCGCCACCAGACTTTTGATACAAAGCATGAGGCGGCTGAGTTCACCACCACTGGCCACTTTGCTCATAGGCTTGAATTGACCACTTTTGTTGGCATCAAACAAAAATTCAATTTCGTCTAAACCAGTCATACCTGCAGATTGAGGTAGAATGGAAATTTTAACTAAAGCATTGGGCATACCCACTTGGGCCAACAATGGATTGACTTTTTTTTCAAAAAAAGGAATTTGCTTTTTTCTAGCCTGTGAAATTTTTTCACCAATGGTCTGCACTTCATTTTCACATTGTTCTACTTCTTTTTCAAGAGCAGAAATGTTATCATCTATTTGCAGCACGGCCTGTAGCTTTTCTTCTAATTGAGACTGGATGTCAAGCAAGTCTTTAGTGGTTTGCACACCATGTTTCTTTTGCAGCTTGTAACCCAGAGAAAGTCGGTCATTCAGTTCTTCAATTCTGTTGGCATCAAAGTTAATAGTCTCATTTAAATGATCTAGTTCGGCGGCTATATCGCTGAGTTCTATCTGTGCACTTTGCAGTCTTTCGGTTAATGTAGGCAGGTCTTTATGAATATCTTTAAAGCTCGCAAGCAAGTGGCCTATACTTTTTATTTGTTGTACCAATGGCTGTTCTCCTTCCGACAATTCCACATAAGCCCGGTTCAGCGCATTCTTGATTCCTTCAGAGTTGGAAAGTAATTTTAATTCTGTTTCTATTTCTTCCAATTCATCTTCTTTCAGATTCAGTTTGATCAATTCGTCGAACTGAAACTGATTATAGTCGCTTTCCTTTTCAAATTGCGTCTGTTGTTCTTTAAGTTGGTTGAGGGCATGTTGTTTTTGTTTCCACTGTTGGTAAGCCAGTTTGTAGTCGGATATTGCCAATTGATTATTGGCCAAAGCATCTATCACATTTAGTTGAAAGTTTCGATCACCTAAGGATAGAGTATCAAACTGCTGATGCAAATCCACCAATAACTGACTGAGTTCATGCAGTTGTGTAAGATTCACCGGACTGTCATTGATAAATGCCCGGCTTTTTCCATTGGTGGATATTTCTCGGCGTACTACCAATTGCTCCTGTTCGTCCAATTCGTTTTGTTGCAGAAATATCGAAATAGCTTTAACTCTATCTGATAAAAAATAGCCTTCTATAACACATTTTTTATCCTTGTTTACCAAAGCGGAAGTATCTGCTCTTTCACCAAGTATGAGGTTTAGTGCCCCGATAATGATTGACTTCCCCGCACCAGTTTCCCCGGTAATAATGTTCATGCCTTTGGAAAAATCAATTTCCAGTTCGTTGATAATGGCATAGTTGTTTATAGACAGATGTTGCAGCACGAAGCAAATTTAGTGGTTATGCCGGGTGCATAAAATATTTTTCACTAATAAGCCAGAGTCCTGGCTGGAAAGGTAGTTTTGCTGGATTGTATTTCTATGAAAGGATTTTAATATCTCTTTATGTCTCTATCCGAAATCTAATTTAAATGTATTAAACTTGTCTGATGGATCAGTCCTTTCGAATAAATGATATCATCATCTCCGTCAGGTTTCGGAAATCGGTGATACACTTGGTGGCCAATCATCAGTTGCACAAGTTGGTGAGCATAGGTTGGCATCCTGTAGATCTGTTCAGTGCCCGGATATTGAAAAGCTATGAAGAAAATTTCGGAAAGCCATTAAGGATTACGCCTGCATCACTTACCATTGAGATCTTGGCTCATCATTATACCTATCAGATTTGTTTGTTCATGAGAAGGATTTTTCCATTTGGTTTGTTCAGGCTGATTTCCTTTCGTGCCTGCAATATAGATTGTGGAGAATGGAAACATGACCACAATCGTTGGATTTGGGATGGGTTAAGTATATTTAAAAAGCTGATTTTTCTTTTTGTAAAAAAGACATAAATCAAAAAAAGAAATTGGGTTTCTAAAATTCGGATCAAAATATTTTTTAACACCCCTTACCCAAATAACAGATATTGTTTTTCGAAAATATGACTATATTCCTTGATTATTATCCAAAAAAGCCCTATGTCTTATTAAAAAATATTATCTTACCGCCCGATTTGCCTGCCTGCGAACTAATATTAATATAAACGTATTTTAATAAAAATGGATATTGCTACAAGCGGAAGTTTGCGTCATTTCAAAACCGAAGTCGGTACTCGGTTTCAATTGTATAACAGTTTGTTTACTTCATTGCCCTTTCATAAAATGGAGAAAACAGGAATTTTGTTATCACTTTTCTCCAACTATTGCGAAGAAGGGTTTGATCAATTTTCTAGTCCTACTGAAATCATCAATAGGTTTTTTGATAAGCATACCTCCTTGATTTCTGAAAAAGAAAGGCTGGATTTGCTTTTTAAGTTCACCCAGTATGTAGAAAGGCAGGTGGTACTGTTTGATGCGCTGGAAGATGCATCCTACAAGCACACCCACGATCTTAGTGGTCCTGGAACTTTGAAGCAATTGATAGCTGATACCATACAGTTTAACAAAGCCGAAGAGCTATCAGAGAGTTTAAAGAATTTTTGTGTGAGGTTGGTATTAACTGCGCACCCCACTCAGTTTTATCCGGGGTCTGTTTTAGGCATTATTCATGATTTAAGTCGGGCATTGATTAAAAACGATTCGGTGGAGATCAATATTCTCCTACAGCAACTGGGGAAAACAGCTTTCCTGAAAAAGAAAAAACCGACTCCTTATGATGAGGCAGTGAGTTTGATTTGGTTTCTTGAAAATGTGTTTTACATAGCTGCCGGCCGAATCATGAATCAGCTAAAAACACAATTTCCTCAAGCTGTTCCGCCTGGTAGTCCTGTATTGCAAATGGGTTTTTGGCCAGGTGGTGATCGGGATGGTAATCCGTATGTACGCTGCGAAACTACTAAGAAGGTGGCAGATGCCCTTCGCGGAGCCATTCTTAAATGTTATTATCTGGATGTGCGCAAACTGAAGCGCCGGCTTACTTTTCAAGGAGTGGAAGAGCCAATCGCTGCACTGGAAAAATCACTGTACGACAATTTGTTTATACCTGGTTTCAAATCCAATATTTCTGCAAGTGCGATCAAAGAAACACTAACCCAAATAAAAGATATTTTAGAGGAAAGGCATAATGCTCTTTTTGCACCACAAGTGCAAAGTCTAATCAATAAGATTGATATTTTCGGATTTTATTTTGCCTCCTTAGATATCAGGCAGGACAGTTCTATTCATCAAAAAATATTTGAAATAGTAGCCCAAAGTGGACAGGGTATTGTGCCGGAAAATTATGCCAGGCTTTCTGATTCTGAAAAGGTGAAAGCATTGCTGGCCATAAATAAAAAAGTAGATACTTCTATTTTTGAAGATGAAGTGATTAAGGATACTGCAGAAATTCCTGTGGCTATAAAGTCCATTCAGCAAAGCAATGGTGAGCAGAGTTGTAACAGGTATGTCATCAGTCATACATTTAGTGTACATAATATTATCGAAGTATTTGCTTTGTTTAAAATGCAAGGCATAGCAGAAGAGCATATTTCTCTAGATATTGTACCTCTGTTTGAAACCATTGATGATTTGATCAATGCGGCTGATGTAATGCAGGAGTTGTATAGTTTGCCTGCCTATAAGGAGCATTTGAAGCGTCGTAAAAATACCCAAACCATCATGTTGGGCTTTAGCGATGGTACAAAAGATGGTGGCTATCTGATGGCCAACTGGAGTATTTATCGTGCCAAAGAAGAACTCACTCGTGTAACCAGACATTATGGATTTGATGTGATATTTTTTGATGGCAGAGGAGGGCCTCCGTCTCGTGGTGGTGGCAAAACCCATAAGTTCTATGCCTCTATGGGTAATAATATTTCCAATCGTGAAATTCAATTGACGATTCAAGGACAAACCATTAGTTCTAATTTTGGTATCATTGATTCAGCGCAATATAATCTGGAGCAATTGTTGAATGCCGGAATTAGTAATAGTCTTTATGCGGAAAGGCACACGCCTATTTCCGGTAAGGATGAAGAACTGCTTCAGGAATTATCCTCTTATGGCTTGGATGAGTATAAAAAATTGAAGGACCATCCATTGCTGGCCAGTTATCTTTATGAAATCAGTCCGCTTAGGTTTTATAGCGAAACCAATATAAGCAGCCGTCCTCAAAAACGAGGTAAATCGCAAACAGATATTTCTTTAAACGACCTGCGAGCCATTCCTTTTGCAGGCGCCTGGAGCCAGTTGAAACAAAATGTTCCCGGGTTTTTTGGGGTGGGTGCTGCTTTAAAAAGGATGGAATTTATTGGTAGGTTTGAGGATGTGAAAAGATTGTACAAAAGTTCGCTTTATTTCAAAACGCTTATGGATAATTGTGAAATGGCGATGTCCAAATCCTATTTTCCACTAACTGCCTATCTGGCCAAAGATGAAACCTATGCCGATATATGGCAAATGATTTTTGATGACTATACGCTCACAAAAGAATATTTGTTAAAGCTTTCTGACAGTAAAGAGTTGATGGAGAGTTATCCTGTGGATAAGCTTTCTATTGCCATGCGTGAGCGGATCGTGTTGCCCTTACTGACTATTCAGCAATTTGCGATGAATAAAATCCGAGAAGCCGATGCAGCCAATGAGGATGATAACGAGTTGACAGATATTTATGGCAAGTTAGCCACCCGATGTTCCTTTGGTGTCATCAATGCCGGAAGAAATTCCGCTTAAGCAATTGCATCAAGCAAGCGTCTTATTTGTAAAGAAATAAATGACCTCCTGATGGCCGGTTTGCCACTTCAGGAGGTTTTTCATTTTTAATGACTGATAATTGAAAATGGTATCAGTAATAATAATTGAGTTTTTTCACAGACCTTGTTCTTCATTCCAATAAAAACTATCTGGAGTTGGACGTTGGCCAAAAATGGCAGTACCCACCCTGATGATGGTGGCTCCTTCTTGGATGGCAGTTTCCAGGTCTCCGCTCATGCCCATGGATAGTTCCTGCATGGAAACTGTGGGTAACTGAAGTGCAATGATTTCCTGCTGAATATTTTTTAGTAATTGAAAACATTTTCTTGTGGCTTCCTGTTGGGCACTAAGCAGGCCAATGGTCATCAAACCTTTTATTTTTAGATAGGGTAAACAAGAAACATTTTTTACTAAGTCAATGACTTTTTCCGGAACTACGCCAAACTTGCTTTTCTCGTAAGAGGTATTCACCTGAACCAGGACATCTATGTTTTTATTTTCAAATTCAAGTCTTTGGTTTAGTTTTTCCGCCAGCTCCCATCTGTCTAATGACTGAACACAGGTTACATTATATCGAAGAATGTCCTTGATCTTATTGGTCTGCAAATGACCAATAAAATGGTTGTGGTGAGGAATATCCTTTAGTGCTTCAAACTTTTCCTTTAACTCCTGCACCCTGTTTTCGGCTATTAGTGTGTAACCTTTTTGTATTGCAATTTTGATAAGATCAGGAGCGATCGTTTTAGTTGCCAATAATAGTTTTACTTCATTGGGGTTTCTGCCTACTTTTTGACAGGCAATTTGTATTCTATTTTCTATGATGCGAATATTGTTCAGTATTTCGTTCATGATTTGTGCAGGGCTTTATTGACGAAGTAAAGATGTAAGCGAATTGGGACTAAGATAATGGATAAAAACCGCGAGAATGTAAACAAATCTCGCGGTTTTTATTAGCCGGAAGTAAACAGGTAAAATTTGAGCAAAAAACGTTTGTTACGGTACTTTGTCAAAAGCAACAATTGTAGCTATTGCCTGATTAGGATTGGCATTAGCTTTAAAATAAATGCGCCCATCACTTGTTGCCGATTGTCTGGCTTCTACCTTTATATTTTGAAGTGCATCCAGTACCCGGTTCGAAAAATTGGATTGGGTACTGGCGTTGATTGCGGCATTCACTTGGTTGTAATTCAACTCCTTTTTACTGGTAATGATTGCGATAAAGTCTTTATTTCCGATATTGTCTGCCTCCAGAGATTGTGCTCTTGGAAACAAGCGATAGCCTGTAATGCCACAATAAGGAGAATGTTTGGACACAGTCTGACCTGATTTCAAATATGGAAACAGTAGGTAAGATTTCCCATCGGTTTCTTGTCCGAAAATATAGATATAACATTCCGTCGTGTTTTTTACTTCCATCTTAAACCGGGTACCAATTTTTATGGGTGTTGTGGTTTGAAATTCGTTGTTGCCAATAGATTTTAGCTTGATGTATTGTCTAGTGGCATTATTGACCAAACCAATATTACACTCCAGCGGAACCGAAGCCACTGTCTGTGATTTGGGGAGTGGGTCTATACCGTATGCTTCCCGAACATAGTTCTTAAAATTCCCATACTGCACCCAGCCAATGCCATTCTTACCCCAGGCCGGTGACCAGCTATTCATGATCTGAAATGCACCTCCATACTTGCTATCATCATAACCAATCACACACATTGCATGCCCGCCCATACCCATTTGAGATTGATCCATCCCCTGTGGTTGCCAAAGATCTTTACCCATCATATCTTGCATAAAACTTTGTCCCACCATCATGCCAATGACCACCGGAGCATCTTTGGCAAGATGTTCCTTGATAGCCCGCACACTGATTTGATTCAAATTGTCACCCTCTGTCAGCCGGGTAAATCCATGGATGGCATGCTGTCTTCCGGTTTGGATGGCGGCACTACCGGGAACTCGGCTACAGTCCTGATCACTATAGGGATACTGACTAAGAGGTACACCACCATTAGCTCTCATGGCCTCCATAGCTTTTTGGATGTATGATCCCTGGCAATCATTACTTAATCTAATTTGATTGTATAAATAGGATGGACTAAAGGCTATGACATTGGGATCCTGTCCGGTTGAAGCAGCTGTCAATATAGTCTGAGCGGCATAGGCACTACTCCAAGCTACACAACTTCCCTGCGAACCCTGGTCTCCTCTGTTTGGTGCAAATCTTAGTAAGGAAACGGCTTCTGGTAACGGATTCTTATTATTGTTATCTTCCAGGCCTTCGTAGATTGAGGCTTTATCAAATTGCTCAGGACTGTAGCTGTAACCACTTTGCGAAAATAGCTGTTGAGCCGTGTCGGCTAGGTTCATATTGCAGCCTCCGCCACCCTTGGAAAAATACCAGAACGCACCTGCAATTATTATCAATAAGAATATTCGTTTGCCTTTGAAGAGGCTTAAAAGCAATGGTAGTAATGCAAAAAGTCCACCACCACCCCCAGAGTTGTTCGAGGAGCCACCACTTCTATCATCATTATAGTCATTATTGCTCTGTCCTTTCGGATCATCTGTCATTCTAATGGGCATAGTTTATTTTTTGATAAATATAGCAGATAATATTTTTTTATGCTTCGAGGGTTTATGATTATTATCAAAGAAAGGTAGCTGGCTAATTGCCAAATTTCTTTTTTTAACCGGATTAGCCTATACTACCACAATGCTTATCTTTGCGCCTCCTAAAGGGGTTCTTTAGGTAAAAATTATTTTGGATAATGAAGTTTGATCGTAATACCGTCCTTGGTTTTGCACTATTAGCGGTACTCTTTTTCTTTTATTTTTATTACAACACCAAGCAACAGGCAACAGCCCAACGCGAGCAGGCCAAAAAGGATTCTATCGCATTGGCTATGAAGCCTAAAATGGATACTGCTACCATGCGTCTTGATGCATTAAAGGCCGACTCTCAAATGTATGTGGCAAAGGCTGGGATGTTTCAACAGGCTGCCAGTGGGAAGGAAGAGATTGTTGTAGCAGAAAATAAAGTGTTTAAAGTAGCATTTACCAACAAAGGTGGTCAGCCTAAATATGTAGAATTAAAAGGATTCAAAAATGCCCTGACCCAAAAGCCAGTGGTACTGGCCGGGTCTGATTTTAATCAGATTGGGTATCACATTAATACCTCGGGAACGCAAAGTTCTTCTACGGCAGATCTTTTCTTTTCTAAAGGTAAAGTGGAGCCTGGACCATCTGGTTCTCAGATAGTTACATTTCAATTGATCGGAGGGGATAGTTCTCAGTCCATCCCTTATGTAACCCATCAGTATATTATTTATCCGGAGGATTATAAGATTGATCTGAATATTCAATTAGCACAGCCAGGAAGTCTGCTCACACAGGGTAAGCTCAATTTGGAGTGGAAATATGAAGCGCATCAGCAAGAGTCGGACTTGTCCTTCGAGCAACAAAATACCCAGATAGGGTATATGGAAGACGGCGAGTTTGATTATCATACAATTGGAAGAACTAATTCTGTAGAGTTTGAAAAACCGGTAGAATGGTTAGGCGTAAGGCAACGATTCTTTAATACTTTTTTGATAGCAAAGGAAAAATTTGCAGATGGAAAAATGGGTTGGGATCTTCCAAAAGAAAAAGATAGCCATATTATTTCTCAATCATCGGCTAATATGCAAATAGATGTAAAAGCAGGCAATTCGGCGACGGTTCCTTTGAGTATATTTTATGGTCCGGCGGATTATAATATTCTGAAAAGAGAAGGAGGGGGTTTAAATAAATTGATTAATCTGGGGCAAGGTATTTATGCTTTTGTACGGCCACTCAATCAGTTTATTCTATTACCGGTGTTTAACTTCCTGAAAGGATTTGTTGGGAGTTATGGTCTAATCATTGCGCTAATTACGTTGTTTATACGTTTGTTGATATCTCCATTAACTTATAGTAGCTATTTAAGTGGAGCCAAAATGAAGGCTCTAAGACCAGAAATAGCAAAACTTAAAGAAAAGTTTGGAGCAGACCAGCAGGCAATGAGTATGGAACAAATGAAGTTATTCAGAGAAGCAGGTGTAAATCCTTTAGGCGGTTGTATTCCTGCACTATTTCAAATTCCAATCTTTTTCGCATTGTATAGTTTCTTTAGTTCCACGGTGGATCTAAGAGGGATACCATTTTTGTGGAGTCATGATTTATCTGCCTATGATGCGCCAATCACTTTTGGTTTCGATATTCCATTGCTAGGTAGTCACCTGAGTTTGTTCACCATCACCGCAATGGTAACCAGTGTATTGATTTCACTTTATAGTATGAGCATGACTCCGGATCAAAACAATCCGATGATAAAGTATATGCCTTATATTATGCCGGTATTTTTACTTTTTATTTTTAATAAGCTTCCATCGGCACTTACTTGGTACTATACTGTTTCCAATATCATTACACTGATTTTGCAGTTTATTATACAAAACTATATTATTGACCATGACAAGATTTTGGTTAAAATACAAGCTAATAAAAAGAAGCCAAAAACCAAGTCTAAATGGCAGGAACGACTGGAACAGGTTCAGGAACAGCAAAAACAGATGAAGGAAAAACAAAATAAGATGAGATAATTTAGAGCCGGGTTTTCAACACCCGGCTTTTTTACGCAACTTATTCTTTATCTTGTTGCGTCTAAGATTCGATAGAAAAATTAAATATGATGCGTAAATATTCATTTCTTTTACTTCTGGTTTTTATATCACAGCAGATTGTATTTGGTCAAAAGAAATTGACAGAAGCTACAATTTATTACGATGTAATGATTAGTACAAAAAACAAAAAACCTGAAGTCGCTGATATGCTGGATGGGTCAACCAATATTATTTATATTAAAGCCAATCTGAATCGGTCAGATTTTATTAGTGCCTTGGGCACCCAGTCCACCATTTATGATGCTAAGTCAGGTCAGGCTACCAATATTCGCGACTATGGAAACAAAAAGTTTTTGATAAAATATTCAGCAGAAGACTGGAAAGCTCAAAATAAAAAATATGAAAATATTACTTATAAAGTAGAAAACGAGTTTAAGAAAATAGCTGGTTACAATTGCCAGAAAGCCATTGGAAAGCTAATAGATGGCACTAGTTTTACAGTTTTTTTTACGAAAGAATTAGTGGGGGTGAACTCCGACTTTCAGTATATCAGCAAAAATCTTCCTGGACTGGCTATGCAATATGATGCCGCCAGGGGGGAAGATAAAATCACTTTTACGGTTTCCAGTATCGAGTTTTCGGTAGTGCCGTTGTCCAAATTTGATATTCCAAAAGCCGGCTACCGGGTGATGAGTTATTCAGAATTTGCGAAAGATAAAAACTAGAGAAAGAAAAAAACCCGGTAATTTATCTACCGGGTTTTTAATTGAACTAACGACTAATTATTTTCCTGAATAATTTCTCAACAATTCATTTGGATTAAAAGTGAGTTTATTTAAAACTGCTTTCTTTTTGTAGGGCAATAAATAACTATTCTCACCTTTTTGAAAAGTGATAGAATTTAGATTTACATTATTATTCGGCTGTGCATGTGAACCATTTATCAGGTTTTCACCTTTAAAGTACATACCAGATCTCAAAGAAAAAGAATAAAACTGCTTATCCACAGACTGCCTGTTCTCCAACGAAAAACCTTTTAGTTTGTTCTTTCCTGGATCCTCTGTATTATTGTTCTCTCCTTCTGCAAAAACTACTACAGAAAAGGAAAACAAAAAGAGGAAATTTAAAAATAGAGCCTTTAGCATGACTTAAATTGTTAAAGTGATAATTAAAGACAGAACAAAGATAGGAAAAATTATGAAAGCTTATCATAAATTTTATAAAATCCTTAACTTTTAGATTTTATTCAAAAAAATCCGTTAAAAAAGTTTTGCACATTGGAGGAAAACTTATTTCGACTCGGATTGTTGATTTTGTATAATTTGTATAAGGAATTAGGTGTTGCCATTTTTGATAATACTAAAAAATGAAGGGCTATGAGAGAGTTTCAGCAAAACGACGAAGAAAGAGGTGAAGAATTGAATGAACTTCTGCAACGATTCGAAAATTTAAGAAAAGGACGAAGTGGTTCGTATATAGAGGAAGAATCCTTTGAAAAACTGATTGAACATTTCGAACTTCAGGAACAATTCATCAAAGCTTACCAAGTGGTGGAAATTGCCATTGAACAGTTTCCGTATTCTGCTTCACTTCTGATTAAAAAAGCAGATTTATTGTTGGATAAAAGAGCTTACGAGGATGCCCTGCACCTATTGGAGCAGGCGGCTATTTTCGATAACAGGAATATTGATATTTATATTTTAAAGACAGAGGCTTATTTAGCTTTAGACCAACATGAGGCTGCAGTGGAAGTGCTTCATGAAGCACTCCGTTTGTTTGAAGGAGAAGAAAGAGTCGAATTGCTTTTTGAGTTGGCAGATGTGTATGATGATTATGAAGATTTTGATAAGGTGTTTGACTGTCTAAAGGAAATCCTGAATCAGGAACCGGAAAATGAGGAAGCGTTGTACAAATTTTGTTTTTGGACAGATTACACAGGTAGGAATGCGGAAAGCATCGAATTACACAAAAAAATTATCGATGATCATCCATACAATGAATTGGCTTGGTTCAATTTGGGAACAGCGTTTCAGGGAATCAAATTATATGAAAAGGCCATTGATGCCTATAAGTATGCTTTGGTGATAGATGAGAAAATGGACTATGCCTATCGGAATATAGGGGATGCCTATATAAGGCTTCGAAAGTACAAGGATGCTATTGAGAATTTGGAGAAAGTGATAGAGTTGTCAAAGCCCGAGGATGTGATTTATGAAGCAATAGGATACTGCTATGAAAAAATGAAGAATTTTTCGCAGGCAAGATTTTATTATAGAAAAGCCTCGCATTTGAATCCGGAGGTAAGCACCCTTTCTTATAAAATTGCTTATACTTATTACAAGGAAGGAATGTATGCTCAATGCATCAAACAGTTAGAAAGCTCCCTGAAAGTAAAGCGCAATAAAGCTGAGTATAATTTTCTCATGGGAGAATGTAAGATCAATTTGGGTTATACAAAAGAAGCCGTACAATATTTTATGAATGTAGTAAGACTTAAGCCTAAATCAACGATGGGTTGGGAATCTCTCATCAAATGCTTGTATAAAGCTGAATATTATGATGAAGCCTTGCAACAAATAGAACAAGCTTATTTCATGACTAATGAGAAGCCAATCTTCAACTATTTACGTGCGTTAATTTACTTTGCCATTGGCAAAACAAAAGAGGCATTGATTCATTTGGAGAATGCTTTGGAAAGGACTCCTTCGCTTTTAAAAAAAATATTGCAGATAAATCCTGCCTTATTACAACACCCACAGGTAGCGGAAATGATCACCAGGTACAAAAAGAAAAAGGAGAAATGATAAAATTTTGCATTTTGTTTGATCATAATAGCAGGGAATTGAAAAAAGAGGTATTGAGTTTTTCATAATATTACAATGAAATCAGCAATGATGAAAATGGCCTCTCTAGGCAAGATCAAGACAGATTGGAATTTTTATTATTTTTTCGCTTGGCTTCATTATTATGTAAAAAAATAAATAATTACTTTTGCGGCCACTAATTTGAACTTGATGAATTTTAATCTTACGCAATTACCACAAAGAACCAGTCAGCCTCGCAGTTTTGGACTTACAATGGTTATGGATAAAGGATTGAGCCTTGTAGAAGCAAAAAACTTTATGAGCGCATCTTCTCCTCATGTCGATATAGTGAAACTGGGATTTGGAACAGCTGTAGTTACACCACAACTTACAGAAAAAATAGAAGTTTATAAGGCACATGGTATGGCGGTGTATTTTGGTGGTACTTTGTTCGAGGCTTATCTGGTGCGAAATCAGATGCAGGATTATATCAATACTTGTCAGTCGCTGAATATTGATTATATGGAAGTGAGCGATGGATCTATTACAATACCTCATGCTGAAAAATGTGGTTATATAGAAAAGCTTACTAAATATGGTACTGTGCTTAGCGAAGTGGGTAGTAAAGATGCAACACATATTATCCCTCCTTACAAATGGATTGAGTTGATGAAGGCAGAATTGGAAGCTGGATCTACGTATGTGATCGCGGAAGCCCGAGAAGCCGGTAATGTGGGTATTTATCGTGGTACAGGAGAAGTGCGGGAAGGGCTGGTTCAGGAAATTCTGACTCAAATTCCATCACAGAAAATAATCTGGGAAGCACCACAAAAAGCACAGCAATTATATTTTCTGGAATTAATCGGTTGCAATGTAAATCTTGGTAATATTCCTCCATACGAAGTGATTGCATTGGAAGCAATGCGTATTGGACTTCGTGGGGATACCTTTTCTCTGTATCTGGATAAATAGTAGTTCAATGAATGTATATGGCCTTATCGGCATGCCATTGGTACAATCCTTTTCCAAAAAGTATTTTACCGAAAAATTTGAAAAAGAGGGTATTGGTAATGCGGCTTACGAGTTATTCCCTATTGAGCATATTTCTCTTTTTCCAGAATTATTGCAGTCAAATCCGGGTTTATTAGGTCTTAATGTTACCATACCCTACAAGGAACAGGTGTTGCCATTTTTGAATGAGTTGAGCATTGAGGCAGAAAAAATAAAAGCGGTTAATTGTATAAAGATAAAAGATGGACAACTAAAGGGATTCAATACAGATGCGCCAGCATTTAAAAAATCGCTATTACCACAATTACAATCACATCACAAAAAGGCACTAATATTGGGAACTGGCGGAGCTGCCAAGGCCGTATTGTTTGTGTTGGAGAGCTTGGGTATTGAGGTTGCGTTCGTATCTCGGAGCAAAGGTGTCGGCCTGACTTATGAAGATTTGAATAAGGATATTATAGATAGTTACCCTCTAATAATTAATTCTACACCATTGGGGAGTTTTCCAAAAGTGGAAACAGCTCCCACAATCCCTTATGAACTCTTAACCCCCAAAAACTATTTGTACGATCTGGTTTATAATCCGGCTAAAACACTGTTTTTGCAAAAAGGAGAAGAAAGAGGCGCCTCCATAAAAAATGGTTATGAAATGCTAGTGGAGCAGGCCGAGTTGAGCTGGCAGATTTGGAATAATAGCTAATGCATCTATACTTTTATCGTTTCTATCAGTGTGATGGTTCTGGAAATGTTATTGTATTCTGTTCTACGGATAAGTTTCAATAGTATATTAATCCAGAATCCTGGCGACTGAATAGCTCTGCCAACTTTCTCCACCATGCTATCCATGCTGTCAATATATGAAAGTTTTTGAACCTCAATCATGTTGGCCAAAAGAACCGCATTGGCCCATGAAGTTTGTCTGGCTTTTGTGATACTAAAGTTGAGCACTGCTTCTTGTTTTCCATTCATGATTCTTGTAACCAGGCGCATGGGAAACCATATTTTGGTAAGGCATTCCTGAACGTCATCGGACAAAGTGGCGATAATATCATTGATGCGGTTGAAATCTTTTTCCAATCTATGAATGCTTTCTCCAGGTGCCACAGTGGCGGCAGCAATGGCCAGATCCAGGTTGATATGGGTGTTTATTCCCATCAACAAGTGTTGCAGTACAATATTGTCGTTATTGCCACAGCTATCAAATGTCAGTTTCCAGGAACGAGTACATTTTTGTTTGGCACCATAGGCTTGGTAGGCTGATATATACCTTTCTGCAAAACAAATATCCAATTGCTCCATCAGCTTCGCGTTTTCGAATTGGTGGTTGCTAATTCCTTCTTTCACAGCTTCGGTCATGCGTAAATATAAAGCCGCAAAAAATCCGGCCTTTGATTGTTTTTGCCTGCATTCTTCTACGATTGAACGCAGAGTCAAAACGACTTCATCGATACTGCTTATGGGCATGACTTTGTTCTATTGTTTTAAAGATAAAGAAAACAGATAAATATAGGTGTTCAATAAGCACTTCAAAATCTCACTGAAAACCTTTGCTTTTCTTGAAACTCTTTTCTGAAACTGATAATGCCTATGTAAAATAAATCAATATCGCAGGCAACCGCTTCGTGCTGTACAATATTTCTCCAGGCTGTTTCCATCTCTTTGCTCCAATGTATATCGTCAAAGATTAGTATCGTGTCATTATGTATATGCGGAAGTATTTGATGGAAATATCTTTCGGTAGGTTCCTTTCTGTGATTGCCATCTATAAAAGCAAAATCTACCTGACCCATCCCGTCCAATACTGATTGAAGTTGGGTATCGAAGTTGCCCTGTACCAGTTCAATATTCTTGAGCTGTAAAGATTCGAAATTACTTCGGGCCACTTCACAAATACTTTCAGATCCTTCCATAGTCACTAGGTTGGCAGTAGGATTGGCAAGCGCAAGATAACTGCTGGTGATTCCCAAGGAAGTACCTAATTCCAAAACATTTTTGGGTTGGTAATATTTTACCATCCGGTAAAGCAATTGTCCAAACTTTTTAGGTTTAGCTGCATTTTTTGCAATAGAAGTAATAGTGCGAATATTTGATTTGGTGGCTGTAGAACCCGCACCAAGGTCATCCACTTTTATGGATGTATTATTGGACAATAACAGTTTGCGCAGGTCTTCTACTTTTGAATAATCCTCATACTTTGTGAAATCATTCATCACTTTTGTAATAAACTCAAAAACAAATGGCGAGTGGGTGCCATGTCCTTTACTATTGGCTGCATGCACATAGTACCTAAAGTATTTTGCTGCTGCTTGAAGCGGAGAGTAAACCATTGAATTGCGGATTAAGGATTGCGGATTACAGATTTCAGATTGGTAAATGATCTAACCTAAGCTTATTTTCTTTCCCAAAGCTCGTAGCTATAATCGAAAGCATGTGTATCGTCTGCTTTGTTTTTTATGATGCTTTTTAGTTGCCAATCCTTTTCTTCAATTACCGGGAAGAAAGTGTCTCCATCTATCACTGTATTTACTCTGGTCAAATATATTTTGTTTGCTTTTGGGAAATACATCTCATAGATTTCTCCTCCACCTATCACCATCAACTCATTTACATCCATTTCCTTTACCAAAAAAGCCACGTCTTTCAAGCTGTTTAGAACAATGGCTCCTTCTATTTTCAAATCCTTTTGTGTACTTAGAACAATATTTTTTCTTCCGGGTAGTGGTCGCTTAAAGGTTTCAAAAGTTTTTCTTCCCATCACCACAGGCAATCCCCAGGTTGTATTTTTGAAATGCTTCATATCGTTTGGCAGTTTCCATACCAATTGATTGTTCTTGCCTATCACATTATTGGTGGAGGCCGCTACGACTAAGGAAATGGTCATATTGATTTCTAATTTAGGTTTCCGAATGGGTATTTGACTATTAATATTTTGTTTTTCCTTCTTAGATTTTATACAGCCACCGGTGCCTTAATGCCCGGATATGATTGATAATTGTTCAGTTCAAAATCTTCGTACCGGAATTCAAAAATATTTTTTACTTCTTTGTTTATCAAAATTGAAGGAAGCGGATAAGGATCTCTGCTCAGTTGCAATTGAACCTGTTCCAGATGGTTGTTGTAGATATGGACATCTCCAAAAGTGTGTACAAAATCTCCGGCTTCCAAATCACAAACCTGTGCCATCATCATCGTGAGTAAGGCATAGGAGGCTATGTTAAAAGGAACGCCTAAAAACACATCGGCACTTCGCTGATAAAGTTGGCAACTCAGTTTTCCATCAGCTACATAAAATTGAAACAAAGTGTGGCAGGGCATTAAAGCCATTTCTGGCAGGTCGCCTACATTCCATGCACTTACAATGAGCCGACGACTATCAGGCGTTTTTTTTATCTGATTGATAACATCCGCTATTTGATCTATCACCTTGCCATCTTTGCCTTCCCAACTACGCCATTGCTTTCCATACACCGGGCCCAATTCTCCTTGCTCATCGGCCCACTCATCCCAAATACGCACGTTGTTTTCTCTTAGAAAAGCAATATTGGTGCTCCCTTTCAAAAACCAAAGCAACTCATAAATAATACTTTTTAGATGCACTTTTTTAGTGGTGACTAATGGAAAACCTTTTTGCAAATCAAATCGCATTTGATACCCAAAAGTACTGATGGTGCCTGTGCCGGTGCGATCCGTTTTTTGAGTGCCGTTGTCTAAAATATGCCTGAGTAATTGTAGATATTGCTGCATTGGCGCAAGATAACGATATTGTAGTTTGCTTAGTAGGCTCAGACAATTGATGTGGGCAATCTGTGAATTGTTTATTTTTAAAAAAAATATTCATGACTAAACAAAATTTTAAGAATCATATTCGGTTTTATGCACCACATCATTTTATCTTTTATCCCGTTTGTCTCTTTCTTATTGGCTGTACTACTTACAAGACCATTGTAAGTGATGGAGAATTTAGATGGATATGGGCAATGTTATTATTGATAGTAATTCTTTTGACTTGGTTTTCATTTATGGTAAGGCAGCATTATGCCATCGGGCTTCAAGACAGAATGATCAGAGAAGAAATTCGCTTTAGATACTTCAAACTTACGGGAAAAGATTTTGATCTGGTGGCCGGGTCCTTGCGTACCCGTCAGATTGTAGCCTTGCGATTTGCTTCTGACGAAGAATTGCCAGCACTGATAGAAAACGCTCTTGATACACAATTAACGCCCAATCAAATTAAGCAATCGATTGAAAACTGGAAAGGAGATTATTGGCGGGTGTAATTGAATATTACAAATTGCAGATTGATAAATGTAAATCGAAAATTGATGATTTCAATTCTTATCTTTCGCTATGTCGTCTCTTAATTTCTTTCAAAATCAGTCCTAACTCACGACCCGTCTGGCCTTTTATAGAAGTGTTTTCCTGAGCACGTCGCATCAGGTAAGGAATCACATCCTCTATGGGGCCAAATGGAAGGTACTTGCTCACATTGCATCCGGCATTGGCTAGGTTGAAAGTGATATTGTCGCTCATCCCAAAGAGCTGACTAAAGTTGACATGCGGATGATTGAGCGGTTGATTTAATTCATGTAGTTTTTTCACGGCCAGCATATTGCTGTCCTCATTGTGAGAGGCAACGATCACGCCAACCCGATCTATATTGTCCAGACATAAACTTACACCGGCATTAAAATCGCGGTCGCTGCTTTCTTTGTCTGGCTGAATAGGTGAGGGGTATCCAAGGCTTTCAGCCCGTTCTCTTTCTTTTTCCATATAAGCACCACGAACCAATTTTACACCTAATAAAAAGCCTCTTTCTTTGGCTGCATCTATACTATCTTTTAAGAATTGTAATCTGTCTTGTCTGTAATGTTGTACGGTATTGTAGATGATTAATTTTTCTTTGTTGAAAGAATCCATCATCAACATAATCAGAGCATCCACCGGATCCTGAATCCAGGTTTCTTCCGCATCCACCAGCATCCCGACATTTTTTTCAGCTGCTTTTTCGCACACGCGCATCATTCTAAGCCTTACTCTATGCCATTCTTCTCTGTCTTCTTTGGACAGGTCTTCCAATGCCCCCAAATATTTCTTAATAAGGGTACCTTCTCTCTTATGCATCAGCACATCCAGTTTTTCAAGCAATGAGAATCTGGTTAATCCGGTCACCTTCACGCTCATAAACGGTATGTTGGACTGAGTGGCAGCATAATCAATTACTTTGATAAATTCGCCGGCAGCATGGTCATATTCGGCATCGCTGGCATCGCCACCTTCAACCGCATAGTCTAGAATGATATCTACTTTATATTTCCCCAGCGTGTTGGCCACAGTAGCTGTTTGCTGCAAAGATTCTCCTCCGGCAAATTGTTTGAAAATGGTATTGCGGATCAGTCCTTTTACCGGGAGCTTTGCCTTCACCGACCAGACAGTAAGTGGTATCCCGATTTTTACCAGGAATGGATAGCCCATCATTTTGAAAAGCAAACTGGAATCTTTTAAATCTTTTTCAGATTTGTATTGGAAGGCGATTTCTGTGTTGTCGAATGATAATTGCTGGCTCATAGGGCACAAATTTAGGGTGAAGAATTTATTTTTTTCATGATTCCGCTGCGTTCAAAAAATAAAATATTCACCCCAAAAAATGGACTTAAAATTCGCTTCAACTATTGTCCAACAGACATCAACAATTATCTAACCCGATGATTTGCCGATATTAATTCCTATAACAATCCAGCTAGTTCCAGGCTCTTTTTTTTCACCTGCCTTTCTTCAATGCTTTCCAATATCGGGTCAGATTCCAGAATCAAAGAGGTGCCGTTCTCTTTCCACCAAGTGCTTGCCTTTAGTTTTTTCAGTGAGATGATGCCCGATAAATATTTTCGGTCTTCCTGTGCATGCCATTGTTCTATCCATTCAAAATCATCTGTCGGGATATTTTTGATATCGCTAAAACTGATATATACCCTTAAATAAATGTCGTCATTTAGGATATTGGGTTGATGATGGTACAGCTTTTTGTATTCGTATTTATAGCCATATCTTAATGCGGATAAATCACTTAGCACTGCCGAGGCAGTTGGAAAACTTCCAGCGCCCTTACCATAAAAAAATTGCTGATCTGCAAATCCACTTTCAATCACCACTCCATTGTACTCGTTTTTGACAAAGGTCAATGGATTGTCAGCGGTTACAAATTGTGGCAACACAAATGCCGCTACACCACCTCCGATCAATTTTTTGGCCTGTGCCACTAAACGTATTTGCTGATTTCTGGCTTTGGCTACCAGCGCATCCGATTTGTGAATGTTCTGAATACCAGTGAACAATATCTGGTCCGGGGAGGAAATGATGCCATAGGCGTGACATAAAAATATCGTCCATTTATTTACAGCATCATAACCTTCTACATCAAGGGAAGGATTACTTTCGGCAAACCCTAATTGTTGTGCTAAGAGCAATGCCTCTTTAAATCCGAGATTGTCATCGAACATCTTGGTCAGGATAAAATTGGTACTTCCATTTACAATAGCGCGGATACTATGCAACAAATCATTGTCATAATATTCCTCCAGATTTCTAATGGCTGGTATGGATGCACAGGCCGATGATTCGTACAAAAATGATCTGCCACTTTTTTCCTGAAGATCCAATAACTCCTGCAAGTGTTCGGCAATCATTTTTTTGCTGGAGCTTACTACTTCTTTTTTATTTTTCAATGCAATCTTCACGATGTCAAACGCTGCGTTGGCATCATCTATTACTTCCACAATCACATTGATGTCTTTGTCCTCAAGTAGTTCATTTTTGTCAGTAGTGAACAGGGTAGGAGGTGCATTTCTTTTTTTGCCCGGATGCTTTATGCAAACTTTTTTGATATAGGCAGATAGAGAGGGTGTTTGTTCCAGCACACGGTAAAGCCCTTCGCCCACAACACCAAACCCAAACATACCGATTACTAATTGTCTGTGCTTACTCATATTTTTAGATTAAAAATTTAAAATTGCAGATTGTATATTTTTTTTTGAGCCAAAAGTTTTATTGCTCAAATTCTAAGTTTTTCCTATAAACCATGGTCATTCTGATTCTGTTGCTTCTTTGCCTAAGAAGTGATTGATAGCCATTGTCAATTGATCATATTCCAATAAAAATCCATCATGTCCAAAATCAGACAAAATCATTTTTACATGTGCATTGGGTATGTGGCTGGCGATGAATGCCTGTTCATAAGGTGGAAATAAAATATCGCCTTCCATACTCAAGGCTAAAGTCTTTGCTTTGATGGTACTCAAAGCATGAGTAACACTGATTCTACCCCTACCGATATTATGCGAATCCATCGTTTTGGTCAGCGCATAATAGCTAAAGGCATTAAATCTTGCTGACAGTTTTTGACCTTGATAGCGCTGATAACTCTCGCTTCTGAAGCCTTCAATCTGATCATTGTTGTGATCGGCCTGTGTATTGTTGTAAGCGGTATCGGTACGGTAGGAAAGCAGTGCGATACTTCGAGCCACTTCCAGACCTTTTTTGCCGGCATCATTATTTTTTTCATGCCAGGTGCTATCGGCTTCAATCGCCAGTCTTTGAGATGCATTGAAGGCTTTCCCCCATGGCGAAAATTTGGCATTAGTAGCTATCGGGAAAATATATTCGAACGCATCCGGATCCTGAACGGCCCACTCCATCAATTGTTGTCCGCCAGTGCTGCCTCCTATGCCGATTCTGATTTTCTCTATTCCCAATTCTTTTTGCAATAATCGGAAGGCATGGATCATGTCTCTGATCGTGAAAAAGGGGAAGTCGTGAAAATAGGGTGTTCCAGTTTCTGGGTTGATGTCCAATGGACTGCTGCTGCCATAACAACTTCCCGGCATATTCACACAAATAATAAAATCTTTGGCCAGATCAAATACTTTTCCTTCGCCAATCATTTCAGGCCACCACTCATGAGGCTGGCTATTGGCTGTGAGTGCATGAAAAATCCATACCACATTATTTTTGGCCTGGTTCAATTGACCATAAGTATTATATGCCAGATGCATGTTTTGCAACACAGCACCATTTTCCAATGTGAAGGGTTGAGAATAATAAAAAACCTGTTGGTTCATGTAGTGTATAAAAGGCTGTTGCTAACGCTAAATACTATTTGTTTAATACTAAACACTAACAACAGCCGGATGTTTTGATTATGCAAAAACTGCGTTGAACGCCTGTTCAAAATCGGCCTTGATATCTTCTATGTATTCGATACCAACGCTGATGCGAATCAGATTGTCCAGTACACCTGCCTTTTTTCTTTCTTCTTCCGAAAGTTGTTCATGCGTAGTGGATGCCGGATGAATGGCCAGTGTTTTAGAGTCGCCCACATTAGCCAAATGGCTTACCAATTTTAAACTATTGATAAACTTTCGTCCATTTTCTACTCCGCCCTTTATACCAAATTGTAAAACACCACCAGCACCCTTTGGTAAATATTTATTAGCCAGATCAAAGTAAGGGCTGCTTGGTAATCCAGGATACCACACAAACTCCACCTGCTCATGTTGTTCCAACCACTGGGCCAGTACAAGAGTATTGTCCACAGTACGTTGCACTCGCAGAGACAGAGTTTCCAATCCTTGTAAAAACAGGAAGGAATTAAACGGACTTTGAGCTGGTCCAAAATCGCGCAATCCTTCTACTCTTGCTCTAATGGCAAAAGCGATGTTGGGTAAGCCGAGTGGGTTGCCCTCTCCAAAAACCTGCCAGAAATTCAGACCATGATAGCCTTCCGAGGGTTCTGAAAACTGAGGGAACTTGCCATTGCCCCAATTATAATTGCCACCATCTACAATCACACCTCCAATGCTGGTGCCATGACCGCCTATCCATTTGGTGGCTGCGTGTACCACAATATTGGCCCCATGTTTCAATGGTTGAAAAAGATAGCCTCCTGCTCCAAAAGTATTATCCACTATCAGCGGAAGATCAACTTCTTTAGCTAATGCTCCAAATTTTTCAAAATCCGGCACATTTAGTCTGGGGTTTCCCAGTGTTTCGATATAAATGGCTTTGGTTTTATCATCAATGAGGTTTCGATAGTTTTCTACGTTGTCGTCCTCGGCAAAGCGAACTTCTATGCCAATGCGCTTAAAAGCCACTTTGAATTGGTTGAAAGTGCCACCATACAAAAAAGGAGAAGCAACAATGTTTTCGCCAGCCTGTACAATATTGTTGATGGCCAAAAATTGTGCAGCCATGCCCGATGAGGTGGCCAACGCAGCCACACCCCCTTCCAACGCAGCCATGCGTTGTTCAAAAACATCGGTTGTTGGATTCATGATCCGGGTGTAAATATTCCCAAACTCTTTCAATCCAAAAAGATTGGCTGCATGATCTGTATTATTGAATTGATAAGAAGTAGTTTGATAAAGTGGTACCGCACGGCTTCCTGTGGTAGGATCGGGTTGCTGGCCGGCATGTACTTGTAATGTGTCGAAATGCAGTGTATTGCTCATAAAATTGATTTGTTATTAATGAATGATTATTTAAAAAATGTTTAATAATAAAAGATAAGAGGCTAATCTTTCCTACTTAGGAAAATAAAACGGAAGATGCCCCGAAAGGCATATAGCAGGAACGGCAATACATTGTATAGGCGATGGTACTGCTGTTTAAAAGGAAAATACTGGTTCTGTTTTCTTTCATCCCAAATAGTGATTAAAAATTCAATAATGGTTCTGTATGTGCTTAAAGAAAGGAAACAAAAAAGCCCACCAGATAAACAGGCGGGCTTCATATATAGAAAGACTTTTTATAAAAACTGAAACTACCGGCTTATCTGCCCACATAATTATTATGTGGATGGAATTGGCACCTTGTTCGCACATGTATGTGGACAGGTTGCCAAGGCTTCACAGGGCCATACCCTCTGCCTTTCTTGATAAGTATTTTAAAGAACGAGACGCAAATATATAATGCTTGCGGTTATAAAACAAGACAGAAATTTTTATGTCCTGTAAAGATTTCTAAAAAATATACCCGAGTGAAACACCCATGCCATAGTTTTTCATTTTGCTGGTCGATTTCACTCCGTCAGTTGAAGGCTTTAGATCAGCTAAACCTAATTGTCCAAATACCTGAATGGAGAGGTGTCCATTAAATTCATATCCTTCCATCAGTTGGATACCATAATCTAATGGTTTGCTATAAGTCCATTTGTCGGCTTTGGCATCTTTAAAATCGTTCACAAATTGTAAGTCGGCAGTTTGATTGTCTGTAACGAGTACGCCATTCACAATAGTTTTACCATAATATTTTCCTTTACCGCCAAACCCATAAGCTACGTACGGTCCGGCACCCAGAAGTAGTCTGCCTTTACCCAACTTTGGAGCAAATAATAAATTGACCGGAATCTCGGCATAATAGGGTGTCATATAAGATTCTATTGAGGAAGATTCTGCCATTCTTTTCATTCGGTATCCTTTTGTACCGAATAATGCTGCCGTTTGGATAAAAACATTTTTTGCAATTGGTAGGTCATAGGTAATTCCCACATGAAATCCAGGGTTCAATTTGGGGTCGTTGTATTCTTCATTGTCGTATTTGTCTCTGGTTATTACGTTATAGGCACTAAAACCTGCTTTAATACCTATTTGCGCTTCAGATGATGTGGTGGCTGAAAGGATCAAACAGAGTAGTACGAATTTTCTTATTTTATTCATGCTCATAAGCTTTACATTGGATTAATTTTCAAATGTAGGTAAAAACTATGATAGCATTTGTATAGTACGTTTTAATCATCATTTTAATTAATTTTCAAAAGAAATTGATTATTGCCTGTTGCCATTGATAGTATCGGCAACAGGCAATGATCTGGGAGGAGGAATTTATTGAGGTTGGATAATGGTTGATGTTGAAGTTGTAATCTCTTTACTGAATCTCTTTATTTCCCCCTTTTTTTAGAATACAAAAACAGTTTTGGATGTATGGGTTTCAATTTTTGTTCGGTATGATCGATAGGTAATTAGTTGTTCTATAAGATAACCGTCTGCATCGTATTTGAAATCAAATTTGTAAGCTTCAAATTCAGGGTAGGCGCCATACCATGTTTTCCAACTATTAGTTGCATTATGCGTGGCCAGAGAAGATAGGGTTAAGTCCGGAATGTTTAAATGTGCATATGGATTAATATTTGAATCATATTGATAGAGGCCCTCTTGTGTATTTCCATTGCCTGTCGATTTCTGATCCTTAATAATGACACCACCATGTACTTGCTTATTATAATAAGTCTTATATAGTCCATGTTCGTGTGTGTATTCAATATCCACCCGGAAATGTTGGCTGATTCCTGATTGCGTTTCAAGTGGAATATAATAGACAAATGCTTTTGTAAACAGTACTCCTCTTTTTTCTTCCATATAGGCAACCCTGCCTTCAGTATTGTATTGGGCCATCAATGTTTTTTCCAACTCATAGTTTTCGTTGTAGGTTTTGATATGTGTAATTTTATTGTTAGTATATTCAAAACTATTCTTTTGAATAATATAGTTGGTTTTGTCAGGATGTTTTGCAAATACCACAGTTTGCTTTAATTGGCCGTTTGTATTATATTCGAAATTGGTTTTTGTGATGGGCACACTGACCCCATTCATAATCTTATACTCATAGACAGTGATAGGTTTTTTTGCTGCTTTCGATCCTCCCATATCATACACGGTGTTTTCCTGAATTTCATTTTTCTGGAGCAATAGTTCATCATGGATACCCCATCTGGAAATAGTTAATTGATGTTTTACTGCTTTAGCAGAAAGATAAAGGCTCTGAGTACCGGCGGGTAAATAGTGAATGTTGTACGTCATTTCGTTTTTTGCATTCCAACTTTTTACGACCAGTTGAACAGGAATACTATCATAGATAATATCTCCTACTTTAATAAGTGGTCTTATAAAGATTCGCTTGTCCATCTCTTCCTGCGGCGTGTTGGGGTTATGGTTACCGAAACTTCCGGCAGGATATCCAAAATTTTCAGCAGTATCTGTATTCAGAATGGCCAATATTTCTGCGGATATAATTTTCTCGACTTTTTCACTCAGGGGAATGGTCAAACTTAAGGGTTTGCTAACCAATGCCGCTTTTGCAGCACCTGCAATTGGAGAAGCGTACCTAATAATACCTGCGGCATTTGAAAGAACTAAACGCTTTAGAGTGTAGTTGCCCTTTTTTAGTGAAATAGCAGTGGTGCCGTATTGTTGTATTTTTTGGATCGGAATCGTAATAAGAAATTCTGTATTGGGTGTTTCATTATTTGTTAATGCTAGTGTTGCCCTAAAACCATCACTAAGTGTGAGGTTTTCGGGCAAATTTCCAAACACAATTCTAAAACTTCTCATGCTGGTGGTTTCCTCTGGTACTGGTGTGCCAGGGTTTACAATAATAGTAGCATCTCTTTTGCAGGAGAAAAATGATAGTAACATGGAAATAAGAAAGTATGATAACCTTTTCATGATGAATTTTTTATTTTGGGGTTTTAGATATGGCGATGCCAATACGGCATACCGTTTATGAAAAAAGTATCTTGTGGGTATTAAATTATTCTATCCTTAAGTGCTTTGGCTACTGCTGCACTTTTCGAATTAACCTGAAGTTTTTCGTAAATATTTCTAATATGGGTACGAACTGTATCTACTGATATTTTTAGTGAGTTTGCTACCATCTTGTAACTATTACCATCCACTAACAATTTCAGTACTGCCTTTTCTTTTTCCGATAATCCATAATTTTTTGTAACAGGAGACATGCTGGCAAACATTTGCAATACCTGGGTGGCAATGGAAGCATTCATTGGGGCTCCTCCTTCATATACTTCTTTGATGGAATTGATGATTGCAAATGGAGTACTCTTTTTTAACACATAACCATTTGCTCCAAATCGAATAGCATCATAAATGTTATTGTTGTTGTCAAAAACTGTTAGCATGATAATTTTGACAGTGTCATTTTTACTTCTAATCATCTGAACTCCTTCTATGCCAGACTTTACGGGCATGTCTATATCCATGAGTATTACATCCGGTTGAAGCAAATGAACATCCTCTATTACTGTTTCACAATTATCAAATTTGCCCACCACTTCAAACTCACCACTTTGAATTAGAAGTAAGGCTGTCGCATTTCGAAATTGTTCTACATCATCATAAAGAAGCACTTTTATCATCTTACCTAGTTTATAAGTCCTGTTATTGCACAAAAAGTATTTGCAAAATATTGGTTTGCGTATTGGCTTATTCCTTTTCCAATTTTGGAGGCCGCAATGTTATTTCCCAAATTTTCAATAAGCTCTCTATGTTCTGTATAAAGACTGTTTCCCAATTCTACCAAACCCAGGACCAGGCAAATACCCAGTAGAATCTGGAGGATGGCATGTGTTTTTTTATTCATGATTTATAGTATAATTTTCTGTTAGGAAATATTGTTTACAAATGGTTCTAATGCAAATATCAGATCGAAATGTACCCCTAACAACGCATATTTATGCGATGGGCACCCACAATGTAACGGTAGTTCCCATGCCAGGTTGCGATTGAATGAATAATTTGCCTTTTAAGTTGGATGCACGTTTGTTCATGTTTTTTAAGCCGTTTCTTCCTGTTGAAGGTTTGTCAGTAGATGTATTGAACCCTTTGCCATTGTCACAAATGCTCAATGAAAATTTGTTTACTTTTTTGTGTAAAGAAAAAATGACTTCTGTACATTCGGCATATTTTACAATATTGTTGATGGCTTCCTTGAAGATTAGAAATATTTCTCTTCTGCTTTCCATAGGAAGTTTTATTTCATTGATGTTTTCTGCTACATCAAAACGATATTCAATTTGCTTGGGTTCTAAAATTGCTCCTGCTGTTTCCTTCATTCTGGATAAGATTTTTGACAAGCTATCATTCATCGGATTGATGCTCCATACAATATCATCCATTGCCTCCATCATTTGAGATGTGCTGACACTAATCGTACTCATGTAGTCTTTGGCTTTTGATTCATCGAGCTTGTCTTGTTGTAGGGCTAAATTGCTTAGAATGTTAATGGTGCTGAGGGTTGAACCCATATCGTCATGCAAGTCTCTGGCTAATCGGCTTCTTACTTTTTCCACATGCAATAATCGTTGCAGTCTTAGCCTATGTATAAAAAATAAGATGCCTGTCAGCGAAAGTATAATCAAAAAATAAAACCATGTACTTTTCCAAAAGGGAGGAGTAATGGATAAAACCAGAGAGGTGTTTTTTGAGGAATATTGCCCAGCTTCGTTTCTGGCTCTCACCATAAATTTGTATTCGCCTGGTGGGAGATAGTTGTATTTTACTGGGAGTAAATCGGTAACGACTATCCATTTATCATCCAGTCCTTCTAACTTGTATTCATAGGTTATTTTGTTTTTTTGACGGTAACTTAATGCCGCTAACTCAATGCTAAAATTTCCTTGGTCATAAGGAATTATGATTTCTTTCATCCTTTCAAGCGAGTCTAAAGGGAGATATTGATTGCCAAGTTGAAATCCTGTAATTGACACATCAGGAGGTTGAATGGAACTGTTATACAGATCAGGATTGTAAATGACCAAATGCTGATTGCCTCCAAAAGCAAAATTTCCAGAATGTAGCTTGACACTTCTTTCAGGTACATAGCTATTGTTATGAATGGTAAGTAGCCCATCCTGTTGCGTGTATTTGGATAAGATTTTCGATTTAAGATTTAGCTTAAAGATGCCATTGGAACTTCCCAACCACAAATTGTTAAATCCATCCATTTGCATCGTATACATGTTGGTTAATGAATAGTTATTATTATTTACCAAACTAAAATCGATGCTTAAATTACGGGGATTCACAGTGCCTAGTCTTTCACCTGCTATTATACAAAGTGTATCATTTACCGGAAGTATATCCCTGATGTTTGCAATGGCAGCCTGTTTTGTTTTTATATAATCAAGCGTAGAAATTATTTTTCCAGTATTGATATCTAAAATGACAATGCCCATTCCACTTACAGCAATCCATATTTGCTGATCATTAACGATCGTCATTTTCGAGATGATACCATCAAAAGATTGTGCTAAAGTAAAATTGGGTTGTGTCCCTTGCTGGTTGGATGGATGAAGGTAGAATACACGTCCATCAAGAAGTCCAAACCACAAACGGCCATTTTGGTCATGAATAATTTGACGAATATCACTTTTGTGAAAGGCTGGAACCCGGAAGAGTAACAGTTTTTTATTTTGCTGATTGAAGCGATACAAATTACCACCCTGACATCCTATCCAGATATTATTGAAATTGTCCTGACATAGGGTCCAGACAAATGGATGAATAGGTTGCTTTTGCCCTTTGTTATTGTTTAGGTGATTTGTCATTAGGTCGCCATTTTTATCCACTACATATACACCACCTCCCCATGTTGCGATCCATAGGTTTTGATATTTGTCTTCCATTAGACTGCTAATCGACCTTCTGTTTTTTTCCAGGCTAAAGACAATATGCGTATTGGTTAGGACATTGCTTGTATAAAAAACACCATTATCTGTAGCCACCCAAATAATTCCTTCCTGATCCTGAATAATATCAGTAATGGCATTGAATTGTATACCATAGGGGTTGTTTGGCGTACTTTTAATTTCAGTAGATGTCTTACCATTCTGGATCCTAAAATAGTTTAGGCCATAAATGGCAGAAACCGAATCTGAAAGTTTTTTTAGTCCATAAATTTCAAAATGATTTTTTTCAAAGTCATGGTTCAGATGTTCTGCTTCTTTTGTGAATCCATTTTTTCGGCTATCATAAGTCAAATAGTATGGAGCAGATCTTTTATTTGTTTTTATCCAGTAGTGATGATTGTTGTCTATGAAAAGCCCTGAAACAACCGTGTTGCCAAGTTTTGCGAGCAAGGAGTCATTCTGTTGGTTGTGGAAATTTGTAAAATGTCTCTTTGAGCTCCTGTCCCAATAACCTAATCCGTTTTTTGTAATAGTCCAAATACGTTGCTTTCCAGGATCATCCACTATTTCCAATACTGGAGTACCTAGTATAGTTTTATACGGACTGTATTGTGCTGAAAAATTTAGTGTCTTTGGATTGAAATATTGTACTTCAATACCGGTTAGCAATAAATAAATACCACCTGAAGCATCCTTCTTCAGCCACAATTTATTGGGCGAAATCAATTTGGAATTTTGTTCGTAGGTAATATTATTGATAGTAAAACTGGTGGGGTTGAATAATCCGATCTGGTTTCCAGTCCTTATCCAAACCCGATTCTTGTTGTCTGATATTATTTGATCAACCCGCTTTCTTAATATTGTTCTAAGTCTGATGCCATCATATCGTTGAAGCCCGTTTTCAGAACCTATCCAAATATAACCAGAACTATCCTGCCAAATGCTACGAATATTGTTCGACAACAGTCCATCACCGATGGAAATTCTGTTGAAAATATAATTTTGAGAATATAGTTGACTACCTAAAGCGATTAGTACTAAAAGTATCAGTTTTCGGCTAATCACAGAAATAATTTGTTTATCAGAAAATGTCAATCAATTGTTTGTTCAAATCTACGATTCTGAAAACAATTTTAAGTGATATTGTTAACAATTCATTGGTTACTAATTGGGGGTAGAAAAATTTGTTTTGAGTCGGTAGGAACGGTTTCTCCTAAAATAAAAAAACCGCCCAAGGGCGGCATTTTTGTTCGATATAAATTTGGATTAGAATTTAAACCCAACAGTAACACCAAAAGAAGTATTATTGGTAGTGGGTGGATTGTTCACATCCATCATTTTTAATAAGCCCAAGTTTGCATTTAGGTTTAATGACAAACCATTTCCCATTTGGTATCCTACCAACAGCTTGGCACCTGCATCAAATTTTTTAACTGAAGCATCCTCCCAATCGGATTTTAAGGATACACTGCCTCCATCTACTTTTATTTGGCCAACACCCATTCCTACATAAGGTCCGGCTCCTAATAAAACTCTACCAGTACCTACTTCTGGTTGGTATTGAAATGTGATAGGGAGCTGAACATAGTTTAGATAAACCTTTGGGTCAGTTGCGCCACTAAAAATGCCATCATACTGAGTACCATTTTGTACATAGCTCAAGCCAGGCTGAATCACAAAATCATCAGCAATACCTATGTCATAGGTAACACCAGCCTGAAAACCTGTTTTGATTTTGTTATTAGATGGTGCATCTTTTCCAGTGATGTTTGCAAAGTTGGCCCCAGCATTCACGCCAAACTTTCCTGCCTGTGCATGAGATTCGGTCACACTAAAACTAAATGCTGTAAACAGCAACCCACCAAATAGTAATTGTTTTACTTTCATAAAATACGGAATTGTTTTTTAAAAAATTTATAGGGTAAACGATCCTCTAAGGGTATTTACTTTGATTCGAGTCAGAATTAATTTGTTCCGGCTTCTTTAGCTGCGTCTTGTTTCATTTTGTCATTAGCCGTAATCAAAAACTCTACTCTGCGATTTTGTGAACGACCATCTGGTGTATCATTGGAGTATTTAGGATTGTTGAGTCCATATCCTTTGGTGGTTAAGCGCTGCAACCCAATTCCATGATCACTTAGATAGTTCGACACTACGGAAGCTCTTCTCTCCGACAAAGACAGATTGTATTTTGCAGTACCTGTATTGTCGGTATGTCCCTGAATTTCTACATCAGTATCAGGATATTTGTTTAAGATAATGATAAGGTCATCTAATGTGGATTGCGATTTTGCTGTAAGGTTGGACTGGTCAAATCCAAAAAGCACCGCACTACTAAACTCCACAACAATCCCTTCATCTACCCGCTCTACTTTTGCACCTGGCACTTCGTTCTTAATCTCCTCAGCCTGCTTGTCCATTTTTTTTCCAATGATGGCACCGGCTGTACCCCCTACTGCTGCTCCAATAATAGCTCCTAATGCAGTATTGCCTGTGGCTTTGCCTATAACGGCTCCTACTGCTGCTCCTCCACCTACACCGATGGCCGCCCCTTTCTGGGTTCTGTTCATGCTGTCACAACTGGTTAAAGTCAATGCTGCTATTGCTGTTGCAAATACTGTAGTCTTAAATACGCTCATTTTTTTAGTTTTTACTTTATAATTAATTAGACAATAAATTACAAAAATTTCCATCATACTACCAAATAATATGCCAATGGTAAATTTGCGTCGAATAGACACAGGCAAAAAATAAAAGGTTGCCCAACCGACAACCTTTTTTTATTTTTTGTTTCCCCATCCGCCTGCTAAAAAGCAGTTTCGGATTCTATATATCTCAATTAACTTCTAGTTTTCACCTGTAGCAGAAGTAGTTCCTTGACTAGCATCAATAATTTTTGTCAGTACATAAGTTGTACTCTTTACCATATTCTTTTTTTTCACTTGCGGCTTTTTGTCAGTATCGGCAATGACTTCCTCTACAGGTTCTGTCACTGTCAATTCAGGGAAAATGGCTGTCGGATCTTTTTCGTCAAATTTTGCCCCTAGATTGATATATAATTTTTGGGCAGTAGTGTCCAAAATCATCGTGCCTTCTTTTATTGACTTGCCGGTAAAACGAGGAGCTGGTTTGACAGGGGTCGTAGCAGATGAAGTTATTGATTCCTCTTCGATACTATCTGTAACGTCGTTTTGAAGCGTTTTTTGAACCGGAATCTTGTAAGTGGCCGGCGATGCTTTTAAGTCCGCTCTAAACTTGCCCAGTTTCAAACCATTCACCCAAACGATTCCTTTATTTTCCTCATCACGATAAATAGTGATGTTTGATGTGTTCCCATCCTGATCTGCATATTCATATTGACCCAGTACAGGAAAAGTCATTTCATCGGTAAGTGCGCCGGGCATAGCCAATAGCTCCTTTGGTTTGGGCTTATAGTTTCTGGGTGTTTCTGGTGTGGTAGAAACCTGTGCCACAGAGGTGGTGAATATGGTTGCTGATAAAGCTAACAACAATAAAAAATTCTTTTTCATCTTGATCTTAAATTTGATTAAAAGGGTAATGCTCAACGAAAGGGCAATAATTTTTTTGTGAATGAATACAATTCAATGGAGGTGAAAAGAAATTATTATGCCAAAAATTATTTTTAGCGAATTTTAATCCTTTAATTTCAAATTTTGGTTATGAATTTGAAGCAGTAATAGGCAATAAAAAAAATCTGGAGCATAAGTTTAATATGAATAATGACAGAAACAACGGTCCTTCTGGTGCGATAGAAGTATTTGGTGCCAGGGAGCACAATTTGAAGAATATTGACATTTCCATACCTAAGAATGAGTTAGTGGTCATCACCGGCATTAGTGGTAGTGGCAAATCTTCTCTGGCTTTTGATACGATTTATTCGGAAGGTCAACGAAGGTACATGGAGACTTTTGGTGCCTATGCCAGACAATTTATAGGGGATATGGAACGTCCGGACGTGGACAAGATCACTGGCCTGTCGCCTGTTATCTCGATCGAACAAAAAACAACTAACAAGAATCCGCGCTCCACCGTGGGGACGGTTACCGAAGTGTATGATTTTTTTCGTCTTTTGTTTGCCCGGGTAGGCGAAGCTCATTCCTTTAATACCGGAAAAAAAATGGTGAAATGGAGTGAGGAAGAAATTGTAGAAAACATTTTTCAAAGATTCAATGGAGAAAAAATAAACTTGCTGGCCCCTTTGGTTCGAGGGCGAAAGGGACATTATCGGGAACTGTTTGAGGATGTTAGAAAAAAAGGTTTTTTGAAGGTGAGAGTGGATGGCGAGATTAAAGACCTGACAGCCAAAATGCAGGTGGACAGATATAAAATTCATGATATAGAGCTGGTGGTAGATCGGATGCAGTTAACCGACGACCTAAAAGTGCGGTTAAGCCAAAGTGTGCAGCAGGCTTTGAAATTGGGTAAGGATTTGATTTTTGTGGCTGCTCAAAACAATGATAAAGAGGCAAAGGAAAAAGCACTGATTCAATATTCCAAATCGCTGATGTGCGAAGATACCGGCATCAGTTATGAGGAGCCGTCCCCAAACGCTTTTTCATTCAACTCTCCCTATGGAGCATGTCCACATTGTAGAGGGCTGGGCGTGAGTTCAGTTATTAAGATGGAGGCAGTACTGCCCGATACAAATGTAAGTGTCAAGGATGGCGGAATTGCACCACTTGGCGAAGAACGTAGTGCCAGCGTGTATCAGCAGGTGGAAGCTTTTGCAAAAAAATATAAGATCAGTCTGACTAAAACCATCAAAGACCTGACTCAAGAGCAAATGGATTTATTGTTGTACGGGGATGGTGGGGCATTGAAAACAATGGATTTGGATGGTGCAGATGATACAATACCCGATTATTATTCGGGTGGTTATGAAGGCATTATTCCGATGCTTAAAAGATGGTACCTGTCCACTCAAAGTAATGAAGGACTCAGAGATTGGGTGGAGCGTTTTATGGAAGTACAGGCTTGCTCAAATTGCAATGGCAACAGACTAAAAAAGGAAAGTCTCTGGTTTTTTGTGGATGGAAAGAATATTGCCTATCTGAGCAATCTGAATCTGGATAATCTGGCTGCCTGGTTGGATGGGATTGAATTAAGATTGTCCAAAAAACAAAATGCCATTGCAAAAGATATTCTGAAAGAAATAAGAGAACGGCTTGGATTTTTACTGGATGTAGGACTTACTTACCTTTCTCTGAACCGACCCACACGAACTCTTAGTGGAGGAGAATCTCAACGTATCAGGTTAGCTACACAAATTGGTTCTCAGTTGCAGGGCATCACTTATATTTTGGATGAACCCTCCATTGGATTGCATCAACGCGACAACCATCGGCTCATCAGCTCCCTGCAAAACCTGCGCAATATTGGCAATAGTGTTTTGGTAGTGGAGCATGACAAAGACATCATGCTGGCCGCCGATTATCTGATTGACATAGGTCCAAGAGCTGGGTATCATGGAGGACGAGTGGTGGCGCAGGGAACACCAAAGGAGATATTGCAATTGGATACCATTACAGCTGCTTATCTCAATGGTCATCTCAAAATTGAATTGCCCAAGGAGCGTCGGAAGGGTAATGGAAAAAGTATAGAATTAAAAGGCGTTTCCGGCAACAACCTGCAGGATGTGCATGTAACATTTCCTTTAGGTAAAATGATTGTAGTGACAGGCGTAAGCGGAAGCGGTAAGTCTACCTTAATTAATGAAACCCTGTATCCGCTTTTAAGTAATCATTGCTTTCCTGCCAGCCGCATGACAGTGATGCCCCATAAGGCAATCAGAGGATTGGAGAATATTGACAAGGTGGTGGAGATTGACCAATCTCCGATAGGTCGAACACCCCGAAGCAACCCGGCTACCTATTGCGGTTTTTTTACCGATATAAGAACCTTGTTTGCCTCGGTGCCTGAAGCAAAAATTAGAGGATACAATGCCGGACGATTTTCTTTCAATGTAAAAACCGGTCGTTGCGATGTTTGCGAAGGTGCAGGAATGCGCACCATCGAAATGAATTTTTTACCAGATGTATATGTGCCCTGCGAAAAATGTAATGGCAAAAGATACAACCGAGAAACTTTGGAAATCAGATATAAAGGGAAATCCATATCGGATGTATTGAACATGACAGTGGATGATGCGGTGGAATTTTTTCAGGCAGTACCCTCTATCTATCGGAAAATAAAAACTTTGCAGGATGTAGGCCTGGGATATATTACCCTTGGACAAAATGCAGTAACTCTAAGTGGTGGCGAAGCACAACGTGTGAAGTTAAGCACCGAACTTTCAAAAAAAGATACTGGCAAAACATTTTATATTCTGGACGAACCTACAACAGGATTGCACTTCGAGGACATCCGACACTTATTAATCGTGCTGGATAAGCTGGCCAATCGGGGAAATACAGTGCTGGTGATTGAACATAATATGGATGTGATAAAAGTGGCCGATCATATCATTGATCTGGGGCCTGAAGGAGGCGATGGTGGCGGAAAAATTTTATTTGCAGGTACGCCGGAAGAACTTATTAAGGTGAAAGAGAGCTACACCGGGCACTATCTGAAAGAGGAGTTGAAATAGAATCTGAGATTGAGCACCTTGCATTTTTTGAAGTAGGTAGTTAGAGAAATCATCTGCCTTGCATTTTGAGGGAATTCATATCAGTTGTAAAGTTTAATAGTGGAGAATATTGTTATTGACCAGATATCTTGCCTTTGGCCTAATAATCGCCTGTGATAATTTTTTGATTAAGTGTTTCATCTTCTTAAAACCTAGTTATGCAATTAGAAAAACATTATGTCACAAGAGTAGGCTGGCTACGTGCCTCAGTGCTTGGTGCCAATGATGGCATCCTTTCTACAACCAGTATTGTGATTGGAGTGGCGGCAGCCAGTGGCGATCGCAACACGGTGATCATTTCTGCAATGGCAGGGATGATTGCCGGTGCCCTTTCTATGGCTGCCGGAGAATATGTTTCGGTAAGCTCGCAGATGGATACGGAACAGGCCGATTTGCATAGAGAAAAAATGGAATTGGAATCCATGCCCGAAGCGGAATTGCAGGAGCTAGCCACCATTTATGAAAACCGTGGGCTGGAAAAAGAACTAGCATTGAAAGTGGCGGTTCAATTGACCAAGCATGACGCACTTCTGGCACATGCCAGGGATGAGCTGGGGCTGATAGAAATCACGAAGGCTAAACCATTTCAGGCGGCTTGGACCTCCTTTGCTTCTTTTATTGTGGGAGCTGCTTTGCCAATGCTGGTCTCCGTTTTAGCTCCAATGGTATGGATGGTGTATATTCAATATGTCAGTGCTATCTTCTTTCTAATGCTATTGGGTGCAATAGCTGCTAAAACAGGTGGTGCTAGGATTATGAGAGGAGTGGGGCGCGTGGCTGTGTGGGGAACCATCGCTATGGCGGTCACTGCCATCGTGGGTTATATTTTCAATACAAATGTGATATAACAAATATGGCTCCCGCAGATTTCGTGTTTCGTTATAGTTGAGCCAACTGCTTTCAAAAAAAACCTGCGGGAACCTTAATTCAATTTTAAGATCTTTCCAAAGATGCGACTACAGCTTTTTGAAAGTCATCATCACCACATCATCCATGATCAAATGCAATTTGCCATCTTTAATCGAGTAGCTTGTGGCCTTGTCTAGGGTGCTGTAATACACGCTTTCGCCATTGCCGGGACAAGCCATCATGGTAGAAGCTACTTGGTCAAATTTTATCTTGTTACCCTTTAATGTATAGGCTCCATTGTACACGTTACAACTGCTATGGCCATTCACTCTTTTTTCTTTTGCATTAAAAGTGATCGTCGGCTTTTTCTCCGGATACAAACCTTCAAAAGCTATTCTGGGGCCAGTGATATATTCCAACTCCCAGCTCCCTTCCAATGGTTGTGTGGTGGATTTCTTACTTGCTGTACAGGAAATAAGACTAACTAAAACCATACTCAAAAAAAATAGTTTCTTCATAATATAAAATTTATTTGATAGAGGATGTGGTAAAAAAAACTTTTACATATCCGAAAATCTAAGGTTGTGTTAAGACTATTAGAAAAAGGGATAGCCATTTTTCTATGCTTGCGGGCGCAAACTTAGGGGAATGTTTTTGATAGGCTGGTATTGCTGTTTGTTTTTTAACAGGAAGATTAGAATGTTTGTATTCATTTTGATTGAAGTCAAAAATATTGAGCGGGCTTTAGGCTTTCAGAATACATAGCAAATAGCAAATGTTCAAACCTTCTCCTCAATTGATTTATAAGAAAGTGCAGCATCAGTCAGTTCATATTGCCCAACCGCTGGCCTAATTCCAATTTTTCAAAAACCTGGTAATAAAGTTTAACCCATTTGTAAACAAAAACTTTTGAATACCCGCTTCCAGAGATGTGGACTTTATTTTCCCATTGGTATCGTATTCAAAAGCCTTTCTATTGGTTTTTATTTTCAAATGGTTATCCGCCACAGGAAGATATCTTCTTAGTTGAGCTTCCAGTTTTTTTAAGTCTGACATCGTGTTGTATCCATTTATCGGATTTATCAGACCATCATAGTCAGAGCCGATGCAAATATGATTCCAAGGAGATTCGTCATTGCTCCAAGCCATTTTTTCGTAGCCCATACGCACGGCATATACGATATGAGTACAAAGCAACATAATATGTCTTTCTTCTCTGGAAGGAGCAATGGCTCTTGCTTCTTCCTCCTCTGATATAGGAAATTGGCCTTCTCGGAATAGTTTTTCCCATTCTTTAAAGGATATACTTTCAGCATCAAAATAGGCTTTTCGGTTTCCATCCATTAGCATTTTACTGGCACCCAAAATCCGCTGATCCAAGCTGATGCCAATCATGCCTCTTGATTCGAAAATAGCTTCAATATCCTCGTCATACAAATTGATACTCCAGGGGTTTGAATATAACTTTTCATTGATGAAGCCTTTTTCAGTCTCACCGATAAGTTGATTCAGGGTTTTGATCTGACTGTGGCTGATTCCGTTATCCGTGCTGGTTTCAGAAAGGAATAGTTTATTGTCCAACAGTTTTTTTAAACTTAAAAAAACAAAACCTGTATGCGAAGAGATGATCGGTAGGCGGCTCACTTCGCTATTTGTTTTTATGAGGGCTTTTCGATATTTGTAGTAATCAAGACGGGTGTAAATACTCATGTGCTTTACATCTATCAGTATAGGGTGGCTGCTATGTGTTAGTGCTTGTTTCACCACTTTTTTCCCCAATGCACTAAGACCGAATCCATTTTTAGGAATGAAATCATCGCTCTTAAAAGCAATCTGAGCCTGACTTGTAAGGCCCTGTGCAAAACCGCCCAGAAGTTGTTCCGGAATTTCGCTGAGATGGCAAAGATTAAGACTAATAAAATCTAGTTTTGAATGTTCCTGAATTTCTTTTAATTGTAGTTCTGGAGAATCGGAACTCGCTCCTTCTTGTTTGATAGGCGCATTGGATAAGTTGTGCCCCCCTTCTATGGAAAAACACATAAATCTTTTTCCTGCTGTTTGCAACACTTGTTTTATTTCTGCAGCCTGCATTCCGGTACATTGCTTTCGGGTGAGGAAATAGATATTAAATGGATTTTGCTCCAACGCTTTTTGATGGGTTAGATAGAAATCAGCTTGTTTTTTAAATTCTGTATAATAATCAGTCTCCCCTGTCTTTATCCTTTCAAACATATCCCAATCTACTGGTAGCCCTTTTGAAAGGTCTATCCCAAAAACCTGAAGCACCTCTCTGGTAAAGGCATGTTCCAATGCTAGGAGTGCCACTACGCCAATTTGTAATGGACTCTGACTCACAATGGTAGGCGATGACTGACTGTCGAAAGGCCCACCAAAGAGGTCATTGAGTAAGGCGGCTATTTTTTTCACTTTCATGTTTTCATGAATTGGTAAAGCCTGATCGCGGGATATGAAATGTTTGAACAAAAGGTGGTAGTGAAAATCAAAAATCATGGTGATGCTTTTATGGGGGTGAAAAATTTGATTTAGTTAAGTTGATTTTTTTGCAAAGGAGATTGAACTGCTATACATCAGGGATGTATTCAAAATCCAGATAATATTGTTATTGCAATTTCACTTTTCACTATAAAGTTCGCCATCCTACCTGAATAAAAAAGGGGTGTTTTACCGGTATTTTTAGTGAGGTAGAAAAACAGCGAAATCTTTTATTTGTCCAAAGTAGATAGCTTCCTCCAATAAATTATTCCTAAAATTGCATCTAAAACCCTAAAACATTTTTTTGTAATGCCAGCAGGGGTTAATTTTCGGACTTCTATGCATCTATATTTAAAAAATAAGTACCACCACGCTATGTATCGCTTGTTTCAGTTTGCCTTCAGTCTTTTGCTAATGCTGTTTGCCACTCTTTGGGCCTGTGGGCAGGAAATGGTTTCCAGATTGGAAAGTTTTGCTACTAAATACAGTCCGGAACGAGCCTATTTGCATTATGACAAATCTTCCTACTTTGGCGGAGAAACCATTTGGTTCAAAGCCTATGCCATGAATGAAATGTCCCCGGCTACGGAGAGTAAGAATTTTTATATTGACTGGATTGATGATCAGGGCAAATTGCTTAAACATACTGTAGCTCCTTTGTTGGATGGCTATACCAATGGACAGTTCGATATTCCTCTTGATTATAAAGGTCGATACATCGCAGTAAAAGCGTACACCAAATGGATGCTGAATTTTGACTCTTCTTTTTTATACAGAAAAACAATCAATATTCTTAGCAGGGAAGCCATTGGTGCTGTTCAAAAAGTAGTGGTAAAACCTGTACTTGAATTTTTTCCGGAAGGGGGTGATGCCATTGCAGGTGTTCCTAACAAAATTGCATTCAAAGCTTCTGATCAGTGGGGACGACCCATAAAAATAAAAGGCGTAGTGCTGGGCCCTGATGGAAAAAAGATTGACAGCCTGAAACTGCGACATGATGGTATGGGATTTATTTTACTAAAACCTGTAGCGGGTGCCAGCTACACCGCCAGATGGAAGGATGAGCAAAACGTGGAACGTACCACCCCATTGCCAGTAGTCAAAAAAACTGGTGCAAATATTTTGGTGACTGTTTCACCAGACAGCCGATCCTTTCAGGTTAATCTTTCTCCTGATCTGAGCAATAGTTTAGATAGTGTATATGTGGTGGGTACTATGTTTCAGCATGTGGTTTTTAAACTCACCAAATCTGTTAAACAGGAAATTTCAGGAATTGTACCTATTGCCAATTTGCCCTACGGGTTGCTCACCATCACGGTATTTGATAAAAATTGGCAACCCATTACCGAGCGTATCACGTATATAAATAACCACCAGCCGTATGTGTTTAAACCAACTATGGAAGTGCAGCGTTGGGGGCTCAATCCCCGGGCCAGAGATGAGATAAAAATTACGGTTCCTGAGAATCTGGCTTCTTCCATGTCTGTATCTGTTACAGATCTAAATATAGATGCTGATAAAAGCGATAATATTCTTTCCACACTCATGTTGACCAGCGATCTGAAGGGCCGAGTACATAATGCGGCATATTATTTTTCAGACTCGGCTGCCTATCGACAGCAGGATCTGGATATGGTGATGCTAACGAACGGCTGGAGAAGAATCAATTGGCAGCAGGTGTTTAGTGGAAATCTTCCAAAAATTAATTATACCCGTGACACATCCTATCTTACCTTATCTGGTATAGTGCAGGGCGTGGTGCCGGGTTCCATTGGAGATGGTTCTTCTGCCATGATGATACTTGCTCAAAAGGATGTACCCAACAAAATGATTCTGATGCCCATCAATAGAAATGGGACTTTCGACGATCCATCACTATTTATTTTTGATACGGCCAAAGTATATTATCAGTTTCAGGGCAACAGCCTGAAAGGATCTTCCATTCAGTTTCTTCCGAATAAGTTGCGCATTCCTCCTGTGGGAATGGGATTCACAAATCTGATTTGGCCAGACACCACTGGCTTGTTCCGTCATCTTCAGCTGGCCGAAATTCAAGGTAGTTATCAGGAAAAAAACAGATATAAAGAACTGGAAACGGTGATCGTAAAGGCAAAGACTAAATCACCAGTGGAGATACTGGATGAAAAATATGCTTCGGGGCTATTTAGTGGTGGAGAGGCTGTTTCCTTTGATGTGTTGAATGATAAATTTGCCAATGCAGGGGATATTTTCACCTATCTACAGGGGAAGGTAGCCGGCTTACAGATCAGTGGTCAGGGAGCCAATGCCTCCCTTAACTGGAGAGGAGGTTCACCTCAAATCTATGTGGATGAAGTGCCCTCCGATGCAAGTATGGTGGCCAATGTAAATCTGACCGATGTGGCGTATATCAAAGCATTTAGACCTCCATTCATGGGAGGGTTTAACGGTGCCAATGGAGCCATTGCTATTTACACCCGTAGGGGAAATGACATAAAACGAGAGGAAGGTAGTGGCATTCCCGGAGCAAAAATTGAAGGGTACACAAATATCAGAGAGTTTTACGTGCCCAAGTATTTAAACACTAATCCGCCTCCGGGTGCGGATAAAGATGTGCGCACTACCTTATACTGGAATCCAAATGTGGTCATTGATCCAAGAACTAAGCAAGCTGTGCTTACTTTTTATAACAATGATATTACCGAAGCTTTCAGGATTGTGATGGAGGGTATGACTGCCGATGGAAAATTGGCGCATATGGAAGAAAGGATGGAGTAGTGGCTTCACCAGACAACCTTCTGTGAATATTAATTAAGGCGGGAATACAACTTACTGTATTTGGCCTGCGTCAAAAATCCGATTTGGCATTACAATTGCAATTATTATATTTTAAAAAATGAAAACGTTTATGAAGAAAGTAAAAATCTTATCAGTATTGGCTATTGCGCTTACTGTCCTATTCTCTTCCTGTTCCTCAGGAAAAAAAGCGGCCGTTGCTCCTAGAAAAGACTTTAAAGGAAACTGGGAAATTACTTCTGCCAGATTGGATGGAGCAGAAGGAAAATTGAATATTACAGCCTTTGATGACGCAGCCTTAAATTGTTTTGTGAACAGCACCTGGAGCCTTCCCAACAATGGGTATGGATCTTATACGGTGAATGCAAGCAACTGTGCTTCAGGTGCCAGACAAATCATCTGGTCGCAGCGGGTGAGTAATGGTATCACCTATTTCAATTTTAAAAAAATGGATGGCGTAAAAAAGAAAGATTCAAAAGATGTAGCGGAGGGATATTCTTTGGAAGTAACTTCTTTTGAAGAAGGCCACTTCACCGCCCGCAGCCCTGTGTTGTTTGAGGGTAAGACCATTTTCCTGGTATATGATTTTGTAAAAAGATAAGTTCAAGCCTTACCATTAAACACAAAAGCAGGACCAGTTCCTGCTTTTGTAATTTCTATGTAATGGGCATCAATATTTTGGAAAACCTGCAAAACCCATTCGGTCTATTGTTTTCCCTCAGGATATTTTTTTTATCGAACTTAAAATTAGAAAAGCACCTACACCAAGAGCCAAAAGACCAGACAGAGCCAATAGGACTTTTGCCACTGGCGATATCGTAGTGTTTGCCTGATGCATCGATTTGTTCTTCATGACAATAGCCCTGAAACAAAAAATACCTAAAAAGATGAAAATAGTGCCAAGTCCGGCTAGATAGTTTATACCTTTCATTATTGACTATTCGATAAGTTGTTTTTTAAAATTGAAAAGTGGATATTTCAACATTAGGATTAGCGTTGACTAGCTATCAATAAATTCAGATCTGTAAACTTCAGATCAAACCGCTGGCTCAGGTAGAAATCTGTCAGATGTCCTTTGAACAGGTAGATGCCACTACGCAAATGAAAACGATGCCACATCAAATCTTCAATTCCGCCAGCATCTCCAGCATCTATCAGAAGAGGCATCAACACATTGCTGATGGCCTGCGAAGCAGTTCTTGCAAATCCAGAGGGTATATTGGGTACACAATAATGGATGATTCCATATTTCAAATAGATCGGCGATTCGTGTGAGGTTACTTCAGAGGTTTCAAAACAACCACCACGGTCAATGCTTACATCCACAATCACCGAGCCTGGTCTCATGCCACTTACCATTTCCTCGGTGACCACCATAGGGGTTCGTCCACTTAGGCTGGTTAGTGCGCCCACCGCCACCTCACAGGTACGCAACTGTTTGGCTAATAGTTTTGGTTCAATAACAGAGGTCCACAATCTGTGTCCGATGGTATTTTGCAATCGCCTCAGGCGGCTCACATTATTATCAAACACTTTTACCGATGCGCCCAATGCCAATGCCGCTCGGGCAGCATATTCACCTACAATTCCTGCTCCAAGTATAATCACTTTGGCCGGAGATATACCAGAAATACCTCCCAGTAGTACGCCTTTCCCATAGTTGGAAGAACTTAAGTATTGTGCGGCAATCAGCATCACGGCACTCCCTGCAATCTCGCTCATACTATGCACAATAGGGTAGTTGTCGCTGTCATCTCTCAGGTTTTCAAAAGAAATGGCGGTTATTTTCTTTTGCATCATGGTACACAACACTTCTTGTTGCATCATGGACAAATGCAATGGCGAAATGATGGATTGATTCATCTGCAACAAAGGCAAATCTTCTTCAATCACCGGGGCACTTTTCACCAGCATTGGAGCCTTAAAAACCTCTTCACGGCTATACACAATTTTGGCACCTGCATCGCTATATTCTTTATCTCTAAAATGAGCCGCATCGCCGGCATTATGTTCCAACATCACCTGGTGGCCATTGCTCACCAGCACACCTACGGCATCTGGTGTCAGTGCCACACGGTTTTCCTGAAACGCAATCTCCTTGGGAATACCAATCATCATACCTCCGCCTTTCACTTTTATGTCCAGCGTTTCTTCGAGCGTTTCATAACTAAAAGATGTACTTATCAGGGTTCTCTTACTCATGCTAAAAAATTAGACTATGCATTTGCTATTTCGAATCAATATTATTTAAGAATAAAAAATATTTTTTGAGTCATCTGGGAAAACTTCTCTTCTTTCTGATTGTTCGCTCTGGCGGTTCGAACCCTTCATCTACCGTGCATGTCTCATCTTTTTAATTCTTCCTAAACAAAAAAATCAATCTGTTTTTATTAGTACTGATAAAAAATATGGATATAAATTTACTTAATTCTCTTCTATTTTTATCTTTCTATTATTTTCATCCACACTGTGCAGATATACATGCACCGTATCTTCTGGCAAGAGAGTAGGAGTCCTTTCTGGCCATTCTACAAAACAATAGCGGCCATTGTAAAAACAGTCTTCCACACCTGCATCAATGGCATCCTGCTCGTTCTTCAGTCTGTACAAGTCAATATGGTAAATACTTTCAGGCTTGCCATCATCAGTGAACCGATATTCATTGATGATAGAAAAAGTAGGACTGCTCACCACATCCTCCACTTTCAGATTGGTACACAAGGCACTTATCAAAGTGGTTTTGCCTGCCCCCATCTCTCCGTGAAATGCAATTACCCGATAGGGTTTTATCTGCCCCCAGAGCCAGGAAGCGGTTGTTTCTATTTCACTAAGTGAATAATTTCTGTCTATCCCCTTCATTGATAAATTTTTCTTTCTCAGCTAATCAGGAAGTTCTTGTTTGCGGTTCCTGTTTCTTATGATTGAATTTACCGTGTTCCAGTCTTTAGTTCCTGAATCGTAAAGTCTATTCTACAATCCTCAATCTAGCATAGTTCAGCAATATCTTTTTCTCTCCGTTATTTACAAAAGTTATTAGCGCTACCGGATTATGATTGGCTCCTTCGATGCTCGTTATTTCTCCAAATCCAAATTTCTGATGCTCCACATTTTGGCCCACTGCAAGATCAGAGATCTCACTAGGTGTGAACCCCTCTGTAGGCGTATGCACTGCTACTTTATTGGAGGTATTAGGGGGCAAATAGGTAGGCGTGCTAGTTTTTCTGTCTGGTGGAGGTCCATACTTTTTCTCTGCATTGTCCACATCCTTTTTTTTGCTACTCCATCCACCGCCATTCATCCGATCATGGGCAGGAGAAGGAAAATTAAAACTTCCATTCATTTTTGTACCACCACCGGAAAAACTTTGATCCACAAATTGCGTAGGCAACTCATCCAAAAAACGGCTGGGTTCGTTCTGCACCAATTGTCCAAATTTGTATCTGGTATTGGCATAGGTGATCCAAAGCTTTTTCTTGGCTCTTGTAACTACCACGTAGAACAATCTTCGTTCCTCTTCCAATTCCTCGCGGGTATTGATGCTCATGGCATTTGGAAACAACATTTCCTCCAGTCCGGCCGCAAATACACAGGAAAATTCCAATCCTTTGGCCGCATGAATAGTCATTAGTTTAACGGTGTCGGCATCGGGGTCTTTGTTGTCGGCATCTGTCAGCAGGGTGATTTGTTGCAAGTAAGCCCCCAGGCTTTTATCCACCACTTCTCCGTCCTCGTTGTCAGGACTTTCCACCCATTCTTTGATGGAGTTTAGTAATTCCTGCACATTCTCATACCGTTGCAAGCCTTCGGTACTTTTGTCAGTGAACAATTCTTTTACCAGATTGGTTTGTTTGCCCACATGAACGGCCACTTCGTAAGCATTTTGTTTTTCCAACATACTGGAAAAACTTTTTATCATGATCACAAATTGATTGATGACTTCCAGCGTGCCAGACCTAAAACCATATCGGGCCGCATCTGCCAACACTTCCCACATGGTTATATTGTGCGTATTGGCCAGTAAAACAATTTTGTCTAAAGTGGTTTTTCCAATTCCTCTGGTAGGATAGTTGATGATCCTTTTTAAAGCTTCTTCGTCTCTGGAATTGATGATGATGCGCAGATAGGCAACAATGTCTTTAATCTCTTTTCGCTGATAGAAACTGATTCCACCATAAATAGTATAGGTGATGCTCATTCGGCGAAGGGCTTCTTCAAAAGCACGGCTTTGGGCATTGGTTCGATACAGAATGGCAAATTCCTTATTGGCAAAATGATTCCTGAGTTTTTGCTCCTGAATAGTATCTGCTACAAATTTGCCTTCTTCATTATCCGATGCGGTTCTTACTATTTTTATCTTTTCACCATCATTGTTTTCGGTAAACAGCACTTTTGGAATCTGCCCTTTGTTGTTGCTGATGATTTCGTTGGCTACATGTATGATGTTTTTGGTGCTGCGGTAATTTTGTTCCAGTTTCACCACTTTTACCTCATCGTAGTCTTTTTGAAATTGTAGGATATTTTGAATGGTAGCTCCCCGAAAGCTATAAATGCTTTGGGCATCATCACCCACCACACAAACATTTTCGTGCATGGCACCCAACAGTTTTACAATCTCATATTGCGCAGGATTGGTATCCTGGTACTCATCTATCATGATGAATTTGAACTTATGCTGGTATTTGCTTAATGACTCCGGATTGGTTTTAAGCAATTCATAAAATTTTAACAACAAATCGTCAAAATCCATGGCTCCGTTTTTAAAACATCGCCTTGCATAGGCATCATAAATTTTTGCCATTGCCGGGCGATTAGCACGAAAATCTTCTTGCTGCAAATAGTAATCATTGGCATAGTCTAAAGGAGTTACTAATGCGTTTTTTGCGGCCGAAATTCGGTTGTAAACCGTTGCCGGTTTGTATAGTTTGTCATCCAGACTCATTTCATGAAGCACCGTTTTTACCACACTTTTGGCGTCATCGGTATCATAAATCGTAAAATTGTTGGGATATCCCAGTCGGTGGGCTTCGCCTCTTAAAATTCTGGCAAACACACTATGAAAAGTACCGATATACAAATTGCGGGCTTCATTGTTTCCCAAAATATTTTCTACCCTTTCTTTCATCTCCTTCGCCGCCTTATTGGTGAAAGTTAGTGCCAATATATTAAATGCGTCCACACCGTTAGCCATCAAATGAGCAATTCTGGTGGTTAGTACTTTGGTTTTTCCACTGCCAGCACCCGCTATGATCATCAGTGGTCCGTGAATATGCGAAACGGCCTCATGTTGTCTTTCGTTCAATCCTTTGAAATAATCGTGCATGGTCGCAAGGTACGAAGTGCAGGGTTGCTTAAAAAGTTTTCATATAAATATATGATTCAGGATATTCGTTAAACTAATGGATGGCATGAAAGTCAAATGGTTGTTTCAAAATATTTAACAAGAAGAATGAGCAGGTTTATTTTTAATTAAACATCAAAAGAGACACATGTAGTGAAGCCGAAAAGTTTTCAGCTCATTTTTCAAAGAATGAAGATTGATTTTAGCTAAATTTCATGTGGTCAAAAACAAAAGAAAAATTCATGAAACGAAATTCAACATGGTGGACACTGATCCTATTGTGCACTTTAGGATCGCCATTTTGCCTTCGGGCTCAAACAATTCCTGAAAGGGAAAACCCAGGGGTGGTTACGGAATCCGGCAAAAAGGAGAAGTTCAATCTCTACAAAGACATGAACCTAAGCAAAGATCAGCAAAAGAAAATGACCTTAATGGCTAGAGATATCAAAGCACAAATGAAAACAGTGAATGAGGACAGCACGCTGACTCGTCAGGAAAGAAGGCGCAAATTGATCACCATCAGAGAAGATGCTTCGAACAAGCGGAAAGCCATTCTTTCTGCCAAACAAATGGAGCAGTATGAAAAGAACCTGGCAGACAGCCGTACCTGGAAGAAAAACGAGGAGGATACTACCGCACGGGTGACAAATAATGAGAAAAGAAATAATATTGGCAAAGATGAGAATGGATTGAGCAGGAAAATGGAGAAAAAAGCATCCAAAAAAAGTGGTCAGGATTTGGAGTTGAGTGCTGATCAAAAAAAGAAATTACTGGATTTGACCTTAGAAAAAAGGGATAAGGAAAGAAATATCATGAGCAATTTAACACTCAGCAAGCAGGAGCGTGAAAGCCAGTTGGAGCAGTTGAGACGTGAACAAAATATGGCACTGGATGAGATATTGACCCCAGCTCAAAAAGCAGCCTGGATTCAAAAACAGCGAGATAATAGGCTGATGCGCACCGGGAAAATGGAGAACAGAGGGAACTTGCCCAATGGGATATACCGATAATCAACAATAATAATATTTAAAATAAAAACAAAAAAAGTTCAAATGAAAAAAACAGTAATTCTTGCAGCAGCCATTTGTCTGTTTAGTGTGTCCGCTTCTTATGCACAAGATGGAACGCCCAAACCCGAACAGAAAAAAGAAAGAGGATCCAGAGGTGGGTTTGATCGGATGAAAATGTATGAGGACCTCAATCTTTCTAAGGAGCAATCAGACAGTATTAAAAAAATAGATGAGCAGGAAGGCGTGAAGATGAAAGCACTGAGAGAAGATAGTGCGGTAAGTGATGAAGACAAAAGAGCCAAAATGGGGGAAATGCGCAAAGTGCGCCAGGAAAAGATTAATGCTATTTTGACTCCGGAACAAAAAGCCAAGCTGGATGAAAAAATAAAGAAAATGCGTGAAGAAAGAGGGCAGGCAAGGAATATGCAAATGTAGATTTCTTTCATTGATTGAAAAAGCCACTTCGAAGGAAGTGGCTTTTTTATCTTTGCCATCAAGTATCTTTGCGCATCTTTATTGAAAAGGTTTTCTTTAACAAGCCTTTCAAATATTTAATTACTGTTGAAAAATAGCAAATCATAGAAAATGAAAAAAGTAGATCCACGTTTCCAAAAGTTTACTAAGAAAAAAAGTAATGCAGCCATCAAAGAAGGCTTTAAACAAGAGAAACGAAAATACAAAAAGGAGCGTGCCGCCTTTTTTGAACAAAAGAAAAAGGAAGCCACTCAAGAGTTAGCCGAAGGTCCAAAAATCCCCAGGATTCAAAAGGTAGAAGAACAGATGCCCCTAAATAAGTATCTGGCTCATGGCGGCGTTTGTAGTAGACGGGATGCAGCTGATCTGATAAAGGATGGCAAAGTGAAAGTGAATGGAAAAGTAGTATTGGAGCCTGGATATAAAATGAATGACGGAGACGAGGTATTGGCCAATGGCAAGAAGGTATTTATGAGCAAAAATTTAGTGTATATCCTTCTGAATAAACCGAAAGATTATATCACCACTACCGATGATCCCCAAAACCGCAAAACAGTTTTGGATATCATCAAACCAGCTACCAAAGAAAGAGTGTATCCTGTAGGGCGATTGGATAGAAATACATCTGGCGTTTTGTTGATCACCAATGATGGGGAATTGGCTCAGAAACTGACACACCCTAGCAATGAGATCAAAAAAATATATGCCGTTACCTTGAATAAAGTACTTGAAAAAGGGGATTTTGACAAAATTCTAAAAGGGGTTGTGTTGGAAGATGGGCCTGCCTTTGTAGATGTATTGGCATACAGTGATACCGGGGATAAAACCCAGATTGGTGTGGAAATACACAGTGGTCGCAATCGCATAGTTAGACGCATTTTTGAAAGTTTGGGGTATGAAATAAAAAACCTGGACAGAGTAATGTTTGCGGGGCTTACAAAGAAAAATGTGGAACGTGGTAAGTATCGTTTTCTCAACGAGAAGGAAGTGCGAATCCTTAAATATTTTGGCAAGGAAAACAAGAAAAAAAAGCAAAGAGAAGCAGACAATATTCCTGATGCCATGACGGAAACGCCTAGACCTCTAAAGGATAAAGACAGTACAAAAACTGCTGGACAACGCAAGCGAATATATAGCAAACCTAAAAGCGAGGAAGCTAGCAGGGAACAATCCAGAGGGAAAGCCCCTTTTTCGCGTGCCAATAAATTTGATGGACCAAGCAATAGAAATAAATTTGAAGACAAAAAAAAGGAAGGCTTCAAACCCAGGTCAAATGGTAAATTTCAGACACCTAAAACCGGAGACCATAAGCCTTCTAGGTTTGGTGGACGGGTAGAAAAAAGCAGACCCGCTGCAGCTAAAGGAAATAGAAAAGAAAGAAAATAATTAATCGGTAAAAAAAAGAGGAAATGTCATTAGAGCAAACTATCAATGCAGATATTAAGACAGCCATGCTGGCAAAAGATGCCGTGGCTTTAACCAGTCTTCGTGCTGTGAAAGCAGCCATTCTAATAGCTAAAACAGCCGAAGGTGCCAAGGATGCCCTGAGTACCGAAGAGGAAACAAAGCTGGTGCAAAAATTAGTGAAACAAAGAAAAGATTCTTTGGAAATCTATCAGACTCAAAACAGACCCGATTTGGCGGAGAAAGAAAGTCAGGAAATTTCCGTGATTGAAAAATACCTGCCAGCCCAACTTTCTGCCGATGAATTGAAATCGGCTATTGAAAAAATAATAGCTGAAACTGGTGCTGCTTCTCCTGCAGACATGGGAAAAGTGATGGGTGCTGCCACCAAGGTATTGGCCGGAAAGACTGATGGGAAAGCCATTTCAGCAATGGTAAAAGAATTATTGGCCGCAAAATAATTGACAGAAATTGATCATTGATATCATAGTGATGATACTATTGTCGTTCGCTGCCTTTCGAGGTTATCGAATGGGACTCATCGCAGGGGTAGGTTCCTTTCTTTCGCTGATGGTAGGGCTGGCGGCAGCCATGAAATTATCAGTAGTAGTAGCCGCCAAAATTGGCGAGAGTGCAAATGTAGCAGGCCGGTGGTTGCCGTTTATATCTTTTCTTATTGTATTTGCCCTCACAGTAATTATAGTTCGGATGATTGCCCGGTTATTGCAGAAATTTACCGAAACAATTCTGCTAGGCTGGGTGGACAAAATTGGCGGCATACTTTTCTTTGGCCTCATGTATCTTTCCTTTTTTGGAGTGATTTTATTTTATGTAAACAAGCTGGAACTATTGCCTGCAAACACCGAAACAAAATCCCTTACCTACCAGTTCATCAAGCCCATTGGCAGAGCCGTTGTGGATAGCATGGGTGTAGTTATACCTGTTTTTAAAAACATGTTTGCAGAACTGGAGCAGTTTTTTGGTGCGGCGGCGGAGAGGGTGTAGCCATTTAATGTGTTACTCATGACCTGAAAAGATAGTTTTGAAATTATCAGTACAGCACTTAATTTTCAAATGAATACTTTATTCCGTTTGTAAAATATAGAGGGTCATTTCATCTTTTTTCCCATCAAAAAATTTGTCGAGCAATTTTAGAAAAACTGGTTCTGTGTCGGGTAAAGTTGCAAAAAGGGTCATACAGGATTTGAATTTCAAATAATCTGGATGGTCAAAGATTTGATAAGCAGATTTTCCTGCGATGTCTAATACAACCTTTGAAATTTCAATCAGCCGTTGGCCCAATATTTCGTGTTGCAGATAAGCGACGGCTTCTTTTGAGCTTTTAATAGCATAATATTTTGCATGACTGCTATTGCCTAATCCGGCTATTTGCGGAAAAATAAACCACATCCAGTGCGATCTTTTTTCACCGGTTTTCATCTCGGCTAAAGCAAGTGCATAGCTGCTCTCTTGCGCATGTAAAAAACGGTCTAAGTTAAAATTTGCGTTCATTTTAATTTCTTTCGTTTGAATAATTACTCTTGAATATTTATTATCGTTTTTTGGCCAAGAGGAACTTCCATAAAATTTTTCATCCATCCTTTGTGTATTTTATGAATGAAAAATTTCATGTACGTTTGTGGGTAATAGGTTTAAATTAAGTTAGTGAAGTGTTTAGTGAAGCATCATCTGCAGGTAAGTGTACCGCTATTATTTACTTCACTACACACTCAATGAGCTTGTCCTTAGCTGCCACCTGACTTTACACGCACAATCCCAATTCCTTTCTTTTCTTTATACTAAGATCTATACTTAAATCCATAAATTCAGCTTTGGAAATATTACCACCTTTAAAGTTTTGAAAAAGTAATTTGAAAGCCAGAGTTGGACGTATCCATCTTCTATCAAATTCTGTCGTAATATCCACCAATGTTGAATAGTGATTTAAATTGGTCGGATCGTTTAAAAAGAGTATCCATTGTTCCTCATATATTCTTAAGAATATTTCAACCGTATATTTTTTATTTTTTATTGGTCGGATGGAACGTTTGATATACATCCTCCTGTGTGAAAAAAAATATTCATGGGCGTTTCACCTGGAATAAGTTCGAGTGATGTCTAATTTTTCATAATATAAAATTTTGAGTTTACCTATAGATTGACCAAAGGGTTTATGTGTTGGATTTTGTGATTCGAAATTGAAGGCAAAGCAAAAAGATGGTAGTCTATTTTCTAGGAGATACTATTCTTTTAATTCCGAAAAATAGATCAATCTCATTGTTATTACATTCTTTCAATTTATCAAGAAAGATTTTTTGTGAAATACTTCGTAAGTCCTGCCATTTTACAATTCCTTTATTGTAAAGCTTTATGTTGTGTTTATATTCATTGGAGGTGAAAACAAATTTTATTTTGAATTCGAGCAACAACGACTTCACAACAAAGTCGGCATTCTTAAAAGATGCAAACCGATGAATATTATACTCCGTTTTTAATTTTTCTACTATGGTTAAGGCCAATAGTAACTTCTCGTTATTTACTGTTGAGGTGATCATCTTCATTATTTTTTTTGATTGTGTAATAAAAAATTTTGACTGTACACCTACAGGTCAATAGTCACATGTGACTGCCCTTATGGAACATTTTGTTCCATACTCATTGGCCATGCAAGTGCAGGGCATGGCAAAAAATAAATGCGGGTCAGGCTTTGGCGCTCTTTCAAGCCAAACGAAAAGACCCCACTATGTCAAAGAACTGCACATGTGGCTACAGGCCATTTTTTAATGCTGTCGGAAACTGCGTTCAGTACCAGACACGCCAATGGCTGTAGGAGTCAAAAGTTTGTTGAAAATGTAGAATGATCACATCATCCGGAAACGGATAAGTGTTGATTCGAATTGAAGTATGTGTTGAATCTTTTCATGTTCTGCAATCGTAATTCCGATATTTATAGTCGGATAGAAGGCAAAAGTAGGGAATATGTTTAAGAGGCTGAAAAAAGGGGTGTGATTTTTTTTTTATGATAATTTTAGATCACCAGCAAAATGGGTATATTCATAAACTGGTATTGTGCATTAAGAATGGATGTATTCACAAGTTTACCAACTTTTACAACTTCTTAATTGCTTGTTGAAAAACTGATAACAGAAAAATAATGGTAAACACTACTAATATTGGTGAGAATACCGAAAACCAGCTAACGAAACCCTTTAAATATTTATAGAATTAAATACACTCCGGTTTTGGAACTCCTAAAATTGAAAAAAGTTGTTCTTTGTCAAATGCTGAAACATAGTTATCATTAGCCATTTGAAATGTCTCTTGATAGGTCGGTTTTGTGTTAAAAAATTTACGATTGAAATAATCGTATTTTATGTACGACCAGAAGTAATAGTAAATACCTTTGGGTTCAATCATCAACGCTGCATTTATATATTCTTCAATTTTGTCAATTGTCGGGCGTTGTGTCAGAAAAGCCTTATTGCCTTGTAATAAACAAACTGCTGCATAAAAAAATGTTTCTGAATTGTCAAAATTGTCTTCAATTGCTTTTTCAAAAGCTGAAAGAGCTTTATCATACAATTTCAATTTCAAATAACACATTGCTATTGATGTGTTCAAGTCTTTATTGTCAGGATTGTCTGAAAGTGCCTTGCGATATTCGTTTGCGTATTTATTTACCTCTGGAATTGGCATTGAATACACACTGTTGAAAGTCGAAATTACTATTGGTTTATGACAAAATTTGCATTCAGTTTGTCCTGTTGTAACTCGGTCGCCACAGCCGGGACATGTTAATTCTACTATTTGTTGACCCATATTTACAGTTCTATTTTTTAGTTCATAAGTTTTAATTGTCTATTTCTTTCATTAGCTAAATTGCAGATTTTATCTACTATCAATTGAATAGTCTCAATATTAGTTTGTGTTAAGGCATTTTCAAGTTTGCCAATCTCGTAGATAACATCTTGCTCAAATAATTTTACTTTGTAGGATGATTTAACTTGACTGCTATGTATCAAATCATAAGCCGTTTCAACTTTTTTTCGAGTCGCTTTGTCAGAAATTCGTTTTAATAATCCATCAAGTCTTGAGGTGGATTCTTTCACGTATTTTAATTCTTCTTCATGCTTTTCAATATTGTCTGCCGTATGTTTGTTGGCAATCAAATTGGCTAGAAATAGAACTGCAAAAATTGCGACAATCGTAATCTGAACCAATAATACAACGGTATAAGTTTTAGATGAGAGTATCATAAAAAAAACTCCAATCGCAAGTGCTAAAAAAAAGTAAATGGTTGTTATTACAAATAAAGGGTGACCATAGTCAGCAGAATAACTACCTTTTCTAACAAATAATGGAGTTAGTAGAAACATTAAATACGCAAGGTGTATAGATGCATAAGAGATCCAGACAGAGGTTGGCTGTTCAGTTCCTTTAAGTAGAAAGAAATAGATATTAAAAACGATCAAAAAGATAGAATTCAATAAATACCAGAAAAATTTTAATTTTTCCATAAGTTCCAACTTGCTTACATTTTACTTAATATTTCCTTTTTTTTGGTATCAAATTCCTCCTGGGTTATTGCTCCAATATCAAACAATTCTTTAAGTTGTTTGATACTCTCAACAGGATTAGCGTTTGTTGGTTGTCGAGATTGATTAAAAGTTTGCTGAACCATATTTCCAAACATTCCTCCAGCAGCTAACCCCATACCTAATCCTGCACCCGCAGAAGCAATTCCTCCCCCACTTTCATTGCTAGCAATACTTTTAAGTATATCAAACTGTTGTTGTTTTGTCCAATCATCACCCAATATGCCGATGGCAGATTTGTCTGCTTGTGCATTCCTCATTTTTGCAATGGCCTCCATTCCAATTTCATCATAACGCCTTCTAAGTTCATCATCATCAATATTGATTGCTGCAATGGAGAACTTGACTAATTTTAATCCATAATCACTAAGCGTTTCCTGCATGAATGGACTTATTGCATCTGCAAATTCATCTAAACGAGCTTCAATTTCTATAAGTTCTTGCGTTGATTCGTTTGCAGCCCTTGTAATGCTTGATTTGATTTTACTTTGAAACTCATTTATGAAATACTTACTAAGTTCTTCTTGAAATTGAAAAGGCACATTATTACCAATAAGTTTTTCAAGGAATTTGACAGGGTTGTCAATCTGTATTTTGTATGCTCCTCTTGCTTTAAGTTTGGTTGCAATTCCAAGCATTTTGTCACGCACCTGAATTGGAGAATCAGTACCCCACAAAATTTCTTCGGAGTGAGCCTTGCGAACAAAATAAACGACACAATTAAAGGTACTTATCCCACCAGTAAAAGCGTTTCTTAAACGACTAATAAAAGGATAATTTTCTGTTGACAGTTTATACGTTCCATTTTCAAAGGTTTGTTCTACTGTTCCGCCTTTTATAAAAATAGCTTCTTCGCCCGGCATAACAATAAGAGTAGAATTTATATTAAAATCTTCCTCTGGCTGTCGCCAAATTAAAAGTTCACCGAGTCCAGTATTTTTAATTACATCAGCCCAATGTTTTTTACCCCCCGAAAATGCTGTTTCATTTGGATTTTTATTTTTGAATAGTCCCATAAAATTTGGTATAAAAAGTTAAATCCAAAGGACCTTTAATCCTTTGAATTTCATAATTATGATCATTAACTTTTCTTTTCTCTAAGTTTTGCTTTCATACCTTGAATAACTCTTTCTACACTATCATCAGAGCTTCTAATTGCAGTTTCAAAATTATCACCTGGTAGGTTTATTCTAAATACGTTAGTATTAATTTGTGCATTACCAGTTTTCGACTGCACAGTACCTGTTCTTGTAGAAAAACTTACTACATCTTTATAGAAATACTCCTCGGTATTTTCCTTTACTTCCGATTTGTCCATATGAAACAAATATTGATACACCATAATTTGACTACCACTAAAAAACATCCACGTAATTTCATATGCGGATGAACGCCAAATATTATCAGCTCCTTTTTTGTCATAGGTACTATTATCAAAATCATACCATTGAAAATTCACAGGTTCTATTTCTCTTACCTCTGATTCATCAACTCCAATTTTGTTTAGTGCTTTCTGTTTAAAATCGGTTTGTCCAGCTTTGTTAGCAACCAAATTATCATATTCTGCATCGGAAATTCTTTTTGTCAAAAATCCACCTTTACCAAAAAAATACTTAATTACGTCTTGTTGTTCTTGTGTTTTGCCTACTAATAATCTCTTTAATTCAGCAGGTTCCGATATTCCATTCCAATAAATATACCCTCCAATAAGTAAAAGAATAATAACAATTGTCATAATTTTTGATTTTTTATATTTCGCCTACTCTTTTAAATTTCTGGTTTTCGGCTTCCCCATGCAATGCAGGTTTTAGCGAAATTGATGATGTCTTTTTGAGTTTTGCTCGAGCTAATAGTTTGATTTTTTTTCGATGAAACTTCTCATGGCAAACGAAACAGGCATTGCTTATTTCCACTTAAAGTTATCCAGGATACCTTTTAAAAGTACTTTGAAGCTCATAAGTCGGAAAAAAGGATGTGTAAGTCGGAATTTCCAATTCAAAAACATTTGTAGATTTGGAAAAGGATGCGTTGCCATATTTTCATACTGTTTTTAATGGTTTGGGAGGTTGTAATTGGCCAGCCCTCCCAACCGGCTGGGGTGGCTAATACTTACATCCTGACCGAAAAGGATGGATTTCCAGGGAACAACTATGTGCAGGCTTTTGCTCAATCCGCATCCGGAAAAATTTATGCAAAGGACTTTTTTGGTACACTGCATCTTACTGGTAATAATTTTTTTAGATATATACCCAACCTGAATAACCTATCCAATGGTGTAAACCTTTTGCTGAGACCCAATGATGAGTTATGGCTTTCAGAATACAACCATAGTATTGATATTGTAAAAGAGGATCGAGTGCTGTTTCAAACAACTCACAATCTGGTACATTCCATTCTGGTTGATCGACAGGATAAAGGCAGTAGATTATTTTCTCTTCAATTTTTGGAAAAGGAAATTGTCCTTTACGAGTTTATTGGGTATAAATGGAAGGCTGTCGCTAATATTTCAAATTTCAATCAAATAAAGATAAAAGATGTTAAGTCCTGTTTCACTTTTAGTAACAAGTTCTTTGTTGCTGTTCCTGGCGTTTTGAAAGCACAAAAAATATACATAATTGATTTTATTAATTCAAATTATGTCTATGAAGGACAAGTCCCGGAAGAAATGCAGTGGCAATATTTTAATTATTTCTATGGGATGTCTGGAGAACAAACAAAATTGGAGAAAAAGAAACTGGAAGCGATTTTGGAAAGTTTAACAGGCAATTTTATTCCCCTAAATCCAAAAACTTTCAATCAATATTTTCAATTATTGAATCCCGCTGTCAGCGGTTTGATGTATTCAACTATGAATGGGATTTACAGTTATTTCGAAATGAATGATAATGGGCAGGACCCAGTAATGATCACATTTGAAACTAAAGAGAAGATTAATAAAATAGTGCGTAACTACTACTATCCCTTTATTACAGTATTAACTGGGAACAAGCCTTTGCGTGTTTTCTACAATATTAAAAAGTACCCAAGAATTTTTAGCCATGATAACTCAAACAGTGTTTTTTCTTTGGTGCAAGATGACCAGGGGCAAATATGGGCAGGCAATTACCAATTCCGGCTGAGTGTTTTGGGAAGCACAAAGAAAAATAAAGAAGTCGCCGTACTATACAACAATAATAAGGAGCCTTTTTCTTTTATGAATGCTGGCCTCAGTTATGATGGTAAAATTTATCTGGTAGGTGAAGGCGATGGAGGGATATTGAAATATGAAAGCTGGAATCATCGTACAAAGTTGAAACCACAACTCCCTACTGGTTTTTATTTATACCACGCACCAAAAGGAAACAGGGTGTATTATCCTACCGCTGCTATTGGTTATCCGGTTTATTATTGTGATACGTCGGAAATTGATAAGCCAACGGTATCCTGGAAGGTATTGGATAGCACTATCGGAATTCAACCTTTTGGAATGGCTACTATAACTGAAGATTCAATGGGGAGAATTTGGATGGGACATCCCAAAAAGGGTTTTGCGGTGTATGATCCGGTTCGGCACAAAGCAATTTCTTTTGATGCCAGAAAGAATGAAACACCTTTTGGATTTATAAGTAGTCTTACTGATGATCGGGGAACAGTGTGGATGGGAGGTGATAATGGTTTGTGGTACTATAATGATTATAAAAGCATTCCTTCACCAAAATCAGCCCGAAGAATAAACCATCCTATATTAAATGAAACTAAAAGAATTACTTCCTTAGCAATCTATAAAAATTGGCTTTTGATGGGTTGCTATGACAAAATTTGTCTGCTAAATTTAGATAGCTTTTATCATAAAAGGAAGATCCTCCTACGCTATTTGAATCCGCAAGAGGCTGCTCTTACAAGTTATACAGAGCAAAATACGCTATTGGTTTCTAATAAAGATAGTACCGTGTGGTTTAGTACAAGCGACATGCTTTACCAATGGAATATAGCCAGGTGGATGCAAACCCCCGTTTACAAAGTGAAGATGGATACTTTCTTAAAGGTAGATAGTAGCCGTACTGACTTAAGCGAGGTGAAAGCTGTGAAATTGAAACCGGGACAAAATAGTTTTGATATTGCCTTTCAATATCTTAGTCCCGATTGTTTACCTCGTTTTACCAGAACAGCATTTTTACAGGCAGGGGAGAAGTTACAGTTTACCCTTGTTGGAAATGAAAGTTCATTTACCTATAAAAATCTACATGATGGGTTATATCATTTTTATATTGAGGTGTTTGAACAGGATGGCAGTACTTCGAGGTATAAGTATAATATCATTATCAATCCTTACCTATGGGAGCGTTGGTGGTTTTGGCTCATGGTTTCCAGTGCATTCTTTGTTCCTGTTGTTTTTTGGTTTATAGCAAGCAAAAAAAGAGCGATTCAGGAAAAAGAGTTGAGTCATTTGAACCTTGTTTCGCTCAGTAGTCAGTTTCGGCCTCATTTTATCCTAAACGCATTGAACACTATAGGGGCAGATATGAAAGATTACCCTGATGCAGAAAGAATATTAAGCAGATTAGGAGAGAGCATTAATTTGATTTTTAATCAGTCATTGCAAAAAAGAGTATTTCATAGTTTGAAAAATGAATGGATACTGGTTGAAAACGTTATCAAGATTCATCAAATTATGTATATACCCGATTTGGAATATTCCTGCAAAGGGAAGACAATTCTGGAAAAGCATAGTCAATTGAACCTTCCTTTAGGTATTGTTGAAACACATGTGGAAAATGCGCTTTTACATGGCCTAAGGAATAAGTCGTCAGCACCTTATATTCTTTCAATTGAAATAACTGACGAATCGGAATTTTTGGTATTAAAAATTTCAGATAACGGTATTGGAAGAGAAGCAGTAAAGATGCTTAAATCTTATAAAACCAATGGTACCGGCACAAAAAACCTTGCTCAAATTATTTCCATTCTGAATGTGCTTAATCATAGAAAAATAGAAATCACTTATGTAGATCATCCTGCAAACAGTACAGGAACAACTGTGATTGTACGGATTCCTAAGGAATATCACTACGAGTTTACACCTAATATTAAAAACTAAACTATGCCAAAACTCACTTACCTTATTGTAGAAGATAGCCCAAAAGTATGTCTGGGGATAAAACAGCGGGTAGATGAATATCCTGAATGGGATTGCTGTGGCTTTGCCTTACACATTGCTGAGGCTTTAGAAATCATTCAACAAAAAAGGCCTCCATTAATCTTTCTTGATTGGGCACTAAAAGGAGGATCTGCTTACGATGTTTTAAGATCTATTACCAATATTATTGATTACAATCCTTATATCATTTTCAATACTGGATATCAAAGTGATAACCCGGAAATTCCACAGGAGATAATCAATAATTTCTCTATTGATAAATATCTTGTAAAACCTTTGTGGGAATGCCTGAGACTACATTTGGGCGGCTATTTGGAAGAGGCAAAACTAAGAAGTACAAGGAGCCTGAAAGAAACTATTATCTGGTTTACTGATATCTCTAGAAAATCACATCGGGTTACTCTGGAAAGTATTGTTTGTATAATCAAGTATTGGAAAAATTCCAGTTACAAAGAAATATGTTTAAAAAATGAATCATCTATTATTGTAAAATGTTCATGGGGAGAACTGCATCAGATACTTCAGAAATCTGGAATCAACTTTTTTATTTCTAATGGGAATGATCATTTGATTATGAAAAATCATATTGTGAAATACAAACGTCCTTTTGTCTGGATGACACACAATAAATACCGCATCGAAATTGTAAAAGACAGGCTTTCTCTTTTTGAAAAGTGGATCAAAACCACCCCTCAATCCGCTACCTCGCTTCACTCCCCCTGACTCAAATATTGTCTTTTCAATAAAAAGTAGTAAGGTGCAAAATGATGGTGGAGAAAGAAGTCCTTGCCATTGTCAGGAAAGCGTTGGCGGTAGGCTTCATCTGGAAGGAGGATGACGGGACTACCTGCCCGCATGTAGTTTACGGATTCCACATATTGAGGTTGTTTTAGCTGAGGCATTGCTTTTTTTATGGCTAACTTATATACCTTCTCGCCAAGGTATTTGGTATATAATTCCTGTGCCTTGCGGGGTTTTCGGTTGGCTTTGTTGTAGATGATGCCTCCAACAAACCTGAGCGGGAATTTTTGTTTTTTCAATAATTGCTTGGCATTGACCAAAGGATTGAGCGGGTTCATGTCCTGAATGCGTTGTATGGTGTAGGGCGATTCGGGTACCCAATCGGCAGCATTGACAATAGTATAGGCCCAACCTCCTTTAGTGATAAATTCAAAATCGTAGGCATAGTACATATTGCCGGGTTTGGGGGCAGCACTGCAATAGGTTTTGAACAGAATGTCTTTGGGGAGTTCGCCGTTCTGTTGCAGATAGTGAAAATAGGAGCGGGTGAGAAAGGCTATTACTCCTCCCTGACTATGACCTACTATATAAAAATCCTTTACTCCCTGGTTGTACAAGTCTTTTATTTTGGCTACCATATCCGGAGCCATTGATGCCAGTGCCACTGTCCAGCCTGCATGTACGTTGGCTTTTTCATCTGTTGCTAATTGGTAGGGAAATGTAGTGGAATCATTGAGTTGTAAACTTCCTTTTGCCGGAATCATGCCCGCATAAAAATTAGCAGCCCAGCTCACATTATCGCCAATGGTCCCTCTAATGAAAATGGCTCCCACTTTGTCATTGCGCTGGTAAAGCCACCATTTATTCTTTAGTCCTACTTCGGGAGAAGTATAGATTTTTTGATAAGGCTCATTGTAGTTTTTGCGGAGGTTGCTGTCGGGCATACTGCTGCCAAAAAAACCCAGTGAAAGCAGCGTGATGTATTCCTGTGGATCGAAGCCGGGTTGTATGATGTGCTGTGCCTGGGAATTGGCTGACCATAGTGTGCAAATCCCGATAAGAAAAGCGATGACAAGGTTTTTCAAATTCAACTGGTTTTTGTAGTTAGGATAATGAATTAGGGGTGAGCTGCTATATGCACATCTGCTAAACGGAGTCCCGCATAGGCGGGATAAACTGTTGCAATAGTGATGACATATATTCATATGCTGAAAACAAATATAAAACAAAAAGCTCCAACCCAAAGGCTGGAGCTTGTAGAAAAAATAAAAGTTGATTCTTACAATGTTTTCAGCACATCGTTCATCGTTCTTACGGCATCGGCACTATTGTTGAAAGTGGCCTGCTCATCGTCGCTAATTTTGAAGTCGATGATTTGTTCCCATCCGTTGCGGCCAAGGGTAACTGGAACCACCAACGAAATGTCGTTTTGCCCATATTCTCCTTCCAGATACACACCGCAGGAAATGATTTTCTTTTCGTCGCGCAAAATGCTTTCCACCATAGCGGCAGTACCTGCACCGGGTGCATACCAGGCCGATGTGCCAATGAGTTTAGTAAGCGTAGCGCCACCCACCATTGTAGCGGCTACAATTTTTTGTTGTTGCTCCTCGGTCAGGAAATTGGTCACCGGAGTACTTCCCCAGGTGGCATGTTTGATCAGTGGAATCATGGTAGTGTCGCCATGTCCGCCAATCACTACAGCGTTTAGATCGGCGGGAGAACATTTCAGTTCCTGGCTAAGATAGTATCTGAAACGTGCAGAGTCCAGTGCGCCACCCATGCCGATGACTCTGTGTTTAGGTAATCCAGAAGTTTTAAAAGTGAGATAGTTCATGGTATCCATTGGGTTCGAAACCACAATGATGATGGTATTGGGAGAATGTTTTAAGATGTTCTCTGTCACACTCTTTACGATGCCGGCATTTACACCAATCAGTTCTTCGCGAGTCATGCCTGGCTTACGGGGCAGACCGGAGGTGATCACCACTACATCTGAGTTTTCAGTGGCTGCATAATCGTTGGTAACACCTTTTATTTTAGTATCAAAACCCAGCAGGGCTGCGGTTTGCATCATGTCGATTGATTTGCCCTCGGCAACGCCTTCCTTAATGTCTAATAAAACTAATTCTGATGCTAGTTCTTTACGGGCGATATTATCGGCACAGGTTGCACCTACTGCACCAGCGCCAACTACGGTAACTTTCATTTGAAAAAAAATTATTTAAGATGATAAATTGTGTTCCCTGCAAATGTAATAAAAAGCTTCAATGGTTCATAGAAACAAAATAGGGACAAAAGGCATGTCCTTTTTTATGGTTTCAGCAAAAAACAGATGGCATCTTCGTTGCGTCGCACACTTGTACAGAAGAATATATGTCATCCTGCAAATTCTTTGCTACCAAAAAGTGTATGAGGACAATGAGAATTATTTTCATCATATAAAAATGGGAGGGAGGCTGGTGAGGGGTTGGAAATTGGAGAAAGCGATGCTGGAAAAAAATTGATGAGCGCTGGATCCGATTTTTAGAAAGCCAGAAAAAAAATCTGTCAACCTTTGGAAATGAAAAAAATTTTTCCCTATTTTTGCAACCCCAATTGAAAGATTGGATTTGGATTGACCCATGGTGTAACGGTAGCACTACTGATTTTGGTTCAGTTAGTTAAGGTTCGAATCCTTATGGGTCAACAAACAGCATTGATTATCAATGCTGTTTTTTTTTAAGATACTCAATCGGGAATCAGCAAAACCCTCGAACAGAAGTGTAGAACATATCGATTGCATACCTTCTAGTAAAAAAAAATGGCTTGTGCTTTTTAAGTACTGCCGATGGCTTCGTGTCGTAGTTTTTTTTTAGTTGGCTGGCAATATACCCTTTTGAAAAATCAGTCCATCGCTTTTCACTTAACACATCGTCCTATGCTGCATTGATGAGGTGGTTTACAAAAGCCAGCCAACCCGCATTTTTACTAACTGCATAAATAAAAACAAAAATGCAAACAATCTCGATACTGAAATTGTCTTGTCACACTTTGCTTCTGGTTTACGTACGCCCCAAAACGATTACGAAAAGGAACTGTAAGTAGAAATAAAAGAGATGTAAAAAAAAGGCATTGGAGTTGCGTTGCCTTTTAAGGATAAAATAAGATTGTCGATTTCAACTCTATCTATTACTCCTTCGCTTTTGTTTCCACCGGCCTTTCTTTAAATACCGTAGGCGATACCCCCAGCTTTGTTTTGAAGACAGTGGAAAAATAAGCAGGTGAAGAAAACCCTGTTTTATAGGCTACTTCTGCAATGCTTAATTCTTCATGCCGCAGATAATATTTTGCTTTTTGCAAACGCACTGTTAGTATATATTCATTGATAGTACTATTGAGAAGCGATCTTATTTTACGGTGAAGCTGCACTTTTGAAATAGTCATTTGTTTACAAATGTCTTCAATGGCAAACTTATCATTGGCGATATTATTTTCAACTATTGCTTTGAATGTTGCAATAAATTTCCGTTCAGTTTGATTATGCCCAGAACTCCGTATCTCGGCAGGAATGCCTGAGCTGAAATATTCTTTTAGTTTATAACGATTAGCTAACAGGCTTATGATGCTGTTTTCAAGAAAAGAAAAATTGAAGGGTTTGGTAATATAGGCATCGGCTTTACATTTCATGCCTTCTGCCTGCTGTTCGGCGGATGCTTTGGCTGTCAATAAAATAACAGGAATAGTACCTGTTCGTATATCTCCTTTTAATTGATTAGTCAAAGTGATCCCATCTTTTCCCGGAAGCATTATATCACAAATAATTAGGTCCGGAAGGTTATCAAAAGCCAATTGCAAACCGGTAATGCCGTTGTCTGCTTCTACAATTTCGTAATTGTCAGCCAACTGTATTTTAAGAAACTGTCTTAATTCAGGATTGTCTTCAATGATTAGGATGGTAGATTCTTTTACATGAACTTCTTTTTGTTCTTCTGTATTTTCAAAAGCCCTGACGGGAAACAGGTCTGGAAAAAGAAAATTAGTTTCATTTTCATGTAGGTAATCCGGTGTTGTCTGTTCTTTTACTTCATCTTCTTCAAAATGTTTTTTCCCTAAAGGGATGTTGATTGTAAACACAGAGCCTTTTCCTTTTTTACTTTTTACAGTAATGCTGCCGTGGTGCAGCGTTACCAGTTCTTTTGTAAGCGCCAGCCCCAAGCCTGATCCTTTATGATTATCATGGTCGCCCTGGTAAAAAACTTCAAAAGCATGTTGTTGATCTTCTTCCGTCATTCCAATACCTGTGTCCTCTACCTGCAATATGGCCTGGTTTGTTTCATTGTTTTTCTCAATACTCACCAATACAGATCCATTGTAGTCCGTGAATTTAAAAGCATTGGACAATAAATTGAACAATACCTGGTCCATGATGCCCACGTCAATCCATACCGGAAGGGAGCGTTCTTTTGTGAGCAACCTACAGTCAATATTTCGTTTAGCGGCTAAGTCATGAAAAACCAGCACTATATCATTTATAAAAGACACAAGGTCGGTCTCAGCCACCCTTACTTTCATCTTATTAAACTCAATTTTCCGAAAATCCATTAATTGGTTCACTAATCTTAACAGGCGCATCGCATTATTATGGATCAATGAAAGTTGCTGGCGAACTGGAGGAAGCAATTTGGGGTGTTTGAGCATTTCTTCAGCCGGTCCTGTGATAAGCGTAAGTGGAGTCCGGAACTCATGTGATATATTGGTAAAAAAGTTCAATTTTGCCTCATGGGCCGCTTCCGCTTTGGCGGACATTTCAACCAGTTTTTCGCTGTTGTGTGATATTTCTTCATTTTGATGAGCCAGCTTTTTATTAATCATTTTATTGAGCCTGCGGGAATAGAATAATAGGCTTCCCAAAAAAATGGCTAACCCCAGTAAACAAGCAAGAATATAAACAAATGTCTGCTGGTTATTATAGACCCTCTTTTGTTCGGTGATTATTCCGGACTGTTGCTCTATATCTTTTTGCTGGCTGGATATTTTATCACTTTGCAGTTTCATCATCTGCACGTTCGTGGAATCCACTACCAGGGTTTGCAGTATGGTTAGTTTAGGGAGCGATTGGTGGTTTAGTATTTTTAATGCATTCCGTATAGATTCCGCACCACCGGTTGGGTACAACAAAGAAGCGGTCAATATCTTATCTGAAATAAATTCCATTCCGGCACCTGATCCGGGCAAAGCATCTACACCAATAATTTTTACTTGATCATTGCCGGCATTTTTTGCTGCTTCGTATGCGCCAAGCGCCATTACATCATTTTGCGCAAAGATCAAATCGGTACGGAGCAACTGTTCGTTTTGGCCTGCAATGGCTTGTTTGGCTTTGGGCTTTACCCAGCCTCCATTCAGCTTTTGGATAATTTTCAGATCCGGAAATGGTTTGATTCCATCTCGGAAACCTCTTTCACGGTCTATAGCCGGAGATGAAGCGGGCAAACCGGTTACTTCAATAATATTTCCTTTTTGCTTTAATAAGGAAGCAACATATTCGCCGGCCATTTTACCGATCTGGTAATTATCGGCCCCGATATAATTAGTATATAAGGTCGAAGCTATTTTCCGGTCCACCACTATAACTGGAATGCCTTTATTAAAAACTTCTTCCACAATGGGGGTCAATGGCTGTGCTTCGTTGGGTGATATAATCAGCAAGTCAATATTTTCTGCCAGTAATTCTTTTACCTGTTTCACTTGTTTCGAACTGTTATCATCAGCCTGCTTATAGATCAATTCCAGTTCAGGAAAAAAGGTCAGCTCCCTGTTCATTTCAGTCAGCATAGACTTCCGCCATTTATCTGCATCCCCACATTGCGAAAAACCAATTCTGTATTTGGGCGACCTGCTTTCATTGGTACAGGATTGCAAAAGGAACATGCCTGCATAAAAGTAAAATGCAAAGCTGACAATTTTTCTGAATAAGTAGAAGCAGTTACAAAAAAGTAATGAATGCATGGGACAAACAATCTAAAATTACTTTAAAATTAAATCATCCTTTTTGAAAAATGACTTTTAAGGAAAAAAATTAGAACAACCATGCAATGAATTCAAAAGCTAATGACATGGAGTCGAAACTGTCTGATAGGATAGGGGAGGCTATTTTTTATGTAATTGTTTAATAACAAGCTAATTACAATATTTTATTGAAATGAATCTAAATGACAAACAATTGAAACTATTTTAAAACTATCTCCCTGTATTGGTGAGCTATATTTAATTATTCAAACGATTATCATATGAATAAGAAACTGATTTTTTGGAGTATCGTTGTAGCATTAGGCGGACTTCTTTTTGGTATGGATGTGGCAGTAATCTCCGGAGCTGAACAGGAAATCCAAAAATTATGGGAGCTAAGTGATGTAGTTCACGGACAGGCAATCGCCTCTGCATTATATGGTACTATAATAGGTGCATTGTTCGGTGGGATACCCGCAGAAAAATATGGAAGAAAGAAAGTATTGCTCGGCATTGGATTACTTTTCCTGGTTTCTGCAGTTGGATCAGCCCTGGCTTCTGGGGTTATATCTTTTATGAGCTTTCGGTTTTTGGGCGGATTGGGTGTTGGTGCTTCCTCTGTGGTGGCTCCCTTATTCATTTCTGAAATTGCCCCGGCCAAGAACAGAGGTAAATTAGTCGCCACCTTTCAATTCAATATTGTATTTGGAATACTACTGGCTTATTTTTCTAATTATTTAATGAGTGGTATTGGTGAGGATGCCTGGCGATGGATGCTGGGAATACTGGCTTTCCCGGCTATCTTATTTGTTATCCTGATGTCTTTTGTACCGGAAAGTCCACGCTGGTTGATGGTACATAAAAAGGAGTACCAGAAAGCCCGTGAAATATTACAGGTTTCAGATCCCGAAGGTGTGGATGAAGCAATTGATTCCATTCATCGTTCCATTGATGAAGAAAAACAAAAAGCAAGCCTCTCTGTTTTTTTTAAAAAACGGTTTACTGTTCCCATCTTATTGGCTTTTCTGATTGCTTTTTTTAACCAGATGTCGGGTATAAACGCCATCATCTATTTCGCTCCCCGTGTTTTTGAATTAGCGGGAATAGGTAAAAGCGCTGCTTTTCTTCAAAGTGCAGGCATAGGATTGGCGAATCTTGTCTTCACCATGCTTGGTTTATATCTTATAGACAGGTTGGGCAGAAAAAAACTAATGCTGATCGGTTCAATAGGATATATATTATCGCTTGGTGCTGTTGCTGCTGCTTTTCATTTCCAATACCTCGGTGGTATGATCGTTCCGTTCCTCCTTTTCTTTTTTATTGCATCACATGCTATCGGCCAGGGAGCTGTTATCTGGGTATTTATTTCAGAAATTTTTCCCAACCAGGTTCGTTCTTATGGCCAGTCACTGGGCAGCTCTGTACATTGGATAATGGCTGCATTGGTAACAGCCGTATTTCCTTTTTTTGCCAACAACCCAAGTATCGGTCCCGCAAAGATCTTCCTGTTTTTTGCACTAATGATGATACTTCAGCTTTTATGGGTACTATTTAAAATGCCCGAAACCAAAGGCGTGCCGCTTGAACAATTAGAAGCAAGGCTTTTAAATAAAACAAAGGGAAAAGAAAAAATTGCTGTTGACAAACTGAAATCAACTTTAGAAATAAAATAAAACGATTGCTGTATGGTTAAGTCTTCAAAAAAATTAGTTTGTTTCGGAGAAATACTTTGGGACATACTGCCCGATAAAGAAGTGCCCGGTGGCGCCCCAATGAATGTAGCCTATCATTTACACCAACTTGGCGAAAGCCCTGCATTATTGACAAGAGTGGGTGTTGATAAACGGGGAAAAGATTTGCTCGATATTCTTCAAGCCAAAAATATCAATACCGAATTCATCCAGTTGGATTATGATACGCCAACGGGCATTGTTCATGCTACCCCAAATGAGCATGGTGAAATGAGCTATGAAATTGTTGCTCCTGCTGCCTGGGATAATATTCATTTTGATGCAACAACAGAATCGTTGGTAAAAGACGCAGGCTATTTTGTTTTTGGCAGCCTTGTGGCTCGAAATAAGAAATCCAAAGAAACATTGTTTCAACTGCTGGAAATAGCAAGCCATAAAGTACTCGACATTAATCTTCGTCAACCATACTATAACCGCAAAATCGTAAAAGAATTATTGACTAAATGCGATGTCGTTAAAATGAATCTGTCCGAACTGGAATTGATCACCGGCTGGTTTGCTGAATACAAAAGCATTGAAGAGAGGATGCAACTCATACAGGATAAATTCAAAATCCGTTCCGTGATAGTAACGATGGGAGCCGATGGAGCTATTGTAAACTTTCGCGGTAGTTGGTTCCGCCATCCTGGTTTCAAAGTACAGGTAGCCGATACCATTGGTAGTGGCGATTCCTTCCTTGCCGCATTCCTTTCACAAATAATCAATGAAAAAAAACCGGAGGAAGCATTGGTTTTTGCCAGCGGATTAGGGGCTTTGGTGGCTTCTAAAACAGGTGGCTGGCCCGAATATACCATTAGCGAAATCGAAAAACTTATCTCAAATAAAGACACTGCTTTCATTTAATAAACTAAAAACTGCTGTACATGAAAAAAATAATGAGGCTTAACGCTCCGCCAGTTTTCCTTCTGCGCATAAATAGCACCCTGACTAATTATTCATTTTTAAAATCAACGATTATGAGAAAATTATTTTTCTTGTTGCCTCTTCTATTGCTGGCGATCTTTTCGTTTGCCCAGCAAAAAACCATTACCGGCACTGTTACCGGTAAATCGGAAAAAACACCACTTGCCGGCGTTTCTGTTCAAACAAAAAATAAAACAGTGCTTACAGATGTTTCAGGAAAATTTTCCATTGAAGCAACAGCGGGTGATGACTTGACATTCTCTTATGTAGGAATGAAACCGTTCACCGTAAAAATTAAAAACGACGATCAGAACGTAACTATTGAAATGGAGGAAGGTGTAAAAGAAGAGGAAGTGGTGGTTGTTACCGGTTATACTTCTCAAAGGAAAAAGGACGTAACCGGCGCTGTGGCCGTGGTAGATATGGCCCCTGTAAAAAATAATACTTCCGGCAATACGATGCAGGCATTGCAGGGGCGTGTGGCCGGTTTGTATATTGAAAGGGGAAGTGGTTCGCCAAACGGCAGCAATGCAAGGATACTTATTCGTGGCGCTAATACTTTGGGAAATACCGATCCGCTATATATTATAGATGGTGTGCCAACCACAAGGCCCGAAGTATTTCAAAATCTGGATCCCGCAAATATTGCTTCAATGCAAGTGTTAAAAGATGCTTCGGCAGCTTCCATTTATGGTTCCCGGGCATCAAATGGTGTCATTATCGTTACTACCAGAAACGGCGGTAACACTGAAGGAAAAGTAAACTTTCAATTTAACAGCAGCGTTTCTGCGCAATCAGAAAAATCAGTAAGGTTTGATATGCTGAATGCTGCAGACAGAGGAAAGGCTTTGTGGCAGGCATCTGTTAACGACAGGCAAAACCCCACAGATGCCTATGGTGAGATCTATGAGTTTAACTGGAATAATGATTTTGATAACCCGGTATTAAATTCTGTAACTGTTAAGCCATTTGTTGGTGGTGATCCCAATACACCTGCCGGCAATACAGACTGGCAGGATGTAATGTATAAAACGGGCCTTGTAACCAATAACAGTTTAACCGCCTCAGTTGGTGGTAGAAATTCATCAGTGGAAATCAATCTTAGCCATTATAAAAACACCGGCATGTTGCGCTATACCGGTTACGAACGACTGAGCGGAAGCATCAACGCCATTACAAGAGCATTTAATAACAAAGTTTCATTTGGTGTTAATTTACGTGTAGCTAATTCTGATGAAACACTGGCTTCAAAGGATATTGGCGGAGCCCCTACAACGGCCTTAGCAGTGTTTTTAGCGCCAACCATTCCGGTTTATCAAAAAGATGGAAAGACTTTCGCAGGCGCTTCAGGCGGTGGTTATTCCGATAGAAACAACCCTTTGCATATGCAGTTTTTGTCAAGGTGGGATAATGCAAACAGGCTGACAGCTTTCGGTAACGTGTTTGTGGAAATTCAGCCCATCAAGAATTTATTTTTCAGGTCGAGTATTGGGACAGATTACGCAATGTATTTAAGTAAAGTAATTTTGCCCACTTTCACAGAAGGCGCTTTTAACAGGACGACCAACAGCCTTACATTAGACCGGAACAAATTGATAAGTACTACTTTTTCCAATACGGTACGATACAACTGGGATTTGAACGCTGATAATAATTTCAAATTTTTAGCGGGTACTGAATACATCAAAACCGATTTTGACTTCCAGGTAAACAGAAAAGAAGGCTTCGCCATTCAAACCGAAGATTATTTTACATTAAGTTCAGGTACGGGCAATTCAAGCATTTTTGGCGGGTCAAGCGGTAACCGGTTGCACTCTTTATTCGGACGTATTGATTATAATTTTTCAGACAAATATTTGGCGGCGGTTACCATTCGCCGTGATGGATCATCCCGCTTTGGTGCAGACAACAGGTTTGGTATTTTTCCCGCCGCTTCGGTAGGATGGAGAATAGACAGGGAAGCATTCATGGCAAATAATAAATTGTTCTCCGAATTAAAATTAAGAGTTGGTGTTGGTCGTGTGGGCAACCAGCAAATTGGTGATATAAGCCGTTTTGGATTATTTGATACAAGGTATGGAACAGTATTATCGCAATTGGTAGGCGGCTTCTGGGAACAATACATGAATATCGGTACGGCCTATTCTTTATCAGGCGCCAATACAGGTACACTGCCATCAGGTTTTGTGCAAACCCAGGCCGCCAATAATGCGTTGAAATGGGAAACTACTGATGAAGTGAATGCAGGATTGGATTTTACTTTACTGCAAAATAAAATATTTGGCTCCTTCGATTATTTTTCAAGAAAGACAACAGGCATACTCATTACGCCACCTGTAGCTTCGGCATTGGGCGAAGGACAAACCAAACCTGTGAACGGGGCTTCCAAAACAAATAAGGGATGGGAATTTGTGGTAGGCTATCGTGGTCAGAAAAAAGGAGATTTCAGTTATAATGTGCAACTCAATTTTGCTCATTTCAGGGATAAGATAACAGAGCTGCCCGAAGTAGTTCGTCCTGCTTATGCCGGAAACCTGGTGAACACTATCATTGGTCATTCACAGTTTGATATTTTCGGTTTTAAAACAGATGGCCTGTTTCAGTCGCAGGCAGAAGTGGATAAAGCGCCGACACAAATTGGCGCAGGTCCGGGCAGGATACGCTATGCAGATATTAATAATGACGGAGTAATTAGTGATTTAGACAGGACATGGATTGGCACTACATTGCCAGATTTGGAATATGGTGCAAGAATAGATATGAATTATAAAATGTTTGATCTGTCCATTTTTGGTTCAGGCGTTGCTGGCAGATCAGGATTTGATGTTTACACACTTTTTAATAATCTGATGCGCAGCAGGGAAAATGTAGGCCCTGGCGTATTCAATGGATGGACACCTCAAAACACCAATACCAATATACCGTCCATAACCCTCAAGGATAATAATAATGAAGGCAGAACATCAGATTACTTTATGGTAAGCACTTCATTCTTTAAAGTAAGAAATATACAGTTGGGTTATACGCTCAAACCAAAATCTGTTTTTTCCGGATTGCGTTTTTATGCGATGGCCGAAAATGTATTCTGGTTTGATAGTAAAAAATATTTAGGCCCCGATCCGGAAAGGATTGATTTTAATCCTATTCCCATACCAAAAACATACACATTTGGTATTAACGCATCATTCTAACTATTAAATGAAAATCAAAATGAAAAAAATAATTATAACAGGTGCTATAGTATCAGCAGTGTTGTTACTCAGCTCTTGTAAAAAACAATTAGACTACACACCAACCGGTGTTTTATCTTCAGCGGATTTAACCTCACCCACAGCTGTAGAAGGATTGGTAACTGCGGCTTATGCTGCTATTGGAAACGGGGATATGATAGGACCGATTTATAGCAATTGGGCGTATGGAAGTGTTCGTTCTGATGATGCCTACAAAGGCGGCGGTGGCACGGGTGATGTTGGTGAAATTGATGCATTGGAACATTACAACCTTGTTACACCCACAATGGGTTCATTTGTTTCACGTACCTGGCAGAATTTGTTTAAATCTATTTCGAGAGCTAATGTAGCATTACGTGCCGTTGATGCACTTGCAGAAACAGATTTTCCCCAGAAAAAATCAAGATTAGCCGAGTTGCGATTTTTAAGGGCGCATAGCTATTTTACCATGAAATTATTGTACAAGAATATTCCCATCTTTGATGAAACCGCTACTGCGGAGGATATCCTGAAAGTATCAAACGATTTATCAAATGATGAGTCGTGGAATAAAATAGCGGCCGATTTTCAATATGCCATTGATAATTTGACGGAAACCCAGCCCGAAAAAGCAAGGGCTAATAAATTGGTTGCGCAGGCTTATCTGGCAAAACTAAGATTGTTCCAGGCATACGAACAGGATGCCACGCATAAAGTCACCAGTATTAACCAGTCAAGATTGCAGGAAGTTGTGACGCTGACACAGGCAGTCATTTCATCCGGTAAATATTCTTTAAGTCCTGATATTGCAAATAATTTTTTACCTGAAACAGAAAACGGTCCCGAATCTGTTTTTGCTATCCAGTTTACCATTAATGATGGTACAACTTCCGGCAGGTTGAATTATGAAGATGGTTTGAATTATCCGCATGGAGCACCTCAGTATGGTTGCTGTGGCTTTCATGCAGGAAGTCAAAACCTGGTAAACGCCCATACTACTGATGCAAATGGCTTACCCAACTTTACTACATTTAATAACGGCATAGCGGATTTAAATACGGCAACTGTTGATGTTCGCCTTGATCATACAGTAGGCATAGATGGGCACGTTTATAAGTATGATAATACAAAACTCTTCAGCAATAGTTGGGTGCGTGACCCGGGTGTGTATGGTAATTTTCATACCATGCGCAACCAGCAACTGGCAACAAGCTCATCCTATTTCAAAAACGGGCCGTTTATGGGCGTTGCAAAAAATTATGATATCATCCGGTATGATGAAATTTTGTTAATGCAGGCGGAGGCTTATATTGAATTAGGGCAACAGGATAAGGCGTTACCGCTTATTAATCAAATCAGGGCAAGAGCTGCTGCAAGTACAGGAAAGCTGAAGAAATTGGATGGCAGTTTTGCTTCGAAATATAAAACTCAACCATATCCGGCTGCTGGTTGGACGCAGGCTTATGCCCGTACAGCTTTGCAATGGGAAAGACGCCTGGAATTTGCTACTGAAGGGCATCGTTTCTTTGATTTGGTAAGATGGGGAATTGCTGCGCAGACCTTAAACCAGTACATAACTGTTGAAAAAGTAAGAAGGCCTTTTTTAGCCACAGCCGTTTTTACAGCAGGAAGAGATGAATATTTACCAATACCACAATCTGAAATAACATTTACCAATGGTTTGTATAAACAAAATCCCGGTTACAATTGATAGGGAGAAAACTATTTCAACGCAGGCATGCAAACCCGTCCCTGCGTTGATTTCAGTAAGATCTGGTCGTGCCAGACCTTTCTTATTTAGTGCTCTGCTATTTGGTTTGTTCTTTTGTGCATCATTGGATAGTTGGGCACAATCGAATAAAGTTCCGCCCTTTCGGATGACACAATCCAATGGTAAATTATTTACCGCTACCAATTTGCCCCTGGGAAAACCTATTATGATCATTTACTTCTCACCAGATTGCGATCATTGCCAGGTTATGATGAAGGATTGGTTTAAAAAAGTGAATGATTTTAAAAAGGCATCTGTTGCTATGATTACTTTTTCACCCATTGATAAGGTGATAACGTTTGAAAAAGATTTTAAAGTAAACCAATACCCGAACATTGTTGTGGGAACAGAAGGGCTTAGTTTTTTTGTAAGAAATTACTATCAAATTATGGATATGCCTTTTGCAGCGTTATATGATAAGAATGGAAACTTAATTGCTTCTTATCAAAAGAATATTCCATTAAACGAGCTGGCGGATAAATTGAAAAAATTAAAATAAAGTATCCTTATTGTCCGACTAAATTTTTTGATTATGGGCTAAAGCCCAATATAAGACTGGATTTTATTAGCCCCGGCCTTAAGGCTGGGGTTAATAAAGTTCCAAACCCTTTCCTACTTTGATCAAAAGAATTAAAAATATGCAAATGAAAAAAATTGTTTTACTGCTATGCCTGCTTGTTTGTATTAAATATGGCATCAGCCAGGATTATAAAGCAGAGCCCCATCGTCCCCAATTTCATTTTTCTCCAAAAAAATATTGGATGAACGATCCGAATGGAATGGTTTATTACAACGGTGTTTATCATTTATTTTTCCAATATTATCCCGGCAGTACCAAATGGGGGCCGATGCATTGGGGACATGCAACAAGCAAAGATCTT
>DAORWU010000004.1:155528-233450 GCA_035434405.1 Niabella sp. | reverse complement strand
TAACTCTCAAATATACGAAACTCTCTTACTTCCAAAAAAAAATTATTTCCCTGATTTTCAAGAAGATATTTTTTGCGTAGCTTTAAAGATATTTAAAATGCGAAGTAATATGGATATTCATTTTGAGCATGGAAAATTTAACCACCACCTATTCATTTTTTCTCTTGGAGAACATCGCGAAAAGAAAGTGATCTGGGTGGGTTTCCCCTATAATTTTCAATTGGTGAACCATCTGAAACAATACGCCAAACCCTATTGGTCGGCCACTAAAAAATGCTGGTACCTGCCAGATAATATGAGCAACCGTACCCTTTGTCATTTGGAATTGGCGGTTACAGGTAAGGAGGTAGTTGCTAAAATTTCAACAGTCAATATGCCGGAGTTTGAACGTTTTCAGGATCGACTGAGGCTGAAAAGTTATTCGCCCAATACCCTTCGCACTTATTCCATAGAGTTTGCCCAACTCCTTTATCTGTTGAAGGATTATCCGGTGAAAGACCTTTCGCCGGAAAAACTACAGAGCTATTTTTTGTATTGCACCAAAGCATTGAAGCTATCTGAAAACGGAATTCATAGCCGGATGAATGCGATCAAATTTTACTTTGAACAAGTATTGCATCGCGAAAAAATGTTTTTTGATATTCCCCGCCCTAAGAAGCCTTTGCTACTGCCCAAATCCTTGAACACAGTAGAAGTAAAGAAACTTTTTGAAGTAACGGATAATATCAAACACCGGCTTATCCTTCAGTTGTGTTATGGCATGGGACTAAGGGTGAGTGAAATCGTACACCTGAAAATAGAGGATATTGACAGTGTGTCCATGCGGGTACTAATACAATGTGGAAAGGGAAAAAAAGACAGGTATGTGAACCTGCCTCAATCGGTGCTGGAGGATTTACGAAATTACTATATGGTGTTTAGGCCAAAGCAGTTTTTGTTCGAAGGGCAATCGGGTGGGCAGTACACTATCCGAAGTGCGCAACTGGTTTTTGGAACGGCAATGAAAAAAGCGGGTATTCAAAAAACGATCGGTATTCATGGCCTTCGACATAGTTATGCCACTCATTTGCTGGAGTATGGCACGGATATCAGTTTTATCCAAAAATTGCTGGGCCATAACGATATCAAAACCACTTTGCGCTATACCCATATCACCAGTCCGGCCATTCAGGGCATCAAAAGTCCGCTGGACAGATTGGTATAAGATGCATCTCAAATTTGTATCGAAGCTGCATGGATGAGGAATAGTCCGATGCTGATGGGCTGCCCGATGCGAAGGGTTTAGTCCCCAACACAGTTGGGGACCAGCGCCCGTAGCAGCGGGAACATAAGTTGGGTGATGCACTTTAAGCTCATAGCCCCCCCCAAAAAAAATGATTTTAGAATCTGTACCCTCGCAGAAATTCTTCGATGGTCATTCTCTTTTTGCCTTCCAATTGTAGGTCGATCAATTGCAAATACTCATCGGCGCAAGCCAGGTGCAGAAAACTCTTACCATCTGTGTCAAAACTTCCGGCAGGGATGCCGGGCGGCTGGTGCAGGATTTTGGTCTTAAATATTTTTAGTTTTTTATTGTCCAAAAAAGTGAAAGCGGCAGGGTAGGGAGACAGACCACGAATGAGGTTGTACACCTGTTCGGCTGGCTGGTTGGGGTCTATTTTGCAGGTGTCGGTAAATATTTTTGGTGCATGGCGCAAAGCGGTTTCGGTCACCTGATGCTGTGGCTGTTCGGTAAGGATGCCATCGGCCAGACCTTTTATGGTTTGAAGTAAAAGTTGGGCACCCACCATCATCATCCGGTCGTGAATGGTGCCGGCACTATCTTCGGGGTCGATGGAAAAGCTTTGCTGTAAAAGTATATTTCCGGTATCTATTTGATGTTTGAGTTTGAAGGTGGTGACACCCGTTTCTTTTTCGCCATTGATGACCGCCCAGTTGATGGGTGCTGCTCCCCGGTACTGTGGCAGGAGTGAACCATGCACATTGATGGTGCCCAAAGGCGGCATGTTCCATACCACTTCCGGTAACATGCGAAAAGCAACACAAATTTGCAGATCGGCCTCAAAGGATCGCAACTGGTTCAGAAATGCCTCATTCCTTAGTTTTTCGGGCTGAAGCACTGGCAGGTTTTTTTGAAGGGCGAATTTTTTCACCGCACTTTGCTGTAGTTCCATGCCTCGGCCACCGGGCTTGTCGGGTGCTGTAATGACCGCCACCACCTGGCATCCGGCTTCTAAAATATGCTGCAAACTGGCCACCGCAAATTCAGGTGTGCCCATAAATACGATTCTAAGATTTTTGTATTGCTCCGTTTTCATGGCTGCGAATATCGGATGCATTTTTCAAAAAACAGGTGGGTAAATCTACATCCAAGGCAGTAAATTTTTATGGTATCAACAAAAAATAGATGGCATCTTTGTTGCGTCGCACATTTCTACTGTAGAAAATATAGCATCCAGCAAACCCTTCGCTTCTATCAAGAGTCGTATCTTTTTTGCACAAAAAAATATCAAAGCAAAAATGGGCTGCACCCTCCAAATCCTCTACCTTCGCCACCCGGCTGAAAGGGACAAATCGGGTAATGTCTTGGAACAGGCTCATGAGGAGCTTGGTTCTTTTTAGAGATTATGCAGTAGCTGTCTAAGTAAGCCAACATAATAAATAAAAATATAAGGCTATGCAAGAGGTAAAAAAAGGAGATAAAGTAAAAGTGCATTATCATGGAAAATTAACTAACGGCGAAACATTTGATAGTTCTGAAGGTCGCGATCCGCTAGAGTTTGAAGTGGGAAGTGGCATGGTGATAAAGGGTTTTGACGACGGTGTAACCGGTATGCTGGTGGGTGAAAAGAAAACCATTCAGATTCCAGTGATCGAGGCGTATGGAGAAAAAATTGCAGAAATGATCATTGAAATGCCTAAGAGTCAGTTTCCGGAAGACATGAACCTGGAAGTAGGGCTTCCTTTGGTGATGAGCGATAATAGTGGTCAGCAGTTTCAGGTGGTGATCACAGAAATTAAAGAAGACTCGGTTGTCCTGGATGCCAACCATCCGCTGGCTGGTAAGGATCTGATTTTTGATCTGGAGGTAGTAAGCATCGAAGGGGCATCTCCTTTGATTATTATGCCATAAGAAATCGATTCTTTTAGTATTGATCCCGCAATTTGAAAAATAATGTTGTGGGATTTTTTTGTGAATTATTTTTCAATAAGGTACCTGTGTTTTTCAGTAATATTGATTTTTGAAATGCAGATAGTGCATAAGGGGGAATGAGATACTTTCGATGGCCGTTTCATTTTTGTGGGTATTAGGTTTTGACGAGTGGTGGGAAAATGATTTGGAGGATGTTTGATTATGAAATCATCATTATGCACTAAATTTATAATTACCTAAAAATTACCTGGAATGATCAGTGACTATGAATTTAGCGTGGCCGATCGCTTTTTAAAGTATGTAACCATTGACACACAAAGCGACCCGAACTCGGCCACCCAGCCATCTACCGAAAAGCAGAAAAATCTGAGTGGATTGCTAGTGCAGGAATTGCATCAATTGGGTATAACCGATGCACACTTGGATGAGCATGGCTATGTTTATGCCACCATCCTGTCGAACACGGATAAAAATGTGCCCATACTTTGTTTCTGCAGTCATGTGGATACCTCTTCGGACTGTTCAGGTTCGGGAGTGAAACCAATTGTTCATAAGAATTACGAGGGAAAAGATATTGTATTGCCAGACGATCCCACTCAGGTGATTTCGCCAAGGCAACATCCTTATCTGAAATCCAAAACCGGCGAAGATATTATCACGGCATCGGGCACTACGCTTTTAGGTGCTGATGACAAAGCAGGCGTAGCCATTATTATGGATTTTGCCCAGTTCCTGGTACAACATCCTGAAGTGAAACACGGTACCATCCGAATTTTGTTTACTCCCGATGAAGAAATCGGTCGGGGAGTGGACAAGGTCGATATCTCTAAATTGGGTGCGCAATTTGGTTTTACCCTGGACGGTGGAAAACGTGGAACTTATACTGATGAAACCTTTAGTGCCAATTGTGTTACCATCACTTTTTATGGTATTAGTGCACATCCTGGGTTTGCAAAAGACAAGCTGGTGAATTCGCTAAAAGTAGCCTCCTTGTTTATTGACCTTTTGCCGAAAGATTGTTTTAGTCCAGAAACTACCGAAGAAAGGGAGGGGTTTGTGCACCCGGTGCAGATGGAGGGTACTGTGGAAAAAACCACCGTTAGTTTCATCATCCGGGACTTTGACACCTCGATGCTGAAGCTGCATGAAAAAAGGCTGGAAGAATTTGCCAAACAGGCTACCGGTAAATTTGACGGATCTACCTATTCCTTCGAAACAAAAGAACAGTACCGCAACATGAAAGATGTACTGAAGAATTTTCCGGAAATTGGTTTGAATGTGGAAGAAGCCATGAAACGAAGTAACGTGGCGTATGTAAAGGATAGTGCCCGTGGTGGAACAGACGGGTCTCGGTTGTCGTTTATGGGTTTGCCCTGTCCGGATATTTTTACGGGTGAAATGGCTTTTCATGGCAAGCATGAATATGTGAGTATTCAGGACATGCAAAAGTCGGTGGAAGTGCTGGTGAATCTTGTTCAGGTTTGGGAACAAAAAAGTTAGTATCTTACTGCTCAATTATTTTTTTAATAAAACTAAAAAAACTATGTCCTATTTAGCAAATTATTGGTGGCTAATTATTGTGTTGATTATTGTGTTCAGTGGGCTGTTCACAATCAATCAGGGGTATATTGGTGTCATCACGATGTTTGGAAAATACCAGCGTATAGCCCGGCCTGGTTTACGGTTTAAAATACCTTTGATCGAACAACTATTCAAGAGAGTGTCCACTCAAAACCGCTCTGTGGAGTTGGAGTTCCAGGCGGTGACACAAGATCAGGCCAATGTGTATTTCAAGGCAATGCTGCTATATGCGGTTCAAAATGATGATGAAGAAACGATCAAAAGAGTAGCGTTTAAGTTTATCAGTGATCGGGATCTGATGCAGGCTTTAATTAAAACTATTGAAGGGAATGTACGTTCATTTGTAGCCACCAAAAAACAGGCCGAAGTGCTGGGGCTGCGTCGTGAAATAGTGCAATATGTAAAAGTAGAAATTGATCAAATACTGGAAGAGTGGGGTTTTCACCTGCAGGATCTGCAAATCAATGATATTACATTCGATAAAATGATTCTGGATTCCATGAGTAAAGTGGTGGCCAGTAACAACCTGAAAGCGGCTGCCGAAAACGAAGGTCAGGCCTTATTGATTACCAAAACCAAATCGGCTGAAGCAGAAGGGAATGCGATTAAGATTAGTGCTGAAGCAGAAAGAGAAGCGGCTAAACTTAGAGGTCAGGGTATTGCCTTGTTCAGAGAAGAAGTAGCCAAGGGTATGTCTTCTGCAGCCGAAGAACTGAGGCAAGCTAATCTGGATACGAATTTTATTTTATTCAGTATGTGGACAGAAGCAATTAAAAACTTTGCCGAATACGGAAAGGGCAATGTGATCTTCTTGGATGGTAGCGCCGAGGGAATGGAAAAGTCTATGAGGCAATTTCAGGGATTGATGCTGCGACCTGCTGGAACGGGGGGGGAAAGCTAAAAAATCACTTCTGTAAATACTTAATTTGAAAGCGTAGCAAATTTGTTACGCTTTTTTTATGAAAAAACAATCGATTGCCAAAAAGATCAAACCACCTTCTGGAAGTCCTACAAATACAGGTGAGCATAAATTTGATAAGGCTCTATTACCTTTCAAATGCTTCCAGGGTTTTCTTGATGATCGAAATACATTCATCCATTTGATCCTTTGTCATACAAAGGGGAGGAGCAAAACGAATTTTGTCGCCATGTGTGGGTTTGGCCAGCAATCCATTTTCTTTTAAAGCCAGGCAAATATCCCAGGCGGCATCCGCATTCGGGCTGTTGATTTCTATAGCGTTGAGTAAACCTTTTCCACGAACCTCCTTGATGATTGGGAGATTTAAGTCTTTGAGTGAAGCCCTGAAATGAGTTCCCAGCAGAGTAGCTTTTGCAGCCATGTTTTCATCCTGCAAAACTTTCAAAGCGGCAATGGCAGTGGCACAGGCAAGTGGATTGCCACCATAAGTAGAGCCATGTTCCCCTGGCTGAATGGTGAGCATGATTTCGTCATCCGCCAGCACAGCACTCACCGGCATCATACCACCACTCAGGGCTTTACCTAACAACACCATATCTGGTCTCACTTTTTCTTGGTCACAAGCCAGCATGCTACCGGTTCGGCAAAGTCCTGTTTGTATTTCATCTGCTATGAACAACACCCCATGCTGCTCACACAATTGTTTAGCTACTGAAAGGTATCCCTCATCTGGAACAACAACTCCTGCTTCACCCTGAATGGGCTCTACCAAAAATCCTGCAATATTCTTATGAGTCTCTAACAATAGTCTCAGGGTATTGATGTCATTGTATGGAATGGAAATAAAGCCTTTGCCATAAGGGCCAAATTCTTTTTTAGAAGTGGGGTCGCTGCTAAAGGAAACTACCGTGGTGGTTCGTCCATGGAAATTATTGTCACAAACTACAATCATGGCTTCATCTTCCTCAATTCCTTTCACCTGATAGGCCCATTTTCTACAAAGTTTTATAGCGGTTTCCACGGCTTCCACGCCTGTATTCATGGGCAACACTTTTTGATATCCAAACAGCTGGGTAATATATTGTTCAAACGGCCCCAACTGATCATTAAAAAAAGCCCTGCTGGTAAGGGTTAGCTTTTGCGCCTGCTGTACAAAAGCAGCTACAATTTTAGGATGGCAATGTCCTTGGTTTACGGCCGAATAACCGCTTAGAAAATCAAAGTATTTTTTTCCTTCCACATCCCAGACATGAACACCTGCTCCCTTGGTGAGCACCACTGGCAACGGATGATAATTGTGAGCACCAAACTTTTCTTCCAGATGTATAAAATAATCAGCGGACTGATGAATAACAGCATGCATATCAAAACTTTTTTGAGAATGAAACAATATAAAAAATCAGAATACCAGATCAGGAAACTGGGTGTCAGTGGTTCAGCAGATCAAGACATTGCTGTAGAAAGGATATAAAAAATAATGCTCTGATAAAAAAGTTTTTACAAAAGAACATTAATTTTTTTATAAAAACAAGCTGGATTGATGGATAAAATATTTATGTTTGAGAAATCAAATCAATTCGTATGATGAAAAACCTCTATTTCTCACTTTTTTTGCTAGTGTTTATTTCCTGCAAAAAGGGCGACGATTTTAAACCTGATGAACCCAATGTTGGCGCTGGTGCTCAAACCTTACTGAATGTGGCCTATGGAGGAGATAATTTACAAAAAATGGATATTCATTTGCCTGCTAATAGAACGACTGCTACTACCCGAGTGATCGTATTGATTCATGGCGGTGCATGGGCAGAAGGTGATAAATCAGATTCATTGTTTGCTCCCATAGTGGATTCACTCAAAAGACGTTATCCCGACTGGGCTATTTTTAATCTCAATTATCGGTTAGCCAAATACAAATTTCCGTTTAGCGTAGACAATCGTTTTCCGGTGCAGGAGGAGGATGTCAAGTCGGCAATCAAATATATTTATGACAGACGTTCCACTTTTGGCATTTCTGATAAATGGGTGTACGCCGGTGCTAGTGCTGGTGGGCATTTGGCACTGCTTCAGGGGTATAAAAACAATACACCTATTAAACCAAAAGCTATAGTAGATTTCTTTGGTCCCACGGATATGGTAGCCTTATACGATTTTTACAAAACCTCGCCCGATGGAGATACATGGTCGGCTACGGCTGTACAGGCATTGATGAGTGGCACGCCTACCGGCAATCCACAAATGTATTATAACAGTAGTCCTATCAACTATGTAACCTCACAATCTCCACCCACCATTATTTTGCAGGGTGGTTTGGACGATGTGGTTCCTAAGGAACAATCATATAGTCTTGAGGCAAAACTTACTAGTGTTGGTGTCGTAAATAAGTTGGTTTATTATTACAATCAAACACATGGTTGGTCAGATCCGGTTGTTGTTACCGATGGATTTAATCAAATGCAAGCATTTTTACTAGCCAATGTGCCATAAATTCGTGGCATGATTCCTTTAGCAGAACGAATGAGACCCCGCAAGTTGGAAGAAGTAGTGGGGCAACAGCACCTGATCGGTGAGGGGAGTGTGTTGCGGACATCCATTGAAAACAACACGCTTGGATCGGTGATTTTTTGGGGACCTCCCGGCACCGGAAAGACCACCATTGCGCATATTATAGCCGGGGAATTAACGGCCACTTTTTTTTCCTTAAGTGCCGTAAATGCTGGTGTAAAGGATGTGCGCGATGTAATTGAAAGTGCACGACTGGCTGGAAGAAGTATATTGTTTATAGATGAGATTCACCGGTTCAATAAAAATCAGCAAGATGCCCTTTTACATGCGGTGGAGAAAGGTATAATAACTTTGATTGGTGCCACCACCGAAAATCCATCTTTTGAAGTGAATAGTGCCTTACTCAGCAGATGCCAGGTGTATGTGTTGAAACCACTAGAGGAGAAAGATCTTCTATTGCTATTAGATCGGGTATTGAAACAAGATGATCATTTAAGCAAAAAAAATATTACCCTTCAGGAAACCGAGGCACTCATACAACTAAGTGGGGGTGATGCCCGAAAGATGTTGAACTTGGTGGAGATGGTCTGTAATACATCCGGCGAAAATATTTTCATTACCAATCAATGGGTGATGGAAGTGGCTCAAAAAAAAGTGGCTTTGTATGATAAGTCCGGAGAGCAGCATTACGATATTATTTCCGCCTTTATCAAATCCATTCGGGGCAGCGATCCTAATGCCGCTGTGTATTGGCTGGCTAGGATGATAGCGGGTGGAGAAGATGTAAAGTTTATTGCCCGTCGCTTGGTGATCCTGGCCAGTGAGGATATAGGAAATGCCAATCCCAATGCCTTGCTTTTGGCCAATGCCAGTTTTGATGCAGTGAACAAAATTGGGTTTCCCGAAGCCCGAATCATCCTGTCGCAATGTGCGATTTATTTGGCATCTTCACCCAAAAGTAATGCTTCCTATCTGGCCATAGATGAAGCCCTAATGGCGGTAAAGAAAACGGGAGATCAGCCCGTTCCTTTGCATATCAGAAATGCACCCACCAAATTGATGAAGGATCTGGATTATGGCAAAGGCTATAAATATTCTCATAGCTTTACCGGCAATTTTTCAGAACAAGAATACCTGCCTGAAAAGCTGACTGGCACTAGGTTCTATGATCCGGGAAACAATCCTCGCGAAAATGAATTACGCAATTATTTAAAAAATCTATGGAAGGATAAGTATGGATATTGATTGCTTGAAAAACGGAAATAATAATTAGCGTTTGCTGATTAGCTCAAATATTGTATATCTCCCAAATAAAATCGGTAAACTCAATTCATTTTGCAGATAGTACGCTGCAAGATATTCGAGATATTATGTACAAAATCCGTGCATCCTGAATTGTCTATCAGGGTTTATGAACAAATCTTTTCTTAATCTTTTAGTTCTTGCTTTTTTGCTTTAACACAAAAAACAAAAAGAGTAAAGGCTGTGAAAAAATTGGCTATAAATAGTTTTCTAAACCTATTTTCTTAACGCCGTTTTTTCAAGGCCAACTACAACAGTTAAATAAGATTTTTTTGTTCTGTATGTTAAACAGCAAACCCTATTTTCTTCTTTTGCTTTACTCCTCTATCTGATTGCTGACCTACAAAGCATTTTCGAGTGTCTGTTTTTTTTGTACAGCCTGTCGGTTTCTTCCAACTTTTTAATCCAAATAAATTCGACAGATGTATTTCAATCCTACAGTTCAATTTCCTGCTGAATAAAATCGTTCCTTGGTTTTTTTTGTTTCCTCTTTGCTGATTTTAGTTTCGATGTGTATGTAGATTTTAAGTCTTCGTAAATTAAGAAAGCATAAGCAGGCAGGACAGTTCAGGATGGTTTTGGTTGATGCTTAAGTTAATATTGTGTCATCAAGTATTGCATGAAAATATAGCCATATTGATTTTCAGCAATTCATAAATCAAAAAGAGAAGATAATGGAACAACGTATTGCTTTTCGAATGAAACTATTTCCCGGAAAGGAAAAGGAATATAAAAAGCGTCATGATGAAATATGGCCAGAATTAAAAACTCTTTTAAAAGATACCGGAATAGAATCGTATTCCATATTTCTGGATAGTACCACAAACTATCTATTTGGATGTCTAAAATTGCAGCAAGGCAAAACATTGGAGGAATTGCCCGCTCATCCGGTGATGCAAAAATGGTGGGTTTATATGGCTGATATCATGGAATCCAATGAGGATAATTCACCTGTATCGATACCCTTGGAGGAAGTGTTTTTTATGCCCTAGCCCGGTTATTTTCTAAACTGATTATTTTAAAACGATTGATTGTCCGATGAATCTAAATTTTTTTAGACACCTGGTGTTGATAGCATGTGGATGTGCTTTGCATTCCGCCAATGCCCAATATGTGAGTGGAGAAGGGAATGATGTTTCCATGCCCCTGCATCTCACAAAACCCAAATACGATATACCCTATGGTGAAACCACCAAAGAAAGTGTAAAATCTCAATTGGATAAGGTTTTCAATTATTTGAATGCGACAACCCCTGCCAAAATCGTAAACGTAAAAACTTTAGAGTCATTGAAGGATTGGTCCAAAGTGAACTCCGACTATATTTTTGAAAAAGGCGATTTTCGATTGACAAGCTACGAATGGGGTGTTACCTATACCGGTATGTTGGAAGTGGGTGCCGCTACCGGAGACAAGCGTTATACAGATTACACCATTAGCCGCCTCAATTTTTTGGGTGAAGTAGTGCAACACTATAAAAACTTTTTGAGTAAAAATCCCGGTGCTATCACACCTGTTAAGTCTGTTATCGAACCACATGCTTTGGATGATGCAGGTTCTTTAGCTGCTTCCATGATCAAGGGGATATTGGCAGGTGCTGACAGCAAATTGATTCGTCCTATGGTGGATCATTTTATCAACTACATCCTTCACAAAGAGTTTCGATTGAAAGATGGAACACTAGCCAGAAATCGACCCTTACCCAATACACTTTGGCTGGATGATCTATACATGAGTCTGCCTGCCCTTGCTCAAATGGGAAAGCTTACTGGGGATGCCAGATATTGGGATGAAGTGATCAGGCAGTACCACCACTTTTCAACACGAATGTTTAACATCACTAATAATCTGTATATGCATGGCTGGGTTCAGGACATGACACCACACACTCAGTTTCATTGGGCCAGAGCCAATGGCTGGGCACTGATGACAAAGGTGGAAATGCTGGATGTACTGCCAGAATCGGATTCAAGACGTATTGAGATATTAAACAAATTTAAACACCATGTTTCGGGCCTGGCAAAGGTGCAGGACAAAACCGGGTTTTGGCATCAACTATTGGATAAAAATGATTCCTATCTCGAAACTTCTGCTACCGCCATTTATGCTTATTGTATAGCCAGAGGCATCAACAAAGGCTGGCTGGATGCGAAAGCCTATTTGCCTATGGTATTGCTGGCATGGAATGCGGTGAGTTCACAAATCACCAATCAGGGGCAGATACAGGGAACCTGTGTGGGAACCGGTATGGGCTTTGATCCGGCATTTTATTATTACAGACCAGTCAGCAATTTTGCCGCTCATGGATATGGACCTGCATTACTGGCTGGTGCTGAAATTTACAAAATGTTGCAACAAAATCCATTTGAGATAAACGATAGTGCTGTGATGTTAAAATAGCAGAATAAGACTTCATTTCCTTTTACTGAAATATTTTTTAAACCAAAAATGTATGAAACAAAACAAGTTTTCACACTGGCTTATTATGCTAATACTGACAGTGTCGTTATCAAACCTGGCATCCACCGCCCTGGCTCAACAGAAGTTGTCGGTATCGGGTGTTGTTCTTGAAGAAAGTGGCAAACCCATAGCAGGTGCTTCAGTCCAAATCAAAGGGACGGGAACAACGGTCGCCACCAATACCGATGGAAGCTTTTCTTTGAAGGCGAATATGAATGCCGTTCTGGTAGTTACCAATGTTGGGTTTACTACTCAGGAGGTGACGGTGCTTCAGAATAATATCCGCATTGTACTAAAACAATCATCCTCCGAAATGGATCAGGTAGTGGTGGTGGGCTATGGTTCACGTAAGAAAAGCGATGTAACCGGAGCTACTTCATCTATTTCAGGTGATAATCTTAGGAGCGTTCCTACAACCAACCTTACACAGGCTCTACAGGGTAGGTTGACAGGGGTAGTGGCCACGCCCAACAACTTTCGTCCCGGAAGCGGAAGTACTATTCGGATCAGAGGTAACCGTTCGCTCAGTGCCAGCAATGAACCTTTGTATGTGGTAGATGGTTTTCCGGTAAGTTATACCATTGATGATATGAACCCCGCCGATATCGAGTCTATTGATATCTTAAAAGATGCATCCGCTACCGCTGTTTATGGAGTGAGAGGTGCAAATGGTGTGGTGCAGATTACCACTAAAAAAGGCAAAGCTGGCAAACTAAATGTTACCTATATGGGCAGTAAGTCTATGGAAGAAATCATCAGACTGCAACCGGTTTTTGATGGTGCCCAAATTGCTGATTCATGGCGGCAGGCTTTTTTTGCTGATCGGCAATATACCAAAGACAGATTGACTGCTTCTGCCAACAACCCCTTGTATTATTATCCAACTGCAATCAATGATATTGCTCTTTTCTGGAAAAGATTCGGAAGTCTGGAACAGTGGAATTCAGTAAAAGATGCGTACACCTGGGATGTGTATGATCCGACCAACAATATTTTTGTGGCACGCAAAAGAGCCACTTCCTCAGCGGAAAGACAATTGATGCAAAATCTTGGCATCACTTCTCAATTGGATAGTGTGGATATGTATGATCCTACAAAAATTAAGAGCTATGATTGGCAAAACAATGTGGGACTAAGAAATGGATCAACAGACAATCACAGTATATCAGTTTCTGGAGGCAGTGACAAAATTCGGGCATCTATGAATGCTGGATATTTTAAACAAAAGGGTATCGAATATGCACAGGATTATACCAGATACTCTATAGGTAATTCGGTTGATTTCAGACCAACCAAATTTTTAAACTTCGGAACCAGTATCAATTTTATTCATAGCATTGTGAATTCAAGCACCAGTTCTTTGGGCAATGCAGCAGGCATGATTCCATTGGTATCTCCTTTTGATTCTGCAGGAAATTGGGTAATGTTTCCTAACAAAGATCAACAAATTATAAATGCCATCAATGATCGCAATACGGTTTTTGATCAAACCAAGGCAAACCGCATTTTCGGTAATGTGTATGCAGAACTTACTATTCTAAAAGGGTTGAAATATCGTGCCATGTTTGGAACAGATATTCGTAGTTCGGTAAGAGGCACCTTCAATGGTGCGCAATCTTCCATCCGATTAGGGAGTGCCGCCAATGCCAGCCAGACAGAAAATAGATCCTCCTCCTGGGTGTTTGACAATATCTTAAGTTACAATACCACCATCAAATCAAATCACAATTTGAACGTAACCCTGTTGCATGAGTTACAAAGTCTCAATAGATCCTCCTCTCTCTCCATAAATGCGAACAACCTCATTTTTGAGGCACAAAAATGGTATTCTCTGCAAAACAATACGGATGCCACCATCACCGGTTCTGGCACGTATGCTGCTTCACAATACCTGTCCTATATGGGCAGAATAGAATATGGTTACAAGAACAAATATTTATTAACCATAAGTGATCGTTATGATAATTCATCAGTATTGTCCGAAGGAAATCAAGGGGCGTTCTTTCCATCTGCATCGGTGGCTTGGCAGGTGGACAGAGAGAATTTCTTTGGCAATAAAGATGTCTTCACGGCATTGAAAATTAGGGCGGGTATTGGCCGTGTGGGAAATGCCTCTATTGCACCGTATCAAACAGCAGGGCCACTTGGATTTACCAACTATAACTGGGGCAATGGTACCGCAGCAATCGGTTCTGCTCCTCGCACTTTCCCCACACCAGATCTTACTTGGGAGCGAACCACAACGACCAATTTTGGTATCGACTTTTCCTTGCTTAGAAACAAAATAAGCGGTACGATAGATTTTTACGATGCCACCACTACCAATCAGTTGCAACAAAGAACCATACCTGGTGCAAACGGAGTTACATCTGTATTCTTTAACCTGGGTAAAGTAAGCAATAAAGGAATTGAGATTTCCTTAAGTACTCAGAATATTAATCATGAAAATTTCAGGTGGAGTACAGACTTTATGTTCTCAAAAAACAATGAAAAAATCGTGGATATCGATGGTTCGGGAAATAGCAATTTAGCCAATCTCTGGATATTGGGAGAACCCTTGCAGGTATATTGGAGTTACAAAAAAGAAGGTATTTTTCAGTATAGCGATACCTTGTCTGGCAGCGGAGCGTTGAGTTCTATTTACTGGCCAAAAAATGGAAGAGCCAATAGTGCTTATCTGCCAGGGAAAATCAAAATTTACGATGCCAATAATGATTCTGCTTTTAGTGCAGCTGATAAAGTGGTTCTGGGTTCGCATAATCCTGATTATGTGGCTAGTATCAACAATACTTTATCCTATAAAAATCTGGATTTGAATTTTCTCACCTACTTTAGAATAGGTGGTTTGTATCGGGTTCCACGTCCAGGTTTGGTAGGGCGGTATCAATCAAGTAGTGTGAATTACTGGACACCTTCCAATCCATCTAATGATTACCAGCAACCCACCCAAACCAGTGATATTCCTTCGTATTGGGAAGCACTCACTTATCGAAAAGCTTCATTTGTGCGTATCAAAAATATTACACTGACTTACAGGTTGTCCAAAAAATTAAATGAGAAATTACATACCAGCAATTTCGCTGTTTATGCCAGTGCCGTGAATCCTATTTTGATTCATAATGCAGATAAGAATTATGATCCTGAAACTGTTCCGTATAAAGAGTTTGTAGGAACTTCTAATACCGGACAAACAGGACCTACTTCTTATAGTTACAGGAGTTATGTATTGGGTGTAAGAGTGGATTTATAGTTTTTTAAAATTTTTAATATTACTGAAATGAAAAGTATAAAAATATTTACAGGATGGTTGTTTGCTGGTGTGGTGATGCTTAATATCACTTCCTGCAAAAAATTTATTAAAGAAGAATTGGTGACCACGTTGACCGAAGATTATTACAAAACAGATGCAGGTTTGGAAGACCTGGTTAAGTCTGCCTATACGCCGCTGCAATGGAAATTCACGGGAGAGCAGTCTTATTGTATGTCCAATTTTGGTACTGATGAATTTCGGGAAGGTGACCAGTTCAATAACGTACGATACAATGATTATGATGCCAATCTCAATTCCAATGATGCCTTTGTGAATGACTTATGGATTAACAACTATGCTGGTATCCGCCGATGCAATCAGGGTATTGAAATGATATCTGCTTTTGATAATTCTGCCTCTAGTCTTCTGGGGACTAAAGCAAAACGAGATCTTAGGGTTGCGGAGATGAAAGCCTTACGTGGTTTTTATTATTTTCAATTGATCCAGCAGTTAGGTGGTGTGCCATTGGTGCTTTCTGTTCCAAAAAATCCGCAGTACGAATTTCCAAGAGCTACCGAAGCAGAAGTGTATAACCAAATTATTGCAGATTTGAAGGAAGCCGCTCCTGTTCTACCTTGGAGATATACCAGTGCTGACCGGGGAAGAGCAACTCGCGCCATGGCCAGTCATTATTTGGCAAAAGTGTACCTTACCCGTGGTAGTGCCGTTTCTGAACAAAGAGGTCAGAAGGCCACTGATATGGACAGTGCCATTTACTATGCCAATGAAGTAATTGTCAATAGTGGCCACACATTGGAAACAGATTTTGGAAATTTGTTTAGTGCTGCTTATCCCGATGGCACCATTGCCCCGCTGGGTCAGGTGGGTTCACCTGCTGTAAGTAGCAAGGCAAAAATAGATGCCAATAATGCCAGCAACGAAATTATTTTTGCGGCCCAGTTCAGTTCCAACCTTAGCCTGGCAGGAACCAATAACACCACCCATTTGTATTATCCTGGACAATATGATGCAGGGATTCCAGGTATGGTGCGCGATTTCTTCAATGGCCGTCCTTTTAGAAGATTAAGACCTACCGACTATACCATCGATGTGTTTGATAAGATCAACGATTCCAGGTTCTTCAAAACCTTTCAAACCGTGTTTTACAGAAATGTGGCATCCAATAATGGCCTGGCTACTTTTACTGCGGCCAATGCGCCAAATCCTGCACTAGTCGGACTTCCCAGAGTGATGTTGGGGGATACGGCAGGTTTGTATATCGTAAATCCTGCCAGTTTGCCCCTGCTTACTTCTCAAATTGCAGCCATGAGATACTATGCTGTTTTTACCAGGTTTAAACAGACTTCAGCTTCGGCTCCGGTTACCACAGATTTTAATGGCAATAAGTATTTATCCATGATTAAACTAAGCGATCCTATTCGCCTTACCAATACAAATAATGAAGCCAAAGGGATCAGAAACGGCACTTTTGCGCGATTAGCTGAAACTTACCTGATCATTGCAGAAGCGTATGGGCGTAAAGGCGATTATGGTACCGCATTGAATTATGTAAATATTTTGCGAAAAAGAGCCGCATACAAATTAAACGAATCCCGTAGTCCACAAATATGGAGGTTTATGGGAGGCCCCAGCACCCTGGATAATACAGAAGCATCTAATCTGGCTACTACTACACTATTTACAACCGATGCATCCACAGAAATGTATCCAGCAGGAGTTACCTCTACTTCGGATCGGTTTATTCATTTTATGCTGAATGAAAGAACCAGAGAACTTTGTGGTGAGTTTTACAGATGGGAAGACCTAGTAAGAACTGAAACATTATTTGCCAGAACCAAATTGTTCAATGCAGATATTAGTCCTTCTTTTGCCAGTTTTCATAAACGCAGACCCATTCCTTATCTACAAATGATCGCACAGCAAATAGATGGAAAACCGATGACAGCAGAGCAACTGCAAAGCTATCAGAACCCAGGATATTAGTAGTTTTTTTCAATAGTACAATGCCGCTACTCCTAGCGGCATTTTTTTTCAGGACAGTGCAGGACTGTTAAGTACAGCATCTGCCTAACTTTACCCGGAAACGATTGGATGGTAAATATAAAGAGTTTTGAGTGTTAGGGTTGTTCTGCCACCGATGAATTTTCATTTGACAAATATGGTTCCTTAATACTATTTCTTTAAACATCTGTTTGGTTATTTGAAGTGATGACTACAGATGTCTGAAAAATTAATCGATATGAATTTTTTAAAGAAGACAACTAAAAGCATAAAAATAAAATCGGCCTTGATTGCCGGCTGCTTTATTTTGACAACAGTAACTAATGTCTATGCACAGGTGGAGTGGCCAAAAATAACCCAGACAAATAAACCCTGGACCCGTTGGTGGTGGGAGGGAAGTGCGGTGGATGAAGCAGGCTTAAGCTGGAATTTGCAGCAATACAAAAATGCAGGACTAGGTGGAGTGGAACTAACACCTATTTACGGAATAAAAGGAGAGGAAAAAAAGTTTGTAGATTTTCTGTCACCAAGATGGATGCAGCTTTTTCAGTTCACACTGAATGAAAGTAAAAAATTGGGTCTGGGTGTGGATCTGGCCAATGGAACCGGATGGCCATTTGGAGGCCCTTGGGTAAAGGATGCCGATGCCAGCAAATCCGTTTACCATAAAGTGTTTACAGTATTAACCGGTGAAACTTTGAAAGAGCCTGTGGTGTATGACCAGGCTGGTTTTGTAAGAACAGCGAATACACAAAAAAGGGAGATTGGAGAAATAAAAAATCCAATTACTGCTAATTCAAATCTACAGGAACTGGCAGTGGATCAGGTTCAGTTCCCCGGTAAACTGCCCTTAGTGACCCTAATGGCATATAGTGGTGATAAGACTATTGATTTGACTGATAAAGTGGATAAAGATGGACGCTTAAACTGGACAGCACCTAATAGCACTTCCAACTGGACATTGTACGCCTTGTTTAATGGACTTCATGGAAAATTTGTAGAGCGTGCAGCACCGGGCGGTGAAGGGTATGCGATTGACCATTTTTCAAAACAAGCTGCAGAGAATTATTTCAAAAAATTTGATGAAGCTTTCAAAGGCTTTGACATTAGCTATCTGCGCTCATTTTTCAATGATTCCTACGAAGTGGACGATGCCAAAGGGCAAGCCAACTGGACGCCCGATTTCCTGGAAGAGTTTAAGAAACGAAAGGGCTATGATTTACGTAGCCATCTGCCCGCTTTGTATGGAAAAGATAATGCAGAGAACAATAGTAGGGTGATTTATGATTATCGATCGGTGATTGATGAACTATTGCTGGAACATTTCACCATGGAATGGAAAAAATGGGGCGCAGGAAAAGGAAAGATGTTGCGCAACCAAAGTCATGGTTCTCCGGCCAACACATTGGATCTGTATAGTGTGGTTGATATTCCCGAAACAGAGGGCACCGATGTACTAAGATTCAAATTTGCAACCTCGGCAGCCAATGTGACCGGGAAAAAATTAGTGTCCTCTGAGTCTGCTACCTGGCTGAATGAACATTTTCTTTCCTCCTGGGGAGATGTAAAGAAAGCATTGGATTTGTTTTTTCTGGGAGGGGTTAATCATATTTTTTATCATGGCACAGAGTATTCTCCAAAAGATGCCAAATGGCCAGGCTGGTTGTTTTATGCCGCTGTACATTTTCAACCGGAAAACCCACAGTGGCGGCACTTTCAGGCATTGAATCAGTACGTGGCTCGGGTACAGTCTTTCCTTCAATCTGGCAAACCAGACAACGATATTTTATTGTATTATCCCATTATAGATCGTTATGCGCAACCAGGCAATTCATTGCTACAACATTTCGATGGTATGGAAAAAAACTTTACCAATACCGATTTCGAACACCTGGCCACCGAAATGACTGAAAAGGGATATAGTTTTGATTTTTTCTCCGACAGACAGCTTCAACATTTTAGGGTCCAAAATGGAAAGATAGTAAGTGGAGGGAATCAATTTAAGGCAATCTTGTTACCAGCTAATAAATTGATTTCTGAAAAATCATTTGAGAAATTATTGGAATTAGTAGAATCTGGTGCCACACTATTGGTGTATAAAGACCTTCCAACCGATGTTCCCGGATTGAACAATCTCACCAGTCGACAAAACACATTGCAGAACTTACTAAGTACACTTAAATTTCAGAAGAATGGTATTTCTCCCAAAGCCACCTTGGGAAAAGGTGTGGTGCTGGTGAGTGGATATCTGGATATATTGATGCAGGAAGCCAAAGCCCGTCAGGAAAAGCCAGGAGATCAACCCGTGTATTTGCTTCGCCGGAAAACAACCGAAGGGCATACCTACTTTGTAAATAACCGAACAGAAAATAAAATAGAGGAATGGATTCATCTGCAAGATAAAGCAGCATCGGCAGCATTGTTTGATGCAATGAACGGGGACAAAGGCATTGCAAAAATTCGTAGTGGAAAAAATGGAGGTATTGATGTACTGGTACAATTGGAGCCACATGCTTCTATTATCATTCAAACCTATTATAAAAAGAAGTTGGGCAAGGCATTTCCCTACCAAACAATTTTAGGGGATGCAATGGTTGTACAGGGAAACTGGCAGATTGAATTTTTGGAAGGAGGACCCGAACTACCAGCACCAGCTAGCATGACTGAACTAAAATCCTGGACAGCCTTGGAAGGGGAGGCGGTGAAGAATTTTTCTGGTATTGCAAAATATAGTATCAGCCTGACCAAACCTGGTTCAGCAAAATCTTATCGGTTGGATCTTGGAAAAGTGAATTCGACAGCAGAAGTGATATTAAATGGAAAGAAATTGGCAACACTTATCGGACCATCTTTCACCACCATTATTCCTGCTGCTGCATTTGGAAAACAGAACAAATTGGAAATCGTAGTAGCCAATCTAATGGCCAATAGAATTGCCTACATGGACAGAAAAGATTTGCCTTGGAAAATATTTTACAATATCAACATGCCTGCCCGAAAACCGGAAAATGTAAAGAATGGAATATTTGATGCATCGGCCTGGAAACCTCTGCCATCGGGACTATTAGGACCTGTTACGCTCACACCAATTAAGTAAAGCCATGAGGCTTACAATTGTGTTTAGTATATTTTTATTTCTGGTGAATGCAGAATCGGTGTGGCAAATAGCAACAACATGACTCTGGAATGATAATACGAATATTCATGGATCGAAGGATTCTGGATGCATCCACTTAATATCAAATGAATACTTTAAAATAACTGTAATATGATGAGAAATCTAACGAAAGCATGTCTGCTTTTTTTTGTGTTTTGTAATTGGATGCCGGCGATTGGACAGCAAAAACAAATTCAATATTTGTCCGGAACAGGAAGCGATCATACTGTGGCCTGGGACTTTTTTTGTTCCGGTGGTCGAAAAAGTGGGTACTGGACAAAAATTCAGGTCCCGTCTTGTTGGGAATTGCAGGGTTTTGGTTCTTATAATTATGGGAGAGACTATAAAACTTACGGAAGCAATTTTCGGTTTGCGGATGAACATGGCCTATATAAGCACCGCTTTAATGTACCGGTGAGCTGGAAAGGAAAGGAAGTTTTTATTGTGTTTGAAGGGAGCATGACAGATACCGATGTCAAAATAAATGGACAGGTAGCAGGTAAAACTCATCAGGGTGCTTTTTATCGGTTTAAGTATAATATCACCGATAAACTAAAATATGGTGGCAGTAATTTGCTGGAGGCAGAAGTCAGTAAGATGTCTTCTGACAGATCGGTGAACAATGCCGAGCGATTGGCGGACTACTGGGTGTTTGGTGGAATTTTCAGACCAGTATATCTAGAGGCCGTGAATAAAGAACATATCGACTATGTGGCCATAGATGCCAAAGGAGATGGCCAATTTTCGATGCAGGTTATTCCAAAAAATATCACAACAACCCAATCGGTGATTGCAGAAATCACAGACCTAAAAGGCAAAAAAATCGTTTCGGAAAAAGTGCTGGTAAAAAAAGGAGATTCGGTGCTAACGGTGAAAATGCAGGCTTCCAATATTCTGAAGTGGACCAGCGAAACGCCTCACTTATATCAGGTAAAAGTTTATCTGAAAAACAAAGATCGTATCCAGTATCAAATGCAGGAACGTTTTGGTTTTAGAACGATTGAGGTCAAACATGGAGATGGTATCTATCTGAATGGGGTACAAATAAAAATGAAAGGGGTGAACCGACATTGTTGGTGGCCCGAAACTGGACGTACCTTAAATGATAGTTTACAAATGGTGGATGTACTGCTTATCAAAGAGATGAATATGAATGCAGTTCGTTGTTCTCACTACCCACCGGACAAAAGGTTTCTTGAACTTTGCGATTCCCTGGGCATATATGTTTTAAATGAATTGGCCGGATGGCAAAAAGCCTATAGCACCCAGGCAGGCAAGCCGTTGGTGAAAGCGTTGGTATTGCGTGATCTGAATCATCCCTCTATTATTTTTTGGGATAATGGTAATGAAGGCGGTACCAACAAGGAATTAGATGCAGAATTTACAAAATGGGACTTTTCCAAACGGCCGGTTATTCATCCGCATCACAGACCAGGCAATGCTTTCAGCGGAATAGACTGCAACCATTATGAAGATTATTATAGTAGTCAAAAAATTCTAAGCGATACTTTGATTTATATGCCTACTGAATTTTTGCATGCGCAGGACGATGGCGGTGGGGGAGCTACTATGTACGATTTTTGGAACTTGCATTGGAAGTCTAAAAGAAGTGGTGGCGGATTTATTTGGGCTTTTGTGGATGAAGGAGTGGTAAGGACAGATATGAATAATATCATTGATGCTAATGGCCTCAACGCTAATGATGGAATTTTAGGACCACACAGAGAAAAGGAAGGTAGTTTCAATGCACTTCGGGAGATATTTTCTCCGGTTCACATTGACATGACAAAGGTTCCAAAAGACTTTAGTGGTGAAATCGAAATGGAAAACAGGTATCATTTTACTAATCTGAATGAATGTGCTTTCCGTTGGGATCTTGTGAATTTCAGAAGTCCTTATGATGATCAATTTAGTGGATATACCATTGAAAAATCCGGTAAAGGGCTATCACCTTCCATTGAGCCTTTGGCGAAAGGCCTGCTGGACCTAGGTCTGCCCAAAACATTCAGGCAGTTTGATGGGCTAGTGCTGACAGCTACTGATAAATTTGGGAAAGAGATATATCAGTGGACTTGGAAACTCAAAACCAATACTGATTTGTTAGTGAGAACATTCGATGTTCCAAAAGGAAAGACAAACATAGTGGAATCGGACACGCTGCTAACATTGACTTGTAATGGAATTGAAGTTTCGATCAATAAAAATACAGGAATGCTACACGGAGTAAAAAGTACTCAAATCGGAATGGGCAATTTATCTATTTCCAATGGGCCGGTTTTGGTTCAAGGCAATGCCAGACTTCGTGAAATGAAGGTGGATAAAAACAGTAAAGAACCTTCTGTTGAGATATTGTTTGATGGCAACCTGAATTATGTGAAATGGACTATGCAGGAAAACGGATGGCTGGCTCTGGATTATGAATACAATCTAAAAGGTTCCTTCCCATTTGCAGGTATTAGTTTTAGCTATCCTGAGAATTATATACTTGCTGCCAAATGGTTGGGCAAAGGCCCCTATCGACAATGGAAAAATAGAGTGAATGGTGCGCCAGTAAATGTGTGGCAAAATTTTTACAACAATACCCAGACCGGCTACTGGCCGATGGTGTATCCTGAGTTTAAAGGGTATTATGGAGATATTACCTGGATGGAGTTTAATACGGTTCAAGGCAAATTTTATATGGCTACCAGGGATGAGGATTTGAGTGTGAGACTGTTTAATTTTTATGGCCTATCTGGTCCAAAAAATCTTCCGGAACTGCCTGTTGGTGATATTTCGTTTTTGGATGCCATTGCACCTGTTGGGGGCAAACTGGCTATGAATATTTATAACAATACAAGAATTTTAGGTCCACAAAGTGAGTATACAACATTTGATGGATCGATAAAACATACTATTTATTTTTACTTTGGTTTGCCTAAAACCACCGATAGTAAAGAACAATATAGCAGGCCGAAAGTAGATAATGTATTTTAAATTTTGCTCCAGATGAAAAAAATGCTAAGACTTGTTTTCTATACCTTTTTTATGTTCATCATGCTGCCCATATTTGCGCAGGGTGATGGAGTGGTTTATATGTTTAGCTATTTTAAGAATAACGGGCAGGATGGCTTGCATCTGGCGTACAGCATGGACGGTTATAAGTGGAGCAGTCTGAAGAATGACGAGTCTTTCCTGAAACCCACTGCTGGTAAGGATAAACTAATGCGTGATCCTTGCATCATCCGTGGGGCAGATGGCCTTTTTCACATGGTGTGGACAGTGAGCTGGAACGAAAAAGGAATTGGTTATGCCAGTTCTAAGGATTTGATAAACTGGAACGAACAACAATTCATACCTCTAATGGATCAGGAGAATGCCTTGAACTGTTGGGCTCCCGAAATAAATTTTGATGCCCGGAAAAAGCGTTATATGATCTATTGGGCCACCACAGTTCCTGACAGGTTTCCTGAAACAGATTCTACGGGAGATGGGAAGTACAACCACCGGATGTATTATGTATTTACCAAAGACTTCAAAACCTTTACTGAGCCTGAAATACTGTACAACAAAGGATTTACGGTAATTGATGCAACGATCAAACAAAAGGGCAGACAATATGTGATGTTTTTAAAAGATGAAACCAAACTGCCTGTTCCTCAAAAAAATATTAAGATAGCCACCAGTAAATATCTTTCGAAAAACTATACATTGCCGGGCAAACCCATTACCGGAAATTATTGGGCAGAAGGTCCAACTGTATTGAAAAAAGGCAAGAATTGGGTTGTTTATTTCGATAAATATCGAGATCATAAGTATGGAGCGGTGATGTCTTCTGATCTAGTAAACTGGAAAGATATTTCTGACAAAATAGAGATGCCTAAAGGTATAAGACATGGATCAGTTTTCACCATTTCCAAAAATGAGTTTGAAAAGAATTTTAGGGGGCTGTATTAAATCAATTCCTAACAGGGCAATAACCATCTTCATCATAAAAAGAGTTTGTGTTTAATGGTGTTTTTTGGTGGAAGCGTAATTTCAAAGCCTACTTTTTTTTGATGCCATTTGTTAAAATAAAACTACTGATTATTTCCTTTTTTACCATGGCCATTTAAGTGTAGTAATGCAGGTTCCCCTCTGCATTTAGGCTCCAAATTGGGATTGCTTCAACCTATAAATCTGCGTAGCTTATTTTAAAAAAACACTTGATTAGTAAGATTATCCAGTAATATAATCAACAATTATATGCCATTGACTTACGCAATCGTTTGCGTAGATTTTGGTCAATGAACAGGATGGAACAGGATGGGGGCACAATATCGGGAATGTACATTTGTCCAAGAGGGTTTGTTATATGATTGTATTGTTAATATTTACTACTCAATGAGGCTTGATAACAAATGAACGAATCTACTAATTGCCAGAAATACGAATGCAGAAAATGTTCTGTGCAATAAGATTGGAAATTAATTTTTGCTAAAATAGAAACAAAAAAAAATGAAAATTTTGCTTGTCAAATGCATTACAGTGTGCATGACCATTTTTCTGTTTGCTTCCTGCAATAAAAAGAGCTGGGACGAATACTATGCCAGACCCGATTGGTTGGCTCAACCCATTTACCAGCAATTAGATTCCATGGGGGATTTCAAAAAATTTTTGGTTTGCATTGATAAGTCGGGGTATAAGAATACACTGGGTACAGCTGGATCCTGGACAGTGTTTGCGCCAACAGATGCAGCTTTTCAAACATATTTGCAGGAACAAAACATTGCAGATGTGAACCAGATCTCTAAAGAGTTGGCTGAAAAAATAGTGAGAGCTTCGATGGTGTATGACGGAGAAAGATTAGAGCGCTTGAATGATAATTTTTCATCAAAAGGATGGGTGCCTGGTTTTGCATTTAGAAGAAGAACGGTGTATTATGATTTTGTAGAAACAGAAACTGGAGGAGATGGAAAATCCAGAAAAATTATTTCCACTAACCGTGGTGCTGACAAAGCCAACATATTAACAGAAAATAACAATAAACATCTTACTTATTTTTTCAGCGCCTACATGGATCCCAGAAATTTGGGTGCCAGCGATTACAAAACATTTTATCCCAACTCCGACTATTCAGGATTGAATATTGCGGATGCAAAAATTGACCCTCTTAGAAGTAATATCGTTGCGGAAAATGGATATATACATGTTGTGGACAAAGTGTTGATTCCTCAAAATAGTATTGACCAATATTTGAGAAATAACAATGCTTACAGTGATTTCAAACAAATAATGGATTACTTCGTCACTTATTCCTATAACAGCGAAATTACCCGTAAGTATGCCGTGCTTACCGGAAGCACGGATAGTGTTTTCACAAAAAGCTATACAGGCATTGCTTTGGCACTGAACAATGAAAATTATGCAAAGGATGACGCCAACGATGCGCAGATAAATAATTTTTCTGTTACCATCCCAGACAATGAGGCCGTAAAGGATTATGCTCAAAGAGTGTTGTTGAAATACTATCCTGCTGGCACTTCTTTAAAAGATTTGTTTTTTAGCAACAGTAGTATTTTATCCGAGTTTGTAAATGCACATATTTATAACCAGCAGTTATGGCCTTCCCGTTTTGAAATTGAACAAAACATTTCAGGTGAAAAAACCAAAATTTCAAAAGCCAATATCAAAGAAGTAAAACTATTGAGTAATGGTGCTTTTTATGGAGTGAATGCATGCCAGAATGCAAATGTTTTTCAATCGGTATATGGTAATGTGTTATTGGATCCTAAATATAAACTGATGCAGACAGCACTCCAAAGAATTGGAATGAACCTGACATTAAAAATACCTACCCTCAAGTACATGCTTACTCTTGTATCGGATGCTGAACTAAACAGAATGGGCTTTGAGTATGATCCTTATAATACCACGGATCCCATCAGATTTAGAGGAGGAAATGGTAGTCCTTCTATGCGAGAAGTATTGATGCTGCACATTATTCCATTGGGATCTGATCCCATTCCGGACTTAAGCGGAAAAGGCATGTTGGAAAGTTATGCTGGAGAATACGTCAAGTATGATAATTATAAAATGTATTCCAGTGGGTCGATGGATAGTATTGTTCAATACGTGTCCGTAGATTCCACCAATATTGGAAACACCGAATCTGGTCCTTTGAATGGATTGGCGGTTTATAGTAACAAAGCACTTACCTCCTCCAAAACCAATATTGCTAATTTTCTTAAAAACATTGGTGCGGCAACCACCTCTTCGCCTTTCAACAAGTTCTACCAATATTTGATAGCTACTGATATGTATTCTGCCAGTGACGGAGTAATAAAAGGGATAGATATTGGTGCTAACTATACCATGCTGATACCAAACAATGCGGCCATGGCACTAGCGGTTTCAAAAGGAGACTTGCCTGCTGCCACCAATCCAAGCGCTCAGTTGGATAAGGACAAAGTGAAGCGTTTTATACAATATCATATTGCTAAAACATCTGTGGCGATTGATGGTAAAAAGCAGGGAGTTTTGGAAACCATTTGTAAGGATATAGAAGGTGTAACACAGCCTTTGACGATAACGCTTAATACCAACAATCAATTAAACGTGCGAGATAATCTGGGAAATTCTATTTCGGCAGACTTTGCTAATAGCAATCTGTTAGGACAGCGGGTACTAATACATTCTATGAACGGGTATTTAAAACATGGACTATAATCGGGCAGTTATTATGAGAAAACTATTAATAGTATTGAATTTTGTTGGCTGCCTGATGGGCTGGTACGCAGTACAGGCTCAAGATGGCAATATACTCACCGGTAGTGTAAAAGATAAATCGGATAAGCAACCAATAGTGGGAGCCACGGTGACGCTGATAGACAAGGAAGACAGAACGATAGCTTCTACCACTACCGACGTGGAAGGAAACTATATCCTTCGTTATTCTGCCAGTAGTTTGAGATTATCTGTATCACACACAAGTTATAAAGAGCTTGAACCAATCAGCATTGGTGTCAAAAAAGTCATCAATGTAGTATTAGAACCCTCTCAAAGTACGATGGATGAAGTGATAGTAGTCAGCGAACGAAAAACCGATGATGGTAGTGGCATGGGGCTGTCCAAAGCAAGATCCACATCGGCTATTTCCACTATTAACATGAAAGAAATGGAAGATATGCAATCAGCCTCCATAGATCAAGCTTTGCAAGGGCGATTGGCAGGGGTGGATATTAGCACTGTATCAGGTGACCCTGGTGCAGGGATGCAGATACGTATCAGAGGAACAGCCTCTTTAAATGGTGCTTCTGATCCTTTAATTGTTGTAGACGGAATGCCCTATGATATTACCATTCCCGATGATTTCAACTTTGCCACTTCTGATGATAATGCCTATGGTCAGTTGCTGAATATTGCACCTTCTGATATCAAAGACATTTCGGTTTTGAAAGATGCCGCAGCTACAGCAGTTTGGGGCTCTCGTGCGGCAAATGGCGTATTAATTATCAATACAAAAAGAGGAAGTGTAAGTAAACCTTCTTTGAGCTACAATTTCAAAGGTTCTCTCTCAAAGCAACCCAAAGCTATTCCTATGTTGAATGGAGATCAGTACACTACTTTACTACTGGAGGAATATTACAATGCAGGTCGCCTGTTTTCTACTTCAGAAAATGCACAGCAGTTTCAGTACGATCCTAACAATACCTATACCTACTACAATTATAGTAATAATACAGACTGGATAAAAGCGATTTCACAAACAGGCTACTTCCAGGATCATAATATACAGATAAGAGGTGGTGGTGAAAAGGCCAGATACCTTGCTTCTTTGGGATATTTCAATCAGGAAGGTGTGACCAAAGGGACAGGAACGGACAGGTTGTCCGCCAGAGTGAACTTAGACTATGTGGTATCTAAACGCATCACATTTCAATCGGATGTTTCCTATTCCCATGTGTCTAATAATCAACTATACCTAACAAGTGTGCGCGATGTGGCATATCGGAAAATGCCTAATCAGTCGGTTTGGGAATATGATGAATATGGAAAACTGACGGGTAATTTATTTACCCCAATCAGTACGGCGCAAGGCACTTATGCAGGCACCTACAACCCATTGTCCATGGTTACAAATGCAAAGAACAATCAGTTGGGAGATGTTGTAGGCAGCAGGTTTAGTCTTCAGTATAAACTTATACCAAAAATATTGCTGCTAAGAAGCGATGTGGCTTTAAATATCAATAATAACAAAACTAAAAATTTCCTGCCTCAACTGGCAACCGGAAGGCCATTTACAGAAAGTGCCGTGAACCGTGCTTCGGATGCCGATTACGACAGGTTTTCGATGAACACTAAAACAAATTTATTATATACTCCTGACCTAGGTAAAAATCATATGTTTACTGGAAACCTTTCTTTTCAGACAGATGAAACAAGGTACACCATTCAGGGGTTGGTTTCCACTAATACAGCTTCATCCTTTCTGCAGGATCCCAGCATTCCATCCAGAACACTTACGGGTTCTGCCAGATCTTCTACTACTCAGTCCAGATCTATTGGTGGCTTACTTCAGGGCAACTATGCCTTTAAGAACCGCTATATTTTCGCTGCAAGCATAAGAGGAGATGGTAGTTCCAGATTTGGACCTGCAAACCGATTTGGATTATTTCCTTCTGTTTCCGGTGCATGGCGTATTGGACAGGAAAACTTTTTCAGAAGTATTGAAGCTATAGATGACATCAAAATCAGAGCCAGTTGGGGACGAAGTGGTAATGCCCCCAGAAATGATTATGGCTATATTAACATTTATAATACATTCGATTATTCCTATTTGGGTGAAAATGGTGTTTATTCTTCCAACGTGGAGTTGTCTGATTTGAAATGGGAAACAGTTACCCAGCAAAACCTTGGTCTTGATGTGGAACTATTAAAAGGTGTGATCGTTTTTGGAGGCGAAATATATAAGAGACGTACCACCGATTTGATGATGAGTGGTATTCAAATTGCACAATACAACGGCTTTGGTTCTTTGAGTATGAATGTAGGCACCATGGATAATGACGGATGGGAAGCCAGCATCAACATCAACCCAGTGAGAACAAAGGTTTGGGACGTTAATTTCAACTTCAATATAGCACACAATGAGAATGTGATCAGAGAAATTTCTCCTTTATATCCTCGTGAAAATGCTAGAAGTTCTCTTAAGAATAAATCCTTCTTTACTTACTTACAGGAAGATAATCCTTTCGGTTCTTTCTATGGATTTAGATATCTGGGTGTGTATCAGGATGCAGAAGCCACCATGGCCAAAGATGCTCAGGGCAATGCCATTATTGGACCAGATGGGGAAACAATCAATATGAGATTCAACTATCCGGCGGTGGATTATGTGTTCCAACCCGGGGATGCCATTTATGAAGATATCAACCACGATGGGGTGATCGATCATAAGGATATCGTTTACCTAGGCAATAGCAATCCCAATCTAACAGGTGGTTTCGGATTTTCTGTGGGATATAAAAAAAGAGTAAGACTTAGTGCCTTTTTCAATTACAGACAAGGGTTGGATATCATCAACGGCACTCAAATGAACACCACCGATATGCTGGGGTATAACAACCAAAGTACCGCTGTATTAAAACGCTGGAGAAACCCTGGAGATGTAACGAACATACCAAGAGCCATTTATGGATCTGGGTACAATTCTCTTGGTTCCAGCAGGTATGTGGAAGATGCTTCCTTCCTAAGACTTAGATCCCTGACAATAAAATATGATTTTGCTAAGAATATTCTGCAAAGAGCCGGAATAAAATCTTTAGGAGCCTATATCACTGCAGAGAACTTGTTCACCCTGACAAAATATACCGGTCAGGATCCGGATGTGGCTGTAAGGTTTAGAGATGCATTTTCTACACTAGTCGATTACTCTATGACACCACCACTTAAAACCATTACCATTGGTTTATCCTTTATGTTTTAAAAAGAAAATATATGAAGCAATTATATAAATATTTATTTCTAATCCTGATTGTTGCCAGTTTCAGTTCCTGCCGCAAATGGCTGGATCTTCAGCCTCAGGATGGTATTACCAAGGCAGAGTTTTGGAAAACCAAGGAAGATGTAAAAGCCGCTTTGACTGGTATCTATTCTTCACTGAATGCAGGAGATGTAGAAGAACGCATTTTTCTGTGGGGTGAGCTGAGAGGCGATATGGTAGTGCCCACTTCTTATGCAGCAGATGATTACCGATTGGTAAAAAATATGAATATCCTGAGCACCAATGATATTTCTGATTGGAGTGCCTTATATGTTGTCATCAACAATTGCAATCTGTTAATTGATTTTGCTAAAGATGCCAAAGCACTGGATCCCACTTTTACAGATGAGTTATACAATGCCTATCTGGGAGAAGCTCTAACCATTAGAAGCCTGATGTATTTTTACTTAGTTAGAACTTTTAGAGATATTCCGTTAAAGTTGAATGGCTCTTATAAAGATACTGATGTAAAACCTACACCACAATCTACGCCGGAAGCTGTCATTAGTCAGCTAATATCTGACCTGACCAAAGCACAGGTTTTAGTACCAGATTTTCATGTGGGTGGATTGGGTGGTAATATTGCTATCAATCCTGTAAATACAGGCAGAGTTACCAAACCGGCTGTAACAGCATTGTTGGCCGATGTGTATTTGTGGAATGAACAGTATGACAAGGCTGGTGCCGAAACAGATAAGATTCTGGCCACAGGCCGCTATCAGTTATTAGGCAATTCCAATGTCTCTATTTTCAATGGTAGTACTTCCGAAACGATTTTTGAAATCAGCCATAAAGATTCCAGAGTAAATCCGTTATATGGTTTTGCAGCAGACACCAGAAAACCTTTTGCTGCTAACAATATGCTGGTGAATACGGATATTTTTACTCCAAACACCGAAGGTGATCTGGAGGCTGTGGACACCAGAGGAGAAGGCTACATGTTTAATACATCAGGAGCCATTTACAAGTTTGGTTTTGAAAATCCCAGCTATTACAATTTTCAAGTTTATCGCCTGCCAGAAATAATGCTCATCAAAGCAGATGCAGCCAATGAAACCGGAAACGGAGGAGCTGCATTGTCTATTCTGAATATTTTAAGGACAGCGCGTGGTGCCTTGCAGGCCACCCAAAGAGACGTGGACTCCACCGATGTGGATGGAATCAATAGGTTTATCAGCGAAGAACGTGCTAGGGAATTGTCTTTCGAAGGAAAACGATGGTTTGATTTGCTAAGGTTAGCTAAAAAGAACAACTACTCAAATTTGGATGTACTGGTAGATGTTGTTTCTAAAACAGTGGATGTGGCTGTGCAACAATCCGCCATCAATAAAATCAATAACCTGAACAGTCATTACCTACCCATTTCCGAAACAGAACTATTTAAGGATACGGCATTAAAGCAAAACCCATTTTACTCAAAATAAAATTTATTTGAAATGAAAAAGATTTCTTGTCTTTCCGTAAGCTTTGCTTTGTTGAGTGTGTTGTTGGTGGGTAGTATTTTCTCTTGCAAAAAAAATATTTATAAACAAACTACTTCCGATGAGGTAAATATCACTGGCTATCTGGAACAACATGCCGATACTTATTCTCTGCTTTTAGAAGCACTAGAAAAGGTAAAAGCTTCGGGATATCTTGGTGCTTATGGTACCTATACTTTGTTTGCTCCTACTAATGATGCCGTAAAAAAGTGGATGGCCGAAAATGGAAAAACTTCGATCAGCGAATTTCAGGATGCAGACCTGATGCAGTTTGTAAAATATCATATTGTACGAGATACAGTAGGGAGCCTGAGGTTTACAGATGGAAAGATAAAATCACCCACTTTGTTTGGTGAGTATCTTTATACCGATGTGCAAAATGGTTCTTTTCGTATCAACAAAGCAGCTACAATTACTCAGTCCAATATTGCCTGTGGCAATGGGATCATTCATGCCATCAATAATGTCCTCATACCTCCAAAGTATAGCCTGGCGGAGATTATTGAAAAAGATACCCGATTTTCTATTTTCGCTCAGGCATTAAAAGAGACGGGTTTTTATGATACCTTATATTTTGAACGAGGAGAGGAGATTTCAGACGAAAAAAGATTTCAGACGGTGATTGTAGAGTCAGATTCAGTACTAAACTCAGCCGGTATCGCCAACTATGATCAATTAAAAAGCAAGTATTCCCAAACTGGAGATCCTAAGAATCACACAGATAGTCTGTGGCTTTATATGGCTTACCACATCAGTAATGGTGGTAGCTATTTGGAAGATATTGCCTCTTCGTCTTCTATCTATACCCTGGCACCTAAAGAAATTATCAGTACCAAACTTTCGGGGACTAAAGTGTTGTTAAATGATGATGTGTTTAATGGTGTGTATGAGCCAGGAGCCGAAATAGACAGAGCGAATAGTGATGTGACTGCTATAAATGGAGTGTTGCATCAAAGCAAGAACAATTTCAGGATCAAAGTAAGAGTGCAGGTGCCGGTTTACTTCGATGTGGCTTCTTCCCCTGAATTGGTTTTGGCCTTAGGATCGACCTATAGAAATACATCTAAAGCGTTAGTTTCAAATAGTAAACCTATAGCTAATTCTATAGGTTTTGAAAACCTAAATGTTGTAACTATAGGAACGAATATGTATCGCTATTATTCAGGGCTTACCACAAAAAGGCCTTATGCCAATGGTGATTTATTAGATCTTTCCATGTGTACCAATAATGCTGGTCGGGTGAAATATGTAGATTTTAAAACGCCGTATTTGGTAAAAGGAAAATATAAAGTATGGGTTTGTTATGCGCAAAATGGTAATGGATCCGGAATGCAGGTGACTTATAATCCAGATAAAACGGATGAGCAGGTATTACCCAATATTGTATTCTTTAGTCAAACGCTTTCCAGTTCGGGTGTGTCTAACCTTGCCGATCCCAATGCTGATAATCTGATGTTGGCGCAGGGGTATAAAAGATACTTTGCAACAGCAGGAGACTATAATGCCAATGGTGTAACGGGAGGTATTCTGGCAAAGACTGGCGATGGTTCATTGAATGTTGGCCGTCTTGCTGGGGTTATCAATGTAGAGACTACTGATAGACACACAATCCGGATTCAAGCAGTGAGTGATGTAAGATGTGCTAGCAACTCTATCTATTTGGATATGATCCAATTTATTCCGGCTGATGATCCGGAACAGATCTATCCCAGATTTCATCAAATTCCTGGAGAATTATTTTACAGACCACAATAACTTTTATAGACGATGAATATGAATACAAGGATATATTTAGGCATTATTTTGCTGTTTTGTTTTTCTTGTTCCAAAAAATGGGATGACCATATTGGAAAAACTGAGGCAGCATCCAATAAGACGCTATATGAAGTGATGGGGGACAAACCAGAATTTGCCTCATTCTTTTCTCTGGTGAACAAATCGGGCTATGGCGAAGATTTAAAGTCTTCCAAAAATTTTACGGTATTGGTGCCCACCAATGAAGCCATTGAAAGTGTAAAAGCACTATATGACTTTAATGATACTACAGTTGTTCGAAGCTTTGTGGGGTATCACATACTAAACGCGGTGTATGATGTGAACGAATCTTCGGATACCATTCGAGTAAGGAATCTTCGCAATAAATATGTAGAGCTAACTCATGGTGCATTTGATGGAGTGGTCGCTCAACAAAAAAATAATGTAGCGGGTAATGGTTTGTATCATGTGATCGGTACTCCCCTAAAACCACTCCAGAATATTTATACACTGGTTAATACTTTATATGCAGAAACAGAGCAGATAAGTACACTATTCAAGTACGATTCTTCCTTCTTTGCTGCCTGGTACAATGAAGTGAAAAGACCTCTTACAACAGAAAGTAGTAAATACACATTTTTTGTGGTAGATGATGCTTACTTCAATCAGGAGTATGATCAAATGAAGCCTTTTTATTATACACATTACACCGATGATATTGCGGATAGTACCTCCAAATATTACACTAGCAAAGCATTGATGAGAGACTTTATTGTGCCGGGAGATATTAATATTGATGCCGCAACTACAGAACTTACCTCACTTTCCAATACGAAATTGACCGTGAATAAGGATGATATTATTTCCAGGGTTAAAACGAGCAATGGCACGGTGTACAGGGTTAGCAAGTTGGATTATACATTATCAGATCGTATTAAAGAGATAAAGATTTTAGGTTCCAAGCCTTCAGGATATAAACAAAATGACAAACGCGGAAATACGTTTTTCAGAACCAAAAGAGATACCCTTGGAAATATTTATGAGGATATTGAAATATACGATCACAAGGTTACCTCTTTCTATGCCAAGTTCCGTGCAGCTAATGCCAATACTGTAAAATACAAAGTATATGGTCGTGCGATATCTGGACTACCCGGTGATCCGCAAACAGCTGCATTTATACAGTATGTGTATTATTTCAATCCCTTAGCTGTATCGGCCAACGAACCTGATTTATATAAAAAATCGGTGATAAACAATACTGGAGCTGCAGATACACGAATGACTTTTTCTGTGGCACCTTTATTTCACGATGAGGTTTATCTGGGCGAGTACACCCAGGATGAATTTGGATATCTGCCACTTTTAGTAATGTCAAACGGAACCGGACCAATCATTTTAGAGTATTTGCGCTTTGTTCCTCAATTACCATAACACAAACAAGATGATGAGAAATAGTATTAAGAATCGTTTACCTGTATGTATTTTTCTGTTTTGTATGATCGTATCAACCACATGCGTGTTTGGTCAGTCAGGAAGCAAGAACAGCAAAAGAGCCACATCCACAACAACCGCTTTCAGTGTGAAGGGAAAAGTTATTGACAGCCGCAATGGACTTCCTGTAACTGGAGCAAGGATCACTTACGGAAAATCAGTAGCAAAAATTACGGATACCCTGGGTGGGTTTCAACTATCCGTAGATAGCAGGGACGCCGTATTGGAAGTGTCCATGGATGGCTATACCACCAAGACAGTTCCTGCCTGGTTCCACAAATCCATGACCATTGTGATTTATCCTTCGGACTATCATTCTTTCTATGAAAAAACAAATACGGTTTTTGGAGATAATGGAATTCTAAAAACAGCAGGTGCTTTGGAGAAAAAAGATTTAGATGCCTGGGAACAGAATTCTGAAACGCTGGATAGTTATTTGCAAGGCAAATTTGCCGGCGTGTCGGTGGTGCGCAAGTCCGGTACACCTTCCATCGGAGCCAGTGTGTTAATCAGAAATTTCAATTCACTTTATACCAATAATCAGCCACTTTATATTGTGGATGGAGTCGTGTACAATTCAGAAATTCACAGTTCTTCTATCACTTCAGGACATGAAAATAATCCGCTTCAGAATATAGATATCCGCGATATTCAGGATATAACCATTCTAAAAGATGCGGTATCCACTGCCATCTATGGCGCAAAGGCAGCCAATGGAGTAGTGGTTGTGAATACCAATCATGCCAAAGAACTGGCAACACGAATTGATCTGCAGTTATCTACAGGATATAATCAGGCTCCCAAAAAGATGCCGATGATGGATGCCTATTCATACAGAAGCTATCTGAATGATGTTTTGGCTACCTCATCCTATTCCGGCGACGCTATTGCAGCAATGCCGTTTAACAATGACAATCCTAACTATTCTGGTTATCACACTTACCATAATAATACAGACTGGCAGAAAGAAGTATTGAAAAGTAGCATTGATAAAAACTTGTTCCTACGTGTAATGGGAGGAGATAATATTGCGAAATATGCGTTATCTGTTGGTTACAACAATGAAAAAGGTATTATAGACAATACTAGCCAGGATAAATACACAGCCCGTTTTAATGGGGATATGCGACTGACCAATCGCTTGACAGCACAAACTAATATTTCAATGGGCTATGGTTTGCAAAAACTAAAAGACCAGGGACTGGCTTCAATCACAAACCCAATCTTTCTGTCCTTAATTAAATCGCCATTTCTTTACATGAAAGAAAAAGCCGCGGATGGTTCAATTTCTCCAAACTATGCCGATGCTGATTATTTTGGATTTTCCAATCCACTTCAAATTTTGCACAATGGTTTAAATAACAAAAAGTCATACCGGTTTTTGGGTTCAGTGGTTTTTGATTATCAGTTGAATAATTATTTTAACCTCACCAATCTTACAGCAGTTACCTACGACAAAGCTCAGGAAGATTTCTTTGTTCCGAAAAAGGGGGTTTCCAAAGACACGATCAACAATATGGAAGTCTATAGCCGACTAGGAGCACAAGTGGCCAGATACTACTCAATCTCCAATGATTTGCGATTGCGTTTTAATAAATATCTAGGCAATGAAAATAATCTGGAAGCCATTGGAGGGTTCAGATATCGTAAGAATGATGCAGAGCAAGACTATGCCATGGGTTTTAATGCAGCTACAGATCAGTTGGTAAGTATCGGAAATGCCACGGCCGAATCCAGAGTATTTGGTGGGCATATTGGCAAATGGGTAAATATGACCGGCTATGCATTGGCTAATCTAACCCTAAGAAATAAGTATATCCTCAATGCTTCTGTGGGCGTAGATGGCTCCAGCAGATTTGGTACACTGGCCGAGAAAAGCCTTAAGATTGCTGATAGACCTTATGGGGTGTTCCCGGCTGTAGGATTTAGCTGGATTATGTCAAATGAAAATTTCCTCAAGGAAAGTGATTTGATCAATGTATTGAAATTACGCATCAACTATGGTCTGGTAGGTAATGATGATATCGGAAATTATAATGCCAGAAAAAACTATATTTCACAAAACCTATTAGGTGTTCAGGGACTTGTTAGGGAGGGCGCAGCCAACCCTTACCTGAAATGGGAAACCGTAGAAAAACTAAATGCCGGTTTGGATCTTGCCCTGTTTCAGGAACGCTTAAACCTGAGTGTGGATGCGTATCAGCATCATACCAAAAACATGTTGGTGTACAATCCGGGTAATTCTCTTTCTGGCATCAAAAACTATTTATTCAACAATGGCTCCATGAAGAACACAGGGATTGACCTGAATGTTTCCGGAAGGTTGATTGACCGCAGTATAAAATGGGATGCTGGTTTAACACTAGGTACTTATAGCAATAAAATGACTAGTTTGCCTGAAACAGTTTATATCGAATATGCAGGAGCTACATATATTACCCAGATGAATGAAGCTGCCAATTCATTTTATGGATTTAAATTCGCTGGCGTGTACAGTACGCAGGTCGAAGCCGATGCAGCAGGCTTAGGTATATTAGATATTGCTGGTAATAAGCTTCCATTCCAGGCTGGTGATGCAAAGTTTATTGATAAAAACGGAGACGAAATCATTGACAATAATGACCGATATATTTTGGGTAGTCCCATACCTGAATTGTTTGGAGGTATCAATCAATCGGTAGCCTACAAAAACTGGAAACTCAATGCCCTGTTCACTTATAGCTACGGGAATGAGGTATATAATTATACCAGATCACAATTAGAAGCAGGGGATAATTTTTATAATCAAACCGAATTGATGCGTAACAGATGGAAAGCCGACGGGCAGATTACAAATGTACCGAGGGTTAGTTATGGTGACCCAATCGGTAATTCCAGATTTTCTGACCGGTGGATAGAAGATGGTTCCTATTTAAGGTTGAGACAACTGTCACTGGAGTATAACATAAAAGTGGATAAGCAAATAGTAAAATATATCAGGGTTTATGGAACGGCTAATAATTTATTTACTCTTTCAAAATACCTTGGATATGATCCAGAATTTGCAGCTTCCACAGATGTGTTCAAGCAAGGCTCAGATGTAACGTTAGAACCAATATTCAAATCTTACCAGTTTGGAATTCGTATCGGTTTATAATGTGGCAACCAAAAAATATTTTAAGTAGATCTTTTCGATAATAAAATAATAAACGAGATGAAATTATTTCAGTTTAAAATACAATACTCTTTAACCGCTTTTTTATTGGGTGCCTTACTTTTGGGCTCCTGTAAAAAAACGCTGGAGGTTTTGCCAGAAGATAAATTGGACCATACAATGGTTTACAACAACCTGGCTGATGCCGACGCAGTGGTATTAGGCATTTATGGTCAGTTTGCAGCTTTGGGCGATAGATATATTTTACTAAACGAATTGAGAGCCGATTTAGTGGATGTAACGATAAATGCAGATCCCTACTTACAGCAATTGTCCAATCATGATGTTAAGGAAGATAATCCCTATGCCGATCCAACACCTTTTTATAAAATCATTTTCAATTGCAATGATGCTATGAAGAATTTCAAGATCATGGCTGATAAGGGTAAACTAAGTCAGGCGGAGTTTGCTCAGAGATATTCGGATATAGCAGTACTAAGAGCTTGGTTGTATTTGCAATTGGGTATTCAATATGGTGCAGTACCTTATATTACCGAACCAATCGAAACTGTGAAGGATATTCCTTTATTGAACAACACTCCAAAAATGTCTTTCGATCAATTGATCGATCAGTTAATTACCGATACTAAAGATCTGCCGTATTTGGAGTACTACGCATATCCAGATGGTTCCAGTCTGAACTTTACGGTGGATGCTAGCAGCACACGTAAGATTTTTATAACTAAACCACATGTGTTGGGAGAGTTATATCTGTGGAAAGGGGATTATTATCAAGCAGCCTACTGGTACAAGAGAATTCTTTCAGCAGAAGATCTAAACTCCAATATTGGCTTGCTTTACAACAATAATAGAATGGGTTGGTACGATGGGGCTGATGCGAATATTCAGGTTTCATTTAGCAGAGGACAAGAGGGTGGATCTTTGATTAATTCTGTAACAGAAGGCTGGCGAAGCATTTTTGCTTTGCCCAATACCAATCGACATTGGTTTACAGAATGGAACTGGTCTATTCCTTATAGCAATAGTTATGCACCCGGCAACCCATTTGTGGATCTGGTTTCAAAGGCAGGAGGATATAAAATAAAACCAGCCCAAAATGCAATAGATCTATGGAATAGTCAGACCAATATCAACGGCATACCCTGGGATGCAAGAGGAAGACTTTCTTATCAGGAAACAGTTCCAGGCCAACCGGTGATCTCCAAGTTGATTGATAATTCCGTAGCCCCACTTTCACTTTTAAATAAAGCAGGGCAGTGGAATATATACCGGGCGGCAACAGCACATCTTCGTTTTGCAGAAGCAGCCAACAGAGATGGACAAGGCCGGGTGGCTTATGCTCTTTTGAACAATGGCATTAAGACTACTTTTTACTATGGTGCATTTACCAGTGGGGGTACACTGGCACCCGCTAGTTTTTTCGAGTTGGAATCTGAAATTACCCATCAGGGATTTGGCTCGGACAGAACCACTTATCCTACCAGTTCTCCTTATTATTTTGATGCCCGGGATAATGATAAAATTGTGCGAGGCGTTTGGTATAGAAATATTGGCGTAAGAGGTAGGGCAATGATGCCGGCATTGGATTTGCCGGGTATTACCTATGGCACTGGTACAGTCAATGGATATGGTCGTGTGATGACTGGGTTTGATGTAGATCCCGTATTGCTGGAGGATAAGATTATTGAAGAGGATGCACTTGAAATGGCTTTCGAAGGTGAAAGATGGTCGGATCTTACACGTATCGCACGCAGAAGAAATGACAATGCTTTTTTAGCAGATAAGGTGTACGAAAAATTATTGAAAGCCGGCAATCCTAAAGCTGGAGAGGTGAGGGCTAAATTGATGAACAGAGATAATTGGTACCTGCCCTTTAAATTATAATTCTAGTTTTAATGATTAGACTGATGATAAAGAAATACTTGCTGATTTTTGTTTTATTGGTTCAATGCAGTGGTGTGGTCTTGGCTCAGGAGATTTTCCCTGACGGAACACCCATACCAGAATGGTTTCGCCAGATAAAAGAAACCAATATCAAAAATCTTGGAAAGCAGTATCGTCTCACAGCCTTTGGTGTGAAGCCGGATAGCAACATCGTACAAACAAAAGCTATTCAGGCTGTAATAGACAAAGCGGCGGAAAATGGCGGCGGGGTGATCATTGTTCCCAAAGGGACTTTTCTGAGTGGTTCATTATTCTTTAAACCCAAAACACATCTGTATTTGGAGCCAGGAGCCACTATAAAAGGAAGTACTGATATTAGTGATTTTGCTTTGCAGGAAACACGTATAGAAGGACAAACAGTAAAGTATTTTACCGCCTTAGTAAATGCCGACAAAGTAGATGGATTTACCATTTCCGGCAAAGGCACATTGAATGGTAACGGCCTGACATACTGGAAACATTTTTGGCTACGCAGGGCTTTCAATCCTCAGTGTACCAATATGGATGAGATGAGGCCACGCCTGCTGTATGTTTCTAATAGTCGGGATGTACAAATTTCAGGAATCCGATTAATAAACTCTCCATTCTGGACCTCGCACTATTACAAATGTGAAAATCTAAAATTGCTCCACCTGTATATTTATGCTCCTTATGCACCGGTGAAAGCACCCAGTTCCGATGCTATAGATCTGGATGTATGTAAGAATGTATTAATAAAAAATTGTTATATGTCGGTAAACGATGATGCGGTGGCTTTAAAGGGAGGAAAGGGGCCCAATGCGGATAAAGATCCCAACAATGGCGGCAACTCTAATATCATTATTGAAGACAATACTTTTGGTTTTTGCCATAGTGCACTCACCTGTGGCAGCGAATCTATTCATAATCGAAATATCATTTTGCGTACAATAAAAATAGAACATGCCACCAGATTGTTGTGGCTAAAAATGAGACCAGACACTCCTCAGAACTACGAGTATATTTCGGTAGAAGATATCAAAGGCAATGTGGGCAATATGCTTTTCATTCAGCCCTGGACACAGTTCTTCGATCTGAAAGGAGAGAAGGATATTCGATTGTCTTATGCATCTAATATTTCACTAAAAAATATCAAGCTTGAATGTGATGCTGCCTTCAATGTGAAAAAATCAGAACAATATTTTCTAAAGAATTTTTATCTCAGCAACATCAATGTAAAAGCTTCTAAAAGCGTTTTGATCCCAAAAGAGGCATTCGAAAATCTGATATTAGAGAAAGTCAATATTGAGCATCTTAATGCAAACAAAGATTAAAAAATTTATTAAAAGAGAATTGTAGGCGTTTTTTGAGATTGTACATATAGAAAAGTTTGCCTGCCTATTTTATCATGAGTTGAAATACTTATTTAACTGGTTCGGGCTTGTTTATTTCTTTTAAATAAGATTTTAATTTGTTCATTCAAAAAGTTAAAATAGAAATGAAAAAATTCATTTTTTTAGTGTCCTTCTTATGCCTAACTGCCTGCTCTTTATCTGCCGCTACCTACTATGTAGCAACTAATGGAAGCGATACAAATCCGGGAACAATTAGTGAACCTTTTGCCACCATCAATAAAGTGCAATCGGTGATTGCAGCTGGTGATACAGCATACTTCAGGGGTGGAACTTATACCATACAGGAGTCGCAAATAATGGCAACGTCCAGTCCTTACAAGCGCGTTTTTGTCATGAATAAATCTGGCACAACAACTAAAAAAACTTGCTATTGGGGTTATCCCGGTGAGCGTCCTGTTTTCGATTTGTCTCAGGTGAATCCTACTGGCTTTCGGGTTACTGTTTTTTACGTCAGTGCCAGCGATCTGCATTTTAAGAATTTTGAAATTGTAGGTACCAAGGTGAATATCACCACCAGCAATACTCAGTCTGAATGTATCCGGCACGATGGTGGCAACAGGAACATATACGAAAATCTGGCTATGCACGATGGCATGGGAATAGGATTTTATCTGGATCGTGGACTGAATAATTTAGTCTTAAACTGCGATGCCTACAACAATTACGACCCTATTTCGCAATCTGGTGGTGGTATAAACGGAGGCAATGTGGATGGCTTTGGAGGGCATACCAGCAATTCTGCAGGTAGCACGGGTAATGTGTTCAGAGGCTGCCGTGCCTGGTACAACAGCGATGATGGTTTTGATCTTATCGGATGCTTAACTGCTTTTACTATAGAGAATTGCTGGGCGTTTAATAATGGCTACAAACCTCCAAGCTATGGAAACCGGGTATCGGCTGGTGACGGCACGGGCATTAAAGCAGGTGGGTATGGTATGGCTGCCTTAACAACGAGTCAACAAACTATGGTAACCAACAATGCTGTACCTCGGCATATTGTGAAAAATTCGTTGGCGTACTACAACAAAAATCGGGGAATATACTCCAATCATCATCTAGGAGGAATAACTTTAGAAAACAATACCAGCTATCGTAATCCTCATAACTATGATATGACCAACCGACAACGGAATGCCGATCCCAATGCCGCCGTGGATGTGGCGGGGTATGATCATGACATTAAAAACAATGTGTCCTATTTGCCACGCACCACCGGCAGGGATATCTGGTTTGTAGATCAGGCACTTTCCACTATCCAAAACAATTCATTTCTGCCAACAGCACTTACACTAAGTGATGCAGATTTTATGAGTCTGGATGAAGCGCAGTTGACAGCGCCCCGCAAAGCAGATGGTAGCTTGCCTTATATCGATTTCTTAAGAGCAAAAAATACTTCTCAGTTACTTGCGGCTAATATGGGCTACCTGTTTGAGGGTCCTTCTCTTCCGGTTTATTTTGATGCTATGTCGGCTAGGCTTAAAAATGGTGTATTAATTATAGACTGGACTACAACCAATGAAAAGAATAATAGCTATTTTGATATTGAGGTTTCTAAGGATAGTACCGATTTTGTGAAAATTGGAAATATGGCTTCATTAGCTCCAGATGGCGTTTCAGATATTCCATTGCAGTATCATTTTGAGAGTAATATGCAGACAGCAATGGCATTTGGTGCGATGGCTATCCTAGGCTTTGTATTTGGAATTGGCAAAAGATCCAGAAAGAATAAACGGAGTAGGTTGGCCATGCTTTTAGTCTTGATAAGTGTCGTTTCTATATACTCTTGTACGAAAAACGATATAACCAATTTTGATAAGAAGAAGGATGTGTTTGTTAGGTTAAAACAAGTGGATAAGGATGGTAGCTTTACGTTTAGTCAGGTGGTAAAAGTCATTATTGAATAAAGTATAGGGTGATTTTTTTTTAGTTGGAAAAAAAGATCTGCTTCTTTTGGCCTCACAGATGAGTGCATCGGCCAATAATACTTTGCCACAACGCAAGTACAATTTCAAAATTCAATGGCTTTTGAAATTGGGAAATACAGAAGGAGCCAGTGATCCAGCTTTTGATGATAAGAATTGGAAAGTAGTTACCCTTCCAGCTGCCTGGTACGAAGAGGAAGCATTCAAGAAAGATATTACTGATTAAACTTTGAAAATAGTGAAAATGTAATTACTGCCCTTTTTGATAGCTCATGGGAATACCGTGAAAAAAGCTACCAACACTCAGTTCAAATGGAAGGATAGAAATTTCAATGCAAGCCGCTAGTAGGAAAGAAAATAAAGATACCACTAACTTCGTCAAGCACTATCGGAAAGGAGAATAACGAAGTAGAAGATGGAGGTAAAAATTGGATGATGGGGTGACTCAGGATGATGCTACTTCTAAAGGGTCTTTAAGTATTATTGAAGTAGAAATTTTTGTGAGATCGTGAAATAGGGGCGATTCGTTTCAAATGAAGTGCAATAAAACTATAGTAAAAGTTAGTTTAGTCCATTTTGCTTAAGATGTTTTACGATTTAGGATAAAGGTTGGAAAAGTTAAAAGATAATGTTGTGGCCAAGGATTTGAAATAGGTTGTTGGGGACGTAAGTACAAGTTTGTAACAAACTAATGTGGAGGTCGGAACTAATTCGAAGTTGGTTCATAAAAATTGATTTGGGATTATGAAATGTTGGTTTATAAAAATATTCATGGGGATGGCATTAGCATTCCTATTTCCTGTTGGTAGCTATGCCGATGTGATTTTTCGGGAAAATAAAGAACTAAAGATTTCTGTTATTACTCTAGAACAACCGGTGGTGCATACCGCCCTGGAAATGTTTAGCAAAGATTATCAAAAAGTATTTAGTGGGCGTATTGCAATCATTGAAAATGCGCAACTGTACATTGGCACATTGGGAATGGGCAGTGTCGCAGAAAAGGAGTGTGCTAAAAAGTGGCTTGCAACCTTGCAGCAACATGCCGAAGGCTTTGTTATTTATGTGAAAAATGATAAGCTGTATGTTGTTGGAAGCGACAAGCGAGGTACTGCTTATGGAATTTTGGAACTATCCAGAATGATCGGCGTTTCGCCCTGGGAATGGTGGGCCGATGCTCAGATCGAAAAGAAACAAAAATTTCTTTTGAAGAATGGCTTTTTGCGTATCGAGCATCCTTCAGTTAAGCATCGTGGCATTTTCATCAACGATGAGGATTGGGGGCTGATGCCCTGGAGTAGTAAAACCTTTGAACCCGGACTTCCTACTCTTGGAAAAACAAAAGGTACCATTGGCCCCAAAACCTATTCGAAAATTTTTGAATTGCTATTACGCCTGCGTGCCAACACTATCTGGCCGGCAATGCATGAAGTAACTGTGCCCTTTTATTTTACCAAAGGAAATAAAGAAGCTGCGGATAAATACGGGATCATTGTAAGTACTTCTCATTGTGAGCCACTTATGCGAAACAGTGCGACAGAATGGGATATTGCCGGAAAAGGAGCGTACAATTATGTAACAAATCGGGAGGCCATCTTGAATTATTGGACGGACAGACTCAAAGAATTGAAAGGATCTGATAATATTTATACGATTGGTTTGCGGGGCAAACATGACGGAATGATGGAGGGCGTAAAAACTCAAAAGGAACATAAACAGGTATTGACTCAGGTAATTAAAGATGAGCGATCTCTTTTGTCGGAAAATATTAATCCCGATGTACGAAAAGTGCCACAGGCGTTCATTCCTTATAAGGAAGTTTTGGATGTGTACAATGATGGCTTAGAAGTTCCGGAGGATGTGACGCTGGTATGGTGTGATGATAACTATGGCTATATTAAACATTTTCCAAATGAAAAAGAGCGTGCCAGAAAGGGAGGAAACGGCGTGTATTACCATGTGTCATACTGGGGACGGCCTCACGATTATTTGTGGCTGGCTACCAACCATCCGGCACAGTTATTTACTCAGATGAAACGAGCCTATGACAATGGAGCTAAAGATTTTTGGATACTGAATGTAGGAGATATTAAACCGGCCGAATATTTAACGGAATTGTTTCTGGACATGGCTTGGAATATAAATGCAATAGAGAATAATGAACAAGGATTAAACAAACACTTGCAGACATGGCTCAGTCGTGAGTTTGGAGAAAGTAATGCGGCGTCTTTACTTGATATCATGAACGAATATTATCGCCTGGCCTATATACACAAACCCGAGTTTATGGGTGCTACAAGAACAGAAGAAAAGGATCCTAAGTATAAGATTGTAACAGATCTTCCCTGGTCTGAATCTCAGATTAATAAACGAATGAAAGCATATAAAAGTATTGCGGATAAAGTAACCGCTCTTTCTGCCAAGATTCCAACCGATAAACAAGATGCTTGGTTTCAGTTGATTGCCTATCCCGTACTTGCGGCTGCTAGCATGAATGATAAATGCTTGTTCGGTCAGTTAGCCCGCCACGGAAAAGCTGACTGGAAACAAAGTGATGAGGCGTATGAAAAAATAGGCGATCTTACTCAAAAGTACAACTCATTAAATAATGGGAAGTGGAAGGGAATAATGGATTTTCAACCTCGCAAACTTTCTGTTTTTGACAAGCTCACACACGAAAAGGCTGATGAAGCAATGGTTTCAGACAGGGTTGAAATTTATTTGCTCAATGGGAATCAATATAAAAAATTTAAAGGCAATAAGCCCATTGTATATGGAATGGGATACGAGAGGGGAGCCATCCATCTTGAAAAAGGAACAGCAGTTGTTTATGAAACGACCACTAATGATGCTGATTCGATTCAGATTGAACTGGCATTAGCTCCCAATCATCCTACCAATGGTACCACATTACGCTATGCTATTCAGGTGGATAATACTCCGGTACAAGTAGTTGATTATGCCACTCACGGCAGGAGCGAAGAATGGAAAGAAAATGTATTGAGCAACCAGGCAAAGCGAACGACTCGTCATGTTGTTTTAAATAAAATAGCAAAGCATACCATCACCATAAAAGCATTGGACAAGGGGGTAGTGGTGGATCAAATAAGAATTTGGTAATCATAGATGCCAAACTTTTAAATCATTTGTAAAAATAAATACGGTAAATGATCTCAATAAAATTTTCTAAAACGATTCCAAAAGGGTTAATCCTGTTTTGTTTTTTCAGTGGTATAGTAAACTTTACAATGGCGCAAGAGATGATTCCTTTGTGGCCTGATGGCAAGATGCCCAATAGCAAAGGGCTTCACTTGCCGGATAGTATTGCAAAAGGCTTCTTGTTTAGCACCACAAGCCCCAGAATTTATGCTTTTCCGGCAGCAAAAGAAAACAATACAGGCGCAGCAGTATTGATTGTTCCCGGTGGTGGATACCTGCGTTTGCCAAGTGATTATAGTAAGAATGCAACAGCCCTTTTTTATCAGTCCAAAGGAATCAATGCCTTTGTACTTTGCCATAGATTGCCTGATTCTAAAGATTTGATACATCCGGAAAAAGCACCTCTGCAGGATGCACAAAGAGCCATGAGAATCATTCGTGCCAATGCTTCGCGCTGGAGTATTGATCCTGATCGTGTAGGGGTGGCAGGTACTTCGGCTGGTGGTCATGTAGCATCTACGCTGGGTACACATCAGGAGGATGTGAGTACAATTGGGGATAGTTTGGATCAATATAGTTTTAAACCAACCTTCATGATTTTGGTTTCCGGAGTAATCTCTTTTAAAGAGGCAATAGTGCATAAGGGCAGCCGCGATAGACTGATAGGGTCTAACCCCAGTACTGAGATGGTACGCAACTATTCAAACGAAAATCAGGTTACTAAAGAAACGCCAACCACCTTATTAATACATGGCGATAATGATAAAACAGTACCATCCCTTAACAGCCTGGTTTTTTATCAGGCATTGCATGCCGCAGGGGTACCGGCTTCTATACATATTTTCCCTTATGGCGGTCATGGCTATACTGTAAATAAAAATCCGGGGACAGCAACCATGTGGCCATCTATTGCCATGGAATGGCTAAAAGAAATGAAGATGATACCAGAATGAAAATTTTAAAATTAGAGTATATAAATCCCATGATTCGATTATTATTTTTTCTACTGTTTTTTTTACAGTCAATGCAAAGTTTCACGCAACGACTAATGGAAACCTTAGATAGAGGCGTAGTAGCCACACCAGATGGCAATGGAAATGTTTTTGTAAGTTGGCGATTATTGGCTTCTGATCCCGATGATATCTCCTTTAATCTTTACAAAAAGCAAGCGGGATCAGAACAGAGAATAAATACGAAACCCATTACGGCTGTAACCAGTTTTTTGGACCAGTCTAGTCCCTTAGCATCAGGAACGGAGTACATGGTCAAAACTATTCACCAGAACAAAGAATCCGAAACAGGAAGTGCATTTGTTTTAAAGAATATTCAAAAACCCTACCTATCCATTCCCTTGAAAATTCCTGATGGCTATGCTGCCAATGATGGTTCTGTAGGCGACCTGGATGGCGATGGTGAGTATGAAATTGTGGTGCATGTGGCTGGTCGGGGGCATGACAATAGTCAGGCTGGTTATACAGATACTCCTTTATTGCAAGCATATAAATTGGATGGTAGTTTGCTCTGGACCATTGACCTCGGTAAGAATATTCGAGAAGGGGCACACTACACCCAGTTTATGGTATATGATTTGGATGGCGATGGTAAATCCGAAATTGCCGTAAAGACAGCAGATGGTAGCCGGGATGGTCTGGGAAAGATCATCGGTGATAGCACCAAAGACTGGAGAAATAGTTCGGGCTATATTCTTTCGGGGCCTGAATATCTGTCCATTTTCAACGGGCTCACGGGGAAAGAAATCAATACGGTCGATTTTATTCCGCCCAGAGCATCATCCATTCATCCTACTAAAAAGGAATTAAAAGAAATTTGGGGTGATGGATATGGCAACCGTATGGATCGCTTTCTGGCGGCCATTGCCTATTTGGACGGTGTGCATCCAAGCCTGATCATGACCAGAGGATATTATACCCGAACCGTTATCACAGCTTGGGATTTTAAAAATGGACAATTGCAAAAGCGGTGGACCTTCGACACAGATAAAAGTGGAAATGGTAAATATGCAGGTCAGGGAAATCATAATTTGTCCATTGCTGATGTGGATGAGGATGGAAAAGATGAAATCATATTTGGTTCTATGTGTGTGGATGATAATGGCAAAGGCTTTTACTCTACTGGATTGGGGCATGGCGATGCACTACATGTGACAGACTTGGATCCGACCATCCCCGGACTAGAAGTGTTTGCCATTCAGGAAAGATTTGATGATGCTGGTTGTAGCTTTCGGGCTGCAAAAACCGGAAAGGTATATTGGAAGAAACCCTCTGTGCAGGCAGGAGAAGATGGAGAAGGACCCGGGCGTGGATTAGCATTGGATATAGATCCCCGTTATCCAGGGTATGAATGCTGGGTGGCAGGTGCTGGTATCAAAGGTTTGTTCGATTGTAAAGGAAATGTGATCGCCAATAAAACACTACCCTGTAATATGGGTATCTTTTGGGATGGTGACAATTTGAGCGAGTTGCTGGACGGTACTGTTGTATCCAAATGGGATTATGAAAATACGAGTACAAAAAGATTATTTAATGCTGCGGCCTTAGGGTGTGTCAGTAACAATTGGACCAAAAAAAATCCAGTCTTATCCGCTGACATTTTTGGCGATTGGCGAGAGGAACTTATCTACAGATCGGCTGATAACAAAGAATTAAGAATTTTTTCTACCCCCATTCCCACCCATCTAAAATATTATACGCTGATGAATGATCCACAGTACAGGCTAAGCATTGCCTGGCAAAATGTGGGTTATAATCAACCGCCACATACTGGTTTTTATTTGGGAGATGGAATGTCCAAGCCTCCAAAACCCAATGTAAAACTCATTCCCCTTCATAAAAACAATTAATACAAAATGAATAAAAACTCTTTTATTAAAAATGTGCTTCCAATGCTTTTGACAATAGTGCTATTATCTTCTTTTATGTATGCAAATCTGTCAAAGCCTACCTTATATATTATTGGCGACTCTACAGTCAAAAACGGCACTGGAAAAGGCGTGGATAAGCTTTGGGGCTGGGGTAGTTTGATACATGATTATTTTGATACCTCCAAAATAGCGATTAACAACAGAGCCATTGGCGGTAGAAGCAGCCGCACTTTCATCACCGAGGGCAGATGGGAGGATATACTCAAAACACTTAAAAAAGGAGATTATGTATTAATGCAATTTGGGCATAATGATGCAAGTCCGTTGGATGATACTGCCCGTGCCAGAGGAACTATCAAAGGAATTGGCGATGAGCATAAAGATATTTACAACCCCATCCGCAAAATGAATGAAACAGTGTATACCTACGGATATTATATGCGCAAATATGTAGAAGATGCAAAATCCAAAGGGGCCATTCCTATTATTTGTTCACCGATTCCGCGAAATAATTTTAAAGACGGAAAAGTGAAACGTGGCGATAATGATTATGGAGGCTGGGCAAAACAGATAGCCATCCAAACCGGGGCTCCTTTTATAAATTTGAATGGACTTGTTGCCGATGAATATGATGAAATGGGAGCAGATGCAGTGAAGCCATTTTTTCCTAAGGATCATACACATACCAATCAGGCAGGAGCGCAGCTAAATGCAGAAAAAGTTGTGTTGGGTATCAAAGGACTGAAATATTGCGATTTGAACAAATTTCTGAAATAGAAAAGTAGAATCGTAAGACGAATCAGATTTAAAATCTTTTAAGGGGCTTTAACAGTAAAGACAGGTCTCTATAAGCCACCGTGACCAGCCCCCTAGTTTGAGTTTATAGTATTTTTAATGCTTACTTTTTCACCCATCTGTTTACAATATTATTGGGCGTTTCAATTGCTATCTTATAATAATCAGATGGAATTTTTGATACATCAATAAAGGCTTCCTGTTTATTAACCGGTACTTTGGCAATAAGCGAATAGGCATCTTTTTTACCTTCCTTAAAATAATTGGTAGTGCTTAACCATATTTTTGCTTTACCTTTTTTTGAAATTGCTGTCCAGGTTACTTTTATTTTTCCATCCTGTAAAACTGCATTGGGAGCAGTAGCGGAAATATTTCCTGTTAATGGAATGCCATCAACTTCCATCCAGTGATCTCTTGGTATTTTGATATCCAAAAATTTTGCCATAGAAGGCATGATGTCCACCACACCAGGGTTGCCTGTCTTAAAATAATTGTTCAATCCTTTGGCGTTGGTAACAATCCAGGTGGCTCTTTCCCGGTCGGTTTGTCCGCCATGTCCCTTGCCATTATTGGCGGTGCGACCATGATCGGTGGTGATGTATATGACCCAGTCTTCCTTAAAATTTTGCTCGCGGTATTGAATGCTTTTCCACAAACGACCCATTTGATTGTCCATCATTTCTACGGCCTTGAAATATTCAGGACTGTCGCCATACATGTGTCCCATGTCATCGGTATATTCCAGATAAACCCATGAAAGGTCTGGAGCCTGATTTTTAATGTATTCAGCCGCATTGTTCACCACTGCTTCATCAATAAGGTGCATATAATATTTTTTCTTATCATGTGGATAATTTACTGTGTCCAGTTCTAACCCATCAAAATGATAATCCAATTTTATATTTCCTGTGGCAGATAACCCTTCACCCACCAACTTAGTTCTATTGTCTAACCAGCTTGAAAAAATGGCGGCTTTCTTTTGTGGATACTGTTCCTTAAAAAAACGGAATATAGTCCAGTAGTTATAATTGGGTGCAGCGATATCATTGTCCCAAACATTGTGTTTGTTTACCCAGGTACCCGTGAGCAGACTGTTGTAGCCAACCGCAGAAATGGTGGGCGTTTGAGAGTATCCGTTTTTTTCGCCACCCACATGAGCTCTGGTGTATCCGCCTACTTTTGCAATCGCATCCAGGTTGGGCGTGTTTAGTTTTTCAATAACATCGTTTGCAATTCCATCCACAATAACAAAGAGTGCTTTTTTTGTTTTTTGTGCCATTGCCACCTGGCCTAATAAAATAGCCGCTATGTAAAGAATAAGATATTTTGTTCGCATTGTTTTAATTTGATTTTACAGATTGTTTTATTTTCTTATTAAGATTAAATACCATGAGCATAGTATTCATTTTCGATACTGCCATCTGCGTATAGTTTTAGGATGGCATATCCGGGAGGTGTTTCCAGATAATATCCAGGTCCTGCACTTTCCTTATCACCCTGACCCCACCAGAAACCACTCATGGCACCATTACAACAATACCATACGTCATTGTAAAGCACTTTGTCGTAGAGGTGATTGTGCCCGCTCAATACTACCCGCACTTTGTCGCGTTGTTTATAAAACAAATCTTTTAGTTTTTTATTGTCCGAATGATTGCCACCTACCAAAACAGGTGTGGCGCCAAACACAGGGAAATGCGACATTAACAAAGTAGGAGTGCCTTTTGATTGTGCGGCCAAGTCCGCTTCTAACCATTTGTATTGTTCCTCATCTAAAGAAATTCGAGGATTGTTTCCATCCAAAATGATGAAATGCCATCCGTTTTTACTAAAACTATAATACCTATGTGGAGCCTTAATTTGTTTTACAACATAATCCTTTCCATACATAGGATCAGTTTTTTCGGGTGCTGCCCACCAGGGATCGTGATTGCCAATACAGCTATACACTTCATAGCCATCCAGCTCTTTCATACAAGAGTGCCAGGCATCCCATTGCTCATTTACGCGTTCACGTTTGATATCGGGGTAGTCGGCGGCAAGGATTGAATCGCCTCCGTTTAACACAAAATCTATTTGATGCTTCTTTACCTGTTGCAGACATTTTTTATATCGGGGAGGCGCACCTTCCTCCGGACGAATATGTACATCGGTGATATGCGCAACAGTCAGTACAGGCTTTTTCTTTCTTTTTTCAGTTTCGGTTGCTTTTGTTGAATTGCCGAGAAAAGCAGTAGCAGAAAGCAAACCTACCTGCTTTAATAAATTTCTTCTTTTCATTTACGGGTTCTTGTATGTTTTATTTTAAGTTTTGAATGTAGATAAATATCAGGAACTTTTGAATGATTAATCACTAAAAACAAATAGCAGAGCAAAAGAGTATTTGCCCTGCTGTTTTAAAATAAAATTTTACTGCCAGTCGAAAATTTGTTTCAGGGCAGGATTTAATGTAACCTGGTTAAACGGTATTGGACGATAATAATACTTTGGCTCTAAGAATTTGCGGGTAGTGATTTCGGTAACTGTTGCACCACCTGCTGTTCCATTTTTAAGATAAACGGTAACGTCTTCTCCAAAATTTCCTGTCTTATAATATACCAATTTATCTCCCAATGAATTAGTTTCTTTTAGACTTTCGGATGGAATGACGGTACCCTTATCTACCAATTTAATGTCTGGCACACCATCACCAGTAAGGTCAAAATTTCCTAATCCAGGGAAATACATTCCCTCTGGAATTTTGGCCAATTCTTTTCCTGCACCCCATCTCATCAAGTCGTCGAAACGATAACCTTCCATAGCAAACTCTACTCTTTTTTCCCGACGGATTTCCAGAATCACACCCTGATTGGCTCCGGTTACATTTGAATACTTTGCAGCAGAAACAGGATCAGGATTACCATTTGCCATTGCCAAATCTAATGGTGGCATTGTGGCTCTTGATCTTATCAGGTTTACACTTTTGTTAAGGTCAGTTTGTGTTAAACTTCCTAATTCTGCTTTTGCCTCAGCAAAAGTGAGCAACACCTCCGCATAACGATAGGCAGGAAAATCTACATCAGCAATTACCTTACTATCTGTACTATTGATATATCCTTTTAGTTGATGATATCCTGTGAAGTTTTTATTCAATCTTTGAATATAGGGTTTGGGATTTGGAGCATTGGTAGCCATTACAAAACCTGGATAAATCAATGCAACAGATAAGCGTGGGTCGCGGTTTTGAAACTCCTGTACAAATCCAAAAGTTTGGTAGCCGGGTTGATCCGTGAATCGGCTTCCATCTTTCATTAAATAGGTTTGAACCAATTCTCTGGAAGGTGACATTTCATAGTCAAGAATATTGCTGTTGCTTCCGCTTCTTTTTAAATCCTGATCGTATATGCTGGCTAATAGGACTTCTTTATTTCCTACGAGACTTGCATTATTGAATAGCCCCTGATAAGAACTATGCAATAGGAATTTTCCTGAATTCATTATTTCTTCCGATACCTGGGCGGCAGATTGTAAAAGTGTATTAGCGGTGCTGGCCAATCCCAACTCGGTATGATATTTTCTATATGTTCCTTCGTACAATGCTGTTCTTGCCAATAATAATTTCACTACCCACACATTTGGTGTACCGGTAGGAACCGATTCTCTTACATTAGCTGCTGCAAAAGCCAGATCAGCCATTGCGTTTTCCATCACCAATGCCCGTGGATCACGTGGTTTGTACAAATCGACAGTATCTCCTGGATTCAGGGTTTTTGAATACCAAGGAACATCAGAATAGCGTTTCACTTTGTCTATGTAAAATAATGCACGATAAAATCTGGCTAAACCTGCATAATGGTTTTTAACAGTTTCGGACACTTGAGCCTTATTGTAATTATCAAGAAAATAATTAATGTTTCTAAGTCTTCCCCAGCTCCATCCGGAAGTGATGTTTTGAGAACTTGGGCTACCGGTCATGATGCTTTTAATTTCCATGGCGCCTGTAGTAGCCTTATCATCAGTATCCTGATCGGAGGTGTAATTTCCACGCCCCGGAATTGTCAAGAGCCCATTGATGTAAATTGATAAATCCTCCTCGGTTTTAAAGAAAAGTTCTGGCGGTACCGAAGTTTGTGGATAGCGATCCATCAAATCTTTTTTGCATGAAGGAGCCAGAAGCACCATGCAAATTAATAGTATATATAAATTGATAAACTTTTTCATCTGTTTATTTTTTATTGTTTTCAATGCTTAGATGGAATTTGCCAATTTGTACTAACTCCTGGAATGGAGCATTTTTGTGGCTCATTTCATCTAAAAATTTTTTGTCATTAACCAATAGGTTTTTCATTTATCAGAAATCAAGGTTTATCCCAAATGCATATTTGCGCTGGTAAGGATAAGCCCAGCCATAGCCATCAGCCACAGCTTCGGGGTCAATGTATTTTTTGATAGAAGAAAATTCAAACAAATTTTCTCCGGTGAAGAATACTCTTACCCTGTTTAGTCTTATCCTTCTAACAACGGAATTAGGAAGTGAATAGCCCAGTGTTACATTCTTTATGCGCAGGTAGGCAGCATTCTGTAAATATTTTGTTTGCGGAATATCTAGTCCTCCGCCATAGTTGGCATCGGCCAGCCAGGATTGTAGAATAGGGAAGTAGGCATTCTTGTTTTCATCAGCTAAACCGGCGGCAATATAAGAGGCTGAATGTTTTGCTCTTTCAGCAGAGGTTTCCGATTTGCCACGGTAGTAATCCAAGTTCCATTCATAAACTCCTGCATAAGGTTGTTGGTAAGGCCCCCAGAATAGATAATGTCTTGGATAGTAATCCTGTTTTGCCACACCTTGTAAAAACACAGCCAGGTCAATATTATTCCAGTCAAAATCCAGATTTACTCCAAATCTGTATCTGGCCATACTGTTACCAATAATCTTTAAGTCTTTGGGCTTTAAAGAAGTGTTGCCCATTTCAATTTTCTTGTCATTGTCTAAGTCCACATATTTAGGCCATCCCGGAACAATGTCCAAAGCACCCCAGGGAACAATTGCCGATTCGTTGAGCGCATCAATTTCGGCCTGGCTAGCAAAATAACCATCGTTTTCAAGACCCCATATATCACCCAGATTTTGTCCTACACGGTAACTGGATAATAACATCTGATCATTTTTATACTTTGTGATTTTTGAACGAGAGTCGGAAAGGATAACTCTTGCACCAAACGAAAATGGTTTAGCTCCCACATCAAAATTATCACGATATCCTAAGGAAAGTTCCCATCCTTTGGTGGCAAGGTCTGCTACGTTTTGGGTAGGTGGGGAGGTCCCTAAAACACCTGGCAGTTCCTTCACCGGCCCCAACATTCCAATGGTTTTACGAATGAAATAATCGAAGCTGGCTTGAATTTTATTTCTGAACAGTCCAAAGTCTCCACCCAGGTTAAATGTAGTAACTCGTTCCCAAGTATAGGTATCAGGATCTACACTCAATGGTGGTGCTCCTGAAATGATGGTAGGAAATGAATTATTAATTAAATAAGAAGAGGTACTGGTTGGTAGGGTTTGAATGTATCCGAAATTGCTTACACTCTGGTTTCCTAAATCACCATAGGATGCTCTTATTTTCAAAGAGGATACCTGATTTTTAATAGACTGGAAGAAGGGCTCGTTACTCACAATCCATGCCGCAGACACGGATGGGAAAAAGCCCCACCGTCTTTGTTTGGGAAAACGCGAAGATCCATCATAACGGCTATTTCCCTCCAGTATGTAACGACCTTTGAAAGTGTAGTTTAATCTTCCAAAAACACTTTGCAGCGCATAGGTGCTGTAACCTGCATCCAGACTAGGTTTGTCACCGGTGGTCAAATAGATATAGGGCAGGGATGATGAAATTAATTTGTCACGACCTACTTGCTCATAGGACCAATCGTATTCCTCCTGGTTGTAACCAGCCAGTAATTTGAAAGCATGGTCTGTGGCAATTGTTTTATTGTAGGTGGCATATAGATCATACACGTCATGTTTCACAACGCCATTGGTAGCCGATACGGAGCCATTTCCGCCTTCCTCTCGAACATCGTTAGGACCATATCCAATTTTATATTTTCGGAAGTCCGTATTGTATTTCCATATTTCTCTTTTGATACTAGCACTTCCCACAATTTGTAAATCGTTGTTTAGAAAGCTGGCTGTTCCTCTAAAAATATTTTGAAAACCAAAACGGGTTGACTTGTCCCTGCCACCACCGGAAAGTTGAGCACCTAACCTTCCTGCGGCTGTATTTGCCCAGGTACTGTCAGGGTTCTTTGCTACTTGTGTGGGCTGCAGATAATACAAATCTGTAATATTGTAACTGGGCTCATCTGTTATGGTTTGATAAATATTCAGGTTGTTTTCAGTCTTTAACCAACTAAGCGGTGTGAAGTTTAATTTTGCTCTGAGACCATGACGGTTCCAGTCATCTTTAGCCAATTTGTTCAAGCCATTTTCCTTAGTCCAGTCTGCTGAAAGCAAATAGCCAAAAGGCTTCCCTTTCCCAATTTCAGAACCGCCACTAAAGGACAGACTATGATTTTGTGAAGAACTGGATTTATTGAAGAAATAATCGTTCCAGTTATTGTTGCCCATGTATATCCATTTGGTTGGGTCGTTTGGATCCACACGGGTATCTTCAACCGAAGGGTTTTCGGAACGTTCCTTTGCCCACTGATAGGTGTAGTCTGAATAGTTTACATAATCCCATGGGGTGTTGTCCGTTGCTGTTTCCAGCACTCTGGAATAGATGTAGGGGTCGGTAATTTGATTGGGAAGAACCGTTCTTTTTGACCAAGAAAAATAGTTGTTGTAACTGATGGCTTGCTTACCACCGCTTGCTCCTGATTTGGTAGTAATTAATACTACCCCAAAAGCAGCACGAGCACCATAAATGGCTGCGGAAGCAGCATCGCGCAGTACAGACATAGAACCTATGTCCTGTGGATTCAGACGCATGATATCATCCACAGTGGAGGCAATTCCATCAATAATAATTAATGGGGGAGAACCGCCACCGGTTAGCGTGGTAATACCACGTACGTTTATGGAAGGTGTTGTTCCAGGACGACCACCAGGGTAGGTAATGTTCAATCCCGGACTAATGCCCTGCAACCCCTGAAAAAGATTGGCAATAGGACGTTCTGCCAGTTTTTTACCTGAAATCTGGTCCACAGCTCCAGTTATATTGATTTTCTTTTCGGCACCATAACCCACAATCACTACTTCGTTGAGCGAATTTTCAACTGCATTAAGGGTTACGTTTACACTTGTTCTGCCATCCACAGCTATTTCCTGAGCCTCATAGCCAATGAAGGAAAAGAGGAGCACCGCATTTTCCGGTACCTGAATTTCGTAACCACCCGCTTTATCAGTTGTAGAAATTACATTGGTATTCTTTAATTGTATGGTAACACCCTGAAGGGCTTCCCCTAATTTATTAACCACTTTTCCTTTTACCGTTACATCCTTTTTTTCGGAACCTATGGGTGCTATAACTACTAAGTTTTGCGAAAGCATTCTATACCCCAGTTTAGTACCCGAAACCAATTGCTCCATGAGTTCTTCAATGGTAACATTCTTTGCATCTAGGCTCACCCTGTGATTAAAGGGAATGTAATTATCGTTATAAACAAAACGATATTTGGTGTTTTTTTCTATTAATGAAAATGCTTTTTCAAGATTAGTTCTTGAAAAGTGAATTGAAATTTTTTGAGAATATACTACAGCACTTACATTAGTACAAAACATAAGGAGTAGGATTGAAGTCAATTTCATAATCATGAAAGTTTTACGTAGGCTTCGTCTGTCACAAAGCCTGTTCAGCAGAAGTCGTTTTTGCATACCTTTGATTTGTTGGTGAGTTAAAATTTTGTTTGAGTTGGATTTTTTTGACAAAGCACATTAATGAACCACATTTCGGCGGGGAATGGTAATGACATTTCCCGCTTTTTTAATATGGTAAATCAATCTATGCCTCTAAGTCAGGAAGATTCTGATAGATTCATATTTTATGATTTTATGTTATTAAAAGATATAAAGCGACAACCATTTCGTCATTTTTTAAAAGCAAGCTATAAACACGTTTTTTTTATAAAAGAATATTATCCTCCTAAAATTGGATGCATTTGTTATTCAATCCAAAGCACACCATTACTGTCCTTTTCAAATTTGAAAGAGGTGCCGGTTAATTGAAAAGCATGCAGCACTTCATCAAGCGATTCGTTTTCGAAACTACCAGTAAGATTAATTTGTTTTTTATTCTCCGTTTTGAATCGAATTTCCACTCCATACCACTTTTCAAGTGTAGAAGTAATTTTTTCAAATGAACTGTTTTTAAAAACCAATTTATTTCGAACCCAAGCGGTTTCGGCAATGGTACTATCCAGCATGGGAGTAATTGTAGCTTTTTCTACAAACGTTTTCAGGTGGGCGGCCAATTTTTGCTGTTTATCATTTTGAGGTTCTTCAGGTTTTTCAACTGATGAAGCCACGGTTAGTTTATCATTGGGTTTTAGTGTGATTGGGTTGTTTTTGTCATTGTTTAAGCGCACTTCTACCTTACCTTCAAGAAGAGAAGTTACAGCACTGTCTTCATCAGAATAAGCCCTTACGTTAAAAGTGGTGCCAAGCACTTTAATGGTAAAGGTTTCAGTGTGTACCAGAAATGGGATTTTTTCATTTTTAGCTACTTTAAAAAATGCTTCACCGGAAAGTTTAACTGCTCTAGTTTTTCCTTTGAAACTTTTAGGATAATCCAAATTGCTTCCCGCATTTAGCCACACTTTTGTCCCATCAGGAAGCAGGATTTCAGAGCGTGTTCCTTTTTTAGTAACTAATTGTTCGGTTAGTAAATTTTCATTTTGTTGCAAAGGCCAATACCAATACTTCAAGCTAACAAAAAGCATCAGCAAAATGCTGGCCGCAAAAGCCGCATATTTCCATAAGTATTTTACCGGCTTATCATTTCCATTGTTAGTCTCATTATCAATAAGAGTGCTGACTTCTTCATCTTTTTCTATAGCCAATAGTCGTTGCTTAAATTCTTCTGATAGAGTTTCGGAATCCTTTTCTCCTTTTAATTTATGTACATCCTGCCAAGGATTTTTTAGTAGCTCGTTTACATGGGATACAGAAGGATGAGAATGCAGTAGGACATTCAGTTCAGCATCTTCCTCATCTGAAATTTCTTTAGCCATTTTACGGGCAAGAAGATGCCATATTCTATCGTTTTCGTTTACATGCATACCTATGTAATTTATAAGACAAGTTGAGCGTAAAAAATTCCCTAAAGAATTTTGAAAATTATTCTGAGTCCAAAAAAGAACGGACTAATTCAGATGGCATAGCAGCTTTTAGGACGGATGAAAGTTTCTTTATAGCAATGGCTAATTGGGCATCAACAGTTTTTACTGAAATGTCAAGTAACTCGGCTACCTGTTTATAGGAAAGTCCATCCATTTTAACCAGCCTGAAAATTAACTGACAACGCAAGGGCAGTTCTCTTATGGCCATTTCAATAATTTTTCCTACCTGCGAGGTAATAAGTTGGCCTTCTATTTTGGGTGTGATAGACAACACATCCTGATCCAGCAAATCGAAATCAATGTATTTCTTATTTTGTTTTATTTTGTTTAAAGAAAGATTTTTGGTGCAGGTGTATAAAAATACTATTGGTTCCTGGACCTCGTAATATCGGGATCGTTTTTGCCAAAATATAATAAAAATATCGGAAACAATTTCTTCGGACTGGTGATAGCTTCCAGTAATGGCTGCCGAAAAACGAATAAGCCTTTGACATAGCAATTTATACAGTAAATTGAATGAATCCATATTACCAGTCAAGCATACATCACTAAATAAAGATTTAATCTTTACATTGTCCATCATATTGTAAAAATAGACCTTTTGAAATACAAAATTGCCTTGTTTAGATTATTAAAATAAGAACTATTGAGTTAAGGGAATTATTGTTTTTTCTACATTTCAATTCCATACTTTGTTTAGGATAGTATTTTACGCTGACGCCATGTTATTTGCAAGCATTCACCATTTTTAGTGAGAATGATATCGGAGGATTTTAATGGACTTGTTTAGTTGGGGCTTGCTGTTTTGTTTTCAAATCTCTTTGCTTAAATAAATTATCCCTAATTACACACTCTACAGGAAAACTTGGGTCAAATGCCTATTAATTTTATTTTCGCTCACTAATGCAGTCGCAGCGAATCTTATTTCTCAAACAGGCAATTTCTGAAAGTAGTGATGATCATGCTTTTGAAGAATTATTCCGAAATTTATTTCCGGGGCTGCTATCCTATACCACCTCACTTATTAAAGACAAACCTGCTGCAGAAGAAATTTGCATCGATGTTTTCCTGAAACTTTGGCAAAACCGGGGTCAGCTATCCAAGGTCAACAACCTTTCACATTACCTCTATATATCTGCCAAAAATGCAGCGATCAGTTACCTGCGAAGTAAGGGGTATAAAGAACTCAGAAGAAATATCAGTATCGAAGAGGCTGGAGAACATTTTGAGTATGAACTAAGCAATCAGGAGCTAAAGCTGATCAACAAAGAAACGATGAGGCTGATCAATGATGCCATCAATAGTCTGCCACCCAAATGCAGATTGATTTTCAGACTGATTAAGGAAGATGGACTTAAATATGCTGAAGCAGCCACACTCTTGGATGTATCTGTAAAGACTGTGGAAAATCAGATGTCTATTGCGATGAAAAAACTTACTGAAATATTAGCGGTTAAGGTCTCCGGTAGGGGATCACAAAAATTTTGAAATTTTTTTTTATTTCTTTTGGGGGTAAACGTCTTTGCATTGCGTCTTTGATGATAAGCCATAATGTAAAGTGAATAACGAGAGATTTATATATTTATTGACAAAGCAGAAATCTGAGATGCTCAATCTTGAAGAGCAGTCAGAATTATCTGCCTTTATTGAAGCGGATACCGACAAATTATTAGTTTCAGAAGGCGTAGATGAAATCTTCGCTGCCACACTTAGTTTTCAGAAGGACATAAGTGTTGATTCAGTGAATGAGGCCTTAAATCAATGGCATCAAAAGAAAAACAAACCCTCAATCCATTCTGTATTTACAAAAAAAAGTAGAACACTTAGAATTTGGACTGCTGCTGCCTCTGTAGCCTTAATAGTGGGTTTAACCGCCTATTTCCTATTTCAGCCAGAACCTATTGATCATCTGAACAAAAAGGTTGTTGCCACTAAAAAAGGAACAAAAACAAATATAGTTTTGCCAGATGGAACCAAAGTTTGGATAAATGCGGATACAAAACTGACTTATGATCTGGCATTCGGGAAACAAAGCAGAGAAGTGCAACTTGTAGGAGAAGCTTTTTTTGATGTAAAAAAGGATTCCACCCGACCATTCATTGTCCATACTTCCACCTATGATATAAGAGTACTGGGAACTGCTTTTAATGTTCGTGCCTATCCGGGCGAAACCAATTCTCAAACCACGTTGTTGAGAGGCAGGGTAGAAGTGGTGTTGAAAAACAATCATCAGGATAAAATCATACTAAAACCCAATGATAAATTAGTTGTACAAAATAATGCAACAACAAATGGATCAGCCAAATCCACTAAAGTTGCCAGTGAAGTAGAGTTGACTACCATTGCCGATAAAAAGAAAGACTCTACGGTATTAGAAACTGAATGGACTAAGAACAGGCTGGTTTTTGAGCAGGAAAAAATTGAAAACCTATTGCCAGTTCTTGAACGTTGGTATAATGTAACCATCGAGCTCCGCCATAGCAGCGATGGAATTCTTTATAATGGAGTTTTTGAAAATGATTCGCTTGAAGATGTGTTGTCCTCACTAAAGGAAGTAGGAGGATTCAATTATCGAATAGAAAAAAATAAAGTCATTATCTACTAAATCAATTTTATTAACGAAAAAAACGATTGCCTCAAGATGAAGAAAGTAACCTGAAATTTATTGTAAAAAAAAGCGGAAAATGTTGCGACCATTTTCCGCAGGATTAAGACATTATGCTGCTGGATTAAGCAGCAATTCTATCATTTAAACTATTGCAATATATGAAAAAATATAATTGCCTTGCCGGGTCATGCCCAGTACCACTGCTTATAAAAATTATTTTAAAAATGAAGCTGGCGGTTTTTATAGTGCTTATTACTTCATTTCAGGTGATGGCGATTGAGGGTGTCTCTCAAAAGCGGATCAACCTGAGTGTGGAACGAGCTACAATTCCAGAGATTCTAAGGAAGATTTCCTCAAAATACGACTATCGCTTTGTATATAACGAAGAAGTAAGAAAAAGCGATATGAAAGTGGATCTGGTGGCTAAAAATGCCACCATCGACTACATTATGCAAACGGTATTGCAGAATACTTTTTTTTCTTACAAAAAGATAAACAATGGTTTAGTTGTTGTGGTGGGAGAAGCGAATGCTGTAGCCTCTCTAAAAATTTCTGGCAAAGTAGTGGATGAAAAAGGACTGCCCTTAAGCGGTGCCAGTGTCATTGAAAAGGGAACAACCAATGGTGTCTCCACAAATGGGGATGGAAGTTTTACCATCACGGTGAAAGATGAGTCGGCTATTTTAATTGTGTCTGCTGTTGGCTTTCAGGACAAAGAAATACTGGTGAAAGATCAGTCGTATGAAGTCATAAGCCTGAGAGCAAATGAAAACAAGTTGGAAGAAGTGGTGGTGATTGGCTATGGAACACAGAAGAAAAAAGACATTACCGGATCTGTGGCCGTAGTCGAAATGAACGATGCAAAAAAAATATCTACTAACGATGTGGGCAATATGCTTCAGGGTAGGATTGCCGGTGTGTCCGTGACCAGCGATGGTCAGCCAGGTGCATTTCCTCAGGTAAAGCTGCGGGGTATTTCTACTTTTGGGAATTCCGATCCGCTTTATGTTGTCGATGGTATTCCGTTGAGTGGTGTGCCCCGCGAGTTGAATCCAAATGATATCCAATCTATGCAGGTGTTGAAGGATGCATCGGCAGGTGCCATATACGGTTCTCGTGCAGCAAATGGTGTCATCATAATCACTACCCGCCAGGGAAGAAAAAATGTACCCACCAGAGTGGAGTACAACGGTTATTATGGTATTGATAAGGTTTGGCAAATGATGCCTGTGACCAATGCACATAACTACCAAATGCTCAATAACGAAGCCAGATATAATTCCAGCAACAAACCACTTGCTCCAGGTAATGATCCGGGGTCTTCCCGTTTTATAACCGATGTAAATACAGACTGGCAACAAGCCGGACTAAAGAATGGTACCCGACAAAATCATAACCTCAACCTAAGTGGTGGTGGTGCGTTCAATACATATAATATTTCCTTTGATCTTTTTGATAACAAAGGCACATTTGTAGGCAATGGTCCCGATTACAGGCGATACACCGGACGCATCAATACAACTCAGGAACGTGGAAGATTTAAGTTTGGTCAGACGGTAGCTTATGCACAATCAAAAGAAAATGCCCTCGTAACAGGTGATGGAATTCTTGCCGGTGGCCGACCTCCACTCATTAACGATCTGGTTTTTGCCATCCCTACAATGAAGCTTTATGACTCTGCAAGACTGGGTGGCTTCGGCGGTACCGCCAGCGATTTGCACGATGCCATTTCGCTAAATGGAGTTGGGTTTAACAGTCTGATAAAAAACAAGACTTCAGTGGGCAGACTAACTACAAATCTTTGGTCGGAAATAGCCTTGATTCATTCGGCAAAACATAATTTGAAATACAGACTTAACCTGGGTTATGATATCAATGAAATCAGTGATTATTCTTTTACACCAAAGTTCAATCTGGGTTATTTCTTTATCAATGATATCAATCGACTGACCGACAATCATCGCAAGTTTGAAAACCAACTGATAGAAAATACGCTTACTTACGACCTGAATGTTAATAGTCATTATTTTTCTGTTTTGTTAGGTCAGATGTATCAAAAAAATGCCTATTGGCTCACTCAAACTACCGGACAAGGTTTTCAGGATGAAAAATTTGCCACTTTAAAAAATGCATCACAAACCAATGCCAATAGCTGGGAAGAGCAAAGTGCGCTGGCCTCCTATCTTAGTAGGCTGAATTATAACTTTGATGACAGATATTTGTTGACAGCAACAATTCGCCGGGATGCTTCATCCAGATTTGCACCTCAATACCGGGTAGGATACTTCCCTGCTTTTGCCGCCGGTTGGCGATTGACAAATGAGAATTTTTTTCCAGAATCGAATGGTATTATTTCTGATCTGAAACTGAGAGCCAGTTGGGGTGTTCTGGGTAATGAAAATATTGGCAACTATTTGTATCAGGCTGTGATCAACCCTTCGGTTGTTTACACTTTCAATGGACAGCGTGTGCTTGGTGGCACACAAACCAGTGTGGTTACCACCGACCTGAAATGGGAAGAGCGCATCACTACCAATATTGGTCTCGATGCCCAATTGTTCAACCGCAGTTTAGATTTTTCTGCAGAATATTACAATAGTGAAAGTCGCGACATATTAGTGCCTATTCCTATTCCGCTCACCGTTGGTTCAATCAATTCAGCACCTATCGTAAATGCAGGATCGCTGCAAAATCGTGGTGTGGAATTAGCATTAACTTATCATAAGATGAATGGCGATTTCACATTTGATCTTGGGGCAAACTTTACCACCATTCATAACAAAGTATTGAGCCTGGGAAACAATGTGAAATCCAGAATTGACGGCGCCTTTCGTACCGAAGTAGGAAAAGAAGTTGGTCGTCACTATGGGTTTATTACCGAGGGAATATTTAAAACCCCAGAGGAGGTGAGTGCACACCCGCGCCAGTTTGATGGTGCCAGTGTGGGGGATATTATTTTTAAAGATTTAAATAGTGATGGTGCTATTGACGATAACGATCGAACCGACTTAGGTAGTGGTTTGCCAAAGTTCAACTATGGTTTAAACTTTAATGCATCATACAAGAAATTCGACTTTACACTTTTCGCCTCCGGCGCTGGCAAATATCTAATCAACAGCCGCCTGTACCGAGATCTGATGCATAGTGGTGGCGATGCCAATTACCACCAGGATATGTTGAACCGCTACACTTCCGTCAATACGAATACAAACATTCCTCGTCTGACATGGGCCGATCCTAATCGAAACTGGGAAAGTTCTGATCGGAAAGGATGGTTGCAGGATGGCAGTTTTTTGCGCATTAATACTGTTTCGCTTGGGTATAGTCTTCCAGATAAGCTTATTCCCTATGTGTCTTCTATGCGTTTTTATATCACCTCACAGAATCTGTACACTTTCCAAAAGTATAAATCCTACAACCCCGATTATGCCTATGGGGTATTCACTCCCGGCTTAGACAATGGTTCTTTTCCCAAGCCACGAACCATACTTTTTGGTATTCAGGTAGGTTTCTAATGTGTACATCTAAAATCAAAAAAATGAAAAAATCATTTATATTCTTTCTGGCTTTATTGGTGCTGGCTTCCTGCGACAAAAAGCTGGATTTATTTAATCCCAATTACCCCACCACCGAAACATTCTGGCAAACACCGGCTCAAGCCGATGCAGGAATCATAGCCGTGTACAATGCTTTGGCTCTGGAGGGCACTTACACCCGCTCTTTCCCTGGCCTTTGTGATAGTCGTGGCGACGATGTGCAAGGCAATAGCCCCTGGAGCGATCTGGAGTTGGTCGGTCGTTTCACCATCCCTAGCAACTCTGCACCTGTAGAATGGATCTGGCGCGATCATTATTTAGTAGTAAGTAGAGCCAATCAAGTGCTGAAACAAGTGCCAGATATTAATAGTACTCAGTTTCAGACTGGACATAAGAATAGAATTTTGGGCCAAGCATTCTTTCTAAGAGCCCTAGCCTATTTCAACCTTATCAATACGTTTCAGAAAATACCATTGATTACCGAACCACAGTCCACCGCCGATAAGTATTATCCAGAAACTGCTGCACCGGAAGCAGTCTGGAATCAAATAATAGCAGACCTGAAAGAAGCTGAAAATTTGTTGCCCATTACTTATGACGGTGTTGTTGGTCCCGATGCGGGACAAAGAGGACGTGCCACCAAAGGCGCAGCTGCCGGGCTATTGGCCAAGGCGTATATGTTTACAAAAAAATACAACGAAGCAGCAACACAACTAGAAAAGTTTGTAAAATCTGGCGGTGTGCTCAATGGTATTTATTCCCTAATGCCAAACTATAGAAGCAACTTTAACACAGCCAATGAAAACAACGCAGAATCTTTGTTTGAAGTTCAATTTAGTGCCGAAGGGGGCACCGATGGCAACTGGACCGGTGAGCCTAATGCCAACTGGAGGCAGTTTAGTGCCATCGCCGTTACCTATGCACCTCCTGGCGAAACATGGGGTGGCTATAGCGACTACGAACCAACAAGATTCTTGTACAATGAGTATAAATCAGAACAAACTGTGGATGGCAAAAGCGACCCGCGCTTATTAGCAAGTATTACTTCCTACGAACCAGCAGACAACTCCACCCTGGTGTATGGTGTTCCCTGGCCTTATTCAAGTACAAGTGCTATGTATGTAAGAAAATACACCTACGATGGATTGGGACTCCATCAAAAAGAATCCTTCGAAGCAGGTGGCATCAATTATAGAGTATTGCGCTATGCCGACATCCTGCTTCTGTACGCCGAAGCACTCAATGAACTTAATAGAACTGGCGAAGCTTATCCATATATTCAGCAAGTTCGTAGCCGTGCCAACTTAAAAAATTTAGCCACCGTAAATCCTGCTATGTCACAGGAGCAAATGCGCAATCAGATTGCACACGAAAGATTGCTGGAGTTTGCTATAGAAGGACAACGCATCAACGATATTATTCGTTGGGGCTGGTTATACAATGCTACCAAACTGGCCAGTCTCAAACAAAATGATACGGATTTTAATAGCTGGGTGACAGGAAAAGAATATCTGCCTATCCCTTTCAGCGAACTGAATAACAATCAAAATCTATCACCAAACAGTGCCAACTAAGAAGCGATATTATTTTTATTGGTTTACCAGCAGCACTACTACTATCAACGGTATTGCCACGCTCGCTTGTACTGTAGAATATATATCAACAAAAAGATAATAAAGATGAAAAAAATACTTTTATATATCAGCATAGCGTTATTGTCCTCATCAGGCTTTGGATCCTGTACCAAAAATAGTTTCGACAATCAGGTACTTACCGAAACAGATCCAGGTATATTTGAACCCAAACCTTTTGACATCAACAATATCAACGACACCTATGGCCAAATAGCCAGTTATGCTTTTTCAGGGCAATGGGGGTCGTACAATCTGCATGACCCATCCATCATGAAAGATGGAGAATGGTACTATTGCTTTAGTACCGATGTGGCTTATGGCCAGGCCTTAAAACCCGGCATCATGGTTCGTCGTTCCAAAGACCTTGTAAACTGGGAATTTCGAGGCCGTGCTATAGATGGTTTGCCAGCTCAGGCAGTAAGTTATATCAAAGGAGTCAACAATACTTTTATCCCCAACCAAGGTATATGGGCACCTTACATCATGAAGGTAGGAGGTGAATTCAGATTGTATTATTCATTAGCTTCTAATGGGTTTAGAGTAAGTGCGATTGGCCTACTCACTTCCAGTTCACTGGAAGGACCTTGGACAGAAAAAGGACTTGCTGTTACTTCCAAAACCGAAGGACCGGGTACAAATGCGATTGACCCGTCTGTAGTCATTACACCTTCCGGAGAACATTATATGTATTATGGCTCAGCATGGGATGGATTATTTGTAGTAAAACTAAATCCAACCACCGGCCTGGCTGCCACCACTGGAGATTTGGGTACACGCATCGTGCGTCGGGGAAAAACCAATAATGTTTATAATGGAAACCTAGAAGGGCCTGAAATTATTTACAATGCCATTCAGCAAAAATATTATCTCTTTGTGTCCTACGACTGGATAGATACCAAATATAATGTGCGCGTATTCCGTTCCAATAGTCCTACCGGTCCTTTTGTGGATTGGAATGGCGAAAATGCAGATACCCAATCGGATCATGCAGACCAGATTGTAATAGGACCCTATGCCTTTAAAGGTCATGCAGGCTGGCAGGGAACTGCTCATTGTGCTGTATTTAAGAATGAACAAGGTCAATATTTCATGGCCACACAGGGACGACCAGCAGCAAATAAATTCTATATGGATATGCACTTACGCAAAATGTTCTGGGCCGAAAACGGATGGCCAATGGTTAGTCCTGAACGATTCGCCAATGTGTCGCAAACTCCCATCACCAGAGATGAATTAGTAGGTGAATACGAACAAGTCATTCACGGTTACGTACGTGTTCCCGGATATTCTGACACGCAAACAAATCCGAATATCAACTTTGCCCTTCCCAACAATCCAATGCTTCATGCAAACGGTACCATTTTTGGCGATCCTAACAATACATGGTTTTTTGATGCAGCTACCTCAAGGCTTGAAATGCGTTGGGTGGGTGGCTTGTTTGTGGACAAACTATTTGTTTCAAGGGAGCGAGATTGGGAAAACAAAGTAGTATCTACCATTGTGATGAGCGGCTATAATGGCGGTGGTCTTGGACTCTGGTTTAAAAAAGTGAAATAGCACTTATAGTTTTTCCTGAAATTTCTCTTTCAAAACTTGAATATAAGGTTTGCTGTGTCATTATAATATGGCCGGCTGGTTTTTGTGAAAGGTAATGTTACCAATCAAATTTTCCTGCGGGGCTTAAAAATGGTAAGTAATATATTAAAGATGTTGTTTCTAGATCAACGGGATTGATAAATATTCCTGAGGCCTGAAAGCTAAATAAATCTATTATTGTTTACAAAACACACCTGTTGTGTGTCTTTGAGAATAAAACGAATTGGAATAGGTCGAAAAGGTGAAATGTAGAAACAAATTTTACAAATGTTTATTTGACATTTTATTACTATCTTGTGTCCGGTTGTTTGTTTTGTACAAAGTTGTTTTGATGGATTTGTTCTATTTGCTATAGTTACCAAATAAAAAAGAATATCAAATTTTAAATGCCCATTTATGCGTAAAAAAGTTTTTAAGATTTTCGGAGTACTGTTTACCGTTTTATTGTTCATAGGCGGTTTAAAAGCACAGGATACCTATCAGTTTCAGGTAAATGTAAAAGAAGTAAAAGGCAAAGTGAATCCCAATATGTGGGGAGTTTTTTTCGAAGACATTAATATGGGTGCCGATGGGGGACTATATGCAGAATTGATCAAGAATCGTTCATTCGAGTTTTATAAACCATTGATGGGCTGGAAAAAGGAGGGCAAAGGAGTTCAGGAAGGAGACGTATTGGTTCTTAATCGTCCGGACAAAAAGAATAATCCCCGATTTCTGAGGGTTTCTGCCAACAATGCCAGCAAAGGAGCTGTCGTTCTTCAGAACGAAGGTTTTCGCGGAATGGGTTTAAAACAGGGATTAAGCTACACTTTCTCCACGCTGTTCCATCAGGTGCAGCCTGGAATTAAAATGTATTTGGAATTGTTGGATGAAGAAAATAATGTTATTGGAACGGCGGATTTAATACCAGAAAAATCAGGTGATCAATGGTATAAGCAATCAGCCACCATTCAGTCATCCAAAACGGTATTGAAAGGGAAATTTCAAATTGGTTTTACAGGTACAGGGGTCATAGATCTGGATATGGTATCACTGTTTCCTCAGGACACCTGGAAGAACCGCTCCGGTGGGTTGAGAGCCGATATGGTACAAAAACTGGCAGATATGAAACCGGGCTTTATTCGTTTTCCTGGAGGATGTATTGTAGAAGGACATGAGCTAGCCACCCGTTATCAGTGGAAAAAGACCATTGGTCCAGTGGATGAAAGAGAACTGATTGTGAACCGATGGAATACCGAGTTTGCCCATCGTCCAGCTCCCGATTACTTCCAGAGTTTTGGTTTGGGCTTTTTCGAGTATTTTCAATTGTCAGAAGACATTGGTGCAGAACCATTGCCCATACTCAATTGTGGTATGGCCTGCCAGTTCAATTCTGGCGAAATCGTGCCTTTGGATGAATTGGATGAATATGTTCAGGATGCATTGGATTTGATAGAGTTTGCAAATGGGGATATCAATAGTAAATGGGGAAAAATTAGAAATGATATGGGACATCCTCAACCATTTAATTTGAAAATGTTGGGAGTAGGGAATGAAAACTGGGGTCCACAATATGTGGAAAGACTCAAAGTATTTCAAAAAGCGATCAAAGCAAAATATCCGGAAATCAAGTTAGTGTATAGTTCTGGTACAGATCCCGAAGGCGAAAAGTTTCAATTGCTGAATACCGAATTGCGCAGACTGAATGTGGATATCATAGATGAGCATTATTACAGAAGTCCGGAATGGTTTACCAGCAATGCCAATCGTTACGATCATTATGACAGAAAAGGAGCTAAGATTTTTGCTGGTGAGTATGCAGGACATGTGGATGGAAAAATAAAAGGCAACGAAAGGAACAACTGGCAGGCGGCTCTTGCGGAAGCTGCATTCCTGACCGGGGTAGAAAGAAATGCCGATGTGGTGATCATGGCTAGCTATGCGCCTTTGTTTGCGCATGTAGATGCCTGGCAATGGGCTCCCGATCTTATTTGGGTGGACAATCTGAATGTGTATGGCACACCCAGCTATTATGTTCAAAAATTGTATTCACTTAATAAGGGGACGGATATTGTTTCAATCAATAGAAATAATGAGTTGGTGGCAGGGAAAGACCAGTTTTATGCTTCGGCAACCACAGATGCCACCACAGGAGAACTAATCCTGAAAATTGCAAACCTTAGTGCTGAAACCAGAAAAATTGAGTTTGATATAAAAGGTATAAGAAAACTTAATCCGTCTGCAAATATGATTTCGCTTAGGGCTAACAATCAAACTGATTTTAACAGCATCACCAATCCTGAATTAGTATCGCCCAAAGAAACAAAGGTGAAAACAAAAGGAAAGAAAATTAGTGTAGAGCTTCCTTCCACCTCCTTTACGGTTTTCAGGTGCAGGTTTCAGTAATTTAAAAAGTTTCAATACAGTGCTTAATACTATTCAATAATATTTTTCCACTTTATCAAACTCAATGGATGTTTAAAAATAATATTCTGCTATTCGTTCTTGTGTTGAGTTTTAGTGTTGTAAATGCACAACCGAAAGATTATCCTATTCAGCCGGTCACTTTCACGCAGGTGCAGGTAAATGATCATTTCTGGAAACCAAAAATGGATGTGAATGTCCATCGGTCCATACCCTACATTTTGAAAATGTGCAGGGAGCATGGTCGCATAGATAATTTTTTGGCTGCTGCCGGTAAGCGTGAAAACAAAGTATGCTCCGATTTTCCATTCGACGACACCGATATTTATAAGTGGATTGAAGGTGCTTCCTACGCCTTACAGGTACAACCCGATGCTAAACTGAGCAATTATCTGGACACAATTGTCTCTATCATTGCAGAAGCACAAGAACCTGATGGTTATTTGTTCACCTTCCGAACCATGAAACCAGCAAAATTGCACCCTTGGGTTAGTAAAGAAAGATGGCTAAAGGACGAAGACCTGAGTCATGAATTGTACAATTCAGGGCATTTGTTCGAAGCGGCTTTTGCTCATTATAATGCTACAGGCAAGAAAACATTATTGAATATTGCTACTAAAAATGCAGACTTACTATGTAAGGATTTTGGTTGGGGAGAAAAACAATTAAAAATATATCCGGGTCATCAAATTATAGAAACAGGGTTGGCCAAATTATTTCGAATCACTGGCAAGCAAAAATACTTGGATCTTGCAAAGTTCTTTTTAGATGTTCGCGGACCCAAGGGCAATGAATACAATCAGGCACATAAAAAAGTGATAGACCAAACCGAAGCGGTGGGTCATGCAGTTCGGGCGGCATATATGTATAGCGGTATGGCAGATGTGGCGGCACTTACAGGCGATCACAACTATGTAAAAGCCATCAATGCTATTTGGGATGATGTGGTTACAAAAAAATTGTACATTACTGGGGGAATTGGTGCCACCAATAACGGTGAGGCTTTTGGCTCGGCCTATGACTTACCCAACATGAGTGCTTATGCCGAAACCTGTGCGGCTATTGCTAATGTGTATTGGAACAACAGAATGTTTTTGTTGAATGGAGATGCTAAATATATTGATGTGCTGGAACAGACGCTATACAATGGTTTGCTTTCTGGTATGTCGCTGGAAGGCACCCATTTCTTTTATCCGAATCCTTTAGCCTCAGTTGGCCAACACGAACGTAGTGCCTGGTTCTCCTGCGCTTGTTGCATTTCTAATATGACCAGATTCCTGCCTTCTGTTCCCGGATATGTGTATGCTCAAAATAATAATGATTTGTATGTAAATCTTTTTATGAGCAATAACAGTCATGTGACCCTAGCAGCAGGGAAGGTGAACATTAGTCAACAAACAGATTATCCCTGGAACGGAAAAATAGCCCTAGCGATTAATCCAGAAAAAAAGACAAGCTTCAGCCTACACATTCGCATTCCGGGCTGGGTGAACGGACAACCAGTGCCCGGAGATTTGTATTTCACCGATGGTAAAAAACAAAATATTAAGATCTATCTAAATGGCAAACCAGCCTCATATAAGTTAGAGAAAGGCTATGCAGTCATTCAACGCCAATGGAAGAAAAACGATAAAATTAGTTTTGAATTACCGATGCAGACACAAAAAGTTTTTGCCAACGAAAAGGTTAAAGCAGACAAAGATCGCTTTGCTATTCAATATGGTCCTGTGGTATATTGCCTAGAGGGTGTAGATAATAAGGATAGCGTTATTCAAAATATCGTTGTAGATAAAAACACGCCTATGCAGGTGGTTTATAAAAAGGATAAGCTGAACGGTATTAATGAAATAAAAATGGATGGAAAGGGATTGCAAAGACTTGTAGGAGACAGCAAACAAAGTAGTAATAAACAATCTGTTTATGCAATTCCTTACTATGCCTGGAACAACCGCGGTGCCGGTGAAATGGAAGTTTGGATTCCCTATACTGATGCAGCTTCAAGGCCCAAACCAGCTCCAACAATTGCCAACAAAAGCAAAGTTTCGGCTTCCATAAAATCAAAAAGTCTTAGTGCAATAAATGATCAATTTGAACCCGAATCTTCCAGAGATAATGCGGCTTCCTATTTTCATTGGTGGCCCAAGACAAACTCCACCGAGTGGGTGATCTATGAATTTGAAACCCCTCAAACAGTAACTTCATCCAAAGTATATTGGTTTGATGACAAACCTTGGGGAGGATGCAGTATTCCGGAGTCCTGGAAACTATATTATAAGCAAGGAAAAGAATGGGTACCTGTCATCAATAGATCGGCCTATGAAATAGCCAAGGACAAATATAACAGTGTCAATTTTGAACCTGTCACCACTAGTGCCTTAAAGCTTGAAGTGCAATTGTCTAAGGACAATTCTGCTGGCTTACATGAATGGATCGTGCAGTAAATTTTCCCATGCTGTATTTGGATCAATAAAACCAATAGGTCATCGGGTAGTATAAAAACGATGCACTAATATAGAGATTTATCTACTTTATTGTTTTTCTAAATGAGAGAATAAATATTTACAGACTACTAGTCATCAATATAAAAAATGAAGTTGCTTAGAATGGAAAAATTGAGACAATTTACTTTACTAGCCCTTTCTTTTTTGCTCATGAAAGGAGCTTTGGCAGCACCTGATTCTGCCTACCTCTTTGCTTATACCAAAGTACAAAATGAAGGGAAGACCGGGTTGATGTTTGCCTGGAGCAATAACCAAGAAACCTGGCATGAAATAGGGAAGGATTTTGGATTTGTAAAATCGGACTATGGTCAATGGGGAAGTGAAAAGCGTATGTTCGCACCTGTACTATTTAGAGAATCCAATGGCCTCTGGCATTGTATTTGGAAACTCAATAAAGTAGATCAAGCTTTAGCCTATACTTATTCTAAAGATTTGCTTTCCTGGTATCCACAAACTTATGTTGTGAACGAAAATGACCTGAAAGTCTTAACACCTGAAAGAATAAAACAAGAAAGTTCAAAACTTCAACAGGTACAAATACAAAACGAAAAACAAACAGGAACCATTTCAAGAGTGCCCTGGGGATTTATTGAAAGATTGATAGAAAAGGTAAATCTTACCAATTACAATAATCAGTTATGGTATGAAACAACCAAAGAGGATCCGATCCGTTTCGCTTCTTTAAAACCGATTGATGTAACAATTGTTCCTGATTTTGGAAAAAAGAAAAAAATCAGTGATATGCTGATAGGTGTTTTTTTTGAAGATATAAATTATGGAGCCGATGGTGGATTGTACGGAGAACTTATTCAAAACCGCGGGTTTGAATATCAGGCTTCAGACGTACAAAACAGAGACAAAACATGGAATGAAAAGAAAGCTTGGACTACCAGAGGAGATGGTATCGATTTTTCTATTCAGTCATCCAATCCAATACATCCCAACAATAAAAATTATGCGCAATTAAGTATGTCCCAACCTGGTGGAGTATTCATCAATGAAGGATTTGATGGTATAGCCATTGTAGCTGGGGAGAAATATGATTGTTCGTTTTTTGCCCAACATTCTGAAAAGAGAAGAGGGGATATACTCATAAAATTGACCAATGATAAAGGAGACATGCTGGCTTCCTCAAAGGTGAACCTGACCCATTCGGATTGGAAAAAATATAATCTTATACTATTAGCAAAGCAATCTGCAAAAGACGCAAGGCTCGAAATCATACCTCAGTTTTCAGGAACTCTGGCATTGGATATGATTTCTCTATTTCCACAGCGAACATTTAAAAATCGTAAGAATGGTCTGAGGGCTGATCTAGCACAAGTTATTGCAGATCTTCATCCACGATTTATTCGTTTTCCTGGAGGTTGTGTGGCTCATGGCGATGGGATAGAAAATATATATCATTGGAAAAATACAGTAGGTCCTGTAGAGACCAGAAAGCCCCAGCGCAATATGTGGAACTACCACCAAACAGCAGGACTTGGGTACTTTGAGTATTTTCAATTTTGCGAAGACATTGGAGCTGCACCTTTACCAGTAGTGGCTGCGGGAGTGCCCTGTCAAAATTCTGCGAAGCATGGTCATCCATTGGGTGGTCAGCAATGTGGTATTCCAATGGAAAAAATGAATGATTATGTTCAGGATGTTCTCGATCTGATTGAGTGGGCAAACGGAGATGCCAAATCGAAATGGGGTAGTGTGCGTGCTGCCGCAGGACATCCTAAACCATTTGGTCTGAAATATATTGGCATAGGAAATGAAGATCTTATTTCAGATGTATTTACAGAACGATTTACCCTGATCTATCATGCGGTAAAGGCAAAGTATCCCGATATAATCATTATTGGAACGGTGGGTCCTTTCTTTGAAGGATCTGATTATAAACGTGGCTGGGAATTAGCCTCTCAACTGTCGGTCCCAATGGTGGATGAACATTATTATGTACCACCAGGGTGGATGATTTATAATCAGGATTATTATGATAAATATGATAGGAGCAAGTCCCAGGTCTATCTGGGCGAATATGCCGCTCATTTACCAGGTCGTCCCAATAATCTGGAAACTGCATTGGCAGAGGCTATTCATTTAACCAATTTGGAAAGAAATGCAGATATTGTTCACATGTCATCTTATGCCCCCTTGCTGGCAAAAGAAGGTCACACCCAATGGAGCCCCGATCTTATTTTTTTTGATAATACAACAGTAACACCAACCACCGGATACTATGTGCAACAATTGTTTGGTCGCAATGCCGGCGATGAATACATCACAGCAAATTTCAATTCAACGATAAATGATGATAAGGTAAGAAAAAGAATTGCCTACTCAATAGTCAGAGATTCCGAAACAAAGGATATCATCATAAAAATGGTAAATATGTTGCCTGTTGGAGTAAATGTGTCACTGGATTTGAAAGAAATTACTTTCAATAATCCAAGAATTGAAAAGTTTGTGTTATCCGGAAAGCCGGATGAAAAAAATCTAAAACCGGTTACTTCCGATTCATCGGTTCAGGAATTGGAAAAAATAGGATTGAAACCCTATTCCTTCACCTTATTTAGAGTCTCGCAATAAACTTCAACAATAGATAAAGATTCAAAAAAATAACCTGCACTAAGCGAAAAGAACCATTCCACAGGCTATACATTTATATCAAGTTGCATATATTATTATTGCCTTATACCGCTTTGTATTTGAATGATAGGAGAAAGCACTTACTTGTTTTTTTCATATTCCGAACAATTGTCTTGTTTTAAGAATCTAAAATTATATTTGTAATTCACATCAAATATTAAAACTAAGTTCATGATCAAAAATTTAATTGTCTTTGCTATGGCCAGCCTTATCAGTTTAAATGTTTTAGCCTACGATGCGAATGATTTAATTGGACGTTGGGATATCACTGTAGAAAAAGGCCAAAAAACTGTGCCTTCCTGGTTGGAAGTAAAATTGTCAGGATATAAAACACTGGTAGGCTATTTTGTAGGAGAAGATGGTAGTGCCCGGCCTGTGTCGGAAGTAAAGTTTAATAATGGGAAATTTTCATTTGCCATTCCTCCACAGTGGCAGCAAGAAGCCAACTATCTTCAATTGGAAGGGGAAATTACAGCCACAGGGATAAAAGGAACTGTTACTAATCCAGATGGAAAAAAATACAACTGGAAGGGAGTCCATGCACCCAGTCTCAAAAGAGACAAAGCCCCTGTTTGGGGATCTGCAATAAAGTTATTTAATGGAAAAGATCTTACTGGTTGGAAAGCAGTAGGTGGTCCAAACCAGTGGATAGTTAAGGATGGGATTTTAACGAGTCCGAAGTCTGGAGCCAATTTGATTTCGGAGAGAAAGTTTGAGGATTTCAAACTGCATGTTGAATTTCGATATCAAAAAGGAAGCAATAGTGGTGTATATCTGAGAGGAAGATATGAAACACAGATTTTGGATAATGATAAGTCCGAGCATCCAAACAGTGTATTGTATAGTGGTATTTATGGATTTATTGCACCCAGTGAGATCAATTCTAAAGGGCCTGGTCAATGGCAAACTTATGATATCACCTTGGTGGGCAGAATGGTTACGATCGTAGCCAATGGCAAAACGGTGATTAGCAATCAGGAAATTCCAGGAATCACAGGTGGTGCCTTGGACAGCAACGAAGGCGAACCCGGGCCGATCTATTTTCAGGGCGATCATGGTCCTATTGAGTTTAGAAAAATTATCATCACGCCAGCAAAATAAAAATTATTTTAAAAAAGATTTTGCAGCTTGAGCAGGTAGTACTATATTTGCACCGCGAGGTAGAGCAGCGGTAGCTCGTCGGGCTCATAACCCGAAGGTCCCAGGTTCGATCCCTGGCTTCGCAACACAATCAAAGGTCGTTCGCTTCACAGGTGTACGACCTTTTTTGTTATTTGAAAAGAACGACCCGTTGTAAAGCAAGATTAGAGCTCATATCCGCCACGGCGGACACAGGTTCGATCCCTGGCTTCGCAACACAATCAAAGGTCGTTCGCTTCACAGGTGT
>DAORWU010000004.1:0-155428 GCA_035434405.1 Niabella sp. | reverse complement strand
ACGGCGGACACAGGTTCGATCCCTGGCTTCGCAACACAATCAAAGGTCGTTCGCTAATTTCTTTCAATTGTGAACGGTCATTTTAAAATGAAATCAGGCTTTGTAAATATTTTCGGAAGACCCAATGCAGGGAAAAGTACTTTGCTGAATGCGCTGATGGGAGAGAAATTAGCGATTGTATCGCCTAAGGTTCAAACCACCCGACACAGAATAAAAGCGATTCTGACTGAGAAAGAGTATCAAATCATTTTCAGCGACACGCCAGGAATCATTCAACCTCAATACAAGCTGCATGAAAAAATGATGAAGTCTGTAAAGGGCGCATTGGAAGATGCTGATGTAGCTGTTCTGCTGGTGGATGTAAAAGATAAATGGGCAGAATGCGATGAAATTTTTAATGCATTAAGACTCAAAGTACCTGCCATTGTTGCCATTAATAAAATTGATAAAGTATCCTCTGAAAAAATAAAAGAAGCAGTTGCCTACTTTTCTAATAAGTCCTATGCAAAGAAAGTGATCACCATTTCGGCTAAAGCTGGAGTGGAGTATGAAAGTTTCCTGAAACCTATTCTAGATTTTTTACCTGAAGGAGAACCCTTCTATGAGGATGACAGCATCAGCGATTTGCCTCAAAAGTTTTTTGTCAGCGAAATTGTTCGAGAAAAAATATACGAATTGGCAGACGAGGAAATACCTTATCAAACTGCTGTTCTAATTCGTGAGTTTAAGGAAAAACAAACCCTGATCAAAATAGTAGCAGATATTATTGTACAGCGGGAGACCCAGAAAATGATACTCATCGGGGAAAAGGGTAGTATGATAAAGAAAATTGGAATGATGGCCAGAAAAGATATTGAGGCATTTCTGGATTCTAAAGTATTTTTGGAACTGTTCATAAAGGTGAAGCCCAAATGGCGTGACAATGAATTTAAGCTAAGAGAATACGGATATGGTGAATAATGGGTGAATTGAATGTGCCGTTTTTGTGGGTTGAACTATATTACAACAATGAAGTGTGCGACCCTTCAACAAGTTCAGGGTAAACTGCCACTTAATCAATGATGTAAAATATGAATGATGAACCGAGTCCAATTGATTTGTGGCAACAAAGATGCCATATATTCAACTGCCTGGACAAAAATTATAGAATCAAAAGTGTTAATAATAAATATTAAATAAGAATGGGTTTTACAGTAGCAATAGTTGGCAGACCAAATGTGGGAAAGAGCACTTTGTTTAATCGTTTGTTGGAACAACGCAAAGCCATTGTGGATGATGAAAGTGGCGTAACACGCGACAGGCAATATGGCGTAAGCGATTGGAATGGCAAGCCGTTTAATGTGATTGATACCGGTGGATTTGTACATGGCAGCGAAGATGTGTTTGAGAAAGAAATTGCCAAACAGGTTTTGATAGCAGTGGAAGAGGCGGACAATATTTTGTTTATGGTGGATGCCGGAACGGGAATTACTCATCTGGATGAGGAGATGGCCAATGTGTTGCGCAAAAGTGTGAAACCGGTTTTTCTGGTAGTAAATAAAGTAGATAACAACGACAGAATGTTGGATGCTACCGAGTTTTATAGTATGGGTTTTGAAAAAGTGTATTTTATTGCATCTGCCAGTGGTAGCGGAACTGGCGAACTTTTGGATGAAGTAAGTGCATTGATACCAGAGGTAACCACAGACCTAGAAGAAACTAGTGAACTGCCCAAGTTTGCCATCATTGGCCAGCCAAATGTGGGAAAGTCCTCCTTGCTGAATGCACTGGTAGGGCAGGAGCGTACTATAGTTAGTGATATTGCAGGAACCACCAGGGATACTATCCATACCCACTATAATCTTTTTCAGAAAGAGTTTACATTGATTGATACGGCTGGTATCCGACGCAAATCTCGTGTGCATGAAGACCTGGAGTTCTACTCAGTCATTCGTGCTATCAAAGCACTGGATGAAGCGGATGTGTGTTTGCTGTTGATAGATGCTGAAAAAGGTATCACGGCTCAGGATCTGAACATTTTTAGTCTGGCTGCAAGAAAAGGAAAAGGTGTAGTGCTTCTGGTGAACAAATGGGATCTGGTGACAAAAGAAACCAATACCGCAAAAGAATATGAAGAGGAGTTGAAGAAAAGACTGGCTCCCTTCAACGATGTACCAGTTATTTTTATTTCAGTATTGGAAAAGACCCGAATATTTAAAGCAATCGAGGTGGGGCTGGAAGTGTTTGCCAGCCGTAGCAAGAAAATACCTACTTCAAAATTGAATGACGTAATGCTGAAAGCTGTACAAGCGCATCATGCGCCAGTGGTTCGTGGTCATTCTATTAAGATCAAGTTTGTAACACAATTGCCAACGGTCGTTCCTTCATTTGCATTTTTCTGCAATTTCCCGGATGATATTAAGACACCTTATAGGAATTATCTCGAAAACCAATTGCGTAAAAATTTCAATTTTTCAGGTGTTCCGGTTAGGTTGTTTTTCCGCAAAAAATAATTTGGATTTTTTTAAGGTTACATTTTTTGGATTTTTGTATCAAAGGAAAATAAGAAAAAAATGAAAAAAATTTACATTGGATTATTAGCAAGTATTTCTGTGGCTATTTTTTCCTGCGATTCAGCAAACACATCTGCTCAAAAAGCTGAAGATCAGCTAAACGAGGCAGCCGCCAAAGTAGATGATGCAGTATCTACACTCGGTGATTCTTTGAAATCGGGTTTGGATAGTGCAAAAAAAGAAATTAAAGAGCAAACTAAAGAGATGGGCGATGCCGCTAAGCAAAAAGCAAACGACGGTCTTGACAAGTTGAAGGAAGGCACCCAAAAAATAAAGGATGCCGCCAAAGCCGGAGTGGAAGCTGCCAAGGAGGAAATAAAAAAATAACTCCAGATCAAAAAAAGATTCGAAGAGGTTGTTCTAAGATGTGCAACCTTTTTTTGTTTTTATATCTTCAACCATTTCAAAAATAAGTTATCAATGAAATACTTTTTGTAACAAAATAGATAAAAGACGAAATTGATTGAAAATGGATGTTACAGTATCTTCTTTAGAACAATATAAAAAATGCTACCCTTCCCAATTTCGCTTTCAACCGAAATTTCTCCTCCCTGGGCTTCAATAAATTCTTTGCAAATGGCCAATCCCAAACCTGTACCAGCTTTGTGGCTTCCGGGGATTTGAAAATAACGGTCGAACAATTTTGGTAGATATTTTAAGTCTATACCCTGACCAAAATCCTGAACAGAAAATTGAACCAAGTTGGAGGATTCCTTTACTGTTAATTGCACCTCCGAGTTTTCGTGAGAATAATGAATCGCATTTGCCAAAAGATTGGTAAGTACCCAGGAGGTTTTTTCTCTGTCAGCTTTTATTGCTGGAAGTGATGGCGAACAGTTAGTCCTAATCCTTATTTTTTTTTGATCTGCCTGAATTTTCACAGCTTCGGTAGCATACTGAACAATTTCAATAGGCTGTACCTCGTGAAGTGTCAATTGAATTTTTCCAGACTCTGCCTGAGTCATATTTAATAGTTCACTAGTTATTTTAAGCAGCCTAGAGCTATCGTCCCTTACACTTTGTATGAGCTGATGTTGGTCGTTATTTACTTTACCTATTTTTTCATTTTCCAATAAGTCTAAACTCATTAAAATGGAAGAAATGGGCGTTTTAAGTTCATGCGATATAGTGGCAATAAAATTAGTTTTTGCCGAGTCCAGTTCTTTAAAAGGAGTGATGTTTTTTAGCAGTATGACATCGCCAATATGTTTTGATTGCATCTCGGCGGTAGGAGTTATTGAAATGGGTATAATTTCTTTATTGAAAAAACTTTCTTTGTTGTCGGCAAAGATTTTTAATGGTTGTTGAGTATTGCTGTTGTATCCTTTTTGAATAAGATCCTGAATGAGCGAACGGATCAGGTCATTGTTGATGGCGATGGTTTGTGCAGATTGCCCCAACACATCTTCTTTTTTTAACCCTGTAATTTTTAATGCCTGTTCGTTTATGAATAGTATTTTTTGGTCTTCGTCCAAACCTATCACTGCATCGGTCATATTATTGATTAAAGTCTCAATACGATTTTTGCCCATCAACAACTTAGCCAAATTACTGCTGTTGTATTCTTCCAGCTTTTCGGCCATGGTATTGAAAGATTGTGCCAATTGCCCAAACTCGCCATGACTTTGAAAATGCACCCGCTTCGAATAATTCTTATCAGCTATCTGCTTTATACTTTCTGTTAGTTCTTTAATGGGATTGGCAATGCTAGACGGCATATTTATCAACAGGGTAAAGGCTATTAAAAAACATAGCGTACCACTTACTGCAATCCAAAGTACTGCTTTGGCGGCGGTGGTTCTGGCTAGATTGCTTTTATATTCGATAGCACTCATATTCAGTTGCATTATTTGATAAATGCCTGTGCGAATGTTTATCTGCTGAATGGAGTCTCTTGCATCTAATTTCAATTTTTCAAAATAGCTACGCACCAACGCGGTAGCTTCAGCTTCGCCTGGCTCGGTATTGTTTTTCTCCTGTTTCAGTAGGTTTTCTTCAAAAACACTTATCCCTTCCCCGCTGTTAGTTTCTATGGCCGATAACATTTTGCCGCAGTACAGTAAGCTATTGTAGTTGTCGGATAAAATGTGTTCGGTATCCTGTTTAAGCGCATTGATATTATAAGCTCCTACAATACCTAAAATAAGGATGAGGATAAATAGTAGTCCTACGCCCAGGGTTAATTTTGTTTTAATTTTCATGATTGAATAGTTTAACTGAGTATGACTAAATCAATATCCGATGTCGACAAATTTTTTATGAGTTCATTTAGCATATTTGGCGCTAAAAGAATTTTCAACAGATTTAAACGAGGCTTTCCAATGCAAAGGGTTGTAATCCCGTGCTTTTGTGCCTGTGCGATCATGGCGGTGGAAATATTGTTTTCAGACACCTGAACTATCTGTGCGCCCAATTCGGTTGCCAGTTTAAAGTTATTGATCAAATGTCTTTGTTTGTCCAGCGGAATTTTATCTGCTGATTCTTTTGGCGTTTGCACATAGAGTACAAACCATTTTGCATTGTAATAACTTGCCAGCCTTGATGTTTTTCGGATGACATTTTTTGCTGTTTTCTCATTGCTGCTGATGCATGCCATAAATTTTTCGTGCCGCAGTGCAATGTTTTTTGGTACTTCAATGTCCACCTTGCGTTCTACCTGAGAGGCTACTTCCTTTAATGCCAGTTCTCGCAATTGCAAAATGTGTTCGGGTTTGAAAAAGTTGCTTAATGCTGCCTGTACTTTTTCTGCCTGATAAATTTTTCCTTCTTTTAATCGGATAATGAGTTCATCGGCTGTAAGATCAATGTTCACCACTTCATCTGCCAGTGTAAGTACTTTATCGGGTATGCGTTCCGCTACTTCAACTCCCGTAATAGATTTTACTTCTTCATTCAAACTTTCTATGTGCTGAATGTTTACAGCACTAATCACATTTATTCCCGCATCTAAAATTTCCAAAACATCCTGCCAGCGTTTCTCATTCTTGCTGCCCTGAATATTGCTGTGCGCCAATTCATCTACAATCACCACCTCGGGTCGCAGGCTGATAATGGCCTGCACATCCAACTCGTCCAATTCCTTGCCTTTGTAAAAAAGTTGTCTGCGAGGAATCACCGGAAGTCCTTCCAGCAAATCATGTGTTTCTTTGCGGTTGTGCGTTTCTATGTAACCAATTTTTACATCAATGCCATTGCGCAGCAGTGCATGCGCTTCCTTCAACATGCGGAATGTTTTCCCCACGCCGGCACTCATGCCGATATAGATTTTAAATTTCCCTCGCCTTGATTTCTTAATCAGGTTTAAAAAATGTTCGGCAGATTGCCTGGATTCTTCCATTGCTAGTTGTTTTTTCTTTCTGCTTCTAAAAGATTTAATCTTTTTTCCAGTAGTTCAATTTTTTGTTTATCTGTTATTCCCGCTGGCTTATTTTCCTCCAATACCCATTTTTGCCAGGCGATGTAAACACCGGGAATAAGCATTAGCAAAATCAAAATATCCCAAAGTATAACGCTTCTTTTGCTAAGTCGTGCTGTTTTCAGATGATTAAATTGTAATTGCCTTGTAAGCAAATACGTAGCCCATCCAATAAATAAAGAATTGATAACATAGAAATAAAATCCGCCTATAAAAAACTTGTAGTCCAAATGTGCTATGCCATAAGCTGCTGTACAAAGTGGAGGCATGCAGGCAGTGGCAACTGCTACACCTGCAATAATTTTTATGCCGTCTTTTTTTACAATCCCAATAAATCCTGCCATGCCGCCAAAGAAGGCTAAAAAGATATCGAAGATGGACGCTTTCTTAAATGCTTCTAACATTTCGGTGCTATTGTCAAACGGGTTTATGAGAAAGAACAGCGTAGCCGAAAACAAACTAACTAGGGTCATTACTAACCAGTTCTTAATTCCCTGTATCCTCAAATTTTTATCGTTGATGGCCAGCCCAAAGGCAAACCCAATGATGGGCCCCATTAACGGTGAAATAAGCATCGCTCCAATAACAGCACTTACCGAATTGGTGATAAGACCAATGCAGGCAATAACCATAGCAATACCCAGTATCCACAGGTTTGCCCCTTTAAACACAACTCCATCTAAAATTTCATTGTAGGTTGCTCTTTCTTCTTCTTCTTTTCTGATGCGAACCTGAAGCCCTAAATATTTTATAAGCACATCCTTCTTTACCATTGCAGTAATAATTTATTGGGCATAAAGTTAGTCCGATAGCCTATATGCCAATTGCTATGGAAGTTGTAATAAAGAAATTATTATTTATCGGATTTCCATCTTTGATAAAAATTTTATCCTTGCTGTTAAAGCCCCTGCCTTCAATGCGCCACATTACATTTTCACGAATGAGGTAATCGTAGTTGAATGAATATCCCCAGGTTTTAAATCCGTTGGAAGTGCCTGTGCCAATGATTATCCCATTTTCATCGCTAAAATATTCCAGCCTGATGGCGACATTTTGTTTTGCTGTAGGACTATACTTTGCAATTACCACCGGCGTGTACCAATAATTGTAATTGCTGCTGCCTTTGCTTTTTTGTTCGGCACCGAGGTCAAATCCCGCTGTGATGCCAAACTTATCGTTGATTTGAAAAATGCCGTAGAGGTTATGAAAATAGCGCATTTGTTTTATGCTATCCGGTTTGTCGTTGCCTATGAATGAGCTGCTGTTTAAAGTAATTTTTGAATTGGGCTTGTACACTAATTGATGACCAAATGAAGGTGTGTTGTTGCCATCAACCCGTTGTATGCGTTGCCAGCCGTTGAGCAACAAAGCACTTATCATCCACTTACTATTGGATGTTGTGTAAGAGATTTTTGCACCAGTTTCAAAGTAAGGAGAGTTTTCGGCATAGATGCCTCTTGTTACAGTCCAATTGTCTTTTCCTACTGCGCTTTCAAAACCAAGATGCGAGGACATAATACCGGCATCAATCCAAACTTCCTGCTTTTTTGAAATCTTTACACCTGCATTGGCTTCATAAATATTTTTCATCACCCCTGCTTCGGCGGCATAGTTTGCATTCATATAGGTGCCGGTTGCTAATGCTAAATTTGCACGAACTTTTTCTGTCTGATAGCCGACTTTAATGAAGCCTAAGTTCAAATTAAATTCGTTGTGTTTGTTGTGCGAATACATAAACCCTGCTTTGGAATGATTGTCCGGTTTGGAGAAATCATAAGAATAATAGGTTTCTACATAACCACTAATGTAAAATTGCATTTGCGTACTGTCTGTTTGGGCAAATCCTTTGAGAGAAAACAACATCATTGATATTTGGAGTATTTTTTTCATTGTTTTTTTGTGAGATGTGAGAAATGAGATGTAAGATGTGAGATGGAAGATGTGAGGTGGAAGATGTGATGTGAGTGATTTTGTTACAATAAACTTTTCACTTTTCACATTTCACTTTTCACATTTCACTTTTCACCAATTCTTCCAATGCAATATTGAGTTTTAAAACATTTATTTTTTCGGGGCCGAACAATCCAAGAAATGGACCTTCGGTATTTTCAGAAATAATTTGTTGCAGGGCAGGTTCAGAAAGTCCTCTGATTTTTGCAACTCGTTTCACCTGAACTTTTGCAGCCTGTACAGAAATATTGGGATCCAATCCGCTGCCACTTGCTGTTACTAAATCAACTGGTATTTCGGATTTGTTTATTTCCGGATTGTGAACTAGGAAAGTGTCAATTCTTGCCTGCACAGTTTGTAACAGTTCTTCATTGTTTGGCCCCTTGTTGCTGCCTCCGCTGCCGGCAGCATTGTAATCTACTGCCGATGGGCGTGACCAGAAATATTTATCATCCGTAAATTTTTGCCCAATATTGGCATAATAAGTTTTGCCGTTTTGGGTGATTAGTTCGCCCTTGCCTTTACCCGGCAAAAGTTTTCCGGCTCCCAATAAAATAATAGTGTACACACCGGAAAGCAGGAGCAAACAAAGTGCTGTAAGTTTAATAGAAGGAAGAATATATTTTTTCATTATCTGTGATTTTTATGATTAATTTTGAAATGTTGATTTATTAAACGAGTTGGTATGGAAGTATTATTCAGAATAAAGTCCTCAGAGTTTAATGAAGCTCTATTTGAAAAAATAAAAGCATTAATAAAGAGCAGCGATACAGAAATCACTATTGCTGTTACCGAAAGCACTTCTTCTTCAATATTGAATGAAGACCCCGCCGGGTATATTGCCAGAATAAAGAAGGCAGAAGCGGAAATTGAAGCCGGGAAAGGGACAAGTTTTTCAATGCAAGAACTGAAAACATTTATTGAAAAATAACAGTTACTTTTTTTATGAAAACTGTTGTTTTTGCTCCTGACGCCATCCAACAATTGCAACAATTCAAATCGGGAAATCAAAAACTGGTTTTTAAGATTTTTAAATTGATTGAAAACATACAACAAACACCTTTTTCCGGTATTGGCAAACCCGAAGCGCTTAAGGGAAACTTGTCTGGCTTTTGGTCCCGAAGAATTAATCACGAACACCGTCTTGTTTACAAGGTCTCCGAAGAGTATATTTTTATTTATTCTTGCCTGGGACATTATTCTGAATAATTATTATTTCTATTTTGTTTGTCGCCCTTTATATAAAAATGCCTACTAAAAGGTCTATCAATTTAATGCCTATAAACGGAACAATGATGCCGCCTAAACCATAGATAAAAAGATTTCTGCGGAGCAAAGCGCTTGCACCAATGGGTTTGTAAGCAACCCCTTTTAACGCAAGCGGAATAAGTAAAGGAATGATGATGGCGTTAAAAATTACTGCTGAAAGAATGGCGCTTTCCGGAGAGTGCAATTTCATAATGTTCAAACCCTCTAAGGCCGGTATGGCTGCTATGAACAAAGCCGGAATGATGGCGAAATATTTAGCTACATCGTTTGCAATGCTGAATGTGGTGAGTGTTCCCCTTGTCATTAAAAGTTGTTTGCCGATTTCAACCACCTCAATCAATTTGGTGGGGTCGTTGTCTAAATCCACCATGTTGCCCGCTTCTTTGGCGGCTTGCGTTCCGCTGTTCATGGCTACACCTACATCTGCTTGTGCCAATGCCGGTGCATCGTTGGTGCCATCACCCATCATCGCCACCAACCTTCCATCGGCTTGTTCTTTACGGATGTAATTCATTTTGTCTTCGGGCTTCGCTTCGGCAATAAAATCATCTACTCCTGCTTTTTCTGCAATGTATTTTGCCGTAAGCGGATTATCGCCGGTAACCATTACCGTTTTGATTCCCATTTTACGGAGGCGTTCAAAACGTTCCTGAATGCCTAGTTTGATGATATCCTGCAGTTCTACCACGCCCATTGCTTTTCCGTTTTCGGACACCACTAACGGTGTGCCTCCATTGCTTGAAATTTGTTTTACCCTTTCATCTATTTCAGAGGGAAATTTGTTGCCTGCTTTTTCTACCAGATTCTTAATTGCATCAGCAGCTCCTTTTCTGATTTTTATATTTTCAAAATCAACCCCACTACTTCTTGTTTCGGCTGTAAATTTTATGAAGCGAGGTTGTTGAACGTTATAACTTAGCGGATTAACATTTGCCAACTCAATGATGGATTTTCCCTCCGGTGTTTCATCAGCCATAGAACTTAATACTACACATTTTGTAAAATGCTTTTCATCAACTCCGGGTGCAGGATAAAAGTTTGTTGCCTTGCGATTTCCAATGGTGATGGTTCCTGTTTTGTCTAACAGCAACACATCAATATCGCCTGCAGTTTCTACTGCCTTACCACTCTTTGTAATGACATTAGCACGCAATGCTCTGTCCATTCCGGCAATACCGATTGCGGAAAGTAAACCGCCAATGGTTGTAGGAATCAAACAAACAAAAAGCGATATAAAGGCTGCAATAGTGATGGGTGTATTTGCAAAAGCAGCAAAGGGTTTTAAGGTTACACAAACAATGATAAACACAAGTGAAAAGCCAGCTAATAAAATAGTGAGGGCAATTTCATTGGGTGTTTTTTGACGTGATGCGCCTTCTACCAATGCAATCATTTTATCTAAAAAACTTTCACCTGCTTCGGTGGTAACTCTTACTTTGATTTTATCGGATAAAACTTTTGTTCCTCCGGTAACAGAAGATTTATCACCACCGGCTTCACGAATCACCGGTGCACTTTCTCCGGTGATGGCGCTCTCGTCAATGGTTGCTAATCCTTCAATAATTTCTCCATCAGAAGGGATGATATCACCGGCTTCGCACAAAAAAATGTCACCTTTTCTTAGTTGGGAAGAAGGAACGATTTTAACTTCATTCACATACATCTCACCAACTATTTGTATCCATTTGGCCGGTGTTTCTTCCCTAGTTTTTCTGAGGCTGTTTGCCTGCGCCTTTCCTCTTGCCTCCGCAATGGCTTCGGCAAAATTGGCAAATAGCAAAGTGATTAACAGAACCGCCGTTACAACAATATTATATGCGAGGCTACCCTGACTTTGTTCGCCAGTTGCTACCCATATACACACACCTGTCATGATAAGTGTGCCAACCCAAACCATGAACATGACGGGATTGCGTAACATGGATTTAGGATTTAATTTGATGAAGGATTGTTTCAACGCTTCTTTCAAAAGCCCTGATTGAAACAACGATATATTTTTTGATTTAGACATGAAATTTAATTTTTAACGAAATGAAAAATATTCTGCAATAGGACCCAGCGCCAATGCAGGGAAAAATGAAAGTGCTGCAACAATCAGAATAACGGTAAGCGTCATAAGACCAAAAGTTGCGGTGTCGGTTTTTAATGTCCCTGCACTTTCCGGTATATATTTTTTTGATCCAAGTATGCCGGCTATGGCAACAGGGCCTATGATGGGTAAGTATCTTCCCAACAACAATACAATGCCCGTTGTAATGTTCCACCAGGGCGTATTATCGCCCAGCCCTTCAAAACCACTGCCGTTATTGGCTGCACTGGATGTGTATTCATATAACATTTCACTAAAACCATGAAAGCCAGGATTGGCCAATGTGCTTGCCGTAAATTCTGGAAACGCAGTTGCCAGGGCAGTTCCCACCAAAATGATGAACGGGTGAAGCAGTGCGATAATCATGGCAATCTTCATTTCACGGGCTTCAATTTTTTTACCAAGAAATTCAGGTGTTCTTCCTACCATTAAACCACTTATAAAAACAGCAAGAATGATGAAGATGAAATAATTGAGAATGCCTACGCCAACGCCTCCGTAAAAACTATTTATCATCATGGCCAATAACATATTCATGCCGGATAAAGGCATATAACTATCGTGCATGGAATTAATAGATCCTGTAGAAATTACCGTGGTGGCAATACTCCAATAACCGGATGCTGTTGTGCCAAAACGGGCTTCTTTACCTTCCATGTTGCCAAGGCTATTATCAATGCCCATTTGTGCGATAGCGGGGTTTCCATTAGATTCCATAATCACATTTGGTATGGCTAAGGCAAGAAATCCTACCGTCATCACACCCAGAATAATCCATGATAATTTTCTGCGTTTGATAAAAATTCCGAATGCAAAAATCATAGCAAATGGAATAACCATCTGTGCCCACATTTCTAACATATTGCTGAAATAGCTTGGGTTTTCAAGCGGATGAGCACTATTGGCTCCAAAGAATCCGCCACCATTTGTTCCCAAATGTTTGATGGGTACAAATGCTGCAACGGGTCCGGTAGAAACCTGAACAGTATCGCCTTGCAGCGTTACCATGTCCTGCTTTCCTTCCATTGTCATAGGGCTTCCTGATAACATTAACAATGTTCCAATGATTAGACAAATAGGCATGAGAATACGGGTGCAGGTTTTTAAATAGTCATTAAAGAAGTTTCCATACGTATTGTGTGTACCCTTGCGCAATGCACGAAAAAGAATAGCAGCGGCAGCCATACCTGTGGCGGCAGTAGTAAATTGTAAAAACATCAAATACAACTGACCCAGATAGCTCACGCCTGTTTCGCCTGAATAGTGCTGCAGGTTGCAGTTTACTAAAAACGAGATACTGGTGTTAAAAGCCAAATGTGCAGACTGACTTGGATTGTTATCCGGATTCAGCGGTAGCCAGCCCATATTCATAAAGATGAACATTCCCAGTAGAAACCATACAAGGTTAAAAGCCAGTAGTGCTATTAAGTTTTTTTGCCAGCTCCATCCTTCGTTGGCATTAATGCCGCTGAGTTTGAAAAATAGTTTTTCAATAGGATTAAAAATTGGGTCTAATAAAGTGCGTTCGCCTCCATAAACTTTGGCAATATATTTCCCCAGAGGGATTGCCAGCAATAAGGTGGCGGCAAACATTGCAATGAGTCCTAATATTTCGGTATTCATATTTTGTTTTTGTGAGATGTAAGATGTGAGATGTGGATGTGAGAGATAAAGAATGATTTTGCATTTCACTTTTTACTTCTCACTTTTCACTTCTCCTAAAATTTTTCGGGTTTGATTAATACATAGCACATGTAGCAGAACATAGCTATGGCAATGATGAATAGGAGTGTCATATTTTTTCAAAAAATTTAATGGATGAATAAAAGAGGACAAAGAATAAAATGCCCAGGATGATTAGAATTGTTGTCATTGTTTTAACCGTTTAATAGTCTGTAAATAATGCCTACGAGGATGATACTTCCATAAAGTATCACCATCAGATGCCATGATTTGCATCGGGTTGAAATTGTTTGTTGTTGCTGTTGCATTTTTAAAAATGTTGTTGTGCCACAGTATTTGCAAAACCTGTTCCTACAGAATTTGGAAAGAAATTAACGTATGATAATCAGTCTATTGCCGGATTATTGACCAGGATGCCAAAAGAAAACCCTTTCGTTTTGAAAGGGCTAATCATAGCGTTTTGAAAGTGTTTTAATTAACCCAAGCCGTATTCGGAAAGTTTACGGTAAAGAGTAGTAAGAGCTATGTTAAGGAGTTCGGCAGTTTTAGTTTTATTGCCATTGGTATAATTCAGCACTTTTTGAATATGCAACTTTTCGGCACTGGCTAAATCAAAAGCAGAAAGTTGTTTTCCGTTTTTAGGAACTGAATTTACGCTTTGCAGTTCAACAGGCAAATCTTCAATTGCGAGTTCATCGGTGTGGGAGAGAATGACGCTTCTTTCAATTACATTTTTTAATTCCCGTATGTTACCCTTCCATTGGTGTTGTTTGAGGGCTTCAACAAAATCGGGCGAAAGTGATTTTATTTTCTTTTTTGCTTTTGAAGAATATATAGCGGAAAAATGTTTTGCCAAATTCTCAATATCAGTAACCCTTTCACGAAGCGGTGGTAATAGGATTTGAAAGACAGACAGACGGTAAAACAAATCCTGGCGAAAATTTCCAGAATCTATCTCTTTCTGAAGATCACGATGTGTAGCAGCTATGATGCGGACATTGGTTTTGCTAGCTTTACTTTCGCCCACTTTAATGTATTCGCCGGTTTCCAATACCCGCAATAATTTGGCCTGCAACTCCAAACTCATTTCCCCTATTTCATCTAAAAAAATACTGCCATTATTGGCCTCTTCCAATAGGCCTTTTTTGTCTTTCACAGCCCCTGTAAATGCCCCTGCCTTATGACCAAACATCTCGCTTTCCAACAGTTCTTTGCTGAAAGCTGCACAGTTAATAGCTACAAATGCCTTTAACGATCTATGACTTGCATTATGTATGGACTGTGCAAACACTTCCTTACCCGTTCCGGTTTCACCCAACAACAAAACAGAAGTATCCGTTGCCGCTACCTTTTTTGCCAACTCAATTGCTGCGAGGATAACTTTTGATTTTCCAGTGATTTTATCAAAGGAATATTTGTAGCTAATTTGTTTTTGTAATTGTTGCACTTGCTTCGTAAGGGCAACTTTTTCTGCAGCACGATAAAGTAATGGTACAATTTTGTTGTTATCATCACCTTTTGTGATGTAGTCAAACGCACCATTTTTGATAGCCTGTACTCCATCGGATATATTGCCATATGCTGTAAGCAAAATAATTTCAATGTGTGGAAATTTTTCTTTTATTTTTTTAGAAAACTCCACACCATTCCCATCTGGTAGTTTTACATCGCATAAGGCAATGTCAATATCCAATTGTTCTAATTTTTTCCAAGCTGTCCTGCAATCTCCAGCTTGCAAAACATCAAATCCTTCCAGAGCAATAATGCGTGAAAGCAGGTTGCGTAGTTTTTCTTCATCATCTATAATTAATATTTTGGTCATGCAGTTCTCTCTTATTTGTGAAAATAGTTCAAAAATTATTATCCTGATTTCTCGTAAACATTATTGCCATTTCATTTTTCCTTTCCAGTGGTGAATTGAAGCATTTTTGACCAGAAAATATATCAATTTTTTAATTGAATTGATTGGTGATTTTGCAATAAATCTTCATACAGGTTAAATTTAATTGTGGAAATATTAGGGTAGTCCCAACTAATTACAAATTCAAAAACGAAAGCTCTCTCTCTTTTAGTGATGTCAGAAATATTGGTTAGTTTTCTAATTAAAGGAAAATTTTTATACTTTTTTCCTAAATCCTGAAAAGCACTTTTGAGGTAAGTTGAAGTAAGCATGCTTTCATATTCCTCTGATATAAATTCCTGAATCATAATAACAGTCTAACCTTTGTTCGACAATTTTTTATTTCCGAATGTCGCATTTCTCCAATTATTTTGATAAAGTTCTATGGCTTCAGGCAATACAGTATTCCTCTTTTTTTAGGTGGATGAGTTTTATATCATAGAATTTATTTTCAAATTCCTCCATCCAAAACACTTGCTTATCGCATTCTTTCTTCTTAATTGCTTCCAAGGTTAATAGATCCTTATTGTACAATGTGATTTTGGATGATTTCGTATTTATTTGGTTCAACCCATTCTATCTTACTTCTCTTAGTAAGGTCTTTATTATTTGGTCAGATAATAGGGCAATAAAAGCATTTTCTTGTGCTTTCATTTCAAAATATTAGAGTTTAAAAAGAAACAAGTGAATTATTGATTGATATTCAATAAATCCCTGAAATTCAGGGATTTATTGAAAAGTCGGGATGACTAGATTCGAACTAGCGACCACACGCCCCCCAGACGTGTACTCTAACCGGGCTGAGCTACATCCCGAACCCAAAATAGGACAGCAAATCTAGGGCTTTTATATTAATTCTTACTCTTTAGGCGTATCAATTTTTTGAACTTTTTAATATGCTTACATCCATTTTGTTGCAAATAAGAGTTGCTTTCTCAGCTATACTTGTGTGCTTCTAAATACTTATTATAAAAAAATACAGTCGGACCATTTTGAAGGTTGAATGGTTGGGATAGTTAAAATCTTAAATCAAAATCCTGAATCTTTCTGCTTCATACCTTATCTTCGCAACTTAATGAACATTCTCATTAAACAAGCCAAAGTAGTTGATCCAACCTCGCCATACAACGGGCAGATTTCAGACATTCACTTATCTAATAATCGCATAGTTTCTATTGGTAAAAAACTTAGTGTTAATAATGCAAAGGAAATAAATATCAAAGGGCTCCATGTGTCTCCAGGCTGGTTCGACCTGTTTTCAGATTTTGCAGATCCGGGTTATGAATACAGAGAGAATTTATATACTGGAGTGAAAGCCGCAATACGCGGAGGATATACTGATGTGTGTCTGATCCCGAATACCAGGCCAGTGATAGATCAAAAATCTTTTGTAGAATATCTCAAAAATAAGGCAGCCGGTCTTGCGGTAAATCTTCATCCAATGGGTGCAATAACAAAAGCGGTTGAAGGAAAGGAACTGGCTGAAATGTATGATATGAAACAGAGTGGTGCCATAGCCTTTTCTGATGGTGTTCATCCGATTCAGTCTGCTGGTCTTTTGGTGAAGGCTTTGCAATATGTAAAATCTTTCAACGGAGTATTAATTCAAATTCCTGACAACATGTCCATCAACCCTAATGGGGTGATGAATGAAGGAATTACTTCTACCAGAATGGGTTTGCCAGGCCGCCCCACTATTGCAGAAGAACTTGCAGTGGTTGAATGCATTAATCTCACAGCTTATGCCGACTCTAAAATACATCTGACTGGAGTGAGTACCGATGCATCTTTAAAGCAGATAAAGGCCGCCCGGCAGAAGAAAATAAATATTACATCTTCCGTAACGCCTTACCATCTTGTTCTTTGCGATGAAAACATTTCCACTTATGATGCCAACTTAAAGGTTAACCCACCTTTGAGAGGCAAAAAGGATCAGACAGCTTTACGAAAAGCTGTATCCGAGGGGCTTGTTGATTGTATTGCTTCACATCATATCCCTCAGGATAAGGATAACAAAGTGGTGGAATTTGAATATGCTAAAAATGGTATGATAGGTCTGGAAACTACCTATAGTATCGTGAATACGGCAATGCCCGAAGTTTCACAGGAAAGATGGATTGAGCTTTTGGCTATTAACCCCAGAAAAGTAATGGGATTAGATGTGCCAACCATCGCCGAAGGCAGTTTGGCCTCTCTTACTTTGTTTAGTCCAGATGAAAGCTGGACATTGCATGAAAACGAAATAGCTTCTCTGAGTCACAACTCTCCTTTCATTGGTAAAACTTTTAAAGGAAAGGCGTTGGGAATTATTAATAATAATCAACTTATCCTAAATAACTAAATTTTGAATTTAAGTGCTTCAAAAAAAGGATTGATTACCGGCTTGCTGATGGTGGCTGTCGGGATACTCCTATATCTAAACAAGGTGAATGAAAGTTCAGGTGTTCAGTTTATCGGCTATTTGATTTATGGTGCTGGTATTGTGTGGACCTTAGTTGCTTTCAATCAGAAAGCTGGTGGCATTGTGAAATTTGGCGAACTCTTCAATCAGGGGTTTCGTTGTTTTGTGGTAGTTACTTTGTTGATGGCCATTTTTACATTTGCATTTTATAAAACCAATAATGAACTCCTTGATCAGAAGGCGGCACTCACCCGTCAGGAATTGTTGAAAACAGAAAAGAACAGAACGCCAAAGGAAATAGATGAAATGATTGAAAATGGAAAAAAGAATTTTGCAGTATTCGCAGCTTCTGGTGCCATATTTCAGTATTTATTTATTGGTGCCATTGTAACTATGGCAACATCGGGTTTATTATTTTTACGTAACAAAAAATCATAATGGATATATCGGTAGTTATACCCTTGCTGAACGAAGAAGAATCTTTACCAGAACTGTCGGAATGGATAGATCGCGTCATGCAACACAATAATTTTAGCTATGAAATTTTGTTTATTGATGATGGAAGTACAGACAACTCCTGGGAGGTGATAAAGAAACTCCGTGAAAAAAACACTCATATCAAAGGCATCAAGTTTCAGCGTAATTACGGAAAATCTGCTGCACTGAATGAAGGTTTTAAAGTAGTTCAGGGAGATGTGGTCATTACGATGGATGCAGATCTGCAGGATAGTCCTGATGAAATTCCTGGGTTGTATTCGATGATTATGAAAGACAAATTTGATATAGTAAGCGGATGGAAAAAGAAACGTTATGACAACACTTTAACCAAAAACTTACCTTCAAAATTGTTTAATGCAGTAACCAGCAAGGTGTCCAAAATTAAACTACACGATTTTAATTGTGGACTGAAATCCTACAACAAGAAAGTAGTAAAAAGCATAGAAGTATATGGAGAAATGCATCGTTACATTCCTGTAATAGCTAAGTGGGCTGGTTTTAGAAAAATAGGGGAGAAGGTCGTTGAGCATCGAAAACGAAAGTATGGTGTTACCAAATTTGGCTGGGACAGATTTGTGAATGGTTTTTTGGATTTAATGTCAATATCCTTTGTAGGTAAATTTTCTAAACGTCCCATGCACTTCTTCGGATTGTGGGGTATGATCTTTTTTCTGATTGGAATTCTCACTTCCTTAGTATTGATCATTTTCAAAATCATCGACTTCGATTACGGTCTTACTAATCGACCTGCATTTTTCATTGCACTTACAGCGATCATCATTGGAGTACAATTATTTCTGGCAGGATATATCAGCGAATTAGTTTCTCGAAACTCTGCCAGCCGCAATGCTTATTTAATCGAAGATCGTGCAGGAATAGAGAAAATCTAAGTTAGCAGTCAGTCCTGAAAAAAAATGGGAAGGCTTTCAGTAATTCTATATGCCTTATTTTTTAATCAATTCAATAAAAATAAAATGGAATCATACAATAAATTATTGAAAGCAAATAGAGAATGGGCTGCGCAAAAACTTTCCATGAACCCCGAGTTTTTTACCAATCTTGCCGAAATACAGAACCCCGAGTTTCTATGGATCGGATGTAGCGATAGCCGTGTGCCTGCCAACGAAATCACGAACACAGATCCGGGAGAAATTTTTGTGCATAGAAATGTGGCTAATCTGGTTATCTATACCGACGTGAACATGCTAAGTGTTTTAGAATATGCTGTGGTACATCTAAAAGTAAAACACATTATTGTTTGTGGTCATTATGGTTGCGGTGGAATAAAAGCTGCCATGGACAACAAAGATTATAATCAGGTGTTGAATATGTGGCTGCGTGTCATTAAGGATGTATATTTTCATAATAAAGAAGAATTGGATGCCATAGAAGATTATGAAAAACGCGCAGATAGGTTAGTAGAACTAAACGTAAAAGAACAGGCCGAAAAATTGTGCAAAACATCTATCATACAAAAAGCATGGAAGGAGCGCAATGCACCTGTCATTCATGGTTGGGCTTATGGATTAAAGAACGGATTGCTACAGGAAATCACTAGGATTCACCCCGATCTTAGCATCATGGATCCAATATATGTTTTTGAAAGCAAATAATCTAAACCTATTATTAGGCTTAATTCTTCGAACGAATCCCCTTCCTGTTCAATCTTTTTTGTTTTAGTGCAGATACACTATCTTAGAACAAAAAACATGAGGGCAATTTATTGGCTGATAATCTTGCTTTTTCAACCTTTTCTTATTTGTGGACAAAAAGTTGATCAGGAAATTGAAAACCTGATGAAACAATATCGTTCCATCGGTTTATCTGCTGTTGTCGTAAAAAATAATAAAATAATCTACAACAAATCCTTTGGATTTAAGAATCTTGAGAAGCAGGAACCACTTGCAGAAAAAGATGTTTATCGTATCGCTTCCATTTCAAAATCATTTTCGGCTACAGCTATCCTGCAACTGGTGTCGGCTAAAAAGATTTCCTTGAATGATGATGTGAGTGATCTGATTGGCTTCGCCATCCGAAATCCAAAATTTCCTGAGAAACCCATCACGCTCAGAATGCTATTGACACATCGTTCCAGCCTCAACGACAGGCAGGGATATTTTAATCTGGATTCGATCAATCCAAATCAAAGTGCCAATTGGAAAAATTGTTATAATGATTATCCGCCTGATACCCGATACCAGTATTGCAATTTTAATTACAATATCATTGGCACAATCATAGAACGTATATCTGGTCAGCGTTTTGATCAGTATATTACCCACCATATCTTAAAACCGCTTGGCCTTTATGGTGGTTATTGTATCGATAGTTTGGATAGTACGCGATTTACAACCCTATACGAATATGATGCGGCTTCAGATTCATTTGTTGCCGCTCCGGAAGCGTATGCACCCCGAAGAGAACAGATTCGTAATTACAAAATGGGGAAGAGTACTCCTATTTTTTCCCCAACGGGTGGCATGAAGATGTCGGCTACAGACCTTGCCCGATATATGATGATGCACATGAACTATGGAAAAGGAAATGGAGTTAGAATCATACCAAAAAAATATTCCAAGCTAATGCAGCAAGCCATTTCTCCGCCTTCTGGATACGGAATGGCAATCATGAATTTGGAAAATTTAGTAAGCGGTGTACAGCTTACAGGCCACACCGGTTCGGCCTATGGCTTGTACAGTGCTATGTTTTTCAATCCAAAGAAAAAGTTTGGCTTTGTGGTCATCACTAACAGTTGCAAAGTGGATGAAGCCGCCGCCGTAAACCCATTATCCAAAGATTGTATTAATATTTTATATAATCATTTTATAAAATGACATACCTAATACAAAATGCTCCATGTTACAATTACTGAACGAATCTTTTTTCAAATTGTGTACCAGATACGCTTAGTATTGTCTAAATTTGCGGCAAAATTGTAAATATATTTAAACCCAAATTTTCATGAGCTACATTTCGGAAATTTTTGCAAGACAGATATTAGACAGTCGTGGTAATCCTACTGTAGAAGTAGATGTAATAACCGACGAAGGTGTATTAGGCCGTGCTGCGGTTCCAAGCGGAGCCAGTACCGGTATTCATGAAGCTGTGGAGCTTCGCGATGGTGATAAAACCAAATATCTGGGGAAAGGAACCTTGTTGGCAGTAAGAAATGTAAATGACATTATTGCACCTACACTATTAGGTTTTGATGTAGCCAATCAGGCTGGGATTGATCAGGTAATGTTGGAACTGGATGGCACACCCAACAAAGGCAAATTGGGTGCAAATGCATTATTGGCTGTAAGTATGGCAGCAGCGAAAGCAGCAGCTGAAGAAGCAGGACTTCCATTGTATCGCTATATCGGTGGAACCAATGCCAAAACATTGCCAATTCCTATGATGAATATTTTGAATGGTGGCGCACATGCTGATAATAAAATTGATTTTCAGGAATTTATGATCATGCCGGTGGGTGCTTCCAGCTTTAGCGAAGGTTTGCGCTGGGGTGTTGAAATTTTCCATGCTTTGAAATCGGTATTGAAGAAAAAAGGATATAGCACCAATGTGGGTGACGAAGGTGGTTTTGCTCCAAACATCCAGAGCAACGAAGAAGCTATTGAAACCGTGTTGGATGCCATTGGCGCAGCAGGATACAAGGCCGGTTCTGAAATAACTATTGCAATGGATGCCGCCAATAGTGAACTTTGGAACAACGAAAAGCAAAAATATGTTTTCCACAAAAGCTCTGGAAAAGAAATGAGCAGTGAAGAACTGGTGAAATATTGGACAAGCTGGGTGAATCAATATCCTATTGTGAGTATTGAGGATGGTATGGCTGAAGATGACTGGACTGGCTGGAAAATGCTTACTGAAGCCATCGGTAGCAAATGTCAATTGGTGGGTGATGATTTGTTTGTAACCAATGTTACCCGTTTGCAGGAAGGAATAGACAAAAGCATTGCAAATGGCTTGCTGGTGAAAGTAAACCAAATTGGTACAGTTACGGAAACTATCAATGCAGTTACCTTGGCACAGCATAATGGGTACAACACCATTATGAGCCATCGTAGCGGTGAAACAGAGGATACTACTATTGCGGATCTGGCTGTGGCACTGAATTGCGGACAAATTAAAACGGGTTCTGCAAGTCGCACCGACAGGATAGCTAAATACAACCAATTGATTAGAATAGAAGAACAATTGGGCGAAACAGCTATTTTCCCAGCCGGAAAGATTAAATTTGGTAAATAATAGCAATCGCTATTTCATAAACCTTGAATAACTATGGCAGAGTTTGTAGATTTTGTAATAGAAAAAGAACCCGATATAGAGCAGCTTCCACGCAAGCGGAAGGCACTTGGTAGGCTATCCAGTTTTTTGACTAATAAATTTTTGCTAGCCTCTCTGGGTTTTATTGCGATCATGTTTTTCTTAGACAAGAATGATATCATCAGCACGCTGGAACGAAGAAAGGAACTTAGCAATCTGGAACAAAGTAAACAACACTACCAGCAGGAATTACAAGAGTTAAGAACGATAAAATCCGATTTGGAAACAGATCCGGTTATAATTGAAAAACTGGCAAGAGAAAAATATCTGATGAAGCGGGAAAATGAAGACATTTTTTTAACAGAAGAGAATAAAGAAAAAACAGACCAGTAACATAAATTTAATTCACTGAATTATACATCGTCGGACTTTCCAGTTCGACGATTTTTTTTGAACCATATAATTGATAAGGACCTCTCCGAAAAGTATCCAAGGTGAGATGACCATATTTTTTGTATTTTCCAGTTTACAATGTTGAAATTTTCTACCAATCATCAAAAATGAATATCCTTGTCCTACTTACTCCATCTAAAAAAAGATAAAATCCTAAAACCTGTAGTTGAAAAAACAGGCTCAATCAGCTTGAACCCTGGAAAAAATATTTGCCTAAATCTTTGCGCTTCTATTATCAGCCAGCAACTAAATACCAAAGTAGCAGCAGTTATTTATGACAGGTTTCTAAAACTGGTCAACTCCGCCAATCCTACACCAGCCACCATTCTTGCTATTTCTCACGAGAAACTAAGAGAGGCAGGCCTTTCAAATTCCAAAGCTTTGTATATTAAAAATGTTTGTCATTTTTTCAATGAAAATAAACTGACAGATAACAAAATTCGGAAAATGAGCAATGAGGAACTGGTAGCCTTGCTCACCCAAATAAAAGGGGTTGGTAGATGGACAGTAGAAATGATTCTGATCTTTAGCCTTTGCAGAGAAGATGTTTTTTCTTTTGGTGATTTTGGCTTGCAGAAAGCGATGAAAAAACTATATCAGATCGAACACCAAAACCCAAAAGAGCTTATGACACAGATTTCCCAAATCGCCGACAATTGGAAACCCTACCGAAGCTATGCCTGTCGGTATTTGTGGCTGTATCTGGATAGTGAATAATATTTCTGTTTTCAGGCAAACAGTGGAAAGGTGACATCGTATAGTTGTCAATACACAATACTCAAAAAAAAAATGGCAAAAAATCATAAAGACTTTCTGCCATCGGTATCATTAAATTTTATTGGATACTACAAATGTATCGCTTCACCGTAAGCAACTTCAATAGCATCCTTCACACTTTCGCTAATGGTTGGGTGCGGATGAATACTGTTCATGACCTCATGATAGGTGGTTTCTAATTTTCGAGCTACCACAGTTTCTGCAATCATTTCAGTAACATTATACCCAATCATGTGCGTACCTAACCATTCGCCATATTTGGCATCAAAAATCACTTTTACAAATCCTTCGGTATGTCCGGCAGCACTGGCTTTTCCACTGGCACTCAGCGGGAACTTGCCTACCTTCACCTCATAGCCAGCTTCTTTTGCTTTAGCCTCCGTATATCCTACACTCGCTATTTCAGGATAACAATAGGTACAGCCAGGAACATTATTATAGTCAATAGCTTCAGGAGCATGTTTATATTTTCCTTCGGAATGAGCAATGGCTTCCACACAGTTGATCGCTTCTTTGCTGGCCACGTGTGCCAATGCCTGACCAGGAACACAATCGCCAATAGCATAAATTCCGGCTACATTGGTTTTGTAAAACTTATCTACTTCTATTTTACCACGATCCGTTTTTACACCTACTGTTTCCAACCCAATACCTTCGATATTGGCAGAAACGCCCACCGCACTTAGCAATACATCAGCTTCCAACACTATTTCGCCAGTTGCTGTTTTTACTTTCGCCTTCACGCCGGCACCACTGGTATCCACAGAAGTCACCTCGCTGTTCAGCAAAATATCAATACCCTGTTTCTTAAGATTCTTGTCCAGTTCTTTTGAAATATCTTCATCTTCCACCGGTACAATTCTTGGTAAAAATTCTACCACTGTTACCTTAGTGCCCAAGCTATTGTAGAAATATCCAAACTCGATTCCAATCGCTCCGCTTCCCACCACAATCATACTTTTTGGTTGCTGAGGCAAAGACATAGCTTCTCTGTAACCAATGATTTTCTTACCGTCTTGCTTCATGGCCGGTAGCTCGCGGCTACGACCACCTGTAGCTATGATGATATGCTTTCCTTCTACTATCTGGGTTTTCCCATCTGCACTTTTCACTTCCACCTGGCCTTTGGCTTTCAGACTACCAAATCCCATAACCACATCTATCTTATTCTTGCGCATCAAAAACTGCACACCCTTGCTCATCTTATCGGCCACACCACGGCTACGTTTCACAATAGCTTCAAAATTTGCAGAACCCGAAGCCTCTATTCCAAAGCTCTGAGCATGTTTTATATCGTTATATACCTGTGCACTTTTCAGCAAAGCCTTGGTAGGAATACAACCCCAGTTCAGGCAAATGCCACCCAAACTTTCCTTTTCAATTATTGCTGTTTTCAATCCTAATTGTGATGCACGAATTGCAGCTACATAACCGCCAGGGCCGCTGCCCAATACTACTACATCGTATGCCATATGTAATGATTTTTGTTTTGTTTTAGTTAATCGAAGTTTTTGAGCCGCTGCGAATTTAGTTCAAAACCTTCAAACGGGCAATACTGAATCGCATAAGATTTTATGGTTGCCGGCAGTAGAAGATATGGCATCTTTGTGGCCACAAATCAATTGGACTCGGTTCATCATCCATATTTCACATCATTGATTAAGGGGTAGTTTACCCTGAACTTGTTGATGGGGCGCACGCTTCATTTATGGTGCAAATGGCAGCCCAAATATTCGATGCCAATCCATGTTCTACCTCACTAGAAATTTACACCCACACTCAACCTCCACCCATCACTTTTCTTAATAGCTCCGTTCATTCTGGTTTCCGGTTTGCTGCCATCGGTCATAAACAAACGATCTAATCCAATATCCGATTTTCGACGCTCCAATAATTTATCCAATGCCACATAAAAATGATCATGAAACTGATAACCCAGTCTTCCTTTCAGATTCCAGCTTCTGCCGTTTGCAAATTGAATAAAACTTACCGGATGCTGAAAATTGGTAATATTGTTCCAATTGGCTTCGGCATCATACCGCATAAACTGATAGCTGAAATCTGCACTTACAAATAGTTTGAAGCTGCTAGTCCACTTGGTGGCCAATGCCAACTGAGGGCCTTTCCATTTTGCCAGGTAGGTTGTCTTCAGGCTTGGATCATCATCATCCAGCAAGTAATACAGCTCCTTGCTCATCCTATATCCACCTCCGGCCTTCACATTCCAAGATGCATTTTCCAACAGATGATAAAAAACCTGACCATGCAAATGACTTTGATCGCCTTTGTCACTCTTGAGGTATAAGGATACGCTGGGATCGGTTCTGTCATCCCCGTCATAGTCAAAATCAGTAGCACTACCCTTATAGGCATATATTTTAGAAAAGCCACCGGCAATAGAAAATTTTTTGAAAGCTCGGTAATGGGCATGTATATGAAAGCCTGCCGATTTTACCGGATTGTAAATTACTTCAGAAAGCACATTGGGCTCTTCACCGTTCTTGTTACCGGCAATTGACCACCGAAAATTATCGGACTGCATTTCGGCACCTGCTTCTAGAGTCAGGTTATTAGCAAGACGGTTGGGGTATAACTGTGCCATGCTTTCCTGACTGAAAATTATTGCCAGAACTAATAGGATTCCCTTACATGTCTTTACCATTTTCAGAATAGATTATTGCCCTCAATACTACGAAACTATTTTGGTTTTCCATTGTTCAAAAGCTTTACAAAACCAATAACTCATAGCAAAAGATACCAGCAAATAGGTAACTACTACATAATTTAATATGGGAGAAACTTGATTGAGACCAAACCAATCGGAAGTATAAAAAATAATTGCAAGACCTGTTATCAGTTTCAAGAATTCCCATAACCAGGCTTTTGGATGATTGTCCATGAGTTCGGCAAGCGCATACACAAATAAGAAAATAAACAATCCGTACACAAACATACCTGGTGAGCCTATATCGGCAATATGGCCAAAAAGCCAGGCAATCGTCAAAAGCAAAACGATCAGCTGCAACCAAAGCCAGGACTTCATTGCAGGAGATGTTGTGGTATCATATTTCTTAAAATGATACACATCCTCTATTTTAAAAATCGGATATTTTTCAGCTACATCAGCTGGTCTCCATCCTGTCGGCATCAACCATAATCTACATTTGTCTTTCCAGCTCTTTGTATGCCAGGCATCTTTCATCAAAGACCACACATGCTGAAAATTTATTTTTACAGGATTCCAAGTTTGAGCAGGCCGGGTGATTCCATAAACAGGTGGCTTGTCGGCTAGTTCTTCCTGAAAAGTGCCAAACCATTTATCCCAGAAGATGAATATCTGAGAATAGTTTTTATCGATATATTCGGGATTGATGGCATGGTGAACCCGATGGTGAGAAGGGGTGACAATAATTTTTTCCAATACTCCCATCTTGTTGATATGAATGGTATGGTACCAAAATTGTGCAAACAGATGTAGGGGAGCCACGATGGCTATTACTTCTTCCGGCACGCCCAACAGAGCCGCAGGCAAAAGAAAAATGGTAAAGAGCTGAACAATGCCAGAAATGCTTTGCCTCAGGGCACAGGCCAGATTAAACTCTTCACTACTATGATGGATGATATGCCCATTCCAAAAAAAGTTGAAACGATGCTGAATGCGATGCACTGCATAGCCCGAAAAATCCAAAGCAAAAAAGGCGATCACATAGGTGAGCCAGGTAGCCCGAATATGGTAAATAGCCAAATGTTCCACCAACCAGCTATATCCTATGATGGCAAGCCCTAGCCCCAGCACATCCTTGGTTACATTGGTTACACCACTTAGCAGGCTGCTGATCATATCTAGGGTTCGTACATTGTCTACACCCTTTTGCCAGGCGTACCACTTTTCAAAAAGAACCAGTAGTAGAAAAGCAGGCATCGCTATCAATAATATCTTGCCATAAGTTTCCATAAAAATTCCACTAAAGTTATAGAAACTTATCACAGAAATCGAAAGTTTATCTACTAGTAATCAAATGTCTTCCAGCTGCTACAAGCCAGATTTGAATGAAATAAGCTTTGATGGCATAAACAGTGAAACAGTATGAACCTGAAATCAGAACGCTGTTGGATTTAAAATTCCTTTGGAAGAAATAGTTTGTGTCTTTCCAGCAATTTGCCATCGGCATACAATTCAAAATTGATATATCCGGATGAGTAAAAATAGGAACGGTCTAATTTGAATTTTTTCTCTTTTATATCTTTTAGTTCCAGTAAGGGCTGACCTGATTCCTTAAAAAACTTCAAGTCGTATTTTCGTTTATCCATGGGCAACTGCACCCGTACATATCTGTCGGGAGAAGTGAAAACATAAATAGAAGGTATAAAGCCCGAAGGGGTGAAATTGGGAGGCAGGTTGGTTTCTACATTTTTTTTATTGCCAGTATTGTAAGCATCAGCCAGTCCCAACGAATCCACTGTTGGCCTTTTTGATTTAGTGCTGGTGTAATTTCCACCTTCAAACATGATGAAGATGCGGTAAAACATATTGTCGGAAGGAGCCGTATTATCAGCAAAACCGTTTTGTTTCAATGACGGATCAGGCATAGTAGCAATAGTTTTAAAAAAATTCAGACTATCGGTAGATCGCTGAATACTGATTTGTTTTATGGAGGGATAATTATGCTCCCAGGCCAAAACCACTCTGCCCCCAACAACTTTATAGGCCGAAAAATGGGGTAGCATTTCCTGTGCTTCTGATTGAAAACTGAGAATAGAACCTACTAATAGAAAAAATAATATCTTCTTCATAAATATAAATCGCCGTTGCACTAAAGTAACAAAGATAGGAGAGCGTTGATAAAGGCATTAAAAAATTAACGTTCCTTTTTTCAACGAAAGATTACCCTGTAACCCTCCGGAATGAATGATTAATATTCTTGATCCTTTTTCAAAATAATTTTCCTGAATCAGTTTATTCACGCCAAAAAACAATTTACCTGTATACACAAAATCGGTGGGAATTTTTGTTTGCTGATATAGATCATTCATAAATTGAAACAAAGACGGATGATGTTTGGCATATCCACCAAAATGAAACTGATGATGCATGGGTATAGGTTCTGTTTGGTTTTCCAGCAAGGTTTTTACTTCTTCCACAATACTGAAGTTGTTTTTTAACACGCTAAAACCCTGTACACTTGCAAGCCTGGATTTGTTTTTTATCAATCCTGCCAACATAGTGCCGGTGCCGGTGGCGCAGCAAATAATATCAAAATCATTTTTGGGATAGGGGATAGTGGAAGCCCCATTGGCTCCTAAAATGCCATATCCTCCCTCTGGAACAATCTGATAATCTTCGGTGGACAAATCATCCGGCATTAATTTGTTTTTGAAGGCTGTTCTGGACAGAAAAACAAGTTTCATTCCCTGTTCACGGGCGGTGGTAAGTGTATGTCCAAACTGGATTGGTTCCTCTCCTCTGATGATGCCGATGCTTTCAATGCCAGCAGCTTTGCAGGCAGCGCCAGTGGCTGCTATATGATTAGAATAGGCTCCGCCAAATGTTAGTATTCCTTTCTTTTTTGATTGAATAGCCTCATCGAGGTAAAAGCGGAGTTTGTACCATTTATTTCCACTTATTTCAGGATGAATCACATCCAGCCTAAGGGTGTGCACCGTTACTGATTCCGTACTCAACATAGAAACTGGATCTATTGAGATCCTTTCTTCCTGGATAATATTCATTTTTCAAAAAAGAAAACTGCAAGATGATTCAAATAAAAATCATTTACAAAAGATATTTTGACAGAACTAATTTTACTTTTAGTGAATACCCGTATTAGATTTCTTATCACTTCGTTTTTAGACCAAACAAAAAGATAATAAAAGGAAAAATGAGGGTTTGTCATTTTATCTTATTTTTGGAACCGACTGAATGATTGGGTCCAAATTATAAAAATTAAAATTGTCCTCTAAAAAATTAAAAATGAAACCTACACTCGTAATATTAGCTGCAGGAATGGCTTCCCGTTATGGAAGTATGAAACAGGTAGAAGCCTTTGGTCCAAGTGGTGAAACCATCATGGATTACTCGATAGCAGATGCTGTAAAAGCTGGATTTGGTAAAATTGTATTTTTGATTCGCCAGCAATTCGAAAGCAATTTCAGGGAATTGTTTGCCTCAAAATTGGATGGCAAAGTGGACTATGAATTTGCCTTTCAGGAATTGAATATGTATATGGATGGAGTAGATGTACCTGCTGAGCGTACCAAACCCTGGGGAACCGGCCATGCTGTACTTTCAACCCAAAGTGTTGTGAAAACACCATTTGCTGTCATTAATGCAGATGATTTTTATGGATTTGATGCATTTAAAAAAGCTGTAGAATTTTTAACCTCAGAAAGCAATGACAAAACTTATTCTGTGATTGGCTATCCATTAATGAATACATTGTCTGAACATGGCACAGTAAATCGTGGCGTTTGTTCCTTGGATGAAAAAGGCAATTTGGCCAGTATTGTTGAGCGAATTGGTATCGGGTTGGATGGTGATACAGTAAAGGTAGATGATGGCTTGCAACCAGATGAGTTGGCCAAAGAAACAGTAGTATCTATGAATTTCTGGTGTTTTGACCCTTCGGTATATGGGTTGTATGAAAAAGATTTTAAACAGTTTATTGCGGAAAATCGGATAGTTCCCAAAGCGGAGTTTTTAATACCTGCGGTAGTAGATAATTTCATTAAAGACGGAGGAGTGGTAAGAGTAATTACTACTTCTGCTCAATGGTTTGGAGTTACCTACAAAGAAGATGCACCTGCAGTACAAAAACAATTGAATGATTTGATATCAGCCGGAGAGTATAGCACCAATCTTTGGGGATAAAATAATATCTGTTTGGAAAGTACTTAAAAAATGAAAGCGTTACAAATTGTAACGCTTTTCTGTTTCGGTTTTGATCGATTCAATTACTTCAGTTCACTTTCACCATGTAGATATAGTCTTCAATTTTTTTAGTCTGTTGCGGTCTTTTCAAACCACTTATGGACGAGCGGGTATTCAGTTTCATATTTTTGATAGTAGAATCAGATTTGTCCTGAGATTTTAATTCGTCTAGTGCATTAAAAATACTTCGGCTTTGAACAGCAAAGGCGACACCTTCTGTATCTTTTTGCCTGGCATTTAAAATACCAATTACTTCACCATTTCCATTTAAGATAGGACTACCACTATTGCCTCTGTCTGCTCTGATATCTATCTGACAACTCAAGGTGTCACCGTTATAACCTGTTTTTGAACTCAGATATCCCTGCCCATAAACTATTTCTTCGCGCGGGAAACCCAGTGTGAAGATAGGTTCTGCCAGATCAGTTGTTTTTTTGGTAAAACTATAAGGCGTACTACCGGGTAATGATTTAAAATCGGGATCTTCTATTTTTAAGATGGCAATATCTGTAATTGGATTACTGTACACGACTTTGGCTAAAAATTCCTTTCCTGTATTGTTTTGGACCGCCACATTCTGAGCCTTCTCAATTACATGATTATTAGTAACCAAATAACCTTTTCCATCTATTAAAAATCCGGTACCACTATTAGTATAAGGAATTTCTGGAATTGGCAGGGTGTTATTCTGCTTCAGGTTATGAATCTCTCTATCCTGAATCTTAGACTTTACGGCAAGACTCTTAATGTCTTTCTTTAATATTTCTAATTGGCTACTAGGTGCTTTTGGAGCAATAGAGCCCACAATGCCACTAACCAGCAAAGTAGTGATACCTGCAATGGATGCTGCAATGGCCACTGTTTTTTTATACCGATTGTATAGGTAAAGTAACCTGCCCCCTTTGGGTTTAGTAGCGTTTATCTTTCCCTGAGCTGATAGGTTATTGTGGATTTCGTTCAGCGATTTTTGAAATTTTTGCCATTCATTAAAGCGATTCATTTTTTGCAGAAACAGTGTATGCTCTACCACCATTTGATCCACATCGCTATTTTGTTTACGCAGATTTTCAAACTGAAATCGTTCATCCGGATTCATTTGCCCCAAAATGTAACGCTCCACAGCATCCAGAAGTGTAAGGTTGTTTTGTTGATCGTTCATCACTAATCAATTTTTTTATATTGAGAGAAGAATATTTTTTTCAATCGCATCAGGCATTTATACTTTTGAGTTTTTGCATTTTCTGCATTCGTATATCCAAAGTCCTGTGCTATATCCAGCATACTCTTGTTTTTGAAGTAAAAAGATTCTAGCAGACTCTTACACGGTTCCCCCAAGTTATTGATAGCACTATGCATCATTTCAAATGCTGCATTTTTTTGTTCATGTTCCTGAACATCATCATCTACCAAAATCATTGTTTCGTTAGTGTCATCGAAGTCTGCTGCCTGTCTATTGCCCTGATTTAGCTTTTTAAGCCATAATCTTCTGGCAATGGAATACAGATAAGTTCGAATCTGACAATTGAGCTCAAAGTTCCCTGAACGGGCTTTTTCGAACAAAACCATCATTGCTTCCTGAAAAAGATCTTTCGCATCATCTATAGTACCACTATTGTTCACTACAAGTGCTTGTACTAGGTTGTAATTCTGACTATAAATCATTTCCACCGCCTTTTTGTCGTTGCGGGCTAATCCTTTCAATAAACCTAATTCCTGCTCTAAAATTGAATCTTTCAACCTGTGTTGTTTAATACTAAAAAATAAAAATAGTAACCCTTTGGGAGTAGAAAAAATAATTTATTTAGGGTTACCTTTTTTCAGTACCGGTATTAAGAGATACTATTCATTGTTTTTTTTATGAAGAAAGCGTTTTTGGTTTTGTTTATCTGTGCTTCTGGCTTCGTGTCATGTAATTCAAACAACAATGAAGAAAATGCTGGTTCTATTGTAGATAGTGCAACGACAACACAACCAGCAACAGTTAGTCCGGCAGGAGTTCCTGCAGATTCTGTGGTAAACTTGGATTCTGCCACTGATTCTCCGGAAGATACTGCAATACATTAAATATTTTATTTCGGCAAGCAATATAGAGGAGCCATCCCTTAGGGGGTGGTTTTTTTGTAATCAAGGGAGTTTGAAAACTATACAGTTTCTTTACAAAAACACATGAAACAGGGTATTCAAATTCATATCTCCTATATTTCAAAAACAACTTCGCCAAACAAAAAATTTCAAACAATAAACTTTCACATACCTTTGCACTCATTTTTATGACAACATTCGAATCGTTAGGAATTGAAGATGGTTTGTTACAGTCTTTGCAAACTATTGGATTTATTACTCCTACTCCAATTCAGGAAAAAGCAATTCCGGTATTATTACAAGGGACAAAAGATTTTGTAGGTCTGGCTCAGACTGGAACCGGTAAAACCGCTGCCTTTGGTTTGCCCCTATTGCAGCTAATAGATAAAGAGCAACGCACACCACAGGCTTTGGTGATCTGCCCAACTCGTGAGTTATGTCTGCAAATTACTTCCGATATTGAGAAGTTTAGTGCCCACAGCAAAACAAAAGTAACTCCTGTTTATGGCGGCACCTCAATTACTCAGCAAATACGTGATTTGAAAAAAGGCACTCATATTGTAGTGGCTACCCCAGGCAGACTGATTGATCTGATAGAAAGAAAAGCTATTCATCTGGAAGATATTCATTACGTAGTATTGGATGAGGCAGATGAAATGCTGAACATGGGCTTTAAGGAAGACATTGAGTTTATACTTAAGGAAACCATCAACCGGCACAGTATGTGGTTGTTTAGTGCGACGATGCCAACCGAAATCAAACAGGTGAGCAAGCGCTTTATGGACCAACCTTTCGAAGTATCTGTTGGAAAAGTCAACTCTACTAATATAAATATTGACCACCAGTATTTTTCAACTCAACATATCAACCGGTACGAAACTTTAAAGCGTATCATAGACTTTAATCCCGGGATATATGGCATCATCTTCACCCGAACCAAAGCAGATGCGCAGGATATTACAGAGCGCCTGATAAGAGAGGGATACGATATTGATGCTTTGCATGGCGATCTTACTCAGGTTCAGAGAGATAAAGTAATGGGACGTTTTCGCGAGAAATCTTTACAACTTTTAATAGCTACCGATGTCGCAGCTCGTGGTATCGATGTGCAAGGTATAACTCATGTAATCAATTATGAGTTGCCGGATGATACGGAAGTTTATACCCATAGGAGTGGTAGAACGGGTAGGGCAGGAAGAAGTGGTATTTCTATTTCTATTGTAACTCCCAGAGAGCTGTATCGCTTAAAACAAATTGAAAAAATGGTGAATAACCGTTTTTCAAAAATGGATATTCCTGCTGGTAAGGATGTCTGTCGCAAACAGTTTTTTCATTTTATTGACAAGATGCTGAAAGCCGATATCAGTCATGGTGAATACGAAACTTATCTGCCTGCATTGAAGGAAAAATTTGAAGGTGTAGAGAAAGAAGAAATATTGCAACGGGTAGCCGCTTTGGAGTTTGATCGCTTTCTGAAATATTATGAGAATGCAGCAGACCTCAATATACGAAATGATCGGGATGGCCAACGGGGCGGTCGGGAAAAACAAACTGGGGGAAGAGTTTCAAAAAGTGGAGACAACTACCAAAGAATTTTTGTCAATCTGGGCACTAAAGATGGATTTTATAAAGCCAGTTTCTTGCAATTCATCTTGGATATGAGTGGCCTGAGTAAGGATGTATTGGGCAATATCGATATGAAAGAAATGAACAGCTGGGTGGAAATAGAACCAAATGCTGGCAAGAAAATGATTCGATCCATCGACGGTAAAAACTATCGCGGTAGAAAAATCAGAATGAACGATGCCGCTTCCGGTGGGGGTGGTGGAAGAAGAAGGTAGTTTTTTTGTTTTTTATATTATTGATGCCGGTTAATTATTTTAATCGGCTTTTTTTATAAAGGATACTTGCCTTAGCTTTATCTTTATTAATAAACGCATTTGCTATATGAATTTTCAGTTTACCGAAGAACAGTTGATGATACAACAAGCTGCCAGAGACTTTGCTAGGAATGAATGCCTGCCCGGTGTAATAGAAAGAGACGACAAACAAGTTTTCCCCAAAGAACAAATAGAAAAACTAGCCGACCTGGGATTTCTGGGTATGATGGTGAAACCTGAGTATGGTGGTGCTGGTATGGATACGGTAAGTTATGTGCTGGCCATGGAAGAAATTTCTAAAATCGATGCCAGTGTGAGTGTGATAATGAGTGTAAATAATAGTCTGGTTTGTTATGGACTTCAGGAATTTGGCACGGAAGAACAAAAGCAAAAATACCTGACACCCCTGGCTCAGGGCAGAAAGGATGGAAAACTTTATATCGGAGCTTTTATGCTAAGTGAGCCTGAAGCCGGTAGCGATGCCACTTCACAAAGAACCCTTGCCGAAGATAAAGGGGATTATTACTTATTAAATGGCACTAAGAACTGGATCACCAATGGCGGTTCCGCGTCTGTATATTTAGTCATTGCTCAAACGGATTCTTCCAAAGGATCGCATGGCATCAATTGTCTGATAGTAGAAAAAGACTGGCCAGGCGTAACAGTTGCTGCAAAAGAGAATAAATTGGGTATAAGAGCTAGCGACACTCATACAGTCATGTTTACTGATGTAAAAGTGCCTAAAGAAAATCGTGTCGGAGCAGATGGATTTGGATTTACATTTGCTATGAAAACTTTAGCTGGTGGCCGTATTGGCATTGCTTCTCAGGCACTGGGTATTGCCGGTGGCGCTTATGAGTTGGCTTTAAAATATGCAAAAACACGCAAAGCATTTGGTACAGAAATCATGAACCATCAGGTAATTGCATTTAAGCTGGCTGATATGTACACAAAAATAGAAGCGGCCAGATGGCTTTGTCTAAAATCAGCCTTTGATAAAGATGCAGATCAGGATTATACGCTCAGTTCGTCCATAGCAAAAGTGGTTGCTTCAGAAACCGCTATGTGGGTAACGGTGGAAGCCGTGCAGGTGCATGGAGGTTATGGGTATGTAAAAGAATACCATGTGGAACGACTGATGCGCGATGCAAAAATCACCCAGATATACGAGGGAACTAGTGAAGTTCAAAGGATTGTTATCAGCAGAAGTATTTTAAAATAAGAGCTATACAGATTGCATTTTAGGTAAATTTTCTTCTTTCGATAATGGCTACTGTTAGGCGGCTGACACAAGTTAAAGCCTCAGCATCATTATAAATTCGGATATCCCAAACATGACTGCTTTTCCCTAAATGGATTGGACTACAAACAGCGCGCACATATCCTGCAAGAACCGGCTTTATGTGATTGGCATTGATTTCCATGCCTACCACCATTGATTTTTCTCTATCCACTACCAAAGTGCTTGCATACGATCCGACTGTCTCGGCTAAGGCCACAGATGCCCCGCCATGCAATATGCCATAGGGCTGTCGGGTTTTATTAGTAACTGGCATGGTTGCTTCCAGTGAGGTATCCGTTATTGTGGTGAATTTAATACCCAGAAATCCGGCCATATTATCATCATTGCGGTTATTCAAATTGTCAATATCAAAAGTTTTACTCCAAATCATTGTTGTTGCTTTTCATAGGAAAGATAGGGTTATTATTAAGAACTTAATATTAAAATCCGATAGTACAATATTCTTTTATTCTATATTTAGGCGATAAATCACTCACCTCATGGAAGTAATAGAAATTCAAAATTTAAGAAAGCAGTATAACGGTCAATATGTGCTCAATGGCATCAATCTCCAGGTTCAATCTGGTGTCATTTTGGGCTATATCGGCCCAAATGGTGCCGGGAAAAGTACGACCATAAAAATAATTACGGGTATCATTGATGAGTTTGAAGGCGATATAAAAGTATTAGGACTGGATGTGAGAAAACAGGCTCTCGAAGTGAAGTCTAAAATCGGATATATACCAGAACAGGCTGCTTTGTATGAGGTGCTTACGCCTATAGAATATTTAAGATTTACCGGAAAATTATATGGACTCAGCGATGCAGTGATTAAGAATAAATCATTGGAATTATTAAAGCTCTTTGAATTGGCAGATAAAGCAGAAATGCGAATGACCGGCTACAGCAAAGGAATGAAACAAAAAGTTTTGCTGATCAGTGGATTGATGCATAATCCTGAAATTATTTTTTTGGATGAACCACTCAGTGGGCTAGATGCCAATGCGGTCATTTTGGTCAAAGAAATTTTGCAAATGCTAAAGCAAAATGGGAAAACTATTTTTTACAGCTCACATATTATGGATGTGGTGGAGAAAATAAGCGACAGGATTATTCTATTAGACAAAGGAAGCGTGATTGCAGACGGAACCATCGAAACATTGAAACAACAGGCACAACAAGGGTCGTTGGAAAATATTTTTAAATCCCTAACCGCTTCGGATAGTATTGGAACAAATACTGCCAAAGAAATTATTGACGTTTTAAATAGCTGATGATATGGACAATTTTATGCTGAAGTGCCTGCTGGTTCTATTGAAATTAATGCCCATAAAGGGAATTGACCTTTCACAAATAAAGATCATAACCTCTACAAAACTAATTCTGGATCGAAGACGTACGCCTGCCACCTGGAGGCGAACCTCCAAAAAAGAGCAGAGCAATGGTATGCTCATGGCTATGTTTCTGTATGGTTTGATGGGATTGATTATAAGTTTCATGGTTTTTGCGGTTCCTTCGCTCATGCTGGCTATGATCATCATACATACCTATCTGTTATTTATGCTGATTATGACCATGATCACCGACTTTAGCAATGTACTACTCGATACATCCGATGCACAGATCATTTTACCCAAGCCCGTGAGCAGTCGAACACTGCTGGTTGCCAGAAGCATACACATCGTTGTGTACATGGGACAACTTCTACTGGCGATCATGATATTTCCTATTATATTTTCTTTTGTCAAATATGGAGTGTGGGTAGGACTTAGCATGTTATTGACCACAGCACTGACCACAGTTATAGGCATTCTACTCACCTATATCCTGTATGGTATGGTGATTCGATTTGCGGATGAACAAAAAGTTAAAGACATCATTGGGTATTTTCAAATAGCTATGACCATATTTTTTGCCGTAGGATATCAGATAGTACCACGCATTCTAGATTTAGACAATATTAGTTTTTCATTTACACTTCATTGGTATTCTTACCTGTTGCCGCCTGTTTGGATGGCTGGTTTCTTAGATACGATTCATCATCAAATTTTTGATATGCCGCATTTATCTATGATGATTTGTGCGGTAACGGTACCCTTGTTGGCAGGTTTATTTACCAATAAATATTTAGCACCCCAATTTGCCAGATTCACTGCAGCAACTGATAATTCAGGCAGTTCAGGAACAAAAGAGAACAAGGGAAACAAGGAATCATTGATCGATAAATGGGCAGGTATATTTTGCTCTTCATCTATCGAGCAGGCTTCCTTTAATCAGGTATGGAAAATTACTGGAAGAGACAAGAATTTTAAAATGCAGTTTTATCCCGGGCTGGCCTATATTCCTGTCATGATCTTTCTGATATTTTTTCGTGATTTTAATAATATGACAGGTTCAATGTCAAACCTGCACAATGGGAATATGTTTTTGTGGTTGCTTTATCTGGCTATGTTTTCGGTGGCTCTGAGCCTTAGTTTATTGAGCTATTATGAAAACTATTCTGCATCCTGGATCTATCAATCATCTCCGGTTTCAAAACCGGGACAACTCATAAGCGGAGCCATTAAATCATTATTAATCAAATTTTTTGTACCGGTTTATCTGGTACTGAGTATCATTACAGTGATCATTTGGGGACCATCCACCATTGATGATATTGTGCTGGCAGCAAGTAATAATGTATTAATATTTTGCCTGATTGCTATTTTTTCAAAACATTATCTTCCGTTTTCACAACAACCCAACACCAAAGATCAGGCAGGGAAATTTGCTTTAATTATGATTAGAATGTTGTTTATCACTGCCTTGGTAGGTACACATTGGCTGGCTCTTCGTGTTCCCTGGCTGGTTGTGGTGTTAATACCCTTCTCCGTTTGGGGGTCATGGCTGGCCATGAAAAAGATAAGCTCTTGGGAGTGGAAACAAATAGTCGTTTAATTTTTTAAAATAGAATACTGTGAAGTATAAAGCCTTTTTGTTCGATTTGAACGGAACAATGATTGACGATATGGAATACCATATAAAAGCCTGGTATCGAATATTGAATGAGCTGGGCGCCTACATGTCTATGGAAAAAACGAAGGAGGAATGTTATGGAAAAAATTTTGAGTTATTGGAACGAATATTCCCAAACCGATTTTCTGAGGCAGAGAAATTCAATATGAGTTTGGAAAAGGAAAAGCAATATCAAACAGATTTTAAACCCTATCTTAAACTGATTGCCGGACTGGATCAATTCCTAAGATTATCCTTTGATTCGGGAATAAAAATGGCCATTGGCTCTGCAGCCATTATGTATAATATAGATTTTGTGTTGGATGGTTTAAAAATTCGTCGCTATTTTGATGCCATTGTAAGTGCAGATGATGTAAATAATAGCAAGCCCAATCCTGAAACCTATCAGAAATGTGCCAAACTTCTACAGATGGCACCACAGGACTGTCTCGTGTTCGAAGATGCACCAAAAGGAGTAGAAGCCGCTTTGAATGCAGGTATGGATTGCGTTGTACTCACCACGATGCATCAAAAGGAAGAATTTGAATATCCAAATATTATTTCGTTTGAATCGGATTTTAATCGACTGGCTGGAACAGTAGCGAGGTAAAAAGAGCATTCATAAACACTTCTTCTGATTTCAAATTCAGAATCCTTAAAATAGGTAACCTTTGGATGGGGTAGATGTATTGAAACTTTCGGTTTTTTATTTGTTGATATACATTGACGGATGTGTTCTTCCTCAATAGCTCCTGTCTGATTAAAGGAAAAACTTTGTCCTACTTCATGTAAGAAATCAGCTAACTTGTTTTTTTGTAATTCCAAATGGCAAAACCATTCAAGATCACCGCAAATAAAGCGAGATAACCAAGTTCAATACCAATGTCGCTTAGTCCGGATCCTTTCATCACAATCAACCGAACCACTTTGATGAAATGGGTTACAGGTGTTAGGTTAGATATGTTTATGGCCCAATCGGGCATACTATCCACACTCGTAAAAAATCCACTCATCAGCATAAAAACCATCATAAAGAAATAAGCGATAAACATGGCTTGCAATTGAGTATCGGCAAAGGTGGAAATTAGTAATCCGAATCCCAATAAGGCGATAAGGTATATCCCCGCAAAAAGATATAGCACCGGTAAACTTCCATTTGGGAAAATGCCATAAACCAGATACATTACGATAAGACCAATGGTAAATACTATCATGCCTACAATCCAGAATGGGATAAGCTTTCCAAGTATAAACTGCCATTTTTTAATGGGGGTCACATTGATCTGTTCAATCGTTCCGATTTCTTTTTCCTTTACAATATTCAGTGCTGTTATAAAGCCGCCAATCATCGTCAGTAGCAGAACCAATATGCCGGGAACCATATAATATTTGTACTCTGCTCGTGGGTTATACCAATTGGTGCTGGCCACAGAAATGCTGGCGGTTGGCGAACCGGACCTGCCGCTGGGCAATTTTAAGTTTATATCTAGATGGCTGTTGAAATCGGCAATCACTGAAATCAAATAACTACCGCCAATATAAGATCTTGTTCCGTTGATAGCATCTGCCGATAGGTTTACTTTTTGACTACCCTCTCGAACAAGGTTTTTTTCAAAACCAGGTGGAATTTCTAATACCAGATCCACATCGCCAAACTCAATCATTTCCAATCCCTTCTGAAAAGAGGTAGGATTGGCTACTATTTTGAAATATCCTGAGGAAGCAATTTTATTTTTCAGCTGTTGGGAATAGCTGCTATGGTCGTGATCCACATAAGCGATTTTTACATCCTTGACTTCGAAGTTGGCGGCAAATGGCAGAATGATCAACTGCATGGTTGGTGCCACTAACATCATCGCCAAAATGGTTTTGTCCCTTAATATCAACCGAAACTCTTTCTGTAATATGAACAATAACGTTTTCATTTTTTTTAGTTGAAAATTGAAAGTGACTTTTTGTTGTAAGTTGTTGTTAGTTGAAAGCATCTATTCACTTTCGCCTTTCCGCTTTCTACTTATTAAAGTCTTATCTTAAAATTCTTCAATGCCACAAATAATAACCCTACAGACATGCCTGTTAAAATGAGTGTTTCTTTCCATACATACCTAAAACCAAGTCCCTTAAGCATTACAGCTTTTGTGATGTTGTAATAATATTTTGAAGGCACAAGGTATGATGCCCATTGAAACACTTTAGGCATATTTTCCAACGGAAACATGAACCCTGTCAGTAAAAGAGTTGGCAACATCATTCCCATCATGGAGACCAGCATAGCCGTTTGCTGTGAAGCGGTAACATTTGAAATCATCAAACCAAGCGAAAGGCAAGTGACGATAAACAGGATGCTTTCTGCGAAAATAAGTACCAGACTTCCCCGTATTTCAATATTCAAAAAGAAAACGGAAAGCAACAGGATGATGATGAAATTTATCAGAGAAAGGACCAGGTATGGGATTGCTTTTGCTATCAATACCAATATTGGCTTGAATGGCGATACCAGTAATATCTCCATCGTTCCACGTTCTTTTTCTCTTACCACTGCAACAGAAGTAAGTGCAGTACTCACAATCATAAATATCAAGGCAATCACACCGGGAATAAAGTTGAGCGATCCGTTTTGTTCCTCATTGTACAACATTTTCATTTCGGGTATAATCTGGTAATTCAGTGTAGTATTTGGGTTGAGCTCCTGTTGATAATGGCTGATAATGGCATTCAGATAGTTGGTTAGAGTGGTGGCTGTGTTGGGGTCCGAAGCATCGGCAATAACCTGTACCTGCGCTCCTCCGGTTTTATAGAGGTCTGAACCGAAATTGGACGGAAATATTAGGGCACATTTTATTTCTCCCTGTAAGAAACGTTTTTCAATGTCTTTGTAATTTGCGGCCAGTTCCTTTATCTTAAAGTAGGAACTGGAATGTAACTTGGAAATAATCTGCTCGGACTGTACATCGCGGGCATTGTTCAATACGGCAATTCCGATATTTTTAACCTCACTGCTCAATGCATATCCAAAAAGTACAATCTGAACAATTGGCATACCAAAGAGTATTAACAAGGTACGCTTGTCTCTAAATACATGATAAAATTCTTTGCGTATGAAAGCGAGTAGTTGTTTCATTTCTTTATGTATAAATCTTTAATAGAAACCGGGGAAAGCAGATTTAATGATTCAGTTGAAATTTTGAATATTAATCCGATAACCGTTTCGCTCCTCTTGCTAATTGATAAAAGACATCGTCCATTGAATCGGTATTGAACATTTTTTTCAGATTGGTTGGACTGTCCAAAGCTTCCACACGACCATCCACCATCACACTAATGCGGTTGCAATACTCGGCTTCGTCCATATAGTGGGTGGTGACGAAAACAGTAATGCCATTGGCTGCGGCTACGTAAATCATATCCCAAAACTGTCTCCTGGTTACAGGATCAACCCCTCCGGTTGGTTCATCTAAAAACACGATTTTGGGACGGTGGAAAATGGCCACCGAAAACGCCAACTTTTGTTTCCAGCCTAAAGGCAGTTCTCCAACTAATTTTTTAGCTTCTTTTTCCAGTCCCAATGTGGTAATGAGTTCGTTGCTGCGTATTTTGATATCAGACCTCGAAACGCCATATACACCGCCGTAAAACTCAATGTTTTCTAAAATGGTCAGGTTGTCGTATAACGAAAATTTCTGGCTCATATAACCGATATTCTTTTTTATGTTTTCCTTCTGTTTATACACATCAAAGCCAGCCACCGTGGCCTCACCTGAACTGGGATAGGAAAGTCCACAAAGAATACGAATCGCTGTTGTTTTTCCTGCTCCATTGGCACCGAGAAATCCAAAAATTTCTCCCTGTTCCACATCGAAAGTAATATTGTCCACGGCTTTGAAATCGCCGAATTGCTTTGTCAGATTTTTACATTCAATGGACAATTGACGATTGACAATTGACGTTGCTGTATTTTTTATATTGTTACCCATATTTTCCTTATTTTTTTATTCTAATTGCAAAAGATTGTCAACTATCCATTGTCAATTTTCCACTATTCTCATTCATTAACTTTATAAAACTGTCCTCAATCGTTGGTGTTACCATTTTTACTTCCAATCCCTCGATGTTATTTGTTCCAGCAATCCGCATTACGGTCAACACATCCGCCTCATCTGTTTTCATAGTCAGGTGTAAATACTCACCAAAAGGATAACAACTTTCCACTTCTTCAGCCGAGCGTAAATCCTTCAAGAGCTTATAAATATTATGGGCTTTGGCTGCAAACAAGGTTTTCGGATAGCTTTTGATGATATTGTCGGGCCTGTCAATAGACATAATGCTTCCGTTCTGTATCAAAGCAATCCGGTCACAAAGCGTGGCTTCATCCATATACGGAGTGGAAACTACAATCGTGATGCCTTGCTTTTTCAGGTTGCCAAGCATATCCCAAAACTCTTTCCTAGAAACCACATCTACACCCGTGGTTGGCTCGTCCAAAAACAAAACAGTAGGCTTATGAATTAGGGCACAGCACAGGGCTAACTTTTGCTTCATACCACCCGAAAGTTTTCCTGCTCGACGGTGGCTGAACGGCTTTATTTGTTCGTAAATATCTTTGATGAGTTCGTAGTTTTCCTCAATGGTAGTTCCGAAAACTGTAGCAAAAAATGAAAGGTTTTCCTGTACAGTCAGGTCCTGATACAAAGAAAACTTACCGGGCATATAACCCACCATATTTCGGATTTCCTTATAGTTGGTTACCACGTCAAAATCTTCTACGATAGCCGTTCCGCTATCAGCAAGCAATAACGTGGTCAGGATGCGGAATATGGATGTTTTGCCCGCGCCATCGGGACCAATCAAGCCGAACAATTCGCCTTTTTGAACTTCAAAAGAAACATCGTTCACCGCTTTCACTTCACCATTATTGTAGGTTTTGATAATATTTTTTACGCTTACTGATTTCATTTAATTGACAATTGATAGTTGACAATGGACAATTATTGTTCATTATTATTATAAACTCGTCTTTGTACTTTTAACAATGCTGAGTAAAAGTTTCAGTAATTCTGAACAATCGTTTTTGAAGGATTGAAATTCTGTTTCATTCAGGTATTCTGTATCTTTCATCAGCATTAACCAATATTCTGTTTCGTTGGCTTCTTTTTAATGCCAGATTCATTTTATTCAAAAAATCAGCTTTCGATTGAGCGTGTTCAGCTTCTTTTAGGAATGCTTCGATTGCCGTTCCACATCTCAACATTTGTTTGGAAAAAACAAATTCTTGTTACTCATGTGATAGATATTGGTTCAATTTCACCATTCGTATCGCAAAAGCAAAAGAATTAATAGTAAATATATTTTCCATACTTATTGAATTGAAAATTGATAATGGACAGTTGACAATTATTCTTAATTATCGATTTCCACGTTCAAAGTTGGTTTTAAAATTTATTCAATCTAAAGGGTGTTTTTCATTGTCAATTGTCGACTTTCAATTGTCAATTAAACAAAACTTCTCCATACATTCCTATTTTCAGATAGCCGTCATTTTTTACGGTTACTTTAATGGCATACACAAGGTTGGCCCTTTCGTTTTTGGTTTGGATAGTCTTGGGCGTAAATTCTGATTTTGAAGAAATCCAATTGATGGTTCCCTGATATTTTTTATATCCGTCTTTGCCATCATCAATTCGAACCGTTACATATTGCCCTACCTTTATTTGTAGCAGTTGAATTCCGGAAACATAAGCCTTTAAATCTAGCGTTTCGGTATTGGCAATTTTATACAGTGGTTTGCCTACGACCTGCATTTCGCCCTGCAAAGCATAATTAGCTAATACTGTTCCATTAGTCGGGTTGATGATCTGTCCTTTATTGATTTGCTCCTGAAGCTGTGCCGCCGCTTTTTCCATGGGTACCTTTTCGCTCAATATGCTACGGTTTTGCGTATTGGTATTGTAGGTGTTCAGTTTTAATTGTTGTTCCAAAACAGCAATCTGCTTTTTCATTTGGTCGATAGCTGCATTGATGTCGTCTAACTGTTTGCGTGTGGCAGCATCGGCCTTTACCAGATTTTCAGTTCGGGTTTTTTCTCTTAACTGTTGCGACAATTGTGATTTTTGCACTTCCAACTGACGGCGTACCAATTCGGCTTGGTCGCTTGGTGCAACTGTTTTTTCGCTCAATGCGGCAATGCTGGCTTCGGTTTGAGCTTTTTGCAGTTCTACAATTTTTACATCAATCTGCCCCACATTGTCTCCGGGTTTTAATAGAGTGCCCTCTTTTACATTATACGATAACAACACACCATTTTGCTGTGCCGATACGATGACTTCATCTGCCTCAAAGTTTCCTGAAGCGTCATAATCAATTTTTTGAGTACAAGCATTTAGAAATAATGCCGCTAAAACGATTGACAATGATTTTTTGATTGACGATTGACAGATGACGGCCAACAATTTATTGATCTTACTTTTCATCTTTTCTATTTTTTTAAATTTTACTCTATGTTTAATTGCTTTTTGAATTTGTTATTTTCTTTGCCCATTGATTTAATTTCCTGATTTGAATTTTAAATTATACTGTGCTTGCAACAACTGTATTTGATGTAGAATAAGATTTTGCTTGGCAGCATTTTCATTATTAACCTTTTGAATATATTCGTGGGTAGTGATGACACCATTTGCCAACTGTGCCGAAGCGGATTGGGTGACTTCTTCCCGTAACGCTATCGTCTTATTATCCTGACCAATCATTTCGGTGTACTTCTTCACGTTTTCGTTCTGCTGTGCAATATCCATCTGTACATTGCGGATAAAAGTTTCTTTGTCTGTCTCTGCATTCAGACTATTCAGATTGTAAATTGCACGTTGATTTTTCAGGGTATAAAGACTTCCAAGCGACCAATTCAGGCGGATACCCGTAATATACCAAGCGCCGAAGTCATTAGAAATTGGATTAAACGTTGGTCTTCCGTAAGCACCCTGAAAAAAAGCTTTGAAAGTGGGCAGATAACTTGATTTAAGTTGCTTCGACTGTGTTTCGAAAATGTTTTTCTGCAAGTCGAACATTTTTAGTTCAGGGCGATTGATTTCCCCTGAAGCAAATATCGATTCTGGTTTTACCAAATCTGATGAAGAGGCAACTTCCTTACCGATAAAAATCGAAAGCATTTTCAGGAAAGCCGAACGGTTTCCCATGTAATCAATATTTGTCGATTTGGTATTTTCAATCTCCGCTTTGATTTCGTTTACATCGCTGGCATAGGCCGTTCCGTATTTGTAAGCGGACTCTGTTTTATCCAATTGGGTTTGAAGATTGGCAATTTTCAAATTGTTAATTTCCAATTGTGCATCCATCAAAAAAATGGAAAAGAAAATAGTGTTAATACGGTCGTTGATGGCGTATAGATCCACTTCCACATTTTGTTTTTGTAATCCGGCGTTGGCTTTTGTTATTTCATTTTGATTTCGGGTATTGCCACCATCGAACAACAATTGCTCTACCTCTCCCGAAATTCTGTACTGGTCTTTGCTAAATTCCGGGAACGAAAATCCTGTTGGTAAAAATCCTCCAAGCAATTCGCTATAATCTACTACTTGCGATTGGTAGGTGGCCTGACCCGCAATGTTGAACTGTGGTAAAAACTTTTTGTTAGCATTCCAAATGGTGTAATCTACCGATTGGCTTATCAAATCCATTTTTTTGATTGCTGGATAATTCGCCTTTGCCAGTCTGTAGCATGCCTCCAAGGTAATTGACTGTGCATTGGCGTAGCTAAATGCAAATAGCCCACAGCCCAAAAGCAAAATTATTCTGTTCATCATGATATTTTGTTTTTTCGTTTTAATCATTTGATTAGATTTTAGGCAAAAAAAATTATTTTGCCTTCATCATAGCTTTTATCCAAACGGGAATAAGTTTTTTACGATCCTGCATCATCATTTCAAATTGCGTGTTGCTTACCCCGCCAACTAATTTTAATAAAGGACTTGAAATAAATGGGAAAACGGTTAACGCCAGCAAGTTTATTAAGAAATGAAAAGGATTTGGTTCAACGATTTTTCCCTTAGTCACATATTCCTGATGCTGTTTAAAAAAAACAGATTGCATTAAAGGTTGTAGAACGGGCAAACTTTCAAATAATCCATCAGCATCGTTACGTATTTCGCTCAACATAAATATTGGGATATTTGGTTCTTTAACGATGAAGTCTATGTAGTTGGAAGCAATTAACTCAATTTTTTTTTCAAAACTGCTTTTCTCATTATTGAGAATGAATGTCATATTTTGCACAAAGCCCGACACTGTTTCCAGCATAATGAGGTGAAACAGTTTTTCTTTGCTTCGAAAATAATAATTGAGCAGTGCAAGGTTGATTCCTGATTCCTCCGCAATATCTCTAGTTCTTGTTGCAGCAAAACCTTTCCTATAAAAAACAACTCTGGCAGCCTTTTTTATTTTCTCTTCAGTAGAAGTGTCGATTGTTTTTGCATTTTTACTCTTCGCCATTTTTGAATGATGATATTTTCGAAGACAAAGATAAAAGCAATCATTTGATTTATCCAATTATTTTAATCAGATGATTAAAATGTATGCTCAAAATCAAAATTCTTTTGAGAGATGTGGAAATTGATGGGCTTGAGAATAGCTACAAGTATTGTCCAACTAACTGCAAGGGAGATGTCGTACTGATTTTTTCTGAAGTAAAAGTTTTGTGGTCTATTTGACCTGCGCTTTTTGTTACAAATAATACCAGGGATTTCTTTTAGATGAACTAATATAATTCTTTATGTTCCTCAGAAAGGCCAGAACCATATAAATGATAATGGGAGAACCCATTGTCAATACAGAAGAATAAATAAAATATTGACGAATGCGGCAAGGTGAGATATCAAGTTTATCCCCAATAGAAGAACAGACTCCAAAGGCATTCCATTCTACAAAGCTTTTTAATCGGTTCATAAGTTTTTAGGATTTGTACCTTCAAAATTATTAAATCTGGAAATAACTTGTGCATCCGATTTTTTATATTTATGAACGGAGGTTGGATAATGATAAATATACTGCATCAAATAAGGCTTTTGGAATGGATGTAAAACTATTTGAATACCCAATTGATGCCATTCCCCAGCTTTGAAAGTTTGATCTGGAAGACCAATTGTTCTTCCCGATAATAAATTCTTGTAAAGGATTATTATTTAAATATTTAATTGCTACATTTAACCCTAAATAATTTTATTCAATTAATCTAACGTAAGCTATTATGAAGTCAAGTACAAGATTCCAGCTTTCTTTCATGATGTTTTTAGAGTTTTTTATTTGGGGTGGGTGGTTTGTTACTTTAGGAACTTTTTTAGGTACTAATTTAAAAGCAAACGGTCTGGAAACAGCCAATGTGTTTTCAACCCAATCTTGGGGTGCTATCATTGCACCTTTTATTATTGGCTTGGTTGCTGATCGATTTTTTAATGCTGAAAAAATATTAGGGGTGCTTCACCTGATAGGAGCTGGTCTGATGTACATGATGTTCAAAGCAGAGAATGTAGCAGTATTTTATCCCTATGTGCTAGCCTACATGATTTTATATATGCCTACCTTGGCACTCGTGAATTCTGTCTCTTTCAGACAAATGAGCAACCCAGAGAAAGAATTTCCTTCCATTAGAATTTTTGGCACCATTGGCTGGATCATCGCAGGGCTGATTATTAGCTATGTATTTCATTGGGACAATGAACAAAATAATACCACAAATGACACATTAAGGAATACCTTTTTGATGGCTTCTATTGCCTCGTTTATTTTAGGTTTATTTAGTTTCACACTACCTAAAACACCTCCCCAAAAAGCGGATAAGGGTGCTTCGGTTAGCCAGATACTTGGACTGGATGCACTAAAATTATTAAAAGACAAGAACTTTTTAATTTTCTTTATTGCCTCTGTTCTAATATGTATTCCACTGGCTTTTTATTATCAGAATGCCAACCCATTCTTAACGGCTGTAGGGCTGGAAAATCCAACCGCCAAAATGGCTATTGGTCAGGTTTCTGAGGTTTTATTTTTGCTTATGATTCCGTTTTTATTTAAGAGATTCGGATTCAAGAATACTATCCTGATAGGCATGCTAGCCTGGGCTGTTAGATATCTTCTTTTTGCCTATGGCAACGCAGGTGATCTTTCCTTTATGTTGATCATTGGTATTGCATTGCACGGTATTTGCTATGATTTCTTCTTTGTATCAGGGCAGATATACACGGATGCTAAGGCAGGCGAAAAATTTAAAAGTTCTGCACAGGGATTGATAACACTTGCAACCTATGGTGTAGGTATGTTAATAGGATTTTGGGTGGCAGGTTTTGTAACAGAGAGTTACAAAGCTGCTCAAAACAATGACAGCTATTGGCATAACGTGTGGCTGGTGCCTGCTGGTATTGCAGCAATAGTATGTTTCCTATTTGCTGTTGTGTTTAAAAATGATAAAAAAACTGTAGAAGAACATGTCTAATACTTCAAGAAGAAATATGCTGAAAACACTTGCAGTGGGTACTTTGGCCGCAGGCGTTTCACCATTAAGTGCCATTGCCAATGAAGACAAAACAATGAGTAAATTAAGAGGAAATATTAACCACAGTGTTTGCCAATGGACTTTTGGAAAAGTGCCATTGGAGGAGTTGTGTACTGTAGTGAAAAAAATGGGACTGAAAGCCATTGACCTGTTGGCTCCCAAAGATTGGCCTGTGATTCAAAAGCATGGCATCACCTGTAGCATGTGCTATATCCCTGGAAAAGTGAGCCTTACCGATGGCTTTGGTGAAAAGAAATTTCATCCTGGGCTGATCAAAGATTTTGAAGAAGGAATTCCATTGGTGGCCAAAGCTGGGTATAAAAACCTAATTTGCTTTAGCGGCAACCGGCGGGGTATGGATGATGAAACCGGGCTAAATAATTGTGTGAAAGGTCTGAAAAAATTATTGCCACTTGCAGAAAAGAACAAAGTGGTACTAGTGATGGAACTGCTCAATAGTAAACGTGATCATAAGGATTATTTGTGCGACCACACAGCCTGGGGAGTGGAACTATGCAAAAGGCTTGGCAGCGAAAACTTTAAACTGCTTTACGATATCTACCACATGCAGGTGGATGAAGGCAATGTGATTCAAAACATTCGCGACAATCATCAGTATATTGCACACTATCACACTGCAGGTGTACCAGGTAGAAACGAGCTGAATGACAAGCAGGAACTTTACTATCCGGCTATTATGAATGCCATTGTAGCCACTGGCTTCAAAGGTCATGTAGCACAAGAGTTTATCCCTACCGGAAAAACGGATAAAGAAAGATTCAAAGCACTGGAAGATGCAGTTAGAGTGTGTGATGTATAATCTGCAATCCGCAATCAATAATCTGCAATTTGTAATCTACAATCTAAAATCATAAATAATAATGGATCGGAAGCATTTCTTAAAACTGGGAGGAACGGCTGCATTGGGCTTGGCATTCACCTCCTGCGGAACCAGCAAAGCCGCCACAGGACAAGGTACTATCAAACAATTGGGCATACAATTATATTCTCTCAGAGACGATTTGCCAAAAGATCCGCAGGGTGTATTGAAAAAAATATCAAGCTTTGGGTTCAAACAAATTGAAAGTTATGAAGGTAACAAGGGGATGTTTTGGGGCATGGGGAACAAAGGATTCAAAAAATATCTGGATGACATTGGCTTGACCATCGTGAGTAGTCATTGCGATTATAAAAAAGACTTTGAACAAAAAGCAGCCGAGGCTGCTGAGATCGGTATGAAGTATTTGATATGTCCTTGGATGGGACGACAAAGGTCCTTGGAGGATTATAAAAGAGCGGCCGATGAGTTTAATAAGGCAGGTGAAATTTGCCGAAAAAACGGAATAAGATTTGCCTACCACAATCACGACTATACTTTTCGCCTGCAAAATGGTCAGATGCCACAAACTATCCTAATGGATAATACAGATCCGGCATTAGTAGATTTTGAAATGGATATGTATTGGGTGGTTACCGCCAATCAAAACCCCGTGGAGTGGATGCAAAAGCACAGATGGCGATTTAAGTTGTGTCATATCAAGGACAGAAAGAAAAACATGCCCTACAAAGAAGGAGAGGGCAATCAAAGTTGCATTGTAGGCAATGGTTCCATTGATTATAAATCCATATTGACACAGGCAAAAAACCTGGGTATGGAGTACTATGTTTTGGAGCAGGAGGCCTACGAAAAAGCACCATTGGATTGTGTGAAAGAAGGAGCTTCTTACCTAAACAAACTGGTGTTTTAAACCAAAAATATTTCTAAAATCCGAAATGCATGGATCAACTGTCCTAGGTTGGTTTCATGCATTTTTTATGTCATCCAAGTTCAGTTAAATATATCGTAGATCATATCAATACTATGAAAACCAATAATTTAAATTTGAGATGATCATTCAAATAGTATCACCCTGCTTCAATATATTTATTTTTTATGCTAAGGTTAAAATATTACAAGCGGTTAAATTCTTATTTACTTAACCATTAACTTCGTTACCAAAATTTAATAAGTTACTGTATGAAGAAAATGATTCTTTCCCTATGTCTGGGTCTTCCAGCCATTGCTTTTGCGCAACAGAACGCAACTGTGAAAGGTTCTCTGAGCAATATCAAAGACCCTATTCCAACAATCTATTTTGCCTATCGGCATGATGGCAATAATTTGATTGATAGTGCAAAGGTTACAAATGGTGCTTATACTTTTAAATTAGAAACCGAGTTGCCAGCACTTATCACCTTATTGACAGTTGATCCTAATGGTGAAATAAGACCAGGCAAAAAAGATATCGCCCGTGTTTATCTTCAAAATGGTATCAATTCTGTGAGTTCAAAAGACTCGTTCTCCAATGTATCTGTGAAAGAATCCAAAGCACATGCTGAGTATGCAAAGTTGAATGATGCGACAATGCCTGTTCAAAAAGAGGTTCAAGATCTGATTGCCAACTACAATGTCCTGGCCAAAAAGAAAGATTCTGTAGGTATCGAAAAACTGATGAAGGACTATGATGGTTTGCAGGAAAAACTGAGTGAGATTTATGGAGATTATGTGAAAAAGAATTCCAATTCACCAATTGCTTTGTACGCATTGGGCTTGTTTGCAGGCAATGATATAGATGTGGAAAAAGTAGAACCATTGTATAATTCCCTGTCGGCCACTACCCGTAGTTCAGCTGCCGGTGAGCGGTTCAGCAAAAAATTGGCGATAGCGAAGGCAACATCGGTAGGAGCTATGGCTCCGCTTTTCTCACAGGCAGATACAACTGGTAAAGAAGTAACGCTGGCTTCTTTCAAAGGCAAATATGTTTTGATCGATTTCTGGGCAAGCTGGTGTGGTCCCTGCCGTGCAGAAAATCCAAATGTGGTAGCCGCCTTTAATAAATTCAAAGAAAAAAACTTTACCGTATTGGGTGTTTCGTTGGATGATGAAGAAAGAGATGGTCATAAAAAATGGCTGGCAGCTATTGCCAAAGACAACCTTACCTGGACCCAGGTTTCTGATCTTAAGTTTTGGGAAAACGAAGTAGCCAGGCAATATGGAATCCAGTCCATTCCTCAAAACTTCCTTCTGGATCCAACCGGGAAAATCATAGCAAAAAATATCAGAGGAGAAGAGCTACATACCAAATTGGCTGAATTGATAAAATAACTCATTAGTGGTACTTTTTCAGAGCCGACTTCAAATTTTGAAGTCGGCTTTTTTATTCAAAAATCCAGACAAAACCACCACTTCAGAGCGGAGATCGCTGTTCTTTTTTCCTATTGCCCAATATTATATTCATATATGACCGCTATCAGTTTTTTTTATAAATAAGGAGTACTATCTTTAGAACAGATAAAGCAGTATGCCCACTGAAGCTGCCATTACTAAAGTTAAAAATCAAATACTTATGGTTACAGAAGCACAACACAATGCATTGATTTCAGAGTGTAAACAATGGTATGATGTACTGGTATCCTACCGCACCAGAATCAATAACCTTAAGAATGAGTTGTATCTTTTTGCCCCCGGTAAAACGGAAGACAATGTACTAAGGGATATTGAGCACTTTCATAATCAGTTCCATATTCAGTTGATCAATGTGCATGATTTGAAACATCAAATTAAGCACCATATCACAGAAGCCGACAGGCATCCAAACTTTGGGCACAGAATACCTCATCATTTTGTAAAAGAAAAATTCGACAACCTGCTTTTGGACCTCGATAAATTAGAAGATGACTTTCACAGCTTTGTAAATTCCTGATAGGGGATGAAGCGGCCAGCCTTATTCAGGCTGGCTGTTTGCTTTTTGTGCATAGATGTTTTCAAGGTCAGCATAGTTTTTTTCATATTTTAAATCAAAAGATATGCCTACATACGATTCGAACCATGTAAAAAATATTGTCCTGCTGGGACATGCCGGTAGTGGAAAAACCACTCTCGCAGAAAGCATGCTCTACCAGGCCGGCGCCATCAAACGGTTGGGAACTATTGCCGCTGGAAATACAACCAGCGATTACCACCAGTTAGAAACCGAAAGACAAAGCAGTGTTTTTGCTTCGCTGATGCATACTGTTTGGAAAGATTTTAAGATCAATATCATCGACGCACCAGGATATGACGACTTTAACGGAGAAGTTATCAGTTCTTTGCGAGTGGCGGATACCGGTGTCATTGTGTTGGATGCTGCTTCTGGTGTAGAAGTAGGAACCGATATTGTTTGGGAATACACCAACCGGTTCAAGACTCCAACTCTTTTTGTCATGAACAAATTAGATTCACCCGATGCGGATTTCGATAAAACCCTGCAGCAAGCTAAGGCACATTTTGGAAATAATGTCGTAGCAGTTCAATATCCACTCAATGCCGGCTCCGGTTTCAATGCTATTATTGATGTACTAGCTATGGTGATGTTTAAGTATGGCGTCGAGGGTGGAAAGCCCGAAAAACTTCCTATTCCGGATAGTGAAAAAGATCGTGCCGATTTTCTGCATAAGGAACTAATAGAAACCATTGCTTCCAATGATGAGGGGCTGATGGAAAAATATTTTGACAAAGGAGAACTGACAGAAGATGAAATGAAAACTGGTTTACATGCGTCGATGATCAAACATGATATTTTTCCGGTGTTTTGTGCCGCCGGTGAAAAAAATATGGGGGCTGGTCGTATCATGAGTTTCATAGATTATATCTGTCCAGCTGCCAACGAAATGCCTCCACAAGAAACTAAATCTGGAGCCAACCTAAAGTGTGATACCAAAGGACCAGCCTGCATTTTTGTTTTTAAAACGATCATCGAGCCACATATTGGAGAACTAAGTTTGTTCAAAGTATTTAGTGGCACAATCAGAACAGGTGCCGAATTGGTAAACGAAAATACTGGCGTGGTAGAAAAAATAAATCAGTTGTTCCTGATGGAAGGCCGCAATCGTATCCCGGTTCAGGAACTGACCGCTGGGGATATTGGTGGCACGTTGAAATTGCGCAGCACCCATGTCAATAACACGCTGCACGAAAAAGGTAGCAACCTGGAACTGGAGCCCATCGAGTTTCCAAATCCAAATCTCACCATGGCCATTAGCACATCCAACAAAGGCGATGAGGAAAAACTGTCTCAGGCTTTGCATAGTTTGCAGGAGGAAGATGCTTCCATCCGAATAGAAGTTTCGCAAGAGTTAAAACAAACTTTGTTGCATTGCCAGGGCGAGCTCCATCTGAAAGTGTTGCAATGGAAAATTGAAAACGTGCATAAACTAGATGTTAAGTTCGACAAACCTAAAATCCCCTATCGTGAAACCATTGGCCGTCGGGCAGAAGGAAGCTACAGACATAAAAAACAGAGTGGGGGATCTGGACAGTTTGCTGAAGTTTATTTGCGGATAGAACCCTGGTTTCAGGACATGCCCAATCCCGAAGGTTTAAACTTAAGAAGCAAGGAAGAAATAAATCTGGACTGGGGTGGAAAACTTGTATTTTGCAATTGCATTGTAGGGGGAGTGATAGATACTCGCTTTTTACCTTCGATCATGAAAGGTGTAATGGAGAAAATGCAAAATGGCCCCCTCACCGGTTGCTATGCACGGGACATCAGGGTAAGTGTGTACGATGGTAAAATGCATGATGTGGACAGCAATGACATATCCTTTAAGATTGCCGGATTGCATGCATTTCGCCATGCTTTTTTAGATGCCGATCCTCAACTATTGGAACCTATTTATAAGGTAGAGATCGTTTGTCCCGATGAAATGGTTGGAGCGGTTATGGGCGACCTTCAAACCCGAATGGGTGTGGTGGAAGGCATTGACTCCGATGGGCATTTTCAAAAAATAATAGCCAAAGCACCTTTGGCACAAATGAGCCAGTACAGTAGCACCCTCAGAGGCCTCACACAAGGGAGAGCCAGATTCTCCATGCAATTCGATTCTTATGCACCGGTTGCCTACGAAGTACAACGAAAACTGATGGAAGCTTACAGCAAACACGAAGAGCTGGTAGGTTGATCATTTCAATACTAAACCAAAAAAACGCTGTATATACCCATACAGCGTTTTTTTTCCCCATCCTTTGGCCACTACGACCAAGCTCCCCAATCAATATTAATCTCAATGTCTGGGTGCAAACTCTTGGCAACCGGACAAGTAAGACCCGTATTTTTTAATATAATTTTTGTTTTTTCATCAAGCCCTGCCAGCGATTCAGGAATATGAAATCTTAAATCAATACCACTTACTCTTCGCGGATCAGCTGCCATTTTTTTCAACACTTCAATTTTGATTTCATTCAAATCAAATTCCATCGTTCTTGCCTTGATGCCCATTACCGTGATCATGCAAGTTCCCAAACTGGTGGCCAGCAAATCTGTTGGAGAAAATCGCTCACCCTTCCCGTTATTATCCGTAGGCGCATCCGTTTCAAAATGATTGCCACTTTTCAAATGCGTACAGGTGGTACGCAAATCACCATTATAAATTACTTCTGAGGTCATGTGTATGTTTTTTGTAAAGATAAATACTGAGGTGTTGTCAGAATCAATTAAATACCGATGGTTGAATCTCCTGTTATCGTTTTATTTTTTTATGTAGCCAGCAATCAATAGTACCCATCTACATTGTGACACTTCCTTCAACTGCAGTGCATATAGCATCTCATACAATCGATACCATCATTTCACTAATAAATGAAGTACCCATAATTAATTCCCTATTTTTAGGCCATCAATATTTGTTTACGTCCAGCATTGAATATAGTTTTTGTAAAAGCACTTTACACAAGTGTCAAAGTTGCTAATGCAGAAACATCCTCGCCTTTACAATATTGAAATTGACTGAAGGTCGGTAGCATTGTACCATTCATTCAGGAAGAAAGGCAATCGGATTGGAACATTATAGAGTGTAAAAATATTTCATGTGTGCATTATTAATCAAAAGTGATGAGTTGGGTATTTGTAAATGATAATTATTTTGAAGAGAATGATTCTGTTTTAGGAGTGGGGGACCTCTCCATTCAAAGAGGATATGCGGTGTTTGATTATTTCAGAACCAGAGAAAATAAACCCCTGTTTCTAGATGATTATCTGAACCGATTTTTCAATTCTGCCAAAGAATTGTTTATTGACATACCCTGTACTCCTGATCAAATAAAGGAAGTGATATACAAGCTCATAGATCTGAACAATATTCCACAGAGTGGTTTTAGACTGACAGCTACCGGAGGCTATGCGCCCGACAACTATCTACCCGTAAAAGGCAACCTGATCATTCAGCAACAGGCGATCACCCTTCCCACCAAGGAAAAATTTGAACAAGGCATAAGGATCATTACCCATCCCTATACACGCGATTTCCCAACAGCTAAGTCCACAAATTATCTAATGGGCATCTGGATGCAACAACAACTGGTAAAAAAACAAATCGATGATCTGCTTTATTATTCCGATGGTATTATTTCAGAATTTCCAAGAGCCAATGTTTTTATCATTAGCCAAACAGGAGAACTTATTACACCATCCAATAATGTTTTAGAAGGAATTACCCGCAAACAAATTCTAACATTCGCTTCCGATTTCCTGCCAGTATCAACCAGAGATATCACAATAGATGAATTAAAAAAAGCTGCAGAAGTTTTTATGACAAGTACCACCCGACGAATACTACCTGTAGTAGAAATTGATGGCAAAAAAATAGGTGAGGGGAGGGCAGGGACATTGTCCACCCGGCTCCTGAATCGTTTTTTATCCTTCGAACAGGAGTATCTTTTGGCAAATTAATACAAGCCATACTTTTCAGTCGATCAACACTTATTAATATTTTGTTTTCAGCATAGCAATTCGAAAATATTATATAGATTTATCTTTCAAAAATTAAAACTGTATTAGATGACAACAATCAAAGGCCCGGGAATTTTTCTTGCACAATTTTTAGGCGATAAACCACCCTTCAATAACCTTGAGTCGATTTGTTTGTGGGCTGCTGACAAAGGTTTTGTAGCGGTACAAGTACCCACTGGAGATTCAAAAATTTTTGATTTGAAACTAGCCGCAGAAAGTATTACCTATGCCGACGAAATAAAAGGGTTGGTAGCCTCCTGTGGCTTGGAAATTTCGGAATTGTCCACCCATTTACAAGGTCAGTTGGTAGCTGTTCATCCGGCATACGATCTTTTGTTCGATGGGTTTGCAGCTCCAGAAGTGAGAGGGAATTCCAAAGCCAGAACCGAATGGGCTGTGCAGCAATTGAAGTATGCAGCCAAAGCCTCGCAAAATCTGGGACTGAATGCTCATGCCACTTTTAGTGGCTCGCTTTGCTGGCATTTGTTTCATCCCTGGCCTCAAAGACCCCCTGGATTGATCGAGGATGGTTTTACTGAACTAGCAAAAAGATGGACACCGATATTAAACTATTTTGATGAATGTGGAGTGGACGTGTGTTACGAAATACATCCTGGAGAAGATCTGTTTGACGGTCAGACCTATGAAATGTTCCTAGAAAAAGTGAACAATCATGCTAGGGCTTGCTTACTGTACGATCCTTCCCATTTTGTTTTGCAACAGTTGGACTATATTCAGTACATAGATTTTTATCATGAACGCATCAAAGCATTTCATGTAAAAGATGCTGAGTTTAATGCATCAGGCAGACAAGGGACTTTTGGAGGATATCAGGGTTGGTTGCATCGGGCCGGCCGCTATCGAAGCCCCGGAGATGGTCAGGTGGATTTTAAAACAATCTTTTCCAAACTGGCTCAGTACGATTATGCAGGTTGGGCAGTGATGGAATGGGAGTGTTGTATCAAGAGTCCTGAAGATGGTGCCAGCCAAGGGGCTCCTTTTATCAAAGATCATATCATACGGGTGACAGACAAAGCCTTTGATGATTTTGCAGCTACCGCCACGGATGGTGATTTTAATAAAAAGGTATTGGGATTGGATTGATTATTTTCTGTCAAAATATTTTTATGAAATACGGTTTGCTTGCTATTATTTTTGCAGTCATCCTCATTTCTTGTGGTTCAGGCGGTGAAGAGAAAAACGCTGTAAAAGATGGACTTGAGTCTAATCCAATATATCAAAAAGGAATGATGCTTACAGAAAGATTTCAATGCATGAGCTGCCACAAGGTAGATGAAAAGCTTTCCGGACCAGCCTATACCGAAGTGGCGAGAAAATATGCCGGTGCTGGCGAAGCCACCATCAACAAACTGGCCAAGAAAATAATAGAGGGCGGTTCAGGCGTTTGGGGCGAAACAATGATGACATCACATCAAAATGTAACCGTTGTGGAAGCTAAGGAAATGGTGCAGTATATATTGATGCTAAAATAAACAGAAAGGTAATTATCGGTTTTGACAAGATAGTAGATGGAGATAAGAAGATGTTTGTTGGGTGTAGTCTGAAAAAAGGTGGCTGTAACTGATAGGTTTAGGGTTTTCATTCGAATGTATTTTTTTGGGTACCGGCAACCAAATATTTTAAGTCTAATATTCCATACCAAAGCATCATTGATTAATTTTGTGTATAAAAAAAGAAAAAGTGGGGTTTGAGAATTGTGCCATTTCCGAAATAACAATTGCTGAATGGAAGTATGGTGTTGAAAAAAGTTTACAAAAAGAAAAAAACCGAAAGACAATAGAAAGGTTTCAAACATTGTTAAATATCATTCCAGTTTTCCCATCATTAGATATTGATGCTAAAGAGAAAGCAAGATTAAAAACTATAGGAAAAGTCTTGGATGATTTTAATTATGAGCTCAACGTACATCTTTAACCATTTTATCCTTAAAACAAAAAATGTTAGTGATTTTGAAAGAGTAGAGAATTTAACAATCCAAAATTGGGCAGTGGATTAGAAGTATTGTATCATCCAAAAGTTATTGTATAATCCAATGAACAAATTGAACGCTGATAGAAAAATAATTTAAAAACATATATTTAATACGATGAACAAAACAATTTTCGGAATAATCATTATTATGTGTGCACTTGCAGTTTATTCCTGTGCACCACGTGCAAATAGGAACACAAAAGTTCCTGAAGCCCAAAAAGTGGAAGTGAAACCTGAGCCAAAACCAGTACCGCCACCACCTCCTGCGCCAAAACCAGTACCAGCGGTGGTGAGTCTTAATAGTTTATCAGCTAAAGAAAAAGCTGCCGGATGGAATTTGATATTTGATGGTGCCAGTACAGATGGCTGGCATGCTTATGGCTCCAGAACCATTGGTACTGCCTGGAAAGTTGCCAATGGAGCCATTTGGTTGGATAATAAAAATGACGGTCAGCCTAAGTCAGGAGGTGATATCATTACAGATAAGGAGTATAGCAACTTTGAGCTACAGATTGACTGGAGAATCAGCAAGGCGGGCAATAGCGGCATTTGTATATTTATTCTTGAGAATAAGGACAAATATAAATACATGTGGGGAACAGGTCCAGAGATTCAGATAGTGGATAATGCGGGTCATCCGGATGGGAAAATATTCAAGCATCAGGCAGGGGATTTATATGATTTGATTCCAGCCAAATCACACGCTGAAAACCCTCCTCTGGAATGGAACCATTACCTGATTCGTTGTGTAAATGGTAAGCTGGATGTGTATTTGAATGAAGTGCTTGTGGTAAGTACCACCATGTGGAACGATAGCTGGAAAGCACTTATTGCCAACAGTAAGTTCAAGGGTTCGAGTGATTTTGGTACTTATAAAAAGGGGCATATTGGCCTACAAGATCACGGGGATGATGTTTGGTTTCGAAATATAAAGATCAGAGAATTGTAAAGACCTTTTGAGGCAGATTGGTTATAGGATCGGCCTTTCCCTCTCCATAAATTAGAAAATGGCAGCATATTAATCGGCTGCCATTTTGCTTAATATTTATTTTAAGTCAATTCTACTTTTTATGTCTTGCTTCTAAAACCTTCACTACATCTTGCAATGTAAATCCTTTGGCTTGTAGCAATACCAGGTAATGAAACACCAGATCGGCTGCCTCGCCAAGAAATAAATCTCTATTGTCATCTTTGGCTTCGATTACAATTTCTACAGCTTCTTCGCCCACTTTCTGTGCAATTTTATTTATGCCTTTAGCAAATAAAGAAGCCGTGTAAGATTTTTCTGTTGGATTGTTCTTTCGATGGGTGATTACCTGTTCCAATTCCTGCAAACTAAAGCTGTCATTGGCTTTGCCAAAACAACTGATATCTCCGGTATGGCAGGTAGGACCTTGAGGTGCTGCTTTAATGAGTATTGTATCCTGATCACAGTCCAGTAGAATTTCCTTCACTATTATGTAATTTTCAGAGGTTTCACCCTTTGTCCACAGCCTTTGTTTGCTTCTGCTATAAAAAGTCACCTTACCTTCTTCCTTTGTTTTGCTAAACGCCTCTTGGTTCATAAAACCCAGCATCAATACTGACAATGTCTGAAAATCCTGAATAATGACAGGCATTAAGCCATCAGCATATTTTGAAAAATCGGGAGTCATATTTATTGAATATTTTAGATTGAATATTTAATTATTTCCTTGGTATCATTCACCCTGCAATTTTTGATTAGGGACATTGCTGAATAGATGCACTACCCTCAAACCCTTACAGCGATACCTTCCTTCTCAAGGTAATCTTTTAGATCACTAATTTCTATTTCTTTGAAATGAAAGATGCTGGCCGCTAAAGCTGCATCAGCATTTCCATGCGTAAATACTTCCTTGAAATGTTCCATAGTACCAGCTCCGCCGGAGGCGATAACAGGAATGTTTACCAGCCTGCTAATTTCGGAGGTAATCTCTATGGCAAAGCCAGCCTTGGTGCCATCGTTTTCCATGGAGGTAAGAAGGATTTCTCCAGCACCCAAATCTCGACACTGTTTCACCCAATCTGTGGCAATAAGGGGGGTAGGAGTACGACCTCCATGTGTTACTACCTTCCACACGCCATCATAAAGTTTAATATCAATTGCTACTACCACGCACTGACTGCCAAAATTCTTTGCTAGTTCTGCAATGAGCTCTGGTCTCTTAACTGCAGAGGTATTGACTGAAATTTTATCTGCACCATTTTCCAAAAGAACAGAAACATCTTCTACCGTATTGATTCCACCACCAACGGTGAAAGGAATATTGATATGGGTGGCAATTTTTCTAACTAATTCAGACAAAGTCTTTCGTTTATCTACAGTAGCTGTGATATCTAAAAAAACCAGTTCGTCGGCTCCTTCCTTACTATAGCGAATAGCTAGTTCCACCGGATCACCGGCATCTCTCAGCCCAATAAAATTGGTCCCCTTTACGGTTCTTCCATCTTTAATGTCTAAGCAGGGTATGATGCGTTTTGCGAGCACAGAATAATTTTTAATGATGAATGGTTAATGATTAGTTTCCGTTTGACTGGTTTTTACAATAGCAGTAAGTAGCCTTATTAACTCTTCGCAATCTTTGGTCAGGGATTCAAAATCAAAGGCTACCCAATTTGATGCACCAATAAGTTTTATCCAATATAATGTTTCTCTTGCTTCCTTAGAGGCAATACTCATCTTTGAAGTAAAATCTCTTTTACTAAAACCAGCAATAGCTTCTTCAACATTTGCTCCTATGCTTGTAGCACTTTTTAGAAATTGTCTGGACAAAACAAACTCATTTTTCCCAACCAATGTTTTGTAAAGTGTTATTGATGCTAGTGCAAACGCAAATGATTTTTGTTGAACTGGATTGTCTTTCATAATTTATAATTAAACATTCATAATCCATCATTAAACCTCCTTAACTCCTCAAGCGAAATCCTGTTCTCGTATATGGCTTTACCTACAATGGCACCACTGCAACCAGTTAGCTTTAAGGCTTCCAGATCGTTTAATGAACTTACACCACCACTAGCTATTAACTGAATGCCCTCCGTCTCCTCTAATATTTTTTTATACAAATCAATAGCACTGCCCTGCAATAGGCCATCCTTACTGATGTCTGTACAAAAAAACTGTTTGACCCCTTTTTCTGAAAAGTTGTGAATGAAATCAATAATGTTGATATCGGTTGGCTCTGTCCAACCTTTTATCTGAATCTTTTCATCCAACACATCCGCTCCCAAAATAAATTTCTCTACGCCATGTGCCGATAGCCATTGCAATAGCAATGCTTCATTTTTTGCAGCCACACTACCAATAGCCGCAAATGTAGCTCCTGAATTGAATGTGATAGAAAGACTTTCATCGCTACTAATTCCGCCACTGAAATCTATCTGTAAGCGGGTATGTGTTGCTATATTTTCCAGCATTTTCCAGTTTTTTACCTGGCCTGCTTTGGCACCGTCCAGATCTACCAGATGCAAACGCTGAAACCCTGAGTCCTCAAAGCTTTTGGCTACCTCCAACGGATGTTCATTGTAAATTTTCTTTTGCGTATAATCGCCTTTACTCAGGCGTACACATTTACCATCTATGATGTCGATTGCGGGAATGATTTGCATTTATAAGGATAAAAAGTTTTTTAAAATTTGTTCACCAATGTCGGCACTTTTCTCTGGGTGAAACTGCACACCATAAAAATTGTTTTGGTTTAGTGCACAGCTAAAATCAATACCATATGGTGTGGTCGCTATGGTATCATCATTCAGTGCTGCATAATAACTATGCACGAAATAGCAATAGCTTCCGTCTTTTACATTTTTGAATAATGGATTTTCTTTCACATATATATTGTTCCAACCTATCTGAGGAATTTTTAGATGATCGCTCTCAAATCTTTTCACCTCTACATCAAAAATACCCAGACAACCTGTGTTGTTTTCCTGACTGTGTTTACACAGCAATTGCATCCCCAGGCAAATTCCTAAGAGAGGTTGCCTTGCAGAAGCGATCACCTGATCCAGTTTCCTTTGTTTCAGATACTCCATGGCCGTACTGGCTTCACCAACTCCCGGAAAAATGATCTTATCGGCAGATAAGATTTCTTCCTGATTATCAGTAACGGTTGCCTGTACGCCAATGCGTTCCAAAGCAAAGAGCACAGACTGAATATTCCCCGCATTATATTTAATAATTACAACACTCATGCTTATTCAATATTTATAAAAGTCCTTTGGTACTGGGTAGTTGATTGTTTCCCGGAGTTCTTTTGATCGCCATTTTTATAGCTTTGGCTAATCCCTTGAAGATGGCTTCTATTTTATGATGTTCATTGTCACCTTCGGCTTTTATATTCAGATTGCACTTTGCTGCATCACTAAAAGATTTGAAGAAATGATAAAACATCTCAGTAGGCATTTCTCCAATTCTTTCTCTCTTAAATTCGACATCCCAAACCATCCAGGGACGACCACCAAAATCTATGGCCACCTGCGCCAGCACATCATCCATAGGAAGCAGGAAGCCGTATCTATCAATGCCTACCTTGTTTCCAAGAGCCAGAAGGAAAGCTTCACCCAGCGCAATGGCAGTATCCTCGATGGTGTGGTGTTCATCTATGTGTAAGTCGCCCTTTGTTGTAATTTTCAGATTGATGCCACTATGTCTTCCCAACTGGTGCAGCATGTGGTCGAAGAAACCAAGACCAGTTTCTATTTCACAAATGCCCGTACCGTCCAGATTGATCTCAATATCTATCTTTGTTTCGTTGGTGTTCCGAGTATGTTTTACTACTCGTTCTTTCTGATGCAAATAGCCGTAAATATCTTCCCAGTTTTTTGTTTTCAACACAATGGTGCTTTCTAATGCTTTTAGAGTATCGAAAACCTCTGCTGCACCCAATCCTTCATCCAGATTCAGCCAGATGCCTTTGCAGCCAAGGTTTTTGGCTAGTTGAATATCGGTGATACGATCACCAATGACATAGGAATTTTTGATATCGTACGCTGTACTATTGATATATTCTGTGAGCAGACCCGTATTCGGCTTTCTGGTAGGTGCATTTTGCTCTGGAAAAGTTTTGTCAATAAGCACCTTGCTAAAATGTATGCCTTCACTCTCCAGATTCCGCATGATCAATTCATGATAAGGCCAGAAAGTATTTTCCGGAAAAGCTTCTGTTCCCAATCCATCCTGATTGGTTATCATCACTAGCTCAAAATCCATTTCATTGGCAATCCTGCTCATCCAGGTGAACATGCCCGGATAGAAGGTGATTTTTTCAATGGAGTCTAACTGATAAGTGGGCGGAGCTTCGTTGATAAGCGTTCCATCCCGGTCAATAAGTAGAAGCCGTTTGGGCGAGAGTTTTTGTGTAGATTCTTGCTGCATTTGATAAATTTATTTTCTCATTCCAATACCTTTTGGGAAAGGATTATTTATTATATATTTTTCTAACGAGGAATTTGATACTACTGATTTGACTTTTGGATAGCCTTAATCCTGATTAGCCATTATATGATTTTAATGCTTCGATTAATAGCAAATTTTCCGTTGCCGTACCCACCGTAATTCTAAGGCACCCTTCGCAACCTCTTGTTGTGCTTCGGTTGCGAACGATGATCCCTTTTGTTTGCAGGTATTTGAAAATATCATAAGCTCCTTGCATTTTTACCAGAATAAAGTTGGCATCTGATGGATATATTCTTTCGGTGAAAGATAAAGTCTCTATTTGATGCTCCAACCATTGTCTTTGCTCCACCGTTTCGCGAGTCCACTCATTCACCTGTTCTACATTCCTCAGACCTTGCAATGCCAATTGTTGTGCCGCTTCGTTGATATTGTAAGGATATTTTACATTGTTCATGTAATGAATGATTTCTTTGCTGGCATAGGCCAGCCCTACTCTTAAAGCGGCCATGCCCCAGGCTTTGGACAGGGTTTGCATCACCACCAAGTTGGGATAATCCATAAGCTGATTGGCAAAGGATTTTTGTTTGGCGTAATTAATATAGGCTTCGTCAATCACCACAATGCCATCAAAGTTGTTCAGAATAATTTCTATATCCTGTCTGAGAATGCTATTGCCCGTCGGATTGTTGGGCGAACAGATAAAAATGATTTTAGTGTGGTCATCCACTGCATCGGCGATAGCTTGTATGTCCAATTGGTAGTCGGTGTTCAATGGTACTTTGTGCACTTTAATGTTGTTGATAGCTGCACATACCGAGTACATACCATAAGTGGGTGGCAGGGTGATGATGTTGTCATACCCCGGTTCACAAAATATCCGAATCAATACATCAATGGCTTCATCGCTGCCATTGCCAGCAAATATATTCTCCACCGGAATACCCTTTATCTCGCTGATTCTTTTTTTTAAAGCCATTTGCATTGGATCGGGATATCGGTTCAGCGATTCGTGCAAATCTCCTGTCTCCAGTATAACTGGGGATCCAATGGCATTTTCATTGGCATCCAACATCACACTGGCATGTCCGGTAAATTCATGTCTGGCTGTAGTATAAGGGGCCAGCGATTTTATATTTTCTCTGATGAGCCAGTCCAATTGGAATCCCTCAGGCTCGCCTGGAACCTGTGGTGTGGAGTCATTGCCCTCCTGTAAATTATTCTGAGACATTGTCATTGTCAATTTAAATTTATATTTCTTTCTTATTCCCTTCCTTTGTTTTTTGCGCTGCTGAGGAAGAAGAAAAAGTTCTAGTTCTTACTTTCACTGCCTCACTATGTGCCATTAAGCCCTCTGCTTCGGCCATTGTAGTTACAGTTTTCGCAATATTTGAAAGACCTTCTTTAGTCAATTGCTGAAACGTGATTTTCTTATAATAACTATCCAGGGAAACGCCACTATATGCATTGGCATACCCATTGGTAGGCAGTGTGTGGTTGGTGCCGCTTGCATAATCGCCTACAGATTCCGGAGAATAATTGCCAACGAAAACGGAACCAGCACTGCTGATTTTTTTCAAAAAGGCACTAGTGATTTTGCAGGCTAAAATCAAATGCTCCGGAGCATATTGATTAGAAAAATTGATTGCACTTGTGAGATTCTTTAGCACCACAAACCTGGCATGTGTTAATGCCTGAGTCACGATTTCTTTTCGAGGTAATTTCTCTGACTGTTGCTTTATTTGTAGGCCAACCTGATTGGCAATGTCAATATTAGTAGCCACTAAAATCACTTGCGAGTCTGGGCCATGTTCTGCCTGTGCCAGCAAATCAGCTGCCACAAATGCAGGGTTGGCGGTTTCATCGGCTATCACCAAAACCTCCGAAGGGCCGGCTGGCATATCAATAGCTACCTTGGTTTGCAAAATTTGTTTGGCGGCTGTTACATACTGATTGCCGGGACCAAATATTTTATAAACAGCCGGTATCGTTTTAGTACCGTAAGCCATTGCTGCAATAGCCTGTGCACCTCCTGTTTTGAATATTTTTTTAATACCGCACAATGAAGCTGCATAGAGAATTGCTTCATTTATTTTGCCTAGTTTATCCGAAGGAGTACAAAGTATTATTTCGGTACAGTCTGCAATCATTGCCGGTATGCCTAGCATCAGCACTGTGGAAAACAAGGGTGCCGATCCGCCAGGAACATAGAGTCCTATCTTTTCAATGGCCCTTGCCTCACGCCAACACAGAATACCTTTAGTGGTTTCTACCTTGGAAATAGGCTGTTTTTGGGTGGTATGAAATTTCTGAATATTGGATTTGGCCTGAAGAATTGCTTTTTTTAATTCCGGATCAATGGACTTAATGGCCTGATCCATTTCTTTCTGAGATACCTGAAGGCTTTTCAACACCACACCATCAAATTTTTTTGCAAAATTCTTCAAGGCAGTATCTCCATTATTGGCCACTTCATAAATGATCTCATTCACCGATGCATGGATGGTATTGGTATTTTGCAATGGACGCTGACCAATGGCAAGCCATGTTTTTTCCGTTGGATATTTATAAATTTTCAAGTTCAAAAATTTGAGATTTATAAAGTTGATTGAACTACTTCCATTTTATTGAATAATTTTTTCGATGGGCAAAATCAATATGCCTTCAGCACCTGCTGCTTTTAATTTTTCAATCACATTCCAAAAATCATTTTCACCAATTACAGAGTGAACCGACGACCAGCCTTCTTTTGCCAGAGGAACAATGGTTGGACTGTTGATGCCGGGAAGGTACTTACAAATATTTTCTATGCTTTCATTTGGCGCATTCAGCATGACATATTTATTGTATTTGGCTTTCTTTACCGAACGGATACGGAACAACAACTGGTTTAATAAGAGTAGCCTTTGCTGAGATAAATTTTTGCCTGATATTAGTACCGCTTCTGATTTTAAGATAGTCTCATACTCGTACAATTCATTGCTGAAAAGCGTGCTGCCACTACTCACCAAATCGCAAATAGCATCAGCCAGACCAATACGGGGAGCAATTTCCACAGAACCACTAATCTCGTGGATAGCTGCCTTGAGACTGTTTTTATTCAGCCAGTTTTGTAAAATAAAAGGATAGCTGGTAGCTATTTTCAAACCATCCAAATCGGAAATGGTATTTGGTTGCTTACCCTTGGGCAATGCAATAGACAAGCGACATTTTCCATAACCCAAACGTTCTACTATTTCTGTTTCCTTATTTTTTTCCAATACCACATTTTCGCCTACAAAACCTATATCAGCTACGCCATCCTGCACGTATTCGGGTATGTCATCATCGCGCAAAAAAAGAATTTCCGCATCAAAATTTTCCACGCTGATCTTTAGCTGATTGTTGCCATTTGGTACATCTATGCCACATTCTTTAAGTAGTTTCATAGATCCTTCATTTAGTCTTCCAGATTTTTGTACTGCAATTCTTAACCTTTCCATTTGCTTATTTTTTTCTGTGATTTCAATTTTTTCTGTGATCATTTAAAATAAAAAAGGCTTACAAACTGTAAGCCTTTATATGAGTTGATACATAGCACCACCGGCCTACTGTTGTAAGTATGCTACATGATGATGAATATGTAAATTATTTCTGTTCATTGCGCGGCAAATATAAAAACTATTTATTTATAGAAAAATTTATTTTCTGGTGAATAACCATTTCTTCATACTAGATTTGAGATATGAAATGTATCTTCTTTTTTTGCTTTGTAGTATTGAGCATTAATTCAATACATTGTCAAAAACCAGAATCAGACCTATCAATAAAAAAAGCTGAAGAACCTGTCAGGCATCAGCCAAAACTATTGCTTGCACTTGGGGAGGAAGCGCAAATTCAAAAAGCAATTCAGCAAAATTCCAGTTTGCAAAAAGTGCACTCTGCCATTATAGAATCTTGCAATGAAATATTGACGATGCCCCTTCTGGAAAGAGAGTTGATTGGGAAAAGACTGCTCAATGTGTCACGAGAAGCCTTAAGAAGAATTTTCTATTTGTCTTATGCCTACCGAATGACAAAGGATCAACGATATGCAAAAAGAGCTGAAACCGAAATGCTACAAGTGTCCACATTCAGCGACTGGAACCCTTCGCATTTTTTGGATGTGGCAGAAATGACACTTGGTGTAGCTATTGGTTATGACTGGTTGTATGACCAATTATCAAAAGATGCCAGCCTCAAAATCAGATCTGCAATTATCAACAAAGGTATCGAACCATCTTTTTCTAATTCTGGCACCTGGTGGATAAAAGGCACAAACAACTGGAGTCAGGTATGCCATGCAGGTATGGCATTTGGAGCCATTGCTGTTTATGAAGATTATAAAGAAAAAGCCGATTTCGTATTGCAGAGAGCTGTGGACAATTTGCCCATTATCATGAATATGTATAATCCGGATGGTGCCTATCCTGAGGGATATGGATACTGGGCCTATGGTTCTACCTTTAATGTTCTGTTTATAGATGCTTGGGAAAAATTTAGAAAATCTAAATATTCCTATACCGGGTTGGAAGGATTTTTAAAAACCCCTTACTACCTGCTTCATATGGTTGGTCCTTCAAACCAAAATTTTAATTATTCTGATGGGGGCAGTGGATTAGGCATTCAGCCAGCCATGTACTGGTTTGCAAAAAACATAAATGACGCATCCATTATTTGGAATGATACAAAATTTATAGAAAAGAATGCTACCTCAAAGTTAAATGATGAAAGATTGTTGCCTGCATTGTTGGTTTGGGCCAAAGATATCCATCTTCAGAATACTAATCCACAATCTGGTTTGTATTGGGTAGGAGGGGGTGTAAATCCGGTGGCCATGATGCGAAGCTCCTGGATTGATCCCAATGCTTTGTATTTGGGATTTAAGACCGGCACCCCATCGGCCAGTCATGGCCATATGGATGTGGGCTCCTTTGTGTTGGATGCTGACGGACTAAGATGGGCTTCTGATTTTGGTATGCAGAACTACAATTCATTAGAATCGAACGGCGTGGACTTATGGAATATGAGTCAAAACTCACCACGCTGGTCAGTTTTCAGATACAATAATCTTGCACACAATACCCTTAGTTTCAACAACCAGCACCAGGTTGTAAAAGGGAAAGCAGAAATTGGATCTTACAGTACTCAACCTGAATTCATGAATGCGATTGCGGATATTAGCGAAGTATATGCCGGTCAGATACAGGTTGCGAAAAGAGGGGTAGCACTAATAGATGGGAAATATGCACTGGTAAGAGATGAACTGAAAACCCTTCCAAAACCAACAACCGTAAGATGGACTCTCCTAACCACTGCCGCTGTTATCATATCAGATACCAATACAATTGTTTTGACTCAGGGCGGAAAGAAGATGTATCTGAAAATAAAATCTAATAATACTTTTGCCATTAAATCTTGGTCCACCACTTCTCCCAATAGTTATGATGCGCCAAATCCTGGAACCAGCTTGGTGGGTTTTGAATCTGTTTTACCAGCAGATAAAACTACCCAGTTTGATGTTTTTCTGATTCCAGAAAAAAATTTGGCTGATGTAAATTACACTATACTTTCATTAGCTCAATGGCCCAAAAATTGAGTACTTTTCCCAAAACGATATTTTTGGGATGGAAACCTAATTTTCTAATACCAACATGTTTATTTTTTAGTGCCGTTCCTTCAGGGCTGGTTGGTCTTTGTTTGAGGTATTGTCCCCAATATTGATACACGACGGAACCAAAATATCGATTATAGGTTCATAATGTTTTATTTTGTTTCATAGCATTGAGGTTTGATCTTTAGGCAGGAATGTGTTTACAAACCCGACAAAAGGAAAAAAGGAAATAAACTGTTTATTATTATTTATCTTAGCCGCCTTTAATTATTGATATGTTACAAATAACCAAACCAATTGCATTTATTGACCTAGAAACTACAGGCATAAATCTTGGAACTGACAGAATTGTTGAGGTAGCAATAGTAAAGTTATTGCCCGACGGATCTAAAACTGTAAAGAGAAAGCTCATCAATCCCGAAATGCCGATTCCAAAAGCGTCCAGCGATATACATGGCATTACGGATGATATGGTAAAGGATGCGCCGAGTTTTAAACAGGCTGCTCAAGAGTTGAAACAAGTGTTGGATGATTGTGATTTGGCAGGCTATAATTCCAATAGATTTGATATCCCTCTCTTAATAGAAGAATTTTTGCGGGCCGATGTGGACTTTGACATGAAAGGTCGCCGGATGGTGGATGTACAGAATATTTTTCATAAAATGGAACAACGTACTCTTTCTGCCGCCTATAAATTCTATTGTGGGAAAACATTGGATGGTGCCCACTCTGCAGAAGTGGATGCCACAGCTACTTATGAAGTTCTAATGGCTCAGATTGAAAAATACCCAGAAATTGGAAAAACAGTAGACTCTATCAATAAGTTTTTGGGCGATGATCTGATTGTAGATTTTGCCAGAAGATTCATTATGGCTGACGGCGTGGAGGTTTTCAATTTTGGAAAATACAAAGGACAATCGGTAGCCACCGTGCTTACAAGAGAACCTCAGTATTATGATTGGATGATGCGAGGCGATTTCCCCCAACAAACCAAACAAAAGCTGACAGAAATACTAACAAGAACCAAACTCAAAGGTTTGAAATTGTAACTGATACAGTTTTTAAGTAATAAATATATTATACATTTTTCTTGGATAAAATTGTAATCATACCCACCTATAATGAACGGGAGAATATTGAAAGTATTCTAAAAGCGGTATTTGAGCTGAGTGGTGATTTTCATTTATTGATCGTGGATGATGGTTCTCCAGATGGTACAGCAGATATCGTTAGAAAGCTGCAACAAACCAATAGCCATAGGCTGTTTTTAGAAGAACGAAAGGGGAAATTAGGTTTGGGGACAGCCTATATTCATGGGTTTAAATGGTCTCTCGAAAAAGGATATGCCTTCATTTTTGAAATGGATGCAGATTTTTCCCATAACCCCAAAGATTTAATACGATTATACGATGCCTGCAAGAATCAGGGAGCTGACCTTGCTATAGGAAGTCGGTATGTAAAAGGAGGGGGAGTGATCAACTGGCCAAACAGCCGAATTGCCTTGTCCAAAGGAGCTTCACTTTACACCAGAATAATTACCTGGATGCCAATAAAAGATCCAACGGCTGGTTTTGTTTGCTACAAAGCACAGGTATTGGAAACGATCAATTTTGACAGTATCAATTTTGTCGGATATGCCTTTCAAATCGAAATGAAATTTGCCACTTGGAAACTGGGCTTTAAAATAAAAGAAGTGCCTATTGTATTTCAGGATAGAACCAAAGGGCAGTCCAAAATGAATAAAGGAATCGTTCAGGAAGGTATCTTAGGAGTTCTCAAACTTCGCTGGCAAAGCCTCTTTAAAAACTACAGAAAAAGAATGCGGACAAAAATGGATAATTGAAAATAGTGAATTATTCATTGAGCATTTAGAATTTTCAATAATCAATTTTCAAAATTCAATTTGTAATTCGCAATCTCCCAAACCCTATGTACAGCAAATCCGAAGCATCCAATATCAGGAAAACCTTTTGGACTGCCTTTGGAAAGTACATGAAGCCCATAAAGGATGCAGAAGGAAATAGCATCAATTGGATAAACTACAAAACAGGCGTTCGCCATATCTATTTTAGGATGGATGCAGACAAAAGGAAGGCCACTGTTTCCATTGAAATAAAACATTTACCTAAAGACACACGCCTGGAATATTTTGCGAAGTTTGAAATGCTTAAATCCTATTTTTCCAAAATTATTCAGGAACAATGGCACTGGCAACAAAAGTTTTATGATGAAGACGGCAGCGAAGCCTCAAGAATTATGGTAGAATTGGAACCTGTCAATATTTTCAGACAGGAGGATTGGCCCGCAATCATTTCATTCTTCAAGGAAAGAATTGTACTCTTAGATAGGTTTTGGAAGGATGTTAAATTTCAATTTGAATCAGGCATCTAAGAATTGATTTTTTAAACTTCCCCTGAAAGGGTTTATTTTTTTCAAGAGGAACACTCCTCATTTTTTTCATTCCTCCACTGTGTATTTTATGAATGAAAATTTTCTTGTACGTTTGAGGTTCATATTTAGCTTTTTCAAAACTAGAAAAAATGAAATACCTCTTGATTGTAACTTTGATGGCTTATGTGTGTCTTGCCAAAGCACAGGACGTGATGCCGCTTTATTCTGTGGTGCCTAATAGCAAACCCGCTATCAATATTGAAAAGTCTGAAGTAGGTAAGGACGGAAATACCAGAATCAGTGAGGTATCGGTTCCTGAATTAATTGTATATAAACCTGAATCACCTAATGGTACAGCCATAATCATTTGCCCGGGCGGTGGATACCGTATTCTAGCTATGACTCATGAAGGAACAGAAGTGGCGAAAGCCCTAAACAAATGGGGCATTACTGCCTATGTTTTGAAATATCGATTGCCTGCCGATCGAACTATGATGAATAAATCAATCGGTCCATTGCAAGATGCTCAAAGAGCGATTCAATTGGTGAGAGGAAATGCCAAGAAATGGGGAATCAACCCCAAGAAAATCGGTATAATGGGCTTTTCGGCCGGAGGTCATCTTGCAGCTTCTTTATCCACAAGGTATAAGGAGCAACTAATTGAGAATCCGAAGCACATTTCTTTTCGCCCAGATTTTTCTGTCTTAGGTTATCCGGTAATAAGTTTTACTGATAGTCTGACACACCAAGGAAGCAGAGATAATCTGATAGGAAAAAAACCTTCAGCATACATGATCAAACATTATTCTAATGAGCTTTTGGTGAATAAGAAAACACCGCCCGCTTTTTTATTTCATGCTAAAGATGACAAAGCTGTTCCAGCTGGTAATAGCCTCGCTTATGCTGAAGCCTTGAAACAACATAAAGTGTCTGGAACAGTCCGTCTTTTTGAGAAAGGAGGACATGGGTTTGGCATGTATAATAAAATGGAAGAAGGAGACTGGATGGCCGACCTGAAAAACTGGCTACATTCAAATAAGTTCTTACCCTAATGGAATTTATAAAAGTGATTACCTTGGGTAATATGAAGTATTAATCTTTAATCTTAATCCTTAAAATTGACATTATGAAAATAGCATTTCCTGGCGCCGCCAGAACAGTTACGGGTTCAAAACATTTGATTACCCTAAAGAATGGGAAAAAAATATTGCTTGATTGCGGCATGTTTCAGGGTATGGGAGATGATACTGATAAGTTCAATAGAAATTTTGGTTTTGAAAGTAGTGAAGTAGATGCAATGATTCTTTCTCATGCTCATATTGACCATTCAGGATTGATACCGAAATTGGTTGCCGAAGGATTTGAGGGGAATATATTTTGCACCCCAGCTACCCGACAGCTGTCTTCTATTTTATTAATGGACAGTGCGGGTATTCAAGAAAGCGAAGCACAGTTCCTGGAAAAGAAAAATCCGAATGCTCCATCAGAATTTTTGAACCCGATCTATTCTACAGAAGATGCAAAGAAAAGTATGGATCAATTCATGGAAAAGGAGTATGGACAATGGTTCGATGTGATTGAAGGTGTACAATGCATGTTTACCGATGCAGGACATATTATTGGAAGCCAATGCGTGCATTTGAAAATAGTGGAAGATGGTAAAGAATCCCGATTGACGTTTAGTGGAGATATTGGCCGGTACAGAGACATCATTTTACGGTCACCTGAAGCCTTTCCTCAGGCCGACTACATCATCATGGAATCTACCTATGGCAATAGCTTGCATGATCACATTTCAGGCACACCAGATCAGTTGCATGATTGGATACAGCGTGTATGTGTAGAAAGAAAAGGCAAGCTGATATTGCCAGCCTTTAGTGTGGGTCGTACTCAGGAGATTTTGTTTTTCCTCAATCAATTAGATTTGGAAAATCGGTTACCAAGGATACCCTTCTATGTGGATAGCCCTTTAAGCATTAAGGCTACAAAAACAGTGAAACTCTTTCCTCAATATTTCAATAAGCGAATTCAGAATATTATGAAGAATGATGAAGATCCTTTCCTGTTTCCTGGGCTCACTTATATTGAAGGCGTGAAGGAATCCAAAGGGCTTAACTATCTGAATGGTCCCATGGTGATTATTTCTGCCAGTGGTATGGCAGATGCAGGACGGGTGAAACACCATATCAGTAACAATATAGAAAATTCGAGAAATGCGATTGTGATGACTGGTTATTGTGAGCCTCATTCCCTGGGGGCCAGATTGCTGTCAGGTGCTCAGGAAGTAGGTATTTTTGGTGTAGAACATCAGGTGAATGCAGAGATTGGACAAATCAGAAGTATGAGTGCGCATGGTGATTATGAAGACATGTGCCAATGGTTGGCCTGCCAGGATCCAAGGCTGGTAAAAAAACTTTTCTTGGTGCACGGGGAATACGATGTACAAGTAGACTTCAAGAATCGGCTACTAAAAAAAGGGTTCACAGATGTAATGATTCCTGACCGGCATGTTGAAATAGGGTTAGGATAGATCATGCTATTCAACAAAAGACCTTGAAGCCTGCATTGCAGGCTTTTTTTATTTTTAATATTTTGAAGATAGACATTAAAATAATATCTTTATGATATCATTTTAATATCAAATATTATTTTATGGAAAAAACGATTAAACCCATTTCTGGCTTCATTGCAGTATTTATTTGTCTTGGCCTGTTGTTTTATTGTATTTATAATTTTTTGAACGTAGACAAAGGAATCGGCTATGGAATAGGTGGAACTATATGTATTGTAGCTTTTGTATTTTTAGCCAAGGGCTTAATGATCATTCAGCCCAATCATTCCCGAATACTCACCTTTTTTGGTAAATATGTGGGATCCGTAAAAAACAATGGTTTGTTTTTTGTAAACCCACTGTTTGCTACCAATCGTATAAGTTTGCGGTCACAAAATTTTCAGGCACAAACACTGAAAGTAAATGACAAAATGGGTAATCCTATTGAGATAGGTGCTGTGATAGTGTGGAAGGTAAATGATACCTATAAAGCCGCTTTTGAAGTAGCTGATTACACCGATTATGTGCGCACTCAGAGCGAGGCAGCAATCAGACATTTAGCTGTCAGTTTTCCTTATGATAATCTGGAAGATGAAAACGCAGATATCACCTTGCGTGATGGAGCAGAAAAGGTAAATCAGATTTTGGAAACAGAACTTACAGAAAGGCTCTCGCCAGCTGGCATTCTGGTACAAGAAGCGCGACTAAGCCACCTGGCTTATGCGTCAGAAATTGCAGGTGCTATGCTCCAAAGGCAACAGGCTACGGCTATTGTAGCAGCACGAACAAAAATAGTAGAAGGTGCTGTGGGGATGGTAGATCTGGCTTTGAAGAAATTGTCCTCCGAGAATATTGTGGAGTTGGATGATGAAAGAAAAGCGGCTATGGTAAGCAATCTGATGGTGGTGCTTTGTGGTGAAAAAGCCGTTACACCCATATTGAATACTGGTAGTTTGTATCAATAAAATGCTATAACCAAATTTTGAAAAGCGAATAGATCCAAGGGTTTAGGATAGCCTTATTTGCCTTTCGAACTGAAATTACTTTTTAAAAATTAAAGTAATAATAAAACCATTTTTGTTTTGAGTGAAAAGAAGAGTTTTATATTGAGGATAGATACAGAAACCTTTTCCAAGCTGGAAAAATGGGCTGCTGATGAATTCAGGAGTGTGAATGGGCAAATGGAATTTTTGTTGAACGAAGCATTGGTAAAAGCCGGAAGAAAATCTAGGACAAAGAAAATATTGCCTACCACCCATACAAAGAAAAAATAGCGATCTGGTCGGTATATCGACTCCAGATCGCTATTTGTAATTCCATCTTGCAGGATTGCTGCAAGGAGGCCCAAAGTCAGACTTTTGCGCTACTGCCTTTTTTTGTATTCTTCCAGTGCCTTGCTCAACCAGTCTTTAAACTCTTTCACTCCTTTGGAAGGGTCATATCCATATCCTTGTTGAATTAATCGATCTTCATTGCCATCCAGAAAGAAGTAATTGGGTTGAGAATTGCTTCCAAATTTTGTTACTTGCAAATGCGTATTATAATCGCCAAGATCTTCTACCTGTTTACCCAATTCGTTAGAATAAAACTGATTGCCAATTGGAAGATTTACCCCATCATGAACATCGACAAAGAGGGAGGCTATAACAAAATCATTTTTCAGCATTTCCATCACTTCCGGATCACTCCAAACTTGGGTCTCCATCTTTCTACAGTTCACACAATTTATACCTGTAAAATCCATCATTAGCGGTTTCTTTAGCTTTCTGGAAATCTCCAATGCTTCGTGATAGTCGAAATAAGTGATCATGCCGTTGTTTACCACTACGTCGGGTTCGTTTTTCTTCATCACGTCGGCATATCTAACGGGTTCGGGCAAACCTTCGCCTTCCTGATGCGCCCCTTCTTGTTTGCCTTTTTTTCCACCTAAAGTGGTTAGGTCAAACCCTTTGGGAATGTCATCTGCATTAAAGTCCTGCGTACCCATTGGTGGCAGAAATGCGCCCAAACCTTTTAATGGTGCGCCAAGCAGACCAGGTGTAAGATATACCACCATTGAGAAAGAGGCAATGGCAAAAAACAATCTGGTTACAGTAAGGTGAGGGATTCCAAAATCGTTCTTAGGCAGGTTGTCATCATGTCTGAATTTCAACTTGCCCAAAAGATAATATCCTAATAAAAAGAAAATCACGATCCAGATTACTATAAACACTTCCCGGTCTAAAATTCTCCAGTTTTTTGCCAAGTCGGCATTGGATAGGAATTTTAGTGCTAATGCCAGTTCGAGGAAACCAAGTGTCACCTTGATCGCATTAAGCCAACCGCCGGCTTTGCCCAAAACATTGAGTTTGCTTGGGAAAAATGCAAACAGCGCAAAAGGAAGTGCCAGGGCCAATGAAAAGGCAAACATGCCTAATAGTGGTCCCCAATAGCTTCCTTTGGATGCCAGCACTAAGAGGTTGCCAATAATGGGCCCGGTACAGGAAAAGGAGACAATAACCAGAGTGAGAGCCATAAAGAATATACCCCAAAAGCTCCCTGTACTTGCTTTGCTATCCGCCTTATTTCCCCAGGAACTTGGCAAAGTAATTTCAAAAGCACCCAGAAAAGAAATACCAAATATGACAAATATGGCAAAGAAAACTAAATTGGCTATCCAGTTTGTAGATAAAGTATTGAGGGCCGCTGGACCAAAAATGACCGTGATTAAAAATCCAATTAAAGTAAAGATGATGATGATCGACAAGGAATAGATTAATGCATTCTTAATGCCCTCCTTTTTAGTGGTGCTACGTTTGGTGAAGAAACTAACCGTAACCGGAATCATAGAATATACACAAGGAGTTAGCAAGGCTAATAATCCACCTCCAAAAGCCCCTAGAAAAATCCATAACAAAGATTCACTTTTTCCCTCTCTGCTCCCGGTTTCAGTCTGGCCACCTTTGTCAGCGGAAACGCTTGTCCCTTCTTTGTTTTCAGGCAAGACCACTGTACGTAGTTCTTTTTCTCCGGACAAAAATTCTTCACCAGACTTAAACATATAAGTCACCTTCACTTTCACCAATGCGGTATCTGTTTCCGGAATTTTCAATTGCTGAATCCACTGAATAGAGTCTGCGACAAAAGCAACTTTGAGGGTGAGTTGAGGATCTGTTTTGGCTTGAATATTTCCTTTCTCTTCAATGCTGCCTTTCAAATATTTATTGGAAGCACTATCAAAACTTATGGCAGTGAAGACCGCATCGTCTGGAGTTTTTTGCAAAGTATAGAGTTCCACACCCGGTGTTAAAACACGACCAGTAATCGTGAGCATTACTTCGTCTTTATTCAATCTTTTTTGATCGGTTGAGAATTTGACAAAGGTTGAGTCCTGTGCTAATAATGTAGCCGTTGAAATCAATATTGCAAATACAAAAAACAATTTTTTCATACCTAAAATAACTTGTTTTACTTTTTTTCTTTTGTCTATAGCATCATACTACAACACCTGTTGTAATAGATGGTTCATCAACCTAAATTATTTAAATGCTTTTCAAGATATCAATACAATGTTTCAAACTTTCCTCCCAATTAGGAATGATTATTTGATATTGTTCTATTATTTTTTGCTTACTCAATACACTCCATTCTGGTCGTTTTGCTGCAGTAGGATAGGCCGAAGTAGGTATTGCTTTTAATGCACAGGTAGCACCGGTTAATTGTTTTATGGCTAACGCAAACTCATACCAGTTTGTTTCTCCTTTGTTAGAATAATGATAAATACCTGAATGCCATTTATTCATTGAAATAATTTTCATAATAGCCTCGGCTAAATCTGCTGCATAAGTTGGTGAACCGTACTGGTCGCAAACCACATTAAGCTCATTGCGTTCATTCATGAGCCGCATCATCGTTTTTACAAAGTTTTTCCCATAACTAGAATAAACCCAGGAAGTTCGAATTACAATGGCATCCGTAAACTGCAATGCATTTTTTTCTCCCTGCAATTTGGTGACACCATACACGCTCGCTGGTTCTGTTGGATCATCCTCCTTATATGGTTCGGAACCATTGCCATCGAAAACATAGTCTGTGGACAGATGTATAAATTTTGTCTGATATAAATCGCTTGCTTTGGCCAGATAACCTACTGCATCAGCATTTAAAGCCTTCACCATTTCATATTCAGCTGGATCTTCGGCTTTGTCTACAGCAGTATAAGCTGCACAATTAATACAATAGTGGGGTTGATACTTTTCAAAACAAGCCAGGATAGCCTGTTCGTCAATGATTGAAAGCGATTCCCGATCGGTAAAAACAAAATCATATCCAGCGTATGCATCAGCAATTGATCTTAATTCAGATCCCACCTGCCCGGAGCTTCCGGTAACCAACACTACTGGTTTTTGCATCATTAATCGTGTATTAAAAATTATTCCTGCAAGCTGTAAAATTGGGCAAAATACTATCTTTATCTGAGACTATTTCTTCGTTCTTAGGAATCTGCCAGTCTATCGCCAGATCCATATCATTATATATGATTCCAGTTTCACTTTCTTTGTGATAAAGTGCATCACATTTGTACATGACTACAGCAGTTTGGCTGAGTACAGAAAAACCATGGGCAAAACCAGCAGGAATCAAAAGTTGTTTTTTGTTGTCGGCTGACAATTCTATACTGAACACTTTGCCAAAACTGTCAGAATTTTTTCTAATATCCACAGCTACATCCAAAATATTCCCCTGAAGAACTCTTACTAATTTGCACTGGGCATGTGGATTGAGTTGATAATGCAAGCCACGTATGACACCGTACTTTGAAAAAGACTGGTTGTCTTGCACAAATTGGTAGTGGAGCCCAGCTTTCTCAAAGGCTGATTGATTATAGGCTTCAAAAAAATAACCTCTGTCATCTTCGAATACTTTGGGTTCAAATATTAACAATCCTTCAAGTCCGGTTTTTGTAAATGACATAGTTTTTAATAAAGTATTGGATGATCAGACAATTTTGTCCTGAGAATAGATTTATGATGATGAGCTGTTTATTTTAGAAATTCTAATACAGCATTACTAATATAAGCCAATTGCTCCTCGTCCATTTCTGTATGAATGGGGAGAGAAATAACTCTTTCTGTGAGCCAGTCGGTGATGGGCATGTCATGTTGTTCGCTGCCAAAGCCTTCAAACATCTTTTGTCTATGGCCTGGTACAGGATAATATATCATCGAAGGAATATGCTTATCCGCCAGATAGCTAACCATTTCATCTCGATTCACCTCGTTCAGAATAAGGGTATATTGATTGTAAACATGGGTGGAGTAGGAGGCTGTAACCGGCGTTTTAATTTTTTTGTTGTTGGCAAATGCTTGGTTGTAATAAGCTGCCACAGTGGCTCTTGCTTTGCCATAATCATCCAGATGTTGTAGTTTAATATTCAAAATTGCCGCCTGAATGCTGTCTAATCTGCTATTGCATCCCACCAGGTCGTGGTAGTATCTTTTGCTCTGACCATGATTGGCTATCATTTGAAGTGAAGCGGCCAATTTGCTGTCGCTAGTGCAGATGGCTCCTCCATCTCCGAAAGCACCCAGATTTTTGCTAGGATAAAATGAAGTACACCCAATATGACCAATGGTTCCGGTCTTTTTTATGGTTCCATCCTTAAATTTGAAAGAAGATCCGATGCCCTGCGCATTGTCTTCAATCACATAAAGTCCATGTTTTTCTGCAATCGCCATGATAGCTTCCATATTGGCCGCTTGGCCATAAAGATGCACGGGAACAATCGCTTTGGTTTTTGATGTTATTTTTCTTTCCAGATCCGCCACATCCATACAAAAAGTTTCCTTATCCACTTCCACAAAAACTGGTTTCAACCTGAGCAAAGCCACTACCTCTGTGGTTGCTATATAAGTAAACGAAGGTGTAATGATTTCATCGCCAGGTTCTAGATTCAGGCTCATTAGCGCAATCTGCAAAGCATCTGTACCATTAGCACATGGAATAACATGCTGCACATCCAGATAGTGCTCCAAATTTTTTGCAAATTCCTTTACAACTGGACCGTTGATAAAGGCACCACTTTCCATCACATCTAAAACAGCTTTATCTACTTCGGTTTTAATCCTGGAATACTGAGTTTTGGTATCAACCATTTGTATCTGACGCATAGGGAAAATGTTTTTTAAAGTGCGCAAAAATAAGGCAATTCTTGCGATTGCTTTACATTTGCGCAAAGCCATTCCTTGTGAGTCTTATCTTTTACAACATATTTTTAGCTGTCTACAAACTTGCTGTTTCGATGGTAGCCCCTTTTAACAAAAAGGCGCAACTTTGGAAAGCAGGCAGACAATCAATTTTTGAGAAATTAGAAAATGCCATTGATAAAAAAAGCTCAGTGCTTTGGATGCACTGTGCTTCTCTGGGTGAGTTTGAACAAGGACGACCAGTTTTAGATAAGATTAGAGAAGATTTTCCTGAACATAAAATATTGCTTACTTTTTTTTCTCCATCCGGATATGAGATCCGAAAAAACTATAAAGGAGTGGATTGGGTATTTTATTTACCATTAGATTCAAAATTCAATGCTCAAAGATTCATCGAAATTGCAAATCCCCGTGTAGCCATTTTTGTGAAATATGAGTATTGGTATTATTACCTGCATGCACTACAAAAAAACAAGATTCCGGTCATTTTGATTTCAGCCATTTTCAGAAAAGATGCGGTTTTCTTTAAATGGTACGGAGGATTGCATCGCCGAATGTTGGCTTGCTTTAGTCATATTTTCGTGCAGAATGAGGAAAGTTTTCAGAGAATTAAAGACATAATAAAGCCTGATCGAATCACATTAGCAGGTGATACCCGATTTGACAGGGTAGTGGCTATTGCAGACGCATTTGAACCAGTTTCAGGGATAGATCTTTTTATTCAAAATAAAAAAGTGATGGTAGCAGGAAGCACCTGGCCAGATGATGAAAACCATCTTCGACAACTATTTGAGTCCGATAAATTGGATATGAGGCTTATCATAGCTCCACATGAGATCAATGAAACCCATCTCAAATTTTTAAAAGAATTGTTTCCTGGTAGTGTTTTTTATTCACAGTTGTCAAAAGAAAAATCATTTGAAGTAAAGCATAATGTATTGATTATAGACAATATAGGCATGTTGTCAAGACTTTATTACTATGCCACCATTTGTTATATTGGAGGTGGTTTCAACAAGTCGGGGATTCATAATACCCTGGAAGCGGCTGTTTATGGTAAGCCCGTAATTTTTGGACCTAATTATCAAAAATTTGGCGAAGCAATTGGGCTAATTCACTGTCAGGGAGGCATTTCGTATATTTCACAAAACGATTTGAATAATAGCGTATTAGGATTGATTAATAACAAAATAAGTTTAGATAAATCTTCAACCACAGCCAGGAACTTTGTTCGGGGTCATACTGGCGCTAGTTCCAAAATAATGAAATGGTTGAGGCAATGGATGGTTTAGCCATTTTCTTTCTTGAATGCAAAAAGGCTGCATATTGCACTCTTTTTCCAGAGGAAGTAATTTCAAGATATTCCGCTTAAAAAGATTTCATTGGCAAAGCAAATCAATATTATTTTTGACAAAAATCTCCTATGTAAAATTAATCCTGAAGTAAGGATGAAAATTGAGCGTAAAAACAAGAACTGTAAAAATCGATAATGTTTATTGAACCCAATATTAATGGCGAAAAGCGAGGCTGGATTGAAGTGATCTGTGGCTCTATGTTTAGTGGTAAAACGGAAGAACTGATTCGCAGGCTCAAAAGAGTGAAGTTGGCTAATCTGAAAGTGGAAATTTTTAAACCGGCAATTGATATTCGCTATGATGAGCTGAATATTGTTTCCCACGATACCAATGCCATTCCCTCAACACCAATCGATCATTCACAAAAGATATTATTGATGGCACAGGATGCGGATGTGATTGGTATAGATGAAGCGCAGTTTTTTGATGATGGATTGCCCGATGTCTGTGACCAATTGGCCTATATGGGTATCAGGGTGATTGTAGCCGGACTTGATATGGATTTTTTGGGAAAGCCATTTGGTCAAATGCCTTTTATTATGGCCAAGGCAGATTATGTCACCAAGCTCCATGCCATTTGCGTAAGATGTGGCAATATTGCCAACTATTCTTATCGGAAAGTGCCGGATGAAGACCAGGTAATGCTGGGAGCTTTGGATGTGTATGAACCCCGATGCCGGAAATGTTATATGGATAGAGTGTAAATCATAATTGAACAATAGTTAAGCAAGAATTTTGAAATCAATCATTACTCTTTTAAGAAAAGAATTATTGCTGGAAGTGAGGCAACAATATAGTTTTTATGGAATTTTACTCTATATGTGTGCCACGGTTTTTGTATTGTTTCTTGCCATTGAGGAACCCGAAAAGGAGGTGTGGAACGGACTTTTTTGGGTCATTCAATTGTTCATTTGTATCAATGCAGTGGCAAAAAGTTTTTTGCAGGAAAGCAAAGGTCGCATGTTATATTTCTACACAATTTGCTCGCCGGTGCATTTTGTTTTGGCCAAACTTATTTTCAATAGTCTGCTGATGTTTGTGATGACTGCCTGTAGTCTGATTTTATTTATTGCCCTGATTGGAAACCCAATAGTAAAACTCTTTCCTTTTTTTGGAATTGCTTTTTTGGGAGGATTTAGTTTAAGTATTGTTTTTACATTTCTGGCTGCTATTGCAGCCAAGGCAAAGCAGAATGCTGCTATAATGGCCGTGTTAGGATTTCCTTTAATTGTTCCCCAATTGATGTTGCTAATGAAATTGTCCAACGCTGCCTTCAATCTCAATCTTATCATTCAGTCCAACGAAATTCTTTTGCTGATAGCCCTGGATTTGTTAGTGGGGCTTTTATCGGTAATTCTATTTCCATTTCTTTGGAAAGATTAGTTTAATATTTTCTGGAAAAAATTACCTTAAAACAAACTTTGTTTTGAGGATAGGAAAAATTGTTAAAATAATCTTTATTAATTTTTTTAATAAGTTTTTGGAGTTTTTAATAAATTCCAATATGTTTGTCTATATTTTTAACTTTTACGATAAAGTTTAGAAATGATTGCAGCCATAGTTCATAAGAAACAAAAATTCTATAAAGAGATTCTAAAGCATTTGTTTTTCAACAAACAGCTTTCCTGTGCCGAATTGAGTGAAAGAATCAAGAAGAGTATTCCACTTACCACCCAATATCTTAATGAGCTGATTTCCTTGAACATTGTAGTGGAAAAAGGTTTAGCCGTTTCCACAGGAGGTAGAAGACCACAAACCTATTCTATAAAAGAGGATGCCTTTTTTGTAATTGGGGTGGCCATGGATCAATTGGTTATTCGAATTGCCCTAATAGGTCCAGACAATAACGTCATTGGAAGGATAGAAAAAATAAGCCTGGATCTTGCAAACACGCCCAATGCGGTAATTGACCTAATTAATCATCTTAAAGATTTTATCAAAAAGGCGATGATTCCTGTGTCCAAAATTGCAGGAATTGGTATAGGGATGCCAGGATTTGTGGATGCAGCAAAAGGAATTAATCATAGTTTTTTGAAGGTTGAATCCGGTTCTCTGGCGGCCAAAATAAAGGAGGCAGTAAATATTCCGGTTTTGATTGATAACGATTCCAGTTTGATAGGTTTAGCCGAACTAAAATGGGGAAAGGCTCAAAACAAGCAAAACGTAATGGTGCTTAATTTGGGATGGGGAGTAGGGTTGGGCATCATTATACGGGGTAGTTTGTTCAGAGGTAATGATGGATTTGCCGGCGAGTTTAGTCATATTCCGCTTTTCGACAATAATAAATTGTGTAGTTGTGGAAAATATGGATGTTTGGAAACCGAAACCTCACTGATGGTGGTAGCGCAAAAGGCCATAAAGCAATTGCAGGAACAGGAAACACCCACGCTATTAACTGAACTGGATACTGCCGATTTGGAAGATGCGGCCAAAAAGATAATTGAGGCAGCACAAAAGGGCGATAAGTTTTCAATCGAATTATTGTCCGAGGCTGCGTATCATATTGGAAGAGGAGTTGCCTTTCTCATCCATATTCTAAATCCGGAGTTGGTTGTGATGAGTGGTATTGGTTCATTGGCGGGTAAGGTTTGGATTGCGCCGATTCAGCAAGCCATTAATGAGCATTGTATTCCCCGGCTTGCAGAGAATACAAAACTGGAAATCTCATCATTGGGTTACAATGCAGAGTTGATAGGTGCAGCGGCTTTGGTCATGGATAATTACGAAAAATTGTCCTCCATATTTGGGACCAGGCCATTGACCGTGTCCATACCATAATGGGTTTATAGAACAGGGAACTTTTAATTCACATAAAAATGTAATCTCCAAAAAATCAAAATCAAGAGTATGAAAAAAACAATGCAAAAAATGTTGTTCGCATTGGTGTTGAGTTGTATCTCACTGCTCGCTTTTGCACAACAAAGAACAGTAACCGGTACGGTTATGGATGACCAAGGTTCACCCCTGGCCAATGTGTCCTATGTCTTAAAAGGCACATCAGCAGGTGGTGTTACCACTGAGGATGGAAGTTTTTCCATTGCTATCAAAAACAATTCCAGTATAATTGTTTTCTCCTCGGTTGGTTATACCTCCCAGGAAGTAACAGTAGGAACACAAACAACCCTGAATGTGGTTCTGAAAAAAGGTGATAGTCAGATGGAAGGTGTGGTGGTAACTGCCTTAGGAATCAAAAGAAATAAAGCTTCTTTGGGATATGCAGTTCAAGAAGTAGCTGGTGGTGCTTTAGTGGATGCACACGAGACCAATACAGCCAATGCCCTATCTGGTAAAGTATCGGGTTTGCAGGTAGTAAAAGGAAGTAATGGTGCTGGTGGCTCATCCAAATTGGTATTAAGAGGGTACAACTCCTTGCAAGGAAACAACCAACCATTAATAGTAGTAGATGGAATTCCAATGGAAAACTTTACCGGATCTGATAATAACGACTTTTTCAATAGTGGATTGGATTACGGTAACGGACTTGCAGATATTAATCCAGATGATATTGCAAGTATCAGTGTTTTAAAAGGTCAGTCTGCAGCTGCCTTATATGGAGCCAGAGGCGGTAACGGGGTAATCATGATCACTACAAAATCTGGAAGAAAACAACCGGGCTTGGGTTTGTCTGCCTATGCGACACTTGGTACAGAGAATATGTTTATGATTCCTGAAATGCAAAGTACATTTGGACAAGGCTCAAACAATATTTTCAATGCTTCTGAAAATACTAGCTGGGGTCCAAAAATTGAAGGACAAAGTGTAACTAAATGGGATGGTAGCCAATCTTCCTTGCAGGCTTATGATAACCTTGGAGCTTTTTTAGACAAAGGGAAAAGTCAAACCTATGGGATTAATATGCAACAACAGTATGGCGGAACTGCGGTTTTTTCTTCCTTAAGTTTCATGGATGATAAAAGTATCTTTCCTGGCAATAGATTGAAAAGAACTAATTTGTCTTCGAGAGTGTTGAGCAAGTTTGGAAATGGAGATAAGTGGACCAGTGATATCAAGATCTCATATAACAATACTTCCGGCTTCAACCGACCTATTTCTGGTAAAGATCGAAGCAGTATTTATGCAATTTTGAACCTTCCAAGAAGCATGGATCTGACCGACTTTTCTGCTGGAAGCAATCAATTTGGTAAAATGCTTTGGTATCCCGGAGCTCTTGCCTGGACACCTAATCCATATTGGTTCTACAGAAATAATCTAAACACCGATTCGCGTAACCGTTTCTTATTAAGTGGATCGCTTAAATATGAATTCACAGATTGGCTGAATGCTGAAATTAGGGGAGGTGCTGATATTTATGGTACAAACACCGAAGGAAAGGTTTATGACGGTGGTCCACTAGCCAATTCTTATTCCACAGGAAAACAATCTTTTAGTGAAACCAATTTTAGTGCGATGGTTAATGCAAAAAAAGATAATATTTTCGGGAAAGTAGGAGGTGCGCTTATGTTTGGTGGTAACTTAATGAATCATGAGTGGTCTTCTTTATCAACCAGTACTGGACAATTGGAAGTACCAAATCTATTTACTCCAACCAATTCAAAAGGAACCCCTTCGATCGGAGCTGGTTTCCTTCATAAGAAAATAAATTCAATATATGGATCCGTTGAGTTAAACTATGATCAATGGTTATATTTGACTTATACAAATAGAAATGATTGGACATCAACTCTGTTGAAAGCCAATCGTTCCTATTCTTACCCATCCATCAGTTTGTCCTATGTGGTTTCCGAAATGTTAAACCGCATGGGTAGCTCCTTGCCTTCTTGGTTTAGCTATGCCAAGTTAAGAGCATCTTATGCATCAGTAGGTAACGATATGGGGCCCTATAGATTGTATAATGGTTTCCTCATCGGTAAAGACCCCAATGGAAATACCGTGGCTAATAAAGAGTCATTATTAAAAGATCCGAATGTAGTAAATGAATTATTGAAAAGCTTTGAGGCTGGTGCAGAAATGCGTTTTATCAATAATAGAATTGGTTTAGATATAACCTATTACAAATCCAATGCCACTAACCAGCTCATCGAACTGCCTTTGGATCCTATGAGTGGATATTCCAGAAAAATAATAAATGCCGGTAATATTCAAAACTCTGGTGTTGAATTGGTGTTGGACGGCAGAGTATTGCAAAATCCAAGTGGGTTGAGTTGGAATACGAAACTGAACTATTCTACCAATAAAAACCTGGTTGTGGATATCGCAAAAGATCAGGGAGTAGAATCCTATGGTTTAGGGTCTTTCGATAACCTTCAAATAAAAGCAGCAAATGGCCAATTGTATGGTGCCATTTATGGTACCAAATTCAAAAGAGTAGATGATCCTGCCAGTGCCAATAATGGTCAGTTGTTATTGGATGGTAATGGGTTACCCCAGGCTACAGGTGAATCTGTTTACCTAGGAAATCAACAAGCTAAAGCATTGATAGGTTTTTCAAACACTTTTAGTTATAAAAATTTGGAATTATCCTTCCAATTCGATGGCCGTTTTGGTGGTCATATTTTTTCCGCTACACAGGCTGGAATGCAAGCCAATGGTACGGCAGCCATCACTGTCACCAATGGTGCCAGGGATAAATTTGTGGTGGATGGTGTTGTTTCAAATGGTTCTGGTGGTTATACACAAAACGCCAAGGAAATTTCTCCACAGGAATATTGGAATAGAATTGCCACTTCTGGAAATGTGGGTATCGGTGAAGCGAACCTTTATGATGCTACAAATGTTAGATTAAGAACGGTAATGCTAGGCTACAACTTACCAAAATCTATTCTGGGTAATGTGTTTCAAAAAGCTAGATTAACGTTGTCTTGCAACAATGTGTGGATGATTAAGAGCAATATGCGTGGCATTGATCCTGAAACCGTATTTGCAGCAGGTACAAATGCTATAGGTTTTGAAAGTGGTGCATATCCAACCATGCGTTCTTTCTTATTCTCAATAAACCTTGGATTTTAATTTCTAATTGAAAAAATTGAAGATTATGAAAAATTTTTTAAACAAGATTTTAATGCCTGTTATAGCAGTTACACTACTTGGAACAGGTTGTAAGAAATTTGATGACTTAAATGTAAATCCTAATCTCGCTAATGAAAGCCAGGTACAGGTGGAATATTTCATCAATGGTGCTATAATTGCTGATCAAATGAATCCGCACATAGCAGAAAGAATATTTGTGCTATATTGGAAAACTGCCGGAAGGCAACAACGCGGAGGAGGCATTTCTTCCGGTGGGTACAACGATGGTTGGTCCAGCGACTGGTATGGAAGTGGTTTTCATGGCGGTGCCTTAAACAAAATATATTCCGCTATTGAAGTGGCTGAAAAACAAATTGCGAGTGGTACTATAAAACCATATACGAACAACCTACTTCAAGTTGCCAGAATTTATAGAGCATATTTGTTAAGTGAATTGACAGATAATTTTGGTCCAATTCCGCTCAATGGATTCCAGGGCAAAAACCCCGACTTTTCCGATGTAAAAACTGTCTATTATTTCTTATTAGATGAACTAAAGGATGCCTCATCGAAACTTAATCTAACCATAACCGACAAACCTACAGCCGGTATGGATCAGGCTTATGGATTTGATTATTCCAAATGGCAAAAGTATGCCAACTCAATGCGTCTTAGATTGGCTATGCGTCTATCAGAGGTGGATGCAGCTAAAGCAAAATCTGAGTTTGAAGCTGCTGCTTCCCAGCCGCTACTCATGCAATTGGGCGAGTCTTTTCAGATACAAGAAAGGCCAGGTTGGGATGACTTGACCGGAGTAATGTCCCGTGAATGGAATTACTTTCAACTGTCGCAAACCCTTAGTAATATATATGTTGGCTTAGGTGGAGTAACAACAGCAGCCCAAAATCCTGCTTATGCAGCTTATGCAAAACCAGCAGATTATGTAGGATTGCGTTTTACAAACCACTGGCCATTAAAAACTAACGATCCAATAGCTGGCTATTGGCTAAATGGATTACCAAATACTATTGATCCCCGAGCCTATAAAACTTTTATTGTGCCTGGCGACTATAGCAATCCGGGATTTAATTCTTATCCATCATGGGATGCCACCGCAAAAACAACCTCGCGAACACTTACTGATGCAGCGGGTACGGTTGTAAAAACTTTGGACGCAGCCTATACATGGAATGGAGCAGTAAATGGAGAATGGGGCGATAAGGGGCCGATAAACAATGTTGCCAGATTTAACGGTGCTACTCCTCGTTTAGCCAATCAGTTTAGAAACAGTACGGCAAAACGATTATTCTTTGGTCCATGGGAAACGTATTTCTTATTGGCTGAGGCATCAGTAAGAGGTTGGACTACCCCTATTGGTGGAAAAGCAGCCTATGAATTAGGTATAGATAGAAGTTTTGAAGATGTCGGCGTTTCTTCCTTCGCAGCTGCTTATAAATCTTCAACCAGTTTTAACCTTATTGGCACCTCCGTAAGTTGGGATCACACAACCGAACCAGGAGCTTCTCATATGATGAGTTATGCAGATGGTTACACAGGAACTCCTGGTACCGTAAGTATTAATTACCCAGTCAACAACTTGTATAAGAATGGTTCAGTAAGGAATGATTTATTAACCAAAATCATCACCCAAAAATTCATTGCTCAAAATCCATGGGTGCCCATGGAAACCTGGAGCGACCAAAGAAGATTAGGTTTACCATTCTTTGAAAATCCGGCAGTTGAAAAACCAATGACAAATATGCCAGATTTGAACGATGGTAATTATATGACCAGCAACGTAAAATTCTTCCCACAACGAATTAAGTATCCATCCAGCGTGGCAGCAAATAACCCTACCGGTTACCAACAAGCTAGTACGCAATTAGGTGGAGCAGATGGAGTGCTTACTCCACTTTGGTGGGCAAAGAAATAATTAAGTTACTTTGCAAGTAAATTTGTTTATCGAAAAACCATCCTCCGGGGTGGTTTTTTTTACAAAATAATATTATGCACAAAACACTTCTCCTTATCTTGTTATCAGGAATGCTTTCTGCCAATGCTCAGGTTCAGGGCATTCATCCTGCCTCTACCGAATACGAATGGCCAACAGATCCATTGGTAGTACAAAAACTGGACAAATGGCAGGATCAAAAATTTGGTATGATCATTCACTGGGGGCTATACGCCGTACCCGGTATTATTGAATCCTGGTCACTTTGCTCCGAAGACTGGATTACCCGCGATAGTAACTCTTATTATGGCGATTATAAAAAATGGTACTGGGGATTACAAAAAGATTTCAATCCGGTTAGGTTCAATCCCGACCAGTGGGCCAAAGCCGCAAAAAGTGCCGGTATGAAATACCTGGTTTTTACTACCAAACATCATGATGGCTTTTGCATGTTCGATACCAAACAAACTGATTTTAAGATATCAAATGGCCCATTCAAAAACAATCCCAAAGCCGATGTGGCCAAATATGTTTTTGATGCTTTTAGAAAAGAAGGCATGATGATCGGCGCTTATTTTTCCAAACCAGACTGGCACAGCGAAAACTATTGGTGGCCGGTATATGCAACAGCCAATCGCAATAACAATTATGATATCAAAAAATTTCCCTGGCGTTGGGATAAATTCAAACAATACACCTACAATCAAATTCAGGAACTAATGACTGGATATGGTTCCATGGATATTCTTTGGTTGGATGGTGGCTGGGTGCGACCAAAGGAAACAGTCAATGCGGAAGTTCTAAGCTGGGGAGCTCCAATACCAGACTGGAGCCAGGACATTGATATGCCTAAAATTGCCAGCATGGCGAGAAAAGCACAACCCGGCATATTGGTAGTGGACCGAACAGTGCATGGCCCGTATGAAAACTATCAGACTCCAGAGCAAAAAATCCCTGATCACAAAATAGATAATCCCTGGGAAAGCTGTATGACATTGGGCAACGCCTGGGGCTATGTACCCAATGAGCATTTCAAATCCAGTGCAAAAGTAATTGCCAGCTTGATAGAAATTGTAGCCAAAGGCGGCAGCCTCCTTTTAGGGGTAGGCCCTTCTGCTGACGGCACTTTGCAACAACCTATTATTGACCGACTTCATGATATAGGCCTTTGGATGCAGGCCAATGGAGAGGCTATCTACAATACCAGATCCACCAAATTGTACCAGAGCGGAAACACCTATTTTACACAATCAAAGAATGGTGAAAAAATGTTTGCACTTATTCCCATTAAGGAAAATGAACCGGAGCCTTCCTTTGTAGAGTGGAAGGGAAATGTTCCAGCCATGGGCAGCACTATGACGCTCTTGGAAAATAAACAAAAGCTAAAATGGTCAGTAAAGGACGGGAAAGTGAAAGTTCAATTACCCAAAAAGTTAAAGACGGTTGCTGTGGCATTGACTTTTACTGCTTCATAGGTATTGTCCTATAGCTATCAATGAATATTGGAGGGGGTATTGGTCCACCAAAATTTGTCATTTTATCTACTAGTAGCCTAACGATTTTATTTTCAAAACAAGCCGGTAACGTATATTTGCAGCCGATAAAAAATAATATCTTCCTTAAAATAATATATCCGAGATGAAAGTAATGAAATTTGGTGGTACCAGTGTAGGCAAGCCAGAACGAATGAAACAGATTGCCGCCTTGCTGAACAAAGAAACAGAACCTTCCATTGTTGTGCTTTCGGCTTTGTCCGGAACAACCAATGCACTGGTGACCATTGGCGAATGCATTGCAGCCAATGATCGGCATACAGCCCTTCAGAATATCAATACATTGCAGGAGCATTATCTCACATTCATCCATGAATTACTTACAGATGCGACCATTTTAGAGAAAGCAAAAAATATTATAGAAGAGCATTTTGATTTTTTACAAATCATTCTAAAAATTTCTTTTAGTGATGCACTCAACAAGGATATTTTAGCACAAGGTGAGTTATTGTCCACCAAAATTTTCAGTTGCTATCTGGAAGAAATTGGTGCTTCTTATTGTTTGTTGCCTGCATTAGAATTCATGAGTATCGATGAAAACGAAGAACCGCAAATAGGAAGTATTCGTGTAAAACTTTCCAATCTGCTCAATCAGCATAAAGACAAAAAGTTGTTAATTACCCAAGGGTATATTTGTAGAAATGCACGCGGTGAGGTGGACAACTTAAAACGTGGTGGTAGCGACTATTCGGCTTCTCTGATTGCGGCGGCCATTGGTGCCAGTGCCTGTGAAATATGGACTGATATTGATGGAATGCATAACAATGACCCACGTATTGTGCGTGTAACAAGACCTGTGGAGCAATTGAGTTTTGAAGAAGCGGCCGAGTTGGCCTATTTTGGTGCTAAAATTTTACACCCTGCCTCCATCTGGCCGGCACAGCAATATAAGATTCCGGTAAAGTTGTTAAATACCATGATGCCGGAAGCCAAAGGAACACTGATCACTCAGAACCCATCTGGTGTGGGTGTAAAAGCAGTGGCGGCCAAGGATAACATCATTGCCATCCGAATCAAGAGCAGCCGCATGTTGCTGGCTTATGGATTCTTAAGAAAAATATTTGAAGTTTTTGAGAGATATAGAACTTCGATAGATATGATTACAACTTCCGAAGTGGCAGTGTCATTGACAATCGATACTGCAGATCATCTGGATCAAATCAAGAAAGAGTTGGCCGTTTTGGGCAGTGTGGAGGTAGATGAAAATCAGGTGATCGTTTCGGTAGTGGGCGATCATATTGCAGAAACCGAAGAGATTGTAAAAAAACTTTTTGGCTCCATCAGAACCACGCCGGTAAGAATGGTTTCTTATGGTGGAAGTCCGCACAATATTTCTTTGCTGGTTTCAGCCGAACATAAAGTGCCATTGTTACAACACCTGAATAAAGGAATGTTTGGATTGGACTAAGAATACCATTTTTGAGAAGTTTATTAGCAAATAATAATAAGAAAGCACAGCAATTTTGTTGTGCTTTCTTATTGGCTTTCGTTTTGGTGTTTTGAGCTAGGCTTGGTTCAATCTTTTTTTAAAGTGTTCAATTTTACAATTCTTTCAGGAATTCGGTTATTTTTTTATGAACCTCAACCATACCTGCAAATTCGGCAAATTGGGCATGAATCTTTAAATTGATAATTTGCTTTTGCCTTTTGTTCTTTGAACCACCAACGCTCCATAAGGCTTCCATGGTATCTTTTAACGCTTTGAAAGTTTTATCACCCGGCTTTAATAAATACCTACAGTATAAAATGTCTAAACATTCTGTCAGTTCCCAGTATCCCGGACTGTCTTCATTTTGTTTTGATTCCATTTCTAGTTTAGAAAGCGTTTCGTTTATTTGGACCAGAGTGGGTAGTGTATATACTTTTCCATTTCGGGAAACAGTTTCTCCCCAGTTTTGGTTTTTGATTTTATGAATAAAGGTTTCCATATTTATCCAGTTGCAATATGGATAGCTACTGCTGGCCCTTTGAAAAGCTTCAAAATAATTATTGGCCGAAGTCTCCATGGCTGTCAGTTTTTCTTTTTGAAATTTTTTATCGACGCCAAAGACAAAAGCTTTGCGTTTGTAAGCACTTGCAATTAAAGCATACCGATGTCCTGTGGTCCAAATCGCTAATAAATTTTTGAGGTTGGTAATACATTCTTCAATTTTTTCTGTTACTGCTTTCACTTCCTTTTCAGTCGATTTTTCTAAAGTCAGGTATCTGGCTATTTCTTTATTTACGGAAATATTCTGGAAGTTTTCCAGTGCTTTTACATCAAAACTGGCGTTCTCGGTTTTAAACAAATCATTGTATAAACTCACCGCTTTCTCAAACTCATACAATTCCATGTAGGCCTGTGCTTCTTTTTGCCTTACCTCAGGATTATTAAATCCTGCCTTTTTGATTGCGTCGGATATGTCTTTTAATTCGTTTAATAAATCATTGGAGTCATAAAATGAAACTTCGGATTTGCTAATCAGATTATCCAGATCATTTTCGGCAATTTGTGGAATGTCATAAGTTCGGCTATAACGTTCTCTATTTCGGCGTAAACCAAATTTGTAATGTTGTTGTCCATAGCATTGAAAAGCACCCCATGTATTGGAATGTGGGAACTTTCTAAATATTTCTTTTCTGGCTTGTAGCACAGCGTCTCCAAAATTGTATCCTTTCAGCATACAATCATAAAAAACATTAGCAAACTCCAGCGCTGCTCTGTCATCCACTTCCCAGCCGGCCACCACTACTGCCTTTACCCCATTTTCTATTAGTTGAGTGCCAAGGTTTGCGGCCAATCTAAATCGGTTAATAGAGAATTCCTCAGCGTAAGGATTGATTCGTCCCAAAAAACAACAATTGATGAACACAAATTCAGGAGTGGAGGGTAATTGATTTATGTGTTGTGGGGTTAAAAACATGGGCTCATCTTTTCCCTTCAATTTCCCAATCAACATGCCACTTTGGAAAGGGTCTTTTTCATTAAATAAGCCATGTCCGGCCAGATGAAGAATCTTATAATCCTGTTTAAATAGGGCGGTTAATATTTCATCGCTGTTTGATCTTATCAGTGGATCTTCTACGTTCAATTCGTTTACTTGCTTAAGTTTATCATACACTGTTCTGGCTTCTTTTTCAGCACCTTGTAACTGACCAGCTTTGCTAAAACCATCCAAATACGGATCGCCTACTACTAGGGCATTAAAGTTCTTTATGGGGGTAGTGGCTTTGTAGTCGCCGGTGGCTAACTGCCGAATCATTCCGGCAGATACACAAAGAGGTTTTTCGGTACTCAATCCAGTTTGCAAAAGTTCCCAGGGGAAAGAAGCGGTAAATTTATCCAATACCCAGAGTATGGGAGAGTTCCTTCTAATGGTTTCTTTAAAGTCGGTCGGTATTAATAATTCAAATATGGCTTTTGACTTTTCTGCCGACCAGTTTTTTCTGATAGAAATTTCGTTGAGTAGTGTTTCTATCAAAGGTAGATTGTGGTGCAATTGTTTTTTTTCTTCTCTGGCATTATTGGTGCTGGAAAAATAGGAGAGCACTTTATCTGTATCATCTTGTTTTTGTTTTCCCGAATCCTGATCGTTGGCGATCACACTAAGTCTTTGCCACCAATCGGGGTTAGTATCTATCAAAACTCTTTTTCTTGACCCCGGTCTGCTCCTTAATTTTTTGTCCTTCCAAGCCAGATTCATTCCATCGCTATTTCCTTTGATGAGGTTGGCTAGACTGTAGTAGCAGGTGATGGCTTTATCTTCAAACAACTCTATAAATTCTATTTCATCCACATAATGGTCTTCGGATCCTGTAAGCTGAAGCACCTTGATATTAGCATTCACTATCCCCTGCAGTACGGCTCTTGCCGAACTTTCGATGGCCATACCACCATAACCTGCACCGATGATTAAAGAAGATAATCCAATCTTTGATTTTATAGGATTATTGTCTGTTTTAGTTTTATAAAGAGTGAGCAGGTAATTGGCTACTGCATTTTCAATAGTTCTAGATAACTGAAATGCATTCAGTAGCTCTGCTTGTCCCAAGCCACAAACAATACAGCCTTTGAACATAGGATTGTCGCTCATGAAAATACTATGGGTGCCAATATTGCCTGGATATATGTTTAATGAATGTTGTAATGAAAGTTTTCCATCGAGATATTTATTGGCAACTATTTCTGCATTATATATACCATCATTGGCAAAATGCCCCATCAACACAGGGTAAGTAGCATATATCATATCCCCTTTGGTGACAGATGTTTTCAGAATTGGTGTGTTTATTTCATCGGCAGTAGTTTCTCTTCCTAATCCAAGCAAAACGGCTTCAATACTTTTTTCAGAAGTGTCAAAATTGAATTTCTCTTTGGCTCCTCCACGGGTTGGGGCAATGGTTGGCAAAGGATTTCGGCTAAAATCGTTGGAGGAGGTAGAGCCCTTGTCCAGTAGTTCTTTTAGGCCCTGAAACAAATACTTCTTTAGCGACAAACCACCGTGAGTAGCATTGGTATAGTATAAGGATGTTTGTCGGTTGATATGTTTGGGAATACCAGTTTCCCAGGGCACACTTTGGTCGCCTTCGGGTGTTATGCTAAAGGACAATTGCCCATTTTCTATTTTATAGCCGTTTACAGTTTCCTCATCCTTACCTGCTACGTAAATGATATTTTGATGATTGAGTGTATCTAATTTGTCGTTGATGTTTTTTTTGAAGGCTGCAAAATCGGAGAGCAATTGATTGTTTGGAATTTCCCAATGGAGGCCAGTGGCAGTTACAAAAGCTTCCCATTCTTTCCGACTACTAAAGTCAATATCCTCAGCTCTGATGGGGAGGAGTGCCAGAAGTCCGGGAAATTTTGCAAACATATTAATCAACTTGGATTTAGAATGAACAAAGTCAATTTTATCCAATTGTTTTATGATATCATCCCGTCCACTCAGTACGTTGGCAATTCTGTATGATCCCATCCACGGAGTACCTAACAGAATGGTTCGGAAAGTGTTCTGACCATTGAGCATATCCCAGGTTTGGGGATAGTTAATCGCCATGTCTCTGATGACTAAACCACCCATAGAATGTGCTATGACATGGATAGGCTGTCTGAACGCCATGAGCTCAATGATCCGATTGTTTAAGGCTGACCCAGCCTCCGCTACCGGCCTACGCCAGTCAAATGGGAATACCTCAACATCAAAGCTTGCACTCAGGTACTCAGCTAGATCTTTGTAGGAAGTTTTGATCACTCCAGTGGCATCTATATCGTTATTCTCAATCTTAAGTTTAGTAAGTCCGCCCAAAGCAAAAGAAAAATAATTGATCCAGATGGCTCTGTTTTTTTCTTCTAAAAATGAACCCATTATGCCAGGTAATAACATGACAATTGGTTTTTTCCCGGATGCTTTCACCACACCGAGTTTTCCACCTTCCAATCCAAATATACCTCTATCCAATGCAGCATAATTTTCTACATCTATTTCTTTGAATGTAGGAATTTGCTTTGTGCTTGCAATTAGTGCTATAAATAGTGCATCCTGGGTTTTTTTGTTTGTGAAATAATTAAAGTGATTTACATTATTGCCATCATCCAGAAAAAATTGAACCGGATCCTGCCTTCTGGCACCCTGATACATAGAAGCGGTATCCACTACCAAATCATTTTTTTCCCATTTAAAGAAAAACTTTGTTAGCAACACCTTTAGCCCATTCAGACTTAGGCTTAAGGCACTACTACCCGATATCACTGTGAGTTTATTTTCAAAAGCAGTTGGCCTTTCCTCTTCTACAATTTTTACCGTGTTTAATGCCTTTAAAAAAACTGATTCGGGATTCATAGCCTCTAGGCCTGGCAGAACCTCAGGATCATTTTTAGTTTCTATTGCCTGACTGATCAACGCTTTCAGCCCTTCCATTATGGGATGCAAAACCGGGTTAGAAATGCTTACCAGATTTACCAAAACATTCAGAAAAATATCCACACGGTTACCCAGTATAGAGGTACCTCGAGCTGGACAGGCCACTCTCACAAATCGTTCTATTGTATATGATTTTTTTTCAAGAATAGCCTGAATGGATTTGATGTATTGAATGTCATCTTCCCGTTTTTCAGATTCGAGCAACTCCATGCTGGCATTTAAAAAGCCTTCCTTATTTTCCGCAAACCGAACTAATAAATCGCCCACCAAGCCGCCTCTTGAATGGGAAATAAGATGCAGATTCAAATTTTTTGGTAATACAGTCAACAATTCAAGTGCATTCTGTAGTGGACTTTTTGTGAGTGTTTCATGCTCAAAACCCAAAATATTGTTTCCGTAAATTTTTTGAATCCCCTGCCAGGTAGCACTTGTTTTTAATTCCGAAAATGAACCCTGAGTGGAGGAGACGGTTCCATGAATAAACAATAATACAGGCCTAGTGGAGTCAATGCTTTTGATCGGCTGTAGATCGAAATTAGAATCTACCTGATATAATCCTGATCGATCTTTTAAAGTTTTCTTCTGTACCGATTCGGCAATCTTAATCATGCCCACATCCACTGCTTTTTTTGAAAATTTTTTGAAGAGTTTCAATCCGAGCTGGGATAAAATACTACGCGAACTATCATCCGAACTTACTTGCAAAGGCAGCTCAGGCATATCTTCTGACGACCTAGACTGAAAGTTTACTTCAGGAAATAACTCGATAAGGGTATCGCTATTTCCAAACCAGGTAGTTGAGTCGGTGAAAGTGAGTTCTACATAATCGTTCTTGCCCAGGGTAACTTCAATGGGTACTGAAATACTTCTTGCCACACTGGTGTCATAGGTTGCTGTGAGGTCGAAAAATTCATTCCCCATTGTTGTCTCTTCCTGTGGAATGTTCCTTTGCTGACCTCGGATCTTAAAGGAAAATGAAAGACTTTTCTGTTTTGCCATGGTTATAAGTTTATGGGTTAATGCTTAGACTTAAAACCAATTGGCAAGGGATGACAGGGTTTACTGGCAGTAGATTTTAAGCCAGTACTAATGTATATAATTATGAAGATAATTTTCTCTGTGTCACATCCCTAATTCAGGGGATACCCTACAAGGATGTTCGAGATAGTATTCCCGAAAACCTGCCTAAATCTGCCTCTTTTTCAATGCCAGTGCCATTTATTATATGATCAGAAAGCTGGTGAGCAAAATAGGGTGCCAGCGAACATCCTTTTGTGCCCAAACCATTAAGAATACCAACATTCTGAAACTTAGGATGAAAGCCTACAAATGGTCTCCTTTCAACAGTAGCCGGTCTTATGGCCGCTTTATGTTCCAATATTTTAAAAGGAACTTTTAGCCAGTTTTTTAAAGCGACTTCGGTAGATTTTCTAAAAGTTTCAGTTGGCTGGTCATCGTCAAAATCCCAAATGTAATTGGATCCGGCCCAAAACAATCCATCCTTTCCATAAGGCACCAATGCTACCGATTTTTTATAAATGAATTCATTTGAAACTTCGGGTGCTTCAATGATTAAGGCTTCTCCCTTGTTAAGTGCAAAAGGCAATAATGAAAAATAAGGGTTTCGGTTGCCTTCAACTCCATCACAAAACACAATCTGTTTGGCTTCTATATTATCATAAATTATTTTTTCGGGGGCAACTACAAGTTTTGAGAACAGAAAGGCTGAATTTATAAGTTTGTTATGTTGTAGCAGAAATTCCTGCCAGGCAGGTAAAAGCTTAGGCAGATGAACGACAAACGCAGGTTGGATTTTTCCAATTCCAAATTCAAAATTAAAAAGAGGCTGGTACGGTTCTTCTTCGGATATTAATTCAATATAGGGTGCCTGCAATTCTATCTTTTTTAGAAAACTTTCCTTCATAAATGGATTGGGGAAAAAGTCAATAATCCCCGTTTTGGAAATGGCTTCAATATTCAAAAAATTTCCTATCTGTTGATAAGTTTTTTCTGCAAAGGGAATAATGATCTCATCCATCCACACGGTTACCACTCTTCTTCCTGTAACTGGATTTATGACTCCGGAGGATGCTTTTGAGGAAGCATTAATCGCATTGTTATCTATGACTATATAATCTACACCTTGCTGTTCCAAACACCAGGAAAGGAATGTACCTGATAAACCCTGACCAACAATAATAACCTCTGTTTTCTTTTCTACTGTTGACATTTATCAGTCTATTTTAAATATTCAAATAAAAATGGATAAGTTGGAGCAATGTTAAAAAAGGAGCATTCAGAACCTGTTTTAACTGTTTTTCTTATTCCGGTTGCAACTTAGGCATTTATTTTGTCTTCCTCTGAGCCCAAAGCCCTTTTACAAAGGAAAATAATCTAAAATATTGTGTAATTAATTAAATCGTAATGATAAAGAAACATTTTTTAATGAGGTCGGCACTAGTAATTTCAAGCGGACTTATTTTGACGGGTTGTGTAAGTACTAAGAAGTTTAATACCTTGCAAACCGATTATAACAATCTGAACAGCAGCTATCAGGCAACAAAGTTGGATTTGGCTACCAGTCAGGCAAGAGTAAAAAGTTTAGAAGAACTACTTGAGCAAGAAAAGGCCAATAATGCTTCTTTGAAACAGGCTCTTTTAACATTGCAAACTACATTGGATAAAAGTCTCAACCAAGCTGCACAAGGCAATGTGAATATTTCCAAATTGGTGGATGAGATAAATGCCTCTAATAAGTACATTCAGCATTTGGTGAATGCAAAAAATAAAAGCGATTCATTGAACCTTATCCTTGTGAATAATCTTACTCGCTCCTTGAGTAGAGAGGATTTGAAGGATGTGGACATAAAGGTGCTGAAAGGTGTGGTATATATCTCTTTATCGGACAATATGCTTTACCAAACCGGAAGCTATGAGATTTCGGAAAGAGCTGGAGACATACTCGGAAAAATAGCTAAAATAATCATGGACTATAAAGACTTTGAAGTACTGGTGGAGGGTAATACTGATGATGTGCCTATCAACAGACCGAATATCAGAAACAATTGGGATTTGAGTTCGTTGAGAGCATCTTCGGTAGTACAGGCTTTGCAAAACACTTATGGTATTGATCCAAAAAGGATGACCGCTGGCGGGAGAGGAGAGTATAACCCGGTGGCTGATAACAATTCAGAACTTGGCAAAACCAGAAATCGTAGAACAGAAATTATTATTACGCCAAAACTGGATCAGTTTATGGAGTTGATAGAACAGGCTCCTGCTAAATAGTAATTATTCAAAAAAAATATTCAATGTTTTAAAGGTCGCAATAGCGGCCTTTTTTGTTGTTCGTGGTCATACTGGATGGGATTAAATTGATAGAAGAAATCCTTGGTTCAGGAAATCTAAACTCAAATATACATGGCGATTTCGGTTTCAGATTTGGTTCATCTTTGAAATAGTTTAGTATTTTTTCTAAACGGTTAAATATCTTTTTGCTATTAATAAAATATTCCTACTTTTAAACAAACCAAAAGATTATTATGGAGATAATACACGTGTCGGCTGAATGTTTCCCAATGGCAAAAGCAGGCGGTTTAGGAGATGTGGTTGGAGCCCTACCCAAATATCAAAACGATTTAGGACATATTGCAAAAGTGGTAATGCCTATGTACCGTACTAAGTTTTTGTTCAACAATGAATGGGAATTGGTGCATGAAGGTGGGCAGGCTTTGGGTTCAAAATGGTTCAAGTACAGTGTGATAAAAGAAAAAACAAATAAACTTGGATTTGATCTTTATCTTATCGATATCAATGGTATGCTGGATAGAGAAAAAATTTATGGTTATGAGGATGACAGAGAACGATTTATTGCTTTTCAATTAGCTGTTTGCGACTGGATGTGTTTTTGGCAACATAAGCCCGACATTATTCATTGCCATGATCAACATGCCGGTTTTATACCATTTTTTTGCAAACATGCTTATGCCTTTCGCTATCAGTTAGGCAATATCCCTACCGTTTTTACCATACATAATGGAGAATACCAGGGACAATTTGGGTGGGATAAATACTACATGATTCCTGCATACGACACCTGGAACTGGGGCTATTTGGATTGGAACAACGATATCAACCCAATGGCATCCGCTGTAAAATGTGCCTGGAAGGTTACTACAGTAAGCCCCAATTATATGGAAGAGTTGCGACATTCTGCTGCCGGACTTGAAGCCTTGTTCGAATACGAACGTGGCAAGTGCAGCGGGATCATAAACGGTATCGATTCCGAAGTATGGGATCCAGCTACCGATTCTTATCTTGTAGAAAATTTTGATGCTACCAACTTTAAAGAAGGCAAAGCAAAAAACAAAGCGCATCTGGCCAAACAGTTTGGCCTTGACCCCCAAAAACCATTAATAAGTTTTATTGGAAGATTAGTGAGCGAAAAAGCGGCAGACATCCTGCCAGAAGCCATCAGGCAGTCTGTATATCAACATGGAGGTAAGGCCAATTTTCTGATTTTAGGCTCAGGAAACTCGAATGTAGAAGCCGCTCTGGATAAATTGAGCCGTGATTTTAAAGGTTATGTTAGTACCTATATCGGTTATAGTGAACCCCTTAGTCATATCATGTATGCAGGTTCGGATTTCTTGTTGATGCCTAGTCGGGTGGAACCTTGTGGTTTGAATCAATTGTATGCACTACGTTATGGTACGATACCAATGGTTAGAAACATTGGCGGATTGAAAGATACTGTTGTAGATTATGGTGCCCCAGGTGGTTTTGGACTTACCATGGAACAATCAAGTGTAGCTGATGTGGCCTATACAGTAGGCCGGGCGGTTGAGTTATACAATAAGAAGAAGGAAAAATTTGAGGAGATTACCGAAAAAATAATGGGGATTGACCATAGCTGGACTTCCTCCACCAAAAAATATATCGCCCTATATGAATCACTGGTAGGAACAATGGAGGTATAATTTACAGACTGATGTAATACTATTTGACGATGAAGAAATTTTTATATTTACATTTATTAATAAATCATTCAAACCAATAAAAATAAATTTTATGAGCATTTCAAACGAGATTATTGCCATGATTTTGGGAGGAGGAGCAGGAAGCAGATTGGCTCCTCTAACAAGCTCCAGATCGAAACCCGCTGTGCCTATTGCCGGAAAATACCGATTAGTAGATATCCCTATTTCTAACTGTATCAATTCCGAGATTATCCGGATGTTTGTACTAACGCAGTTTAACTCAGCATCCCTAAACCGTCATATAAAAAACACTTACCGGTTTAGTGCATTTAGCACCGCCTTTGTCGATATTCTTGCCGCTGAACAAACACCCGACAATCCAGCCTGGTATCAGGGTACCGCAGATGCAGTGAGACAATGTTTGAGACATTTAACCGCCTTTCCAAGTGAATATGTATTGATACTTTCCGGTGATCAGTTGTACCAGATGGATTTTAATCTGATGCTTGAAAACCATAAAAAATGTGGAGCAGATATTTCAATTGCCACCATTCCGGTTGGCGACAGGGAAGCTCCTGAATTTGGAATTCTAAAAGTAGATGAAAATAATCTGATTGCTTCGTTTGTAGAAAAACCTGCAAAAGAATCTTTGGGCGATTGGGTAAGCGATACCGGCACAGCTATGCAACAGAAGGGAAGGAACTACCTGGCATCTATGGGTATTTATATATTTAATCGAAAATTGTTGTTAGACTTACTGCTAAAAATACATCCTGATGCCACAGACTTTGGTAAAGAAATAATTCCATCTTCTATTACTGATTATAAAGTTGCCAGCTACCAATACGATGGATACTGGACCGATATTGGAAATATTTACTCCTTCTTTGAAGCTAATCTGGACCTAACATCCGATGTTCCTGAGTTTAATCTGTTTGACAATACTAAAGCTATCTATACTAGACCACGTATGTTACCACCAGCCAAAATTAGCGGTACTACGCTGGAGAAAACAGTGATCTCCGATGGGTGTATCATCAATGCATCACGCATAGAGCATAGTGTTATCGGTATTCGTTCGCGTATCGGTTATGGTTCCACTGTTGCCAGTTGTTATATCATGGGAAGTGATTATTACGAAACACTTGAAGAAATGAACAATAGTCAAAATACAGGTTTACCCTTAATTGGTATTGGCAAAAGATGTTTCCTTAAAAACTGTATTATCGATAAAAACTGTAGAATAGGTGACGATGTTCGACTAATTGGCGGTCCGCACCTTCCAAATAGCGAAAACGAATTGTATACAGTAAAGGATGGGATTGTTGTAACCAAAAAAGGAGCCATTTTCCCTAACGGCTACACGGTGTAAGATTTTTTCAAAACCCCTTCAGGGGTTTTTTTATAGATTTATTTTAATGTGTATTCAATACATATTATATTTGTCTTATCGGGATAAGGAATGAACGATTGACCTAGGATCTCTTTAAAAATAATCAACGATTGACATGCCTAAAGAATTTACAAAAAAGCCAGCATTGACATTGGCCCAAATCATCAATATGAGTATGGGGTTTATGGGTATTCAGATGGCATTCGGTTTGCAGAACGGTAATGCCAGTAGGATATTAGCCAATTTTGGTGCAGACGTTCACCAGCTTTCATGGTTTTGGTTGGTGGCACCCGTAACAGGACTCATTGTCCAACCAATTATTGGTCACATGGGCGACCATACCTGGGGAAAATTTGGAAGAAGAAAACCTTACTTTTTGATAGGTGCTGTCCTTTGTGCCCTGGGTTTGGTTTTCCTGCCCAACTCTGCCACAGTTACACATTATTTTGCTGCCAATGTTTTGGTTTTGGCGGTTATTTTTCTTGCCTTAATGGATGCCTCAGTCAATATTTCAATGGAACCATTTCGAGCCTTGGTAGGAGATATGTTGCCAAAAGCACAAGGTACACTGGGCTTTAGTGTGCAAACTATATTAATTGGTATTGGAGCAGTAGCGGGTTCATCGTTGCCGGTATTGTTTACAAAACTTGGCGTATCCAATATGGCAGAGGCTGGATTTGTTCCACATAATGTGATTTACTCTTTTTATGTTGGTGCCATTATTCTGATCATTACTATTCTTTACACAATTCTAACAACTAGAGAATACAGTCCGCAGCAGTTAAGTCTATTTTCAGAAGATGCCGCTCAGGAAGAAACCAAATCGGGTTTTGGCGATATTCTGAAAGATTTTAAGAAAATGCCTTCACTCATGAAAAAGCTGGGCTTAGTACAGTTTTTTTCATGGTTTGCCTTGTTCTCTATGTGGGTATATTCAACCAGTGCCGTAGCCACTCACCATTTTGGTCTATTACCAGACGATACGCATTCGGGAACTTTTAATAAAGCCGGAGATTATGTGGGTTATCTTTTTGGATTGTATAATTTTTTTGCCATCCCTTTTGCTTTCATTCTAATTCCTCTGGCCGCAAAAATCGGAAAGAAGCAAACACATGCCTTGGCACTTCTTTTTGGTGGACTGGGTTTAATTTCCATGTATATAATAAAGGATATTGATTACTTGTGGATCAGTATGTTTGGAATTGGTTTTGCTTGGGCCAGCATTTTGGCTATGCCCTATGCAATGCTCATCGAAACTATTCCTCAAAAAAAGATGGGGATTTATATGGGGATTTTTAATTTTTTCATTGTAATTCCTCAAATAATAAATGGGGTGTTCGGTGGCCCGATTGTGAGTAGTGTTTTTCAAAATCAGGCCATATATTATTTGATAGTGGCAGGCGTGTTAATGATTTTGGGTGCTATCTATGTTCTGACTATAAAATTTGAATCGAATAAGTAATTCCCGTTTTAATTTATTGAGATGAGAAAAGTTTTTTTTACCTGCCTTATTGTTTTCCTGACTTTACAAGCATCGGCACAGCGTTTGGATGTATATCCCACCCATTGGTGGGCTGGTATGAAGCATAACAAAATACAGTTGATGGTACATCAGCCTGATCCAAAAATTATTCTGGTAGGCAATAGGATAACAGCAAGCTCATCAAGTAGGGATGTAAAGATTTTAGATGTTAAAACTGTTTCCAACAAACGATATGCATTTTTTGATATCGAAATTGCACCTGATGCCCGGCCACAGACTGTGGAAATAAGTATGAATAACCCTTCTAAAAAGAAAGGACAAAAATTCCAGTTTGAGCTGAAACCACGAAGACAGGGCAATGGCATTCAATTTGCAAAAGGTGTGCGATCAGAAGATCTCATGTACCTGATTATGCCTGACCGGTTCAGCAATGGAGATCCCACAAACGACAGGGTAATGGGTATGCTGGATCAAACACTGAACAGAGATTCTGTTTTCAACCGTCATGGAGGAGATCTGAAAGGCATTCAAAATCATCTGAACTATTTGCAGGACTTAGGTGTTACAACACTTTGGCTTAACCCAGTGATAGAAAACGATATGCCGAATCGTACCGAACATGGATATGCATTTACCAATCATTATAAAATAGACCGGCGTCTGGGTGGCGAAAAAGCTTATCATGCACTAATAGAGGCAGTGCATGCCAAAGGAATGAAAATGATTCAGGATGCAGTGTACAATCATGTGGGAACAGAACATGTTTTATATAAGGACCAGCCAGATAGTTCCTGGTTTCATCGTTGGCCAACATTCACACAAACCAGCTACAAAGACCAGGTTGCTTTTGATCCCTATGCATCAGCAGAAGATAGAAAAATATTTGAAAAAGGCTGGTTTGTAACTTCCATGCCAGACTGGAATCAGGATAATGAAATGGTACAAAATTTTTTGATTCAACATGCTTTATGGACCGTGGAAGAATTTGGAATAGATGGTTGGAGAATTGATACCTACGCCTACAATGATCTAAAGTTTATGAATCGCTGCAACGAAGCGTTATACAAAGAATATCCACAGATTACCCTTTTTGGTGAAACCTGGGTGCATGGTGTGCCCAACCAAAGCTATTTCTGCCAAAACAAGTACAATATTCCTTTTAAGAGTAATCTTCAGGCTACCACCGATTTTCAAACTTTATTTTATGGTATTCAGGCGGCTTTAACCGAACCTTTTGGTTGGACGAATGGGGTAAATAAATTATACACCACCCTGGCTCAGGATTTTGTTTATGAAGATCCTATGCGTCAGGTAGTATTTTTAGATAATCATGATTTGCCCCGGTTTTACAGTGTACTGAACGAAGACACAGCCAAATATAAAGCTGCTTTTGGTTGGATGCTGACCACACGTGGTATTCCTCAAATGTATTATGGCAACGAAGTATTGATGGCAGGGATTACTTCTCCCAATGATGGGTATGTGCGCAAAGATTTTCCAGGTGGATGGGAGAACGATCCTAAGAATAAATTCCTCCAGTCTGGAAGAACCGAAAAAGAAAATCAGGTGTTTGTGTATATTAAAACATTGGCCAATTTTAGAAAAAATTCATCGGCACTCAAAAACGGGAAACTCATGCAATTTGTACCCCAAAATGGTGTGTATGTTTATTTCAGATATTGTGAAAAGCAAACCATCATGTGCGTGTTGAATACTAACGAAAAGTCTACCTCCATATCTCTGGACAGGTATCGCGAACGAACAAAAAATTTCAAAAACGGATCTGAGGTAGTCTCCAAAGAAACCATTCAGCTTAACGACTCTGTTAACTGCCGGCCATTTACTACACAGGTTTTTGAGTTGAACTAATTATTGATATTAATCGAATCCAACAGCTACGGTTTGTACCATTTTTTTGGCTACCGCTTTATCATGAAATAGGGCAGGCTTCCATTTAGCCATCTCTTCCATTTTTTTGATAAGCATGGAATTAAAATATTCATCCACCCCGTTTAAGACTTTAAAATTAACTGGGGTGCCATCTCTATCAATGATAAACTCTACCTGTGCATATACTTTTTGTCTGTTTTCTGGCAATTCTTTTACTAATTCCTTCCCTATTTTTTTCAAATAAGCGGCATAGGCTTCGCCACCTTCTGAATACTCAGGCCACTTGGCTACAGAATTTGCTACCGCATCTATCTTTCTAACTATTGGTTTATGGGTAACCTTAGGTCTTAGCTTTGGTTGAAACTTTAAAACCCTGGGCAATGCATTGGCCACCTCGTAGTCTCCATCGTCTTTTATCATTACCACCGGCATTTGTTTGTATTGTTCAAAATAATCGTATGCATCTTCCATCACTGCCGAAAAAGCTTTCATTGCTGGGTTGTCTTTGGTAAACCGTCCCAAATATTCATAACTTTTCTGAACATCAAATTTTATTGGGAAAATGTGCACCGGGATATAGTCCAACCCAGTGGATTTACTTGCTGCTGCCAAAATATACAACTCATCAATTTGATCATTCAAAATAGGAATACATCCTACGGTGGCACAGCCGCCATGAATATAAATATCTCCTCCAGGTTTCAACGAATCGCTCAAAACCCTGTCCGAAGCATTCGGATAATTGATCCCCAGAGACAGATAGTAGCTGCTATTGGGGTTAAATTCGTTAATATGATAAAACCCCTCTGGCACCTGATAATCACCTTCAAATCGTTTTGGACCTAATGTGCCTGCCAGTGCGCATACTTTATATACTTTTAATAATTTATATTTTTCACTCACCGTATTCTTTACCCACACTTCCAATTGGCTATCGTATTTGAAAGATCGGATATACATATATTTTGCAGGCCACTCAAGATCCTTCACTTCAAATAAGGTCTTTAGGTTTGCCTCCTTTTTGGTATAGGATTCTTTTGGTCGTTGAAAACCCAACTGATAGCTCAGGAAAGAAGCCGAAACACCGGCGGAAGAGGAGAAGGATGTCTGCGCATGCAGGCTAATGAATACAGTCGAAAATAAAATTATTCCTAAAATTCTTTTCATCATCTATACAATAATTGCCTTTAATATTAACTAGTGATCGCGGTAAAATTAACTGATAACCGTTGAATTAGTTACAACTAATTGTTATAAATAAGTATCGGGCACAAATTGTGGCTTACCTATCTTTGCGCCATGCAAAAAATCGGAATTTTAGGTGGTGGCCAATTGGGTCGTATGTTGTTGCAGAGTGCTGCAAATTATCCAGTTGAAACTTTTGTACTGGAGAATGATCCGGATTGTCCGTCAGCCAGTTTATGCCATCATTTTGTGCCAGGAGACATCAGGAATTTTGATGATGTTTACAATTTTGGTAAAAATCTGGATGCCATCACCATAGAAATTGAACATGTAAATATTGATGCACTAGAGCAATTGGAAAAAGAGGGCAGAAAAGTGTATCCAAAACCATCCGTGTTACGCATCATTTGCAATAAAGCATTGCAAAAAAAATATTATTCGGACAATAGCATTCCCACCTCGGCCTATGTGCTTACCAACAATCTGACAGAAGTATTAGAAAATAAATCTTTTTTGCCAGCGGTGCATAAATTAGCCGAAGGCGGATATGATGGCAGAGGCGTACAAATAATTAATGATGAAAAAGAAATCGAAAAAGGATTTAATACCCTAAGTGTTTTGGAAAAAAAGGTACAGATTGCTAAAGAAATTGCCATGATGATTGCGGTGGCTTCAGACGGTAAAATGGCCATCTATCCGGCAGTAGAAATGCTTTTTGATCCAATTCTTAACCAGCTTAGTTTTCAGCTATGCCCGGCAGAAATTGAACTACAGGCGTATTATAAGGCAGAAGCCATTGCTTTGACAACAATTAAAAACTTCAACTCACCGGGAATTTTCGCTGTTGAAATGTTTGTAACTCGCGAAGGCGATGTGCTGGTAAATGAAACGGCTCCAAGAGTTCATAATAGCGGCCACCACACCATCGAAGCGCATTATAGTTCTCAGTTCGATATGCTATGGCGAGTGATGCTGGATTATCCATTGGGTTGCACGGATGCTATTATGCCATCCCTCATGCAAAATATCATAGGTGCCGAAGGCCATAGTGGTGAGGCATATTATGAAGGACTAACGGACATGTTGAAAATTGAAAATGCATTTTTTCATATTTATGGAAAAAGACAAACCAAGCCAGGCAGAAAGATGGGGCACGTAACCATTATTAGTAATGAAAAAGCCGACCTGATGCACAAAGCAAACAAGATAAAACATGGCTTAAATGTAGTTTCAGGTGGTTGAATATAGTTGATTGGTGCAATGGAAGGCCTTTCGATCTTAAATATTTATTCAAAACTTCAGCAAGGTTTTTCTGGTTATATCGTCTCACTGAATACAAATTACAAATTTAGAAATAAGATCGCAAGATGAATACTGAATGCAATTGTAAAAGTCTGGTAAGTGTCTTTTTGTTATCCCTTTTATTGCTGGCATGCCAAGCAAAAAAAGCGGATCCAAAGAATGGTCCATCCAAACGACCTGCACCAACCTTAGATGGATATGTGATCAAAACAGAATCCTATTCTGAGTTGATTGAAATACCTGGAAGTATAGTAGCCAATGAGGCAACAGAAATACATTCTGAGGTTTCGGGTCGGATAGTTGGTTTATATATTTCTGAAGGAAGAGCTGTAAGCAAAGGCGCATTACTTGCTAAGATATATGATGGCGATTTGCAGGCACAATCAAAAAAACTACAATCACAATTGGCCATTGCAAAAAGCAATGAAAACAGAGCCTCCCAGCTACTGAAAATTCAGGGAATCAGCAAGAATGATTATGATATCACATTACTAAACTTAAACAATATTCAGGCTGATATCAATTTGATAAAAACGGAAATTTTCAGATCAGAAGTTCGAGCTCCCTTTAGTGGTAAGATAGGGTTAAAAAATATTAGTCCTGGTGCTTATGTCACACCTGCCACTGTCATTGCAACCATTAATCAGGTGAGTGAATTGAAATTGGATTTTTCCATTCCAGAAAAATATATTGGGAGAATTGGCACTGGACAGATAGTTCATTTTACTGTACAGGGCAATGATCATGAATACGCCGCCAAGGTTTATGCCACTGAATCCAATGTAGAAATGAATAATCGAAGTCTGATGCTTCGTGCCCGTGTTTTTGGAAATACAGCAGGTCTTGTGCCAGGTGTATTTGCCAAGGTTAAGATCGAATTTATACCAAATAGTATGGCCATATTTGTACCCTCTCAATCTGTAGTGCCCACTGCGAAAGGCAAACAGGTGGTGTTGTTCAGAGATGGTAAAGCTGTTTTTAATGACGTGGAAATAGGAACAAGAGATTCTGCCAGAGTAGAAATTACTGCTGGCGTAAAAGTAGGCGATACCATTTTGGCAAGTGGTTTAATGACATTGAAACCAGAAGCAGAAGTAAAAGTTGGAAGATTGATATGATGATTCGACCAATATGTTCGATGAAAAATAGAATGCGACAGGACTTTGTGAATCTTTGAATTTTTCCTGTAGTGTGTCTTGTATTTTGAAAATTGGATGATGATAAATTTGCGATTACTGATTTATGAATATTTCGGAATTAAGTTTAAGAAGGCCTGTGCTGGCGATAGTATTGAACCTGGTTATTATCGTTTTTGGTGTAATAGCCTTTAAGTTTTTGGGGGTGCGGGATTATCCAGCCATTGACCCTCCAAACATCAGCGTACGAACTAGCTATTCAGGTGCCAATTCAGACATTATTGAGTCGCAAATAACCGAACCACTAGAAGAAGCTATCAATGGTATTCCTGGTATAAAAAACATTACCTCTTCCAGCAGCAATGGAAGCAGTAGCATCAACGTGGAATTTGAAGTGGGAGCGGACCTGGAAGCAGCCGCAAACGACGTTCGGGACAAAGTTGCCTCTGCCCAAAGAGAACTGCCAGATGATCTGGATGCGCCATCCTCAGTAAGTAAGGCTGATGCCAGTGCCGAACCCATTCTGGCTATGACGGTCCAAAGCGATTCAAAAAATCCATTGGAACTATCAGAATATGCCACCAATATTTTGGTGGACAGGTTGCAAACCATTCCTGGCGTAAGCAGCATAGATACCTGGGGCGAAAAACGTTTCGCCATGCGACTTTGGATCGATCCCAACAAGATGACAGCCTTCGATGTAACACCTGCCGAAATTCAGCGTGCTTTACAAAGAGAAAATGTAGAACTCCCTTCCGGTAAACTTACAGGTGATCATACAGAATTGAGCATCAGAACTTTTGGCAGACTGGATACAGAGGAGGAGTTTGCTGGTATTGTGGTCAAAAATGTGAATGGTGTAGATATTCTTGTGCGGGATATTGCCAATGTGGTATTGGGTCCTGAGAACGAAGAAACCCAATTGAAAGAAAGCGGTGTGCCCATGATTGCTCTGGCTATTATTCCGCAACCTGGTGCTAACTATGTTTCTATTTCGGATGAATTTTACAAAAGAATAGAAGAAATAAAGAAAGAGTCTCCAAAGGATATCAGCTTCAATATCGCAATGGATAAGACTGAGTATATTAAAAAATCTATCCTCGAAGTGGAAGAAACACTATTCATTGCCATTGGGCTAGTGGTACTCATCATCTATTTATTTTTCAGAGAGTGGATTCTATCCATCAGACCTTTGATAGATATACCGGTTTCTTTGATCGGAGCATTCTTCATCATGTATATCATGGGGTATACCATCAATGTACTTTCATTGCTGGCTATAGTTCTGGCCACAGGTTTGGTGGTAGATGATGGCATAGTTGTTACCGAAAATATTTTCAAAAAACTGGAACAAGGCATGAGCAAACGCAAAGCCGCATTAGAAGGTTCCAAAGAAATCTATTTTGCTGTCATCGCCACCTCCATCACCCTGGCTGTAGTATTTCTTCCTATCGTTTTTCTGCAAGGGTTTGTGGGCAGGTTGTTTCGGGAATTTGGAATAGTGGTAGCCGGAGCTGTACTGATCTCAGCCTTTGTTTCGCTTACACTTACTCCCGTGCTAAATGTGTTTGTTTCCAAAAAGGATGTACATAAAAAATCCTGGTTTTATCGTAAAACGGAGCCTTTCTTTATAGCATTGGAAATCGGATACGCTCGAAGCCTGAAAGCCTTTATGGGCGCTTTTATCACCATTCGTCAAAGACATATTCATTGGGCAGCCTGGCTACTGGTGCTTTGCTGCTTTGGAATCATTTTTCAGATTGGTTCAAAAATCCAGTCCGAACTGGCACCTATGGAAGACCAGAGTCAGTTTCGTTTAAGTCTTACTGCCGCTGAAGGCACCTCTTTTCCTGCCATGGACAAATATGTTGATCAGGTTTCACAATTCATGATAGACTCGGTTCCGGAACACACAATAGTTCTTTCTGTGGCCGGTGCCAGAATGTTTGGTGGGGTGAATAATGGTTTTGTGAGGGTGCGATTATTGAAACCCACTGAACGCACTCGTAGTCAGAAAGAAATTGTGCAATATGTAAACAAAGGCGTTTCAAAATTCACTGGCGGTCGGGCATTTGCCATCGAAGACCAGACTATTCAGGTGAACAGGCGTGGTGGACAAGCCGTGCAATTTGTACTTCTAAATAACAATTTTGATAAGTTATCTGCTGTACTTCCACAATTTTTGGAAGAAGCTAACCAGAGTACCGTGCTTCAACAAGTGGATGCTGATTTGAAATTCAACAAACCTGAATTAAGAGTTCGTGTGAATCGAATGAAAGCTGCTCAGTTGGGCGTGTCTATTGTAGATGTGTCGCAAGCCCTGCAAACGGCCTATAGCAATCAACGGCTGGGGTATTTTACAAAAAGTGGAAAGCAATATCAGGTGATGGCACAGGTGGATAGAATAAACCGGGATGACCCCAACGATCTAAAGAAAATATTTGTGAGGAACAATATCGGCCATCTGATTAGTCTGGATAATATTACCATTGCCGAAGAATCTACCACTCCACCTTCTATTTACCATTTCAATCGTTTCAAATCTGCCACCATTTCAGCAGGCCTCACCGAAGGGCACACGGTGGGAGATGGCGTTAAAGAAATGCAGCGTATCGCTTCTAAAGTGTTGGATGAGTCTTTCTCCACAGCACTCACTGGTAGTGCTCGTGATTTTGCAGAAAGTACCAGCAATACCAGTTTTGCCTTTCTGTTAGCACTGGGACTTATCTATCTTATTCTTGCAGCACAATTCGAAAGTTTTAAAGATCCGCTTATCATCATGATCACTGTACCACTTGCATTGGCAGGAGCTTTCCTGTCCTTGTGGTTATTTGATCAAACGCTAAATATATTTTCGCAGATAGGCATGATCATGCTGATAGGTCTGGTAACAAAAAATGGTATACTCATAGTGGAGTTTGCCAACCAAAGCCGTAAAAATGGCATGGAACGAAACCAAGCTGTGCTCTATGCAGCAGGCCAACGCCTGCGCCCCATCCTGATGACCAGTATGGCAATGGCCTTAGGAGCATTACCCATCGCCTTGTCGTTTGGTGCTGCAGCTACCAGCCGCATTCCATTGGGTATTGTAATAGTGGGTGGCATCATATTTTCTCTGGTGCTTACCCTTTATATTCTTCCATGTATTTACAGCGATATATCATCTAGAAAAAAAAGAAAGGAGTTTGATGAAATGCTGGCGGCTGAACATAATTCGAGTCATCAGATTCCTGTGAAAGCTCATCTATAAAAAGAATATTTAGCAATGAATTGGAAACCTGTTTATATCTTTTGCTTATTGACGCTAAATGCTGGCTGGTGCATTAAAACACAGGCACAGCGCCTCCTCACACTGGATGAAGCCATCGCCACGGCACTCCAAAACAATTACGATATTCAAATCGCAAAGAACGATTCGGTGGTAGCCTCTATCGATTATAGCTATCGAAATGTAGTTTTTCTGCCATCTGTAAATGTGACCACCAGTGCCACTTTCAATAATAATAACCAAAGGCAAACCCTGGCCGATGGCACTAAAAAAAAGTCCAATAATTTGGGCTCCAACAATATTCAGGCAAGCCTGGGACTGAACTGGGTTTTGTTCGATGGTTTAAGAATGTTTGCCACCCGTGATAAAGCGGCAGTTCTGTTGCAGGCAGGTGCTTACACGGCACAGCAGCAAGTGGTGAATACTGTGGCTGAAGTTGTAAAAGTTTATTACAATATAGCCCGCCAGCAACAAATGATGAAAGCCACGGAGGTGCAAATTGATCTGAACAGTGAAAGGGCCAAACTTGCTCAATACAAATTGGATATTGGAAGCGGAGCCAAACCAGATGTGTTGCAAAGCAAAGTGGATTTGAATAGTCAGAAAGCACTCCGAATGCAACAGCAAACCTTTATCATGCAGCAAAAGCAACAACTGCTGCAAGTGATGAACAGTAAAGTGCAAGAGCATGAGTTTGTGGTGCCAGATACCATACCCCTCAATCAGCATATCGCTTTAGGAAAAATTCAGGAAGATATCGAAAAATCAAGCCCGGCTTTGCTTTTGTCCAAGTCTGGCATTGAGATTGCTCAATATACCCTAAAAGAAACCAAGGCTGATTTGTGGCCAACGATTTCCTTTGGATCTGCATATAATTATAGCCGTACCAACAACAAAAAAGTACTTAATAATTTTTCTACACTTTACAATCAATTCAATGGATTGAATTACGGAATCACAGCACGCATACCCGTATTTAACCAATTTGCCATAAGGCGACAAATCAGGCTGGACAAACAAAATATTCACCTGCAACAAATGCAGTATGACAATCAGAAATCATTGATAAACCTTGCGGTGTTAAATGCTTTCAAAGACTATCAACAACAACAGCGTGCTCTAAAACTGGAAGAGGAAAACATCATTCTTGCCAAAGAAAATGTGTTTATTGTATCAGAAACCTATCGCCACGGTGCGGCCACACTTGTACAACTTCGCGAGGCACAACTCAGTCTGGCACAAGCTTATGACCGATTGATAGCTTCAAGATACAATATGAAACTAGCCGAAACAGAACTGCTCCGATTGAAAGGAGATATTGTGAGACAATAACAATTTTTCCAAAAGTAGCCATTGAATTTTTTGTTCCCAGCTTCTGTGCTCCTTTCAGCAAAATTGCGTCGCACACTTGAACTGTGGTGCTACTATCAACGCAGCGACCCTTACAGTCTAAACAAAAGGATAAAATCTTTAGGCGATAAACAATCCAAAATTTCAATACCCTGAACTATTCATTTCAAAATAATGGATTATACTTCTCCCTTCTCGTCCGGCTCCACATAATCCGGAATGACTTCCTTTTTAAAAGTAAAATGCCTTTGTACCAGATAGCTAAAAAAGATAAGTACAACAGTAGTGCCTAACTGAGCAAAAGTGGGGTAGAAGTGTAAAAACTCCACAGCTACTTTAAGCAGCAGCCAGTTCAGTGTCAGGTTCAGCAGGCTCACCATCAGGTATCTTAAAAACTGTACATGGCCTCTGATTTTGCTGTCATCAAACACCACAAACTTCATCATAAAAAAACCCCAGAAAAGTGCCACTGTAAAAGAAACTGCCAGTGCTGCGGTGTAAGACTCAAAAGTATAAAACCACACATGAAAAAACTGACCAGCAAAAATATAATGATAGGCTACATAATATACCACCAGACCCAGCAATGTATTGCAACCTCCTACAGCCAAATATCTAAAAGTTTGCAGGGGCATGAACTTCCTGAAAAGTGGATAAAAAAAATCGATAACGGGTAGAAAAAAATTTCTTACCCTGTAAAAATGTTGCCTCATGAATGGCGAAGATATTGGTAAAAACAGGTAATTGTAAAATTGAATTCCTTAAAATTCTCCCTAAATAATTACATCAGGAAAAGGATGATCTTGAATATGCCTTTTTCTGTAAATCATAAGAAACTTCAGATAAAAAATTTCATGTACGTTTGCACGAAATTTTCTAAGGTATGAGTATTGTTACAGAATTGAAACCGGTGGTGCTGAAAGTACTTAATGGTTTATACGACCAAAACTTTAATGAAAAACAAATAGCCATCAATACCACCAACCCAGAGTTTGAAGGAGATTATACACTAGTGCTTTTTTCTTTTTTGAAAACATTGAAAAAAAAGCCTGAAGACTTGGGCAAAGAAATAGGAGACAGACTGGTGGAGGAAAACCCTGCATTGATCAGTTCCTACAATGTGATCAAAGGATTTCTGAATCTGACCATTGCAGATAGGTATTGGAAAAATTTTCTTGCCAACGCCTATTCGAATGGAGTAGAAGCAAAAGTTTCTTCAGATCAAAAAGTGATGGTAGAGTATGCATCACCCAATACCAATAAGCCTTTGCACCTGGGGCATTTGCGCAACATTTTTTTAGGATGGAGTACCGCCCAAATTTTGAAAAACCAGGGGAATGATGTTTTTAAAAGCTGTATTTATAATGACAGGGGGATTCACATTTGCAAATCTATGGTGATGTGGAAAGACTATGCAAATGGTGCAACTCCTGAAACAACGTCCATAAAAGGGGATCATTTGGTCGGGGATTACTATGTCATGTTTGGCGACAAGCATAAGGAACAAGTGCAGACATTAGTAGCGGATGGCATGTCTAAGGAAGAGGCGGACAAAAATACGCCCATGATGAAAGAGGCGCAGCAAATGTTGTTGGCATGGGAGCAAGGCGATGAAGCTACTGTGTCACTTTGGAAAAAAATGAACAGTTGGGTGTATGCCGGATTTAATGAAACCTACCATCGGATAAGGGCAGATTTTGATAAAAACTATTTTGAAAGTCAGACTTATTTATTAGGTAAAGAATTTGTGCAGGATGGATTGAAGAGTGGTGTGTTTTTTCAAAAAGAAGATGGGAGTGTATGGATTGATCTGACCTCCGAAGGACTGGATGAAAAAATAGTACAAAGAAAGGATGGCACTTCGGTGTATATTACTCAGGACATGGGACTGGCAGATGAAAAATATAAAGACTTTCCCTACGATGAAAGTATTTATGTGATAGCAGATGAACAAAACTATCACATGAAAGTGTTGAAATTGATTCTTCAAAAATTGGGTAAGCCCTATGCGGATCGCATTCAGCATTTAAGCTATGGGATGGTGGAGTTGCCAAGCGGTAGGATGAAAACCCGTGAAGGTACGGTGGTAGATGCCGATGATTTGATGGACGAACTCGTAAACGTAGCTGCAGCTAAGACTGAAGAGTTGGGCAAAGTGAGTGGCTTTGAAACCTCCGAATTAAATGAGTTGTACGAAACTATTGCTTTAGGGGCTCTAAAGTTTTTCCTGTTGAGGGTGGATCCAAAAAAGCGAATGGTGTTTAATCCGGAAGAAAGTATAGACTTTCATGGTTTTACTGGTCCTTTCATTCAATATACACATGCACGTATCAAGTCGGTTTTGCGAGCAGAAACCTTACAAGCACAGGAAAAGATGGATAGTGATTTGTTGCCATTGGAAAAGGAACTGCTTGTAACTCTGGAACAATTCAATAGTACTGTAAAGCAGGCTGCAACTGAGTTCAATCCATCATTGATTGCTATTTATGCATTTAATGTGGCCAAGTTGTTCAATAGCTTTTATGCTGCGCATTCCATCAGAAATGCAGAAACCGAAGAGAAAAAACAATTGCGATTAATAATGTCTTTAATAACATCTTCTACCATAGCCAAAGCGATGGGCTTACTAGGTATAAAAGTTCCGGAACGCATGTAAGCCTTCCGGAACTCATTGTACTATTTCAGGATAATGCCTGCTAGCGGAGGAATGTTGATCGTGATACGATATTTCTTTTCTGCTATATCCAAACATTCGCTACGGATTTCTTTGTTGAACACATCACCGGTTCCGTCAAATTCTTTTAGATCAGAATTAAATATCTCCTGTGTGTAGGGTTTGTTGTAAACTTCTATTCCCCAGTCGTGATAAACTGTTGGTGTCATGTTCAGGATCACTAAAACATCATCTTCTGGTTCTTTTCCTTTGCGTTTATACATAATAACCCCTTCATCTCTGTGATTTAAATCAAACCACTCAAAACTGTGTTGATTGAACTGGTTGATGTACATGGCTGGTTCATCGCGCAACACTGTATTCAATGCTTTTAAACAGGATTGTGCACCTCGGTGACTGGCATGTTGCAACAGTCCCCAATCCAATTCGCTTTGATAATTCCACTCAGTTGTTTGGCCAAATTCACTACCCATGAATAGAAGTTTACCTCCAGGGTGTGTCCACATATAAGTGAAGAACAATCTTAAGTTGGCAAATTTTTGCCACAAGTCGCCGGGCATTTTAAATATCAGCGGACTTTTCCCATGTACCACTTCGTCGTGGCTAATGGGCAGCATAAAGTTTTCATCATTATAATACATCATACTAAATGTAAAGTCGTTCTGATGATAACTTCTATGTACAGGTTCTCGCTTAAAGTAGTCTAATGAATCGTGCATCCAGCCCATCATCCATTTCATACCAAAACCTAGTCCATCGGCAAAAGTGGGTCTGGATACACCCGGCCAGTCGGTAGCTTCTTCGGCAATGGTTTGTACATCTGGAAAATCCCTAAAGATCATTTCATTCAAATGTTTGATGAACTGTATCGCTTCCAAATTCCCATCACCTCCATGTTCATTTGGTTCCCATTCTCCTTCCTTTCTAGAATAGTTTAGTTTAAGCATGGAACTTACTGCATCCACCCGTATGCCATCAATATGAAATAAATCAAACCAAAAACGGGCATTACTGATCAGGAATGATTTTACTTCTCCTCGTTTATAGTTGAAGATATAGCTGTTCCAATCCGGATGAAATCCTTTTCGCATATCGGCATACTCATAGGTATGTGCCCCATCAAACATATAAAGGCCATGCGAATCATAGGGAAAGTGAGAAGGTACCCAGTCCAGAATTACACCGATTCCAGCTTGATGAAAAGCATCCACCAATCTCATAAATCCTTGCGGATCGCCAAAGCGTGAAGTAGGCGCATAGTAGCCGGTTATTTGATATCCCCAACTTCCATCAAATGGATGCTCGGCTACTGGCATCAGTTCCACATGGGTAAATCCCATTTCTTTTACATAGGGAACTAATCGCTCCCTTATTTGATCATAGGTATTGTATTTATGCTCATTGCCGGGTTCGGGTTTTTGCCAACTGGCCAGATGCACTTCATAAACGCTCCAAGGCGCATCCAATGCATTATGTTTTTTACGGTTTTGCATCCATTCGGCATCTTCCCATTCGTAAAATAAATCCCAGGTAATGGAGGCGGTGAGCGGTTTCAATTCCCAGAAATTGGCAAATGGGTCGCCTTTATCTCCAATGCGATTATTGGCTCCTACAATGTGGTATTTATAAACCTCCCCTAAATTGAAATTTGGAATAAATCCTTCCCATATACCACTGCTATCCCAGCGGGCGGTGAGAGGATGTGATACTTTGTTCCAATCATTGAAGTTTCCAGTCACGAAAAGAAATTTGGCACTGGGAGCCCATACACAAAAGTACATGCCCCAAATTCCATTTACCTGAATGGTATGGGATCCAAATTTTTCATATAAACTATAATTGGTTCCATCTTGAAAGTTTTTGATATCCTCATCTGTAAGCAAAGAATAATTCCATACTGGTTCAGATGTATCTATATAATTTTCTTTTTCAAATTTTTCCTGTATCGGTTTAATATCTATCGGCATAGTTAGTGTGTTTGGGGCAATTTACAACAAAAAAGAGCAAAGTATAATCTTTCCTTAAAAAGATATAACAAAGTTTATGTGAGGAAGCCATTAAAAATATTTTTCCATCATACAGTCTTACGCATATTTCGTAGCAATTTACCGTTTGCGTATGATTAACATATAATTTGCAGATTGTTTTTTCATATTTGCATATCAATTACCCAATAGAAAATAATCAACAAATCCAACCGAACTATGAGATTCTTTTTAATGTTAGCTACAGCCCTTACAATCTGCCTGTCAGCTCATGCTCAATCAAATGTGATCAAAGGAACGCTGGTTGATTCTACCGATAAGAAAAGCTTGCAAAATGCGGTAGTCATGTTATTGTCTCAACGAGATTCTATGTTGGTGGACTTCACACGCGCAAATGAAAAAGGACAATTCACACTTCATGCACCTGATACATCCAAAATTATTCTCATTGCCACTCATCCATATTTTGCCGAATTTAATGATCAGTTTCAACTGACTCCCGGGAGCCAGAAAGATTTGGGTTACATCAATATGTATTCTAAAAGTAAATTGTTAGAAGAAGTGGTGGTGAAAACTGGGGCACCCATTAGAATCAAAGGAGATACTACCATTTATACCGCCGATAGTTTTAAGGTAAGAGAGGGTGCCAATGTGGAGGAGCTACTCAAAAAACTGCCCGGTGTGCAGGTGGATCGAAATGGCCAGATCACTGCTTTGGGAGAAAAAGTAGAAAGGTTTTTGGTGGATGGGGAGGAGTTCTTTGGAAGCGATCCGGGTATTGCCACTAAAAATTTAAGAGCAGATATAGTGAAGGATGTACAGGTCTATAAAGGCAAGAGCGATCAGGCGGCTTTTACTGGTATCGATGATGGTCAAAGTAAACAAACCATGAACCTAGTGCTGAAAGAGGATAAAAAGAAAGGATACTTTGCAAAAATAGAGGCAGGTGGGGGACTGAAAAACAATAGCCACCCTGGGGAACAAAACAAGTTCAATAATGCGCTAATGCTTAATGCCTTTAAGTCAAAAAGAAAGCTATCTGCTTATGGGATTATGAGTAATACTGGTAAGCTAAATCTGGATTGGGACGATCAGAGTAAGTTTGGTGGCGGTAGTGGAGACAATGTGATTATGGAAGGCGATGCAATCATGATTTTTTCTGGTGTAGATTATAACAGCAGCGATGGCATTCCTACCAACTGGAACGGTGGTATTCACTATAGTAATAAATTCAATGAGGACAAAATTTCCCTGAACACAGGCTATAAGTTTACCAAAATAAATGCACCAGGAGAATCGAAATCTTTTTCCAGAAATTTCTTGTCGGACTCTACCTGGCTCAATTATAGTAACAACAAAACTTATAGTAGTACCCAAAAAAACAATGCCAATCTAATTCTGGAAACTAAGATAGATTCTATGAATACGCTAAAAGTTACGGTGAACGGCAGTCAGAACAACACGGCGTCCAATAGTGATTATTATAGTGAAAATCGAAATACGGACAGTACGTTTATTAACACCAATAATCGGGAGAGTAACAACAAAAATGACAATAGAAATATTAATACAAATCTGTTGTGGATGTATAAGTTCAAAAAGCCCTTTCGCACACTATCTGTAAATGCATCCTACTCCAATACCGAATCAAAATCTGACGGTTTCTTATATTCAAAAATAAATTTTTATAAAAATGGCATTATAGATAGTTCTACAGTCATTGATCAGAATACTTTGACCAATAACATGAACAATAATCTGAACTCCAAACTAGCCTATACCGAACCATTGGCCAAAGATATGTACATGGAACTGAGCTATGCCTTTGGCATTTCTGGTAGTTCAAACGACCGATCTGTGTATGCCAATAGCGGTAGTGGAAATTATAATAATATCATCGACTCACTCACAAATATTTATGAGTTCAACTCTCTGAGCAATTCTCCAGGTGTTAATTTCCGATGGAATAGAAAAAAATTGAATTTATCCTTTGGAACAGCTGCGGCAATTACAAATTATCGACAAAATAATATTTCTAAAAATGTAAATCGCAGTTATGATTTTGTCAACTATAGTCCCAGTGCTCAAATAAACTATAAGATTAAACAGAGCGAAAACCTCAGTTTTAGATATAATGGTCATAGCCAGGCTCCCTCTCTGGACCAATTACAGCCCATACCAAACAATACTGATCCATTGAATATTTCTTTGGGGAACCCATCGCTAAAACCATCCTTCAGCCATAGGTTTAATGTTTTTTATAATAATTTCAAGATGCTTACCGAACGTGGTATCTGGGGCTATTTGTATTCTAATATTACCCAAAACGCTTTTGTGCAGTTTAGTGAATTTAAAGACGGGGTTCGAAGGTATTATTCCGTAAATACAAATGGTGTAGCCAATTTAAACTCAAACCTTACCTACCACTTTAAAGTCAAAAGCCTAGGCATGAGATTGGGAATAGGTGGTGGCTACGGTTTTGGAAAAAACATTGACTTTGTTACCGATTTTAATGCGGGCAATTGGCGCACATTAAAAAATATCAATCGTTCAAATGCCTATTCTATCAATCTGGATATAGACAAAAGTGTTGCTGATCAATTTGAATTCAATCTTAGACCCAGTGTTTCTTACAATAAATCCATCGCTACTGTTAGTCAAAATGCCAATGCCAAATATTGGAGTGGAGGGATCAATTTTAGAGGGAATGTGCAACTTCCTAAGAATTTTGAAATCAGCACCGATTTGGATGCTACTTTTCGTCAGAAGGATCCGCGCTTTCCGACCAACAACAATTATACTATTTGGAATGCTTTTCTTTCAAAGAAATTTTATAAAAATCAGTTTGAAACCAGATTGTCGATGTATGATATCCTGAATCAGAACAGGGGATATGATCGCAATTTCGATAGTTACCAATTTAGGGAAACCTACAGAAATACGCTACAACGCTTCTGGTTACTTTCCTTTGTATGGAACATCACCAATAATAATTCAGGCACTCCATCTAAATAATACTATTATGAAGAAGATATTTATTTTATTGTTACTTATCAGTTTCAAAAATATACAAGCACAAAAATTTATCACGAGTGGTACCATTGAGTTTGAGGTTAAGTTTAACCTGCAAAAGTCAATGGAGGCCATGCTTTCGGACAATGATACCTGGCTAAAGGACATAATAGCCTCTCAACCCAAGTTCACCACCAATTATTATAAGTATAGTTTTAGTGGTTCAGAAGCCATCTATAAGTTTGACCGTTCCGCTGATCAGAAACGTCCAATGATGTGGTTTTCCAATTCAGATGAGGACAATATTTGGTACAATAACTATAAAGAAAGAAAATTCATCAATCTAAAAGCCATCGATGACAATTACAACATTTCAGGAGATTTGAAATCGATACAATGGAAACTGTACCCCAACGATATGACAGAGATTGCAGGCTTTAATTGTCGTAGAGCCAGTGCCATACTTTTTGACAGCGTGTATGTATTTGCCTATTATACCGATGAAATCAACATCAGCGGAGGCCCCATGAGTTTAAACGGATTGCCCGGTATGATTATGGGACTGACCATACCCAGACTCTATACCAGTTGGATCGCCACTTCGGTTAGTTTAGCAACACCTGAAATTAACCAGCCAACCAAGGGCAAGAAAAAATCTGAAACAGAGTTCAAAAAGATCCTGACAGACAATGCAAATGCCAGAGCCAAAGAGTGGAAGGATGCCGCTAAATGGCTTGGGCCTATGATTTGGCGTACCTTTTTATAACCCTTGTTCCAGATAGAGCAGGCAAATGTGTTGCGCAGTTTGTTGTCGCACCAAAAAATCTTTATTGGCCACAAACCGGTTCAGAGCCTCATCATTGTAATGTCTGATTGTAAGCAATGTTAGTCCCGACATGATCTGTACATCAAAGCTTTTGCCAGCTTCCGCTACTAATTCTTTGAGCTTTTCTTCCCGGTTATCAAAGGCATAAATGATTTTGATAGCACCATTTTGAGTAAGCGTAGGTGTTAGGAATAACCGTTTAAGCAGTTGGTAAAGCTCTTCGGTATTATGATCGCCGATAAACGAAAAGTCCTTCGACCGTAGAGTTATCATCACCTGATTTTTCTTAACCATAACAATCGGCGGAAGTGGAGGTATTGCATTATTATGAATAATGGTACCCGGCAGGTCGGCATTCAGAAAACACTTTACCAGCAATGGAATGCCTTTGTTTTGTAAAGGTTTTATGGTTTTTGGATGAATCACCTGTGCGCCATAGTAGGCCATTTCTATCACCTCGTTATAATTCAACTCCGGCAAAGGAAGCGCATCTTTAATTTCTCTTGGGTCTGCATTCATCACACTGGCTACATCTTTCCAGATAGTCTGGCTTTCGGCATCCAATAGGTTTGAAAAAACGGCAGCTGTAAAATCACTCCCTTCTCTTCCCAAAGTTGTGCTTTCATTTTCGTGAGTCGCTCCGATAAATCCCTGCGTTAAAACCATCTCACCAGAACTCAGTACAGGTTTTACCAGTTCTTCGGTTCTTTGTTCGGTATATTTCCAGTCTATATTGGCATCACGGAAATTACTGTCCGTTCTGATGATATCCCGCACATCTACCCATTGGTTTGTCAATCCATCTTCGTTCAGATAAAAGCTGATAATAGTTGTGGAAAGCAGTTCTCCAACGCATACAATCTGATCATAATAAAAATCAAAAGGCTTCACAGGCCGATCATGCAACAACCATTCCACCTCGGTAAACAAATCTCTTAACTGTCGTTCACATGCTGCAAATTGTTTCGTGAGTAAATGGTTTGCTGTAGTGAGGTGTATTTTCTTCACTTCATCAAACAACTGTAGTGCTTCATCCTTTTCATGCTTATAAAAAGCTTCAGCCACTTTTTCCAGCGCATTGGTTGTTTTTCCCATTGCCGAAATCACGATCAGCAAAGGCTGACCTTTATAAGCTTGCAGAATGTTAGATACGTGCCTAATCCTGTCCACACTATTCACAGAAGCACCGCCAAACTTAAAAACCTTTATCATGGATGAATTTATTTTGAGTGCAAATGTCGTGGATTGTGGCCGAAAAAAAATAAGACTTTAAGCATAATAGAATTATTCCAATAGGGGATACATTTTGTTGAATAGGTCAGGAGAGGAGTAAAAGTTCAAGCGCAATCAAAACAGCCTGAACTATTCGCAAACGCTTTGTCCATTCTATGATCATTTCAATGGTATTTCTACACATTTTATTTGTTTTTCTTGACAGTTGAAAGTCTAAAACTTGCAGAATATATATGTTTTGATTAGATTGCTAATCAATCCATAATTGCGTATTTCCAGTTGAAAAAAATTTTTCTGATATTATGTTTAGCCTTTATTATAGTTCGACTGTATGGTCAGGCTTCCAATTATTTGTTTCAGACCATCACTGAGCGGCAAGGTCTTGCAAATAATTTTTGCTATGATATTTTGCAGGATCGCCATGGGTTATTATGGATCGCCACTGCTAATGGTCTAAGTCGTTATGATGGGGTTCATTTTTATAACTTTAAGGCAGGAACTGGAAACGCTACTTTCTTAAATAACCATATACTTGATCTGTGTGAGGACAAAAATGGAAACATCTGGGGTGGTACAAGAAGTGGCATTTTTAGATATAATTTCAGGGAAAACACCTTCAGTAACTTCATTCCACCCACCTATGAATTTGTTCGAGGAATATCAAACATTGTTTGCGACCGCACTGGAATCATTTGGGCTACCAGCGAATGGAATGTATTAAGGTTTAATAGCGGTAAAAATAAGTTTGAAGAAATCATTCCTTTTTCACAGCACAAAGATTCTGCCACCTATTATGCCATTAGGCAAAACGGTTTGCTCGAAGATCCGGCTGGCAGAGGAATTTGGCTGGCTACCCGTCAGGGTTTGATTTTATATAATCATGCTGAAAACAAATATTATTCTTTTAAGAACCAGGTGGGTAACGAGCTTTTTGCCAACCATAGTGTTTCAGCACTGACAAAAACTTCAAAAGGGCATTTCTGGTTTTTTGACAATGTGGATCAGTGTATCATCGCTTTTGACCCGCTACATTCAAAAATACTCAGGAGGATCTATACAAAAAATTTTCTACCAAGAGTAAGCGGTCAAACTTTGTTTGAAGATCGTTTGGGCAAACTTTGGTTTGGCACCTGGAATCAAAAAATGATGATTATTGATTACGAGAAAAATGTTTTTACTCCTTTGGAGTATAAAAATGGAAATCCGCTTTCCATTGGAGGTTATAGCTTTTGGCGCGTTTTTGAGGATAAAGATCAAAATATTTGGTTAGCCAATTCTGGTGGTTTGTCTCGTTGCAATTATTCTAAAAGTCTATATAGCATTTATCCCATTATTGACAAGGTGGCCGAATTTAAGAATTGTAGGCTGGGCGCGTTTTCCATTGATCCCAGAGACAACAGTTGGTGGATGGCATCCGAGGGTCAAAAAGTATCTCTGATTCAGTATTTTCCTCAAAGCGGTAAGTACCGTTATTTCGATTTTTTAAAGGCCATTAAAAACAAGGCAGGAAACCTTCCAGGTCCTGTTTTCACTGTAAGTTTTATTGATAACAACACCTACATTTTTACACATACAGGAGCTTGGAAATTGGATACCCTAAACGGGAAGTTTGTTCCCTTTCAAATCCCTTTTAAGGGCTACGATGACTGGCAAATTAATTCTTTCTTAAGAAGGGGTAATGAATTAATAATTTCCACAGGTAGGGGCATTGTAATTTGGAATACAAAAACAAATTCATTACAGGTATTAAAAAACCCAAAAGAGGTACTTGAAGATGGTCAGCGAACAAACTATTCAATGCTATTTCTGGACAGTAAAAACAGGACATGGTATGTGCCTGCATTTGGATGGCTGGCCTATGTAAGTATAGAAAACAGGATTGTAATGAAATCCTATTATAAAAATAAACAGAAGGAACTTGCAGGCTTCCTGACTTCCATAGAAGAAGATACCAGCGGCAATCTTTGGTGTGCAGGTCACGGTATAGGTTTGTACCGATACAATATACAAAAAGAAGAGATGACCCTTTTTGAACCGTCCATGGGACTGGAGAATCTGATGCATTGTGTTTTGCCTGATCGGGAAAATCGGGTGTGGATTGCTGCAAGGAATAAATTTTCAGTATTCTATCCATCATCAGGATCAGTTACCCATTTCACCCTTCCTTTATATGACAACAATCCAGATTATTATAATAATTTGAATACAAACAAAAATTACATATATGCTACCTATTATCAGGATATTGTAAAGTTTATGCCAGATCGTTTGAATTTGAAACCCGCTATTCAGAATGTTCATGTGAGCCAGATAAAAGTATCCGGAATAGAGAGAAGCATTAGTTCAACAAATAGTCTGAAGCTGGAACCAGATGAAAATACTATCGAAATAAATTTTGGATGCTTAATTAATAATGAGATTTTTCCTTACAATTTTGAATACAAATTGGAGGGACTCGATAAAAAATGGATGGAGGCAGTCCCTACTGCTATTGCTCAATATACCAACCTGAATCCAGGAAAATATCAGTTTAGAGTAAGGGCAGTGGCCAAAAACAAAGCCTGGAAAAGTTTGGAAAGAACAATAAACCTTACCATCCGAACACCTTTTTATCAAGCTTGGTGGTTTTGGTTTTTCATTGGCATTGTCTTAATAGCCCTCACGCTGTATTTCTTCAATTTTCGATTGAGAAAACACAAACAAATATTGACCTTAGAATCTAAGGCTCATGATTTGGAAAAGGAAAAAACAGTAGTCATGTATGACAGTTTAAAACAACAACTCAATCCCCATTTCCTTTTCAACTCACTCACCTCACTTTCCGGATTAATAGATACCAACCAGGAAATGGCTGGTGAGTTTTTGGAACAGATGTCCGGCATCTACCGATATATATTGCAGAATAGCGACAATGAAACAGTGCTGCTAAAGAACGAACTTGATTTTGTCAAATTGTATATTGGTCTTCAAAAAAAAAGATTCAAAGACGGCTTGCAGGTTGTGATTGATATTCCTGAAGAGTTTCATCATTTTAAGATAGCACCAGTCACACTACAAAATCAGATTGAGAATGCCATCAAGCACAATATTATGGATCCGTCTTCACCGCTGATCATTGATATTTACATAGAGGACGAACAATATATAGTAGTCAAAAACAATCTCCAAAGAAAAAAAGTGATAGAAACCTCTAACAAAAAAGGCTTATTACAGTTTATTTCCTTGTATCGATACTTGAGTCCATTGCCTGTAAGAGTGGTAGAAACAGAACAGTCTTTTATGATTTATATTCCATTAATTTAATAAAAGTTAATGGAAAAAGGGAAGAGTGATGAAGTCTGGAAGAAAGACCAAATTGAATTTTCAATAAATGCTAGTGATATACAGTGAGCCAGATTTCATACAATTGAAAAATCTACAAACAATTAAAAAAAATTGAATATGAAAGCAGTGATCGTTGAAGATGAAGAACTAATAGCCCAGGTATTGCTGACTAAAATAAGAAAGGTTGCTGATGATGTGGAAGTGGTGGCAGTGTTGCCAAGTCTTAAAACTGCAAAGCGGTGGTTTGGAGAAAATCCAGAACCCGATCTAATGTTTATGGACATCCAACTTAGCGATGGCGTAAGTTTTGATTTATTTAAAGACTTTGAATTGAAGTGCCCAGTAATATTCACGACTGCCTATGATGAATATGCTATCCATGCCTTTAAGGTAAATGGCGTGGACTATCTGTTGAAGCCGGTAAAAGATACAGAACTAACCATTGCCATCGAAAAATGCAGAAAGCTGATTAGTAAAAAACAAATGCCTCCGATCGATTTTGCAGAACTGGTAAAAAACCTGGCCAATCCTGGACTTGTTTCAAAGTACAAAGAAAAGTTCATTGTAAATGTGCGTAATCAGTGGATGCCGATAAGCACCGAAGCCATTGCCTGTTTCAGTAAGGAAGTGCTCAACTATGTCTATCTGTTTAATGGAGAAAAATATAGAATTGATAATGTGATTTTAGATGAGGTGGAGGAGTTACTTGACCCGCAAAAATTTTATAGAGCCAACAGGCAATTTATCATCAACATTGATGCAGTACAATTGGTAAAACCCATTGAAAACTCTAAGCTGATCATAAAATTAAAGGAACCAAATCATAAGTTGGAAATAGACATGAGTAGGCTCAAAAGTCCTGAGTTCAAAAAATGGCTTGATCGTTGAGTTTTTTTAGGATCACATTAAGATGAATTTGCTACGTTTCAACTAATAAATCCTTCACTTGGTCCAAGTAAATTTTTCTTCACGCTTCTGCTAGTTCATTTTTGCAATAATGAATTTGCTATCGTTTTTTGAGAAGTTTTGTAATGTGTGCATTTTCCACAAACGAAAGGAGGAAAAGAACATGTTTAATCAACAATATAAGCTATTGCAGGAAGGATTGGAAGCCACAGCGGAAGTGGTAGATATTTCAAGATTGAATCAAGCAAGAGGTATGATGTCCGCCGTAAAACTCGATTTAAGAGTGAAGCAACCAGATGGAAGTTTTCAATTTGCTCAATCATTTTCATGGGTACCCATTTCCCATTTACCCATAAAAGGTCAGTTGCTTCGCATAAAGTATTTTCCAGACAACCTTTCTTCCGTTTTGATCCTAAATTCTTCTTTCACCTGAGACCTATTCTAGCAGTTTAATAAAGGGCAAACTGAGTCAATCAAATATTTAAATCCTTTAGTTGAACCTTGCACAAATGTCCAATCGAAGTCGTTCAGCTCCGCTTTGGGCATTAACTTGTTAGCGGAAGTGTCTTTTAATTTAACTTTATAATAGTCCAATTTTTTAAATTGTGATAAAAAGTTGAAGAAATATCTCTGTATGAATTTAAAAAATCATTCTTTTCTATATCAAATTTTTTGGTTTCAGCAACCAGATTATTCACAATTTCATAAAGTTCAAAGTCAAGTTCTTTAAATTCTAAAAGTTCTTTAGTGTAGTCATTTTCTTCATTTGGGTCGCAAAGAATTGCAATTAATTTTCCTATATAAAAATCAATTGCGTTTGGATTTACATTACCAAAATATTTGAAATGTTTTGTTATCCTATTTAATTCATCTTTACTACACTTAAACAACTCAAAGTCATATAAAAACTCTTTTTTTTCAAAACCCAAATCAATATAAATTTCAAACATTTTTAAATGATCTAAACAATTTCCAATATGCTCCAAAAGATTTTCTGAAAGTAAAAATTGTAGAGTTTCATCTCCTCTGATAAAATTTTTTATTGAGCTACCTAAATAAAATTCTTTGTATTTCAAATAGATATGAAGCAACTCGTGTGTGAAAGAATCTTTAGAAATCTTATTTGGAACAACGTAAATTATTGCTTCAGAATTTTTTGTAAAGCAACTGTATTCTTCATTTTGAGAATTTTCAATTTTAAATTTGTAATTTTTAGATAATAATTCCCAAATTTCACTATTCCTTGAATCAATAAATTCTTCCATATAGTTGTTTTTATGACATTTACGCCTTACGGTTTGTGTATGGCCGAAGGCGGGGATTTTTAGCACTAAAGTTCAATCGAAGAACTGAACTTGAGCTTAGCACTGGATCCGCCATTTTGCCAAACTGCCCGTTGTATCCAGGCTATCTGTTTGGGTTAAAAGTTACTTCGTTAATTGTATTTCAAATACTTTATTCCTTTATTGCTTTTAGTTGCTGTTATTACTTCTACATTCACACTGCCGTCTTTTTGAATTTCAAAAGTAAATTTTGGGAAACCGACACCATCTTCAAAAGTATTATTCCCAATATATTTTACGCTTGCTATGATTTGTCCATTGCGTTTAACAAGAAGCAAATCATCATTTTGAATAAACTCTGCGTAATTACCTTGTCCCATATCATAAAGTCCTGTGATTTTATCGTAAACTTTTTTGTCAAGCGGAATTTCTTTGCTCATGACTATATTGAAAATAATTTCGCTGTCACCCGAATTATTCTTTGATATTGGCAGAATCCTGTTTACTGCTTTTGGGTCTGATGCCCATTTATCTGTGTCAACATACTTTCCATCTTTAAAATATAGTTGCGTTATTAAGTCTTGCTGGTTTGGAACAGAAACTCTCATATGTATATGTGCAGGTCGCCAAGATTTTTCGTCTGTCGGGTTGGCTTTATATGGAACTGGCAATATGGATTTGAACTCATACTTCCCGTTCATTTTAGTTTTTTGCCCGCCACGACATTTGTATTCATCTGATGCGTTGTCGTACACTTCATTTTCATCACAATGCCAAATTTCAACTAAGGCATTATAGATTGGAGTTTTTCCATCTTCTTTGAAAATGTAGCCTTTTAAAATTATTGGAGTCCCGTTAGAATTAGGAAGTCTGAGGTTTGTCCGCAATGGCGAACCTGGTCTGTAGAATGGTCCAAGAATATCGGTAGTAGTCGGAGTGTCGCCTTCAAAGTTTTTGCCATTCCAGTTTAAGGCTCCGAAAGCACTAACGCTGATAACTGTCAGCGTTGAATTTTTAATAAATGTTCTTCGTTGCATAATTATTGGTTTTGGTCGTTAAGGAATGAATGGTTGCCATTAGCTTGACCATAACGTCCGGCGGCTTTGCGATGGTGCGGCAAAAGCGAACCGTCAGCCGGGTTTTGCACCTAAGTTAAATAGAATTACTGAAGTTGAGGATAAGTTCTTTATCCGCACTATTGCAAAACCGATCATGTTGTGTGCTTAACCAATAAAATCCATTTTACTCATTGAGCAAATTGAAGTTTTAACCATTGCCGGCTGTTTTTCGAGTGTTTCTTTCTATATCGATAAATACTTTTATTGTCTCTGCATTTGCAAGTAGAAGTAAAAATGCAATTAGTCCTATGAAAAGTAGAACAATAGAAACAACCCAAATCCCTTCTACCTTAATAATGGTTGGTATTAATAACGACAAAAGTATGATTGAAATAAGAACAACCCATGCGGCAAAAATCATAATGCCAGAAATAGTCCTTAGGGCAGGATATCGTAACGCTTCTGAGTAGTCAGATGTTGTTATTATTGTTTCTTTTGCTGAAATATAATTCGGGTCAAGCGTTATACTAGGATTTTCAGATAGAAAATTTGTCAAATAAGCGTCCCAGGAAGCATACCCATTTTCAGTTGCAAATTTTGTCAAGTACCTCAAAATATCTTTGTCTCTTGACATTGGATGTTTTCTATTATTCAACTCAATGTATGAATACACGTTTTCCAACGGCTCTCTAAGTTTATAATTAATTATTGAGGACAATAATGAATCACCCTCCTTTTTACTAAATTCTAAAAATTTCTTACTCATAAGTTGAACACATTTTCGCCTACTCTTTCAAAATGCGGTTTTCGGCTTGCCCGGTGTAGCAGTATTGTCAGTCAGTTTGCAGTGTCGGTCAAAGTCTGATAAGGGTTTTCTGTCTTCACAGAAAGGTTACTCATATTGGCTTTCAGTCGTTTTCCCGTTGCAGCGTGTCGGACGGTATTGCACACAACGTCCGGCAAATTGGCGAGGGAGCGGACTTTTAGCACAAATGCTGAATAGAATTACTGCCGTTCAACTTTGTACTACCGTTCAATCGAAGCCGTTCACCCGCTCTCTTGCCAATTTGTTTGTTGTGTGCAGTATTCGCCTATTCAAGTATTTTGTCTGAATTAGTTTGTTCAGCCCTTCTAACATTGAATTCTTTGAACACCCAACCACTTTCTTTACGCTCGAAATATGCAATTCCTTGAATGAGAATATATCGAAAAGGATGGGTTCCCTTTTCATCGTAATAGTAATTAAACCCCCAAAAATTAATACTGCAAGGATAAATAGAAGTGCTGCCTGCTTCAACATTTACTACTGCTTTAAAATCCATTTCATATTTGTTACTTCCTCTAGCATCCGTCAATGTCTTCCCATCTATTTTCTTTAAATCTGATAATAATGTGAAATACTCTCTACCTTCTGGTTTTACTCCTTTTATGCGTCTAATAGCACGTTCACCACTACTAAATATCGTACTATTTGGATCTCTAATAAAATGTATGTTTTCCTTAAGTTTACCTTCCGCAAAATCATCTATTGCTGAACCTAATTTTCCTAATTTATCACTATCGGAATTAGAACAAGACGATAAACTGTTTACAACAAAAAGTGTAAAAAAAAAGGAACAGACGTAAAAGCAAGACACTTTCATATAAAATATTTTTAGCCTACTCTTTCAAAATGCGGTTTTCGGCTTTCCCGGTGTGGAAACATCTGTCTTGTTTGGCTACTTAGAAGGCAGACCGATAAAAGTTTTCTGTCTATACAGAAGTTTGCACGTATTGGGGTTCAGTCGTTTTCCCGTTGCAGCGTGTCGGACGGTATTGCACACAACTCAAATATATACGAAACTCCCCATCATCTAAAATATTAAATCCTGTTACTCTTGAAGTGTTTTTATCTCTTTCTTATTTTATGTCAGTTTAAAATAGACTGGTCTCTAACAAATTTCCAGAAAATAAATTGCCTTTTGCTTGGTGCAAATTTCAAAACATTGTAGCCAGTTTCCCAAACTCTTTCTCCGGTTATAGCAAGCATACAAATTCTATTTCCTACTTTCGATGAATTATTGAAAATATATAGATTTATGGCACTTTTACAGCCATTCTTAAAATTAATTCGTTGGCCTAATTTAGTCTTTATCATCCTCACACAATCTTTGTTTGAGTATTGTATTTATCGGCCTGTTTATGCGGGTAGTCATACAAGTTTTGACTGGATTCCTTTTGCCCTTCTGGTTGTCGCTTCTGTTTTTATTGCGGCGGCTGGCTATATAATAAATGATTATTTTGATATCAATATCGATTTGATCAACAAGCCTCAAAAAACCATTCTGGGCACACAGCTTAGCAGACGATGGGCATTGGCCTGGCACCTGGTGTTGAGCATACTGGGTATTGTGTGTACAGCCATTGCGGTTAGTGTTTTTTCGGGATGGTATTTGATTATAGCTAATATTCTTTGTGTGTTGTTCCTTTGGTTTTACTCTGCCCGCTTTAAAAAAGATACACTGATAGGCAATATTATTGTGTCTTTAATGACGGCCTGGGTGATTATGATTATTTTTCTATCAAAATATTCTTTGGTCAATGCGTTTAACAATTCAGACTCCGGACAAATCAGGCTGTTTCGTTTTGCCATTTTGTACGCTGGTTTTGCCTTTGTCATTTCTTTAATCCGGGAGGCCATCAAGGATATTGAGGATATGCCTGGCGATACAAGGTTTGGCTGTCGCACCATGCCGATAGTGTGGGGCATTAACGCTACAAAAATTTATATTGCTATTTGGATCGTGATATTGATGGCGGTGCTATTGATTACTCAGTTTTATGTATTGCAGTTTGGCTGGTGGCTGGCGGTAATATATTGTTTGGTATTTATCATTGTTCCATTAGGAATGATATTTAAAAAGCTATTGAAAGCAAGCACTACAGAGGATTATCATCGGTTAAGCAGTCATACCAAATGGGTGATGCTTACTGGTATTTTATCCATGCTTGTTTTTTATTTTTACTTATAGATGTATGACTCAAAAAATAATTTTGGCTTCATCCTCTCCGCGAAGGAAACAATTGCTGGAATGGGCAGAGGTGAATTTTGAAATAAAGGTGAAACCCACCGACGAAAGTTTTCCTAAGGGATTACACTTTTCCAAAGCTGCAGAGTATATCGCTTTGCAAAAGGCATTAGCAGTAAAAGCCGATGCGGTGCATAACGAAATCATTTTGGCGGCCGATACTATTGTAGTGTTGAACGGTGAAATCATTGGCAAACCAAAGGATGAAGCAGATGCCATTTCTATACTGAGCCGACTTCAGGGAACCACTCATCAGGTGATAACTGGTGTGGCCATTTTGAGAGGAGAACAGCAAATTATTTTTTCGGATGCCACAGAAGTAAAGTTTCATCCGCTTTCAGCGGAGCAATTAATATTTTATGTAAATAAATACAGGCCTTTCGATAAAGCAGGTGCTTATGCCATTCAGGAGTGGATCGGAGTGGTGGGTATAGAATCCATACAAGGAGATTTTTACAATGTAATGGGATTACCAGTAAGCAGGGTGGTGAAGGAGCTTGAAAAATTTAAGTCGGGCTCGCAATCAATTTAGTAAAATTTTCCATCAATCAAATAAAAACCACCATGAGGAACTAAATAGCCGGTCATAAATTTACATTGGCCTTTGGCCGAACAATTTTATAGCCGTGTTACGATTCTTGCAATTTATTTTATTGGGAATAGTTTTTTCTATTGCCTCCGTTTTAGAGGCCCAAGTCTATGTGTCGCCTTATGGCAATGATGCAAATGACGGATCATTGATGCAGCCTAAAGCAAGTTTGTCATCTGCACTCAGGCAGGTAAGAGAATGGCGAAGATTGAAAACATCACAATCCCTACAACCTATTCATATTATTTTACAGGATGGAGTGTATCCACTTTCAGAACCAATATTCGTTCGACCAGAAGATTCTGGTACGCCTGAAAGCCCTACTATCATTGAATCGGCCGCAAATGCCAGCGTAGTTTTAAGTGGTGGCGTAGAGGTGAATGGCTGGCAACCTATCAAAGAAAAAGTAGAAGGTTTGCCTACAAATTCTTTAGGAAATATTTGGGCGGCGGATATTCCGGCTTCTTTTTTTAATCTGCCACCTATCCGACAATTATGGATAGATGGGGAAAAAGGCTCTCCAGCGCGCTGGCCAAATAAAGGCGAAATGGAAAGGATACTAAGTTGGAATAAAAAGGATGAAACCTGTCAAATACCAGCAATTCCTTTTGATATAAAAAAGATGCAAGGCATGGAGATGTTTATTCACCAATGGTGGGAAATTGCCATCCTTCGAATTCAGAAATTCTCTACAAGGGGTGATAGTACACAGCTTTATTTCCAACAACCCGAAAGTCGTATTCAAAGCGAACATCCTTGGCCTGCACCATGGATTTCAAAAGAAACGGGCAACTCGGCTTTTTACCTTTGCAATGCCATTGAATTTTTAGACCAGCCGGGCGAATGGTTTGCCGACAAAACGCAACAAAGAATTTATTACTGGCCACGCCACAACGAGAACCTTCGGCAGGCAACCGTAGTGGTGCCATTGTTAGAAAATTTAGTGAGCATAATAGGTGATTTGGATAATCCTGTTTCCAATATCCATTTCAAAAGTATCAGTTTTGAACACAGCGCCTGGAACAGGCCTTCCTTGCAGGGACATGTGCCTCACCAGACTGGTATGCCCATGACAGATGCCTATAAGCTAAGGCCTGCCGGAACAAAGGAGAAAGCCTCACTGGAAAATCAAGCCTGGATTACCAGACCCGTGGCGGCGGTGAATGTTTCTTTTGCTCGTAACACTTCGTTTGAGGCCTGCCAATTTCAGCATTTGGCTTCCACAGGAATCGACTATCACAAAGGCGTAAAGAACAATATTATCCAGGGAAATGTGTTTAAGGACATTGGCGGAAATGCTGTGCTGGCGGGCGTTTTCTCTGATAATGGTTTTGAAGTACATTTGCCTTACCACCCCAAAGATGAAAGAGTGGTGACCGATTCTATTTCCATTATCAATAATTTGATAACAAATGCTACCAATGAAGACTGGGGTACTGTGGGCATTGGTTTGGGATATACCAGAAACAGTTTGGTAGCTCACAATGAAATTGAGGATGTGAATTATTCAGGTATCAGCATGGGATGGGGTTGGAGTCCCTTGCCCAATGTGATGCATAACAATAAAATTGTAGCCAATAAAATTCATCATTTTGGAAAACAGAATTATGATTGTGCGGGCATATACACGCTAAGTGCTCAACCTGGTTCACTCATCAGCGACAATGTGATTGATAGCATTTGCAAAGCACCTTATGCCCATCTGCCCTCACACTGGTATTATTTATATACTGATGAAGGATCGTCGCAAATAACCGTAAAAGATAACTGGACGGCCTCTAAAAAATATTTGCAGAATAATAATGGTCCAGGAAATATTTGGGAAAACAATGGGCCGCAGGTGGATGGCAGGATTAAGCAAAATGCAGGACTACAGCCAGACTGGAAGCATTTACTTCAATATAAAAATCCGAACCTCCATCTTCTTTCTGTCAATTCAGAACATGAAGAACTGGTAGAGTTGGTGGCTCCAAATCAGCGATTGAATCTGTCCAAACTGAAAGCTTTTTTAATCATGCAGGGTTTGGATCCTAATTGCATTTACAAATGGAAAAACCGTTACGTGATTTTTGACAAAGTGCAGGATCTGTCTGTGTTTGAAAGCCGATTGAAAAAAGAATTTCCAGAGCTGATTGTTCGCCCCTATTATGATATGTACTATCAGTTTGACCGAAGTCGCTGTAAAGACAACCTGCGTTCAATGGAATGGGAACATATCCTGCTTACAGCCAATCTGGTGGCTGACAAACATAAGCAAAAAGAATATCTGGCCTATCATGCCAATCAGTTTGCCGAATGGCCTGAAGTGGCGAAAGGCTTTTGTGAGGCAGGTTTCCAACGATTGATGATGTTTAGAAACGGAAGACAACTGATGTTGGTGATTAGTATTCCAAAAGGAAAAACCCTGGATGAACTGAATCCAAAAACCACCGCCAACAATCCACGGATGATAGAATGGAACAGGATAATGGCACAATATCAAGAAGGTATTGAGGGCACTAAGAAAGGAGAAGTATGGGCTTTTCTAAAGAAGCTATAGCTGTTTTTTGAGAAAGATTTTTGGGTAAGATCGAAATATGGTTTCGGGTAAAAATTGATGATAGTAGCACCACCATTGAAGAGTGCGACGCAAGATTGTCAAATAGAAATTCTGAAGCTGGGTAAATAAAAAAAATAATTATTGCCGTTTTTAAATGATTAAGTACATGTTAAACATTGGAATATTGGGATTGGGAGAGGGCAGAAGCACCATCAGTGCTGCCATACAGAGCCAAAAACTACATCTGAAAATGATATGTGATGCCAATGAATCGCTTTGTTTGCAAAGATGCAAAGAGTTTGATTTGACCAACTACACGACTAGTTATGATTTGATGCTTGCGGATGAATCTATTGATATCATTGCGATTTACACGCCTGATCATTTGCACGCCGAACATATCAGTATGGCAATGCAACACGGCAAACATGTGGTATGTACCAAACCTTTTATCGATGATTTGCAGGATGCCAATGCTTTGATGGCACTTCAGGAGAAGAGTGAAAGGAAAGTGTTTGTGGGGCAAAGCTCCAGATTTTTTGAACCGGCCAAAAGACAAAGGAAAGATTTTGAAGCTGGTGACATTGGCGAGCTGATTACTATCGAAAGCCATTACCATGCGGATCATCGCTGGTTTTTGGAAAAGAAATGGGCATTGGAAGATAGCTTCAAATGGTTGTATGGTGGCCTTAGTCATCCGGTGGATTTCATTCGCTGGTATTTGCCGGACATAGAAGAAGTAATGGGTTATGGGATGATAAGTCCCAATGCCAAAAATGCCGGATTGAAGCATGAAGATACCATGCATTTTATTTTGAAAGCAACAGATGGACGAGTGGCCAGAGTGAGTGGAGTTTATACTTCACCTATTCAGCCTGCCTACCGTGAAAGCGGCATGAGTACGGTGTTGCGTGGCACTGAAGGTGCCAGCCAGGCTGATTATCATGAGCTGCGTTATGCCATAACAGATAAGCATGGCGAAGAAAAAACAATCACATGGGGCGATAGTAGTTTGAAACATTATTTCCGGTTTGAAGGTCAGAGCCACCATGCAGGGGAGTATCAAAACTACCTGGATTATTTTGCCGATTCCATTACACAGGGCTTTACAGCCTTTCCAGATTTAAAAGAAGGGGTGGGTACGGTGGCAGTTTTGCAGGCGATGGATGAAAGCCTGAAAACCGGACAACCTGTGAAAGTGAAAGCAATTTTAGCCAGATATGATTTGTCTGATTTATAAAATTATTTCCAAATAGACACACATGATTTACGTGAACAGTATTATATCAAAACTTCAAACGGTGGATTATATCATTGTCGCCGCTTACCTGCTCATCTTACTTTATATTGGTTATAAAGCCAGTTTCGGCAGTAGGGAAAAAAAAGAGGAAACGCTTTTTCTTGCAGGCAAATCGCTCAATTGGTACAATGTAGGTTTCAACATGTGGGGTACCAATGTGGGGCCTTCCATGTTGTTGGCCTTTGCCAGCATCGGTTATGCCACGGGCATAGTAGCTGGAAATTTTGAGTGGTATGCTTTTGCGTTTTTGTTTTTACTGGCAGTGGTTTTTGCACCGCGATATATCGCCAGCAATGTAACCACCATGCCTGAGTTTATGGGGCAACGGTATGGCGAGGGGACCAGAAATATATTGGCCTGGTATGCGTTAATTAAAATTTTGATTTCATGGTTATCGCTGGGATTGTTTGCAGGCGGATTTTTAGTACGGCAGATATTAGGAATCCCTATGTGGCAATCTGTGATTGTGCTGGTGTTATTTGCCGGGCTTTTTGCTTTTGCTGGAGGTCTTAAAGCCATTGCCCGTGTCAATGTGTTTCAAATGATTTTATTAATAGCCGTTTCCCTGCTGCTATGTATTATGGGTTTACAAAAAGTGGGCGGCATTCAGGCCTTGATTTCAAAAACGCCGGTAGCGTATTGGAGTTTGGTGAGGCCTGCATCAGATCAGGCCTATCCCTGGTATGCCATATTGTTAGGCTATCCCGTGTCGGCGGTTGCCTTTTTTTGTACCGATCAGGCAATGGTGCAATCGGTATTGGGTGCCCGAAATACAGAGCAGGGACAATTGGGTGTCAATTTTATCGGCTGGTTAAAAATTCTTTCTCTGCCTTTGTTTATCATACCTGGTATTGTGTGTTATGTTTTGTATCCCAACCTTAGTAGTCCGGATGAAGCTTATATGACCATTGTGACCAACTTATTTCCTCCAGGCTTGAATGGTTTAGTGATTGTGGTGTTGATTGCTGTGTTGGTGGGCACGATTGGTTCTTCGCTCAATGCCCTGAGCACTGTTTTTACTACAGATATCTATGCTAAAAAAATCAATCCTCAAGCCAATAATCAACAGCTTATCAAAACCGGTCGCTACTCGGTAATAGCCGGATGTTTCTTTGCCATTTTAGTAGCCTTGGCTATTGATAGTATTAAAGGACTGAATCTGTTCGATATCTTTCAGGCTGTGTTGGGATTTATTGCGCCCTCGCTGGCTGTGGTATTTTTAATGGCAGTTTTCTGGAGCAGAACCACTAGAACCGCAGTTAATTTTACCTTGCTCTGGGGATCAGTGATCAGTCTTGGTATTGGCGTGTTGTACTTATGGGTTTTTCCTGCAAAGGAGTATAGCTTTTGGCCACATTATCTTTTTCTGTCGTTTTTGATTTTTGTATTATTACTGGTTATTGCCATTTTGATTTCACTATTTGAGCCCAATCCGCAAAGAGCCATTATTCAAACCATAGAAATTCCAAAAACGTCAAAAAGGGTGAAACGAGCCTGGACTGCTTTAATTATTGTAATGATTTTATTATATATTTTTTTCCATTAATTCTACATAAAACCATAACCAATCTTATAAATAAAATGAAAAGAGAAAACTGCTCAATTTTAATAAGGCAAGAACAGAAACTATTTTTCAGACTGTTAGCTTTTGTATTGTTGGTAATGGTGAACCAACAAGTTTTTGCACAAAATGCAACATGGATTTGGTATCCCGGCGATTATGAGATCTGGTTGTCTAATCAGATGCAGAATCGCAGAACCGAACGTGGTGTTTTCTTTCCCGTGTTTTGGAAAATAGACAATCACTATCCATTAGTGGATTTTCATAAGGTATTTGAACTGACAGAACCAGAGGAGGTGTCCATCCATGTGCAGGGCCAGTACTTTGTAAAGCTGGATGGCAAAGCCTTGGAAGGATATCCAAAAACAATTTTGGTACCTGCAGGCAAACACAAAATCAATATTAAGGTATTTAATCAGCAGGAAGTGCCATCCATTTTTGTGAAAGGAAAAAGCATAATGAGTGATGGTAGCTGGCTAACCACTTTCGAAGACAAAGAATGGATAGATGAAACCGGAAAAACTTCCGATATTTCTACTACCAAATGGCTGCGTGCCGGTCGTTGGAATTTTGACAATCCGTCCCAAATACCGGCTGCTTATACACTGCCCGTAAAACCAATGGAGGCAACTGCTATTGAAAAAACAGCCTGTGGTACTTTGGTGGATTTTGGAAAGGAAACCTTTGGATTCATCAAACTTCATCACCTGAAAGGCAATGGTCGTTTGGTGATTTACTATGGCGAAAGTAGGGAAGAAGCTTTGGATACCGCACATGCCGAAACATTCGACAGGTTGAACATCCATCAAAACGGAGAAGACTATGTGCATGATTTGTCCAAAGCGTTTCGATATGTCCATATTGTTGCCGACCCTGCCGTTAGGTTCGAAAAAGTATCTATGATGTATGAATATGCTAACCTGCAAGATAAAGGTTCTTTTAAATGCAATGATGAAGAAATCAACAAAATTTATGAGGTAGCTAAATATACTTTTCATCTGAGTGCCCGTGAGTTCTTTATTGATGGAATTAAGCGCGATCGTTGGATTTGGAGTGGTGATGCTTACCAGAGTTATTTGATGAATTATTACCTGACCAATGATAATGCCACTGTGCGAAGAACCACTTTGGCATTAAGGGGAAAGGATCCAGTAACGAGTCATATCAATACCATTATGGACTACACACTCTACTGGTTTTTGGGTGTGTATGATTATTATCTGTATAGTGGAGATTCGGATTTTGTGCAAGATAATTATGACAGAATGAAATCACAGATGAACTATGTGCTGGGTCGAAGAAATCAGGATGGTTTGCTGGAAGGATTGCCCGGCGACTGGGTGTTTATAGACTGGGCCGATGGATTGAGTAAGAAAGGGGCTGTCAGTTTTGAACAGATTTTATTTGCCCGAAGTCTGGAAACGATGGCATTAGTTGCCAGATTAGTCAATCAGCAGGAGGATGCTGAAACCTATACCAGGCTTGCATCAGACCTAAAACAAAAACTCTTTGATTTCTACTGGAACGAACAGAAACAGGCATTGGTCCATAGTTACTTAAATGGAAAAGCCACAGATCAGGTTACTAGGTATGCCAATATGTTTGCCATATTCTTTAATTATCTGAATGAGGATCAAAAAGAAAAAATCAAAAACACTGTCCTACTAAATGATAAAGTGCCACCCATCACCACCCCATATATGCGTTTTTATGAAATGGAAGCATTGTGTGCTTTAGGAGAACAGGACTATGTTACCAGGGAAATGAAATCTTATTGGGGAGGCATGTTGAAGCTGGGTGCCACTTCTTTTTGGGAAGAATACAATCCTAATAAATCCGGAGCAGAACATTATGCCATGTATGGCAGAAAGTATGGAAAGAGTTTATGCCATGCCTGGGGAGCCAGTCCATTGTATTTGTTAGGGAAATATTATTTGGGTGTACAACCAACGGCTGCTGGGTTTGGCAAATACACCATTGAACCGGCATTAGGTGGATTAAAATGGATGGAAGGCAAAGTGCCTACACCCGCAGGAAATATTGAAGTTTATTGCAGTATGAATTTAGTGAAAGTGTATTCACCACTGGGGAAAGGAAAACTGATTTTAAAAAGCAGATCAATGCCCCAATCAAAAGAAGGAAGTTTTGTGAAGAAAGAAAACGGACAGTATGAAATGATTATTGAAAAGAATAAGCATTACCAAATTTCTTATCAGGAACAATGATCCTGAAGGATAGAAATGAATTTTGTAAAATCAACAATAGGTTTACACATGAAAAATTTGAAACTGATTAAAGTGATATTTGCATTAGTGATCTGCGCCTCATCAGCGGCTCAAAATTCATTGGTCAATACAAGTCAAAGTCGATTTGCTAAATTGCAAAGTCCGGGTATGGCCGATGTAAAATGGACTACCGGTTTCTGGGCAGATCGATTTGAGGTATGCAAAAAGGTAATGGTGCCACAGCTTTGGCACACCTACACCAGCGACACCATTTGTTATTCGTTTCAAAATTTCAAAATAGCGGCTAGTCTTCAAAAAGGTGATTTCCGGGGCCCTTCTTTTCATGATGGCGATTTTTATAAAAGCCTGGAAGCGGTGGCATCCCTGTATGCAGTTACAGGAGATGCCCAATTGATGCAGTGGATGGATAATGCTATTGCAGTAATAGGTAAGGCTCAAAGAAAGGATGGATACATTTATACAAGGAATATTATTGAGCAAAAGCAAACAGGTGAGTCCAAAATGTTTGATGACAAACTAAGTTTTGAAGCCTACAATTTTGGACATTTGATGACGGCCGGCTGTGTACATTTTCGGGCAACAGGAAAAAACGACTTGTTGAGCATTGCAGAAAAGGCAGCTGATTTCTTAATTGGGTTCTACAATCAGGCTACACCTGAGCAGGCTCGCAATGCTATTTGCCCTTCGCATTATATGGGTCTGGCAGAATTGTTTCGTACCACAAACCATCAGAAGTATCTTGATCTTCTTAAAAAGCTTATTGATATTAGGGGAACAGTGGAAGGCACAGATGATAACAGCGATCGTGCACCGTTCCGGGATATGAAAAAAATTGTTGGTCATGCAGTACGTGCCAATTACCTGATGGCTGGGGTAGCCGACCTATATGCAGAAACAGGTGACCAATCTTTATGGACAACATTGGACACTTTGTGGAAGAATGTGGTTCAAACCAAAATGTATGTAACAGGAGGCTGTGGTGCTTTGTACGATGGAGTTTCGGTGGATGGCACTTCTTACAGACCCGATACGGTTCAGAAAGTGCATCAGTCTTATGGCCGCGATTATCAGTTGCCCAATTTTAGTGCACATAATGAAACCTGTGCCAATATTGGCAATGTACTCTGGAATTATCGCATGTTTCTTTTGACAGGAGAGGAAAAATATTTCAATATTGTAGAACTGGCTTTGTACAATAGTGTACTGAGTGGCGTGAGTCTGGATGGTTCCGGTTATTTCTACACCAATCCGTTGGCTCATAGTACCCAATATCCATATCATTTAAGATGGGAAGGCGGCAGAGTGCCTTATATCGGTCTTTCAAATTGTTGTCCACCCAACACAGTGCGCAGCATTGCACAGGTAAATAATTACATGTATAGTCTGTCTGCTGAGGGTTTGTATTTGAACATGTATGGAGGTAGTACACTCAATACAAAAACCAGTCATGGCCAAAAAATTTCTTTACAACAAATCAGCAATTATCCCTGGGATGGATTAGTGAAGGTGAACGTTCAAGAGGTACCGAAAGAAAAATATGCTTTGCATTTTCGAATTCCTTCCTGGTGTAAGTCGGCGGGTATTCAAGTTAATGGTCATTTAGTGAAAAACAGAATAGGAGGGGGTAGGTATTTTACCATTTCAAAAAAATGGAAAAAGGGAGATCAGATTGAGTTACGCTTAGACATGCCAGTTACTTTGATCGTATCCAATCCAATGGTGGAAGAAACCCGTAATCAGGTAGTGGTAAAAAGAGGTCCGTTGGTATATTGTGTAGAAGCCAATGATGTGAAGGGAGTGCCTATTTTTGATATTGCATTGCCCATAGATATCCAATTGAAACCTGTATACACAAGAATATCTGGTGAAAATATTATGGCTTTAAAAGGCATAGCCCGATTGATCAACGACGGAGACTGGTCTCGAACCTTATACAAAGAGGTGAGTAGAAAACAAGAAACGACTTCTATTCAACTCATACCGTATTTCGCCTGGGCGAATAGAGGAGATTTTGATATGAGTGTTTGGTTGCCTTTGGAAAGATGAGTCGGGATTAGAATTGATCAAAGTTTGGAATGGCCTTCTTTACTAAATTCCCCTTTTGACATTGTTAGTAATCAAAGGCAGTTTTATCCAAACTGGTAGAATTGCCATAGCCAACCAGCTAAAAGGATTAACTGTTATGACTCGATCCTTTCTGAACAATTTTCTAATACAATAAGCGGCTACTTTTTCTGGTTTCAATAATGTCATCCTTCCCCAAAATCCTAATTTCTTTATTATTGCGCAACTTTCTACATTTGTAGCCATAGCTCCGGGATTTACTACACTTACCAACACATTTGTATTTCTTAGTTCCTCACTTAGTCCACGGGAAAATGAATGGATAAAACATTTTGAAGCTGGATAAACAGTTTTGAATCCAATAGGAGAAAAAGCAGCCAGGCTCGATATATTTAAGATATAAGCTTCTGGCTGCTTTAACAGATTTGGTAAAAGCTGGTGGGTAAGTAGGGAAGTGGCAACTACATTTAGTTGAAGCATTTTGTCAATGTACTGCATAGAGGCATCGGTAAATTTTTTTGTTCCACCAATTCCGGCATTGTTAATAAGTATGAAAATGTCAAACTGCTCAATCAACCAACTACAAAGTGAAATTACATTTTCTTTAATCGAAAGATCTGTTTCAAAAAATTCTACTTTTATTTGATAGGTTTTTGATAGCTCAAAAGCAGTGTTGGATAGCCCCTCATTTGGTAAACTCACTAAAATGAGATTGATTTTTTTCAATGCAAGTTCTTTTGCAAATGCCATTCCCAAACCATGACTGGCACCTGTTATTACTGCATATTTTTCTAACTGAAAAGACATGACATCTAATTTATGAGATGTGAAAAAGGTTCGAGTAATTGTTCATAAAAATGAAAGAAATAACATTTTTTATTCCACCTTTTCAATGTCGGAAATTATTTGAATTTTTTGATTGCGTTGCTTTCGTTTTAGTTGAAAGGAACCCCAAATCATTATACCCAATTTTATCAGAAATAGTGTTAGCATAGCGATAGGTTTTTACGATAGTCTTTATTGATAGTAATTAGAAAGAACTTTGAATCCTTGTGATTTTTTTTACCTGTTTTATTTTTTCTATTTACCTGTTGCAATTTATTATTAAAGAAAAATATCTGCTATCAATAATTTGCGTTTAAACATTTTGAATTTGTAATTGGACCAATTGGCCAAATGAATTAACGACGGTAAAAAATTAAGATGAACAGGTTGTTAATTAGTAACGTTTAAATACCAATAAGAAGCATATTATTAGTAAAGTGTTGATTGAAAAGTGGATAAAGGCAGTAATTTTATTAAAATACAAATAGTCATGAAAATGTTTGATTAAATTCAATTACAAACTGATAAACGTTTTTATGCAAATTTTCTATGTTGCAAAACACAATAATAAAATCGCACATGAAAGGCATATTAAATAAAGTGTTGATGTTTCTATTATTGAATTGGAGTTTTAATACCTTGTTTGCCCAATCTTCGGATATTCCTTTTTTTAAAAAAGTAAGTCACCCTTTCATGCCAGCCATTACTTCAGAGTATTTCTTTTTTTCAAACGATGGTATTCTTTGGTTTTCAACCGACAGGGGTTTGACTTCTTTCGACGGTTCGGATGTTAAATATTATACCTCTTTGCAGCAGTCCAACAATTTTGGTTTGACACGCATTTTTGCAATGGTCGAAGACAAAAAGCATAATTTTTATATTGGTACTCCAGATGGATTATTTTATTATAACCGTCTTAAAAAATCTTTTGCTAACCTATCTTACAAGTTTCGGGATATCAAAGCCACTGTTCCTTTTGGAGTAGATGCATTACATTGCGATAGAGAAGGAACTATTTATGCAGGTGCTGCAAATAGAGGTTTGTTTGTTTATAATCCATCTAATAAAGTGATAAATCATTACAATCTTGATTTGTCAAAACCTGATAGCTGGGAAAGCAGAAGGTTGAACACCGTTAGCAGTTTTGCAGACGATGCCAAAGACCAAAATAGAATTTGGATTGGCAGTTTCCATGGCATTTTTTATTTTGATAAAAGGCAAAGAAAGGTTTTTCAAAATTTTGAAATGGTAAATTTGAAGTCGCACAAATTGGGACTTCCTTCATTGATGGGCGACAATAAAATGATTGATGTTCAAAAGATGGATGTTGCCAGTGATAGCATTATTTGGTTCAACTCCTGGGCTGGAGGTTTTTCAAAATATAACATAAGGACAGGAAAGGCAACTATTGTTTTTGGCCGGGATGCCTTGTACAAAGCACCTGGTATTTATTATGGTTATATTATCCCAAAAATGGTTAGGTTTTCCGATGGTAAATATTTACTGGGTGTGTATAATGGCAAAACGGCACTATATGATACAAAAACCAATCGTGCTATTTTTTTTAATGTATCTCAACAAAATTATTCTGAAGAAGAAACCCGATATATTGATAAAGACAGCAAAGGGAATATATGGATTTTGCAAAGGGGCGTTTTATATACTTCTGTTCCGCTCAATCGTCGTTTGCAAACAGTGGAAGTGCCCACATTAGCGAAGCTAAATTTTGCGAAGCCTAAAATAAGAGGGATTTATTTTGATTCTTCCAGTCAGTTATTTTATACCGGCTTTCTAAGTTCAGTTGGGATTCATTTGTACGATACCAATTTTATTCAGCAAAACGTAATACCCACTTCACTTATAGACAACTATTACAACTATGGCTCTACAGTTGATTCAAAAATAACAAAAGATGGTAGCGGTCGCTTTTGGCTAATTGGATGGAAAAACCATATTATGCTTCCCAAACAAAAGAAATTTGAATTAGTGGAAAAAGTCTTTCCTACCCTAAAATGGGATAGTGGAGAAAATCAGTTTCAGGATATTGTTTCGGCCAATAATGGTGATGTTCTAATCAAAAGCAGGATGGATACGGTTTATAAAATCAATCATATTACATTAGGAGTGGATACCTTTTCGGTTCCTAATATAAAATCCGGTTCTACAGATGCGCCAACAGTTTTCGACTGGTATGATAGGAACAGAGATTATATTTATTTGGCTTGCAAACAGGGTTTGGTTCAATGTAATATAAAAACAAAGAGAATAAGATCCATTTCTAATACTACTCTTTTTGGATCGTTTTCTGCATCGCATAGTGGAGGTCTTTCTGCTTTAGATGGGAAGGGCCATTTGTGGTTTGTGACACCCAGGTATGGAATTCGGATCATTGACCCTGTTACATTAAGGTGCATTGATTCGATAGAATATGGAAGCAGAGGATTGATTAAAAGTGATTTCACATCCATCTTAGGTGGATTAAAAAATTATATGTTATTCAAATGCTATAATGGTATTTTGATCTATGATCATATAAAACATCAGTCCTTTTTGTTCGACCAGTATAATGGATTAATGAGTCCGGAAAATAATTCTTTCTTATACAGTAATGGCTATTTGGTAATAGGGCAGAGGAATGGCCAGTTTGAGTACTTCAAACTTTCTGGTCTTGACAATTATTCATCGGCTCTTGTGCCGTACGTAAGTTCCCTAAATGTAGATACTTTGAATTTGTTTACAAGAACAGGTTTTGAAACCGATTCTGTTATAAAATTGGCCTATAATCAGAACACAATTGCATTGTCTTTTTCGGTTCTGGAGTTTCTATTTCCCGAAAGGGTAGAGTACGCCTACCAACTTAATCCCATTGAAAAAAAATGGCACTATACGAATTATTTTAATCGAAAAATAATCTATTCAAAACTATCTCCAGGCAAATATACTTTTCGGCTTAAAGCTCAATTACAGGGAGGTAATTGGAATACTAGTTCTGTGGAGTATAGCATAGTTATTTCACCTGCCTGGTGGCAAACTTTATTATTTAAGATTTTGTTTGTAATAGGTGCGACATTTTTAGTATTTTATTATTATCACCGTAAAATAAAACTTATCCAAAAGGAAGCATACAAAGAGATTAATCATAAAAAAGAATTGTTGGAGCTGGAGGCTAAAGCACTTAGAGCACAGATGAATCCTCATTTTATTTTCAATAGTCTTAATTCTATTAAATCATTAATCAACAAGTACGAAAACGATAAAGCGGCTGATTACCTAACAATTTTTGCTAAACTAATACGAACACTATTTCAAAATTCGGGTAATCGAGAAATAAGTTTATTTGAGGAATTAGAAACCTGTAAACTTTATGCGCTATTAGAAGAAATGAGATTTGGAAATAAAATTGCAATCAATTTTGAGGTGGATACAACAATTGATTTGAAGGATATCAAAGTGCCTGCTTTGGTTCTTCAACCCTTTATCGAAAATTCAATTTGGCATGGTCTGGTACCTAAGGAATCGGGTGGAAATGTTTCTGTGTCGTTAAAAAAAGAAAACCAAAATATTGTTTGCATGGTGGAAGATGATGGCATAGGACGTGTTTTATCGCAGCAATACAAATCTAAATTAGAAAAAACACATCAATCTAAAGGAATCGGTTTGACCAATATGCGCCTGGAATTGGATAAACGACTCAATAACCGAGAGGAGGAGGTGAAGATAGTAGATAAGGTGGATGAAAATGGAATCCCATTAGGTACCCTTGTTATATTAACTTTTAAAGTATTTGATGTATGATCCGTACAATCATTATTGATGATGAGCAAAACTGCATTGATAGTCTTGCTTTTGATTTAAGAAAGCATTGTCCAGCTATTGAAATTGTTGATACCTGCATCTCGTCTAAGCAGGGAATTCATTCCATAAAAAATCATCATCCTGAACTTGTTTTTTTAGACGTTCAAATGCCCTGGATGACAGGGTTTGAAATGCTTGATATGTTGGGCAAAATTGATTTTGCTATCATATTTACAACGGCCTACGATCAATTTGCTTCTAAGGCTTTTAGGTTAAGTGCTATTGATTATTTGCTAAAACCAATTGAACTTAATGAACTAAAAGAAGCTGTGAATAAAGCATCCGAAAAAATAATACAGAAATTGGGACAATCTAATATTGACAATCTTCTTCACAATATAAATCAATCCGAAGTCAATCATCGGGTTGCTTTTGCAAGCAGGGAAGGATATGAGTTTATAGAAATTTCAAGCATTGAGTTTGCACAGGCAGAAGGTGCATACACTCACGTATTTCTTCAGAGTAAAAGAAAACTTGTTATTTCAAAAACACTAAGCGATATTGAAGAAATGCTTCCTACCAAAATTTTTCAAAGAATACATCACTCTACTTTGGTCAATCTCAAACATGTTAAGCATTTTGTTAAATCGGATGGAGGATATGTAATAATGGATTGTGGTGAAAAACTATCTGTATCTAAATCAAAAAAGGATGATTTGACACAAAGGCTTGGATTGATTTGAAGGGTTTGGCAGCATTAAATAATTGCTATTTTAATGGAAATCTTTATTATGTAAAACAACAACGGGAAACATTGAACTACATTTGAATACAACTATGTTTTCATTTAAAATGATTCATCTTCGATTGGCCATTTTTGGGATTGCTTTTATTTTTTGTACTAATATTGTTTTTGCTCAAAATACTAAAGCATCACAACTAGACGCCCATTTCAAAAACCCACCTCCTCAGGCAAAACCCTGGGTGCTGTGGTATTGGATGTATGCTGCTGTTTCGAAAGAAGGCATTACTGCTGACCTAGAAGCTATGAAACAGGTGGGCATTCAGGGTGCTTACCTGGTTTGCATTTCCGATACCTCATCCAAAGTCCCTTTTGAAAAACCGGTAAGACAATTGACTCCCGAATGGTGGTCAATGGTCAACCATGCCATGCGAGAGTGTAAGCGTCTGGGTTTGCAACTTGCCTATCATGTGAGCGATGGCTTTGCCCTGGCTGGTGGTCCGTGGATAACGCCTAAACTATCTATGCAAAAAATAGTATGGAGTAAAACTTATGTCAAAGGCGCATTATCCAATGATATCATGCTGGAGCAGCCCACGGCAAAAGAAAATTTCTACCAGGATATAGCTGTTTTTGCCTATCCTGCTCAGTCTTCCAATGCTTTTGGTGAAATAATTCTCCGGCCCTTAGTGACCACAAGCAACGGACAGGACGCTTCTTTTTTATATACATCTGATGAAGATTCAAAAACTTTCAGAAGTGACTCGACCTGCTGGATTCAATACAAGTATGAAAATCCGTTCACCTTACGTTCTTTAAAAACACACACAGGTGGCAATAATTATCAATCACAACGGCTCATTGTATTAGCTAGCGATGATGGAGTTCAATTTGATACTGTAATCAGATTGCAACCACCCCGACATGGCTGGCAGGATACCGATGAAGACTATACTTTTTCAATTCCCGCAACTACGGCCAGATATTTTCGATTTGTGTATGATAAAGCCGAATCCGAACCAGGTTCAGAGGATCTGGATGCCGCAAAATGGAAACCAACTTTAAAGCTCAAAGGAATTTATTTAAACGATGAACCAGTCATCAACCAAATGGAAGCAAAGAATGGAAGCATCTGGCGGGTGGCCGAAAACACCAAGCAACAAATGGTGCCCGATACCAAAGCTGTTCCATTCAAAAGCATCTTAAACCTAACGGATCTATTGGATAGAGAAGGAAAACTTCAATGGAAACCAGATTCCGGAAATTGGGTAGTTGTAAGAATTGGGCATAGTTCCACCGGGCATACCAATGCTACAGGTGGGGCCGCCAAAGGATTGGAATGCGATAAATTTAATCCTGAAGCTATTCGGATTCAATTCGACAACTGGTTTGCAAAAGCTTTTGAAAAAACCGATCCCGGTCTGGCAAAAGAGGTATTGAAGATTTTTTATATTGACAGTTGGGAAGCAGGTAGTCAAAATTGGAGTCAGAATTTTTTGGATGAGTTTAAGAAAAGGAGAGGGTATGATCTGATGCCTTATTTGTTGGTGATGACCGGGGTGCCCATAGACAATGCGTCTAGTTCAGAAAAAATATTGCATGATGTGAGACAAACTATTGCGGAGTTGGTAAATGATATTTTTTATGTAACACTCAGGAAATTGTCCAAAGAGAAAGGCTGCAATTTTACTGCGGAGAGCGTCGCTCCCACCATGGTGAGCGATGGATTATTGCACTATAAAACGGTGGACTTTCCTACCGGAGAATTTTGGTTGAACAGCCCAACCCACGACAAACCTAATGATATGTTTGATGCTATTAGTGCGGCACATATTTATGGGAAAAATATTGTGCAAGCAGAAGCTTTCACTACAGTTAGAATGGATTGGACTGAGCATCCCGGCATGTTGAAGTCTGTCGGTGACAGAAGTTTTGCTATGGGAATAAATCGGTTTTTATTTCATGTGGCTACCCACAATCCATGGATGGACCGAAAGCCGGGCATGACCCTGGGAACGGTGGGTTTGTTTTTTCAAAGAGATCAAACCTGGTTTAAACAAGGCAAGGCTTATGTGGATTATGTTGCCCGAACTTCAGCTTTACTGCAACAAGGAAAACCAGTTGCCGATATTGCTGTTTTTATTGGAGAAGAAGTTCCGCGCCGATCTGTTTTGCCGGATAGATTGGTGAATACATTGCCAGGTATTTTTGGAAAAGAAATGGTAGCAAAAGAAAAAATCCGATTACAAAACCAAGGGCTACCACAACGCACAAAACCTTATGGAGTAAGCCACTCAGCCAATATGGCCGATCCTGAAGATTGGACAGATGCGCTAAGAGGCTATAGGTATGATTGTTTTAATACCGATGCTCTATGGCAGGCAAAAGCAGTGGGTGGAAAAATGCTGATGCCTTCGGGATTGTCCTATCCTATTGTGGTTTTCCCTGGTAAATTATTAATGAATCCTAACCACCACTTAATGTCTTTGAAGGTGGCTGAAAAAATATTGGAGCTGAAGAATGGAGGTGTTTCTATTCTTTTGGATAAAGACTACAAACTTCCAATCAGTTTTGAAGAAGACCTTCAAGCATTACAAATATTATGGAAGAAAATAGTAGATGGAAATAGTTCAAGGGTAATAGCCATTCCTTATCTAAAGGAAAGTTTTGAAATCCTGGGAATTCCTCGTGATTTGGATGCTACCAAAAACAAAGCCCGAATAGCATGGACGCACAGAAAACTGACCGATGGTGATATTTATTTTATTTCCAATCAGGAAAACAGGGATCAGGATTTTGATTTATCCTTTAGAGTGAAAGGTCTTCAACCAGAGATCTGGGATGCTGTTACAGGAGAAACTAAAAGTGCCCTTCAATGGAAAATGGAAAATGATAGAACTGAAATGAAAATTCCCTTGGCTGCCAATGGTTCTGTTTTTGTAATTTTTAGAAAACTAACTTCTGTGAAAGAAAACAATCACAGATCATCACTGGGAAAATGGAAGACAGATATCAGTCATAACTGGATGGTAAAATTTGACAGTTCCTTTGGTGGCCCAGTATTGAATCAGGCGTTTAAAAAACTAAGCCCCTGGAATGAAAGCCAAAACGATTCAATTAAATATTATTCAGGAACGGTGGTTTATACTCGCACATTTGGTTTAAGCAATCTCAAATCCAATATTGCTTATTATTTAAGTATAGATAGTCTTTTTAATATGGCCACCATTAGAATTAATGGCAAAGAATGTGGTACAATTTGGACGAAACCCTATAGGTTAGATGTTTCTAAAGCCATTGTAAACGGATTAAATAAAATTGAAATTGCGGTTACCAATACCTGGTTCAACCGGCTTCAACATGATAACACATTGCCCGAAAACAAACGGCTTACCTGGACTACGGCACCCTTATCATTTATGAAAGATTTGCCCATGCAAAAAGCCGGATTAGAAGGAAACATTTGGCTAGAGGAAGTTTTTTGAATAAAGGAATCTAGGTTGGAAGTGGAGTGATAAATATTAATTCACTATTCATTTGGCTGTACCTGCTTCAACCAATCCATCACTTCATTGATATAAATCTCTGCTGTCATTTCACCCAAACTGGTTCGGGAAACGTAATCGTATCTTTTGAAACTGTTGAAATCAACTTTGGTCAGCATATAACCAAACGCATCATTGGTTAGTCCAAACAAAAAGGGAGCATTGGTTTTCATTTTTCTTTTTACATAATAGCCAATATTGGGCAAGGCTTCGCCGGGTATGGTTAGTACTCTTGCCGTACCGATGTCCAATAAATTCAGTTGAGTAGTAGCGGAGTCTTTATTAAATGTTTTGTATGGCAATGGCGAGTACTTTACAATTTCTTTCATCACCGCATTGTCCACCGGGAAACTGATTTTTCTGGAAAGACATGATAGCTTTGGATCTTTTTGTACAGGCGCAGCACTAACCATTCTCAAGGCTTCATGGGCCAATAAACTTCCGATGCGAATACATTCGTTCCAATCATTGGCTTCTTTTCCTTCCGGCAGGCGATTGTCTGCAGTTACCATTCCACCTTGTGCGCCATTCATAAAAATGGCTATTCCGCCACCATTTTTTTCAATTGTTTCATATAGAGGGCCACACAAATCGGGGCTCAATATTCCTCTTTTGGAGCCTATGATTTCCGGATGAATGGCATAATTTACCAACGTGGCAATAGGCTTACCTTTTTTATCCAATGCTTGTAGTACGCCACATCTGGGATCATAAAGTTGGGGTGCATAATAGTTGTACGCTATTTTGCCTTTAGCCTCTGCTACCGCCACTTTTAGTTCTGCTGGTTGGAGTTTTTTTACTGCCTCATTTACTGCATCGGCAATTTGCTGCACACACCAGTTTAGGTATTTCATATCAGCAGCAATTTGTCCTTTTTCATCTGGAAAGCCATAAGCATCTGGGGCACTGTGTGTATGTGTGGCACCTATCAAAATATTTTCAGGCGCAATACCTTTTATCAATGCCCTTGACTGATCGCCTAATGCGGCCGGCCATCCCAGGTTGTCCACACTTACTATGGCTATTCGGGTTTTCCCCTTTTCCAACACCAGTGCTCTTGCAAATAAATCACCTTGTTTTTCTTTTGCAGGATTTGAGGGTCCCATACCTCCTGACACGGGCAATAGAGGAGAAGGTGTAATTAGTTATCCCTCAAAAACCCATTTGAACCTTCCTGAACATAATTTTTCCAATA
>DAORWU010000003.1:0-238236 GCA_035434405.1 Niabella sp. | reverse complement strand
GTTTCTGTCCCATAACGCAAAGCTACAATAGCACCTCAAAAAAAGAATTAGCCAAAATAAGGGTTTTGAACTTTCTTTATTTGCAACACCTGTTAGAACAGAGAATTTTTCATGGACAACCAATTTAAACTGGTCTCGAAACAGAAACAAGGTTATTGAGTTGTTTAAGGATGAAACAGGAAATGAAATCAAAAATATTCTTCTTGGTTCCTTTCAAGGTGGTGTTAGTGTAAATGCATCAGTTGGACAGCCGTATGGAACCATTCAAGGAAAAACATACACAATGATTGACCCCAGTAAACCTGGTCAGGTAATTCCTTGGGATGGTGTAGGACAAAGGGTTGTGTCTTCTTCAGGTTATTACAGAGCTACTACCACAACCACCAATGTTTATGGCAATTATAATCCCAATTGGATAGGAGGTGTTTATAATACTTTTAAATATAAAAACCTTTCATTAGGATTTTTGGTGGATGCCAGAAATGGTGGAAAAGTGTGGTCGCTTGATATGTATTATGGTATGAATTTTACAGGTGTTTATCCTGAATCTGTGGGTTTGAATGAAAATGGAAAATCAATTAGAACTACAGATGACGGTGGAGGGGTTATTTTACCGGGCGTATTAATTGATGGAACACCTAATACAAAAAGAGTAGCTATAGATGCTAACCAAGTAGGTGCTCCTGCCTCAGAGTTTGCTTATGACGCAAGCTATGTAAAACTTAGGGAAGCCGTTTTGACATACTCACTACCTAGAAATCTGTTTAAAAGAGTAGATTTAATTAAGGGGATTGATTTTTCAATAATAGGTAGAAACTTATGGTTGATTCATAAAAACCTACCCTATTCAGACCCTGAAGAGAACCTTTCAGCAGGCAATATTCAGGGTATGCAAAGTGGCGCTTACCCTACAACAAGAACAATTGGATTTAACATAAATGTAAAATTCTAAAACGCCAACAATGAAATGATCATAAAAATTGTATTTATTTCTTAGAATGAGGAATGAAAATCTTTATGCTGAATTCCATGTGGCTTATAAAAATTTAAAAAATTCACACATGAAAAAAGGATTATATTATATATCTGTTTCACTTGGTCTTTTGTTTTTTTCTTGTACAAAAGATATTTCAAGTTATAATAAAGAAACTAAAAGAGCCGCTGACGTTCCGGCTGGTACCCTATTTTCCAATGCAACAAGAAATCTTTCGGACAACCTTTGTTCTGCAAGCGTAAACCTAAATCCATTTAGGTTTATTGTAAAACATTGGGCAATGGCAACCTACCAGGATGAAGTACAATATGATTTTTCAACAAGAAATATTCCACAAAGTTGGTGGGGAGGAGCCTATCGCGATATTTTGAATGATTTTAAAGAATCGGCAAGAATCATAAATGAAGATAAAACTTTACAAGCCGGTGAAAAAGCCAATCAACTTGCCATCATTGATATTATGCAGGTATATGTATTTTCAAATTTAGTAACCACTTTTGGCGACATTCCCTACACCCAAGCTCTAGATGCAGGAAATGTAAATCCAGTTTACGATGATGCAAAAACTGTTTATACGGATTTGCTTTCAAGACTTGCATCAAGTATTTCCAAATTGGATGCCGGAAGTAAAGGTTTTTCTGTTGCTGAAGATATAGTGTATAAAGGGAGTATAGCCAATTGGAAAAAATTTGCAAATACATTGAGGGTTAAATTAGGAATGATTATAGCCGACTCTGATCCTGGAACTGCTAAAACTAACGTGGAAGCTGCTGACGCTGGTGCTTTTGGAAGTAGTGCGGATGACGCTAATTTTGCATATTTGTCATCAACTCCAAATACAAATCCACTTTATGCCGACATTGTATTAGGAGGACGTGGAGATTATCTTGCTGCCAAAGATTTAATGGATCAGTTAATTGCGCTTGACGATCCACGTAAACCACTTTATTTCGGCAAAAACAATGATGGAAATTATGTTGGTGGAATAGTTGGTGCAGTAAATACTTTAGCTGCTACTTCAAAGCCAAGTTCTAAAGTGTCAGAAGCGTCGGCTCCTGGTATTATTTTGGATTATGTAGAACTTGAATTTTATAGAGCAGAAGCCAAAGAGCGAGGTTTTAATGTTTCTGGTACTGCTGCCGATCATTATAAAAATGCTATTAAATCTTCTATTATTTCCTGGGGCGGAACAGATGCTGATGCTACCACCTACCTTGCAAAATCATCGGTTGATTATGCAACTGCTGCGGGTGATTGGAAAACAAAAATTGGTTTGCAAAAGTGGATTGCGTTATATAATAGACCAATGGATGGTTGGTTGGAATTGAGGAGGCTGGATAAACCTGTTTTAAGTTTACCTGTTGGTGCACGTTCAGGATTTCCAAACAGATACCAATATCCAAATAACGAACAACAATTAAATGGTAAAAACTATACTGCTGCTGCTTCAAAAATAGGTGGTGATGAAGTAGAGACCAAGCTGTTTTGGGATAAAAATTAATTTTTAATGGGTCGGTTGGATCATTAAAGAGGAACTAAGCCCTTTTTAAAAAAATGATTGTTTACAAAAACTCCGGATGATTTAATTCATTTCGGAGCTTTTTGTTTTTATTAAAAACTTTTAATTCTTGGTTTAATTCAAGGTCACTTGTGAAATTGAATTACTTTGAAAAAACTGTTCTTAAAAACGATCAATAAACCATGAAAAAGCTAACAGGCAATAGTTAAACTTAAATTATTATTGATATAAATCAAATAAATGAATCCACTTATAAAAATGAATATTTATAATCTATTGATTATCAATATTAAAATAAAAGTATTTGAAATCATTTTTGTCGATAAGAATAAAAATGTCAATTAAAAATAAAATATTTGTTAATTAATGCTATTTTAGTTTCTGTTTTACGTACCTATTGCTTTTAGTCTGTACTAAAACAAGGGAATTCAATTATTATTTTATTAACAAAAAAGTAGTTTACATGAGAAAGATTCTATTGCTTTTTGCAATGCTATTGGGATTTTCGTATCTGGCTATTTGCCAAACCAAAACGATAGCTGGACAGGTTACAGACGAAACTGGTAGTATTATTCCATTTGCCTCAGTAGTAATTAAAGGCTCCAAAGTTGGGGTTTCTGCTGATGCTAATGGTAGTTACTCAATCTTGGCAAGAGATAACGAAACTCTTGTCTTTTCAGCAGCCGGGTTTAAGACCTTAGAAATCCGGGTTGGGAACAAGACAGAGATCAATGCCATCTTAACAACAGATTCCAGACAAATGGAAGGTGTCATCGTTACCGGTGTTGCAGGTGCCACTCAAAAAGAAAAAATGACTGTGTCTGTAACAAAAATAGGGGCTGATCGGTTAAACCAGGTTCCTGCAACTTCTTTGTCTTCTGCACTGACAGGGAAAGTGGCAGGGGTAAAAGCTACCTCTTATGGTGGGTTGCCTGGACAATCCATAGATATTCAGCTTCGGGCGGATAATAACCTAAACAATGTTTCCTCCTCCCCTCTTATTTTGGTGGATGGAGTTATTATGACTGGAAGTTTGGCAGATATCAACTCCGATGATGTGGAATCAATGGAAGTTGTGAAGGGGGCTGCTGCCTCGGCATTATATGGTTCGCGAGCGGCCAATGGTGTAATTGCAATCATTACTAAAAGAGGACGTGGTCTCAATATTGATAAAGTGGCTATTAATATCAGAAATGAATATGGTGTTCAAAATCTGACACATTATTTAGATGTGGCCAATGCGCATCCTTACAAATTGGCCGATGATTGGGAATCCGCAAAGGGAAAATATACCAAATATGCCGGAGTTACCTATCCTGCAAATTATGTTGGTGCTGGGTTCAGTACAGAAATTACTGGAAACAGAGCTATTGATGCTGATCACTATATGGATAATCCTTATGGGGTAAATAGAAATCAACAGGCTGAGTTTTTTGGGAGCGGACATAACTATACCAACTTTATTTCGGTTTCGAACAGAACAAATACCAATAATGTTTATGCTTCATTTGAAAATAATAAACAAACAGGGGTAGTAGCGCTGACCGATGGATACCAAAGGCAAAATTTCCGTTTGAACCTCGATCAGCAAATAACCAAATGGCTGAAATTTAGTGCTTCCAATTTGTATATTCTTAGAAACGTTCAAACACCAGGTGGTGGTGTGGGTCTGTTCTACGCTATTGCCAGGCAAGAAAGAGATGTTAACTTGGGAGGCGCCAACCCTGATGGTCAACCTTATTATTTGAGGGCAAACCATTTTAATCAGGAAGCTACAAATCCATTATATCCACTATGGAAAGTTAAAAATTTTGAAAAAACCAATCGATGGTTAGGCAATTACAATGCAAATATTAGGTTCACTAGTTGGGTGAATATGGATCTGGCTCATTCAATAGAAATGCAGAATTACCGTTTTTCTGGGGTTACGCCCAAAGATTTCTGGGTACAGTCGGGTGGACCCAAATCACAAAACTATATGTCTTATAACGGTGGAGGTATGAACCAAAGCACTAGCTTGACAAATAACCAGAATACGCAGGTTACCTTAAACCTTTCTCAAAAAGTGGGCGATTTAGTTGCCAGAGCAAAGCTTTCTTATTTATACGAAAACAGAAAGTATGAATCAAACTATATTTCTTCATCCAAATTTGTAGTAAAGGATATTGAATCTTTTGAAAACTTTGCAACCATCAACGATGCCAGTTCTTATTCTGAAATAGAGAGAGCACAGAACTACTTTGCTATTTTAAATCTGGATTTCAGAAGCAAGTTGTTATTTGATGGGATGTTTAGATATGATGGCTCTTCATTATTTGGTCCTGATGCCAGATGGAATCCTTACTATCGTTTATCTGGAGCTTACCGTATTAGCCAGGACGTAACAATTCCGGGGATTGATGAATTAAAAATCCGCGCTGCTCATGGTACGGCGGGTATTCGTCCGGGATACAACTGGCAGTATGAAGTCTATTCTCTAAGTAATGGTATCGCTTCGGCACAGCAAAAAGGAAATGCTGGGTTAAAACCCTCAAAAACCTCTGAAACAGAAGTTGGGTTAAATGTAAACTTCCTGAAAAAATTTACATTTGAAGCCACCTATGCCAATTCAATAACGGATGACCAATTTCTGAATGTACCATTGATTCCGTTTCTTAATGATGGGTTTAACAGGCAGTGGCAAAATGCCGGATCAGTAAAATCTAAAACTTTAGAACTTACCTTGGGTGCCAATTGGTTGACTGGCTCAGACTTTACATGGAACACAAATATCGTATTTTCAAAAATCAGACAAAATATTGAGGCTTTACCAATTCCACCATACTTGTATGATAACGGAAATATGGGAGACCAATCCCTGTTCTATGTAAAAGCAGGTGAGGTTTATGGTGTAATGTATGGTTATAAATTTGTTCGTAACTTAGATGAAATGAGTAAGCAATTACCAGCCGGTAAAGCCATTACAGATTACATTGTTAACTCTGATGGTTATGTAGTTCCAGCAGGTTCTGAAGGAAAAGCAACAGAACTGCCTATTAGGGTTAAAGAAAATGGAGCAGATTGGTATGGTAAAGTTGGAGACGGAAATCCTGATTTTAATATGGGACTGTCAAATACTATTGCCTACAAAGGTCTATCGCTTTATTTCCTTTTGGATTATAAGAAAGGCGGAGATATTTATAACGGTAAAGATCAGCGTTTAGCATTTAACTATACCAGTGCCCGAATGGATATGTCTAATGTAGATCCTGCTAAGAAAAAGACTTATGATTATTGGGCTGTAGGGATGTATGATAAAAACGATATAAATGCCTATTGGGTAGAAGATGGTACATATTTGAAACTAAGAGAACTAGCTTTAGGATATTCAATACCTTCTAAACATCTCAATAAATTCCTGAAGGGTACTTTTAAAGGAGTTACATTGAAAGCGATTGGTAGAAATTTACTCACTTTTACTAAGTATTCTGGATATGATCCTGAGGTTGGTTCTTTAAGAATGCCTTATGATGGTATTTATATGAATCCTAACTATCGCAATATTGCCTTCTCATTGTCATTTGATTTTTAATCCACCTTTAAAACTTAAGAAATGAAAAAATTTAATATATTATCATTTGTTCTTTTGATTTTCCTGTTGAGTACAGGATGTAAGAAGGAGCTATTGGAAGTCAAGAATCAAAACCAGCCAGATTTTAAGTTGGTATATTCCAATGGAGATGATGTTCAAAACGTGGCCAGCGGCCTTTTCAATACAATATTCAATGGTATGCATGCTTTTGCAGGTACGCAATTGATGTTGGCCGTTGCCTCTGACAATATTTCTTGTTCCTGGGGGAATGCTGGAATGAGGGATATGTCTTACGAACCAAGAAATGGAGGTTGGAACAATTCTCCGAGTTATTCAAATGCGGGTCAGACAAAATACACATTTGATCAAATGTATTCCGCTATCAATACCGCAAATTTAATTATTAAAGCAATTGATGGAGGCGTAGAAGTAGGTGACGCAGGTGCAGGAAACGACAGAGTAAAAGCAATGGCTCGTTTTGCACAGGGCGTTGGTTATGGTGTGTTGGCTATGGTATTTGATAAAGCTTTTGTAGTGGATGAAACAAAGACAGTAGATCCTAAAGTTGAAAGTGCAGTAGGTTATAAAGAAGTGTCGGCGGCAGCAGTTGGATATCTAGACCAGGCCATTGCTCTTTCATCTTCCAGTTTCACCATACCAAAGGAATGGCTTGGAACGCCTGATGATTATAGTAGTGAAGACTTCAAGAAACTTTGTAATACTATGGCAGCCCGATTACTTTCCTACACACCTAGAAATAAGACTGATTTGGCTACTGTGAACTGGGGAAAAGTTAAGCAATATGCAGATGCGGGAATTACTAAGGATTTTGAGATACTTCAGGACAATTATGTAAAATGGTATTTTGAAGCTGGCGACTATCTTACTGCCAATGGTTGGGGTATCACAGATATGTACACTGTGCACATGATGGATCCTGCACAACCTCAACATTGGGACGATGCGGCTTCCTTCCCTTACCCACCCAAGTCCACAAACCCAATAGATAAAAGATTGGACAAAGATTTTCAATATGTTCCATCCAACTGGTTCAATCCTGCTCGTGGATATTACCACTTTTCCTCATATAGGTTTAAAAGATATGAAGGGATATATGTGAATGCTGATGCTCCAATATCGGATGTAATGAAGGCCGAAAACGACATGCTTCGTGCCGAGGCAAGAGCCTATACATCTGATTTTGGTGGGGCTGCAGGAATAATTAATGCAAGCACCAGAAAAACCAGAGGTGAAATGCCTGATGTAGCTGCAAATATGAATGATGTAATAAATGCCATACATCATGAACGTTTTGTAGAAATGTACTGTACTGGTATGGGTCTTCAGTTTTTTGAAATGAGAAAACTGAACCTTCTGCAAAAAGGTACACCCTTACACTTGCCGTTGCCAGCTAAAATTTTGGAGACATTTGGTGTACCTATTCCATTTTATACTTTTGGAACTGTTGCAGTAGCTGATGGTATCAATACTTCCAATGCTGGATGGAGATAGTATTTTTTAGTTAAGAACAAGTAAATTTACTAGGAAGGCATTCAGATAATGAATGCCTTCTTTCTTTTGCCCTAAATATACATTCATTGAACTCCTTAGAATAACACATAAAAGAAGACTGATTTTTCCCTCTTCAAAAATTTCATGTAAGTTTGATGCCATTAAAAGCGGGATAATAATAATTGCAATAACACAAAGCCTAATAGTGCATAGTGTATATTGTTTGCTTTTTAACCCTATTCCCAAAAATGGTGTATTCATGCAACAAACAGACTTTTTAGTTATTGGTACCGGTATTGCCGGTTTGACCTATGCCTACAAAATGGCTAAAAAATTTCCTGACAAAAAAGTATTGGTTATCACAAAAGCGACAGCCGATGAGACGAACACAAAGTATGCTCAAGGTGGAGTGGCTGTGGTAAATGATCTGGAAAATGATAGTTTCGAAAAACATATTGATGATACGCTGGTGGCAGGGGATGGTCTTTGCGATAAAAAAATTGTAGAGATAGTTGTGAAGGAAGGACCCGATCGCATCAATGAATTAGTAGCATTAGGCACAAACTTCGATAAAGAAGACGATGGTGATTTCAAGCGTGGAAAAGAAGGCGGGCATAGTGAGTTTAGAATCCTGCATCATAAGGATGTAACAGGCTGGGAAATGGAGCGTGCGTTGTTGGAAGCTGTAAGTCGTTGTCCCAATATTCAGATATGTAAACATTACTTTGTCATAGACATCATCACTCAGCATCATTTGGGATACTTGGTTACAAAATCTACACCCGATATTGAATGTTATGGTATTTATGTGTTGAATCTGGAGACCAGTCAGATTGAAACGATTGCAGCCAAAACAACCTATTTGGCCACAGGAGGCAATGGACAAGTATATCGGGTAACTACAAATCCATACATTGCAACAGGCGATGGAATCGGCATGGTGTTTCGTGCCAAGGGAAGGATAGAAAATATGGAGTTTATACAATTTCATCCTACTGCTCTGTATTTGCCTGGGCAAACAGGTCAGGCATTTCTGATCACCGAAGCGGTACGTGGCGATGGAGGCATTCTACGCAACAAAGATGGGGAGGCTTTTATGGAACAGTATGATGAAAGAAAAGATCTGGCGCCCAGAGACATCGTGGCTCGTGCCATTGATAGCGAAATGAAACGGACCGGTACCGAATTTGTATATCTCGATTGCCGGCATTTTGAATTAAAAAAGTTTTTAGAACATTTTCCAAACATTTACCAAAAATGTCTTAGCCTGGGTATTGACATCAGCAAGGACATGATTCCGGTAGCCCCAGCTGCACACTATAGTTGTGGTGGTATAAAAGTGGATGAATGGGGGCAAACCTCTATCAAGAACTTATTTGCTGTGGGCGAATGTAGCAGTACTGGCTTGCATGGCGCCAATCGACTGGCGAGCAATTCGCTACTGGAAGCTATGGTGTTTGCCCATCGGTGTTTTGAGCATGTTTCTGAAAGAATGGAGGAGATTGAATCAGTACAGATTCCAAATATTCCGGAGTGGAATGCTAAAGGCACTTCTAATCCAAAGGAAATGATTTTGATCACTCAAAGTCTTAAAGAGTTGCGACAGGTAATGAGCGACTATGTAGGTATTGTACGGAACAATATCAGGCTCAGGCGGGCTACTAAAAGACTGGATCTGCTCTTTGAAGAAACAGAAGAACTATACAAGGCCAGTACAGTGTCTCCGCATCTTTTGGAGTTGCGAAACTTAATTACAGTGGGATATCTGATCGTGAAAGGTGCCAGCTTTAGAAAAGAAAGCAGGGGCTTGAATTACAATACCGATTATCCGGGCAAAAGTGAGTTGGTGCAAAACATTGTTCTATAAAATGAAAACGGACACCTGCAAGTGGAAAATGAATATTAGTTTTGAGGGAATAGTATTCGGAAATTAATTTACCTGATTTGTTCAAGCAAAACCGCTAATTACAATAACTTGAAATGTATTATTTCGTTTACGGCATATTATATCTGCTATCATTGCTACCGTTGAGAGTGATTTATCTGATTTCTGATTTTGTTTATGTTTGGGTGTATTATGTATTTGGTTATCGGAAAGAAGTAGTCATGCAAAATTTAATGATAGCGTTTCCTGATAAATCAGAAAAGGAAAGAATTAGAATAGCAAAAGACTTCTATCACAAGTTTATTGACTCCATGGTGGAGACCATAAAACTGGTTTCTGCTCCAAAGTCTTTTTTTGAAAAGCGCTTTACAGGCAATTGGGAAGTGGTCAATCAATTTTATGAATCTGGTCGTTCGGTACAACTACATTTTGGCCACAACTTTAACTGGGAGTGGGGTAATGTAACAACAGTATTTAATTTGAAGTATAAGTTTCTTGGCGTGTACATGCCTTTAAACAATAAAACGTTTGAACGGTTGTTCAAAAAAATTCGCGCCCGAACAGGAACCGTATTGATAAGTGCACATAAAATGGCCGCTGAGTTTTTACCGCATCGCGATTCTCAATATTGTTTAGCACTGGTTGCAGACCAAAGCCCTGGAAGGATCGACAAGGCAAAATGGTTTCAATTTTTCAATAGGAAAACTGCTTTTGTCATGGGGCCGGTTAGAAATGCCATTGTTAATAATACGGTGATCATTTTTGGGTTTATCAGCCGACCCAGGCGTGGCTATTATCATTTGAACTTTTCGCTGGCAGAGGCAAACCCCAAACCAGGCGATGAAATCATGCTGACCAAGAAATACGTAAACTATCTGGAAGAGATTATAAAAGCCAATCCGGATATGTGGCTATGGAGTCATAGAAGGTGGAAGCACCAATGGAAGGCAGAGTATGATGAAGTCATAGAATGATTTATTTAACCTAAGTTTTTCTGTTTCAAACCTTCGTTGTTTTCTCCTTATTTACCTATATTTGCAGCCGCAGGTCTCATACGGCCAGCTCCTGTCGAACCTCCCCAGGGTCGGAAGGCAGCAAGGATAGATGGTTGTAGCGGCGCGATATGAGTAGCCTGCGATTTTTCTTATTTAATATTTAGTATTTTTTTATTGAGTATTACTTTTCTTTTCCTAAACTTTGGAGATATGAATTCCATTGAACTACAGGAAAGATTGAAAATGTTTGCGTATAGAATAGTTCCTTTATGTGAAGCATTACCCCCAAAAAATGTAGCAAAAGTTATAGAATCCCAACAGCTACGATCAGCATTTTCCTCAGCAGCCAATTACAGAACCGTATATAAAGGCCAATCATCCAGGTCAATTACCTCGAAATTGAGTATCGCTTTTGAAAAGATTGACGAGTCTCTTATCTGTCTTGAAGTTATTTCAGATTTGACCTTATTGAAGGAAGGGCTATTGAAAGATGTTGTAAAAGAAGCGGATGAACTAGCAAGAATATTGGCCGCCTCAAAGGAAAAACGAACAAATAAAAAATATTTATTCTTCAATTTTAAATAGGAAATAAAATATGAAATTTTTTCTCGACACAGCAAATCTGGATCAGATTAAAGAAGCCAACGGTATGGGTATTTTGGATGGGGTAACTACCAATCCCTCTCTAATGGCTAAGGAAGGAATTAAAGGGCATGATGCCGTGATGCAACATTATAAGGACATCTGTAATATTGTGGATGGTGATGTGAGTGCCGAAGTGTTTAGTACCGATTTTGACTCGATGGTGGAAGAAGGCAAAAAATTGGCCGCTATCGATCCCAAGATTATTGTAAAAGTGCCTATCATAAAAGACGGCGTAAAAGCTATGAAATGGTTTACTGATCATGGAATCAGCACTAACTGTACGCTTGTATTCAATGCAGGGCAGGCTATATTGGCAGCAAAGGCTGGTGCAAAGTACGTTTCTCCGTTTATTGGTCGCATAGACGATACCTGTTGGGATGGAGTGCAATTAGTGGAGCAGATTGCGCATATTTTTAATGTGCAAGGATTTAAAACACTAGTATTAGCAGCTTCCATCCGTACATCCAATCATATTATTCGTTGCGCAGAAGTAGGTGCAGATGTTTGTACTTGTCCGTTGGATACTATCTTGGGCTTATTAAAGCATCCGCTTACTGATAGTGGGTTGGCCAAGTTTTTGGAAGATGCAAAGAAAACAGTGGGATAGATACTTGAATTAATTATTGATTTGAATAGAGGGCTGAAAGTTGAAAATGGATAATGGCTCGTAAAAGAGGCACATTGTTTTGAAGAGCTTTTATCCGGTTCCAACACTTTTCACTTATGAATATTTCCAATTTTATTGCAAATAGAATAGCCTTTAATAAGATGCGTTCGTTTTCGCGTTTTATTATCAGACTATCTATTGTTGCTACGGTTATTAGTGTGGCTGCCATGATTGTTACTTTGGCATTTGCAAATGGGTTTCAAGAAAAAGTGAGTGAAAAAGTGTTTAATTTCTGGGGACATGTACGTATTCAACAATCCACTCCCTTTGCTTCCATCATTACCGAAGAAACACCCATACAAAATAACCTGGCTTTAGAAAAAGAGATAGATGCATTACCAGACGTAAAAAAAGTATATCCCTTTGCTACCAGATATGCCATCATAAAAACCAAGGAGGATCTGCAAGGGGTGCTAGTGAAAGGGCTGGCCAGGGGGTATGATTTTAGTACACTCAAGGAGTTTATGGTTGGAGGGCAACCCATTCGGTATAACGATTCCACCTATAGCAGAGATATCATGATATCTCAGAAGACAGCCAGTGAGCTGAACTTGAATGTGGGTGAAAGAGTATTGATTTACTTTATCCGGCCAGACAGAACCATAAGGCCAGACAGGCTAACCATTTCAGGCATATTTAAAACAGGAGTAGCAGATTTCGATAACACTTTTGCTATTGGCGATATCAACCTTATCCGAAGGTTGAACAATTGGCAGATGAATGAAGTGGGCGGCTATGAAGTGGTTTTGAAAGATTATAAATTGGCAGACACAGTGGCCAGACAAATTTATGCCTTAAAAAATTTTGATGATGATCTAAGCGCACATAGCATCAAAGACTATATACCTAATATTTTTGACTGGCTTAATATGCAGGACATTACCAGAAATGTACTCATTGGTATCATGATCGTGGTGGCGGTGATCAATTTGATTACCTGCCTGATCATTCTGGTGTTGGAACGTATCAGAATGGTGGGGGTGTTGAAAGCCATTGGTGCCAGTGATTGGACAGTGCAAAAAATATTTTTAAGGTATAGCCTCATCATTGCTGTTCGCGGAATAGTTATCGGTGCTTTGATTGGCTTGGGTTTGTTATTTGCACAGGTAAAAACTGGCTTCATTAAATTAGATGAAGATGCCTACTATATGGATAAAGCGGCTGTAAAAATTTCGGCTGGGGAAGTTTTATTTATTTGTGGCACCACTTTTTTTATATGTCTGTTGGTGCTTTTGATACCTTCCTATGTGGTAAAAAGAATTCAGCCTGTGAAAGCTATTCATTTTCGATAATACTGGTTCAGGTGAGTTGGGAAAGAATAATGCCAGTGGCTACAGCCGCATTTAGGGATTCGGCCGCACCACGTTTTTCAATAGTGATTTTTTCTGTAACATAGGGTAGAATATTTTCCCTTATGCCTTTAGATTCATTCCCAATAATTATAATGCCTCTTTCCGGTGGAGCAAATTGTCCAATGGACTTGCCATCTAGCACTGCACCATAGACAGCCAAATCGGAATGCTGGCGTAAGCATGCTTCCAAGTCGGTATAAAAAATTTTTATTCTAAAAATACTACCCATAGTAGCCTGCACCACTTTGAAGTTGTAGGCATCGGCGCAATCCTTGCTGCAAATTATTTGTTTTATGCCAAACCAGTCGGCAATGCGAATAATAGTACCCAAATTTCCAGGATCCTGAATGCCATCCAAAGCCAGAGAAATACCTTTTTCTTCAGGCACAAATTCCTGACTGTCTGGAGTATGAACCAGTGCCAGCACCTGATTGGGTGAGATGAGTTGCGAAATTTTCTCCAGCTCCCAATTGGTAATGATAGTGGTTTCGATTTCTGCCAGCGCTATCTCATTTTCTAAAACCCAGGAAGCTAGTGCATATACTTTATTAATTTTCGCTATTTTGTTGCCAATGGCTTCTATTACCAACTTAGGGCCTTCGATGATGAAAAGACCTTCTGAAACCCTTTGTTTTTTTTGGCTTAAAGTTTGAATATATTTGACCTCAGATTTACTCAGCATTTCTTCAAGTTAATTCAGTCTGTGTACAATAAATTTAGTTTATACAAAAATATACATCTTCTTGTCCTGCCAATAGTATTGGTTATAGTTTTTTCCTCTTGTACGGTGTTTACCATCGTAAAGGATAGCCCTGCCAATAAGCCATTTGTTTTCGAAACCACGGTAAGCATTGAACACTCCGATATAAAAAGCGATGAAAAAGCAAGGCTCGAAGGAGGACTTTATGAGCAATTGGATGATGATATTACTGCAAGAAAATTGGATAAAGTGCTTTGGGAAGTGCTAAAGAATCCAAAGCCTTTGGACAGTTCGTTGCTAACAAGATCCATTGAGTACATGCACTACTATTTACATGGCGAAGGATATTTTCAGGATTCGATATCCTATACTACACATGTTAAACAATCTGGTGAGCAAGAAAGGGCATATATCAATTTTAGAATAAACTTAGGCAAGGTTACCAGAATAGATTCGATATCCTACTCATTGACTGTTGATAGTTTACAACATCTTGCAGACAGTACCCGAGCCAATGCACTGATCAAAAAAGGATCTCCATTTGCACAAGGTCCTATCTCACTGGAGTTTGACAGGTTGGTAGAGCTCTATCGAAATAATGGATATATGTTGTTTAAGAGGAGCAATCTGTATGCCTTGTGGGATACAGTTGATCTGAGTATGTTGCAACCTGCTCTGGATCCGTTGGAACAAATTATGATGATGAAGAAGGCGCAGGAACGATTGTTAAAACCTACTGCCAACCTAGAGATAAGATTAAAACAATTGGATGATAGCAGTAGTGTAAGAAGATTCTATGTAGGGAATGTGACAATTTATCCTGATATTAGACTTGCTTCCACAGCTTCGGATACAACTTATAGGAAGACAATTGACAATATCACCATCATCCAAAATGCCAATAAATTCAAACCTAGAATATTCCCACAATATGTTTATCTGGAGCGGGGAGAACTTTACAAACAAAGCAGGTATTTGCGTACCCTGAACCGGTTTTCTAGTTTGGGATCATGGCGATTGGTAGATTTGAGAGAGACACAAAGAGGAACGACAGATACAGTAGATTTTGTGATGCGTCTTACACCAGCAAGTAAACATAATTTTACGACCAATTTTGAAGGGAGCTTTAGCCAAAGCGTCATTGGAGATTTTGTTGGCCTTGGAGTAAATTTTGGATTGCAAAACAGAAACTTTCTAAAAACAGCCAATCAACTAACAACAAGTATTCGCTATGGTGTGGAACTGGGAGGTATTTTTAAAAAAGGAAATCTCATACAAACCCAGCAGGTAAGTATGAGTAATTCACTGATCTTCCCTCGCCTTGTGTTTCCGGGCTTAGGAAATTTTAAGAAAGACTTTAGAGGTAATACACAATCTATTTTTAGCATCAATGTGGCCAATACAGATCGTCGTGTATTTTTTAATCTGGCCACTCTGAATTCTTATTGGGGATACGACTTTTCCTGGAGAGCCAGGAACTTCTTTTTGAACAATAAGTTGTACAATTTGGGCATTAAATTGCCAAACATAGAATATTCTTTTTTGGAGAAGAAAGACAGCCTCAATAAACTGATCATCAGTAATCCGTCCATTAAGAATCTGTTTTCAGATGGATTAATTACTTCATTCATTGCAAACTTTTCTATGCCCTGGAATAGTGCCAACAAAAGAACACAGCATGTCTTAAGAACAAATGTAGAATTGTCTGGTCTGCTTACAGGGTTTATCAAAAATCGATTTATTGAAAAAGAACTTTACCGTTTTGTAAAAGTAGATGCAGAGTATGCAAGATTGTATAAAATTTCTGATAAAACGGGTCTGGTACTTAGAGGCTTTGGAGGCATAGGCTATGAGTTAGGATCTACTCCTAACCCCGACAAACGTTCTCAGCTTCCATTTTTCAAACAGTTCTATAGTGGTGGTCCCAATAGTATGCGTGCCTGGCAATTGAGACAATTGGGGCCGGGTTCGCTGGTGAGCAATTTTGCAGGATCTGCTGGCGTTCCCGACCGGTTTGGAGATGTGCAGTTAGAAGGTAATATCGAGTTTCGTTTTCCTGTTTTTAGACTTTCCGGCATTCCAATCAATGGTGCGGCGTTTACGGATATTGGAAATGTGTGGTTACTAAAAAAGGATGCAGGAAATACTAATGAGGTAATCAATCTTTCGAGCCTAGGTACAGATCTGGCAATAGGTTCTGGCCTGGGGTTGCGTATGGATTTTAGTTTTCTGGTTATTCGCCTGGATTATGGATATAAAGTAAAAGATCCCAGCCCAAGTGCAGACAATATCGGCTATCGAAATAAGTTTTTTGCCTATCCTTTTTTTAAAGGAAGTCAATTACAATTGGGAATAGGCTATCCATTTATTTTCTAACTTTTTTCAAGCAGCCAAGGAAGGTGATAGCGCTTTTTAATCTGGTAGTTTGTTACAATGTATTTTTTGATATGTTGCATAGCTTCATCCACACTATCGGTAAACAAAACCAAATTCAAATCTTCGGGCGAAATAGTCCCTTTCTCCGCCATGTCCTGTATAGCGTCCATTAAATCTGCATAAAACTCTTTCCCAAAAATCACAATCGGAAATTCGGTAATGGTTCTGGTTTGTACCAGTGTAAGTGTTTCAAAAAATTCATCCATAGTGCCAAATCCGCCAGGCATAATGATAAATGCATAGCTATATTTTATCAATAATGTTTTTCTCAAAAAGAAGTGGTCAAAAGTTACTGTTTTTGTGAGATAGGGGTTGTAATGTTGTTCAAATGGCAGTCTGATATTACATCCAACCGATTTTCCTCCCCCTTCAAAGGCACCTTTGTTTGCAGCCTCCATAATGCCGGGACCTCCACCTGTCATGGTGGTTAAACCGGTAGCGGCGATTCTTTTGCCAAACTCTTCAGCTTTTTGATAATAAATATTATCAGGCTTAAATCGGGCTGATCCAAAAACAGTGATACATGGTCCCACAAAATGGAGGCCTCTTAACCCTTTGAACAGTTCCCAAAACACTTTCACCATAAAAATAAATTCGTATCCTCTGCTTTTGGGGCCGTCCAGATAGACAGCTTCCATTGCGGGGATTATAGGTTCGCCAATATTTTTCAATTTTGTTTTTTTTACATCTTCCATAAACAAGAATTAAGAAGTGAGCGTTGTTCCAATATGCATTTATCATTTACTGCACCTCAAGCTGGCAGGTGGGTAACAAGCATGTAGAAGAGCGAATATAATTTAAAGTTTATGAAATGGCAACCACTTAATTTTGTTTCCTAATATAACAGAACCGATGCGAATCATAAGCTACAATGTAAACGGCATCAGAGCCGCAATAAAGAAAGGATTGGTGGAATGGCTCCAAACCGACCCGGCAGATATTATCTGTATCCAGGAAACAAAGGCCGAAAAAGACAATGTGGATATGGAAGCTATAAACCAATTGGGGTATCAGGATTATTGGTTTTCGGCTAAGAAAAAAGGATATAGCGGCGTGGCCGTATTCACAAAAATAAAACCGGATCATGTAGAATATGGTACCGGTCATCCAGTAAGTGATGAAGAGGGAAGGGTGATACAATTAGATTTTGGAAAAATCAGATTAATCAATGCCTATTTTCCATCGGGCACAAGTGGAGATATTCGGCAGGACTACAAATACAAGTGGCTGGATGAGTTTTACAACTACCTCAATCTTATCAAAAAGGAACATCCCAATCTGATAGTTTGTGGTGATTACAATATTGCCCATCGGGAAATAGATATTCATGATCCAAAGGGGAACAAAAACTCCTCCGGATTTTTGCCAGCCGAGCGCATCTGGATGGACAAGTATTTGCAAGCTGGATTTGTGGACACCTTTAGAGTGATTCATCCGGATGAACCGCACAGATATAGTTGGTGGAGTCAGCGTTTTCCAAGTGTAAGACTGAATAACAAGGGATGGCGGATAGACTATATTTCTGTAACCGAACCTCTGGCAAAAAGAGTGGAAGGTGCCGATATTTATCCTGATGTAAAACACAGCGATCATTGTCCCATTTATGTAAAACTAAAGCCATGATGCCCCACAATACTAAACTAGTTTATAATGTTACCAACAAGGTGACGCATCAAATTCATAAAGAATGGTTGCAATGGATGAAGCAAATTCATATCCCCGCTGTGCTAGCAACCGGCTGCTTTTTGGATGCTACCATCTTAAAGGTAAGCGAGGTGGATGACGAAGAAGGGCCTACCTATGCTATACAGTACTATGCAACAAGAGAACAAGAATATGAAAGGTATGTACAAGAGTTTTCCACCTCGCTAAGACAGGACACCATAAACAAATGGGGTGATCAATTCATTGCTTTTAGAACAATTATGGAAGTTGTGAATTGATTGTGAATAAGATTTATTTTATTCTTATTTGAAAAGAAAAAAAATGTATATTTCTCTGAATCCCTTTGCAGACAGGCTTTTGAGGCATTGATCGCTGAAACCTTTTGCTACAAAGGGTTTCGGCGGATTGCTTTGTTTGTACAGAGTTTAGCGAGTAATTGTTTTTGGGCGGAAACGCTTGTCCTGACTGAGTTACAAGCGATTCTTTATCTAGAACTATAACAAAATATTTTGTTGCTATCATTCAAAACCATCTAAATTTGTTATACATAAATACACTATCTAAAAATTAAATTATGAACAAGTCAGAACTGGTAGAAAAGCTAGCTAAAGATGCCGGAATTACAAAAACGCAAGCCAATGCTGCTTTGGATTCATTTACTGAAACTGTAACCAAAACCTTGAAAAAAGGGGATAAAGTTACATTGGTTGGATTTGGAACATTTTCTGTAACAAAGAGAGCTGCCCGAAATGGTCGCAATCCTAAAACTGGTTCCGTAATCAAAATCAAAGCTAAGAAAGTAGCACGTTTCAAGGCTGGTAAAGTTCTATCATCAAAAATCTAACAGCTGCCCTCAAGTTATTAAATGCCCTGAATCTGTCAGGGCATTTTCATTTATGGGGCAGGATACATTGACGAGAAATATTTCAACCCTGCTTATGACTGTATTTGCTTCATTTGCCTGTTTTTCAGAACAGGCCATCCCAAAAAGAAAAAATCAATTTCCTCTTAGATTACAATTCCGAAAAGCAGGAAAAATATTTGAGGAGCATTTCATTTAATATCTTATTTTACACAAAACTTATTTATGCAAAGAGATATTTTTGGCTGGTACAGCCCTGCACTCAACAAGGAGATGCCCATCGTTTCTTATGGCTACTATGGTTTTTCCTTGCTGCTGGTGCCTACCGCAGCGGCAGATTATTTGGAGTACGAGCGTTTTTTAATGATAGAGTCGCTAGCTCCATTTATTGATGATGGAAAAATTAAAGTGTTTTCAATAGATAGTGTAAATAATGAAAGCTGGTTAAATAATAGCATGTCGCCCTGGGATCAGAGCAACCGACACGTGCAATGGAACGATTATATTTTCAATGAAGTGGTGCCATATATCAAAAATGCCACCAGTTGGAATACGCCACTTATTGTAAGTGGGGCATCATTTGGAGCTCTCCACAGTATGAATTTATTTTTGAAACGTCCGGATTTGATAAACGGGGTAGTGGCTATGAGCGGGGTGTATGATCTCACTTATTACAGCAAGGGGTATAAAGACGACAATGTGTATTTCAATAGCCCACAACACTATATGCCCAATATGACTGATCACACAAGTCTGGAAGCAATAAGGAAAAGCGACCATATTCATATTCTGACTGGAAGCGGTGATTTTGAAGATCCAAAAGCGGGTGGCGATTTCGCAAAAATATTATATGACAAGGGGATCAACTACGATTTTCAGGATTGGGGGCCAGGTTATAAGCACGATTGGCCTACATGGCGCGACATGTTACCTTCCATTTTAACGTATAAATTTGGTTTATAGCCATTACGTGGCCGTACTACTCAGCATTTTTTCTTTAATGCACTAGCACATCTTGCCGGATCAGGGTGATCAGGCAAGATGTTTTATCATGTTTTGAAATCTGGTCCCATCAATCATTTTCGCACCAAGACTTTCCAGATAGGGTGTGTAAACCTGACAGTCGATCAACTGAACATCTTCCAAAATCAACGCTTGAACGTATTTGGTGAAAGCAAATTTGGAGGCATTGCTCACCAAACTAAACATGCTCTCACCAAAAAAAACTTTACCTAATTTGATACCATATAACCCTCCCACAAGTTGTCCGTCTTGCCATACTTCTGCGCTATGTGCAAATCCAATTTCATGCAGTTTGCAATAGGCACTAACAATTTCTTCATTGATCCAGGTTCCAGATTCGTGGGGACGATAAACGTTTTTGCATTGAGAAATTACCTCTTTAAAACATTTGTTGATCGTGAACTCAAAAGCATTGCGGTTCAGGAGAGGTTTTAGGCTTTTGCTTATTTTGAGTTCCTGTGGTATAAGAATAAACCTTGGATTGGGGCACCACCAGAGTATAGGAGGTTCACTGTACCAGGGAAAAATTCCGGAACGGTAGGCCAGCAACAATCTTTCGATAGATAAATCACCGCCGATAGCCAATAAGCCATCAGGTTCTGCCAGATGAGAAGGAGGGAAATAAATGGATTCGTCGAGGGCAAAAATTGCCATTATTGTAAAATGATTTCAGTGAATTGAGGTTGGATTGTATTGAAAAGATTAGCAGACTACTTCTTCAATGGTTGCATTGATGCCTCTTTCCAAAATTGCCTCACACATAGGTCTAAGGTCATCGTACTCTCCGTCTTTTACGGCATATTTCCCTTTAAAGTGAATGATGTAGGAGCATTGTTCGGCCTGCTCGAAATTATGACCACACACTTCCATTAGTGTTTCTATTACCCATTCAAATGTATTTACCTCGTCATTCCATACAATCAACTGGCAGGAAGATGCGGGGGCTGTTAGCACATCCGAATCTTCGAGGAATCTTGTATCCGTGTTGTTTTGCATGGTGCAAAGATATATTTTTTATTATACTGGTAAGAGTGATGGACCAGGCAGGTCGCCTATTGTATTATTGAACTTTTAGAAACTAAAGTTTTTGAATTTGTGAAATTAGCTTTGTTTTTATATTGCTAAAATTGATAAAGGAGGAAAATGTATAAAAGGCCTAGATCGTTTTGAAATCGCTGATACAAAGCACATGATTACAAAATCCATATTCTGTAGTATCATTGCTGCTTACAATTACCAATCTGTCTGCACAGTATTTTTCTATGAGCTCCAGGTAGAGTTGAATACCTGCGGTGTCCAGATTGGTGCAAGGCTCGTCCAGTAGGATGGTAGGTGTGTTAGAAAAAATACTTTGTGCTAATTTCACTCGCTGCTTCATTCCGCTACTGTAATCACCAATTTTCTTATGTCTGGCATCTTCCAGTTGAATTTCTTTGGCAATAAAGTCAATACTAAGGCCATTAATAAATGGTTTGAAGGATTGGTGAAAATTCAAAAACTCAATTAGGGTGAGTTCTTCGATGAGTTCAAGATAGGGGGCGCAAAAAGAAATGGATGCAAATATTTTGTCTGGTGCAAGGGGGTTATTATTAATGAAATGGGAGCAACTGCCTTCGTTGATAGAAATAGCACCTCCTAACAATTGCAATAGTGTGCTTTTGCCACTACCATTAGACCCTGTAACGGCATACCCATTACCTGATTGGAATGTGTAGGAAAGATGGCGAAAAATCCAATCTCGATTAAAACGTTTACCAGCGTTATCCAATTGAATCTTCATCACTATTTCCTTTGCTGTAACGCTTTATGATGCCTCTGGTGCTTTCTTGTATGAATGTCAGAATTTCATCCCTTTCATCAGTAGCTGGGAAGTCCTCTTCCAGAATTTGAACAGCTTGAGATACGTTTAGCCCTTTATTGTAAATGACCCGGTAAATATCCAGAATATGATTTATTTTTTCTACCGAATAGCCTCTGCGTTTTAACCCTACTGAATTGACACCGCCATAGCTCAGAGGTTGTCTTGCCGCTTTGATATAGGGAGGAACATCTTTGCTTACCAGAGAACCACCACTGATAAAGGAATGTTCTCCCACATGAACAAACTGATGAACCGCACATACTCCTCCAAAACTCACATAATCTCCCAGAATCACATGACCAGCAATTTGAGTACTATTGCTAAGTGTGCAATAATCACCAATAGTGCAATCGTGGCCGATATGACTATAGGCTAGTATCCAGCATCCTTTGCCTACCACTGTTTTCCACTTGTCGCTTGTTCCTCTGTGTATGGTTACAAATTCACGAATGACACAATCATCGCCTATTTCTACATGGGTTTTTTCCCCTGCATATTTTTTGTCTTGTGGTTCGGAACCAATAACAGCACCTGGAAAAATTTTACAATTTTTCCCAATTTTCGTCCCTTCCTGAATAGTTACATTTGAACCTATCCAAGTGCCTTCGCCTATTTCCACATTTGGATGAATGACTGTAAATGGTTCAATTTTCACATTGGTTGCAACTTTGGCATCCGGATGTATATAAGAGTTGAAATGTATCATTGAGTTGCAAAATTATTAGTTGCCTTCCAAATAATACTTGGAAGGATATAAAATTTCTTTAATAGTAATAACAATTTGATAATATGACCAAAATTAAGGCTAATACCTGTTTATTGATTATTTAATTGAACAATATTACTTTTGCAGTGATTTTATGTGTCAGCAACTAGAAATAAAAGAATTTAGCAGAAAATGGTCCATGCTAGCATCTGAACCTCAGCAATTGGCTTTGAAAGAACAACATATTCCTGGAGCGGTGAACTATTCTATCCGTCGGGTTGTACGTAGCGAGGAAGAGCAGATAGAAGATGTGGGGATGGTACATTACACGTACAAAGGAGCCAATAATGATCAAAACAAGCTTACTCTAAGATTTTGTGTTACGGGTAATATGTATTGTGTGTTGGATAGTTGTCAAAAATGTAGCCTGGGAAATGCCAAAAACTGCGCAGACAGTATTCCTTGTTTTGATGTGGTTTCGGTGGATTATACGGCCTCACAACTGGCTCAGTTTGCCAGTTCCAAGAACCCAAATACTCATACAGACCTAATTCTGAAATTTGCCAGGAAGCAGTCTTTTCAAAAAACAGTACCTCTTTGTTGCAAAACAAAATGTGTTCTGGAATCACTTGTCAATCATAAATATACCGGCAATCTGGAAAACATTTATGTAAATGCTCAATTACAAATGCTGCTTTTATACAGTATGGATTGGGTAGCAGAGAAAGGAGAAATATTGACTTGCCGGTTTCTAAATAGTGAAACCGACCGTGAAAAAATAATGCAGGCCAGAGAAATATTAATTCAAAGTTTCGACCAGCCTGTTACTATCAAAGAACTAAGCAGAAAAGTGGCTATGAATGAGTGCTACCTTAAAAAAGGATTTAAGGAAATGTATGGTACTACTATTTTCGAGTTCTATCAAAGCCAACGCATGGAACACGCCAAGTTTCTTCTTTATGAAAAAGGGATGAATGTGACCGATGTCTCCATGATGCTAGGATATTCATCTATATCTCACTTTAGCACTGCCTTTAAAAAACAAACAGGGCTAAAGCCCTGTGAGTTATTGTTGCGATAAGTGTATTCAATTTTTTATGCCCTTACTCTTTTCAGTCCCACTTTGTGTCCAGATATGGCGAAATACAAAATATACAGGTAGCAAGGCAGCACTGCAATAAAGTAGGCCAATTGAAAGTTTAAGCCCATTGTCTCTTTTAGAAATCCATAGAGTAATGGCCAGATAGCCCCACCTGCGATACCCATAATCATAATTGCTGATCCTACTTTTACAAACTTTCCAAGGTGGCTGATACCTAGAGGGAAAATTGCCGGCCACATCAGTGAATTAGCCAAGCCTAATAATCCAATAAAAGCCACAGCCACATATCCACTACTTACATAAGCGGCCACAGAAAATACCACTCCAAGAATGGCACAAATTTTTAAAGCGGCTTGTTGTGATAAATGTTTTGGAATAGTGATAATCCCTACAATATATCCCACTAACATGCCTGCAAGCGTCAATGCGGTAAAGTATTTTGTAATATCTGCACTGATACCTAGCTCCTTTCCATAAACGCCAATGATGTCACCAGCCATTACTTCAGCAGCCACATATAGGAAAATACAAAATGCCCCTAAGAAAAGATGAGGGAACTGAAAAATGCTTTTATGATGGATCACTTCACCACTTTTTTCATCCACCACATCTTCCTCTGGATGCACTTCGGGAAGGTTCATGAATTTGATAACAAAAGCAAATAATACAAAGACCACAGCCAAAATAATATATGGCATATTCACTCTGGAAAGTACATCATTCAACAGTTGGATTTTGTCGTCACCGGTGGCGGCTTCAATCTTTTTTTCCAGATCGGTAGCATTCTTTAAGAATAAGGCTCCCATAATAAAGGGCACAGTCATACCTGCAAATTTGTTGCAGATGCCCGCCATACTTATTCTTTTCGCCGCACTTTCTATTGGTCCGATAATAGATAGATAAGGATTGGATGCAGTTTGCAAGAGAGCCAAAGCAGCACCCTGCACAAAAATACCTGTAAGAAAAAGACCAAATGAGTGAGTTTTGGCTGCTGGAATAAAAATTAATCCTCCAATTGCCAGCACGACCAATCCAAGCATGATGCCATTCTTAAAGCCGGTTTTCTTCAATATCCAGGAGGAAGGCAAGGCTAAAAAGAAATAGGCCATATAGGAAGAAAAAGTTACAAGAAAAGCCTGAGTATCAGACAGGCTAAAAGATAATTTGAAAAAAGGAATCAATGTGCCATTCGCCCAAGTTACAAATCCGAAAATGAAGAAAAGGGCACAAATAGCAATGAGTGGTACTAGAAATTTTTTGTTTGTTTCTGTTGGCATAATCAGTGAATTTAGAATGGGTTAAAAGTACAGGAAAATAGCTAATGGCAATCAGAATGGGCAAACGGTTGCACTATTTTTTTAAATTGTAAAAATGACTGATAAAGTCTAACCCAAATTAGGTATTGAAAAGCTTTGCGTATCAATTTAAATTTGTTTGCAAATAGCCTATAAAGACTTGTCAGAGAAAACCATTCCAAAGAATCACCGCCCTCGCCGAAAAGCGGATAGTAAACAGAGTAGGCACTAAATCCAATCATAATATGGCAACATCAAAAACACCCCGGAAAAGACAAACCCCTTCGGTTACCTCTTCTGCCAATGAAGCCGCAGAAGCACTTACAACATCTGCCAGAACCATGGGCAGAATTGCCGGTGCCTCCCGAGCTGCTTCCAGAGCATTGAGCACAAATCTAACTTCGGAGCTAAACAACATTGACTTTAAGAAAATGATAGGAGGCCCACTTCAGGCTTGTGTGGACGCTCAGGTAGCATCTTCGCTGGCTACTATCAATTTTATTAATGAAGTGGGGTTTACCACAGATACCTCTGGTAAAAAAGAATTAGTGATGGTTGATTTTTCACATTCCCGCAAAGATGTGAAAGCTGATGGGACAGCCGATGACAAAACCATCAACATAAAAGTTCCTTTGATTGCTATGCTGCCCATACCCAGCCTACGCATAGACCATGTAACTATTGACTTCAATGTAAAACTTAACTCGGTGGAAACTTCACAGGTAAGTAGCGATTTTAAAGTTGCTGCAGAAGTGAAGGGTGGTTGGGGACCTGTGAACTTTAAAGTGTCCGCTTCCTACCAAAGAAAAAGTACTACTGGCGTTGAGGTAAGAAAAGAATATGCACTTAACGTGAATGTGAAGGCTGTACAAGACGAAATACCAGCGGGTCTGGAAAAAATTCTAAATATGCTTTCTGCATAAAGGTTGTTTTTTTGTTTAGCAAAACCTAATAACCGGAAGTACATTTAGCTTCCGGTTATTCAAATCAAATTGTATGGCGAATATTACAATGAGTGATTACATTGGTTTCATATTTTCTGAAGTTACCAGAGCCAGAGTAATAGCTGATTCGGAAAGTAGGCGTATTGCCGAGTTGTATGCTACAGACGAAGTACTCAAAAACTTTTCTGTCCCCCGGTTTAAGATTCCGGAAATGAACCTGTCAATACCTGTGATTGTTTCTGGTGCAAAGTTTTCTACCGTACTGGCTTTTTCTGTGAAGAAGGATGACTTTATAGCCTTTCTACAAACAAAAATGAAAAATGCGTTGACTACACTTCGCATTAAAATGAGACGTATTTCCACCCTGCCTGGTAAAATAGATATTGATCTGGTGAGGCCCCGCCCCAATATTATTGCCCAACCTATCCGGTCGGCAGTAAAGGGCAGAGGTTCCAAAAAAGATCCGGCTTCAGATGAAAAAATGCTCAATGAGTTTTATATTTTATTAAAAGAAAATTCTGACCCTTCGGATCCGGATAATATTGTACACATAAAATGGTCGGAATATTTTTTTGCAGCAATCGAAAGTCATAAGCTTTTGGACGATTATAAAAAGCATTACCCAAACAATGAGTTATATATTCAAACACTGAATGAGGTGCTCGAGTGGGTAAAACATTACACAATAGTTGTTTCCACCAGGATTGACAATCTATTGGTGGATCCCGAAACAAATACCGTTAAGAATAATAGCACGGATAGCACCATCTTCTTGATCAATGCTAAAATAATGGAGGAAGGCATATTTATTAAGTCTGTAAAAAATACCGAAACCGGAGAGGAAAACAAGATAGTAGAATTTGAGTAAACCTGCGAAAGAAAGCCGATATGCAAAAATTCTTTTTTAATGAGCAAAATAAAATTTCTGGGTTAGTGAGCGATTTGAATAGCACTCTCACTAAGTTCAATAATCGGGACTTTGATGCATCCGTTAGTGTTCAAATGTTGCTGAACAAAACTATTCTGGTTTTTAAGGAACTTGGAGATGCCTTACGGGAAAGTGAAGTAGCGGTCTTATTATCAGAATTTTTGTTGACACGAAAAGGGCTTAATACTATTAGGTTTGAGAAGCAAAGCGGTGGAAGAACCGAGTTGCAGCATTTGATTACCTATAAAATATTACAACAAATGCAAATGCTGCTTCAGCAGGTGTTACAAAAAAATCAGGATAAGGTGATAGAAGTTTCTTCCCTGATAGCACAAATTGTTACTGCGGCTTTACAGGCAAATATCATCCATGATACAGCCATTGCTAATTATCAATCTGGGAAAGATGCCGAAACGTTTTGGAATCTTTTTGCTACGGACACCAGCCTTCTTCTGGCACAAAAACGGGCGTTGCTAATTGTCAGTAAGTATGACTGTTTGATTATTTTGGATGACTTGATTACACACTTACAATAATTGGTTTATAAGACAATACGGCTATCTGCCAATTCACTGATAAATTCTGAAACTAAAGAGGTCCATCCGGTTTGATGGCTTGCTCCAAGTCCTTTACCGGTATCGCCATGAAAATATTCAAAAAACTGAATCAGATCCTTGTTTTCCGGCTGCTGATAAAACCAGTTGTATTCGCCATAAATAGCCCTTTCCCCTTTTGCATCTTTGTGAAATATGTGGATCACTCTTTTTGCCAGTTCAGTCGAAACGTCAAACAAATTCATTTTGTTACCAGAACCGCTCGGGAAATCAATTAATAGGCTATCCTGATAAAACTTGCCTAGTTTTCTGATGGATTGGATTATAATGAAATTAATCGGAATCCAGATTGGGCCACGCCAGTTGGAGTTGCCGCCAAACATATCCGAAGTGGAATCGCCGGGATCGTATTGGATAGAATGAACCACCCCATTTATCGTAACCGAATAGGGATGATCTTTGTGAAATTTGGATAATGCTCGGATGCCTCCAATCGATAAGAATTCTTTCTCATCCAAAAGGCGTTCCAACAAAGCAATGAGTCTTTCTTTGGGAACCAAAGAAAACAAGAGCTCGTCCCCATCTCCCAATTCTTCCTTGGGCCAAAAACGGTCGTTTTTCAAGCGGTATTTTTTATACCACTGAAACCGTTTGGTGAAGTCGGGTAGTTTTTCAAAAACTTCTTTTCTGATGGTGGATACAGCGTACAGCGATGTAAGACCTACAATAGATTGAATGCGCAATGGTTGAGGCGGAGCATCACGCATACACAATACATCATAGTAAAACTTGTCCTCTTCGTTCCATAATACATGCTCGTTTAATGCTTCAGCTATCAGAATAAAATGTTCGAAAAACTTGGTGGCGGTATCTTCAAAGCTATTATCTACCAAGGCAATTTCTATAGCCATATCCATCATGCTGAGGGCGTACACCCCCATCCAACTGGTGCCATCGGCCTGTTCTAGTTGTATGTCCCCCTGATCATGATAACTACGGTTGAACACGCCAATATTGTCAAGTCCAAGAAATCCTCCTTCAAAAATATTGTCTCCTTTCCGATCCTTTCGATTGATCCACCAGGTGAAGTTGATGAGCAATTTTTGAAATACTTTTTTCAAAAAATTAATATCGCCTTTTCCGGTAATTTCTTTTTCTATTTCAAAGATTTCCATTGCAGCCCAGGCCTGTACAGGTGGGTTTACATCACTAAAGTTCCATTCGTAGGACGGTAATTGGCCGTCTGGTTTCATGTACCATTCCCGCATCAAAAGCAGTAATTGATTTTTAGCATATACAGGATCGATGGATGCCATAGAAATACATTGAAAACTTTGATCCCATGCAGCATACCACGGGTATTCCCATTTGTCTGGCATAGAGATTACGTCTTGGTTTTTAAGATGTTTCCACTCGCTGTTTCTACCATAAGGACGTAAGGGATTGATGGGTGTAATATCGTCCGATATCGATAGCCATTTTTCTACATCATAATGATAGTACTGTTTACTCCATAGCAATCCAGCCGATGCCTGCCTTTGGATTTTTGTAAGCTCAGGATCATTTTCTTTTGGGAATCTGGTAGCATAGAACTCATCTGCCTCAGCTTTTCTTTTTTCAAACAAATTTTCAAAACGCACATCAAAGGGCTGGTCTAGTTGCTGATCCGAAATTCTGCAAAAAATAGAAATGGTTTCGCCGGATGCAATATTGCGTTGGTAAACGGGCGAAAATTTTGTACCGGATTTTTTATTTCTTAATTGTTTCAGATTTTCGCCACCAATAATGGCATCATGAAAGGCATCTTTTACAAAAATACTTTTGTTGGGTTTGCCTTCTATTTTTTGAGTATTGGTTTCGTTTTCGGTGTAAAGTGTATCCTCTGCATCCTGAAAATAAAAATAATAATTTCCTAATCGTGGGTGCTCCGCAAAAATAGTGTTGTTGCCTACCGGTGAAAAGTTGGGCTTTGTTTTCAGGCTTCCATATTTATGCCATCGGTTATAAAACCATAAAGTAGGCAGTACAGTAATAGGTGCCGAATCTTTATGATGGTTGGTGATGTTGATCCGAATGCCAATATCGGTACTATTTGTTTTGGCATAGGTAACATGTACATCAAAGTATTGCTTGTTGTCGAAGATACCCGTATCCAAAATTTCGTATTCCGATTCTAGTTTGCTTAGTTTTCTGTTTTCTTCTCTTAGCTGTTTATAAGGAAATTCATTCTGCGGATATTTATATAAATATTCCATATAATAATGCGTAGGAATATTATCTAAATAGTAGTAGAGTTCTTTTACATCCTCGCCATGATTGCCTTCGTAGTTTCCTAAACCAAATAGGCGCTCTTTTAATATAGGATCTTTGCCATTCCATAGGGCTACAGCAAAACAGAGGTTTTGAAAAAAGTCTGATATGCCGGCGATGCCATCCTCTCCCCACAGGTATATTCTGGAATGGGCATGGTCGAAAGGAAAGTATCCCCAGCTATCTCCATGTTCGCTGTAGTCCTCACGTACGGTGCCCCATTGGCGCTCACTGACATAAGGCCCCCATTGTTCAAGTGGAATTTCTTTGCTGGCGTTTTCTTGTAATCTTTTGTACTCTTCGTTCATAAACATTGTATTAGTAATAGCGAATTGGAACCTCTATCATATCCACGAAGCCCTGAAGAAAATAGAGCTTTTTTTGTAAGATATACTTTTATTTTTAAACAGAATGGTATTGAGTGAAAGCCTCTTGATATGATCCAGAATAAGAAACAAAAAAAAACGAATGCAACTATAGCATTCGTTTTCTTAATGGTTCGAAATCCAGGTTTCAGAAATTAGTATCGTCTAAAAATGGAGTACAACACTTTCTTGTCATATTCTGTAAGAGATTTAGAAGAATCATTTTGGATATAATGCAATTTGAAGGAGCCGATCGCGTCCGCTGGATTGCTAATGTCGTAGCCTATGATTCGTAAAGCCATTATGGCATTAAAGTCTGCTGGTGGGGTGGCTAAATTATAAGCGTCATACCAATAGCCAAAACCTTTGTCGGCCAGCATTTTCCAGGGAAAATACTTGCTGGGGTCCTGCTTCCGCCCAGGGGCTACATCGGAGTGTGCAATAAAATTGGATGTAGGAATATTGTATTTGTTCTTTAGTACACCCAACAATTTTATCAATGCTTCAATCTGAACATTTGAATATGGTTCGTTGCCTGTATTGTCAATTTCAATACCCAGACTGCTAGAGTTCATGTCTGTGATATTACCCCATTTTCCCGCTCCGGCATGGTAAGACCTTACATAGTCATTCAGCATCTGATACACAGTGCCATCTCTTCCAACTACATAATGTGCACTTGATTCATTACTTCGTTTTAGCGAAAAGGTAAAAAGCGTTTGCTCTGCATTGGGTTGAGCAGTATGATGCAGTACTACAAAATTGGGTTTTCGAATATTAAAATCAATAGCTGCATACCAGTTGGATGAATTTACAGCAGGGTTATTTGTAGGACTTGGTATCTCCGAAATCTGATCGATGATGGTTTGAATGTTTTTACTGTAGATAGAGCGTGAGTAAAGTTGTTGTAAACTATCTGCTTTAAAGGCATAGTACTCTGAAGAACGATAAGCGAGGTTGCCAGAATTAGTGTTAGCATTACTGGATTCAAATTCTACAACCGGCATCTTTGGTTTGGGCTCGGTTTTTACAGGCTCTTCATTATTGCTTTTTTTTGTAATCTGTACAGGCTTTGCAAATACAGTCTGTTTGGGTTGCGATGAATTATTTTTCTGTGGTTGATTCTTAGACGCTGTATTTTTATTTGGGGTTTTTTTCTTTACTAGTACATTAGATTTTTGGGGTACAGAATTACCACAGGAGTAGGACATTAACACCATCACCACAGCCAACGCATAAAATGCTTTTTTAATAAACATTGTTTTAAAGCTATTCTTTTACTTAAACTAATCTAAAATATATTTCCGTTCTTGATTGTGAAATTAACGAAATCCATCGTAAAACGCCAATGCAAGGCCAAAATTGTATTACAGATAAATTATATTTTAAGATTTTATTAATGCATTACTATCTTTAAAAAAAATTAAAATGAACGTAGATTTTGGAATGATAGGCCTGGGAACGATGGGTCGAAACCTTGTTTTGAATATTGCAGATCATGGGTTTACAGTTTGTGGGTATGACCGAAACGAGGAAGTGGCAGCCAGATTGAAGACGGAAGCAGGAGAAAGACCTGTGTCTTTAGCAAGCTCGTCGCTCGACCTAATTCAGTCATTGAAAACGCCCAGAATTATTATGTTTTTGGTGCCGGCTGGTAAAATTGTTGACGCTGTTATTGATGAACTTTTGCCAAACCTAAACAAAGGAGATATTCTAATAGATGGAGGTAATTCGCATTTTATAGACACACAACGCAGGTACGATGCGTTGCAAAATTCTGGTGTTCATTTCATCGGCATGGGCGTGTCTGGTGGTGAAGAGGGTGCACGTTTTGGTCCCAGCATGATGCCTGGCGGCAACCCTGAAAGTTTTGGCCTGGTGCAAAATATTCTAGAGGCAATTTCGGCAAAAGCAGATGGAGAGCCTTGTGTGGCCTATATGGGAAATGGTGCTGCAGGCCATTATGTAAAAATGGTACACAATGGCATTGAATATGCAGTGATGCAAATGATCAGTGAAGTATATGGCCTGCTGAAAAATGAAGGAGTAACCAATCAGGAGCTTCACGAACTTTTTAAAAGTTGGGATGATGGCGATTTAAAATCATTTCTTGTAGAAATAACAGCCGATATTTTTTTAACCAAAGATCCGCAAACAGGCAAAGACCTGATAGATTTGGTTCTGGACAAGGCCAAACAAAAGGGAACAGGTTTGTGGACTTCGGACAATGCGCTTGAACTAAATGTACCCACACCCACTATCGATATTTCTGTTTCTATGCGATACCTGTCCTCGCTTAAGGACGAAAGGATCGCACTTTCAAAAATATATGGACCCCAAAACAATATTGCGAATACCGATCTAGAATGGTTGAAAATCGCTTGTAAGGATGCTTTACATTTTGGAATCTTGATGGCTTATGGGCAGGGACTAGAATTGTTGAGTCAGGCTTCTCAAACTTATCAATATGATATTAGCCTGCCTACTGTGATCAAAGTTTGGAGAGCCGGGTGTATTATTCGTTCTTTATTGCTGAACGATTTGTTTGAAGCATTTATACAGGAACCAGATCTGATTAGTATAATGGCATCTCCTGTGTTTGTTTCAGTGCTCAAAGAAAAAAGAAAAGGAATTGCAGGGGTTGTAAAAACGGCCATAGACGCTGGTGTTCCGGTGGCTGCCTTTGCCAGTGCAATCAGTTATTTTGATGCCTCAGTATCTGAACATTTACCAGCCAATCTGATACAGGCACAGCGAGACTTTTTTGGCGCACATACCTATGAACGTATCGATATGCCGGGTTCATTTCATTCAAATTGGAAATTGACAAATTGATTCTGTGTTCTAAGAAAGAAATCTGTCAAATTTTTTCAACAAAATCTGAACTGTAAATTTTATGAGTATTAAAAATTCACCTGCCAATATTGTCATCTTTGGAGGCTTTGGAGATTTGGCCTGGAGAAAATTGATTCCCGCATTTTACAACCTTTATATAGGAGGGTTTATGCCGGAAAAGTTTGCTATTTATGCGGTGCACTATCAGGGAATGCCGGAGAATGTTTATGAAAAACACATGCTGGAAGGGGTGAACTTATTCTCCAGATCGGGTAAAGCAAAATCTGCTGATTGGAAAAAGTTTGTTCAACACCTTTATTTTATTCAGGGCGATTTTACAATAGAGGATACCTACACCAGACTGAAAAAGTTATTGGTAGAAAATGATCAGCAATGGAAAATCAGAGCCACAAGATTGTTATATTATTCGGTGGCTCCTACGTTCATCGAAGTGATTTCCACCAATGTTTCCAAACACGGTATTGCCGATAATCGGGAGAAGGACAGACTAGTGGTGGAAAAACCATTTGGCACAGATCTAGCCTCTGCAAAGGCTTTGAATGAATTGCTGAATAAATTGTTTTATGAAAATCAGGTGTATCGAATAGACCACTATCTGGGAAAAGAAGTGGTTCAAAACATTATAGCTTTCCGCTTTGCCAATCATATATTCGAACCACTCTGGAACAATAAGTATATAGATCATATCCAGATTAGTGTAACTGAAACAGTGAGCGTAGGTACTCGTGGTGGCTATTATGACAAAAGTGGTGCGCTGCGCGATATGGTTCAAAATCATTTGATGCAATTATTATCTCTGGTATCGATGGATTGCCCGGGCAACTACGATGCGGAAAGTATCCGTCAGCAAAAAGTAAAAGTTTTAAAAAAAGTTCGTCCTTTCAATGATGCCGGTGTGGCACAGCAGGTGGTGCGGGCGCAATATTCCAAAGGTGTGGTGAATGGTAGTTCTCAGGTAGGCTATAAAAATGAAACCAATGTGGCAAAAAAATCTCATACCGAAACCTATGTAGCACTAAAAATGTTTATCGATAACCCAAGATGGAGAGGAGTGCCGTTCTACCTGCGAACAGGGAAATGCCTAAATAAACAAGCCTCGACAATTGTAATACAATTCAAAGACAGTCCGTACAAAATTTTTAAGGACGATACCGTGCCCAATCGATTAACCATAAGTATTCAGCCCCGGCAGGAAATTCGCTTGTTGTTTGAAGGCAAAATTCCCGGATTAGAAATGAAATTAAAACCGCTGGAAATGGACTTTAGTTATAAAGAATCTTTTAAAGAAGAAGCCCCCGAGGCTTATGAAACCTTACTACTCGATGCCCTGGAAGGCGATGCCACCCAGTTTATCAGAGCCGATCAGGTAGAAACAGCATGGTCTATTGTGATGCCTATTCTGGATAACTGGTCCAAAAATTTTGAGGATATGAAAACTTATAAGGCTGGAAGCTGGGGGCCAAAAGAAGCAGATGATTTGATGGATGACAGAAAGGGAAGTTGGTTGGTACTTCCGGAGAACGAAAAATGGATGAATCAAAAATTAAAGAAACAGAAAGAAACATAAAGACATATATTTAGAAAGATCTTTATTTTTTTTGTTTCAGCACAGAATACATGGCATCTTCCTTGCCACGCTCGGTTCATGGTTCCGAATATATGGCATCCAGCATATTTTTTGATAAAATAAAATCCGCATTTTTTAGGAATCGAGTATCTGAAACAAAACGAATATCCACCATTTTACATTCCCCAAAAAAAGGACATCAATCATAATACTACACTTTATTAAAAATGACAAATGAAACAATATAAATTAATTTGGAAAGATGCAGAGGCACTCAGTCTGGCGGCTGCTTATTATTTTGTGGAAAAGTGCAATAAGTGTATTTCGGAAACAGGAAGGTTTACCGTTTCGCTTTCTGGAGGCAGTACGCCCAAAAGATTGTATCAGTTGTTAGCTACAACATCTTTTTTTAAAAATATCGACTGGAAAAATGTCTGGTTGTTTTGGGGCGACGAACGGTTTGTGCCACATACGCATGAAGACAGTAATTTCCGGATGGTAAAAGAAGCCCTAATCGACCACGTAAAAATTCCTAAAAAGAATGTAGTTGCCATGCCTACCAAAGGCGAAGCCCGGGATTGTGCAGCGAAATACGAAATTATGTTGGCCGAAGTACTAGGAAAGAAAATGCAGCTTGATCTTACCCTTTTAGGAATGGGCGATGATGGTCATACCTCCTCCTTGTTTCCGGGTACCGATGTCTTAAACGAAAAAAAGAAATATATAAAAGAAGTGTGGGTAGAGAGCAAGCAAACCTATCGCCTCAGTTCCACTTACCGTTTGATCAATAATAGTAAGGAAGCTATGTTCTTAGTAGCAGGTTCGGCCAAAGCCCCCATCGTCAAACATATATTTGCCAAAAATGCAAAATCGGTCTATCCTGTACAGCAAGTAGAATTAAAAAAGGGATCAGTCATCTGGATGCTGGACGAAGCAGCGATGGATTTATAATCATCCATCGCTGTCCAAATAGATTATTGCAACATGAGCGAAATGGCTTTGTTCACTTTCTCAAAACCAAAATCTGAAACCACCTGATGCATTAAAGCCTTTATTTCTGAGGTACAAAGATTTTGAATGGAACCTTCATGGTGCCGTCTGCTTTCCAGTTTGTTATCTCCTTTTGCCATTGGAGTGGTGAAACTACCTTCCTCCACTTGTTTGCCTATTTCTTTATAGGCATCTCGGAATGGTATTCCCTGCATCACCAATTCGTTTACAGCATCTACTGTAAATAAGTATTTGTATTTTTCATCTGCCAGCAGGTTTTCTTTTACCTCAATATTACTCAACATCAAACCAGCCATTTCAATACAATCCTTCAAAGTGTTAAATGCTGGAAACAGATGCTCTTTCAATAGTTGCAAATCTCTGTGATAGCCAGACGGAAGATTGGTGGTCATCATGGAGATCTCGTTGGGCAGGGCTTTGATTCTGTTGCAATGCGAACGAATCAGTTCAAATACATCCGGATTTTTTTTATGAGGCATTATGCTGCTGCCTGTGGTTAGTTCGGTCGGGAAGCTTACAAACCCAAAATTCTGATTGAGGTAAAGTGTCATATCCATGCTCATTCGCGACAGGGTATCAGCCAGGTTGGCCAATGCCTGAGCCACGATTCGTTCAGCTTTACCTCTTCCCATTTGGGCATATACCACATTGTAATTGAGCGAAGCAAAACCCAGCAAATCGGTGGTCATTTGTCGGTTGATGGGGAAAGAGGAGCCGTATCCAGCCGCTGATCCTAATGGATTCTTATTCACTACTTCAAAAGCACCTCTTAATGTGATCAGATCATCTACCAGACTTTCTGCATAGGCACCAAACCAAAGACCAAAGGAAGATGGCATGGCCAATTGCAAGTGAGTATATCCAGGTAAAAGGTGGTTCTTGTATTTTTCACTTTGCGATTGCAAAAGCTCAAAGAAGGGCATCACACTATGCACCATGCCTTCAATCTCGCTACGCAAAAAAAGTTTAATGTCCACCAACACCTGATCGTTCCTACTACGGGCACTGTGTATTTTTTTTCCAGCATCGCCCAGTTTTTGGGTAAGCAATAATTCCACCTGCGAATGAATATCCTCCACATCCGGCTGTAAGGCAAAGTTGGATTGTTGAATGTGAGAATAAATTGTTTTCAATTCGGCCTGTAAGTTTGAAAGATCTTCTTTGGTCAGCAATCCCACTGATTCCAACATTTGTATATGTGCCAAAGAACCCAGTACATCAAATGGAGCTAGAAAAAGATCCATCTCTCTATCCTTACCCACCGTAAAGGTTTCTACTTCTTTAAGTGCTGTTTTATCTTTTTGCCAGAGTTTCATAATTCTATTGATTTCTTATTTCAAGATGATATTGTACCTGTCTGAAACAGGCTGGCAAAAATAATCACTTATGATGAGGCAGTAGAGGTAAATGTTTTAGGGAGTGGAAGTAGATAGCGCCACACCGGCGGGAAAATAAAAAACCTGTTCATACTAAAGTATAAACAGGCTTTCAAATATTAATCAAAAAGATATTTATGCTTGAACCACCAGTCTGAAACCGTTGCCGTGAATATTGACAATCTCAATCTTTTCGTCCTCTTTTAAATATTTCCGGAGTTTAGCGATATACACATCCATACTTCTGCCATTAAAGTAGGTGTCGCTTCCCCATATTTTTTTCAATGCCTGCTCGCGCGGTAACAAGTCATTTAAATGCTCGGCCAGCATTTTTAGTAATTCGTTTTCTTTTGGAGAAAGGGTATTGGTTGTGCCATCAAAAGTAAGCTGGCGCAATTTAGGATTGAAATGATATCCGGCTAACTGGTATTCTTTGTTTTCTATTTCCTTGTACAGTTCTTCGTTTCTTTTGAGTATGGCTTTTATTTTTAAAAGCAGCACTTCGCTGTCAAATGGTTTGGTGATATAGTCATCTGCCCCCAGCTTATAACCCTGAATGATGTCCTCTTTCATGGTTTTGGCACTCAGGAAAAACAAAGGCACATCTGCATCAATATCTCTGATTTCTTCCGCCAGCGTAAAGCCATCCATGTGTGGCATCATTACATCCAGAAGACAGAGGTCAAATTTTTCTCTTTGAAAGGCGGCAAGTCCCAGACGACCATCACGTTCCAGCGTGACATCATAGTCATTCAGTTCTAAATAATTTTTTAAAACATTACCCAGGTTTGGATCGTCTTCGCACAACAAGATATGAGGTTTAATTGCATCCATAGCATACTAATTTTTATTATTGAAAGTAACAGCAAATAAAGTTAATGGTTTTCATTGCACTAACAAGATAGCGGCAATGTTTTGTTAAAAAAGCAAAAGAGGCTGCTCTTGCGAACAGCCTCTTTTTTGTTTTGATTGTTGTTTGAGGTATTGAGGGTTTTGACGAATAAGTATTTTTATGGGATCGGTTTATGTAGTGAAAATTAATCTTGAAGGTTCAGCAAAGATTTCACTTGTTCATAACTTAGTTTTTCCAAATCAAACTTTGAATGAATGCGAATGTTACCCATTGAACCATTCAATAAAGTGCCCGGCGGAATGAGTACAAACCGGAATTGATTTCCTTTTGCGGGGTCATATTCAATATCGCGCAGATTGCTACCATCCAGACTGGTTAGGGTTATGTAAATGTGATTACCATTTGTGTTGGGCTGTGCATCATATTTTCCATTTCTAAATTCATAGTTAAATAACCACACTCCATTTGATCCATAATTTCTTCCATAAACCAAAACGATTCCACCGCCTACAAATAATAAGCTATACAAAGAGTTATATCCTGTTGCGTCTATGATATTCTGAGGGACGACATAATCCATTATCTTAAGCGTGTTGGTGTTTGTATTGTTCCAAACATAATCAATCCAGTTAGTAGAAACTACATTGGCCACACCTGTAGCCCCTTTTGGACCCTGAGCGCCAGTGGCACCTGTAACACCCTGAGTGCCTGCAGAACCCTGAGCACCTGTAGCACCAGTAGCTCCGGTCATTCCAGCTACGCCCTGGGTTCCCTGGGCACCTTGATCGCCTTTTGGTCCGGCAGGTCCTACATCTCCTTTTTTGCAACTTTGAAAGGTAGCAATTGTAAAAAGTGTTGCGGTAAGTAGAAGTTTCGTTTTCATAAAAAGTTATTTTAATTTGGAAAGATTCAAAGTTATATTGGTACCATATTTTCTACAATACCTAATTCGGGCTACAAATAATATGGGCTGTCTCAACGCCAGTTGGAAATGATTCTTTGTAGTTGGGTGGGTATTTTTTTTTAGGTGCGTTGAATTGCTATTTTGTCAAGCAAACCGTGTGCTTCTTTCTGTTTATGTACGATGTTTGCATCCATTGGATGAATGCTTCTTTCAAGGGAGTGTATATCTCGGTCGGCATTTGCGATCTCTTATGCAATACGGTCAATCCAAATAGTAAATGCTTTCTATAATGTTAGTTTACTTCTCCGTCAACTCCTAAAGTTGGTAAACCAATTGGTCTATTTGGGTTTCAATCGAATCAATCTTTATTAAGTCCATATAATTGCATAAATTTTCCATATTCTTGCTGAAGCAGCTTCTTTTGATGAATCGCTTTTTGATTTTTTAATAAATAAAACCGTTAAACACGGTTTGTTTTGCAGATTGTTTTTCCATAGCCCAAGGGTTATACCATGGGCTATGAATTTTGCAGCACCTATTTTAATAAGGGATAAATGGAGTGCAAAAAAATCTATTCAAAATTTCAAATCCAACCTACTTAGGGATATTAAAAGTTTGACAAACTTCGACATAACTCATACCACTCACAGGTTTTGCAAGAGAGGCACTGGCTTGTATGGCACCAGGGATCACCACATATCTGAAACTATTGCCAGCATTGAGTGTTGTGTATGCATTGGAACTATTGACCATTTTTATTTTTAGATTGCCTGGCGTAACGACCGCAGACCAGGCATCGGCCTGCAACAGTTCGTCAAAGACATAAAGTAGAGTGATTGGTAAGAGGCCAATTTGTGTTGTAGGCCAGATGGACGCAGGGTATCCATTTAGTTTTGCATATACCAACACATTCCCTCTATCTATTATGTTCTGAGTAATTTCTGGAGCTGTTTTATTGTATTCAAAATTGGTAAGTTCAAAAACAGTTGTACTAGTGAAGGTGGATACCGAAAACCAATCAGAGTATATGACATTGGCAGTGCCTGTAGCACCTGTGGCTCCCGTGGCACCTGTGGCTCCAGTGGTACCAGAAATTCCGGTGGCGCCTGTAGACCCAGTGGCTCCGGTTGGGCCATTCTGACCCGTAGGTCCTGTAGCACCTGTAGCACCAGAAGCACCTGTTTGTCCGGCAGCACCGGTGGCACCTGTAGCACCAGCTGCTCCATTCTGGCCTGGATCTCCTTTTGGACCTATTGGCCCTTGGTCTCCTTTTTTACAACCAGAGATAGATAGCAGCAGGACAAAAAATGCCATTGCCATAATGGATGTTTTAGAAGGCATTTGTGTGTAGACTTTTTGTATTGTAGCATTAGGTAGGTTCATCTTATTAGTTTTAATCAGAGGATAATAATTTTTAATTGGAATCTAATGTTGTGTGTATTTACTTTGGAATATTGAGCGATTGACAGATTTCGGAATAGCTCAAGAGTTTCAGGTCATTGTGGAAGGATGCTGAAATGATTCTTTCTCCAGGAATCACGATATAGCGAAATTTACTGGAAGTCATGCCTGTGTATAAATCCATACTATTTCTAAAATTGATTCGAACACTGCCTAGTGAAATGAAAGCCGACCAGATATCTATTTGTGGGATTGTACTGACTACGTAAACCAATTGAATGGGGAGTAGCCTTACTTGGCCAGTAGGCCAGATGTCGGGATTGTACCCAAGAAGATTGGCATAAACCAATACGGTGCCTTTGTCGATGATCTCCTGGGTGATTTGAGGGGCAGTATGAAAATAGTCGATACTCTTAAGGCCTGCAATGGTAGTAACAGTAGTATTAGTTCCAGGCGAGAACCAGTCGGAATAATAAACATTAGAAGCCCCTGTTGTGCCGGCCACTCCTGTAGCGCCTGTGCTTCCCGTGGCTCCTGTGGCACCTTTGGTACCTGTGGCTCCTGTAACTCCTGTCATACCAGTGATACCGGCTGCGCCAATTGATTGGCCTGTGGCACCAGTGGCTCCTGTGGCACCGGTGGCTCCTGTAGCTCCAGTGAGGCCGGTAGCTCCTTTTATTCCAGCTGCGCCATTGGTACCAGCTTCTCCCTTGGAACCTAGATCTCCCGGATCGCCTTTTGTGCAACTGCTAGTGGCAATGACAAGCAAAAAAGCCACAGCAATAAAAAATTTTGTTTTCATGATGACAGATTTATTTCAGTTGAGTGCTTTTCAAAGTTAATGGTTTGAAGGGTTTGAAAGTGTAGCCTAAATTAGGGAGTGAAAAAAAATCATATTAGGTTCTTTGAATATCCTTCTTTCCAGCATGTATGAGGATTGGTTTGAGGTGGTGGTGTACAGGGCTTTTTTTGTTGGTAGCGTTTTTATGAGATGCCATCGGTACTTCAGTTGACGAGTGCGACGCAAGATGGATGCCATGTGTTTATGGCTGGGAACAATAAAATAAACATATCAAACAGGTTGCCATTTTCTTTGTGTATTATTACATTACCTTAGTTCAAAATTTTATTTCTATGGCAGATGCAACAAAGTTTCTGGAGGCTGTAAATGCTGGTTATACATTCAAAGGAGAAAGTTATAAGATTGGCCGTGCGATGCTCGATGGACAAGTAGTGCCTGGGGCGGATGTGTTCGTGCCTTTTGGAACTCTGAACCGACATGGTTTGATCGCAGGAGCCACCGGAACCGGGAAGACCAAAACTTTGCAGGTGATTGCCGAGGGGTTGAGCGATGCCAGTATTCCGGTGGTGCTCATGGACATAAAAGGTGATTTGAGTGGGATAGGTGCAGCTGGTACAGAGAACGAGAAAATAAAAAGTCGTAGTCAACTTTTAGATGTGGTGTATAAACCTGGTGCTTATCCGATTGAGTTTCTCACCTTGAGCCATGAGAAGGGGACCAGGTTGCGGGCTACGGTGAGCGAGTTTGGACCGGTGTTGCTGTCAAAAATTTTGGAGTTGAACGATACTCAGGCCGGCTTTGTAGCTATGATTTTTAAATATTGCGATGATAATAAATTGCCCCTGCTGGATTTGAAAGATTTTATAAAGATACTGCAATTTGTAAGCGATGAAGGGAAAGCTGAATTGGAAAAATCCTATGGCAAAATTTCAACCACCTCCACTGGTACCATTCTAAGAAAAGTGATAGAACTGCAACAACAGGGAGCGGATTTGTTTTTTGGGGAAAGGAGTTTTGATGTGGAGGACCTGATGAGGATTAGTGATGATGGGCGTGGAATGCTTTCCATTGTAAAGGTCACAGATTTGCAGGACAGGCCAAAACTGTTCTCCACTTTCATGTTGCAATTGCTGGCAGAGTTATATGCTTCTAGCCCTGAAGAGGGAGATCTGGATAAGCCCAAATTAGTCATCTTTATAGATGAGGCTCATTTGATCTTTAATGAAGCCAGCCAAGCATTGCTGAATCAGATAGAAACTATCATTAAGCTCATTCGCTCCAAAGGAATAGGTATTTTTTTCTGTACACAGAATCCAATGGATGTGCCGGCCTCTGTGCTTGCTCAGTTGGGGTTGAAAGTGCAGCATGCATTGCGTGCCTTTACGGCTGCGGACAGGAAAGTGATAAAGCAAACTGCCGAAAACTATCCCGAAACTGAGTTCTATCAAACAGATGAGCTACTGACACAGGTGGGTATTGGCGAAGCACTGATCACGCTGCTGAATGAAAAAGGAATTCCTACACCACTGGTGCATTGCATGCTTCGGGCACCACAGAGCCGAATGGATGTGTTGAGCGAAGGGGAAATAAATGATATTATAAACCGATCCGACATTGCCAGACATTACAATCAGGACATAGACAGCCATAGTGCTTATGAAATATTAACTCAGAAATTGCAGGCTGCTGCTGATAGAGATGCAGAAGCAACTCAGGAAAAAGAAGAACAAAAATCGGAAAAAGATGAAAAGGGTTTTTTCGACAACCCGATTGTGAAAAGTGTGGCACGTACTGCTGGCAATACCATTGTGCGATCCTTGCTGGGGGCCATTGGTATCACAGGAGGAAGCAGAAGAAGGAAGAAAACCTCCTGGTTTTAATCTGATCAAACCCTAGGGGGGTAGTGGCATGCTTAATAATGGTATTGGCGGTAGAAATATGATTTAGCTACCATAGTTGCCTTGTTCTAATATATCTATTTTCGAACCTGAAGCCGTTTGTAGAATATCTGTGTAGACAGAATATTTTCGGTTTATTTTATGCATTATTCGGCATCTGGAATATAGATTTGCAGACGTGATTATTTTGACTGCTATTATATTATTGCTCTTCGTTTTTTATGCTGTGGTGCTGATGTATTATCTGCAAGGTTGGAGCAGCATGCCTGAGTTTAGATTAGAAAAAAGCGATAAGCCCGAAATAAAGTTTTCAGTAATTATTCCGGCCAGAAATGAGGAGGAAAATATCGGGAGGCTACTAGGTAGTGTACAATCGCAAACCTATCCATCGGAATTATATGAAGTAATTGTAATTGACGATCACTCGGAAGATAGTACTGCAGAGATTGTCAAAAAATTTCCGGTGCATTTGTTGCAATTGAAAGATGATCATATTAATTCTTATAAGAAAAAGGCCATCGAAAAAGGAATTGAGTTTTCCAGCAATGAATGGATTGTTTGTACAGATGCAGATTGTATTGCTCATCCCGAATGGCTGAATACATTAAGTTCGTTTATTCAACAACGACAGCCGGTTTTTGTGGCGGCTCCCGTATGTTTTATTCCGTCTGATCCTGCACAGACCAACAGCCTGTTGCATATTTTTCAGTCACTCGATTTCCTGACTTTGCAGGGGATCACTGGCGCATCGGTGTTTAGGAAAGCCCATAGCATGTGCAATGGTGCGAACCTGGCCTATAAGCGATCGGTTTTTTATGAAGTGAACGGATTTGAGGATATTGACAAAATTGCCTCCGGCGATGATATGTTGTTGATGCATAAAATATGGAAACATTCTCCAGCAGGAATTGGATATTTGAAATCTGCGTCCGCTATTATAGAAACCAATGATGCGCCCAGTTGGAGTGCTTTTTTCAATCAGCGCATTCGATGGGCCAGCAAAGCCAACAGCTACGAGGATAAAAGAATATTTGCTGTGCTTTTGTTAGTTTATCTTTTCAATCTTTCGTTTCTGGTTTTATTGGCGCTGGCATTTTATCAGATACAGTTTTTGTATTTGTTATTAATACTTTGGTTATTGAAAACAGGGGTAGAATATCCCTTTATTAAATCGGTGAGTAGGTTTTATCATCGTCAGCATCTTTTAAAATATTTTTTCTTTTTTCAGCCTATGCATATTGCTTATACCATTATAGCGGGACTGTTGGGTAGTTTTGGCAAATACGAATGGAAAGGCAGAAGAGTGAAGTAGTGAATATGAAGTTGTCGATGTTTTTGAAAAACCATTTGAATTTGTTGAGGCAGAAGATTGGTCTGGTTGATAAATAATTTCCCTTATTGATTTTCTTGCATTTACTTTACACCAATGATAAAGCTATTCAACAATGCGGCCTGGAGAAGATTGAAAAAAAACAAAGGGGCGATGGCCGGGTTGGTAGTGATTATCCTTTCTGTTGTAGTATCCGTTGGCTGTTATTTTATTGCGCCGGATTCTTCACCCTTTGCCAACCGAATTATTCTGGAAATTGGCGGCGAAAAACCAGGATTTACTAAGCAATTTCTTTTGGTAAAAAGAGAAAACTATTCCGGCCCATCTAGCTTTTTTAACCACTTGGTACACGGAAAAGCAGTAGCCTATCATTATATTCCTATCAACTCATTTTTGGAGAAAAAAGACAGCGTGGAGGTAGAGAAGTATGTGGATGAGTCTGTGAGTGAAACCTTGACCTATGCCAAAAGTGATCTGGCCGAGAAATATGTTGTACGTCAAAGATTTTTATCTGGCACCGACAGTTATGGGCGAGATATTTTGAGTCGATTGATTGTGGGTACAAGAGTTAGTTTGAGTGTAGGGTTGGTTACAGTGATTATTTCCATTAGTATTGGAATGGTATTGGGTTCTCTGGCGGGTTATTTTGGGGGCAAAACAGACGATGTCATCATGTGGTTCATCAATGTGATTTGGAGTATTCCTACTTTGCTGTTGGTATTTGCCATTACGCTGGCATTGGGCAAAGGTTTCTGGCAGGTGTTTATTGCCATTGGACTCACCATGTGGGTGAATGTGGCCCGTCTAGTGCGTGGGCAAATACTGGCAGCCCGGGAACTGGAATATGTAGAAGCTGCAAGGGCATTAGGTTTCAGAAGCCTCCGCATCATAGCTGTTCATATCTGGCCCAATATCATTGGTCCGGTGCTGGTGATTGCAGCAGCCAATTTCGCATCGGCCATTGTCATTGAGGCGGGGTTGAGTTTTTTGGGTGTGGGTGTACAGCCTCCCATGCCTAGTTGGGGTCTGATGATCAAAGAAAATTATAATTTCATCATTACCCAAAATCCAATGCTGGCCTTAGCGCCGGGCTTTGCCATCATGATTTTAGTGTTGGCTTTTAATTTATTGGGTAATGGATTGAGGGATGCGTTGAATGTGAAAGGAAAATTATAGAACAAACTGTGCTTTTTGCGAACTGTTTGTTCTATAAATCTTATGTCAAAATAAACCGCCTAGTAGCTTTATGATCTGATCCAAAAGTATGGAATTGTCATGATTGGCTAAGGATGGTTTATAAATTCGAAATCCAACAGCTGGGGTTAGTAAAGCCCTTCTATGCTCAAATATCTTTCTCCCGTATCAAAATTGAAAGTAAGGACAGTAGCACCTTCTGGTATTTCTGCAAGTTTCTGAGCCACAGCAGCAAGAGCCGCCCCAGTAGAAATTCCTACAAAAATCCCTTCTTCCTTCGCTAGTCTTTTAGCAAAGTCAAAAGCTTCCTCTTTATCCACTGAAATCGCACCATCCAGAATGGAGGTATTTAAAATTTGCGGAATAAATCCTGCTCCTAATCCCTGAAGTGCATGTGGCCCAGGGGCTCCGCCACTTATAACAGGTGATTGAACGGGTTCTACGGCAAAAGCTTTCAAATTTGGAAACTGTTGTTTCAGCACTTCGGCTACTCCTGTGATATGCCCACCGGTACCTACACCTGTGATCAAATAATCTATTCCCTCAGGAAAGTCATTGGCAATTTCTGCTGCAGTAGTTTTTCTGTGAATTTCAGTATTGGCAGCATTATTGAACTGCTGAGGAATCCAGGAATTGGGGGTGGCTTCTGCCAGTTCTGTGGCTTTTTCTATGGCACCTTTCATTCCCTTCTCCCTTGGAGTGAGTACAAATTCTGCGCCATACACACTCATTAATTTTCTACGTTCCACGCTCATGCTTTCTGGCATCACCAAGATCAGTTTATAGCCTTTTACTGCTGCCACAAGGGCCAGCCCTATACCTGTGTTGCCACTGGTTGGTTCTATGATTACCGAGTCTTTGTTTATAATGCCTTTTTGTTCTGCGTCTTCAATCATGGACAAAGCGATTCTGTCTTTAATGCTACCGCCCGGATTTGATCGTTCTAGTTTTATCCACACATTGTGTTTGTTTCCAAAGAGCTTATTGATTTTTACATGTGGTGTGTTGCCAATTGTCTGAAGAATGGATTGTGCTTTCACTTTACCTTAATTTTTATTTTTAGTTGATTTGATTGTTATGTTGAAATGGTTGGGACCATTATTATTTTAGATTACAAAATTTGTGGCGGAGTTGTTGGATGGCAAAATGTCTTTTACGCCTATTTCACTTTTATGATAAACGACCGAATTGGATGGTACACTGTTAGTGAGCCATACATTCCCACCAATGATGCTATCTCTGCCAATGATTGTTTCACCTCCCAGTATGGTAGCGCCAGAATAGATGACCACATTGTCTTCGATAGTTGGATGCCTTTTTTGGGTAGCCAGCTCTTTGTTTACGCTTAAAGCTCCCAGAGTTACACCCTGATAAATTTTTACATTTTTGCCTATTACCGTCGTTTCCCCAATCACAACCCCTGTTCCATGATCGATGCTAAAGCTTTCTCCAATGGTAGCTCCAGGATGAATATCAATTCCTGTTTTGCTATGAGCATACTCGCTGAACAGTCTAGGCAAAACGGGCACTTTTTGAAGGGTGAGCCAATGTGATAATCGATGCACCGCTGTGGCATAAAACCCAGGGTAGGCGGCCATCACTTCTTCCAGAGATTGAGCTGCCGGGTCAGAAATAAGTAATGCTTCGGCATCACAAATCAACATCTTATATATGTCGTGTAATGCTAAAAAGTACTCGTCTGCAATTGTTTCAACACGTGTCCTGTTTTCGATTACATCATACAATAAATGATGAAATCTATTTTTGAGAGATTCAAATTGTTCTCGCAACTGGGCCTCGGATTTATGATCAATGTCATTTGGCAGGAACAAAATGGTATATAGTTCATTGATAAATTTTTCTGCTGCACCCTTATCTGGAAAGCCTGAAAAACATTTTGAATTTCTATTAAACAAGGACTTTAAAAACTCTTCACTCATCAGTAATCTATTAAAATGGTAGACAAATATAAATGATAAGTTGGAAAGGATCGCAAATGATTTTGTCTCTTTCCAAAATTATGAATGCAATACACTTAATAAGGATTTTGAAAAACGTAGATTTAGAATGAAATAAGAACCATTTGATTTGATATGAATTGTGTTGAAATGAGCTACTAATTTAGTCTAGTAATTCTTTATAGATTCGATCCTTCATTCTCATTACCTTAGCCAAAAAGCAAAATGATACATCCATCCACATTCAGGTTTTTGAAGGATTTAAAGGAAAACAATAATAAGCCTTGGTTCGATGAAAATCGAAAAAGATATGAAACGGCAAAAGAGAACTTCGCTGATTTTATTGATGCGCTCATATTGCAGTTTGGAAAGAAGGATAAAACCATATCTCATCTAAAAGCAAAAGATTGTATGTTTCGTATCAATAGAGATGTGCGTTTTTCAAAGGACAAGGCTCCCTACAAAACCAATTTTGGCGCTTATATTAATGGAGAAGGAAAGAAATCCTTTAGAGCTGGGTACTATTTTCATTTGGAGCCTGGAAAAAGTTTTACCGGTGGTGGCATTTGGCAACCTCCTGCGGATGTATTAGCCAAATTGAGACAAGAAATTGATTATAATCTTTCGAATTTTGAAAAAATCATCCATTCAAATAAGTTCAAAACCGTTTTTAATGGGTTGTCTTCTGCTGAAGGGGCAAAGCTTACTCGTGTACCTAAAGGGTATGAAGCAGATAATCCAGCAGCAGAATATCTAAAGTATAAAAATTTTGTAGCCATTCACAGTCTCACGGACAAGGGTCTCGCACAACCCGAACTAGTCACAAAAATTGCTTCTGTATTTGAAGCCCTTCAACCACTCAATAATTTTCTTAATGTAGGTTTAGAGTAAGCCTTAATCTGAGTTATTTTCAAATGTTGTCTTGAGATGTAGCTTTGCATTATCAAACAAAAAAATATTTATTATGACAACATGGACAATAGACTCAGCACATTCTGAAGTAGGGTTTAAAGTAAAACACCTGGTAATTTCAAACGTTTCTGGAAAATTCAAATCATTTGAAGGAACCGTTTTATCAAAAGAAGATGATTTTTCTGATGCACAAATCTCTTTTAGTTTAGATATTGACAGCATCGATACAGGAGTGGATCAAAGAGATGTGCACCTTAAGTCAGCAGATTTTTTTGATGCCGAAGCGCATCCAAAAATGTCCTTCAAATCAACATCTATTGAAAAAGATGGCGGTGAGTTGAAAATTACAGGCGACTTTACTATAAAGAATACGACAAACTCAGTTACACTAAAGGTTGAATTAGGTGGCGTTCAAAAAGATATGTATGGTCGTACCATTGCTGGTTTCGAACTGAATGGTAAAATAAATCGTAAAGCATTTGGCCTCACATGGAGTGCGGTTACAGAAGCAGGTGGTGTAGTAGTAGGCGATGATGTGAAGCTATTGGCGAATATAGAACTTGTGAAAGCGGCTTAATTTTTTTAAATAATATTTACAAGAGGTTGATTATTCAGCCTCTTTTTTTGTGCCATTCATTTTAGTTTGTTGATGAGTCTATAATAGAGTATTCGCAATGAATCAAAAAAGGAGAGTTGTTTTTTGGAAAATGGCTTTCTCTTTGTGCTGCAATTAGGAACTGATTCAAGCACATGCATAAAGGTTGTGGGATTGTGGATTTTGAAGCATCTTGCTGCCAGGAGGTTTAGCATACTTCCAAATTAGAAGGGTAGTAGGATGAATTTCTCAGGAGTGACAATGTGAAAAGCCACTATTAAAATTCCTACAGCATACTTATTTCAATTGCCTTAATTTAGCCTGTTGGAAAGAGGCATTAGCGTATTGTAAAACCGGTAGTGTTAATTTAGCGCAAATTCTAAAAATGAATAGAATATAGCTTAACATCACTAAAATAAGATGAAGACTCAAATGAATAGAAAAGGTTTCCTTGGTTCTGGATTAGCAGCATTGGCAGCGATACCTTTTTCAAATACTTTCGCCACAAATAACATCATTCCAGATTTGGTTCCTAGCATTATTCCTCCTTATCTAAAGCCAGGAGATATGGTAGGTATTACTGCTCCTGCCGGGTATATAACCAGAGAGGACATTATTCCTGCTGCTACTTTGATGCAGCAGTGGGGATATAAAATTCGGGTTGGATATACAATCGGTAAGCGAGAGCATACTTTTGGAGGAACTGATGCTGAACGATTACAGGATATGCAATTGATGTTGGATGATCCTCAGATTAAAGCGATCATGTGTGCAAGGGGTGGGTATGGCGCAATAAGAATAGTGGATCAGATAAACTGGACAAAATTTAAAATAAGTCCGAAATGGGTCATTGGGTTTAGTGATATTACAGTTTTGCATTCTCATATACATCATAATTTTGGAATTGCAACTTTACATTCTAAAATGTGCAATAGCTTTCCCATTGTTTGGAATGATGCCTCGATGCTCCAAAAGCAAACTATACTTTCAATTCAAAAAGCCTTAAGTGGTGAAAAACTGGTCTATAGTGCACCTTTCAGCAATTATAACCGGGAAGGACAAGCCAAGGGCATTTTGGTGGGAGGAAATCTAAAAACTCTTGAAAGTCTGGCTGCATCGGGTTCCGATATTAATACCGATGGAAAGTTGTTGTTTGTGGAAGACACTGGAGAATATTTGTACAGCATAGATCGAATGTTCTGGAATTTGAAACGAAGTGGAAAATTATCTAAACTTGCAGGCCTCATTGTTGGGGGACTAAAAATAAAGCAGGATGATCCTGGGGAATATTTCGGTCAAAGTGTTTATGAAATTATCAATCAAAGAGTAAAAGAGTACAATTATCCTGTTTGTTTTGATTTTCCGGTTGGACATCAGATAGATAATTTCGCGCTTAAATGTGGTGTGATGCATGAGTTATACGTTAGACAATCAGGAAGTGAATTAAACGAAAAGTAAAAGGATATAAGAAATGATTATTCAAACTCCTCCCTATTTAAAACCAGGAGATACGATTGGGATTGTGTGTCCCGCTGGATATATGGCATTTGAAAAAGCATCTGAGTGTGTACGGATTTTGCAGGAAGTATGGGGCTATAAAGTGATAGTGGGTGGCACTTTGGGGAGCAAATCTGCTACCTATTTTTCGGGTACGGACCAGGAACGTCTAAACGATTTTCAGAAAATGTTGGACGATGATGAGGTGCAAGCTGTGCTTTGTGGACGAGGTGGTTACGGAATGGGAAGAATTATTGAGAAAATCAATTTTAAAAAATTTGAGAAAAAACCCAAGTGGGTAATCGGTTTTAGTGATATAACCATTTTCCATAGTCATTTATATTCAAACTATCGTATTTCGTCCATTCATGGTCCAATGGCCGCAGCTTTTAATGATGGTGAATACAATAACAAGTATGTTCAATCTCTGAAAGATGCGCTGGAGGGGAAATGGGCAAAGTATAGTTGCGATATTCATGAATTGAATAGGAATGGTGAGGCGGTAGGAGAGTTGGTTGGAGGCAATCTTGCCTTGCTAGTGCATGGCATTGGTACAGACTCGGAAATGAAAACAAAAGGAAGAATACTATTTATAGAGGATATTGGAGAACAAAAGTATTCCATAGATCGTATGATGTGTCAGTTGAAAAGAAGTGGAAAATTGGACAAATTGGAAGGATTGATAGTTGGGGGCTTTTCAGATGTTCAAGATACGGACAGGACTTTTGGACAGGGAATTCATCAGATTATTTATGATTTTGTGAAAGAATATAAATATCCAGTTTGTTTCGATTTTCCAGTGAGCCATGAAAAGGAAAATTATGCAATAAAGATTGGTGCTGGCTATAAGCTTAAAGTGGGAAGCAAAAAAGTTACTTTGGAAGAATAAAAAAACCCCCAACATTGAAGATGTTGGGGATCTCATCAAAAACCATTAACCATTAAACCTTATCCTATGAAAATTCAATTCAAAACTACTGATTTATGTGTTCATTTCAATCGTTTGTAATTAAAATAATAAAAATTTCACATTTCTTTAAGGAATTGAATTTTTATAACAAATTAATGTCATAAAATTACCAGGTGTTTATAGGTAATGAAAAAACGAAATATGTATTATTTCCCGAAATAAGACAAATGTTTTCATGTTTTACCCAATTTTATTATCATAAGCTTGAATAGGAGCTAAACCTTGGTAGAATTTGAGACTTCCCTGTATCAAAACCACACAAACATATTTTCAAAACTACAATAGAATTAACCGCTTGCATACTTTAATACTTTACAGGGGATTGTATGATTAGTGAAAAAGCAAATGTTTGGGCATGTTAGATTGCAATTATTAATACCGTTATATGTAGGGTTTGCTGTTTTACTCAAATATTGTATATCTCCCAAAAAAAATTGATAAACTCAATTCATTTTGCAGGTGATACGTCGCAGGCTTTTCGAGACCTTTTGTACAAGATCCGTGCATCCTGAATGGTCTATCAAGTTTTATGGAGAATCCATTTCTTACTCTTTTAGATCTTACTTTTTTGCCTTGACGTAAAAAACAAAAAAAGTAAAGGCTGTGAAAAAAATGGCTAAGAATAGTTGTGAAAACCTAAACCCGCCGAAATTGCGCATAAACAAAAGACCCGACTGCGCTCAAACAACGGCGGCTTTCCTGTTGAAGCGAAACACACGGATTTCAAAACCATTTTCTTAACGCCATTCTTTTGAGGCCGACGGCAACTGATAAGTAAGATTTTTTTGTTCTGTAAGTTAAACTGTGAACCCTATCTAAATACAGTCTTTAATGCATAGTTAAAGTCTTTTGTATCCAAGATATTCTTAGTCCCTATAGTTTAGAAAGTATATCGGGCAGAAATACCGGGGTTGGGATAGAAGCTTTTGTAATAATCATACGCTTCGATTACGTGAATTGTGGGGCGAATGTCTGCAGATACGCTTAATGGAATTTTGTTGAACTTATAATCTGCTCCTGCGGTAGGAAACAACCCTAGGTTAAATCCTTTGTAGGCATCAGAATTTGAGAAAGAATTAGAAGCCACAATACCTCCTCCAACAAACCATTTCAAACCTTCTACTGGTTTAATATCAAAATGATGCTGATAGCTTCCTGAGACCGAGGCATTGAACCAGTTGTCGCCAACAATGTGGTAAGGGCGAATTCCTAAATCTATTTCAATGGCACTTTTTTCAGAAATAAATGTTTTGTAGGCAGCAGATACAACATCATAATAGCCGTTACCCACACGAACCCCAATCGATTTTTTGTATTCAGATTGAGCAAATAAGCTAGATATCAGTAAGAGTGAAACAGCAGTTAGTGTAATCTTTAATTTCATAAAATGTGTTTATTTATTGTTTGCGGCAAATGTAAGGACTGCCCATTTGGTAAAAAATACCCTATTCTAGGGATGAGCCATTTTAGAATGGGGAGCCAATATCAAAGAAGGTAAAAAAAAAGAGCCTGAAATCAGGCTCTTTAATTATTTTGACATACAAAATTAATTAATAGTCTTTACCGTAGTCGTTACGCTCACGGTATCCACCGCCGCCGCCGCCGCTTTTTCTGTAGCCGCCGCTGCTGTTTCCACCGAAGCTTTTTTTCTTGTAACCGCCACCGCTGTTACCGCCCTCTTTAGGACGACTTTCGTTTACTACTACGTTTCTGCCGTCAAGTTCTGTACCGTTTAAGGCACTAATAGCAGCTTGTGCTTCATCATCGTTTGGCATTTCTACAAATCCAAAACCTTTGCTGCGGTTAGTGAATTTGTCTAATACGATTTTTGCTGATGAAACTTCACCGTGTGAAGCAAATAGGTTTTGCAAATCCTGGTCTTTTAAGTTCCAACTTAAGTTCCCAACGTAAATGTTCATTTTCTAAATTTTAAAATTATAAAAGAAGTGAGATACAGTAGCTAAGGTCAATGAACATTGATGTACCATGGAACTTTAATACTGAACAACCACCGAATAAATACAAAGATAAAGTGATTTTATTTGGAATTTGAATTATTTTTTTTTAAAAAAAATCAAACGCTCCGTTTTTGAAACGGAGCGCCTGAAATATTTTTTGATCAGAAAGCTCAATTTATTCGGCAACTACTTCAAAATCAAGCTCCGTGCTATGACCATTTCCAAAATCGATTGAGGCTTTGTGTGTGCCCAATTCTTTAACCTCTTCCAGAATGCTGATTCTTTTGCGATCAATCTCATATCCTTTTTGCTCGCGAATAGCTCTGCTTAATTGAAGATTGGTAACACTACCAAAGATCTTTCCTGAAGTACCTGTTTTGGCACCAATTTTCAAAGCTGATTCCTTCAGCTTTGCAATTACATCATTGATGGTTGCCAATAAAGCATCTTCTTTCTTTTTGGCTTGTTTTAGTCTCTCTTCTAATTGCTTTTTATTGCTTGAAGTGCATTCAACAGCCATTTTACGTGGTAATAAAAAGTTACGAGCATACCCGTTTTTTACAGTTACCAATTCATTTTTTGCTCCCAGATTATCTACGTCCTGGATTAATATAATTTCCATTGTAAAAATTTTAGTTCCCCTTGCCCAATCTATGATTGTGACTGTCCTTCGCCATGGCGAGTTAGGGATGGTTACTAACAAAAGATTGAAAAATAGCTAAAACATCTAGATAGAAAATTTCAGCTATCTATCATCAACTTTAATCTATTTTAAAAGATCTGTTACATAAGGAAGCAATGCCATTTGGCGGGCTTTCTTTACTGCTTCAGATACTTTGCGTTGAAACTTTAGACTGTTACCTGTTAAACGACGAGGTAATAATTTACCTTGTTCGTTTAGAAATTTCTTCAGGAACTCCATGTCTTTATAGTCCACATAACGGATGCCATATTTTTTAAAACGACAGAACTTTTTTACTCGTTTGTCGGTTTTGATGGCTGTAAGATATTTGATTTCGTTCTTTGCCATAATATTAAGCCTCCACTGCTTTTTCGGTTCCAGTTTTTACGCCACTTGCTTTTTTTGCATTGTACTCAACGGCGTATTTATCGAGTTTTGTGCAAAGATGACGAAGCACTTGTTCGTCGCGAAGAAGTTGAATTTTCAGCTTCTCATTGAAGTCGGATGGCGCAGAATATTCCATAACCCAGTACAAACCTGTCGTTTTTTTCTGGATTGGATACGCCAGTGATTTTAAGCCCCATGGATTTTCGTGTACGATAGAACCACCTGCTTCAGTTACCAGTCCGGTAAACTTTTTTTGTGCAGCTTTAAATTCATCTTCACTTAAAACCGGGGTAAAAATCACCATCAATTCATAATTGTTCATTACCCTTGAAATTTTGATTAAATAAAATAAATCCCCATTTTTTACAAATGGGCTGCAAAGATAGGTTTTTTGATAAAAAAGATTAAGTAAAAATTTTGATTCCACAAAAGTAAAAGGACATTATTTTTTTAGAGCCCTTGTGAACCAAGGAAACGACCTATTTTGATTCAGCATCTATCATGGTTTCAATCTGATCTAGTTCATTGAGCAGGTAAGTTTCATCAGCGATAGAAACATTTTTTTTTGAATTTTCGGTGGCAAACCATAGCAATACCATCGACAAATAGTCCTGAATATCCTTTCCCGGCATTAATGTCTTAAACTCGATGATTTTCTCATTGATCAATTTTACCGAAAGTCGAACAGCCTGTTCATCTTCGGGCGACATTTGCACCCGGTAAATTCGGTCTGCAATATGTATATTGGCGGGGATTAGATTTTGGGACATTGGTTTCAATTATTTAAAAAAACTGCGTGTTATGTTTTTAACAGATTGATGCATTTGTCTATCTCTTTTATGTATCCGGTTATCTTTTTTTCGAAAGCTTTTTTCTCTTCAGGCGGCATTAATGCCTGTCCGTATCTTTTAGCATCCAACTGGTGCTGAAGTGCTTCGGTGGCATTAGAGGCATTTAGCGCATTTTGTTTTGCCTCTTCCAACATTATTTTTAGGGATTGGTTTTCTTTTTGTAAAAGGTTTTTGTCCTTCAACAATTGTTGAAGTTTTTCCTGAATTACCTTGACTTTATCCCCGATTGCCTGCGACATAAATCATATTTAAAATGATGGTGAATGCAAATTCAATGCCATTGAAACTATTTTCGGATTTCGGCCTCCAGGTTTCTTTCCAGACTCTTAACTATCTTGTTCATCCATCCATCAATTTCTACATCAGTTAGGGTTTTGTCCTCATCCAGAAAGGTGAAATTTACCGCAATTGATTTTTTATCTGTACCTAATTTTTCACTTTCAAATACATCAAACAACTGTACTGATTGAAGTTTTTTCAGATTCAGTTTTTGTATCTGATCTTCTACAGAAGCATACTTTACAGTCTTTGATATAACGATAGCCATATCTCTTTGCACCGCGGGGAACCTAGACAAGGGTCGGAATTGTACTTTTTTATTTTGTGATTTTTCAACTATCAGATTCCAGTTCAGATCTGCATAGAATACGGGTTGTTTGATATCAAATCGACCTGTCAAGTTCTTATTAACTAAACCTATCTGACATAGTGTTTCATTTTCGGTTTTTATCTTTAAACCATATTGCAAAAAGAGCGCATCGCCTTCCTCAAAAGTCAAATCTGTCAGGCCGGCAAGTGTGGCGATTTTATTCACAACACCTTTCAGTGTGTAAAAATCGTTTGCCTCTCCTTTGCCTTTCCATCCATCTATTTGCTTTTTTCCTGTGAGGTATAAACAAAGATGTTCAGGTTCGTCAAAACCGCCTTTTTGGTTGACCGCATAGGTTTTGCCATATTCAAAGAGTTTGAAGTTCTCGTTTCTGCGATTTAAATTATAAGCCACAATTTCCAATGCTGTTTCCACCATGGATGGTCTCATGATATTTAATTCGGCACTCAAACTATTTTTCATTGTTACCACAGTGCTCAACTCTTCCTCTCCAAAATAGGCTTTGTTGGTGATAGAGTTTGTCAGCACCTCATTGAATCCTAAGCCTACCAGAAAATTTGCCATCTTTTCTCTGAGTACTTCTGCCTCACGATGTTCTTCGATGGCGGGGGTCATGGTTACAGAGGTGGGAATAGATACATTGTCCAGACCATCAATTCTCAAAATTTCTTCTACAATATCTGCAGGAAGGCTGATGTCTGGCTTGTGGTAAGGAACGGCGATTTGGATAGAGTCAATATCTTCTTTTTCTATAGTAAATCCTAGGGCTGTTAAAATTTTCTTTACTGCATCTGGATGGTAGTTTTTCCCACTCAGCTTTTTTAAATAATGATATTTAAGTGTAATGACGGTTTTTTGTTTTTCGTTATCGTATATATCTACTAGAGAGGAAGCTATTTCTCCTCCACATAGTTCCAATATTAATTCGGTAGCACGTTTCAACACATTGACAGTACCAGCGATGTCGGTGCCTTTTTCAAACCTTGTGGCGGCATCGGTTCTTAATCCATGTGCAAAAGATGTTTTGCGAATACTGATGGCATCGAAGCAGGCACTTTCCAGAAAGATATTTTTTGTATTGTCCGAAACGCCACTGTTAATGCCGCCATAAACACCCGCTATACACAAGCCTCCCTGATCATCGCAGATCATCAGGTCAAACTCGTTTAACTTACGCTCTTTGCTATCCAAAGAGGTAAATGCAGTACCCTGAGGCAGGTTTTTTACCACCACCTTTTTACCGCCAATCTGATCAGCATCAAATGCGTGTAGCGGTTGGCCGGTTTCGTGCAAAATGAAATTGGTGATGTCCACCAGGTTGTTGATGGGTTTGAGGCCAATGGCTTTTAGTTTGTCCTGCATCCATTGAGGACTGGGAGCAATGGTTACGTTTTTAATAGAAATGCCACTATACCTGGGGCAGGCTTCCTTGTTTTCAACCGAAACTTCAATTGGATTTTTGCCTTTAAAAGCGGGTAATGCTTTGATTGAAGGGAGCTTGTATGATTCTTTTATTTTATCATGGAGTGAAAGGTAAGCCCCTACGTCTCTGGCTACTCCCCAATGACTCATGGCATCCATTCTGTTTGGTGTAAGTCCTATTTCAAAAATGATATCGGTATATACACTAAATAATATAGCAGCTGCTGTTCCGGGTACTGAATCCTGCGGCAGGACCAAAATGCCATCATGGGAACTGCCCAGTCCTATTTCGTCCTCGGCACAAATCATCCCCTGACTTTCTTCTCCACGAATTTTGGCAGCCTTCATTGTAATCGGTTCTCCTCCTGCTGGGTAAATAGTTGTGCCAATGGGTGCAACTATTACTTTTTGCCCAGTGGCCACATTGGGCGCTCCACATACAATCTTTAGAGGTGTTTGAGTCCCGATATTCACATTAGTCAAACTTAATTTGTCTGCATTAGGGTGTTTGTCGCACTGTAACACTTCGCCCACTACCAATCCTTTCAATCCGCCTTTCAATGATTCATAAGATTCCATGCTTTCCACTTCCAAACCAATAGAAGTCAAAATCTGGCTTAGTCTTTCCGGTTGCACTGTTTCTGGCAGATACTCGCTCAACCATTTATAAGAAATTGTCATATTAGATAACTTTATTTTTCCATAGAGGGAATTCCAAAATTTGGTTCAGCTCTAAAGGAGCGCGAAGATACATAATGTTGAAAATTGAATTCTGAATAGAAGTACTAATATTTTGTTCAGTTTCCTACTACCATTAGATCCACGTTTGGAGGAATGACAAATAGGCCAAGACATTCTGCAAAGTAAATTTGACAAAGGGTTCAAGTTTCAGGAAGAGAATAGTTCATCTGACTTTCTCCGTCTCATTTCATCCTTACTCGATATTTGTTTTTTAATCCTGCAAAACCGCAATCATACTTATTTCTACATTGACAAATTTGGGTAAGGCGGAGACCTGTACAGTTTCTCTAGCAGGGAAGTCCGTAGAAAAGTAGGAGCCATATACTTCATTTATTTCTGCAAAGCGTTTCATATCCGTGATGAAAATAGTGGATTTGATGACATTTGAAAAGGTCATTCCTGCTTCGCTAAGAATGGCCTGCAGGTTTTTCATACACTGATTGGTTTCGTCTTGAAGACTGGCATTGTTCAATTCGCCATTGGTGGGATCAATGGCAATCTGACCCGAAATATATAGAGTGTCACCTGCCAGGACCGCCTGGTTGTAAGGACCTATCGGTGATGGCGCATTATTGGTAGTAATAATTTTTTTTATCATAAATAAACTGTTTAAAGACTGCCTAATACAATTGTTTTTGCCAAATCTGGGTTTGGGCGATGAAGATACATATTCAGAATGTAAATCAGATTTCATAATATTTGCATTTTTGAGCACATGATAATTCTTCATATTGATACCTCCATTGACAAAGGCTCTTTTTGCATTTCGGACAATGAGCAGTTGCTGGATTATGGCGAAAATGAGCGCAGAAACGAACAATCTGCCTGGCTTCATACTGCTATCGGCGAATCATTTCATAGGATAGGGTTACGGCCTTCGGATCTGGATGCTGTTTCCGTAAGCAATGGACCTGGCTCATATACTGGATTGCGGATTGGATTGGCGACAGCCAAAGGGCTTTGCTATGCATTAAACAAACCTCTAATCTGTTTGAGTACTTTGGAAATTTTGGCTTCTACGGTAAAAGAAGATGCCGTCGATTTGATCTGTCCAATGATTGATGCCCGAAGAATGGAAGTTTTTACCGCTTGCTATTCTAAGGATTTAAAAATAATTAAGGAACCATTTGCAACAATCCTGACACCTGAGTGTTTCTCTGATATATTATTAAATCGTCATGTATTATTTACTGGTAATGGCTCTGGTAAATTTGAAACATTAGTGAAGAAAAATGATAGTATAAAATTTTTGAATAAAAAAATGGATTCCAGGGATATGTTGCCATTGTCTTTGAAACAGTATCGGGGAAAGAATTTTGTCAATGTTGCATACAGTAGTCCCTATTACGTCAAGGATGTTTATATCGCCGGGAAAGATTGAGATTTAGTCTTTCACTTGCATTTTAGATATTATCTTTACAAGCGTAACCTTCTAAACTATTGATGTATAATGAGTAACTACCAGATTGCCTTTTCTTCAAAGGAAGATCCTGACAATCAGCTAATTCTAGATACGCTGGCTGTAAAAAAAGCCGCACTGATCCTGCGTGCCTTTAATCATAAGCTTCGGCAACAAATTATGAAAATTATTGATGCAGAGGAAAAGGTGACCGTTACCGAAATTTATGTAAAACTTCGGATCGAACAATCTGTGGCATCCCAGCATTTGGCCATCCTTCGTAGAGCGGAATTTGTGAAAACAACACGTGAAGGAAAGTATATTTATTACGCCATTAATACGGAGAAATTAAAAGAATTAAAGCAGTTCGTCAAAGATTTATTAAGTTAAATATTTTTAAAGCAACTATGAAAGAGCTTTCTGTTGACACGTTTCAGGAATTAGCATCCAGACTGCCGGTTATAGATACCCGAACGGCAGAAATATTTAAGTATGGTTTTGTGAAAGGCAGTATTGCATTGTCTGGTTTTGAGAAATTTAGAGCGTTTGCCCCTTTGTACCTGAGTTCAGATATCATTACAAGCCGACTGGAAATCTTGTTGGTTTGTGAGGATAGTGAGAAGGAAAGCTGGGCCAAAGAAATTGGAAAATCGGAATTTAAAGTAGCCGGTTGTCTGCTGGGTGGATTTAGTTCCTGGGAGCAAGCAGGCAAACCAATCGATATCATTGTAGATGTGGAACCGGATGAGTTGATGATGGATATTCCATTTGATGACAACCTGGTGGTGATAGATGTGCGGCCTGCCATAAATTTTGGAAATGGTCATTTGAAAGAAGCTGTCAGTTTGCCTTTGAATGTGTTGCATGATCCTTTGCGAATGGCAGCTATTGAAGATTATGACAATATTTACCTGGTGGGAAATACGGATGAGGAAGTGATCATGGCAGCTTCTGTCCTAAAAAGGCAGGATATACACAACCTTCGTGTGGTTTTAGGTGGATGGGAAGCTGTGGTCAGACAGCCAATGGCCAAAATCACCAAAGAGCCAGAAACCCTTAATTGATAAAACCGGCATACCCTCTGGTGGCAAATACTTTGCATCTTAAAGGGATTCTTTAAGTTTCCTTTTTCTTTCCTTTATATTATCTTTTTTAGTAGTTTTTTATCATCAAGTCATGATATCCATTCAAAGATTTACATTTAATCCTATTCAGGAAAATACATACGTCCTTTTTAATGATAAAGGCCATTGTGCCATCATTGATCCGGGATGTTATTTCGAAGAAGAGAGAAACCAGTTGTTCCAATTTATACAAGCCAACAAGCTCACGCCTGTCTATTTGCTCAACACGCATTGTCATCTGGACCATGTGTTTGGAAATAAGTATGTGAGCGAAACCTGGCAACTGCCTTTATACCTGCATGAAGCAGAAAAAGTAGTACTTTCTTTTGCACCAAAATCGGCAGAGATGTATGGACTTCCATTTGAAAATTATTCGGGCGAAATGAAATGGCTTACTCCAGGCGAAAAAATTTTTCTGGATGAAGATGAGTTGGAAATTCTATTTACTCCTGGGCATTCACTCGGAAGCGTTAGTTTTTATTGCAAAAATGATGGATTTGTAATTAGTGGTGATGCTTTGTTTGCTGGTAGCATTGGAAGGACGGATTTGCCCGGTGGTGATTATGACCAATTGGAGAATGCGATTAAGACTCAATTATACACTTTACCGGATCCTGTAAAAGTGTACTCGGGGCATGGAAGCGGCACCAGTATTGGGTTTGAGAAAAAAAATAATCCTTTTGTAAGAGCGGACGATTAGATCTGCTAAGGAAGAATCTTGAATAAAGGGTTTTACAAATTGCTGATGATTAGTTGCTGAATGCCCTTCATTTCGTCATCGCTAAATGTAAGTTTAGGCTGCACAAAGTTCAAATCATTGGCATTATTGATGGGTATCAGGTGCACATGAGCATGAGGAACTTCGATTCCCACCACACTTACTCCACAACGGTTGCAGTCGAAAGATTTTTCTATAGCTTTTGCAATGGGTTTGGCAAATACCAATATACCAGCAAGGTAGTTGTCCGGAATATCGAAAATATTATCTATTTCAATTTTAGGGATCACCAATACATGCCCTTTGCGTAGCGGCATAATGTCCAGAAAGGCAAAGAAATTATCATCTTCTGCAATTTTATACGATGAAATTTCGCCTGCAATGATTTTGGAAAAAATAGTCATAATTGAAATAAGTTATGAGAAGTTTTATATGGTGAATGTACCGACTTGATCTTAAAATTTCCCGAAATATGTTTTTATTCGGCCATTCAAATAAGGGTTTTGCAAAAGATAATTATTGATAATTGTTTTTGAAATGAAGGATCTTTTTTAGGACATGCTTTTCAATTTCCCGATGTACCCGATCGCTGCTGCTGGCCGCCATAAGTTCTATTTTGAATCGGACAAAATCCTTTGCAATTTCTTCTACCTGCAGTTTGGTCTCCTGAAGATCCTCCAATTCGGGCAGGGTTCTTAAATATTCAATCAAATCTTTTTCCAATTGATCAGCATATCTTGCCATCTGAAAAGGAAGTTCAAATTGTACATAAAAATACTGCGAACGATGTACAGACAGGTTTATAACTGGTTGGTTATAAAAAAAATTATTGGGAACCATTACAATATCGTCTTCTTCATTTTTTAAAACAATATTGGAAAGCGTGAGATCCTGTACACGCCCTTTATTGTCGGCAACTTTCACCCGGTCGCCAATAGATAACTGGTCGGAGAACATTATAAATAGCCCACTGATCATATTGGTGATGTAGTCCCTAAAGGTAACTGCAATGGCCATGGCAACAATGGTCATGCTGGTGAGAAAATCAATCGGGTTGATGCCAAAGCCTACCATCAATGCCAAAATAAATATAGCACCATTCAACACCACCGTGAGCTGATTGATGCCGAGTATGAAGTTTCCTCTCACTTTTTTTCGCCCATGTCTTGCATTGTACAATGAAATAATAATGACTCGTGTAATCGAAATGATCAAACTTGGAATAAGAAAGGTAAGTGCACCATTAATAAACTGGTGCAATAATTGTTTTTCGAGCAAGGCAGGGAAATAAAAAATTCCCAAAAGCAGGATAATGGTGAGAATGATTTTTATAATAAAGTAGGGTGTGGCCCTTGTGTTGTTCTCTGCGGTTTTGTTCATGCTAAAAACTATTTGAAGCTATATCCATTTGCTAGTCCTTACAAACTATTTGCTTTGATCACTCTTTCCAACTCCTGAGCCGGTACCACTCCAGATTGTCTCCAAAGTGCTTGGCCGTTTTTGAAAAGTATTAGAGTAGGAACGCCCTGCACCTGGTAAGCTGCAGCGGCTTGTGGGCTTTGGTCCACATCCACTTTGATGATACGAATGTTTTCTCCCAATTTTTGTTTTACATCGGTCAATATGGGTGACATCATTTTGCAAGGGCCACACCAGGTGGCAAAAAAATCAACCAGTACTGGTTTGTCAGAATGTATGATTTCGTCAAAGGTCATATTGAATATTTTATACTATAATACAGAAATTGTGTAAAAAAGTTGCAGGGTGGATCTTTTGTGATTCTTGCAATGGCCAACCCGGCAACTTTATTTTTAAACTATTCTCCTTTCAAATATTTATCAAGAAACTGTTCTTGTTCCCAAAGCACATGCAGAATACTTTCTTTGGCTGCGTAACCATGACTTTCCCTGGGTAATAATACCATTCTGGCTTTACCTCCCAATCCTTTCACGGCCTGAAATAATCGCTCTGTTTGCAGGGTAAAAGTTCCCGGATTATTATCCGCTTCGCCATGAATTAGCAGGATAGGTTTTTTGATTTTGTTTGCATTCATAAATGGAGACATCTTGTTATATAGTTCCGGAACATCCCAATAATTGCGCTGTTCGCTCTGAAATCCAAATGGCGTAAGCGTTCTGTTGTACGCACCAGAGCGTGCTACGCCGCAGGCAAAATCATTGCTATGCGCCAGCAGGTTGGCAGTCATGAAAGCCCCATAGGAGTGGCCACCCACAGCTACTTTTGTTCTGTCGATATAACCCAGTTTGTCCACTGCATCAATGGCTGCACGACCATTGGCCACTAACTGTTCTATGAAGGTGTCGTTAGGTTCTTTACTGCCTTCACCAATAATGGGGAATGAAGCGTCATCCAAAACCACATAGCCTTTGGTGACCCAATAAATAAAGGAGCCATAGCTTGGTGCTGTAAATTCATTTGGATTCTTATCGCTTTGTCCGGCACTGATACGGTCTTTGAATTCAGCGGGATAAGCCCAAATAAGCAGGGGCCGTTTTTCTTTTTTGGTGATGTCATAACCCACGGGTAGATACAGTGTTCCAGATAAATCTACTCCATCCGCTCTTTTATATTTAATGACTTCTTTATGCACCTCTTTTATTGCTTCAAAAGGGTTTTTGTTGTAAGTGATTTGAAAAGGGGTAGTTCTTTTTTTATAGTTTCTGAAATAATAATTTGGATATTCATTTTTGGACTGGATGCGCACCAAAGCCAAACCAGCTTTGAAGTCTTCCACGGATAGGATATCTTCTTTCTTATCTGTATAGCTGCTTTTATATAGCCTTTTTGTTTTTAGTGTTTTGATATTCAATTCATCTATGAAAGGAAACTGCCCCTCTTTGGTGAAACCTTCTCCCACTAAGATCAAATGGCCGTTTTCTATTGCCAGTACCCGTTTGCCGTACTCATTTTCTTTGGTTTCAAAATTTCCCGGATCGCTATAGATGTCTTGAATATTTCTATCTGAAATGATTTGGGGAGTCAAGGAGGATTGAGCAGGATTAAAAAGGTAGGTTTTTATGTTCCGTGTATCATACCAGTTGTCATAGATGACGGCTACATCGTCATTTCCCCAAATGACACGAGATGCTCTGTTGATAGTTTTTAAAATGGGAATTGGCGCATGGTCGAATGGTGCCTCCCAAATAAAAAGCTGATCGCGATGATCTACAGGTTTTGCCGGGTCGCCACCGTCCAGTGCTTCTATAAAATAAAGAGAAGCAGGCTTATCTGTTCTCCAGTTCATACTGCGTTTTCCCGGTGCTACAGCACTAAATCCTTTCGCCATTACCTCGGTGAGTGGCTTTTGATAGACCGTTTTTATTTCTTTTCCATCCATAGCATACACGACACTTTTCGTGGCAAACCGGGAAAGCGGTACGATGTAAGAAAATGGTTTTTGCAGGGTAGTGATCATCACATAATGACCATCTGGTGATAGAGAAAGGTCTGCATACATGTTGGCCGTTTTGAAAAGTGTTTTATTGCCATTTATGTCTGTCTTGTATATTTCAGAGGTAACCAGGGTTTCGAAGTTGTGTTCATCGGCTTTGTTCTTTAACAAATCCTGGTAGGTTCTGTTTTGTGACACTTTGCCTTCGGCAATGGACACTACCGGGCCGATGGGTAAATCGTTTTTAGAGTCAATAAGTGCGGGTCGGTTAGAAACAAGTTGCTGCACTAAAAGACTTTTGTTGTCCCTTAACCAGACAAACGGAGTACCCAGGTTGGCATTGAGAAAGGTGTCTGTAATTTTTGAGGCGGAAGCCGTCGCTACGTCTATTACCCAAAGTTCTACTCCTTTGGTGGTGGTGTGGGTAAATGCAATTTTGGTATCGTCCGGACTCCAGGATATATTAGTGATTCTGACATCGGCTGGCAGTCCTGAAACCTGTACTGGTTCTAGCTTTACGTCTTTTATCTTTCTAAGTTTTATGTTGTTGAAATAGGAGGTGGTGGTGCTGATATTGGTAACAGGATTGATACGTAAACCTGCCAGTCTCATTTCGTTCTGGCTTAGATCTTCAAGCGTTTTGTAGGCATTTCGGTATAGGAGCAGCATATAGTTCTTTTTGGTATCCATTGAAATGCTGGGTGCTGGTTCATAGTCGGCCAGAGAAAGAATAGGAGCAGATGGTTTTTGATAAATCACATCTTCTTGGGCGTGACCAAAAAGGATGGCCAGCACTAGCGAAATGGTAGTAAGTAATTTAGTTCGCATATTTTTTTTTCAAAAATACAAGTAGTTTCAGAAGAAATAGGGATCTTTTATGAGCAGGCATTGGCAGCGTTTTTGTGGGATGCCATTAGCACCACAAATGAACCGAGCGTGGCAATTTTGATGCCATCTGTTCATTTGCCGGGTAAATTAAAAGTATTGCGTATAAACAGAAAACATTGATTACGGGCAATTGGTATTGCCTTTATCTTTGTGGCTAATAAAATTTTTATGGAATTAACAGCAAAATTAGTACAGATGCTTCCTTTACAAAAAGGAACGGGAAAAAATGGGGAATGGAAAAAGCAAGATATTATTGTGGAAACAAGTGGACAATATCCAAAGAAGGTTTGTATTTCCATTTGGGGAGACAAAATAAATGAAAGTGTCCTGAATGTGGGAACAATGTTGAACATTTCTTTTGATGTGGAAAGCAGGGAGTTTAATGGTAGGTGGTACACCGATGTGAAAGCCTGGAAAGTGGCTGCGGCAGGTGGAAATAGTGGTGGCAATGATGGCAATACCGCCATTAAGAATGAGATGCCTCCGGATATTAATTACAATGACAACAAGGACGATCTTCCTTTTTAGATTTTGTTTATAGAAAGATGGATGACTTACTGGATTTAGTTTATAAGAAGAAATATGTATGCGATGAAAAAATATATTGTTTTATTGATGATAGGTGTTGTGGTGTTGACAGGTTGTAAAAACGGATGTGGAAAAAAGGATAATTCCACTTTGCCGGTTGAGGATACTACGCAGGTGAACCTGGGTGAGTTGCCAGATACTGGTACGGCGGTGGATCCGGGTGCGGATTCTGTGCATGCGGCTACGAGTAAGGTGACCTCTTTGACAAAATTGACCAAAGAAGTTTTGACGATTTTTAAAAATAAGGATTATGCGAAACTGGAGGGGTTGATTCATCCTGATGAGGGAGTAAGATTCTCACCTTATGCTACGGTTGATTTTAATAGTGACAAGCAGTTTTTGCGCAGTGAGTTCACGGCGTTAGTGACCAGAGATAAGAACAAAAAAATGGTGTGGGGAAGCTATGATGGTAGTGGGGATCCTATCAACCTGACTCCTGAGGAGTATTTTAATAAGTTTGTGTATGATGCCAATTTTGTAAATCCGGAAAAGTATGCCGTGGATAATATTATCAAAACCGGGAACTCCGTCAATAATCTGAAAAGCATTTACGAAGGCAGCAATTTTACGGAAAGCAATTTTTCGGGATCTAAAAAGAATAGCGGCATAGATTGGAAGTCGGTGCGATTGGTTTTTAAACAAATAAACGGAAAGTATTATTTGGTAGGCATTGTACACGATCAGTGGACAATATAGAGTCAAGAAACAATTTCCAACTTATATACTGCCGGCATTGATTGTCGGCAGTTTTTATTGTAGGGATTTTCATCCTTCTATTCGAAGGTATATGAGACAAGAGCGACTGGAAGTTTAAGGGAAGCAGTCCAATTGTTTTTGTAACAGTGATGGTTGCTGAAAAGATTTGGATCTTTATGAATACAGAGGGCGAGGTGTGGAACCCGATCAGGATAGATGCGAAGTAGTTTGAATAATTGAAGTCTAAGTTTTAAACAGTTAGATTTTGAACTTATGCTACCTTTGTCCGTTCAATTATGTTAGACAAAAAGAATTTAATAGAAGAGGCAGAACAGGCTGTCATTGTTGGGGTGGTTCAAAAAGACCAAACAGACAGACAGGTCAATGATTATTTGGATGAGCTGGCTTTTCTGGCAGAAACAGCAGGTGCAGCTACCCTAAAACGGTTTATTCAAAAACTACAACATCCAGATTCCAGAACTTTTGTAGGAAAGGGCAAATTGGAAGAAATACGTCAGTATGTCATCAGTCATCAAATAGATTTGGTGATTTTTGATGATGAACTAAGTGGTGCGCAGATTAACAATATCCAGAAGGAACTCAAAATAAAAGTAATCGATCGCTCGGATTTGATACTGGATATATTCGCCCGAAGAGCAAAAACGGCACAGGCACGGACTCAGGTGGAGTTAGCCCAATATCAATACATTCTTCCGCGCTTGCGAGGTATGTGGAGCCACTTGGAAAGGCAGGGTGCGGGAATTGGTTCCAGAGGTCCGGGTGAAACAGAAATAGAAACCGACCGACGTATAGTACGAGATAAGATCACGCTGCTGAGAAAGAAATTGGGCGAAATAGACAAGCAGGCTTTTACACAAAGAAAAGACAGAGGTGAGTTTATTCGAGTGGCTTTGGTGGGTTATACCAATGTGGGCAAAAGCACCACTATGAATTTGTTGAGCAAAAGAGATGTATTTGCAGAAAACAAACTCTTCGCTACCTTGGACACAACCACCAGCAAAGTGGTTTTTGAAAATACTCCTTTTTTGTTGAGCGACACTGTTGGGTTTATCAGAAAATTGCCCCATCATTTGGTAGAAAGTTTTAAGAGTACTCTGGACGAAGTACGGGAGGCGGATATACTCATGCATGTGGTAGATATCTCTCATCCAAATTATGAAGACCAGTTGGCCGTAGTGAACAAAACCCTGCAGGAATTAAAAGCCTTTGACAAGCCGGTGATTACTATTTTCAACAAAATGGATTTGTATGAAAAAAACACTTTTGATGAATGGTTGAACGAGGAAACGAAGGAAGAGATTTTGCGCGATTTGTACGACAGATGGAAGAACGAATTGCAGGGGAATGTGGTTTTTGTGTCAGCCACCGAAAGAAGAAATGTGGATGGCTTGCGGGAAGCTATTCTAAACAAAGTGAAAGAATTGTATGCCATTAGATATCCCTATAAAACCATGTTTTATTAGTTGGGATTGAAAATAAAAAAGGTTACCAGTGAAACAGTTCAATGGTAACCTCCAAAAATTAATCTCTAACTGAATTACTTAGGATACACCGAAGCTATAAATGATTTATCTGTACTGGAGAGTACCGTATTCCAACCCACAGAAAAATTTCCAATGGTCAATTCTTCTTCTACCGGATAATGCATGATAGAAGCCTGATCATAGGTGCTATAATTGGTTTGGGAGGTGGAGTATTTTGCAAAAATATTGTTATCTACCTGAGCCTTGCTCCAACCTTGAGTGTCGGCATAGTATTGATAAACAGCATTCACGTCCCAGGGAATACTGGCCAGTGGATGTTGATGTTCGTGGATCATGCCCAGGGCATGTCCAAATTCATGAATAGCCACCCGGCTAAATTCCTGATCGGAGGTACTGGAGTTAAACCAGCCAAAGTTCATAGTGGCTCCTCGTTTTATCAGTTTGGCATCGGTGCCGAGATATGACCAGGAAGATCCGTCTTGTCGGAAAGTAACTCTGATGGGTGCTTTGCTGTCGTTGGTTACAAATTGGAAATCAATATTGGCAAATTGCTCCCATTGGCTGGCGTACTGTATCACTTTATTTCTGACAAATGAGCTGCCTCCATTCAGGCTCACTTTTATTATACTACCGTTGGTCCATTGTTTTGCCTTCAATGTGGCTCCACGTGGGTGGGTTCCATCAACAGACATTTCGGTACAAACATGAAAATTGCCATATTGTGGGAAGGACATTTCGGCCTCCTGAAAATAATCTTTAGGGGTGGGGTCCGACTTTTTACAGGATGATATGCTGGCAATAATAGTTATAACAGACAAGCAAAGGACGAGCTTTTTCATTATAATTGTGTTTTAAGTGAAAGGAGATTGTTTCGATACTAATTTTCAAACGAATTTTAGTCTTTAAATTTAATTGATTTTTTATTTTTTAATAGTTTTATTTACTGAATATACTGAGCTGCCGAGGTGTTTGAGTACCTATTTTGATGCAATAGAATTATTGGAATTTACCTATTAGCATGAAAATGAAGGGACTGAATAATGACAGATTTTCATTTTTTATTTTGTAAAAGATATATTTATACAGGATGATTGAGTCTGTTTTGGTAGAAAAATTCGAATGATGGGTATGATCAAAGTCAATACAATTGGCAAAAATGGACTATCCTGAACAGGTGATATGTTCAGGCAAAGCATTAATCATGACAAGCAACAAACAAAATATATCACTGAGACCAACTGAACTGACAGACCTCGCCACTTTATTTGAATTTCAACTTGATAAGGAAGGTGCTTATTTAGCCGCATTTATGCCCATAGACGCTACAGACAAATTAGCCTTCATCACCAAACACTTAAAATTGTTAGGGGAACCCACAGTAAACAACCAAACGGTTTTGCTTGGCGATATCATTGTTGGCAGTATAGGCAAGTTTGAAATGGAGGGGAAATCTGAAATAACTTACTGGATAGATAGAAAGTGTTGGGGACAGGGAATTGCAACCATTGCGCTTAAAGAGTTCTTGTTGAAAGAAAAAGCAAGGCCAATGTTGGGAAGAGTGGTGTTTGATAATTTTGGTTCGCAGAAAGTGTTAGAGAAATGTGGTTTTGTTAAGATCGGTTCGGACAAGGGTTTTGCAGAGGCAAGACAAGCAGTGGTGGAAGAGTTTATTTACAGACTAGACTACTAGCCGATCAAACAATGGCACTAGACATTGGTAGGGAGAAAAAAGAAAAAGCGTTTCATTGAACAATAATTAGATATTTTACAATTCTATAGATCCATCAACTATAATGACAAAACAGTATACCTGGTATTTACTGGCTCAAGAGCTAAGTGAGCTGGATTTTAATAAGGAAGGGCTTGCGGAGGTTGTGGTTGCTGAAAAGACGCTGTGTGTTGCCATGCATCAGGATAAGGTATTTGCCTGTGCCGCTATCTGTCCTCATGCGGCTCATCCTTTAGTGACGGGATATGTGAATGTAAAAAACCATATAGTATGTCCTTTGCATCAGTATAAATTTAGTTTACAAAATGGACGTAATGTATCAGGAGAAGGATATTTTCTAAAAACCTATCCGGTGGAAAAAAGAACAGATGGGTGGTATGTGGGCTTGTATTAGAGGTTAAATAATTTCATCAAGCGTAAACAATTTTTTCATTTGTTTAATAGTGATTTTTTTTGAGGTCAAATACTTCATACCAAAATTTCTTAGTGCCATGGCCATGGGATTTTCTAATTGGGAAATGATTCCAATTCTCCAGCTTGTGTTTACCACATTGTGTGCTTTGGCTCTTCTTATTTCCGGATATTTTTGCAAAGCGTCGGCTACCGAAAATCTTTTGATTAATTGCCCCAAAACATAAGCATCTTCTATGGCTTGGCAGGCTCCCTGACCCAGATTTGGGGTGGTGGCATGCGCGGCATCGCCCAACAAACTTATACGGCCCTTTGTCCAGATGCTGATTGGTTTTAGGTCATACAAAGGTCCTTTGATAATATTTTCCTGCGGAGTTTGCTGCACCAATAGTGTGGCTAATGCATTAAATCCTTTGGTATAATCAACTATTTTGGCTGATGGATTTTCGAGGCCAGCATTGATGACCAGGTACCAATAAACATTGTCCTTACTAATCTGTACAAAGCCAAAGCGTGTTCCCTTTCCCCAGGTTTCCAAAGCCTGATGTGGGTATTGCCCGGGCAATTGAAAGTCCAATACGCCCCGCCAGCAAATCTGTTTAGCATTGCGGTAGCTGCTTTGACCAAACACAAGTTCCCGTACCTTGGATTTTATACCATCAGCTCCAATGATATACTCTGCCTCCTTTGTAGTGCCGTCCTCAAAGCAAAGCTGGTAGTCATGTTCAGATTTTTCCAATTCGATGAAGCGTTTATTAAGTACAATGTGTTCATGCCCTACTGCCTCAGAAAGCAGGTGGTGCAGGTCGGCACGATGAATGGCATGGCTGTGAAGTCCTTCTTCTAACTCAAGTTTTGATAGGTCAACACCGGACAGGATTGAAAAGTCCGCTCTCGTAATATGGATTGCCTCCACTCCATTTCCTTTTTCTCTTATTTGATGGTCAATATAAAGTTGTTTGAAAACCTGCATAGCATTATTGGCCAGCAGAATACCTGCACCAATTGCTCTTATTTCAGATGCCGCTTCATAAAGCACAAATGGAATATTTTGTTGCTTCAAAACAAGTGCAGTGGTGAGACCGCCAATACCGCCACCAATGATTGCTATGGGTTTCATGATGTGGCAAAAATAAAGAGCTAATGCCATTGGAAATACTAAATGGGTGGATTTAGTTTTAGGTTTGTTTCTTTTATTTTTGTAGAGTTGATGGTCTTAAAATATTGACCAGAGCTTGTTTTTTTGATATTGATTTTTAATAAGAAAATTCTCCATTTTGTCTTTCAATTTACATACACCGTTTCCGCCGGCTGGCGATCAGCCTAAAGCAATTGCTCAACTGACCGAAGGGGTGCAGCAAGGAGAAAAGTATCAAACACTTTTGGGTGTTACCGGTAGTGGTAAAACATTTACAATGGCCAATGTGATTCAAAATACACAAAGGCCTACGCTTATTATCACACACAACAAAACATTGGTGGCTCAGTTGTATGGGGAGTTTCACCAGTTTTTTCCAGAGAATGCGGTAGAGTATTTTGTATCCTATTACGACTATTATCAGCCCGAAGCTTATCTGCCGGTAAGCGATACTTATATCGAAAAAGATTTAGCCATCAATGAAGAATTGGATAAGCTACGGTTGCGCACCATCACCAGTTTGTTGAGTGGTCGTAGAGACATTATTGTAGTAGCGTCTGTTAGTTGCATTTATGGTGCGGGCAACCCGGCAGATTACGAAAACAGCATCATCCGTATTCAGCGGGGGCAGGTGCTTTCGCGTCAGGCATTTTTACACGGCTTGGTCAACTCTTTGTACTCACGCACCACTATTGAATTTAATCGAGGCACATTTAGGGTAAAAGGAGACACGGTGGATATAAATCTGCCTTATGCAGACTATGGATATCGCATCACTTTTTTTGGAGATGAAATAGAAGAGATTGAAACGATAGAAGTAGCTAGCAACAAACGCATTGTTACGCTAGAGAATGCGGCTATTTTTCCGGCTAATATCTATGTGGCTCCAAAGGATATGATTCAACAGGTGATTTATGAGATACAAGATGAGATGACCGCACAAGTGGAGTATTTCAATAGTATTGGAAAACATATCGAAGCCCAGCGAATCAAGGAGCGGGTGGAGTATGATTTGGAGATGATCAAGGAGCTGGGTTATTGTAATGGCATTGAAAATTATTCCAGATTTTTTGACCGAAGAAGCCCGGGTACCAGGCCATTTTGTTTGTTGGATTATTTTCCTGAAGATTATCTGATGTTTGTGGATGAAAGCCATCAGACCATGCCACAGGTGAGTGGGATGTATGGTGGAGACAGAAGTCGAAAGCTGATATTGGTGGACTATGGTTTTCGCATTCCATCGGCATTAGACAATCGACCTCTAAATTTTCATGAATTTGAAAACATGCAAAATCAGGTGATTTATGTTTCAGCTACGCCGGATAAATACGAGCTAACAAAAACCGAAGGAGTGATCGTGGAGCAGGTGGTGCGTCCCACCGGTTTGCTGGATCCTCCAATAGAAGTGAGACCCAGCATCAATCAGATTGATGATTTGTTGGATGAGATAGACAAGCGGGTGAAAAAAGGAGACAGGGTTTTGGTTACTACCCTCACCAAAAGAATGGCTGAGGAAATGGATAAATACCTGCATCGGATCAACATCAAATCGAAATATATACACAGCGAAGTTGATACGCTGGAAAGAGTGGAAATACTGCGACAGTTGCGCCTGGGCGAGATAGATGTGCTGGTGGGGGTGAATTTACTTCGCGAAGGATTGGATTTGCCAGAAGTGAGTCTGGTGGCCATTTTGGATGCAGATAAGGAAGGTTTTTTGCGCAACGAAAAATCATTAACCCAAACTGCAGGACGTGCCGCAAGAAACGTGGATGGACTCGTGATTTTTTATGCTGATAAGATGACAGGCAGCATGCAACGCACCATTGATGAAACCAATAGAAGACGCGAAAAGCAGATTGCCTACAATATCAAACACGGCATCACACCCAGAACCGTTACGAAATCCAAAGAGGATGTGTTTAAACAAACCAGTGTTTTAGACATTAAAGGTTTTGATGAAAATGAAACAGGTGCTATTGGGTTTGATGATGATATTGTAACAGTAGCGGCAGAAGATGAAGTAGTATATAAAACCATACCTCAAATAGAAAAGGCTATTTCCAAAACTAAAAAGGAAATGGAAAAAGCCGCTAAAGATCTGGACTTTATGGAAGCCGCCAAACAGAGGGATGAAATGTTTCGACTACAGAAAGAGTTGGAAGAGCTGAAAGGGTAGGGCTATGGGGTTGTATGTCACTATGAACTGTTAATTTTTTTTTATTGGGGAAAGAAAATGAATTTGGTAGTTGGCTATGAAATATTAACGCCTATTTTTGGTAGCCTAAATCAGAAACTCTATTGAAAATCAAGATTTTACAGCTGTTATTAATTCTTTCTCCGATACTAGCGATTTGTCAGCCTATAAAGATTTATTTAAGTCCCAAAGCTGCGGGAGGTGCCAATCAATCTTTATTTATAGATTCATTGAAGTTTTACCCCTTAGAAAAAAGCAAATCAGATTCCTGGACCAGGTACAACGGTTTAAATATTACCACCAATTATTTTCTTGTTAATGATAATGCTTTCATTCGAGTTTATTCAAAAACAGGTGAGTTGGTTAAAGAAATCCGCTACAAAAAATTAGGGGAAAATGTATATCCGAGATATGACAAAGCCAAAGAGCAACTTATATTCTTTTATCCGAATAAAAACTACGAGCTAACTGCCAAGGATAGGATTGAAATTAAAAATGATTTTGCAAACCCTAAGAATGAAAAGTACTATAAAAAATACATCATTGACCTTAAAGACAGCAGCTTCGCGTTTCAAAGAAAGAAGCCCACTGCGTTTGATATACTGAATGCATACAATCTGAAGGACGATTACTATTGCACCTATGAAATATCGGTAGATAAAAACTATAAAGATAGCCTCGATTATGAAGTGAAAATCTATAAGGATAACCGGTTTGTGAAAGGCTACTTTCCCTACCATAAGCAAAATGAAATCCGGTATTTATACGCTAGTAATGTGGTTGCCGTAACGCAGGAAACGAATACCCCGGGCAGGTTTTACATCACTCGGCCCTATACAGATACTATTTATGCGCTGGAAAATGATAGCATCACACCGGCTTACCAGCTAATATTGCCAATGGACAATAGTATTCCTAAGTCATTTTTTGAAAAGCCTTTTAAGAATGCTACCGAGCGGGAAAACTTTGAACGAAACAACGGCTGGTTTCTGCGGCAGATATATACAATAAATGAAAGAAACAGATTCCTTGTGTTTACCATTGGGTTTATGAGTAATTACGGACAGTATATTTATGATAGAAAAACGACTGCCGCTTACAATATTCATAAGGTAAAATCTGATAGCACTACCTACTTTTTGCCACTGATTGACAATGGTCTTAATTCACTCGAGACTTCCGGCAAGTACTATAAAGTGTTGGATCCGGAGACACTAAAAAAAGTGTATGAACAGTACAAAGGAAAAATGGATGGATTACCTGTTGAGCTAAAAAATAGTTTTAAAGATCCTAAGAATCCCAATCCACTAATTGTTGAATTTATAATCAAAAATAACTGATGAGAATTGTTGCTTTCGCTACCCTATTTCTATTATTTTCAAAATGGCTAACCGCCCAAACCGGCACGATAAGTGGTGTGGTGAAAGACTCCGCAACAGGTGTGGTACTTGAGTCTGCCACAGTGAGTGTGTTTGCCAAAGACTCTTCGCTAGTGAACTTTCAACTTACAGATACTTACGGAGCTTTTCAAATAGATAAGCTACCGCTAAAAACCGATCTGGTACTTAATGTAACATACATTGGTTTTAATGCAATCAATAAAAAAATTAAAATAGACTCTGCGGCCATCAACACTGTTATTGGGATGTCTCCGGCTTTTCACGACTCCACCAATGTAGTAGTAACGGCTGTAGTACCTATTCGAATGAATGGAGATACTTTAGAAATCAACCCGGCTGCTTTTAAAATGAATCCCAATGCTGTGGTAGAAGATTTGCTGCTGCAGGTGCCGGGCGTTACTGTGTGGGCAGATGGTTCCATTACCATGAACGGACGAAAAATACCCAATGTGTTGGTAGATGGAAAACCGTTTTTAGGATCGAATGATGCCCGGTTGGCTACCCAAAATCTACCTAAGGATGCTATCGACAAAATACAATTGTACCAGGAAGTGGACAGAACATTGAAGCCCGAAGATCGTCGAAAACAAGACTCTTTACTTACCATGAACATAAAACTGAAGGAAGATAAACGAATGGGTTATTTTGGTAAAGCAGGAGTAGGATATGGTACCAACGACCGGTTTGAAACAGACTTGTCCTTGCAGATGTACAATAAGAAAACCTCGTTTGGGATTGGTGGAGGATATAACAATATCAATAAAAGAATCAATAACCTGCAAGAGCTATTTCAAAACAATACGTATAGAAACTATAATCCTAATTTACGCAATGTGGGCAATTTTAATACCGATGGTATCAATAAGTATCATTCCATTGGTGGTGTGTTTTCGCATAATTTTATTGAAACCACCAATAGCCGTCAAAACGACCGTATCACTGTAAACTACACTAAATCCGGAAACGATAAGTATCTAACTAATCTGTCGTTACAAAACAGAACGGCACTGGACAACCCACAGTTCATACTTGCAAATGCTACTAGCAATAGTACCACTAATGATCATAACATAGGGATCAATTACATCAAAACAAATAGTTATAGTGATAATTTTGGTGTGAATGCAACTGCTGAAATATCGGACAATCACAATCATGCTAAAACTGAAACAGAAATAAAGGATTCCAGCAACCAATTGGTTAGTCGAAATAATGCTAACAACATCAGCAGTAGCCAGTCTAACAAGGAATCGCTTTCGCTCGATTATTCCAGGTACAGAGAGGATAATCCACTAAAGCAATTCAGCGTTAATGTAAATGTAAATTCAAATAATCAAAAATCAGAAAGGTTAGAGCAAAGCAGGTTTCAATCTTTTTTGGACACCCATCAGGATACGTCCTTCAATCGGAGATATAATAATGACAACACTTATTTCAACACTTCAGCAAACATTTCTTATCTGGGTTTTAAACGCCTGCTATTGGGACGATACAGTCTTTTTGGAATCAATGTAACTTTTAACCAATGGATCAATTACTCCCAATCAAAAAACGATGCGCAGGTTTTTGATTATGATAGTGTGCTTACAAAATTTGTAACCAACAACAGGCTTACCAACAATAATCGTAATGAGAAAATAGAATACACCCCTTCTATTGGTTTTTCCAGATCATTTTTTAAGTGGAAGGATACGTATCATCATAGCTTTAATGCCGAGGCTAATATTTTGGAAGATGTTAAGCAGGACAACAATACTTCATCTTTTAGCAATCGCAATCTTTCGAGGAGTTTTGCATTCTTCCGGTATGAAGGATCTATAAATTATAACTTCAACAAAAGAGAACAATATTCTTATAATGCACGTGGCGGCTATCGCAAAAACTATGGGTATGCCAACATTGATCAGCTATACGCCATTACAGACGAAGCCAATATTTATTACATTAGATATGGAAACCCTAACTTAAAAAATCAGGTAAACCATACCTATTATGTAAATGGAAATCTAAACACACAAAACCCTAAAGCTGTTTATGCTTACAATGCAGGATTTAACGGCTCCTTTGTAAAAACCACAAATCCTATTTCGGACAGTGTAATAAACGATCCCTCTGGTAAGCGGTATTACTATTATGTAAATGCAGATCAAAGCCAAACCCTAAACCTTAATTATAACTTCAATATATCTCGTAAACTAAAAAAGAATAGCATCCAGTTGCAATATAATGGTGGGTTCAACAACCAGTCAAGACCGGGCTATATTGATCAGGTATTCTCCAATACCAATACCACACAGCTAAATAATAATATTAATTTACAGTTGGCCTTTCGCTCTGCTGTGATCTTTGATATAGGAAAATCTTTCAGCCATAATTCTTCAGTTCAGTCTGCGGCTGGGCTACGCTCCTTCAAAAACTTTTCTGATATTACTAAACTGGGACTTACCGTAAACATACCTAAGAGCTGGCGGTTTAGTACTACATTGGATTATACGAAAAATAGCACACTGGAAAATCCCATTTTATTGTGGAATGCATTTGCCAGTTGCCGTTTCTTAAAAGCAGAACAGGGAGAACTCAGGTTATCGGCTATGGATATTTTAAAGGAGTTTAAGAATATAAGCAACACGGCAGATAGCTATGGTACCAGCACCCGAATTTCAAATGGTCTTCAACAATATTTTATGCTCACGTTTTCCTATTACCCCAGAAAGTTTGGAAAAGCTGCCAACAAAAATTAAGAAAGAAATCCTTAAAGGCATTTTTATTATTCAAAACTTCTTACCAGTTTATTAATATCCGCAGACAATCGGCTGATTAATAAAAACTGATCCACAATTGGTTTCAGTTCCAGCAAGGTTTTTTGTGTTTCGGTATTCATCAGTCCTTTTTGTATTTCATGTTTTCTTTTTTCTATCAGATCTTTTACATTGACATGAATGCCAAATGGTTTTTGATCTACAAAATCATAGCGGTTTTCTTTATCCGTAAGTATTTGTTGAGCCTGTGTGAGGTAGAAATTAATAATGTCGGATGCTATCTTAAACTCATTAGTTCGATATCTGGCTGCAAGATCACGAGCAAAATAGGAGAGTGAAGCAATATGGGCATTCAGTGTATATATCATCACCACAAACTGATGTAAATTGGTGGCATTTTGTTGTACCATTTTGGGCTCGTTCAGCATTCGGGAAAAGGCCCCGGACAGATTGGCTAATGCTACAAAAGAATCTCTGCGGCTCAGTTTGAAATCAAGGGTTCTATCATTTTTGTCATAGAACATCAAGGCTACATTGGTAAAATAGAACTGTGAATTTTTCAGGGCTTCTGAAATGTAATCCTTTATTTTTTCTTTCTCCCAGGAGGGTACAAAAATGAAAGAAGATAGAAACGCTATTGCAGAGCCAATGGCAGTATCCAGCACCCTGTTTTCAATGACTTCTTTTATTTCACGACTATCTAAGAGATAAAAAAATATCAAAATATAGGGGGTCATCAACAACACACTAAGAAGGTATCTGGTTCGCATGAAACTATAGGAACCAATCATCAGAAAAATCATGATGACGAATAGTGCAGTATTGGATTTTATTAAAAAAAGAAAAGAGATGCCTATCAATGCGCCGGCTATAGTGCCAATAAGTCGCTGGTAGTTTCTTTCCCTGGACAGGCTGTAGGTGGGTTTTAGAATCACCAGAATAGTAAGCAGCACCCAATAGCTGTGGCCGAGATTCAGGGCATGGGCTATGATAAAACCAAGGAGCATGGTTACCGTGACTCTTATTGCATGTCTGAACGTGTTGGAAGAAAAACTAAGATTTTCTTTTATTAAACGCCAATCTATATCAGTGTGTGTGATAAATGGATCAAAACTGTCGGACAGTGTATAGTTCTTGACCGCTTTTTTATCAAAGCTGGTGTATTGTTCCAGTGTATATAATCTTAATGCCATGTCATCCAGTCCCTGCATTATTTTTCGAAGGTTGATCAGTGCCTCCAAGTTTTCCGGACTACGATTAGCTGAAATAAATTTTTCAAAATGAGTATGAAGTCGCTTTAACTGGCGCTGCATTTTTTTTGATGGATTGGCGGTTCTGCCACTTTGCACGGCAATGGCAATCTCATCCAATTCATCCGCCATACAAAAGATCATTTTTTGAAACTGAGGTAAAATGCCGGTGCCATCAAAACGCCGGTGCATGGCTTCATAATTGTAAAAGGTGGTAGTGGTTTTTTCGAATAAGTCCACCGACTCCACAAACAAGATCAGTAATGCTCTGCCGGTAGTAGTAGATTCTTTGGTGATGCGTCTGCTTTTGAATAGCATTTCACGAAGCTCAGTTTGTTTCTGTTGCACCCGTTCCTGTTCCTGCATCAGTTTTTTGTAGATTGCATCATAATCTATATCCTCGTCATAAAACATAGCTTTTGTTTTAAGATAATTGGATATCGTAATCATGCACTCGCCCAATGCCTGCTGGATAATTTTATAAGGTCTGGCTCCACTCAAAACAAGGCTGAGCAACATATACCAAATACCCCCACCCAATAGTGGCAAGGCATTATGTACAGTGCTCCAACCGTGTGTTTTATTTTCCAGACTCAACACCATCATCAATAAGGCCGCAAAACCTATTGCGTTTACCCTTGCGCCATACACGCCAATCATGCTAAAAGAAAAGCAAAATAGGGCAATCATCGCTCCCAGAAGAATAGGATGAAAAGTGGACAAACCAATTAGAATAGTAGTGAGAAATATTAAGAATATGGTGGCCATCATTCCATTTCTGCGCTGGTGAATGGGACCCGGAATATCCGAGGCACTAACAGCTAAAGCGCCCAATGAAGCCAGTAGTCCAATATCTAAATGATTGAAATAGTTAAACAGAATTGCGGGGAAAGTAATGCCAATTGTGATTCGGATGGCTTCATTAAAATAATAGCTGTTTACAAATTTTTTATACTCCTTAATGTATTCCACTATGCAAAAATAAGTTGCTTACAATTCAGGAAGAAGAACCAACATAAATATTTGATTTTATTTAAACTTATACCGTTTTTAATTGGGCACCCAGACCGATGTGGTTTGGTAAGTCTATTATACCATTGGCTTTGTATTCAATACCACCATCAATTGGGTCCTTGCTAAACATCAATGCGGTATCAAAGTCGAAGTATCGAATGGCCGCACTACAATGGGCTAAATGAGTGAAGGCTGTCATCCCTAATCTTGATTCTAAAAAAGCACCTAATTGTACCGGCAACTGATGCTGTTCTGCCACTCGTAGCATTTGAATGGCTTTGTACAAACCGCCACATTTGCCCAATTTGATATTGATTTTGTCGCAGGCTTTTAAGGCAATCAATCTGTTTAAATCGTTAATATCGCAACAACTTTCATCACTCATTATCGGTATTGGAGATGCTGTTTTTATTTTTGGAAGATTCATAAAATCCCAACGGGCAATGGGCTCTTCTGCATGTTGAATATTGTAAGGGTATAAACCATTAAGGGTTTCAATGGCTTCTTCCACCTGCCAACCCTGGTTGGCATCAATGCGTAGAGGAATGTCGTAGCCAATGGCTTGGCGGATAGCTTTTATTCGGTCAATATCCAAAGCGCCCTTGTTTCCTAATTTCACTTTAATGACCGTGAAGCCTGCATCCTTAATTTCCATTGCCTGTGCAGCCATTGCTTCGGGTGTGTTCAGGCTAACTGTGTAGTCGGTAAAAATTGTTTTCTGTATAGCTCCACCCAGAAATTGATATAAAGGTTGTTGCACATATTGCGAAGCAATATCATGAAAGGCAATATCGAAAGCACTTTTGATGCTGTTATTGCCATAAATTATTTTATCTAATAAATCAACACAACCTGCAATATCTAATACGTTTTTGCCAATAAGATGGGAGATAAATATTCTTCCTACAACAATTCCTGTTTCGGTTGTTTCTCCGTTGATAGTCATAAATGGGCTACACTCTCCCCAACCTATTAGCCCTTCCTCAGTTTCAATTCTTACAAATACAGATTGTGCTGCAGTGAGTGTTCCTAATGAAATAATAAAAGGTTGTTTTAATGGAATATCTATTTTTATTAATTCAATATTTTTTATGATGGCCTGGTTCATGCAATAAATATAATACAGGAAGCTGATTTCTGTCTTTCCATTTTTTTTCTTAACACTTTGAAAAACTCAAGCAACAAGTTAAAGTGTCACTGAGATGTGAATATGTTAATCGCTGTGGCTTATTTCTTCATAATAAACAGACACTTTTTTCGTTTGCAATAAATATGGAAACGAAATTGAAGTTTATCCAGATTGTTACAATCTTGTTTTTTGCAGCCACGCTTTCAGCCCAGAAGTCAGTGATAAAAAAAGAATTGGAATGGGATCAAAAAGGGTATTTTATTTTGAATCCCGAACTGGCTAATAATAACAATGAACTGGCTTTTGTATGTATAAGTAGTGGTGTTGATTCCATTTCTAATAAGAAATTTCCTTTTCAGTCAACCAATAAAGTTTATCTAGATTCTTTGGGCATTTCAAAACGGATCTATGATCCTTTGGTTTGTAGTATGAATACTCAGTCTGGGCAATTGTCTGTTATTGATTTTGGATGGGAGCCTGCTTTTTCTCCCAATGCAAATGAAATTGTTTATGCTTTTCAAAAGCACTCATTAAAGCGGAAGGATAAATTATATGCCAATGTGTTTGCAGGAAACAGCATTAAACTGTTTGACAAAAAATCAGCAACTACAAAAGAAATAGCCAGGTCGGTGAATGGTTATCTGTTGGATCCGGTTTTTGAAGATTCTATTCATATACTTTATAAAACCGGCGATAAGATAAATGGGCCTTATGGTGGTGGCGTTTCGCTTAGCCTACTTAACCTGAAAACTAACCAGACTAATAGCATTCAACGGCCTACCATAAGATCATTAAAGTATGAAATAATAGGGGCGGTTTTTCATGTTAATGGAAAAACGGCCTACACTGTCTATAGTCCTGTAGATTCAGGCGGTGAGGATGCTTCGCTTTATTTGCATTTGCTCATGAGCGAAAAGGACACGCTATATAATTTCGGCACAAAAGGATTTACTAACCTTGCCGGTAAGTTGGGTTTCAATGCTAAACAAGAGATGCTTTATTTGGATGATGGTCATTTTATGGAAGAAGACACTAACTACATAGAAGTATATAAAAACAAAAAGATTATTCATAAAAAGCCATTGAACTTTTCTTTTGTCAAAGGATACCTGAGTGCAGGCGGAAAATATATGCTCTATACTACTGCCGACTCGGTAATAAATATATTGAATCTTGAAAACTTTGAAACGACCAAAGTAGATGTTTCGCCAAAAGAAATTCATGCCATAGCATGGAGCAGGGATGATTCAAGGCTAGTGATTGTTCAGGATCACGAAACACTATTGGGTACAGATAAATTGACAATACTAAAGTTGGAAGAATGAGATTTTTGGAAATAAAAAAAACCCTCTGTGTAAAGCAGAGAGTTTTTTTTATTTTTTTCTATTGTCCGACTAAAATAGTTAAAATCCTCTAGAACCCTTACTGGTTAAGGGTTCTAAGCCCCCTCTCCTTTGGAGAGGGGTTGGGGAGCCTGTCCGCAGTGGCGGATGAGGTCTAGAAAGCCAATGAGTTATCATAGTTAGTCGGACTACAATATTTTTTTATTTTAATATTTCAATTAAGGCATCCATTTCTTTTATTGTTTTTTCCTCACCGCCAAAACCAACAGACATAAATCGTACTTTACCTTCTTTGTCCATAATAAACTTTGTGGGGATTCCGGTAAAGCTGGGGAAGGTTTTTTGAAACGCTACGGCCATTTCATCTTTTTCATCCATTAGCACTTCAAAGCTATATTTGTTTTGTTTGATGAAATCACTTGCATTTTTTTCTTTGTTTTCAACCTGTTCCCAAGTGTCTACAAAAAGAAACTGTACCGTGGGATCGTTTTTGTATTTGGTAACCAATTTCTGCATGGAAGGGAAGGAGGCTTTGCAGGGTCCACACCAGGTAGCCCAAAAATCAAAAATAACTGTCTTGCCTTTGAAATCGGCAAGGCTAACTTTATTACCATCTAGGTTTTTCAATGAAAAATTAGGTGCAGCCGTACTAATCATTCCCGCTTTTATTTCTTCTATCATCTTTAATGAGGCTTCTTTTTCAAGATGGGTTAAGTATTGGTCGTAACCTGCATCAGATCCTTTTTCCTTTACAAATAAAGATTTTAGCTGGTCAATTATTAAAGTATTTGCTTTTCCATTTTTTACAAAACCTTCCAGTTCGCTTTTGAATTTGGATGCAGATAACACTTTTTCAGCAATCATGGCATAAGTGCCATTTAAACTAGTTTTTTCTCCTTTGTTGATGGTAATAGCTGCTTCCTTAGCAAAAGGGAGTGCCGCTTTATACTTACCTAATTTAAACAAAACGGCTGCATAAGTATCTGCATAGCTGGCATAAGAATTGGTTCTGTCTTCCAGCCATTGTTTGTTAGTAGACAAATTTGGTTTTTTGTCAAAAGGCTTGCTGATATTGGTTTTTGCTAAAGTAGTAGCAATCTTAGCATATTTTTCAGCAGACTTCAACTCGGTTCCTTTTTCATACATATTCCATGCCACCGAATTATAAATATTTGCAAGTGTCATTTTATTAGTAATCCTGCCAATAAAAGATTCAAAGTTTTTAATGTCTCCTGCTTTGGCATAGGCCTGTGCTATTTGAGGAGCTAAAAACTGATCGAACATGGCGTAGTCTTTAGCTGTGGATTTTAGAGCCGCATCATTTGAGAAATCATTATAAACAGCAGCCTTAGCGGTCAAATCCTTTGCGGTATTGAACTTAGAATAATAATCCATAACCGTAGGTGCTCCTGGTTTCTTTGGAAATTTTTCATCTTTTATTTTGGCGAAATAAGCCATTTGCTGAGGCAGTTTCAACAGGCGGTAATAACTGATGATTTTAATTAGATTTTCTTCTTTATCCAACCCGGTTTTAAACAAACTTTCAATTTCTTTTTGTACAGCTTCTGTTCCTTTTGCTTTGTCGGTGCCAAGTATAGAAGTTAGATACATTGGCATGTATTTTTCTTTAAAATTAACCGGATAGGATGCCTTTTCTTTTTCCAGATATTGGTTAGCTACTTCGGTAGTATTTTTTAATCCCAGAAATTCATCACCAAAATATCTCAATATTTCAAAAACAGCATAATCGCTTTGTTCAATTACCTTATTGTCTTTAAAAAATGAAATAATATAGCCGTTGTTATTATTGTTATCTATTTCTTTATCAATTTTAAAACCAAAAGCTATGGCTTTTGTACTGGTATCGGATTGGTACTGGCCTTCCCATTTACCCTGTTTTCTTACTACGGTCAAGTCAGTAATTTTGCTTTCTGCACCATCTTTTGAAAGTACAAACGACTCTACGGGCTTGATGTTTCCAGCCAAGTTTCCGGAGGGAGTGTAACTGAATTTAATAACATCACCTGGCTGGGGGTGTGCGGGTGTAAAACTAAAATTATCCTGTGCTTTCATTACCATAGTGGCAAATAGGAACAGAATAGTTCCCATACATTTTGTTTTCATTATTGTTTTTTTTTTATGTTTCTGAAAGAGATATTGCTATTGGCTTTTTTAGTTTTGAAGCGTTTTTTTTATAGCAACTCTATTCAATAGTTTTTTTTGACGGGGATAAAATTAGGGGTAGAAGGGGAGCTTCCAAAATAAATTGAGGCAAATGTTTCTTTTTTTGACAGAAGATAACCAAACCATCAATATTGAATATTTATTTTGTTTGCAGGGGAACAAGTTTGGTTAGGATAACCTATTTTTTCTTATGAAGCAAAGGTTCTATATCCTCCTTCCATTTTTTATATTGCTCCTGGGTTAGTTCTTTTTTCAATCGGCTTTCTCTTTCATTGATCAGTGATTCATTTTGTTTTCGCACACTCTGAAAATTCTGACTCACTAATCCCTGTGCCATACCTGATGCAGGACGCTGAATATTGTCTTTAAGCTTTTGCTGACCCAAATAAAAATCAATAAAGATGTCCTCGATTGTGGATTTTTTTGCTTTTTCTAAACCAAATGTATTGTCTAATTTTTCTACCGCAGTATTCACTTTTTCCTTTACTCTTTCATCCAAATTGATCGTTTTTTGAGCAAATAAAGAAACAGGACTGAATAATAAAAAGAACAAAATTGCGCTCAATGATTTGGTTTTCATCTTTACTACTTTTGGAGTAAGAGGTTTTTGACTTACAAAAGTTGCATTCAGCTTATCCCTTGATGTTTGCTTTTGCCTTATTGGATCTAGACGATTTATTATTTCTGCCATGATTGATAATCCGTTTCATTAGACTATCATAGGCAGGGATTTGATCTGGAGTGCAAATTTTTCTTGTACCCACTACATGCTTATAAGCATTTATCTCTACCTGTTTTTGTAAGAGACCAATGGAGTCTGCCAATTTTTCAATGGTAGAATCCGGTGTATCTGGTTTTCTGGAAAGGTCAAATATTTTATTCTTAATCTTATTGATTTTATCCATTCCGGATTTAGCTTGTTCCCAATGGGTCTTTTTCAGCTCATCAAAACGGGCTGCTTGCTGCTTATCAAATCCAACTTCTCTTTGCAAAATAGCAGTAAAACTTTCTCTTCCTTTGTTCCTACTGTTTTTTTTGTTGTAAAATCCATAATAGACTACTACGATATTCGTAAGTAACAAAAGCAGTATGATGAATAATAATACCTTATTTTTTGTTCCGCTTGAACTCATTTACTTCTAATTAATAATTTGATGCAAGTATATAGGTGTCGTTTTGTAAAACATCTGTTGCTGTCGTTGCAATGGTGGTTACTTCCTGATCTGAAACATTTGTTTTTAATAATACAAATAAATTCACAATCACAATAAGACAGATTCCGGTAAGAGCTATTGCTGGTCGTGTAAAGAAATTTACACTACGTCCCAAAAAGGTATTGTCTTCCTGCAATTTCGCCATGATGCGGGTATGCAAAAATGGATTTGCTGAAGCCTTTGTAATACCATCAAAGCTATGTAGGATATCTTCAATTTCAGTATTATTATGTTTCATGCTTTCTTTGACGATTTTTTTAGAGTTTACTTGTTAGTTTTAGCTTTTTCCTTCCAGAATCTTTTTTAAATTGTTCTTGGCCCGATGCAGTAAGGATTCGATGGAGGATATAGAAGTGTCCATTACATCACTAATTTCCTGATAACTAAGACCTTCTATTTTACTCAAAACAAAAGCAATTCTCTGATTTTCGGGTAGTCTATCAATTGCTTTAAATAAAATTACTGCTTTTTCTTTTTTGTCGTATAAGATACCCGGATGGTTAAAATCGGGTGGATTTATTTCCACCTGAGCATCTTCACCAAATATACTTCTTACAAATCCAAATCTTTTCTTTCTTTTCTTCTTTCGTTCATGATCCAGGGATTTAGTAATTGCGATTCTATATAACCAGGTAGAAAGCTTTGAATCACCTTTAAATCCTTTTATCGATTGATAAACTTGTACAAATACTTCCTGCGCCAGATCCTCTGCATCTTCTTCATTCTTCACAATACTTAGGCAGGTATTATAAATCATATCCTGATAAGTATTTACAATGGTTTTAAAAGCGGCTTCGCTTCCCTTCCTTAGCTCTTCGACCAAAAATTGCTCGCTCACCCGATTTTAAATTTTTTGGAAGCGATATTACTACATTTTTTTCAATTAGTTCATCATGGGAGGGTGGCCACCTGGCATCGCACCTCCATGTCCTCTCCATTCAGGTCTTTCCTGAGATTGGTTCGAAGTAGATCGGCCTTTTCCAAAATTTCTAAGGCTGTATGTAAACGTAAGCATGAAATATTGTTGTAAAACTCTGGTGGTCGATGTCTGAATCAGGTTGAAATTATTTAACGTCTGACTGAAACTGTTATTTTGTTTCAGAATATCGAAAACCGAAAGTCTTAATTCACCAGCTTTCTTGGGAAGGAATTTTTTACCAATCGCTGCGTTCCATAGAGTATATTTTACATCGTCAGCTCCCTCCAAACGGTAATCCTGATAGTCCACAGAGGTATTGAAAAACCAACCATTTTTTGATAAAAGATTGAGGGCTATATTTGGATTTTGCTGTAAATAATTTTGTCCGCTGCTAGCATTATTAAGTGTACTGGAAGTTTGGGTATAGTTAAGATCATACCTTGCTGTAAAGTCCACATATTCGTTGATATTACTGCTAAGTACCACGCCACTTCCATACGTGTTTCGAGATACATGCCCTACCGTATGATTATACTTACTGGGTGTTTTAGAATAGTTATAGCTTGAGGTAATATTGAAATTAGTCTTCATAAAGTTCAATGGAAAAGCATATACCAGCAATCCATTAAAATTCTGAAAACCGTTCAGGTTGGTAAAGGTGGTGGAGGTAATACCTTTGTCGTTCACCACATCTGTTGAGATATAGTTATTGGCTCCTCGGTATGAAATATTGGCCGAAAAACTATTATTGTTTTTGGTATTCGCAAATGTATATCTGAAAATTCCCATGTGGGTGTATGATTGTTTCAAATTTGGATTACCAGTAATAATATTTATCTGACTGGAGCTATCCACCACATCCTGCAACTGATCAATGGAAGGGAAGCCGGTGCTGGTACGATAAAACAGCCTCATGCTACTATACTTACCCAGCTTTTTACTCCATCTTAAATTGGGCAAAGCCGTCATAAAGTTTTGACTCACGGTAGCGGGTGCCGGATAAATTCTAATGCTACCCAGCTCACTATACTGAACAGATACGCCCGCAGAAAACTGATCATCTCTACTTTTCCCCAATCGGTAATTTATTTCACCATTATGGGTGGTAATTGTATTCTTGAAATTGTTGGACAGGTTTGCATTAAAGTCGCTATAATCTGATCCATTATAATCGTAGGTGTGCTGATCTCTTTTATTGATATTTTTTGTGGGCGAATAGCTTAATTCCATAATGCCTTTATTGCCTAAAGGCTCTGTAAAATTTACTCTTGCCGAATAGGTGCTGCCATTGGTAGGATTGGTCATATACAGGTTTCTTACCGGAGCAAGATTGATGTTTTCAAACTTATCGATATTGGTAAGATTGTAGCTATAGCCGTCATTTTTGTTATAGTCCGCTCTCAATGATAAAGAGAAAGTTCTTCCTGGTTTGGCAAAAGAATGGCGATACATCAGGTTGTTCCCAATATTAAATCCATCTCTGTGTGAACGGCTTGTTCCATCGGAAATATAGGAACTGTCTCCTGTGTCATAAATAGCCGATCGATAGCTGGAGGAGTTGCTATTATTGTTTTGAAAACTCCAACTTGGAATATACATGATTGTATTGTTAGAATCTAATTTATACTCAAAGCGAAGATTAAATCTATGGTTGTTATTGATGGATGAGGAAAGGCTGTTTGAATTTAGGTTTAATGTTTTTCCCTCGCTGGTAATGGATGGTGAAAAGGATTCAGATTCATTATCATTCTTAGTGTAGTTATAAAAATAACTTGCAGCTACAGACAATTTCTTGCCCCAATTGTCCGAAAAATTTATTCCAAATGCGTTGGTACTACTAATTCCGGCAGCCTGTCCAAACCCACCAAATCCGCCGCCGAAGCCTCCTCCTCTGGGTCCGCCACCCCTGGAGCCGCCGCCGCCCATTACACCCAAAAGATCTTGTTGTGCAAAGTTTTGTTGATTGACATTGTTGAAATTACCGATCAACGTAATGCGACGAGCGCCATTGAAAAAACTGGTATTGCCACCGGCATAGTATCTGTTGTCCGTACCATAACCGGCAAAAATTCGACCAAACTGCCCGGTTTTCATACCAGAACGGGTCACAATATTCAGTGCTCGAGAGGAATTGCCATCGTCAAAACCGGTCAATTGGGCCTGATCGCTCAGTCGTTCAAACACCTGAATTTTATCTACCAGTTCCGAAGGCAAATTGCGCAGTGCAGTAGAAACATCATCTCCAAAAAAGTCCTTTCCGTCCACGGTTACCTTTTTCACCTGCTCGCCCTGAGCGGTTACTGTTCCGTCTTTTGCTACAGTAATGCCAGGCATCTTTTTTATCAAATCTTCTACTGTAGCATCTGGATTGGTCTTGAACTGACTAGCTGCCAACTGAATAGTATCCCCCTTTTGAGAAACCGCAGGTGCTGAAGCCAGAATAATTACTCCTTCTAGGGTGGTTGTTTTTTTGGGAATATATACATCATCCAGATCCAGATCTGGCAATGAGTCGTTTATTGAAATCGGACGAATTAGTGTTTCGAAGCCAATGGAAGTAGATCTTAATACATAAGCGCCAAAAGCTACATTGCGGAACAGGAAACTTCCGGACGAATCTGATACTGCCGATTTTACCGCATTACTGTCTTTAGGGCTAAGTAATTGAACAGTAGCACCTTTTACCACAATACCCTCTACCGGATCCATGAGTGTACCTCTGATACTTTGAGCGTTTGCAGCATATGTCAGCACAAAAAGAAAAGTCAGGAATGCAATTGGCTTCATAAAAAATTTTAAATATTTGATTGGTTGGACGCTCAAAAATTGACAAACCTTCGCAACCTAAACAGGATACTTTTTTTATTTGTTGATGATACTGGTTTTGACATTTATATTTCAACAGAGCCAGCAACCTGTAAATATTTCGATAATATATCCTAAAATGATGCAGAATAATTTATCTTGCGCCACTCAATATTTTAAATATGGAATATTATAAGTTAGTTGCAGTTACGGGTTTGCCCGGTCTGTTCGAATTAGTGAGCAGTAAAAAAGATGGAGCGATAGTACGCTCTCTGATAGACAAAACCACAAAGTTTGCATCCACCCGCATACATCAGTTTTCACATATCGAAAGCATTGAAATATACACCACCGGAGATAATGTGAATCTGGTAGAAGTGTTTCAAGCTATGGAGAAAGATGCTAGTGAATTGCCTGATGCTAAGGATGAAAAAGCGGTAAAAGCTTATTTTGAAAAAGTGTATGGCGAAATAGATTTTGATCGGGTTTACAATAGCGATATGAAGAAAATTGTGAAATGGTTCGACATTCTGAAAAAGAATGATATCGAAATAAAGTTATCTGAACCTGAAAATGAAGAAGGGGATGAACAAGAGGCCGATGAAGCTGTAGCAGAAGTAACTCCTGCCACTAAAAAAGCCGCTTCGAAAGCAAATTCTTCCGAAGATACAGATACTGCAGAGCCAGCCACTAAAAAAGCTCCGGCAAAGAAAAAAGCAGCTGCTAAAAAGCAAGCCGAATAATTTTAATTCATAATAATTTACAGGTTGAGTCCGGGAGGTTGACGGAATGTTTCGGTTGCGAAATTTTCCTTTGATCTTTTGGACTCAATATATTTATTACCCTTCCTCTTTTTTTGACTATGACAGCAGATATTCAACCCATTGCCCGCCATTTTTTACCAACAGATTTTGTGGTTTCTACCTGGGAATCTTTGGAGCCATATTTTAAAGAATTGATGGATCGGAATATCAATTCTTTGACAGAACTGGAAAAGTGGTTGCAGGACACCAGCGAGCTGGAAGCCATCGTGAGCGAAGATGCCTGCTGGCGACAGATCAAAATGACTTGTGATACAGAAAATGAAAGTTTGGTTGCCTCTTTTAATTATTTCATGATGGAGATTCAGCCAAAAATTCAACCTTACTCCGATTTGCTAAATCGAAAACTGATTGATAATCCATATACAAAAGACCTTAAAGATCCGGCCTGGTTCACCTATTTGCGTAATGTGAAAAAGAATATTGAGTTGTTTAGGGAGTCCAATATTTCTCTGCAATCCGAACTGGCTGTAGAGGCGCAACAGTTTGGTGTGATTAGTGGAAAAATGGGGGTGACTGTACAGGGGAAGGAATTTACATTACAACAAGCGGCTAAGTTTTTGGAAGATCCTGACAGGAATTTGCGTGAAGAAGTATATAGGAAAATAAATGACAGAAGGCTGGAAGACAAAGAGGCATTGAATAGTTTGTTCGATAGTCTATTGCAAAAAAGACATCAGGTAGCGTTGAATGCAGGCTTTGAAAACTATCGAGATTATCGGTTTGCAGAATTGGGCAGGTTTGATTATACCAAAGAAGATTGCTTTCAGTTTCATGAGGCGGTAAAACAACATGTGCTACCGATTGTAGACGAGATATATCAAAAGAAAAAGGCAAACCTTGGCTTGGAAAATTTATACCCATGGGATATTGACGCAGAACCAGCTGGTACCACCCCATTAAAACCATTTAAGGACGGTGCAGAGTTATTGCAAAAAACAAAACAATGTTTTAGTATGCTCAATCCTTTTTTTGCAAACTGTTTGCAGAAGATGGACGAGATGAACCGGTTTGATTTGGAAAGCCGCAAAGGGAAAGCACCAGGAGGGTACAATTGCCCTTTGACCGAGACCGGTGCGCCGTTTATTTTTATGAATGCTGCTGGTACGCTGAACGATGTGATCACGATGGTACATGAAGGTGGTCATGCCATTCATTCCTTTTTGTCGCATCCGTTGGAACTAACAGGATTTAAGGAGTATCCGACCGAATTTGCCGAAGTAGCCAGCATGAGTATGGAGCTTTTTAGTATGAATGAGTGGGGCGTGTTTTTTGAGCATGAAGAAGAACTGAGTCGGGCAAAGGAACAACATCTTGAAAGAGTGCTCACCATATTTCCCTGGATAGCCACTATAGATAAATTTCAGCAATGGGTGTATGAGCATCCCACACATTCGGCAGAAGAAAGAGAAGAAAATTGGAAAAGAATTTTGGATGAGTTTACCCCCAAAACCCTTGATACTACAGGGCTGGATCAATATCGGATTTACAACTGGCAAAGACAATTACATCTGTTTGAGGTACCCTTTTATTATATCGAATATGGCATAGCGCAGTTAGGAGCAATAGGACTTTGGCAGCAATTTCAAAACAACAGAGAGCAGGCACTGGCTAATTATACAGGAGCACTTAGCCTGGGCGGTACCAGAACATTGCCTCAACTGTTCGAGGCGGCTGGTTTGAAGTTTGATCTTTCGCCCCATCATATCAAAGGGTTGATGGAATTTGTTCATGAAGAGCTAAGAAGAATTTAAGTCTTCTACGCTGTTTCCACAATGTTGTGTTTTCCCAACAATTCATTGATGGTTGAGCGCATCCATTTGAATAACTGGATCGGTGAGCCTTCCAGCACCATCAAATTTTTGACTTGGGCCAAAGAGGGTATTCTTATGATTTCTGAATTTTTCCGCAATTTTTTTATTGGCATAATAAACAATCTTATTTCCATGTAGGGCATTTTGACTGGAGTCTTTGAAAAGATCCAAACATAAGCAATCTGTTGTCTTTTGTACTATAGAACTGAGCCCAGAAGCAAGTGTCTTTTTTAACCCCTTTGCCCATAATGCTAGCCCTCCTCCTTGGATACCGGCTGCATTTGGTCATCGAAATTTTACAGATAGGTTTTGTTTTGAGCTTGAAGATTGTTAAACAGCTGGGTTGAAATCAGATTAGGATCAGTATAGCATGATTGGGTTTAGCAAGTTTTCTCATGTTGTCTTTCATTCAACGTTTTGGCAGCTTGGCGAAGTGGCGGAAATCGAAGCGAAAATGTTCCGTTTTGTACAAAAGTTCAATCGAAGAACTACCGTTGAGTTTAGCACTAAACCCGCCATTTTGCCAAGCTGCTCGTTATATGCCGTATTTTTTGATGAGATAATTTAAGTTAGTTTCGTCCAAAATTTTAATGTTTGCTTTTCCTGATTGATTTAATTCATTTATTTTTTGAATTTTTGACCAACCAAAATCTTCTCCTGCAAAAACAAAATCAACTTTGCTGGTAATTCCAGATTTTATTTGAACTCCACTTTTCATCAGAAACGTTTTGATTTCTTCACGTTCCATTGAAAAATTACCTGTAATTACTATTCCTTTGCCTATTAAATTAATGTTTTCAAGCTCGTTTTGAGTTATTTTATAGTTAAACAAATGTTCTTCGTTTTCTTCTAAAATATCTTCACTTGGTTGATTAAAATAATTATTGTTTGTTTTAGGTTTGTCATTAATCTTTCGTATTAGTTCTTCATAATTTGGATATTTTTCAACTAATTCACCAAATATCAGAGCACAAAGTTTAGCATCGAACTCTGGGTTGTGATGATTTGTTACTTCTAAATTAAAACTTACTGCTAAATCTTTTATTCTTCTAGGCATCCCAAGTTTGTCTGCAAAAAGCATTGTGTCAATATATTTTATGTTGTATGGTTTTATATTGTAATGTTCATATAGATTTTTCAGGATGCTCAAGTCCATACTAGCATTGTGAAAAATCAATAAATTAGATGAAATATATTTCGAAAATTCATTATCCCATAATTCTTGAAAAGTAAAAGCAAACTCCACATCTTCAAATGTTATTCCGTGTATTGCAATGTGGGACTTTAAAAATTTTTCTGTTGCTGGTGGTTTTATATAATGTTTTGTGGAATAAACGATTGTGTCATTTTTCACAAAACACAAACCAATTGCACAAGCACTTAATCTACTGTTATTTGCTGTTTCAAAGTCAATGGCGATAAAATCAAATTTATTTTGAAAATATTCGGGAAAGGTATAAGGATTTTTAAATTGATTGGATTTTATTTTTTGCAGAATAGTCGCCTCATATTGTGGTTTTACTTTATAGCCAACTTGTTTTGCTTTTTTTAACCACGGTTCAAGAATATAGTTTGGCGTGTTTTCCACAAAATTAAAGAATAGAAATTCATTATTTGTCTCTGGGTTTACTCCAGTAACTTCCATTTCAATTTGATTTTTTGGTTTAGGTTTGAAAAAGTTAAACATAAATATTTTAGTTTATTTCAGACGAGTTTTTGTAATATGGCATATAACTTTGTTGTTTAATAATACTTTTGTGTTCAAATTAAGTTAATCTTTCAGTTCAATAAAAATAATATTACTGATAGCATTTATTTATTACAGTATCTTAGCCTGATAAGAAACCTAAGGCAGGTTGTTTGCAATCAATATTTCATAATCCAAAATTTCAATGACACCATGAAAAGAATAATTCTATTTACTGTAGCAATTGTAGCAGTATTGTTAGTGAATGCACAAGGCGGAAAGCCCAAAAGTCCTCTGGCCACCAGTACAGCAGAAATAGGAGGCGGAGCGGTTATCACGATCAATTATAGTCAGCCATCTGTAAAGGGCAGAACCATTGGGAAAAACCTGGAGCCTTTGCCCGGACAGGTATGGCGCACAGGAGCCAACAAAGCTACCGTGTTTGAAGTAAGTAAAAATGTAATGGTTGAGGGCAAGGAATTGCCTGCTGGGAAATACGCCTTGTTTACGCTGGCAGAGGGCGATGATTGGACCATTATTTTCAATAAAACATGGGATCAGTGGGGAGCATTTAAGTATAGTCAGGCCGATGATGCATTACGTGTAAATGTGAAGTCTGCAAAGGCATCTCCTTTTGCAGAGACATTAAATATTAACGCCGCCAAAACAGGAGTTGTTGCTATTCTTTGGGGTGATCACAAAGTAAGTTTTAAGGTGAAATAATAGATTAATTTCATTTTATGAGAAAGGCTATCTCAGCAATGGGGTGGTCTTTTTTATATCTCGTCCAGCCGAAAAATTTCCTTGACCCTGATGCCTCTATCGGTTTGTTGCAAAGTGCAACATTCATTCACTGGATCGTGTTCAAAGAATAAGATGTAGTCCTCATCAACAGCTTCCTGCAAAAATGCCTGCTTCTCGCTAAGGGTGATGAGTGGCCGGGTATCATAAGCCATCACATACGGTAAAGGAATATGGCCAATGGATGGAAGTAAATCTGCCATAAACACAATAGTTCTTCCTTTGTATTGTAACATGGGCAACATCATGGCATCAGTATGCCCATCCACAAAAAGTATTTGCATGTTGGGCAAAAAGGATGCTCTATCCAATTGATTCGGCTGAGTGCTTCTGCCTGCCACAAACTGCAAGCGGCCAGACGCTTGAATAGGCAATATATTTTCTTTCAAAAAAGAGGCTTTCTCTCTGGCATTGGGTTCAGTGGCCCATTTCCAATGGGCTTCATTGCTCCAAAATTTTGCCTTTTGAAAAGCTGGAACGAGTTTTTCACCTTCAAGTCTGATGGCTCCTCCACAATGATCGAAATGCAAGTGAGTGAGGAAAACATCGGTGATGTCATTTCGGTCAAAACCATAACCGGCCAAACTTTTATCCAAACTATCATTCCCATGCAAGTAATAATATCCAAAGAATTTGTCGCTTTGTTTATCACCCATACCGGTATCCACCAAAATCAGTTTGTCGCCTTGTTCAATTAATAGTGATCTCAAAGCCCAACTACACATATTGTTTTCATCGCCCGGATTCAGGCCATTCCAGATACTCTTGGGCACCACTCCAAACATGGCACCGCCATCTAATTTAAAATAACCGTGATTGACAGAATAGAGTTTCATGATCTTGGGGTTTATGCTTGATGTTTTTTTGACTTATGCAAAGCTGCGTACAACCAGCCAAATCCAATCACAAAAAACACGACTAAGGATAATACCGAGTTTTGCATACTGCCAGTAACTTCTTCTATATACCCAAAGGTAAAGATGCCTATGACGATGGCAATTTTCTCTGTAAAATCATAATAGCTGAAAAAAGAGGCTGTGTCTTTTGTTTCTGGCATTAGCTTGGAGTAGGTGGAGCGGCTAAGTGCCTGAATGCCTCCCATCACCAAGCCCACTAAAACGGCAAGGCCATAAAAAGGGTTTTCTCCATTACCGCCGTTTTTCACAATTTCGGCCGTATAATAAGCCAAAAAACAAATAATGATCCAAAACAGGATAACGCCCATCAGTACTTTTAAGTTGCCATATTTTGCCGAAAGTCTGGACATACTCCAGGCACCCAGTATGGCTACCAGTTGAATGATCACCACGGTGATAATCAGGTTGGTGTCTGGAAGTTTCAATAGTTTACTTCCAAATATAGTGGCTGCCAGCATCACCGTCTGCACACCCATACTGTAAAAAAAGAAGCCCCGAAGGAATCGTTTCAACACGGGCATTTGCTTCACCTGATGATACACTTTTCTGATCTCTCCAAATCCTTCTTTTATGATGTTTCCTTTTTTACTTTCTTTTACACTGGTATTGGGCAACACAGCAAATGCAATCTGTGCAAATGAAAACCACCAAATACCTACTATCAGAAAAGTGATTCTGGTGGCCAAGCCTTGATCATCCAAAGTCATCACCAGCACAAAGCCTACTATTTGCATCAACACACTTCCAATATATCCAAAAGAATATCCACGGGCACTGATTCGATCCTGATCCTGAGGTGCTGCAATCTCTGGCAGATAAGCATTGTAGAAAACCAGACTGCCCACATACCCCATGGCTGCCAGCATAAATGCTACCACTCCTAATCCTAAAGAATCTACCTTAAAAAAGAATAACATGCTGCAACCAATAGCACCCATATAGCAAAAAAAGCGCATGAAATTTTTCTTGTTCCCACGCGTATCGGCAATGGAAGTGAGAATGGGATAGGACAGTGCAATCAACAAATAAGAAGTGGCTAAAATATAATCGTAAAGCGATGAGTTTACAAACTCTCGTCCCAAGAACCTTACTTTATGGTCGGTGGTGTTGTTGGTAACGGCTAAAAAGTAAATGGGGAAAAATGTGGTGGTGATAACCAGATTGTACACACTATTGGCCCAGTCGTACATAGCCCAGCCATTCGTTATTTTCTTTGGAGCAGTTTGTTGCATCAGAATTGCTTTAGGCTACCAAAGATACTGGTTACAGTAAATAAATAAGTAAGTAGCAATCAATAACGATAGAACCACCTGTTTGTGATTCCTCTATCCGATTATGCCCTGCGATAATAATATCAACAATATTAAACCCACTACAATTCGGTACCAACCAAAAATTTTAAAGCCGTATTTCTGTAGAAAGTTGATAAAAAACTTAATGGCCAGAATGGCTACCACAAAAGCTACAATATTGCCCACCACAAAAGCAATGGTATTTTCCTGGGATTGCAATATCAGTTCATATCCTTTTTGTTCCACGCCATTGTCGGTCCATTTTTTGACAAACAAAGAATACAAGGTAGCTGCGGCCATGGTAGGCACGGCCAGAAAAAAAGAAAACTCTGCGGCAAGATTTCTGGTCATCTTTTGTTGCATACCTCCGATGATGGAAGCGGCACTTCTGCTTACACCCGGAATCATGGCAATGCATTGCCACAAGCCTGTGATGAATGCTCTACCAAAACTAATTTGCTCCTCCTTATTGATCTCAGGCTTTTTGAAAGCCTTATCTATAAACAACAAAACCACCCCACCAATCAGCAGGCTGATCGCTACTGTTTTTGGGCTTTCCAGCATAGCATCAATTTGATCGGAAAATAAAAAACCTAACAATAAAGCAGGGATCACACCCACCATCAGCTTTAAATAAAACTGCCATTTAGTAAAATCTATAAACTTTTTCCAGTACAAAACCACCACAGCCATGATTGCCCCCAACTGAATGGCTACCTCAAACAGTTTGGTGAATTCAGCCTTTTCAATACCTAAAAAAGTACTGGCTATAATCATGTGTCCGGTGGAGGATACCGGCAAATATTCTGTCAATCCTTCTACAATGGCAATGATGATTGCTTCTACAATTCCCATACTTAATGTTTAAAAAAATAGGCGATACGCTAGTGCATCGCCTACCATTTCTTAATATGTTTTGTTTATTAAAAAATTGCCATCCGGATTTCCTGAAAGCGAGATAGCAATAAATATTTTTTGTTTTTTTTGCAATAGGAAGGGCTTATTTCCTGTCCACAAAATCTGTGCTTTCAAAAGTGAAGATGCTTTGTTAAGCCGCCTTATTCTTTTTAAATATAGCGATACCCTCTATTGCCAGGCCAATCAATATTAAAATGGGCGCTATTGTGATTCGGGTGGTGCTATACACCTGATCCTTATCAAAAACTGCCGGGTTGTCGCTTTTGCCTCCAGCCATCATAAACATGCCAATGGCTATCACAATTCCGCCAATCAACATCCAGATATAGTTGGCCTTGCCAAACATCGCAGGGGAGATATTTTTATTTTCCGACATCATATAAAATTTTTTAAAGTGCAATATTAGTATTGTTTCTCCAAATGTATAAACCGGGTTTGCGTTCTTTGCCTCTTCCTTTCAGTTCCTCAATACAAATCATCCAGTTTCTTTTTCAAATATTTCAGGGCACTGGTATGCGTACTGATCAAGGTAATCAGAATTCCCAAAAGCAGCATACCGGCATATAGCCAGATCATTTGCTCATTATTCTGAATGGCCGCCAGCTCCGGCAACATATTTTTAGCCACCCGCACTATGATCATTACACCAATAATAGCCATAGCAGCACTAATGCTCCCGTTCAGGATAGCCCTCAAATCCAAAGGTTTTGTTATGAACCACCGCGTGGCACCCACCATCTGCATAGTTTTTATAATGAATCGGTTACTGAACATCGCCAATCGAATGGTATTATCAATCAAGCCTATCGCAGCCAACAACAACATGAGCGAAATACCCAGCAACACCCAGTTCACAATTTTTATCTTGCTATCCAAACCACCCACCAGCAACTCCGGATACTTTACCTCCGTGACATACGTTTGCTTTTCCAGATCTGCCTTAATGTTTTTCAGGGTGTCCACATTCAGATACTCCGACTTGAGCCTGAAATCAATACTCTGTGGCAGGGGGTTCTCGCTCAAGATGCCCTCCCAGCTTTCATTTCCGTCAGATAAGTACTTGGCCTTAGCCATTTCCTTGGTAGTGAAAACATACTCTTTAATATAGGATTTCGAGGCGATATAATTCACCAGTGCCGTGCTGTCCGCCTTTACCAATGGGTCGCGCAAATACACATTTACCTCCACCTCCTCCTTAAAATGCTGACCCAGTGTGCGCGTATTGATCACCAGCCAGCCAATCACGCCCAACAAAAAAAGCACCAGCGTCACTCCCAGAATCGCCATAAAATACGATGCCTTTCCCCGTTTTACTATTTTCGTTTTTTCCGCCATATTTATTCCTTTTGCTCCCTTTCGGGGCACGCAAATTTAGGTTATTCACATCTACAATGCTTAAATTTGCCGCCACATAAAAATTTCATTAACAAATAAAAAACACGATTTATTTTTTTGTATGCCCGGCTTAGGAATATTTGGCATCGGTATTGCGTCGCACAGCTTCAACAGAGGTGCCAATGGCAACCTATATATTTGCCGCCACACTTTCCTCCGAATCAACTGAAAAATATATTGTAAAACAGACGCAAAATCACTGCGTGCATATCTGATATGGAATATAATTTTAACTCCATCGAAAAAAAATGGCAGGATCATTGGAAAGCTGCCCACACTTACAAAGTATCTAACCAGAGCGACAAACCCAAATATTATGTGCTGGATATGTTTCCTTATCCCAGTGGTGCAGGACTTCACGTTGGACATCCCTTGGGCTACATCGCCAGCGATATCTATGCCCGGTACAAAAGACTAAAAGGGTATAATGTACTACACCCCATGGGCTACGATGCTTTTGGCCTGCCAGCAGAACAATATGCCATCGAACATGGCATTCATCCTGCAGTTTCCACCGAAAGAAATATTGAAACCTTTCGCCGACAACTGGACAATATCGGCTTTTGTTACGACTGGAGCCGCGAAGTACGCACCAGCGATCCGCAGTATTACAAATGGACACAATGGATTTTCCTGCAATTGTTCAACAGTTATTTCTGCAACACCCAGCAAAAAGCACTGCCCATTTCCAGCCTCATCAATAAATACGAAACCAAAGGCTGTGCCCATTTTACAGCAGAAGATTGGAAGGGTTTTGACGAAAAAGAAAAAAACGACTGGCTCATGAAACGCCGCCTGGCCTACTGTGGCTATGGCGAAGTGAACTGGTGCGAAGCACTAGGCACCGTGCTAGCCAATGACGAAGTTGTGAACGGGGTAAGCGAAAGAGGCGGCCATCCGGTGGTGAAAAAGAAATTGCGACAATGGTATCTGCGCATCACGGCCTATGCGGATAGACTCTTGCAGGGGTTGGAAACAGTAGATTTCAGCGAAGCCATGAAAGAAATGCAAACCAACTGGATAGGCAAATCCAGTGGGGCCAATATCCTCTTTTCTATTCTCAACAATGCCCAATCAATGGAAGTGTACACCACCCGACCAGATACCATCATGGGGGTGGATTTTATGGTGATAGCACCTGAGCACGACTTGGTAAAAAAAATCACCTCCGTTGGCCAGCAACAAGAAGTAGCCCAATACCTGGAGTATGTAAACAGCCGAAGTGAAAGAGAAAGAATGTCCGAGAAAAAAATTACTGGGGCGTTTACTGGTGCTTATGCCATCAACCCATTCGACAACAAAGAAATTCCAATCTGGATCAGTGAGTATGTGTTGGCCGGGTATGGTACGGGTGCTATCATGGCGGTACCTTGCGGGGATGAACGCGATTACAGATTTGCCACTCAATTCAACATACCGGTGACCAATATTATCGGTGCGCATTTCAACGGAAAGGATGCCAATCCAACCAAAGAGGCGGTACTGAGTAACTCAGGTTTTCTGGATGGCATTCCTATGAAAGAAGCCATGGAAGTAGTGATCAATGAAATTGAAAAACGAGGTATCGGCAAAAGAAAGATCAATTACAAAATGCGCGATGCGGCCTTTAGTCGTCAGCGGTATTGGGGCGAGCCATTTCCCATAAAATGGATAGATGGCGTAGCATATTCCATGAATGAAAATGAGTTGCCACTCACCTTGCCCGAGGTAGATACTTACAGTCCGGGACCGGAAGGAGAGGGGCCTCTGGCCAATATTCCAGCCTGGACAGCATTGGATTTGGAAACCAATACCATGCCCGGCTATGCTGGAAGCAGTTGGTATTTTCTGCGATATATGGATCCACTCAATCAGCAAGAGTTTGCCGACAGAAAAGCTACCGACTATTGGAATCAGGTGGATCTGTACATTGGCGGTACCGAACATGCGGTAGGTCATTTGTTGTATAGCCGCATGTGGACAAAACTGCTTTACGACTTGGGCCATATTGGATTTGACGAGCCTTTTAAACGGCTGGTAAATCAGGGCATGATTCAGGGGAGTTCCAGATTTGTGTATCGAATCAATGGTACCAATCAATTTGTGTCGCATGGTTTTATTAGCGATGAAAATACTTATCAGGGACGAGTGCTTGATAAAATTCATGCCGATGTGAATTTTGTAGATGGCATCATATTGGATACTGAACAATTCAAGCAATGGCGCAATGGAGAGTTTGCCGATGCGGAATTTATTTTGGAAGATGGCAAATACGTTTGTGGTGCCGAGGTGGAAAAAATGTCCAAGTCCAAGTTCAATACCGTGAACCCCGATGATTTGGTGTCAAAATATGGGGCAGACACTTTCCGTATGTATGAAATGTTTCTGGGACCAGTGGAAATGAGCAAGCCCTGGGATACAAAAGGGATCGAAGGGGTGCATCGCTTTCTTAAAAAATTGTGGCGTTTATTTTATAGAGAAAACAATGCTGGTGAAAGCGTTTGGCAGGTAACAGAGGATGCGCCCACCGATGCAGAACTCAAAGTACTACACCGTTCCATCAAAAAGATAGAGGAAGATACCGAGCGGTTTAGTTTCAATACCGGTGTAAGTAGTTTTATGATAATGGTCAATGAGCTCAACGAGTTGAAATGTCATAAAAAGAATATTTTGGAATTTATGCTGGTATTACTGGCACCTTATGCACCACACATTGCCGAAGAACTTTTTCAGGCATTGGGCAATTCTGGTTCTGTGCTGGATGCTTCTTATCCTGTTCTGGAAGGAAAGTATTTGGTGGAAACCAGTAAGGAATATCCAATTTCTGTCAATGGTAAACTTAGAACCACTTTGCAGATCTCTTTAAGTGCAGAACAGAAGGAAGTGGAAGCCTTGGTGCTTGCCAATGAAGTTGTTCAAAAATGGGCAGAAGGCAAAACACCCAAAAAAATCATTTATGTAAAAAACAAAATGGTGAACATTGTGATATAGGATAGTTGAATTGAATTCTATATCCGGGAATCCAGGGAGGCAAATACTTGTTGAATTTGCCTCCCTGTCTTTTTACCTGATTTAAAGTGAATTGTTGGAATTGTTTGACTCGGATAGTTTTTGTTTTTGAAAAAAATCTAAGGTTCAATCCACACTCCATTTTCTTTGAGTAGAATGATTAATTCATCTACTGCCACTTCGCTGGTAATATTTCTTTTGACTACCTCCTTGCCTTTGTATAAAGTGATTTTACCAGGCCCACTGCCTACATATCCAAAATCTGCATCGGCCATTTCGCCCGGTCCATTTACAATACAGCCCATGATGGCAATTTTCAATCCTTTTAAATGATTGGTTACCGAACGAATTTTAGTGGTAGTCTCTTGTAGGTCAAATAAGGTTCTTCCGCAGGAGGGGCAGGAGATATACTCGGTTTTGGAAATGCGCATACGCGCTGCCTGAAGGATATTGAAGGCTGTATTATTTAAAAAGGCTTCCGCCCTGCATTCCTTAAATGACAACGCATATCGGCGGCCACTGAGTTCTGTTTTGTCAAAATCAGCATAAGCCTGGCTACTCATTCCTAGGCATATCCCATCTCCAAAACCATCCAAAAACAAAGCTCCTGTTTCGGTGGCAAAATGTATCAGATGTTCATCTGCTGTTTGCCAATTGGAATCGGTAATAAATACAATTGGTGTGGCAATATTTTTTTGTGCCAACAAAATACAGGTAGCCCTGATGGTTTGCATGGCATTCTTGTTCTGACTGCTTAAACATAGAACCGTATTGGGTTTGGAGACAATTGCTTCCAAATATTTCCCATCCTTCGGACAGTCGATCATCACAAAATGAATACTGCTTTCTGACAATTCAGTACCCACAAAATGCTCTGCACCATAAATAGGGAAATACTTTATTTCGGATCCATTTTCTGATATGGCTGCATTGGACTTCCAATATTCATAAGGTTGTATCACCTTTAAGGAGCCTGGAAGAGCAAAGTCTAATTTTTCCTGATTGATATAAATGTAGTCTGCGGCGGTATCGGCAATATTCCATTTGTCCAGCATTTTATTATACCTGTATCCAATGGATTTTAGGGAGTTGGGAGTGATTGCTCCTGCCTTGCTGAAATCTGCAATGACCACCGGCACCTGACCACCACCAATATTATTCACGGCTTGGGTTGCATGCCTTTTGAAACTAAACGGATAGAACCCGTTTGAGCCTAGCAAACCTTTTGAACTTTCATATCCTTCAGATTCCAACACTTCATTCGAATTATATCGCTTCACCATATCCCTGCACACCGGTATTTCAAATTCGGGGTCTTCGGTTAGTGAAACTCTAATCGTGTCGCCAATTCCATCTTCCAGCAATGTGCCAATGCCCACTGCCGATTTGATGCGTCCTTCTTCTCCATCTCCTGCCTCTGTCACACCCAGATGTAACGGATATATTTCCCCAAACTCTTCGTCCATCTGCTTTATCAACAAACGATAAGCCTGCACCATCACCTGTGGATTGCTCGACTTCATACTCAAAATGATCTGATGGTAATCCTCGTCTCTGGCTATGCGCAAAAACTCCATAGCACTTTCCACCATGCCAATAGGCGTATCGCCATAGCGGCTCATGATTCTGTCGCTAAGACTGCCATGATTGGTGCCAATGCGCATGGCGGTACCATGCTCTTTGCAAATTTTTACTAGTGGCGTAAATCGTTCACGAATACGGTCTATCTCTTCGGCATATTCTGCATCTGTATAATCTATTTGTTCAAACTTTTTCTTGTCCACATAGTTGCCGGGGTTCACCCTCACTTTTTCTACTATACGGGCAGCAATCTCTGCGGCGTTGGGGGTAAAATGAATATCGGCTACCAACGGAACCGAATATCCGCGGCGATGAAGTTCATTTTTTATATTCAGTAAATTCTCTGCTTCTTTTTTAGAGGGTGCGGTAATGCGAACCAGCTCAGCACCTGCTTCAATACAACGAATGGTTTGCTCCACCGTGGCTATGGTGTCCATTGTGTCGGTGGTGGTCATCGTTTGTACACGTATGGGATGGTGGTTGCCCAGCAATAAATCACCAATCCTTACCTCTTTTGTCTTTAATCTTTTATATTCTGAAAGCGATGCCGCAAATAATTCCATCTGGCAAAGATAGTAAGAAGAAAAAACCGTCAAGGCGGATGTTGTAAACTTTGTGAATTTGGAAATGGGTCTAAAAATGAACAGCAAGAGGATGGCTACAGATGCACAGATTGATCAGAAGGAATTGGAATGCTGAAAGCAAATACAGGTAAAGTGCGAGAATGAAAATCCCAATTAGGGTTGGGGTTTTGTGCCTGCGCACCAACCACCATCCATAAACCTATTATTATTAGTAATGCTTTTTTCAACTTCCCTCATTATAAGAAAAAAATATCATCAATGATAGCATTTTTATAATTGTCTTTAGCTTCGTCTGTCCATTTACCTCTTGGGGTTGTTTTATCAGCTATTTTACTTGACCTGAATTGATCCAAAGGTGTTTGCCAATATATAATCAACATGGTTTCATCTTCAACTTCTTCGTGATTATCAGTAAAAAAATCAATTATTGTACTGGTTTCTTTTGATCTGTCATAGGGAATGCTTCCAACAGGACCAAAGCATAAAATAGGAAGTTTTAATTCATTTAATAGTACAGAAAATGGTTTACCGATAAACTCGGCTTTTCTGGCTTCAATACTTTTTAAATAGGCTACCGTATCGGTTATAGGGGTGGTTTGCGCCTGAGCACCAACTACCATCCATAATCCTATTATCATTAGCAATGCTTTTTTCATGTTACTAATGTACTAAAAACAGGTACATAATTACTACAATTATTCTTTTATAAAAACTGAATATTCCTGATAATCATATTTTTATAATTGTCTTTGGCTTCGTCTGTCCATTTACCTCTTGGTGTAGTTTTATCAGCTATATTATTTGATTTAAACCGTAGAATAATGTATTAATGGTGATACTCGTTTATGTGGGTTGTCATATATTCCAAAATTGAAGGGTGCGACGCAAAACCGATGCCATCTGTTTTTTGTTGATACAATAATAATTTTACTATTCTTTAAACAGTTTCCAAAGCTGTTGTGTGTTGCATTCCCCTACCTTCGTCAAGGTATAAAGAATCTTTAGCAATGGAAATAGTAGCATATCTAATGACGGGCATCCTTATTGGTGGAATTATCGGATGGCTGGCAGCGCAGGTAAAGTTAAAATCAAAACTGGATGCCCAGCAAGTAGCAGGCAACCAAAAACTTCAGGAAACAGAAAAGGAACTTCTTTCCCTTCGTGCCACCACATCGGCTCAAATGGATATGATGCAAAAGAGTTTAGAGGAAAAGCTCGAAGAGATATCCATTCAGAAAGAAAATACACAGGGATTAAATACTTCAATGGATGATTTAAGGACACAGTTTGTGAACATAAAAGCTGCACATGATGTTTCCAGACAACAGTATTTTGACAGAAACAATGAGTGCCTCAGAACTCGAACACAACTGGAAACCTTACAGGAAAGTCATCAGATGATTCAGGAAAAATACGCAGTGGAAAAAGCCAATAATCAGGCACTTGCAGAAAAATTACAAACACAACAGCAAGAAATTGAAGCACTAGGAAAGAAGTTTAATACCGAATTTGAAAACATTGCCAATCGAATTTTAGAGTCCAAAACCGGAACTTTCACCGAACTGAACAAAGCCAATATGAAGGCCTTACTGGAGCCTTTGGGCGACAATATCAAGGCGTTTAAACAGCAGGTGACAGAGAGTTATGGCAAAGAAAGTAATGAACGATTCTCTCTGAAAAATGAACTAAAAAATCTGATGACGCTGAATCAGCAGTTGAGCAAAGAAGCCCAAAACCTGACCAGGGCTTTGAAGAGTGAGTCCAAAACCCAGGGGCGATGGGGCGAACTGGTTCTTGAAAAAATATTGGACAAATCCGGACTCAGAAAGAATGAAGAGTTTTTCATGGAGCATCAGCTTTTTGGTGCCGATGGCAAACCGCTATTGAATGTGGTGAGCGGAAAAAAGATGCGACCGGATGCCCTGATTGTTTATCCTGATGACAAGCAAATCATCATAGATGCAAAAGTTTCGCTGACAAATTTTCTTCGTTATGCAGAAACAGAGGATGATGCTCAGCAGGAGCTGGAACTGGCGGCTCATGTTCGTTCTGTAAAAAACCACATAGACGAACTGCATACAAAAGCCTATGATGATTATGATAAAACGATGGATTTTGTAATGATGTTTGTACCCAACGAAGCCGCCTATTTTGCTGCATTGAAAGGCGATGGTAATCTTTGGGAATATGCTTATGACCGGCGCATACTGCTCATTAGTCCTACCAACCTGATTGCTGCATTAAAGCTTTTAGCCGATTTGTGGAAGCGAGAAAGAAACGACCGCAATAGTATGGAAATTGCTAATAGAGCCATAAAGATGTACGAAAAACTGGTGAACTTTGTGGACAACCTGGATCAGGTAGGCAAGTATTTAGAAAACGCCCGGAATAAATTTGATGACGCAGTGAAGCAACTGCATTCTGGTAAGGATAACTTTTTTTCACAGGCAGCCAAAATGAAAAGTTTAATGAATTATAATCGTTCCAAAGATTTTCCACAATCCAAACTGGACCTGGGACAAGACAATGATGTGGATCCAAGGAATGGAGAGGCTTAAGCACTTTCGGGTAGTTACAATTAATCGGAAGGTTTTGTATATTATCCCGAAGTTTTATCTGTCTAGTACTTTTTTAATTCCCTTTTGATATTCACTAAAATTTGAAAGGTTGTTATGGCTACCCTTTTGTATGGTGATGAGTTCTTTTTCTGTTGTGCCAGCAGATTCAAATAATTGTTTACCTAAGCGATAAGGAACTACATTGTCTTGTGTGCCATGAAAAATGGTGAGTGGACATTTTAACTGACCAATGTTTTTGATATTGTCAAATGGATATTTGATCAGCCTTTTTACAGGGAACATAAAGAGTTTGCTTTTGGCCACATCGGTAATGCTAGTAAAAGGTGTTTCCAGAATTAATTGCCGGGGATTGTTTTCGGAAGCAACAACTGTGGCAAAATGTGTGCCCAAGGATCTGCCATACACCACGATGCTATCTTCGGGAAAATATTTTAATGCCTGTTGATAAAACAGCCGAGCATCATTTTCCATGGCTATGGCATTCAATTGTCCACTGCTTTTTCCATAGGTTCTGTAGTCCATCACCAATACGTTAAAGCCAAACCGGGTAAGCTTTCCGGCTATTTCTCCCCATCGTTTCAGGCTGCCTTTATTGCCATGAAAATAAAGTATTACCCCTCTGGGTTTTGGTGTAGTAAAGTAAAGTGCATTGAGAGAAGCACCATCAGATGCCTGAAGGTTTAATTCTTTGAAGGGGTAAGAAAATTCATATCGAAAATTTTGTTCCAGCTTTTCAGCCTGAAAAATCATTTTGGATTGAAGCAGGGCAACGGACAACAAGGCAAGTGCATACACACAGGCCAGACCCATAACTATCTGTTTGAATTTTTTCATTTTTGGCTGTCTTTCCGGTAGCTGCTACCTGCCAGATTGATGGCTTCGTTTTTGGAATGAATAATTTCTTCCAGCATTTTATGATAAGGTGGGAAATCGTTCAGGTTCTTGTGTCCGCCACCAATAACGGTATAAAGTCGAGTGCTGTTCGGATTGATTTGCGACAGTTTGATGGACGAAGACAGTGGGATCAGTCTGTCCTTGGTACCATGAATAATAGAGATCGGGCATTTCACATATTTTATCCATTTGTAGGTAGGCAAAGGGAAGCGGAGTGCCAGAGACAATGGCATAAAAGGCGCAAACTGGGCGGCCACTTTTGTGAGGCTGTAATAGGGCGATTCCAGTATCAGCATTCTGGGATTATTGACTGAAGCCAGTTTGGTAGCAAAGCCAGAACCTAAGGATCGTCCATACAGAATGATATATTTTTCGGCTACTCTTTTTTTCAGTTCCTCGTAGATCATTTGCAAATCTTTCTGAATGCCTTTTTGAGTTCTGTGGCCGGTACTTTTTCCGAACCCGCGATAGTCAAACATGATGACATCGTAGTTGTGCCGGGTGAAATCTACTGCAAACTTTCCCCAGCCTTTTATGCTTTTTGAGTTTCCTTTGAGGTAGAGGACCACTCCCTTTGGATTTTCGGATTTGAAGTGCAAACCATTGAGCAGGGCGCCATCTTCCTGATGCAGATTATACTCATCCACTTTTTGATTGGCATAATAAAACTGAAAATCTTCAGGTAGCTTTTCCGGTTTGAAAATAAACAACTCCTGAAGGTAATAAATGGCCATGCTGATGATAATATAACCAGACAGAATCAGTAATATGGTAATGAGCCATGCAGGCATTGCAGGCTTAAAAATACTGTATAATGTTTATTGAAAGTGGATATTGTGGAAATTGAAAGGCTTATTGAAAATGGCTTTATTGAGAATCTAATCCAACAAAAAGTTTCATACCTAAAGATTTGTATCTCTATTTTCCTGTTTTTGTCTAGTCCTCCTATTAACAATATTTAATTCTATTTACCATGAAAAGTTTTTTTAGCCTCGTTATTGCTGCTACTTTAATATTAGTTTCCTGCACCAAATCCCCACACACAGACATCGAAAAGGAAAATCAGGAACTGGTGTTACAGAACATGCCGGATAGCCAGTTTAAAGGGAATGCCCTGTATGGTATTTGGGAAATAGACTCCATAAAAGCTTTGAGCGGTTTTTATATTAAGGGAGATAAAAATGTACAAATTGCATTTACTAATAGTGGAGAGATCTATATAGTAAATCAAGAAAAGATAGCACTAAATCATGTGGATGGGTATGCGTCCACTTGAAAAATCGATCCTTGGTATTTTAAGTCAGGGATTCTGACTTATTTCATTCAAAGCCTTGATCCAGGCAATGCAATAACCACACAAGAAGGGTTTCCGGCAATGCAGCAGTAATGATGTGGATCCATAAAGAAAAGTAAGTTAAAAATCAAATAATAAAAAAGGCTGTTCTTGTACCAATAAGGAACTGCCTTTTTGTATAGGTTTCCTTAGTTTTCCGATCGGGGGTTTAAGTATCCATGTTGTTGCTAGTAATCGAAATCTGGGTACCAGAAATTTATTAGGGCCAAAAATTTTATTCTTTCTTTTCTTTAAACTTGAGCCAAATCATATTAAATTTGATATCAAAGAACCACTTGCTATGTCAGACCATTTAATAGAAAAAGAAGATATCGCCAACCACCATATTATTCCGGCCGCAGAGGACAGAACTTCCTATTGGTTGGAAAAGTTGGGCTATGCTGTCAGATTGGGTAACGAGTTCAAAGGCAAAACTGCCGTAACCTTTAATACAGTGGATGGCCCGCTTACGGTGTACACCACATTATGGTCATTCACCGATGATTATATTCAGTTAAAAGCGGGTGTATTGATTCCACTGAATAGTATTCTTGATGTTCATTATTGATAAAAGGTATTTAGGCTTCAATACTTAATTGGGTATTGTAAAAAGAAATGTCTGTTTTTATTTCCTTGCCGAAAATTTCCAGATCTAAGAAAACCGAACACCGCCTCAATCACTTTTTTATAATAGTGGTTTACATATTGCCATACAAACTCCAACACAATGAATAAACTTTTATTTTCTTTTATTGTTGCAATAGCTGTATTGCAAACTCCAACAACAATAGCGCAAATGAATCAAACAAAATGGCCTGATGTAAAACCACCGATGGCCACTAAGAAACCACATTTGAGAGACATTCACCAGGATAAGGTAACTGACAATTACTATTGGATGATTGACTTTTTTAAGAAGGGACCGGACTCCTCCAACGTAGTGAAATATCTTGAAGAGGAGAATAGCTATCTGGATAAAATGATGGCTGATACCAAACCTTTGCAGGAAACCCTGTATAAGGAAATGCGTGGGCGGATAAAAGAACAGGACGAGAATGTGCCCTATTTTTATAATGGATATTACTATTATACACGAAGCGAAACGGGCAAGCAATATTATAAAGTTTGCAGAAAGAAAAATAGTCTTGAGGCTCCTGAGGAAATATTGTTGGACGTGGATCAAATGGCTATTGGTCAACCCTATTATTCTGTAGCAGGTATGACTGTAAGTCCTGATAATAAATGGTTGGTTTATGGGGAGGACACGGTAAGCAGAAGACAATATTCGGTGATGGTCAAAAACCTAGTAACGGGCGAAGTTATTCCACAAAACATACCTAACACCAGTGCAGATTATGTGTGGGCCAATGACAACAAAACGCTTTTTTATATATCCAACAATCAGGTAACGCTTTTGTCAGAAAAAGTGTACAAGCATGAACTAAATTCAGATCCAAAGCAGGATGTGCTGATGTATGAAGAAAAAGATAAATCCAACTATATTTCTATTTCCAAAACCAAAGCAGAAAATTTCGTTTTGATTAATTCTGCCAACTTCACAAACGCTGAAGTATTATATTTGGATGCCAATCAGCCACAATCGGGATTTGCAGTGTTTCAACCCAGGTTGGAGAAAGTGCTATATGAGGTGGATGCAGATGACCAGTCTTTTTACATTCTTCATAACAAGGAAGCCCTGAATTTCAAAGTTTCTAAAACTACTTTCGATGCGACAAGTGCAGAAAGATGGAAGGATTTTATTCCTCATCGGTCGGATGTGCTGATAGAAGGAATGGTAATTCTGAAAGATTATTTTATAGCCTATTCCAGAAAAAATGGGTTGAACCAATTGCAATATTTATCCAAAGATGGGAAAGTGAATAAGCTGGTTCCTTTTGATGAATCAGTGTATAGTGTGTCGCCTACAGGCAATGCGAACTACCTGGCCACAAAACTCAGGTACAATTATACCTCTCCCATTACCCCATCATCAGTATGTGATTTTGATTTGGTAACCGGAGATGTGACACTTTTAAAACAACGGGAAGTGCCTAGTGGGTATAATAAAAATGAGTATGCTGTAGAACGTGTTTATGTTACGGCCAAGGATGGAACCAAAGTGCCAATGTCTATAGCATACAAAAAAGGTTTTCAGAAAAACGGGAAACAACCATTTTATTTAATCGGTTATGGCAGTTATGGTTTTTCCTATCCAACCAATTTTAACTCTCATTTGATAAGCCTAATGGACAGAGGGTTTGCGTATGGGATTGCTCATATCAGGGGTGGCCAGGAAATGGGAAGGCAATGGTATGAAGATGGCAGATTGATGAAAAAGATGAATACGTTTACGGATTTTATCGACTGTGCTAATTTTCTGATCAAAGAAAAATACACTTCGGTGCAGCACCTGTATGCAAATGGAGGAAGTGCTGGTGGCTTGTTGATGGGCGCAGTGGCCAATATGGGCAATACGCTCTTTAATGGTATTATTGCCGATGTGCCTTTTGTGGATGTAGTGAATACCATGCTGGATCCTTCCATTCCGCTTACTACCAACGAGTACGACCAGTGGGGAAATCCGGAAATCAGTAAAGAAGCCTATTTCTATATGAAATCCTATTCTCCTTATGAAAATATAGTACACAAAGCCTATCCAAATATTCTGGCCACAACTGGTTTGCACGATAGTCAGGTGCAGTATTTTGAGCCGGCAAAGTGGGTGGCTAAACTAAGAGATATCAAAAGCAACAACTCCAAAATATTTTTACAGACGAATATGAATTTTGGTCATGGTGGTGCTTCTGGCAGATTTGATTTCCTCAAAGATCTGGCACTCAGTTATGCATTCTTATTGAAGCTAGAAGGAATCAATCAGTAGAAAAAGGATAACAATTTATTATGTTAAAAGATGATTAACTGAACTATCCCCAATACAAAAAGGGGCTACCTTAGCGGTATCAAATTTTAAGAATAGAACATACATATTTTTTCTCATAAGCAGTTAGTTTTGGTTTAATCCCCTTGTGTCCACAAGGGGGTTTTTTAATTGTATGAATGCCAATAAATTCTGAGATAGTTCGTTATTTGCCATAAATACGGGTTATTTTTATGAACACAATTATTGTAGTGAATGCAAACAAAATCAATTCAAATATTTTTCTTTCTCTGGTTATTAGTCGGAATATTGGGCTCGTGTAAAAAGGAAGGGGTTGCTGAGAAAATGGATATTGAAATATTGCCCGGATATCTCATGATTCCTACTAACCAGATGGCTTCACAAAAGTTAGTAGCTCGATTTACAAAGTCTGGAGCAACCGCTAAGGAAGTAAACTGGGTATCTGCCGATCCGAATATAGCCTCAGTAAATATCGATGGCCAGGTAGTGGCTAAAGCTATTGGCCAGACTATAGTAACAGCCTCTCTCACTAACGGTTCTGGATCTGCAACAGTAAAGGTGTTTGTATATGATATAAATGATTATAAGTTTAGAATTGAATTGAAGGACAAAGGTCCTGTTACTTATTCTTTCAACAGACCAGCGGAATTTCTATCTTCCCGTACTGTTGCAAGAAGGCTTGCCTACAATATACCTATCGATTCGTCAGACATTCCTATTTCCTCTTTTTATTTGCAGCAAATAGAGAAAGCGGGCGTTAGTATTGTAGCGCAAAGCAAATGGCTCAAAACAGTCAGTGTTCATTGTTCTGACTCTGGTGCGTACAATAGAATTAAAATATTACCCTTTGTTCAGTCTGTTTCTCTTGTTTGGACAGGGAAAAAGGATACTGCATCCTATTTTAAAACATTGGTGAATTTCCATCCTTCTCGCAGCCTCCCAAGAACAATTAGTAATGAAGCGGAGTATGGTGCTGCCTGGGACAATATCAATATCAACAAAGGGCAGTATTTGCACAGTGCCGGGTACAAAGGAAAGGGTATGGAAATTGCTGTGCTGGATGTTGGGTTTTATAATTTTAAGGCTAACAATGCACTTAGGAATGTTTCTGTGAAAGGTGCAAAATCTTTTTTATACGAATTTGCTGATCCCTATGCAAGAGGAAATCACGGTACAGCCGTTACTTCTTGTATGGCAACCAATCAGCCAACTACATTTGTGGGAACCGCGCCAGAGGCAGAATATTGGCTTTTTGTAACCGAAGATGAAACTTCGGAATATCCGATTGAGGAGGACTATTGGGTAGCTGCACTTGAATATGCGGATAGTGCCGGTGTGTATATCGCCAATACTTCCTTGGGATATAAGGATTTTGACAATACCTCCCTCACCCATCGTTTTGAGGCCTTAGACGGAAAAACAACTCATGCAGCAAAAGGTGCATCAGTGGCTGCGCAAAAAGGCATGTTGTTGGTGGTCTCTGCAGGGAATGACAAAACTTATGTCGCTACTCCGGCAGACTCTCCGGATGTGCTTACTGTAGGGGCAATAGAAAAAAGTGGCAGTATAAGTACTTTCAGCTCCAATGGCATGACAACAGATGGTCGCATGAAGCCGGATGTGCTGGCATTGGGAACAAGTGTTGCTCTTATTGGCCCAAATGGAATGGTATCTTCTGGAAGCGGTACTTCCTTTGCCAGTCCAATTCTTTGTGGGATGATTGCCTGTTTATGGCAGGCTTATCCTAAACTTTCTAATAATGAAATCATCAGCGTTGTCAAACGATCTTCAAATAGATATTTAACCCCTCTTTTGCCTTATGGAAACGGAATTCCTGATATGGAAAAGGCAATGGCTATAGCAAAGAGTATTTCGGATGAGAAGTAGTGCTATTAATTTCAGATTGATAATATCAAAAACTCTTTATTTATCGCTTTTGTTTTTATCCATGGGTTATGCAGGATTGGCACAAAAAATTGTTTCAAAAATTGATAGGATAAAAACGGAACCTGAAGTTGAAAAACTCGTTCATTCTTTTGAAAGCAATTTTCAAAAATTGTCCTTACAACTTTATTCAGAAATAGTTTGCGATAATTGCCCCACAGGTTATTGTAAAAAAAACAGCAGATTCTTTAAGAATATAAAATACATTTTACAAATCGGATTTTGACAAAAAAGGCTATACTGATTTGTTGCTGATCGGTGCTGACTACGATCGCAGAATTAAGGTAATTATGAATTATGGGAACAGCTCTCCAAAAATAATTAAGGACACAGTAATAAGGTACTATTCTAAACCCGAAGTCTATTCAAATATTGATGAGAAAAAGAACAATTTTCAATTTTCGGATTTGAGTTTTAAGCATGATAATTTTATAGAACATAATTCATCGCCAAAAAAGTTTAGTATTGAAAGAATAACAAACAGTACTTCGGGCTACCAGGGCAGTTGCCCTGTTTTCAAACTGATAATTGAGAAAAACAGAGCGGCAATTTTAAGACCTAATAATTTTTTAAGTAGCAATAAGGCGAAGGGCTTTTCTGCTCAAAAAACATTTACAGCATCCCTCAAGAATGACGTATTTGAAACTATTGTCAATCTACACAACTATATTGATTTTCCAAACCTAAACGAATATTATGCTGAGCCAACATCTGATTTACAAGGTTGCAAATTGGAGGTAGCCTATAGTAATGGAATGGTTAAAATGATATATGATTAAGGCTTGACTGAGTCAATTGGATTAAACCCTCTTTATCAAATTCTTTTTGATTTAAGATTTAATCAGGAATGAAAATAGATTTTAGTGAAGTCAAAGTTTGAAATAAATGAACGCCTTCATTTCTTTACCATTAGGAATCAATGTTAGTGAGAAAAATATTATCAAAATGCATTAGCTTAAAAAACTGTATGAAGATCTGGGGTTTCAGAATGTCAATATTGCTGTGCAAAGTGGAAAGGTGGTTTTTAATTCTTCAAAACCTGTGGATGATTTAGATATGCTTATTTCATCAGATATAAAAAAGAAATGGGGTGATGATGTGCCGATTTTAAAAATCAGTTTAGAAAATCTAACACAGATCATCCACAACAATTCTTTTACCAAAACCAAAGATCCCCAATTGCTTTCTATTAGTTTTTTAAAGAATGATCCTTTGATCAGTAACTTCGAAAAAATAGAGCGTAAAAAAAGAGGTATTGAAGAATTTTATGTTTCAAACATGGCTGTTTTTTTATAATGCCCAAAAGGCTATGGACAAACCAAACGAACCAATAACTTTTTGGGAATAGTAATAAAAAACAAAAGCCACCAGCGAAACATGAAAACAACAAATGATCTTCTTAAATTAGCCGAACAAATTGTGGAATGATCCTGAAAAGGTAGGGTCGAATTCATATACTAAATAGTTTGAACAGCTTTATAAAATCAATACCCAATGCGCATTACCTCATTAATTATTGTATTCCTACTTTCTATTCATGCAACCCTTTTATCAGCTCAGTCTTTTGATGATTCAATACCAAAGTATGATAGCATTATTCTACAATCAAAATCCCTGAAGGAATCCCGTAGAATTAATATCTGGACACCCGAAACCTACAAAATCAACGCTACTTCACTACCCGTTTTATATATGTTAGATGGCGGAATACATGAAGACTTTCCTCATATTGCCAATACACTGAGTTCACTAATTCAATCCAATAAAATAACACCCATCATTTTGGTCGGTATCGAAAACACACAACGTAGGCGTGATTTAACGGGCCCAACTATTGTGGAATCAGACAAAAAAATTGCACCCGTGGTAGGTGGCTCTTTTGCATTTAGAACCTTTATACTAGATGAACTAATTCCGGAAATTAATATACAATACCGCACTACTTCTGTAAAAGGAATGATTGGTGAGTCCTTAGCCGGACTATTTGTTACAGAAACTTTTCTCCTGCAACCAGAAAGTTTTGATTTTTATATAGCCTTTGACCCATCACTTTGGTGGAACAATCAGTTTTTAGTGAAGAATGCAGGTGGCTATTTAGCAAAATTTCCAGCCCAATCCAAAACCTTCTGGTTTGCATCCTCTGGTACAAAAGACATCCGAAAACCTGCAAAAGAATTTTCAAATATTTTGCATTCAAAAAAAATAGATAATCTTAGATGGCGTTATTCTCCTGAGTCAAAAGAAAAACACAATACCATTTTTCGTGCAAAAAAAGAAAAGGCTATTATCTGGGTTTTTCAAAACATGGGTAAAAACTAATTCTCAAAATAGGTATTCAGATATTCAACCAATTCATGTTTAGTGATCGGCACACCCATTATTTTATTATACCCTTTAGCATCTACCAAAAATTGGTCACGAATAATTTTGATTAGTTGCCCATTGTTCAATTCCGGAATAACTACCGATTCAAAGTTGTGGATTATATCTCCCAGGTTTTTTGGGAATGGGCGCAAATGGCGTATATGTACATGGCTGATGCTTTTGCCTGAAGCCTGAAGTTCGCTTACTGCCGATTTAATGGCTCCATAAGTAGATCCCCATCCAATCACCAGCACTTTTCCTTTATTGGCCCCACTATCTATCTTTTGAAGCGGGATATGATCGGCAATTTTATCTACTTTCTCCTGACGAATTTTCACCATCAGCTGATGGTTCTCCGGATCGTAGCTGATATTACCTGTGATATTTTGTTTTTCAATCCCTCCAATACGATGCTCCAAACCTGGAGTTCCGGGCACAGCCCAAGGGCGAACTAAGTTTTCATCCCTTACATAAGGTTGAAACTTGTCTTCATGATCCCATAATTCTGTTTTGAAATTTACCCGAATGGCAGATAGTGATTCTTCTGTAGGGAATTTCCAGGGTTCGGCACCATTGGCAATATATCCATCACTCAAAACTATTATTGGTGTCATGTGATGAATGCTAAGTTTCACAGCTTCATAAACGGTGTCAAAACAGTCGGCAGGAGATCTAGCTGCAATAACCGGCATGGGGCATTCTCCGTTTCTGCCGTAGTAGGCTTGTAACAAATCCGATTGTTCTGTTTTTGTGGGCAACCCTGTAGATGGACCACCACGCTGAACATTTATTATAATCAATGGAATTTCCAGCATTACAGCCAATCCCATTGCCTCGGTTTTCAAAGCCATACCCGGACCAGAGGTAGTTGTAACACCCAAAGAACCTCCGTAAGAGGCACCAATAGCGGCTGCAATAGCGGCAATCTCATCCTCGGCCTGAAAAGTTTTAATACCGTAATTTTTATGTTTACTTAGCTCATGCAATATGTCGCTAGCTGGTGTAATGGGATAGGTTCCCAAAAACATAGGCAGACAGCTTTTTACAGATGCTGAAATCAAACCCAATGCCATCGCCTGATTGCCCATGATGGAACGATAGGTGCCTGCCGAAATTTTTGCTTTTTCTACTTTGTAGGTAGTGTTAAAGGTTTCGGTAGTGTCGCCATAATTATATCCGGCTTTTAGTGCCTTGATATTGCTATCCAGGATTGCCTGGTTTTTGCCAAATTTTTCTGTCAGGAAATCTATTGTATTTTCCATGTCCCGGCTATACATCCAGTATAAAAAGCCGAGGATAAACATGTTCTTCGCCCTATCCTTTTCCTTGGTACCTAAAGTGAACTCTTTCAAGGCTTCACGCGTGAGTTTAGTTACATCTATTCTAATAACCTCATAGTTGTTCAGGCTGTTATTTTCTATTGGGTTTTCCCCTTCTGGATAATTGGCCAGGCGAAGATTTTTAGAATCAAACCCATCTGTATTGACAATGATTTTGCCCCCTTTTTTCAGATGTTTCAGATTTACTTTTAAGGCAGCCGCATTCATCGCCACCAGTACATCACACTCGTCTCCGGGAGTGAAAATATGGTTGGATGAAAAGCGAAGCTGAAATCCACTCACGCCGGGTAGGGTTCCCTGAGGGGCTCTTATTTCAGCCGGAAAATCGGGGAATGTGGATAGGTCGGCTCCCATTAAAGCAGTATTGTTGGTAAACTGGGTGCCCGTTAATTGCATTCCATCACCACTATCACCTGCAAATTTTATTACTACATCCTGTAAAACTTCCTGATTTGTATTCATACCTCCTAAAATTCGGGCACAAAGGTACGGAACTTAGTACTTGATGAAACTATATTTTACAGCTGTCTGACAAACCTAGATTCAGTTTGCAGCTACAACCCTTGATTGAAATACCCGGTTGGTTTTGATAAAAAGATGAGAAAAAGGGAATACTCCATTTCTTCTGTAAAAGGAGATATATGCTAAGTGGAGGAAAATTTATAGAGAAAGCCCGGCTACAACAACCTCACAAAACAGGTGCGATCTGAGTGAGATCGTATTCAATAACGGGGTCAATATTTTTAATGCAGTACTTTGATATTTTAATTAATTTCGTTGCCCGATTTACAGCGGATATTATATTATTTTTCTTTCCAATTTATCAAGATGAATTTATTTGACGTTTACCCCCTCAACAATGTAACTATCACCAAAGCCAAGGGCTCTTATGTATGGGATAGCGAAGGCAATCAGTATTTAGATCTTTATGGCGGACATGCTGTGATTAGTATTGGACATACACATCCGCATTGGGTACGACGCATTGAGGAGCAATTAGAAAAAGTGGCATTCTATTCCAATTCAATCCAAAATCCGCTTCAAGTGGAGTTTGCAAAAAAATTGGGGGAGGTTTCCGGAAAAGAGGACTATAGTTTGTTCCTCTGCAATTCAGGGGCTGAGGCAAACGAAAATGCCCTGAAGATGGCCTCTTTCCACACAGGTAGAAAAAAGATTGTTGCGTTTAGCAAATCTTTCCATGGCCGTACTTCTCTGGCAGTTTCGGCTACAGACAATAAGAGCTATATAGCTCCGGTAAATGAAACGGACAATATAAGCATTCTGCCTTTTAATGATGAGGAAGCCTTAGAAACTCATTTTTCAAAGCATGGAAAGGAAATTGCCGCCATAATTATCGAAGGTATTCAGGGAGTGGGGGGCATCAATGTGGCTTCTGATTCTTTCTTGAAATTGATCCGTGCCCTTTGCGATAAATATGGCGCTTTATATATTGCCGATGCCGTGCAATGTGGTTATGGAAGAACAGGAAAATTTTTCAGTCACGATTTTGCCGGTGTGCACGCAGATATTTATTCTATGGCAAAAGGAATAGGTAACGGATTTCCAATGGGAGCAATCATTTTGGCACCACACATCAAACCGAAACATTTTCAGTTAGGCACCACTTTTGGAGGTAACCACTTGGCTTGTGCCGCTGCACTGGCCGTGCTGGAAGTGATGAAGGAGGAGAAGCTGATGGGTAATGCTACTATGATAGGAAAATATCTTAGAGATGAAATTGGAAAAATTCCAGAACTTGAAAATGTGCGTGGTCGTGGATTGATGATTGGATTTGATGTGCCACAAGAGTTAGCAGCACTAAAGAAAAATCTGTTATTGAACCAAAAAATATTTACGGGTGAAGCAAAACCCAATGTGATAAGATTACTTCCATCTCTGGCGCTAAAGAAAAAAGATGCCGAGCATTTTATAGAGGCTATCAAGGAAGAGATTGCTGCTTTTACTGCAGTACCCGAATAGTCCGAAGGTGATGAGTACACTTATTTTTCACTTCTCATGTAATACAATGATCAATTTTGATTTTGTGGTTTGTGGTCACACACGAACCATTATTTTAAACACCAGTTATATAAAATGTCATTACTAAAAAACCATAGATTCATCAGTGCGCTGGATGTGGCAGACATAAATGCATTAGCAGCCAAAGCCCTTCATTACAAAGCCAATCCTTTCATCGATCAACAACTTGGTGCTGGAAAACGCATTGGTTGCTTGTTTTTGAACCCTAGTATGCGAACCCGATTAAGCACTCAGATTGCTGCCCAAAATCTGGGTATGGAAGCTATTATTTTTAATGTGGGTAGCGAAGGCTGGCAACTGGAATTTGAAGAAGAAGCCATCATGAGTGGAAAAACCGTGGAACACGTAAAGGATGCAGCTCCAATCTTTGGTAAATATTTTGATATTCTAGCCATTCGTACTTTCCCTTCTTTGGTAAATAAGGAAGATGATTATAGCGAACTGTACATCAATCAATTTATTAAATACTCCGGACTCCCTGTGGTAAGTTTGGAAAGTGCCACTTTGCATCCATTGCAAAGTCTTACGGATGTGATCACCATTAAGGAAACTTTTTCTTCCTCTCCTATGGGCAAGGCAGGGGAGCGGCGACCCAAAGTAGTGCTTACTTGGGCACCACACGTAAAACCACTGCCGCAATGTGTGGCCAATAGTTTTGCTCAGTGGATGAACGAATGGGGTGAGGCGGATTTTGTGATTACGCATCCTGAAGATTATGAGTTGGACAAAAAATTTACAGGAAATGCGCCGATTATTTATAGTCAGGATGAAGCATTGAAAGATGCCGATTATGTGTATGTAAAAAATTGGAGCACTTACAATGACTACGGCAAAATTTATAGCAACGAACCAGAATGGATGCTGACACAGGAAAAACTTAAACTAACAAATAATGCTAAAGTAATGCACTGTCTTCCTGTGCGCCGAAATGTAGAACTAAGTGATGAGATTTTAGATAGTGAAAATAGTATTGTTACGCATCAGGCAGGCAATCGTGTATGGGCTGCTCAGGCAGTTTTGAGTGAATTGTTGTAAGAATAATTTTCTATGAATAACTTTTCACAACTCATAAAAGCAATATCATGTACACCCCAGCAGCTTCAGGCAAAAGGTTCCGGAGCTGTAGGTCAGGCATTAAACATCCGAAATTTTCTTATAGGATATAACAACGTAGAGTTTGAACAGCATGGTAAAGGCAGGGCTTCGTATGGAAAAAATCTGTTGAAAAAAATGGCTGAAAAGCTATCCATCAAAGAACTTTCGGCACCTGAGTTATCTAGGTGCAGGCAATTCTATTTGGTGTATCGCCAAATTCTTGGGATGCTGTCTCAAAAATATATGCCTCGTTGCCAAAAAAAGACAAGTTGAAAAAGTACATCGAAAGCCAAATTCAACAGCTACAATAACTTCATAAATAAATGGAAGTGGAAAATCTTTATATAATAAAAATTGGCGGCAACGTCATAGACAATCCTGCGGCACTAAATTCTTTCACAAAAGATTTTGCAGCAATAGAAGGAAAAAAAATTCTAGTTCATGGGGGTGGAAAGATTGCAACAAAAATTGGTGAAAAATTGGGCATCGAGTCCAAATATATCAATGGCCGTCGCATTACGGATGATGATACCATCCACCTCGTGACGATGGTGTATGGTGGGTTGGTGAATAAACAAATAGTAGCCCAGCTGCAGGCTCTTCAGTGTAATGCCATTGGGCTTACCGGTGCAGATGCAAATATTATTCCTGCCCAAAAACGACCGCCAGTTTCTCTTTCAGTTGGAGAAAATCAGGCACTGGTGGACTTTGGATGGGTAGGCGATATAGCCCGAGAAAACCTGAATATAGAAAATTTGATGTCGATTATTGGGCATAATTTTGCCCCGGTATTTGCGCCGCTTACCCACGATGGTCAGGGGCATGTATTAAACACCAATGCAGATACAATTGCCTCTTCTCTTGCAGTAGGATTGTCTGCTTTTTTCAATGTCAGGTTGATATATTGTTTTGAAAAAAAAGGAGTACTGGAAAATATGGAAGATGAAAACAGTGTGATTCGAAATATTAATAAAGAAAAATATCAGCAATTGCTGGATGGTAATAGGTTGTTCGAAGGGATACTGCCAAAGATTGAAAATGCTTTTGCTGCTATTGATGCCGGCGTTCAGCAGGTGTTAATTGGTGATGCTAAAGATTTGCTTATAAATACCACGAATAACAATCAGGGAACCTTAATCACCCAATAATGCGTACTTACCAAGACTTATATATTCATGCTATAGAATTGCTGAAGCAGTTAATTAGCACACCCAGTTTTAGTAAAGAAGAAGATAGAACGGCGGCAATTCTCAAAACTTTTTTGGAACAATTTGATGTAGCGGTGGAACAGATGGGCAATAATATTATTGTAAAAAATAAATATTTTGATTCCTCAAAACCCACTATCCTGCTCAACTCTCACCATGATACAGTGAAACCCAATCCGAACTATACCAAGGATCCGTTTTCACCAATAGAAATGGAAGGCAAACTGTTTGGCCTTGGGAGCAATGATGCAGGAGGATGTCTGGTATCATTGATCGTTACCTTTATTCATTTTTACCAAAGAGAAAATCTCTCATACAATATAGTGCTAGTGGCAAGTGCCGAAGAAGAGATTTCTGGATACAATGGTATTGAAGCCGCCGTAAAAATGTTGCCAACTATTTCCTTTGCCATAGTGGGCGAGCCTACCTTAATGCAAATGGCTGTGGCGGAAAGAGGGCTAATGGTATTTGATGTATCCACAAATGGTAAAGCCGGACATGCAGCTCGGAACGAAGGAGAAAACGCTATTAGCAAAGCGATTAAAGAAATATCTTGGTTCAATAGTTATGAATTTGAAAAAGTGTCTCCATTACTTGGACCCAATAAAATGTCGGTAACCGTCATTGAAACTGAAAACAAGGCACACAACGTGGTGCCAGGTGTTTGCAGGTATGTAGTAGATGTGCGCGTGAATGAGCTATATACTTTTCAGGAGGTGATACACATCGTACAACAACATGTGCAAAGTGAGGTGAAGCCACGGTCTTTGCGACTTCGTTCTACATCTATTCCATTAGAGCATATTATTATAAAAGCGGGATTGGATATGGGTAAGGATTATTATGGATCGCCTACTACCTCAGACAAAGCATTGATGCCTTTTCCTGCTCTTAAAATGGGGCCTGGCGATAGTGCCAGAAGTCATACAGCCGATGAGTTTATCTACCTGCATGAAATAGAAAAAGGTATTCAGGATTATATTGAAATATTGGAAAGGGTGATGCATTGAGTTGCGTATTTTGAATGCAGTTTAGATTTTTTGATCAAAAACAAAAGAGTTTACTGAAACGACTTTCAGTAAACTCTTGTCAAACCATTTGCAGTATTAGCTTTCAATTGATCTAACCAACTATTTTTGACTATTATACTATATTCTCAAGTCAACACCCCTAACAAAATATTAGGTAGCCCAGGCTTTATCGCCTTTTTTGTATGGCAGGCATGGGTCATATTTGCCTGGCACGGCCGAATAACGAAGTGCTTGTGTGGCACCAGGTTCAGAGGTGAAAAATCCTAAAAGCGTCAATTCTTTCATCATGGAAAAATAATGCTTAGGCATTCTTTGTTTGGAATATGAAAAGATTCCTTTTGATTGTTCCAAAGAGTCCTTCGCATTCTCTTGTTTGTCTAGTGCTTCTTTTTCTTTCTTGTACGTTTCTGTTTCACCATATTCTTTTGCTTCTTTATCCAAGGCTGTCAATAGTTCTGTGCGTTGGGGTGCCTGCATTTGCATAAACCCATTTTGATATTTTTCTTTACTCAGTTTTTCGAGTTGGTTCAAGCCTTCCTTAAATATTTTTTGATCTTCGGGCGTGTAGCAATCACGTACCATCACATTCATAAACTCTCCCACTTTAGCATCTTTAGCACCTGGTGTGGCCGTGCGTGGTAATATTGTTTCTGCTATTTCATTCAGGTAAGCTATTTCGTCTTTGGTAAAAAAATCGGGCAGTGCTTCGACAGCAGCCTGTGCTGCTTCGTTTTTTGGGGATGATTTACATCCGGTTTGAATGAACAATTCTGCACCCAATACAGTACCTCCTAATAATAAAGCTACCCTTTGTACGGCTTGTTTTCTGTTCATGATTTATTGTTTATAAAAGCAGAGAAGTTTCGCCAGTGATCCAGTTAAAAAAAACTTCTCTGAGTTGTGGATTGACAATTGATTTTAGATTCGTGAAGGTTTATTAGAGCGTAAAGACTATTTACAGGTTTCCTTTTTTCAACTCATTCACTGCAAAGTCTACAGCTCTGGCTGTTAGGGCCATATAAGTCAGTGAAGGATTTACACAGGCTGCACTTGTCATACAAGCACCATCTGTTACAAATAAATTGTTACACTCCCAAACCTGATTATTGCCATTAAGGACCGATGTCTTTGGATCGCGACCCATACGTGCTGTACCCATTTCATGTATGCCCTGCCCAAAACTGTAACCACTATCAAAAGTGTGTACTTCTTTTAGTCCGGCCGCTTCCAACATTTCTGCTCCATCATTCATCATGTCGGTACGCATTTTTATTTCGTTCTCCTTTATTTCTGCATCAATATTCAATACGGGCAATCCCCATTTGTCTTTTACTGATTTGTCCAGAGTGACCTTGTTGTCATGATAAGGCAATATTTCGCCAAAAGCACCAATGCCCATCGACCAGTTTCCAGGTTCGCAGAGCGCATCCTTGTAGTCGGCACCAATACTTAGTTCGGCAACAGTGCGTTGCCAGCTTTGCCTGCTGGCTCCACCCTGATAACCAAATCCGCGGAGGTAATCTCTTTTGTCAGTACCTACATTTCTAAATCTTGGTATATATATTCCATTTGGCTTTCTACCAAAATAATATTTATCCTCATAGCCTTCCGCTTTGCCGCTGGCTCCACATCTGAAATGATGATCCATAAGGTTGTGACCCAATTCACCACTACTGCTTCCTAGCCCTCCTGGCCAAATGTCGGTAGCAGAATTGAACAATACCCAAGTGGAGTTTAATGCTGAGGCACATAGAAAAACCACTTTTGCAAAGTACTCATAAGTCTGGTTGGTTTCGGCATCCAGTACTTCTACTCCTTTTGCTTTTTTTGTATCCTTATCGTATAAAATTTTTGTAACAATCGAAAAGGGTCTTAGCGTCAGGTTGCCTGTCTTCATGGCTGCTGGCAATGTGGAGGATTGTGTGCTAAAGTAGGCACCATAAGGGCAACCCAGCCAGCATTTGTTTCTATACTGACAAGCGGTTCTGCCTTCAAGAGGTTTTGTAATATTGGCAGAACGTCCGGTGGTGAGTATACGGGAGCCATTGAAATGTTTTTTAATTCTCTCCGCCACATCTTTCTCTACACAGTTCAAGGGAATAGCGGGCATAAAATCACCATCGGGCAAAGAGGGAAAGTTTTCTATAGTTCCATTGATGCCTGCAAACTTTTCTGCATGGCTATACCAGGGAGCCAGATCATTGTATCGAATAGGCCAATCCACCGCAATGCCATCCTTGGCATTGGCTTCAAAATCCAAATCAGCATGCCGGTAGCTTTGCCTGCCCCAGGTAAGTGATCTTCCACCCACATGATAACCTCTGAACCAATCGAACCGTTTGGATTCGGTATATGGACAGTCCTTTTCGTTTGCCCAAAAATCGAGGTTCATTTCGTTTAGGGGATAATCTCTTTTTAGGACCGGATGGTCGTTGATCATTTCCTGAGTTCTTCCACCACGATGCGGAAATTCCCAGGGGCTCTTATTGGCACTCACATAGTCCTTCACATGCTTGATGTCGCGTCCGCGTTCTAGCATAATGGTTTTTAATCCTTTTTCCGTAAGTTCTTTAGCAGCCCAGCCACCACTGATACCGCTACCAATGACAATTGCATCGTATGTGTTCTCTGACATAATGAAGTATTTCCTTTTATATTTTTAAGAGAATATGTTGCATAAAATCGCAAGCAGGCTTTAAAGATATCTAAAAATGATTGAAAGAATTAGTTTGAACTTTAAAAATCTGTTAACCCTAAAAATGGGAAATAGTACGGCTGGTCATAGGAGTTTTTGATGAAGTCGATTGCAAGGTTGTTCAAGCGTTATGAAATAGTAGTTTATATTTCTGGCAGCGTGAGTCTTTTCCTTTTGGAATAAATTCTTATAGCCACCACAAGCACTATGCAGATGGCCAATTCAATATTTTTATTTAAATGCAAATATTTATTTAATAGTATAAAAAACAAACCACCGGCAGCACATGCGGTTGCATACAGTTCTCCCTTTCTGAGCAGCGTGGGCGGATATCCACAAAGTATATCTGCAATCAAACCCCCAAAAGTGGCAGAGATCACACCCATTATCAAAGATTATAATGGATTGGTGCCATTGGACATGGCCGCCTCTATACCAGAGGCCGTAAACAATCCAATCCCTATAGCATCTGTAAAAAAAATGGTCCGTCTGAAATTGTTTATTTTGTCTTTTACCAGAAAAGTGATAGAAGTGCCGGTAAAAACCAGCAAAAAAGCCAGGTTGTCATTCATCCAGGTAAGCGGTCGAACGCCCAGTAATAAATCTCTTACTGTTCCGCCTCCATAGGCCGAAACAAAAGCCACTACCAACCCCCCAAAAATATCCAATTTGGCACCACGAGCTTTAAATGCTCCTGCCAATGCAAAAACAAAAATACCGAGATAGGAAATGATGGTTAAAAAACTCACCTGACAAAATTAGAATAGACAACTGTATTTTTGAAAGGAAATAAAATTATTTAATTAATATTTTTTACCATGCAGTATAGTACGATTTTGTTTGAGGTGAACGACAATATTTGTGTCATCACAATCAATCGCCCGGACAAATTAAATGCACTAAACAAAACCGTGTTTGATGAACTGGATCATGCTATCGATGCTGTGATACATAGACAAGAGATCAAATCGGCTATTATTACAGGAAGTGGCGAAAAGGCTTTTGTGGCAGGAGCAGATATAGCCGAGTTTGCCGATCTGTCTGCCGAGTCTGGTGCCCTATTATCAAGGCGCGGACAAAAGGTTTTTGATAAGATTGAAAGCTGTCCTAAAATTATTTTGGCAGCAGTGAATGGGTTTGCACTAGGTGGCGGATGTGAGTTGGCAATGGCTTGTCATTTCCGAATTGCAGCAGAGAACGCAAAGTTTGGCCAGCCTGAAGTGAATCTGGGGTTATTGCCCGGATATGGAGGCACTCAAAGACTCACCCAGCTCATTGGTAAAGGGCGAGCTATTGAACTTCTTGCCACCGGAAGTATGATTGATGGACTAACGGCATTTAATTATGGATTGGTCAATCATCTGGTTCGATCAGAAGAGTTATTGCCGAAGGCGAAATCTATCCTTAGTGTAATCAATTCCAAAGCACCTCTGGCTGTGGCAGCTTGTATAGATGTGGTGCAATATGCCTATGATATAAAAAAAGAAGGATACCTACAGGAAGCCAAGTTGTTTGGAACCCTGCTACAAACCAGCGATAGCAAGGAAGGGGTAGCAGCGTTTCTGGAAAAACGGAAGGCAAACTTTAAAGGGGAATAGTCGTTTCTGGCAACCGGTTGATTTGTAAAATAAGATCGTATTCGTGAACCACCATTGTACCATAGAATATTTAGTGATTCATTTAGGTACAATCAATATCTTGGGGACTAAAATTTATTTGTATTCATAGTGGCAAGGAAAAAGAGAAAATCAGACTATAATCATATTAAGCTATTGGCTGCGGTGTTTTTTATCGCGTTATTGATCTTTGCTGTTTTGAAATGGACACAATCCCGAAAGGTGAAGTTTCATAGATTTGATGGATTTGGCATTGACTTGCCCACTGCGTTTCATGTTCATGGTATTGATGTATCCAGATATCAAAAAAGAATAGCCTGGGATCAGGTAAAGGATATGTCTATAAAAGATATCCGAATAAATTTTGCTTTTATAAAAGCCACCGAAGGATCTACCCTTACCGATAAGTATTTTAAATACAACTGGGCCACTGCCAGTAAGAAGCAGGTTGTTAGAGGAGCGTATCATTTTTATACTCCAAATACCGATCCGAAAGATCAGGCGGCCTACTTTATTTCTAAAGTAAAATTGTTGCCAGGAGACCTTCCTCCGGTGTTGGACGTGGAAGTTATTGGCAATGCAAAACCTGCAGTGTTTAAAAACAATTTAAAAATCTGGTTGAAGCAGGTGGAAACATTTTATAAAGTCAGGCCCATCATTTATACGAATGCAGATTTTTATACAAAGTATTTGGGTAATGCCTTTGATGAATATCCGCTTTGGGTGGCTCATTACTACGAGCGAAACAAGCCACGAATAGACAGAGAATGGACTTTCTGGCAACACAGTGATAAAGGAAATGTAAATGGAATCAAAGCCCGTGTGGACTTTAATGTGTTTAACGGCGATTCGGTCGCATTTCAAAATTTGCTAATTCCCTGATCATCTCCTTGTACGATGCGGATAGAAGGATAAGCCCAATGACAATAAAAAATTTCGGGACTTAACATTATAGTCCCTTTCAATTTTTGGATCACCGTAGTCATTTGTTTTAGTAATAAATGGATCAGTAGAAAAGTTGAACCCAAAGTCAAGTTTTAGCCAGTCGTTATTCTTAAAGCCAGCCTGCATCAAGATGGATGGTTCAAACACACCATAAGATTTGTTATGCACATCGCTATACCCTAAGGAAGTTTCTTCACTCAGGGTATAAGTTGATTGAATGTCATACAACTTAAGCAGGGAAAATCGAGGTGCAATCGACATTCTGAAATAGTCACTAAAAAACAGGTTGAAGGAGGGATGAACAAACAACTTTCGGGTATTGGCATCAAAGGTTCTATTTCTAACCGTTGTAAAAGGTATAGCATTATCAGTTGAATTCATTTTGCCAAAACCTGCACCAAAAACACCATTGAAATAAGATCTACCGCTGGCTCCCATTCTGGTATAAAAGCCCGCACCCACATCAAACATTTGTCGTGTATAGCTTACCAGTGTATTATTGGCAATGTCAATATCGTCATCATCATAGCGATCTTTTTCGTTTCTATACATGGCACTTGCTGTTAGCATAAAATGATTAGTTACCGCCACGGCAGCCTGACCATCGAAACCATAAGCATGACCCGCTATTTCATTTTCATTTTCGATACTGTTTACTGCAGAAAAAATTTTTGCAGGGTTGCCGGAAGCGGCAACGGAAAATTTATAATCGCCCTGCTCTCTAAAAAAAGCGGCATTATGTACACTGGGTGAATTGATATAACGAGGGTTACTACATGCAGATAAAAATAGAAGGGCAAACAAGACTATTGGAAATACAAGGTTCTGTTTGCAAGTCTTTGAAGTTTTCATACAAATTAAATTATTGAACAAAGAAAATGTTTTGACGATCTTTTTCAAAAATTGCTTCATCTAAGTGGATTAACTATTCCATTCGCCAGCCCCATGTCTAATTACATTCATTTCTGGTGTGGTGCAATCTACTATAGTGGAAGGGACAGTGCCTCCAATGCCTCCGTCTATCACCAGACTAACGAGGTTTTTATATTTTTCATAAATCAATTCCGGATCAGTGTAATCCTCAACGAATTCGCCAGGCAGGGATGCACTAAGAATTGGGTGCCCCAATGATTTTATGATAGCCATTACAATTTTATTGTCCGGAACACGCAAGCCAATGGTATCTTTTTTACTCTGTAATATTTTGGGTACTTGCTTGCTGGCAGGCAAAATGAAAGTATAAGGGCCGGGCAAGTGTTCTTTCAAAACCCTAAAAGTAGTGTTCGGAATCTGTTTGGCATAATCGCTAAGATTACTCAAATCGGCACAGACAAAAGATAATTGCGCCTTTTTGGGATCAATTTCTTTAATACGGCAGACTTGCGCTATTGCTTTGTTTTGAAAAATATCACAACCCAAACCATAAATTGTATCAGTGGGATAAATGATTATACCGCCGCTACTTAAAACTTCAGCAACTGTTTTTATCAATCTTTCCTGCGGATCCTTCGGATGAATTTTTAACAGCATGTTCCAAAGTTAGAAAAATGAAAATTAATGGGTGTCAATGAATTAATATATCCAACATTGAACAATAGAGAATCTGTTAGTTTTCCTGGTAGTTTGCCATTAGTTAGTTGTTTGTGCCATATAAATGAAAAAAGAAAGAGATTCTTTTGGCGAATAAACAATTATCCAAAATTCTCTTTCTTCTTATGATCTCTTCGAGACAGATTATTGAATGTCCCAGGTTTCTTTTCCTCTCAGCAAAGCATTTAGGTTTGGCGCTTTAGCGGCGATTGCCTCTTCCAATTGAGCCGTCATTACATCTTCGTAGCAGGGACGGTCTGTTTCATAGAACACGCCAAATGGTCTTGGTAAATGGCCGGCAATCTGCGGGTCATCAAAAATTCTGGTAAGAATTTGTGCCTTATAAATGTCCTGTTCATCATGCACCCACAGATCATCAAGACTATACCCTTCTCCAATTGTAACCACTTCTGGTTTAAATCCGTCCAGTCTGAGTCCCTTGTTATTTTCGGCACCAAAAACCAATGGTTTTCCTTGCTCCAAAATAATAGTTTCGTTGGCCTTACTGCCTTTTTCTGAAAAAACTTCAAAAGCACCGTCATTGAAAATGTTACAGTTCTGGTAGATCTCTAAAAACGAAGTGCCTCTGTGAGCATACGACTTGATGAGCATAGCTTGCAGATGTTTGGCATCTCTGTCCATACTTCTGGCTACAAAGGTAGCATCAGCTCCTAGTGCCAGCGCCGAAGGATTGAATGGATGATCGATACTGCCAAAAGGCGTGGACTTGGTTACTTTGTTTTCTTCTGAGGTAGGAGAATATTGACCTTTGGTCAAACCATAAATCTGATTATTAAAAATCAGGAAATTGACATCCAGATTTCTGCGTAGCATGTGAATGGTGTGGTTGCCGCCTATGCTAAGGCTATCACCATCTCCGCTCACAATCCAGATGCTTAGTTCAGGCCTAGAGGCTTTTAGTCCGCTAGCTATGGCAGTGGCTCTGCCATGAATGGAGTGCATACCATAAGTGTTCATATAATATGGGAAACGGCTGCTACACCCAATCCCCGAAATAAAAACAATATTTTCTTTTGGTATTCCAAATCCGGGCATCACGCGTTGCACCTGAGCTAGTATGGAATAGTCCCCGCATCCCGGACACCAACGTACTTCCTGATCGGTTGCAAAATCTTTTGCTGTTAAGGTAGGCTTTAATACTTCTGTCATCACTTTTAAAATGAGGCTGCAAAACTAAGCCTTAGAAATTGATTTATTGTTGCTTTTACATTACTATGACTGTTTTTAAGTAAATTGCTCTATGCAAAACATTAAATTACCTGTCGCCATTTTGCTTATTTGCAGCATTTTATTACTGGGTTTTGTAAATACAAGTCCAGAAAAAAATAGAAATTTGAAAGTGTTGCCAGCCGATATTACCAACGAAAGATTGGACAGCATAATGGAAACCTATTCAAAAGGGTTGGGAGTGACTTGCGACTTCTGCCATATATTGGAAGTGAAAGGGGAGGATACGGCAGTAAATTTTGCCTCCGATGCAAACCCTGCCAAAGAGGTAGCACGCACCATGATCAGATTGACTATGGATATTAATAAGAATTATTTCAATTTCGATACGACCATTCATCCTGCCTATCTAAATAAAGTAGGATGTTTTACCTGTCATAAGGGGGATGCTTATCCTCAAAGCGAATAAGAAAGGTCCTTCATTTTAATATACAAAGCCTTTCGATTGTAGAAAGGCTTTGTTTATTAAAGAACATAAAACTTTAATTTCTATCTCTTCCATTGTGCTTTTTGCGGAAAATGTCCCGGCTTTCCTGGCGCTGATCTTGTTTGATACTTTTCCTTTCCTGGTTGGTAACAACGCCATCTGCTTTGGCTGATTTCACATCTTGATGGATTTCTTTTTGACCATGAATGAGGTTTTTTGTTTCATGTCTGGTTAGTTCTCCATTTTTTACGCCATGATGAATACGATGACGTTGATGTTGGGATTTTTGTTTGATGGTTTGAGCATCGGCAGAATAGAACATAGTGCCTAAGGTAATGGCTAATAACAAAATTTTTGTTTTCATACTGAATACTTTTTGAATTAATAAATCGGGACCGTTTTCAAATGAGTCTGACACTAGAGCATTTAATAGGTTTAATGAGGATATATTAAAAAAAACAAAAAGGCAGTTTCAAAAATTGAACTGCCCTTTATAACAAAGCAAAAAATAGGTTCTATATGTTTTATTTTTCTTCTATAAGGACTAAACTTTAGGTTGATTTCCAAACTGATATTTGAAAATATAAAACATTGCTTTAGTTAAGATCCTTTTGAAAAGTAAAAATGGTTTTGTTTTTCTATTTTAAAGAAAATATTTCCCAGCATCTATTAAAGCATCAGCAATAGTTCTTCTGGCTGCCTTTGTATTGAAGGGATCTGCTTTGGTAAATCGTTTTAAGCCGATCAATATCATTCTCTGTTCATCGCCATCGGCAAAAGCATTGATGGCATCTTTACCACTCTTATTAATCGAATCAGCGGCATCATACAAAAAGATTTTTGTCATCTCCAGGTAAAGTGAAGCCTTCGCTACTCCTTGCTGTTCGGTTATTTTCATTGTCCGCATCAATATGCTTTCAGCCATATAGGTATTTATGGCCATGTCGGCAATGTTCATCAATACTTCCTGCTCATTTTCTATTTTGGCCATCAACTTTTGTACAGCTGCACCCGAAACCATTAAGATGGCTTTTTTGAAATTGGCTATTAATTTTCTTTCATCAGCAAATGGAGTATCATCCTCACTGCCAAAATCCGGAATACTCATCAGCTCTTTTTGTACGTCCATAGCAGGCCCCATGAGGTTTAATCTTCCTTGCATGGCACGTTTGAGTGTCATATCTAAAGTGAGTAAACGGTTGATTTCGTTTGTTCCTTCATATATCCGATTGATTCTACTGTCCCTATAGGCTCTGGATATATTATATTCCGCACTAAAGCCATTACCTCCATGAATTTGCACGCCTTCATCCACCACAAAGTCAAGCACTTCGCTGCCATATACTTTCAAAATCGCACACTCGATAGCATACTCTTCGGCTGCACCCAGCAGTGCTTCGTTAAATGGTTTGTCTGCTTCAATTAGTTCATGTTCCATATCATCAATCCATTTGGATGTACGATACAGCGCTGATTCAGCAGCAAATATTTTAATAGCCATTTCAGCCAACTTGTGTTTTATTGCTCCAAAATTGGCAATGGGCTGTTTGAACTGTTCTCGGGTTTTTGCATATTCTAGTGTTATATCAAATGCTTTTTTAGCTCCGCCTAATGCTGCTGCACAAAGTTTTAGTCTTCCGATATTTAATATATTGAAAGCTATTTTGTGGCCTTTGCCTATTTCTCCCAGCACGTTTTCTACCGGTATTTTTGCATCCTGAAAATAGAGTTGAACAGTTGAGGAACCTTTTATTCCCATCTTATGTTCTTCTGGTCCTGTGGTGAACCCCTCCATACCTCGCTCCACTATGAAGCCTGTAAACTTATCACCATCTATTTTTGCAAATACAGTATAAACATGAGCAAACCCTCCATTGGTGATCCAGCATTTCTGGCCATTCAGAATGTAATGTTTGCCGTCTTCGCTAAGCCGTGCTGTGGTTTTGGCACTTAGGGCATCGCTCCCGGCATTGGGTTCTGTAAGTCCATAAGCTCCAGCCCATTCTCCGGTCATCAGTTTGGGCAAATATTTTTGTTTTTGTTCTTCTGTTCCAAAATACAGAATTGGTAAACTGCCGATACCTGTGTGTGCAGCGATGGCTACAGAAAAGGAGTGGCCTCCTCCTAGGTATTCATTGATAATTGTGGAAGTAATAAAGTCTTTGCCTAATCCTCCATAAGATTCGGGAAATGAAACAGATAGGAGTCCCTGTTCACCTGCTTTTTGCAGGATTGAAGGCATCAAGCCTGGCTCCAAATTGTCTATAGCATCCAGTTTTGGCAGCACTTCTGCCTCCAAAAATTGGTTGCACATTTCCACAATCATTTTTTGTTCTTCGCCAAAATCTTCGGGAATAAAGGTGGATTCAGGTTGAGATTCTTTAACCAACCACTCACCACCTTTGAGGATTTTATTGGTTTCTGTAGCAGCACTCATTGTATTAATTTTTATGATTTATATTTAAATTTTCTTCTATTTAAATTCTCTACTTCAAGTTCTCATACACTCTCTTCAGTACCACCCTACATACTTCAATATCTGTTGCGGACACACCTGAAAGTGCTTCATCCACAGTTTCGGAGGCAAATCCATAACAGGCATCCTGAATGGATTTGGATTTGTCTGTTAGATAAATCAGATTGATGCGTCGGTCTGTCTTAGAGGCCACTCGCTTTACCAGGTCTGCTCGTTCCAGATTGTCCACCAGCCTTGTCATACTTGGCTTGTCTCTAAAGGTAGCTTTGCATAAATCCTGTTGGCTTATTCCATCCTCCTTCCATAAATGATACAATACACTCCATTGCTCAATGGTCATATTCAGTCCTGCTGCATTCAGTTTTTTTTGAAGTCTTCTTGCGATAGCTGTACTGGCAATTCCTGTGATAAAACTGTGCAGCTCACTTTTTTTAAATTGGTTGTTTGGCATATAGTTGTTTTAACAACCAAATAAAGTTATATGGTTTTTTTTATTCTTTAGAGCTTTAGATTTATTTATTGATTGTGCTTAAGATTATAGATGCTATGTATTATGACCTAATAACTTAGAATTATTTTTCCATTGTTCGCATCTGCTCTGGTTTTGATAAAAGTGAATACTGATAAGGCTTTTGTAAACAGGGTAGTGTTCAAGATTGGAGTAAGGTATGATTTTGGTCATAGGGTCTGCAAAAGGATGACAATAGCTTTGCCAATTCTTCATTTTGTACTTAAACTGAAAGTATGCCAAAGAAAGTATCCTTATTGTCGCCAGCAGGCTCGTTCGATAGTTTGCAGGCGGCCATAAATGCTGGAGCCGATGCTATTTATTTTGGTGTGGAGCAATTGAATATGAGAACCTGCTCTTCGCATCCTTTTACTTTGAAAGATATTGCTGAGGTAGCGGCTACCTGCAAAGATCATGGTGTAAAGAGTTCAATTACACTAAACACTGTAATGTATGAGCATGACCGAAGACTCTTGCAGGAGATTTTGGCGGAGGTTAAAGCACATCAAATCGATTCGGTCATTGCCTCGGACTTTGCTGTTATCGAGCAATGTCGTTCACTGGGTATCCCATTGCATGTTTCTACTCAGGCCAATGTGAGCAATCTGGATTCGGTGAAATTTTTTGCCAATTTCTCAGATGTAATTGTGCTGGCAAGAGAACTTACCCTAAAACAGGTAGAGCATATTACACGCGAAATTATTAGACAGGATATTCGTGGTATTTCAGGACATCTGATGCAAATAGAAATATTTGGACATGGAGCACTTTGCATGGCTATTTCTGGTAAATGCTATTTGAGTTTGCACGAACAGAATGCCTCTGCCAACCGTGGTGCCTGTACACAAAATTGCCGAAGGTCTTATGAAGTTACGGATACAGAAACAGGAAATCAATTGTTGATTGAAAACGAATATATCATGTCTCCAAAGGATCTATGTACGCTGCCTTTTTTGGATGAGGTGGTAGATAGTGGGATAGATATATTAAAGATTGAAGGAAGAAGTAAAGGGGCGGATTATGTGCATGTGGTTACCAAATGTTACAGAGATGCGTTGGATGATATTGAGGCAGGAACATTTACTTTGGAAAAAATTCATGAGTACATTGATCATTTGTCCAGCGTGTATAACCGAGGATTCTGGGATGGGTATTATCTAGGGAGGAAGTTAGGCGAATGGACAAAGAATCCCGGATCTATTGCCAAGGATAAAAAAATCTATTTAGGAAAAGCGACTAAGTACTATCCCAAAATAGGGGTTGGAGAGTTTTTGATTGAGACCGGGAAAATAAAAGTTGGGGATACGCTGTTGGTTAGTGGGGCAAAACTGGGTGTACAAAAAGAAAAGTTTGAAACACTTCGTGTGAATGGGGTAGAACAAGTAGAGGCAGGAAAGGGGGACAAGATTACTTTTCCGGTAGCTGCCAAACTTACACCACAGGATAAATTATATAAAATAGTAAGTACAACCGATGAGTAAACTAGTGCATTACCGGGATAAGTGTATCGGCTGTGGTATTTGCTATGAAATGCAACCCGACTATTGGCGAATGTCCACCAGAGATGGGAAAGCTACGCTGGTAAAAGCCGAAATGAAAAAAAAAGTGCATCAGCGAGAAATAATGGATTGGGATGTGGAATTAGCTCAAAAGTTGGCTCATGCATGCCCAGTGAAAGTGATAAAAATCATGTAGCAATAGAAACTTCAATAACCTTTTTTTGTATGATTGTTTGGTAATTTGGAAAAGCAAAACCGGCCATTTGGCCGGTTTTTGCAAAATAAAAGTTTGTAGTTCAACAATCAAAGTGAAATGGCTTCCACTCTAAACTGAATTAAACCAGAAGGAGCGATCACATCGGCTACTTCACCAGGTTCTTTGCCCAGAATACCTTTGCCTATGGGAGAACTAATAGAAATTTTCCCGGCTTTTAGATCTGCTTCCTGCTCACTTACCAACTGATATACAAATTCCTTTTTAGTCTTAATGTTGGTTAGTTTTACCTTGGTGAGAATAGATACTTTACTCGTATCTATGGTGCTCTCGTCCAGCACACGGGCATTGGCTAGCGCACCTTCCAGATTTGCGATTTTTGCTTCTAATAATCCTTGGGCTTCTTTTGCTGCATCATATTCTGCATTCTCCTTTAAGTCGCCTTTTTCACGGGCTTCGGCAATAGCTTTGCTAGCAGCCGGACGCTCCACTCCTTTAAGATGTTGAAGGTCATGTTTCAATATCTCCAGCGTCTCTTTTGTAACATACTGAATAACACTCATAATGAATATTTTATATTAAACAGAAAAAAATAACAACGCCCCGGATATTTAACCAGAGCGTTGCTATCAATATTTACAAATATAGAAAGAATAAAGCTGAAAGGCAAAAAAGAAATGTTAAGAGAGGCAGGATAAATTGCTTTTAATTAGAACCCAAGTTTTCGGAGTAATACAGTGGCCATTTTCACCAGAGCTTCATGAGAGTAGCCGGCAATATGCGGCGTAACTATCACATTCTTAAAGGACAACAACTCCTGCATTTGCTTTTTTTCGTCTTCGGTATGCGTGTTTAGTTTTTCATTTTCCAGAACATCCAAGGCGGCTCCAGAAATAGTATTGTTTTTTAGACCAGTTATTAATGCGTCTGTATGGATGACTTTACCACGGCATGCACTTATGATAACTGGCTTTTGTTGCATTAGTTCCAGCAAGCCAGCATTCAGCATATAATGTGTTTCCGATGTTAATGGGACATTGAAACTGATAAAATTGGCATACCTGCAAACCTGTTCTAAAGAGGCCTCTCTGATGTACCCGTCGGCAAACCCACTTTTGTATTTATCATAGGCAAGAACGGTTACATTGAAAGGCTGTAATAGTTTTGCCAGAGAACTTCCTGTGTGTCCATATCCGATGATGCCCACCGTCTTTCCGCTCAATTCGGTTCCTCTGTTTGGATCTCGAAGCCAAATGCCATGTTGAACTTCGGGAATGGCAATATTCATTTTGTTGATCAATAGTAGTAGCATGCCCAAAGAGTGTTCTGCTACTGCATTGCAGTTTCCTTCTGGGCTGCTGGCGCATAAAATATTTTTGGATTCGGCATAGTTTACATCCACTAGTTCCATGCCACTTCCCAGTCTTCCAATCCATTCAAGGTTGGGCATAGCGTCTATCAGTGCCTTGTCAACCTTAATTCTGGTTGTTAAAACTAACCCGCAAACAGAGTTCCCTCTGGCCTTCAATTGATCATAGCTGATTTCTGGTTCATAAAAAACGTTGAAACCTTTTTCAATCAAAGTATCCTGCATTAATGGATGCGCTTTGCCGGTAATGATTACTTCCTTCATAAATAGTTTAAGTGATTATTTCATTTTAAATGTGAGATCTGAAAAATCTTGTACAGACAACTGTTCTGCTCGTTTAGAAAAAATGCTTTCCTGAAGGATGGTATCTTCAAATAAGGAACGAGTGGCATTCCGTAAGGTTTTTCGCCTTTGGTTGAAAGCTGCTTTTACTAATACAAAAAAGTGTTTTTCGCTTTTCATTGGAAAGATGGTTTCTTTTCGATAAAGTTTTATCACGCCACTCTTTACTTTTGGTGGAGGAGTGAAACACTGTTCATGTACGTCAAACAAATACTTTACTTCATAAAAGGCTTGAACCAATACGCTCAAAACTCCATAAACTTTATTGCCTGATGGGGCGGCTATTCTTTGTGCTACCTCCTTTTGAAACATACCAACCACCATAGGAACCTGGTGCTTCCATTCTAGAATTTTGAACAAAATTTGTGTAGAAATATTATATGGAAAATTTCCGACAATGGTGAAACTGTGATCAAACGGTGGTTCTGCATCCAAAAAGCTTTGACTAATAATTTTGTTCTCTAAAGTAGGGTAGTTGCTTTTGAGGTAGTTGATTTTTTCCTCGTCTATCTCAATAGCTTTAAACTGAATTTCCGGGATCTTTATCAGGTATTTGGTAAGGGCCCCACCTCCTGGCCCCACCTCGATGAGTTGGTCGAACGGTTCCTGAACCAAGGCTGCAACAATCTTTTGGCAAATATTTTCATCTTTTAAAAAATGTTGGCCTAAAGACTTTTTTAATGTGTACATCAGGCAAAGTTAATGTTGTGGAATTAATCTATAAGCCTGAGTTTTAAATGGTCAATAGGGCTTTTATTTTGTGTGCTCATTTCTAGTTAACTGATTGATTGAATATTCTGAATTTCAGATAATCGTTTAATAAGTCATATCGAATCAGGGTTTCTGTGCAGAGCTCTTTCTTTGTTCTTCCGAATGCTCCGGAAAAAACCTTTACTTTTACACACTACTTTATTTTAAAATAAATATGAACAAACCAATAATCGGAATTACCTGCGGAGACTTGAATGGAATTGGTATCGAATTAATTATAAAATCATTATCTGATTCGCGAATAACAGAGATTTGCACCCCTGTAATTTTTGCCAATAATAAAGTAATTAATTTTTATAGGAAATCATTAACTGATCTGAATTTCAATTTCGGATATATTAAGGAGTTTTCCCGGATCAATCCAAAGCAAGTAAACGTTTTCAATTGCTGGGAGGAGGATGTGCCTATTACCCCTGGAGAGCTGAATGAAGTGGGTGGAAAGTATGCGTTAATATCCCTGCAATCTGCTGTGAATGCCCTTAAAGAAGGGGAAGTTCATGGTATGGTAACTGCACCAATTCATAAGAATAATATACAATCATCGGATTTTACCTATTCCGGTCACACTCCCTATTTGCGCGATGCCTTTGAGGCAACTGATGTAGTCATGATGATGTGTGCAGAGAATATGAGAGTAGCTCTAGTTACGGAACATCTGGCAGTGAAGGATATTGCCAATGCAATAACCAGTGAGGCCATTGTCAGCAAACTGAAAATAATCAATTCTTCACTTCAAACTGATTTTGGAATCAGCAAGCCACGAATTGCAGTGCTAGCATTAAACCCTCATGCTAGTGATGGTGGATTGATTGGAAATGAGGAAGAAACCATCATTAAGCCCGCCCTGGCCACAGCTAAAAATCACCATATACTGGCATTTGGTCCCTATAGTTCGGATGCATTTTTTGCCAGAGGACAATATGAAAAGTTTGATGCTGTGTTGGCCATGTATCACGATCAGGGATTAATTCCTTTCAAATCTTTAAGTATTGGAGAAGGAATCAATTATACTGCGGGTATGAGGGTTGTTCGAACTTCTCCAGATCATGGTGTTGCTTTTGATATAGCCGGAAAAGGGGTGGCAGACCATTTGTCTTTTTCGGCATCGATTTATCATTGTATAGATATTATCAACCAAAGAATAGAATATACTAGTCAAAGAGCCAATCCGATTAAGAAAATGATGCCGGAAGTGACTGCTAAAATTGCTGATGAAAAACTGGAAGAGGAGTAATTTTTTATTATAGAATTGGTTTTCTATATAGAAAATGGAACCACTTCTTAAAGATATTATTCTGTTCGTAGTGGTTGGTGTTTGTATGTGTATTAAGCTTAATTGTTGATTCATTTAACAGGTAGTTACACATTTCTTTAGGAGAGAAGCTATATTGTAGGTTAATCTTGTTCAACGTAGTCAAAACAATGGGTGCGATTGCCGCCATCAGGTAATTAATGGTATTGTTTTTTGATTTGGTTTGTTGGGCAATTTCTTCCACCACGATTAACAATGACATGCCAAAAAGCTCAGAAATAACTCCACTGCCTTTTAACAAAATTGTATTATAATCCAAGTTTTTGGTGATAGAAAAATTGATAGTGGCACAATCATGAGCAATCTTGAAAATTTCTACTGCTTTATTGTTTTTATAACACTGAAAATGTAAAGTATTAATAATCTTTTCAATAATCAGATTGATAGTATTATTTGAATAGGTAATAGTTTCAGGAAATAGGCTTTGCGATAGGATGGAATTAAATTTGCCCTGACTGCTTAATTCATATGTAACATATTCTCTAAAACTCATCATAATAAATTTTGAGTTTAATAGGTGATATTACCCAGAGCTGATTTTTTTAAAAAAAAGAAAGAGGGGCGAACGTATAACCTAGAAAGGCGCCGAAGCCCACTCTTAAGCCCTCTAAACCGCTGTAAAAATAGTGCTCTTGATTATATCGGTTAAATCATATTCTATGAATGCCCTTACTTATTCGCCGGATTGGGTATAATGATCGCCGAATATTTTTAAGCAATTTTTTTGTAGAAGATTTGATGTGATTTTTTGGGTAAGAAATCCAAATAAAGAATTTGTGTTACCATATAATGAGCTTAATACGATAGCTATTTCTGTCAAAATCACGGCTGGCCATTGATTAAGCGGTACCATAGAAGTAGTTGGGCTGCCTAAGAATTATAACCTGCTCTTGTGGGCTTTGTGCTTGGTGATATTTTGAAAACCATGCCTATGCCTATAATACCTAAAAAGTAATTGGTTTGCTTGAGCCTGCTTGGAAACAGTCAGATTAATCAGCCAGAATATTGCACTCACAAGAACTATATACGTCTTTGCTTTTGATGTATAGATCTGGGAGTCAAGGTGATTCATCCCTTTCGGATGGAGGGTTTATCAATAAAAAACAATCAAAAGCAAAAAGTCGGTATTTTAAAAAATGTGGCTAATTGCACTACTGTCAACTCAGCTGTTGGATCAAAATCTTTCCGATTTATATATTTCAGCAAACTGTATTTTAATAGCTTTGCCTGTGTACGATTTTCCAAATCAGTCATTATATCAATACTGCAAAAAATCAATTGACCTTTGCCAACTTTGCTTCAAACAAACTGGATAAATGATTATTAGTAACAAAGTATTGTGCTGTTGCAGCAGTAGTAGAAATGCAAAAAAATAACGGTAGGTTCATGCATTTATCTTAACATCTTTTAGGGGCAAACGTGGACACTTTAGTCCACGTTTAAAATTCAGGATTACAAGTTTACTATTTCAAAGTTTGGCTATAAAAACAGGTCAGAAAAAGGATATTTCATTTATTATGGATTAGTAAAATGATATAAAATCTTTCACCATTACTTTTGTTCCTATTAATCTGCTTGTTCAATAACAGCGGATGCTGCTATTGTCATTTATTCAACCATCCATTCAAGCATTAAAGTATGGGTGATACAGCCTAAATGTGCGGAGTCTAATTGCAACGACATTTTAAAATGACTATCTGCATTATAATAATCTCCCAATCCCAAATAACCCAATCCAAGTAAATAATGACAATGGATATTATTACGCATATTTAGGTCATCATCAAAAATGGATAAATCTGGTAATGAAACAGCGAAGTAATCAATCTTTACTTCTTTACCCATGTTCTCTTTTCCATAGCGGATGAGGTTGTTAAATCGTGTAGTGGCTTCGGCTTTCCTATCTAGTTTTAACAATGCCAACCCTTGGTAAAATATTTTATCAGGTTGCTGGTCGTTGTAAAAAATAGCGGCAGCAGGTTCTACTAAGCCAACAGAAGCTTTGAGCCAATGCTCTTTTGCCAATGCAGATTCATTTAACCGGCTATATACACAACCCAGCCAGTAATCTATATCATTTTCCTGGGCACCATACAATTTTCCTTCGCCTAAATTTTCGGGATAATTGGTGGCTGTTTTAAGCAATGACAAGGCTTCTGAAAAATTATTATTATTAAAAGCCTGCTTCGCTAGTTCTACATGCACATGAATGTGCTGGCTAGAAGTTTTTCCTTCACCGCCTTCCCAGGGATGAAAATTTCTTGCTTTTAATAACGCATTTACTTCTTCAAATTTCCCAGTTAAAGAATGGAGCAAAATATATTCAATGTACAAATCGTCTCTTTCTTCAATTAAGTTGCTATAGTTTTTAAGTAAGCTCAGCCTTTCTTGTGGCGATTTATTAAATCGTTTGTACAATTGGTCCAGTTCAAACAAGACTCTCGAATCAGAAACATCACAAGCAAAAGCCTTTTCGAAATACTGTAATGCCTTTTCTTTTTGATTAAACTTATTATAGTACGCAATTCCCAAATTTCGTTGTGGTGTTGCAAATGTATCGCAGATGGCTATTGATTTTTCCCAGCATTCTTTAGCATCGCTATAGCGGCGCTTTCCATAGAAGTAATTACCTAAATAGTAAAAGGCTTTATGATCTTCTGAATTTACTTCAGCAGCTTTTGTAAGCACTTCAATGTCTTCCAGTCTGTTTGGAAATACTTTATCTGGCGTACAGGAAAATCCTTTTGCATACCAAGTTTCTGCATCATTTCTATTGCCGCATAAGGCTGCATAAAAACCAAGGTAGTAAAATACTAAAGGAGATGTTTGTTCATTTGCTATTTGCGCTAAAAAATCATAAGCCGTGCGGTAGTCGCCTGCATTTGCATAGTCAATAGCAATTTCTATGAAGCTGTTGCTACTATTACGCATTACTTTTTTTAATGCCTCTAATACATTGATAGCCTCATCTATTTTGCCTGTTTTTGTTAGTATGCTATACAATTCATATTGACTGCCAAAATCAAACTGGTCTTGCTGCAATGATTGCCTACTCCATACTACAGCTGCATCGTAGTTGTTTAGTTTACGTAAAACCAATGCTTTTAGATGTTTTGCTTTGAGGCTTTCAGCATTTTTTACCAAAGATTTGTTCACCAATTCCAATGCTTCTAACCAGTTTTTATTTATAGCGGATATATAGGCCAATTGTAAAAAGGCATTATCCTGCATGGCAGCATTCCATGTGCTTTTATAAAAGAAATTCTCCGCTTCTCTATATCGCTTCTGAAACTGTAAACACAGCCCCAGGTTATAAAGCGGTTCACTGTCGTAAGAGTTTGGATTATGTTTATGTAGTTTTTCAATAGCTTTAGTAAAATAAGTCTCACTTTTTTTATACTCCCCTCTTCGCAAAAACAGCAAGCCTAATGCATTGTTATTTCGAATGTCAGAGGGTTCTCTTTTTAGGGCTTCATTATAATAGTCTTCGGCATTGTATGTTGCATGGCGATACTGCTCTAAATGTAAGCCTGCCAAATACAATTCCTCCACTGTGCTAATTTCTGGAGGAGCGGCAATTGGTGATGCCGGGTCGGGTATGGCTTCTTCTTTTTTTACCACCGGCCTGTAATCAATTAGTATATTTCCTGCATCATCCTCTATTTTTAAATAATAATGTTGGGGTGCAGTGTCTGGCGATGACAGATTCACTGTTTTATCGAATGAGACCGTTGGTGATAATTTCACCATTTCATTTAGTATGTTTTTATTGCCACAATCCAATATTATATTCACCAAGCGTTCTTGAGTAGTATATACTTTTACATTGGCCGTATAGCTTTCTATTTCAAGATTGCACAAGGCATCTACCGAAGCATTTTTAATATACCCTGCATTTTTATAGGGCATAAAGTATTGCTTAAAGTCTCTGGCTTCATTGGGCATTATCCAACCGAAGTCGGGTTGATTATCAGTAAACACACCACACATCAATTCAAAGTAAGGGCCATCGCTATCGGTCAGTTGCCTATCCCAAGCCTTTCCAAATTCGCCACAGCCCCATGTCCATTGTTTTTTTCCAGGGCTCACATGGTGGTTGGCAATATGCAGCATACCTGCCTTTTTTTGATGATGATACCCTCCTACAAAATTATACTCACTGTTTACTGCCATGTATGAAGTAGGAACTGGGATATTCGTGTATCTTGAAATATCAGTACCCGGAGAATAATCCACTTTATAATAAGTGCCGGTAGCAATAGGAAAGGAACTCACATCCCTTTTGCCATGGTCAAACACAGCATTTACATCTGGTGGGAAAACACTTTGATAATGCTCATCTACTGCTACTGCAGGATTTGCCCACCATAAAAAAGTTTGAGGGAAAGGAGTCCGGTTATATAATTTTGCATGTAGTTCTATGTAGGCTCTATCAGGATATAATGTAAATCCTAAAGCACATTTGGTGCGAAACATTATTTCGTATTCATTCACCCAAATCGTTTTACTGCCATCTGCATTTTCTTCAATGGTATAATCAGTAGCATCAAACGTTGATGGACGATGGTGTTGCGGCCAGTTAAATTCTATTCCCCCACTAATCCACGGACCGGCCAAACCAACTAGTGCTGGTTTAATGACACTATTGTAATAGATAAAATGGTAGTCATTAGTTTTATCATAAGCCATTTGAATACGGCCTCCCAACTCTGGCAGAATCATTACTTTTAGGTACTCATTCTCCAAATATAGAGCGATATATTCCTTGTCGGTTTTTTCATCAAACACTTTATCTATTACTGCATGTGGGTACACTACACCACTGCTTCCTTGATAAACCCTTTTTTCTAAAAACATTGGATTTCTATCAGGCTCACCTATTTTGTAAGTAGGAATATTTATTCTTTCTTCCCAGGCGTTTACTTGCATACTTATATTTTTTGTTCTTACTACAAAGCCGCTTAACAGAATGCGGTTGTAAAATTTATTGTCTTAAAAGAAATATTTAATTACTGGCATTTAATGAGCCTTTAATCCCTGACAAGGTTTTGGCAACATAATTAACGCTGCCAATTTTATTTAGTAGGGCTACAGCTTGGCTATCTTTTCCTTCTTTTAATAACCATCTGGGGCTTTCAGGTAACCAGATGACCCCTAACAGAAATAAACCAGAAGAGATTGCGCCAAAACCTTCCCAATATTCATTAAAGGCAAATTGTTCTTTTAAAAAAGGAATTGCGCTTGCTATTACCGCAAAGTCAAATCCAAAAAGATATCCACCCAAAACAAAAACGAATAAAGCACATAAAAGATAGGCAGAAGTGAAGCCGGATTGTTTGGATTCGGAAGAATCAACTTTTGCCGCAGAGAGAAGAGTAACCATAGGGTGAGTAGGATTGTAGTTATTTAGATTGATTGCTCAACAACATGATATTATTAATGTCAACTGTTTGTGTTGGATTAAAAGCCGGAGTATTCATATACTTTTTCAAACTGTACAAAAGCTGCTGTGCTTCAGGTCTTTTTTCCCTTTGCTGTAGCAAGTCAATAGCGGAAACCATCAGTTTTCCATTTCCAACCCTGCACTCAAAGACCAAGCCTAAGGAACGGTTTGTAACCCAATCATCTATAACACGAACGATGGGGTTTAGACCCTGCGAGACGGAATCAAGTATGATAGCATTTGAATGGCTCATGGCATCCCACCACTGCCAGTTGCTATGATAGGCAGTTGGAAACGCTTGAAAGGCCGGATGTGCTGGATTGCATAAAATTCCGAGAGTATGTGGTGGCTGACCACCAGTCCATGCGGTATTCCAGAAGATACTTGAAAATCCTATCGCAATGGATCCGCCTTTCTCCGGTCTTACCGATCCTTTCTTCAGCGTCAGCAATACTTTGCCGCCATTATGTAAGGTTGCCTTAGCCTTTTCATCCAACTGCTGAGTTACCAGAATAGATTCACCGGACTCAGAAGGGGAGGAAGGATACACGAAGAAATCCCATGAGTTTTGGTGCTCTCCAACGGAAATAGTTAATACCAGTTGTTGCGGCAGGAGTACACCAGACAATGCCTGTTTTATCTCACCCAACTGAGTGCCATTGCCTATCGGAATGTTTGTTTTCGGTAGCCGTCCTTTGAAAAGTATTTTTCCTGTTTCATTTTTGATTTCCCAGTAAGGGATATTGTTTTTTAGTGCCGTTGTGCCAAAATGTGCTATTTCCACGGGAACCAGTAATGTCTCGTTGTTTCTGTAGGTCATTTTAGGAAATCTTGCCAATGGAACTGTTGCATTGCAAAAACGACTGTACTCTTTTCCTGTGATATATCCCTTATCTTCCCAAAAGGGATTTAGTACGCCTACAAGTGCAGTTCCCTGTCCGGGAAAGTCATGCAAGTCGAGCAGTTGAAATCCACCGAAGCCCGGTGTGCGTAACGCCGCCTCTATGTCTGCTTTGTAGCAAAGAGCTTGAAGTTTACCTGATGCCAACAAAAAACTATCGGCTAAATGCGCCATTTTATGGTCTTTCAACGATTGTTGAAATATCTCAAAGTTTTTGGCTTTGAGTATGCCTTTATATCTACTGATCTCTTTAAAGTCGGGATACACACACCACTGCCCAATTTCGTGGCTTACCGTTGGGTGATCCCATTTTGTTGTAATGGTTCTCCAGTCATAATTGCTTTTAGGTGCTTCGCCATTGATAACGCTTTGCAGACCTTGCCCCCATCCTTGAATTCTCGGATCGGATGTACTGTTATAGTCGTTTTCGGGAACCACGGGCCAACCGGCTGCGGTAGTATATAGCCGTCGGTTGTCTTTCTTTTTCCAGTAATTCACATAATCTGTGAGGTATTGTATATGATGTTTGCCCGCCGGTTCGTTGCCGTAAGTCAACATACAAAAGGAAGGGTGGTTGCCATAGTCCTTCACTATTCGATCTGTTTCATCATAAATATATTTGTCGAGCGGTTTGCCGTCACCAATCGTAGTACCCTGATTTGCCCAGGAGCCGGCTTCTATTTGAAGATAAAATCCCAAACGGTCTGCCGCATCAAAAGCCGCTTCTGGCGGGCACCAAGAATGAAAGCGAATGTGATTCAATCCGTACGATCCTGCTATCTTAAAAATACGCAACCACGACTCCACATCTGTCGGTGGATATCCTGTTTCGGGAAAGATGGCACATTCCAGCGTGCCACGCAGAAAAGTGAGTCGCCCATTGATGCTGAACTGTGTGCCTTTGGCGACAAATTCACGCATGCCAAAACTGACAGTTTTTGTATCAGTACCTATATTGTTTTTTAACTGCACAGAGAGCGTATATAGATTGGGGTTAAATTCGTCCCATAGTAAAGGTTGGTTCCCCATTGGGTAAACCACTTCCACTGTATTCATTTCTTTTTGCAACAGTATGGTTGTTTTCAGAGGCTTTAACCTTTCTGCATTTGCAGTTTTTGCAATGGCCTGCACACTCAATTCAGCCTTGCCGGATTGGTTGACCTTGTTGCTGACTGTTATTTTTGCTGTGATCTGTTTTTTATGAATATCGGGGTACAACTGTACATTATCAATAAAAACGGCAGGGCGGGAGGCTAGGAACAGTTTGCCTACTATACCATTCCAGTTGCTTTGTGTATGGTCGGAAATGCTATGTGAATTTTTCCCTACATCAATTGCTTTAGTGCGATTGTCAACTCTTATGGTGATACGATGTGTACCCGGTGTGATAGCTTTTGACAGATCAAAGATATGTGGCGTACCTAGACTATTGCCTATACCTACCTGCTGATCGTCAATCCACACTGTTGTTTCCCAATGGCAACGTTCCAGAACTAGTTCGATGTGGCGGTCTTTCCATCCTTCAGGTACTTTCACTGTCTTTTGATACCAAGCGGCACCTTTGTAATATTTAACTGGCTGTAGCCAAAATGGTATTTTGATATTGCCCGGCTCACGGTAAGCGGCCATCTCCGGATTAATGAACCACGATGAATCAACGATGGTTCCTGTCCAAGGTGTATTCAACGATATATCATCTCCCTTGCCGTTGGTAGTCATTGAGCCTGGAAGGCTAATCCTATCTGCCAGCTTCTGACGGTACCATTGCTCCTTTATTCCTTTGTCCAATGAATCAATTCTGAAAGACCAAATACCTGCCAGGTCAACACGGTATGTTTGTGCGGATGCAGATACATAGCCCAGTGCCATTTGCAGTAAAAGTGTCAGTGCGTAGAAGTAATTTTTTTTCACGTTGCTTTAATTTTTTTATAGTTAGATGGGGTTACCAATTTGGGTTTGTATCATTTTTGAGTTACTGTTTATTTTGCTTTGCGAGATAGGGAACAGCTCATGCTTTTGTATCATAAAAAAACCTTTTATTTCTAAAACATGTAGTTGTTTCACACGGCTGTTCCGGAGAATGCTATTGATTGTGCTGCTTATGCAAAATGAGAAAACTAGCTACCTAATATTAATGACCTCTAAATACATTCTCTAAATCTTCCAAACTCTTCCCTTTTGTTTCTTTTACCCGGCTATTTATAAACCAAAACCCTAGCACACAAATACCAGCATAAATATAGAAGGGTGTATATGCGCCTAACTTACTAGCCAAAATAGGGAATGTAAAAACTAATAATGCATATGATAACCATAAAGAAATTACAGCTATAGAAGTGGCTGCACCACGAATATGAGTCGGGAATATTTCGGAAATCAATACCCAGGTTACGGGACCCAGAGTCATGGCAAACATACCAATAGCAGCCAGTAGGGGCCAGGCTGCCAATGGAGATTTATTCTGAAGTAACAGACCACTAATTATATACAAAACTGCAAGGCTAAGCGAACCAATGATCATTAATGGTTTTCTACCCAGTTTATCTACCTGCCACATGGCCAGCAGCGTAAATATTAAATTAATGATGCCTATAAAAACAGTTTGCTTTAGCTGGTCGTCTTTTGAGAACCCTACACTTTCAAAAATGGTTGTAGTAAAATTAAACACCACATTAATGCCACAAAACTGTTGAAATACAGCAAGCCCTATACCTATAGCAACGGCAGGGAAAACAGCTTTTTTAAACACTCCGCTATAGTTGAATTTTACATTGCTGGCATTTAATGAGCCTTTAATACCTGATAAGGTTTCGGCTACATAATTAACGCTGCCAATTTTATTCAGTACTGCTACAGCTTGGCTATCTTTTCCTTCTTTTAATAGCCATCTGGGGCTTTCGGGTAACCAGATGACCCCTAACAAAAATAAACCAGAAGGGATTGCGCCAAAACCTACCATCAAACGCCAAGCATCTGGTCCACTATTACGTAGGGTGTAGTTTACTAAATTGGTGATTAGTATTCCGATTACAATTGTAAGCTGATTGATAGCCACCATTCTGCCTCTTGTATTGGCTGGCGCCACTTCAGCAATGTATAATGGAGAGAGCATAGAGGCCATACCCACTCCTATGCCGGCCACAAAACGAGCAAGGATGAATATATCTCTGGTACTTGAAAATGCCATTGCTAAAGATGAAATAAAGAATAAGAAGGCCGCCAGCATTAGTCCAGGTTTTCGGCCATACTTATCCGAAAGAGCACCTGCAATGAAACACCCCACTACACACCCCAAAGCAAGGGAGGCAGTGGCAAAACCTTCCCAATATTCGTTAAAGGCAAATTGTTCTTTTAAAAAAGGAAGTGCGCCTGCTATTACCGCAAAGTCAAATCCAAAAAGATATCCGCCCAAAGCAGAAATAAAAGAAATGGCTATTATATAACCTTGATTGATCTTGTGCTGATTTCGTTCCATATATAGTAAAGCAATTGTTGACAACTCAAAACTATGGCAACGAACTTTTCAATTCAATAGCAAAAACTAACAAAGTGATGGATAAAATTACGAAATTGCAAAATGAATTGCAAAATCAGTATCAGCTTTCTATGCCATCAAAAAAGAAAAATATATTATTAGAGCCTGATATTCCCAAAAAGAAAGAAGGCTTTGAAGGACAACGTACAATTATTCTTCCGGCAACAAGATTGAAGTTTTGTACACAACATATTTTTTGCCGCAACCTTTTTATAACGGACATTGGATACTATCCAAATGCGGCCTTCCATAATCGGGAAAGAAAAAATGATTGTGCACAATACATACTTATTCATAGCGTAAAAGGTAAAGGATGGTACAGTTTAGGTACCAAACGTTTTACTATTAAGCCCAACGATTATTTTATTATTCCTGCCAATACCGCACATAGTTATGGTGCAGACATTAGCGACCCATGGAGCATTTACTGGGTGCATTTTACAGGGACGTTTGCCAAATTTTATTTTAATCTATTAACTAAAACAAAAAAGAATGGCCCTATAAGTGCCATTGTAAATACATCACGGCAATTGCTCTTTTATGATATCATTCAGCACCTGGAGCTAATGAATGACCTAGATAATATTATTTACAGTAACAGTTGCCTATATGCGTTCTTGTCATCCTTTCAACCCTCTGAAATGAAAATTTCTGTGAATGAAAATGACATCATACAACAATGCATTACTTACATGAAGGAAAACTTAGACAAGAATCTGCGGTTAGATGATTTAAGCAACAAACTAGCTATATCATCCTCTCATTTATCCGCAATTTTCAAAAAAAGGATGAAATACTCTCCCATACATTTATTTACTTCTTTTAAAGTGCAAAAAGCCTGTCAGATGCTTATGGACAGTTCTCATAATGTAAAAACAATTGCCTACAGTCTTGGCTACGAAGACCAGTATCATTTTTCAAGAGTTTTTAAAAATATAATGGGCGTATCCCCTAAAAATTTTAAGAACAAGTAGAAAATGTATCAATATCGAAAATGGTCGATATTCTATTAGTCCTATTTATGAACATGTATTTAAGGTAGCCTGGGTGCAAACCTCCGCAATCTCAAATAGGACATCCAGCCGCAAGCTATGAAATGTAAAAATTATTTGTGTCTTATGAGAACCGTTTGATGCACTTATTAATGGAACGTACAAAATCTTAAAAGATGTATAAAGATCTCTATTCTTAACCTGGTCAAAATCTCTGCCACTGAACGATTTCCTTAAAATATTGCATTGAGTTGTTAGGAATACGCGGGGTTTCAAAATCTGGAAAATACTTTTTGTATAGATAGACTTTGGGTTGCTTTTTCCTCAATTCCTAACAACTGGCAGCACAGACCAATAGAAAACTACTACTCTTCTTCTCTCATCATTTTCTTTATAATCTGTGATTTTTGAAAAAGGGATGATTTCGCCTCTTCCATAAGCAGCATAGCTTATCATGCTAATATCTTTTGGTGCAAAATCGTTTGCACGACTCTGAACCACCATTTTCATATTTCTTAGTAATTCCCCAGCTCTGAGGTTAGATAGAGTTAGGTTTAATTGTTCTTTTTCTGGCAGGTTATTTTTTGGATAAAAATTGCTCAGGTCTTTATATAATTTTCCTTCTTTATTAATGGCCTGGCCATCAGCATATCCAACAAACACAAGGTAAAGTCTATGTGTTACATCGGTGTATCTATTTGATAACTGAATTACTGAATCTAAAACAGGATTAAATGATTTGGCTATAATAGGAAGTCCTGAACTGGGAATGCGATAAACCCCGGCTTCAAAAAAAGTTCCTAAATCAAATTGTACAAAGGCTTTTAATTTAACGGCTTCAATTAATAAACCATAGACCCTCTCTCTTGCCTTTGAGGAAGTCTGGAAGGAATCCAGTCGGTCGATATAGGGTTTCATGATCGTGAAATAGTTGCGGTCATTAAAATTTCGTTTTGAACCAGAGGCTAGTTCTACCGAGTGTACCGTTTCTCCAATCTTATTTAAGTTGTCCTGAAGTTTTTTAATAACTTCCATGATACTAATACTTAGCAATGAGTCTTTCTCTGAATACTGTTGATTCATTAGGGTTGTCTTTTGCAAACTGTCTAATGTAGCATTGTTTTCAGTGATAATTTCTTTTACTTCTATGGCTTTTTGGGTTGCTGACGATAGTCTTTTTTGTGTGCCGCAGGAGGAGACTACACCAGCTACCACAAATAGCAACAATAGGTTCTTTTTCATTACGGTTGTGGGATAGGCTTTATAGTAAAGCCATTAGCTTCCTTGGGTGCTATTTTTTTGATTTTGTATTCGAGGATTCTCGAATATTTCTGTGAGCGTTGAGGTTTAGTCTGGATAGGAGAACTGGAGTTGGAAATTGGGTTATTATTTTTGTTTAGATTAATATTTATCAGATTGACTGTATTTCCTAATTCAAGATCGCCGGAAGTGAGTAGTAGCTGATCTACTGAAATATTTTCAGCTTCAATTTCCTGATTATCACTATTTCTCTTTTCAGAGCCATAGTTATGCCAATAGTACAGCATGGCACCACAAAGTGCCAATGCGCCAATCCAAAGAGATAATTGAGAGAGGAGAGCTTTTTTCGTATATATTGCTACAGTACTCAATACTTTTTCTTTAATATTACATCCAATATTGAATCAATTTTTTCTACAAAATTGGCATATTTATCAAATGGGTCTGTTTCATTTGCAAAGAAATGACTTTCTTCATCAATTGTCTTGTAAATATTATTATCGGTGCCCAAGGGAGAAAAAGTACTTTTCAAACGATGCATTAATTGATTTAGCTTAAGCCTATCATTTTGTTGGGCATAATGTAGTATCTCCGCCTTGTCCTTTTGCCACTGCAAATCCATTTCCATCAATATCTCTCTGAGTGCTGCATCATTATTGCCCACTAACGACTTGAGGTAACTGAGCGCAGCATCCTCTTGCATTTTATTATTTCTTTCTTCTATACCAAGATATTTGGAAGTGATATCTATTAAAAGCTTTTCATCTAAAGGCTTGGAGAGATAATCAGTGAAACCCGCTTCCCGGCATTTATTTATTTCGGTTTCGGTTACATACGCCGTCATGGCTATAATGGGGGTGGTATTGTTAAGGCGTTTTCGAATGATATTAATAGCAGTGTATCCGTCCATTTCAGGCATTTGAATATCCATAAAGATGAGTTCAAATTTTTCAGAACGTAACAACTCTACCGCTTCTTTGCCATTGTCCACCATTTGCACATTCAGTTTGTGCTTTTTGAATAAATGTTTAAGAAGTGTTTGATTGGTTTTATTATCCTCCGCCACCAGAATATTATGCTTTAAGAAACTAATTTCCTGAACAGGATCCGTATTTGAGTCTATGGAAACCACATCAGACTTTTCCAAAACACAGGTGAAAGTGAACGCAGAGCCTTCTTCCACCTGGCTAAATACCGAAATGGCGCCACCCATTTTCCCAACCAGATTCTTCACAATGGTAAGGCCCAAACCGGTGCCTCCAAACTGCCTTTGTTTACCCTGTTCTAATTGTTCGAAACGTTCAAAAATGGTTTCTACTTTGCTATTGGGTATTCCTGATCCAGAATCCTTTACAGAGAATACAAGTTTGTATTTTTTTGTAGTTTCATCTGCCCATATTACACTCGATTCAACTTTTATTCCTCCCGTAGAGGTAAATTTTATTGCGTTGCTAATAAGATTTACAAATATTTGTTGTAGGCGTTCAGGGTCTCCAATCACAAATTGAGGAACTGCATTGTCTATGGAGTAATGATAGTAGAGGCTTTTTTCTTTTATGGATCCAGAAAATAGTTTTTCCAATTGTTCAAAGAATTTATATAGATCAAATGGCTGATGTGCCAGGGTGAGTTTGCCTGCCTCTATTTTTGAAAGATCTAACACATCGTTTACAATACTCAGCAGGTTTTTTCCACCAGTCCTAACCATGTCCACATATTCTTTTTGCCGAAGATCTAAATTGGTATCTTTTAAAAGATTACCAAACCCTATGAGGGCATTGAGTGGGGTTCTTAATTCGTGGCTCATATTGGCCAAAAATTCGTCTTTTGCATACTTACTTTTGAGTGCAGCTGCTTCGGCCAGTCTCAATTCTTGTATTAGCTTATACTGCTGAGTTTGTCTTCGAATGATTATGGAGGCAAAAAATAAAATAATGAAAATGGTAAAAATGGCAAGTATCCGATTATAGGTGGATAATTTTTTGGCCTGTTCCGTATTTTTATTCAGGGTCTCCTGTAGGTTGTCTTTTAGCATCAGTTGAAGAGAGAGACAACTCGCATAGACTTTGTCGGCAACCTTGCTTTCAATCATCAGGTTTATTGTTTTGGCTCTTGCGGCAGTATTAGCTGTTAAGGCAGTTTCAATAATGGATTCAGACATGGTTATCTGGCTGTCAATGAGATTATTAATATTTGTGGACAGATTTTTACTCTCTATGGAAGTAGCGGTTGTAAGCACATTGGCATTGTATCCCAACATTGTCAATGAATCTCTTAACGTTTTTACACGTTTTTCAGTGAGTGTATCATGCAGTATTTTGAATTTGGATTGAAGATCAAAGGACAGGTTCACCAAATCCTGAATGCCTCCGTTTATTCGAAAGGTAGTTACGGCTTTTTCATTACCCTGTCTTAAAGCCTGGGTGGCCTGGTTTGTAAAAAACTGTGTAATTACAATCAATGTCATTAGTGTCAATGACAATACTACCATTGAGAAAAAAGGGGAGCTTTTTTGATCCATTTTGGTGTTTATTTTGAATTGCCGAGAACTACTTGAAGTTTTCGGATATAATTGTCGCTCTATAACGAATGTGATACCATGAGCAAATGTAGAACTAAAGAAGATGCAATTTTTGCAATAATATATCTCTATACGATTCTGAAATGGGGATTGCCTGGTTATGAATATAAACAATCCGATCTTCAATATAATCTATCTTATCCATCGCAATAATATAACTCCGATGTACTCTCAGGAATTTTTGACTATTAAACCGATCTTCGATGGCTCTAAGACTGCTATGGATAATATAGTTTTTGTTGATATCAGTTATTTGTATATAGTCACCTTTGGCTTCAACCCACAAAATATCATTTAGATCTATCTTTCTAATTGTCTTGTTATCCTTTACAAACAGGAAGTTTTGTGAAGATTCTTGGCTGATTTGTACATTTTTGTTTTTCAATAGTTCCTTAGCTCTTTCCACAGAAAGCATGATTCTGGCTAAGGAAAAGGGCTTAACAATGTAATCCACCACATTTAGCTCAAAGGCTTCTACTGCATAACCCTGTTTGGCGGTGGTTAATATGGTGAGTGGACGCTTGTCCAGCATTCTGAGCAGCTCAAGTCCGCTCATACCGGGCATTTCTATATCCAAAAAAAGGAGATCTATTTCGTTATTGTCGAGATAGCTTTTGGCGTGTAGGGCATCATCCATTTCGGCGGCTATTGTAATGCCTTCTATGTTGCTCAGTATCTTCGTTAGCAATACTCTTGCTACTTTATTGTCATCTATTATAAGGCATTTTAGCTGGTGTGGCATATAAGTTTTTTGCTAAAATACGGCTTTCAGTTTGAAATTATTTATTGATCAAGAATGGAAACATGATGGGTGTAATCCTCAGTCATTCTTTCTTTTAGGGGTTAAAAAAGTTTTTTTGAACGTTTGTTCAGCTTATCGGGAATGAATGGACCCAAAAAAGGCCTTGTTCGAAAACAAGGCCTTGTGACAAATAATGTAAAAACTTAAGCTTTTTTGTATTGAGGAATTAAAGAGTTGGCTAGTTCCACCATTTGATTAATACCATCTTCTGGAAGTGCTCCTGTTTTAAAAGCTGCCAGTACTTCGGGCAATTTATTTTCCATTTCTAAAATGAAGTGGTCTTCAAATTCTTTCACTCTGTTTACTGGTACTTCCTTAATTAGACCATTTGTACCCAGATATATAATTGCTACTTGTTTTTCTACAGGGAATGGAGAGAATTGTGGTTGCTTCAGGATTTCTACGTTTCTAGCTCCTTTGTCAATTACATTCTTAGTTGCAGCATCCAAGTCCCCACCAAATTTGGAGAAGGCTTCCAACTCACGATAAAGTGCCTGATCTAGTTTAAGTGTACCAGCTACTTTTTTCATGGATTTGATCTGTGCATTTCCACCCACACGGCTTACAGAAATACCCACGTTGATCGCAGGACGGATACCTGAAAGGAATAAAGAAGATTCAAGGAAAATCTGACCATCGGTAATCGAAATTACGTTCGTGGGGATATAAGCAGAAACGTCTCCTGCCTGTGTTTCGATAATGGGAAGTGCCGTCAATGAACCACCACCTTTTACCAAATGTTTGATTGATTCAGGAAGATCGTTCATGTTTTTTACGATCTCGTCATTAGAAATCACTTTTGCTGCTCTTTCCAATAAACGACTATGCAGATAGAATACATCTCCAGGATAAGCTTCGCGGCCCGGCGGACGACGAAGTAATAAAGATACCTCACGATAAGCTACTGCCTGTTTGGAAAGATCGTCATAAATAATCAATGCAGGACGACCGGTATCACGGAAAAACTCACCAATAGCCGCTCCTGCAAATGGTGCATAGAACTGAAGTGGAGCAGGATCTGAAGCAGATGCAGCAACAATGGTCGTGAATGCCATCGCTCCGTTATCTTCCAGCGTTTTCATCACACCCGCAATGGTTGATGCTTTCTGACCTATAGCAACATATATACAATATACAGGCTTTCCTGCTTCAAAAAATTCTTTTTGATTGATAATGGTATCAATGGCGATTGCAGTTTTCCCGGTTTGACGGTCACCGATGATCAGCTCTCTCTGGCCACGTCCAATAGGAATCATGGCATCAATCGCTTTAATACCTGTTTGTAATGGCTCTTTTACCGGCTCACGAAATATAACTCCAGGTGCTTTGCGCTCCAGCGGCATTTCGTACAGCTCGCCAGCAATTGGGCCTTTACCATCTATGGGTTGTCCCAATGTATTTACCACACGGCCGCTCATGCCTTCACCCACTTTTATGGAGGCAATCTGTTCGGTACGACGAACTTTAGAACCCTCTTTGATATCCTTTCCTCCACCCATCATTACCACACCTACGTTGTCTTCTTCCAGATTTAAGGCAATGGCACGAACACCATTTTCAAACTCTACTAATTCACCATATCGCACATTTCCTAATCCGTAAACACGGGCAATACCATCGCCCACCTGCAATACGGTACCTACTTCTTCTAAATCCGCCTGAGCGTTGAAATTGCTTAATTGCTCCCGCAATATGGCGCTAATTTCGTCGGGTTTAATGTCTGGCATATTATAACTATTTTTAAAATTGATTGATGGCTGTTTCCACAGCTTGTAATTTTAGGCTGCAAAAGTAGGGCATCAGCTAGTTTATAACAAAAATAATTGGAAACAGGCTGGTTCCTGCTTCCAAATCTTTTTTCCTTTTTACATTCTATATTTCAACAGGAAAATGAAACCAGATCTATTGAAATAAATGAGTAATTTTTTTCTGACAGTTTCAGGCTGAAATGGATGGAACAAAATCAGGAACTATTCAAATTAAACTACTTTTAATCAATTGTTTATACTATTTCACAACCAATACCCCATCCGCCAAAAATCGAACTTGCTTTTTGGGTTCTGTAATGGCATCTATTTCAGACTGTGGTTTTTTTGCATCCTCGGCATAATGTTTTAATTCATCCACAGAAGTCATTTTAGTAAAGGCTATACCATCCAACACCACAGTTTTACCCACAAGATCTGTAGGAACAAAAAATCCATAGTCCTTAAACTTTACAAACATATTTGTCTTATCTGCCAATTCAATGTTTATCCAGCAGCCTTTTTTGGGACAGGAAGACAAAACCTTACCTTGCAGTTTGCTGACCACCGTATCCTTTTGTTCCAGCGTTTTTGAAACATCAGACCAGTCCGAAATGCCTTTTTTATTAATTTTTTTACCATAGGTATCTCCGTAGTTGGCTGGGCCAGCCGGAGGTTGTGCCCATAAGAACGCACTGAAACAAAAGGTAGTCAGGATGAGTAATGAGAACTTTTTCATAATGCAAATTTTTTTATTGATGCAAATATAATATGGAGAAAAGGGTAATAGAAACACTTGCACTCAATTTTGACAGGTTGATAACTTTATTGATTTGTATTAATTTCCATTAATAGGAACATTGGACGAAATAGTGAAGGTTTTCTCTTAAAAAAATGGCATGGATAAATTTGATGAGGTGGCATCTGACGGAAATTGTTCTAAAAAACGCCACTTACTTTTTTTGCCTACTTTTGTTGCTTACAAAACAAGGAAATGATGAAAAATATTAGTTCAAGATTAGGAATCATTACTATCATGATATTGGCTGCTGCATTAAGCCGGGTTATTCCACATCCATACAATTTTACTCCATTGGTAGCTATTGCTTTGTTTAGTGGATCACAATTTCAAAATAAAAAATTGGGTTTCATTATTCCAATACTGGCCTATTTGATTTCGGATTTTGTTCATCAGATTACAGGTGTAATGGGTAGCTACAACTTTTCTCAACCTTTTGTAATTATTGGACAGGTGTTTGTGTATCTGGCAATGATCCTTGTGACCTTGCTGGGCACTACTTTGCATAGTTCCAGGGCTATAAGAGTATTGGGCTATTCCTTATCTGGATCTGCTATCTTTTGGATTATTTCCAATTTCGGTGTTTGGTTCGCAAACCATTTTGCCGCCGGTACCGCTTTCCACGAACCAGGTTTGACACTTGGGATTACCTATCTTAGGGCATTGCCTTTTTTCAATACTATGAGTACTGAACTTTTTGTAAATGCCTTTTTGGGGGATATTTTTTATTCGGCTCTATTATTTGGAGTATATGTGCATATTCAAAAACGGTTTCCTGTTTATGGACTTTCAAAGTCTCAGAGTTGATTTCAGGCGCGATATTTGATTTGATTGAACAGCGCAAAAGCGCTGTTTTTTATTATGGTGATTTGCAGCGTATTGTTATCTTTTAACTTTTTACCATATTTTATAAAAGTAACTTTGAAGCCTGCAATGTCTAATTGTTACCCCAGAAAAATTTTAAGATGCTTAGAAAGGATTTAGTATTATTTATTGTGTCATTGGTTTTTGCCAGTTTGCTATCTGCTCAACCTACTAATAGTCAGGATGTTCGAATTCCCATCAGCCGACAGGGTTTTCATGATAAGATATTGAAAGAAAAAGAATTGCTTTTGGCAAGTGATGGCCGAAAGGATAATGAATTTGAGTATCAAAACAATCCCGATATTGGCAGATTGGCCACCGAAGCAATCAATCATCAGGTGGAAGCCATCAGGTTTCGAATAGAAACAGATGCCAAGATTGATAACAGGCTAAAAACAGGTTATCTGGTTGGTCTAAATGATATTTTGAGGCAGATGCGTATTGGTTGGCGTAAAAAAGAAGTAAGTCCTTCGCATTTTGCCCAAATATTTTCTTTATACAGCAAACTGATTGAAGTGAATACTGCCAAAGAATCTATGATTCCCTTTGTGCAGTATTTTTCATACGATATTGCTTATACAGCCACCTTGCCCAGAATTTTTGAGGAAAACCCAGAGTACAGCAAGCTCAAGGATTTATTGTTATTGAAGTATAGTAATTTCCGTCCGGAAAAAACCTTTCTGGCGTTAAGCAGGTATCCGGAGTCTGGATACGCCGATAGTATTATAAAAACAGTTGGCCGTAAATATCCCAGTCAGTTGTTTTCCTATGCACAGGCTAGTGATAAGTTGGGCCATATCATAAGAAGTATTCAGGATGATGATTTTGTAAAAACGGTCGTAGGTCTTTCTAAAATGAATAGCGGGCAAGTGTATTATCCGTTTTTAGACAATCTGGTAAAAGGAAAAGTTACAATTGCAGAATTGGATGCCGCAAAGGATGACCGGTTACAGTATTACCGCTTGTTGGTAAAAACAAAATTGGACTATAATAGAAGAGCAATTAGAGGAGATACAGCTGTGGGCTTTGATGATCTTACCGATCGGTTAAAGAAAAAAGCATCAGACGAGTTTGTCAATGAAATCAATGCCCTGCACGAATCTCCTGATGCAGTTCGGTATAAATGCTTACAGGAGCTTACTCCACAAGAACTTTATTATGCAGCGGTACTTACAGATGGATTGATCTATACAAGTAGTTATGTGTCGGGTATTTTTCCATTGATGATGAGGAAAATGAATAACAGAGGAGACTCTCTGTTGCTAAGTGTTTCTTTTGACCATTATAGAAAATTTATCAGTCAGGCGGCTGGATACAATACATTAAAAACATTTTTCAATGGATTTAATAAGCAGGACGCAACCAACCTGATGACAACTTTTGTAAGCAAACTAGAAAAATCTACCGGCCTAGAAGACGGCGTAGATGTGGCAGATTCCTATGCCAGCGTGTTTGAGACTTTGCCTGATATCGCCAAACAAATGCTTCGCAACATAAAAGTAAACTATGACAGAAATGTACATGCAAATAATGCACGGGGTGTTGCTATTTATAATATTCTGTATAAATTATTCTTATCGGCCAATCCTGCTAATGGTATCAACCTGACTAAAGAGCTGGGTATCCCACCGGTGTATGATATCCCTTTCAAAAGCTTTACCAATGAAAAGGGAGAAGTGATCACTCAAATGTTTTTTTATGGGGATGAAGATGGAATGACAGACTTTGACATTTTTGTCCGTACTTTTTCAAACGACCCCAAGTGGAAAGTGGATAAGTCTAATGCCCATTTTGTGGTGGCAAAATCTGTAACAGGAGTTCCGGTTTATGTGTATGCCAACAGGCCTCTAAAAAATGAGGAAGATCAGGACTATCCTGCGCAGTCGGTGATGACAGATTTTCTCGAAAAGAATGGATTGTCTCCAACTGTAACTTTTCACCGAGGGCACAGCTACCATGCACCCACCAGTGTAAGTTACATTACTCCTACTTCCAGAGTGGTGTTTATGGGGTCATGTGGAGGTTATTTTTTGATCGACTCTATATTAAAGAAATCAAGCGATGCCCATATTATTTCGTCCAAACAAACGGGCTATCGAGATATTAATTTGCCATTTATTAGACTTTTCTTAGAAAATCTCCGTTTGAAAAAAGATGTGGACTGGATGCCTTTCTGGAAAGAATTTCGTGCGGCGGCACATATCACGGGGATGGAAGATTATATCCCACCCTACAAAAACCTTGGAGCCCTTTTTATTAAAGCCTATAAAAAAGAAACAAGAGAAGATGATATATGAAATTAATCTGTGCTAGGGCTGTTGATTGTTGTTTTCAATTTTCAATCTAGTCAGAACCAATTGTAAGGATAAATAGATAATTTTATAAAACCGGGGGAGTCATCCCCCTTTTTGCATTTTAATCAAAACTGAAATTTGAAATCTGCTACCAATCACCAGAATATTTATTTTATTTTATTCTATTCATTTTGTAGATTGCTTAAGCAAAAAAACGATTAATTACCAGTTGCCAAAAAATTGGATATTTAGGGGTAACAAAAATTCCCTGGCTTTGATCTTTGATATATAAACCGTTTAAATCAGTTGTCATTGAAAAAGCTGTTATTTATATTGATCCTATTGCAGGCCATTATCTTTCCTGAACTTTCTGGCCAAAACATCACGATATCCTTACCACCCATGCCACCGGCCAATACGGCCAACTGGGCTTCGGGCGGCAATATGTTTACCATTACGGTTTCAGGCACTGGGGCTTTAGCCGAAAGTCGGATTTTAGTGTATATAAAAACCAGTTCGGGACAAGTAGTTTGCGGCAGCAATCAACCTGCTACAGCACAACCTACTAATATCAAACCCGGATCGCCAAAGGCATGGGCAGGTCAGGCAGCACTTTCTTTATTGGGCGATAATTGCGTGCTTCCTAATGGAAGTTTTGAACTTTGTGTGCAAATTATTCCTATAAAAAATCAGGGCAGAAATACCGAAACCATTGAAAGATGTGTGCCTTTTGAAATAAGACCTGTTGAATGTACTGCACCAACTAATGTGACACCTGCTACCAACCAAATCCTTACTACTACTGATATTTTAAAACCCATTAGTTTTATTTGGACACCATTAATAATGTCGGCAAAGGGTATTGTTACCTATCGTTTAATGCTTTGGGAAGTAGAGGATGGGCAAACCATGTTTGAAGCTTTGTATAATAATTATCCGCTGATCATTAAAGATATCAAAGGCACTACTAAATACATGGCACCACCGAATACTTTTGAAAGGAGAAATGCCAAATATGTGTGGAGGGTAACGGCCATCAACGAAAACGAAAGACTCGTTTGTAAAAATGCACAAAGTGAACCTACCATGTTTTCGGTTAATATGCCCGAAATGGTTACACCCGAACCACCCAAAGATTCTACTTCGACTAAATATGATTCCTGCTGTGCCAATAAAATTGTGGACAAAGGAAAGACGGTAGCTGTCAGTCCTGCAAATGTGGCCTCCATCAGTCAGCAGTTCAATATATCGCCTGTAAATATTAAATACCTGTCAGCCGAAATTGTTTCGGTAAAAGAATCTACCATTGACACGGCCTGCATGAAATGTGCCACACATGAAGACTGGATTTACAATTTCATATCTCCAAATTCTGCAGCCTGGAATGGCGGCACGGCCTGGAATGCAAGCCCTGTAAACAACAGCACCTACTATCCATCTAAAATGATTGAATGGCATTGTAACCAGCAGGGCAATCTTCTGTTCAAATTTAAGATTCCATTACCCGAAAACAAATCAGGATGTAACAGAAAAAGTACCATCTGTATTCGGTATCGTTTTACCGATGAAAATTGTGTGAGTTGCGAACAAATAATCTGTTACGAAATTTCTAATTAACCATCCATGAAAAAGCTACTCTACATATTATTCTTCATTTGTTTGGTACAACCTCTTTTGGCACAAAAAAATTGTTGTCCCGATTTTAGATTGGTGTCCGACATGGGGCCCTGCAAAGAAAAAATTGATCACCCAAATGGAGGTCCTGGTCAGAACCCTGAAAAGCCGGATTCCTTGCTGGCTTGCAGAGGTGCGGATCAGACGTATATGATATTCCCCAATATGCCGGGCTTTACCTACACTTGGACAGTAACAGGAGGTACGGCTGCAGGCGCAGTAGGAAATCCAATGCTTATTACCTGGGGAAATGGAACAAATGGTTCTATTCAGGTGGTGATAAGTAGTAGCGACGGGCTTTGTAAGGATACCATCAAAACATTGGTCAGTCTTAAAGATTCGCCTACGGCGGGATTTACTTTTACACCGGCCAGTCCTTTATGTTTTAATCAAAATATTTCCTTTACAAATACTTCAGTGGGTGGAGTAGCTTATTACTGGGATTTTGGCGATGGAACTACCTCCACCCAAACCAACCCCAACCATACTTTCACTACCCCGGGCACTTATACTGTAACGATGGTGGCTTATAACAAACCGGTTTCAATAAAACCGCCGCAGGAGCAGGAAAGAGAATGTGGCTGCCGAGATACTGTGCGACAAACCATTACCATAAAACCAGAAAGTGGATTGGTAATAGAGCCCGGATGTAAACTTATGCTTTGCAAAGGCGATACCGCCACCTATTGCACACCCAATAACTGTTCCAGTATGAATTGGACGGTAACTGGCGGAACCATTATCGGATCTGATAAGGGACAATGTATCAAAGTAGTTTGGAACGGAAGTTATCCTGCAACCGTTACGCTCAACGGGAACTGTGGTGGGGCTTGTGGCAATTCCACTACTATCAATGTACCCGTCCTGTATCCAACCATGACACCGTTGGGTAGCATCAAGGTTTGTCCAAATACGATGACCACTTATAGTTTGCCCGAAATGCCAGGCACGTTTTACAATTGGACAGTAACCGGACCAAATAATATTATTGGCGTCAATCAAAATACGGCTGACATTGATATTCTTTGGGGGAATTCCCCAGGCACATATACCATTGAATGTGATTATAAAAATCCACATACAGGTTGTTCCGGCAAAGCCAGTTTGAAAGTAGATGTTGTGCCGTCGTTTAAAATTGCAGGGTTGCCAAAATACTGTGTGGGTAAGCCTTTTACCTTAATAGCAAGTGGCAATGCCAGTTGGACAATCAGTCCGACGTCGGGTTTTAGCCCCACCACTTTTTCAAATGGTACTTCTATTTCCGGCATTTGGAATACGCCCGGCACATACACGGTTACAGCTACAACTACCAATCCATTAGGTTTCTGTAACACCATTGCCAGCATGCAGGTAGACGTTTTAGACAATCCAGTTCTTTCGCCCATTGCAGGGCCTATAATGATTTGTCCGGGTAGTACGGTGATGTATGCCGCCACTTCTAACATGTCGGGTGGATTTTTTAACTGGAACATAACCGGAGGAGGCATTACTTCCTATATGGGATCGCAATATGATTCCGTAATGGTAACATGGAACAATACTGGGCCTTACAAAGTGGAGGTTACTCAAAATGTAAACGGCTGTGTTTCTGCGCCTGTTTCGGTTAATGTGAATACATATACTGCGCCGCAATTTTCTGGTAGTCTTACATCCTGTATGGATGAGGTGGTAACTTATACCAGCACCACTCCTGCTCCGCCCGGTGGTTACAACTGGACTTTAAGCAATGGCCTAGGAACTATTTTAAACGGGCAAGGAACCAATTCGGTACAGATATTATGGCATGGTTCTACCGTAGGAAATACCTGTCTGCTAACACTCACTACCTGTGGAGGTAGCGTTAGTCAAACTGTAACCATTTCCAGTCCACCACCTTTAACCATTACCAAAGCAGGTTCGCTTTGTTCAAGTACCGGATTAACGCTTACCTCGTCCATCAGTGGGGGCACAAGCTACAATTGGTATTTGAATAATGTATTGCTGGGGCCACCACATAATACACAATCCATCAACATTACACAGGCTGGTGTTTACAATCTGGAAGTATCGATAAACGGATGCACAGCCAAAGCCAGCATAGTAGTACCTGAAGAAAAACTGAATTTAAGTGCGGCGTTGTCCACACAGGACAGAACGGTTTGGGGTTGTAGGGATACTATTAATACAACATTACATGCTATTCCTAATTCCAGTATGTATTGTTATCAGTGGTTTAAATCACTATCCCCTGGCGGAACAGGTAGTGCCATTGGTGGTGCTACATCACCCATATTTACTGTTACAAATCCCGGTTGGTATTACTGCACTATATCCTTGTGCAACACATCCTGCAAAGAATATACTGATACCATTCGGGTAGTTAAAGTTCCTTGCGATACATGTACGGGTATAACCAATTACACAGTAAACTTCACCAATACACTTTGTAACCCGATAAGCTTTACAGGGTCTACCAGTCCTGCAGCAGCTTTGGGTTATGTGCACTGGTATTTTGGAGATGGTCATGAGGGAAATGGTATCAACATCACCCATCAGTATAAAGATACCGGCACTTATAAAGTTTGTGCAGTGTTTAGCAAAGAAGGCTATTGCGACAAAGAAATTTGCAAAGATGTAAAAATTACTATTGCAGCCAACTTTACGGCATCGGCAGTTTGTGATAAAGCCAGTTTTGTAAACCTGAGCAAATCCATCAACCCCATACTTTCCTATAACTGGTCGTTCCCTGGTGGTACGCCTTCCAGTAGTACATTGGCCACACCACCGATGATTACTTATGGTGCTGGTGGACTGCATAACATTACGCTCACCATCACGGATGGTACTTGTACAGTTAGCTATCAGGACACAGTACGAACCTATAATGTGGATGCGGTCATGAATGTACCTACGCCACTTTGTGTAAAAACGGATGCGCCATTTACCGCTACCTCCACATCTACCGGATTAACTTATCATTGGAATTTTGGCGATGGGTTCACTTCCAATTTACAAAATGTAACCCATGCTTATCAAAATGCAGGCAATTATACTGTAACCCTTACGGTATCTAATGTGTATGGTTGTACGAAAGTTGATACATTAAATGTAACTGTAAACCCTGCACCAACAGTCAGTATAGGCACCAATCAAAAAATATGTGTAGGAGATTCTGTTATTCTTACAGCATCGCCGAGCAGCTTTAGTACCTATCAATGGTTTATGAATGGCTCGGCGATTGCCGGTGCGATCAATGCTACTTACACCGCTAATACTCATGGTGAATACTGGGTTGTAGTGTCCAATGGGCCTGGCTGTATGGCCACATCCAATCATGTGCAGATCACCTATCATACCATGCCGATAGCAAAAATTATGGGAAGTAAAATAGTTTGCTCTGGCAATATTCCATTCTCGTTGTATAACTATGCATATAATTTCAATTATCAATACCAATGGAGCATTACCGGTCCGGCTGCCGGAAATTTTTCACCACCAACTGGCTATTCTACTACTGTAGATATACCTTCAAAAACACCCGGTAATTATGAAGTAACCTTAATCGTTACCGATAATATTACAGGTTGCAAGGCTTATGATACCTTATGTGTAACCATTGTGCAAACGCCCACACTTTCTGTAACAGCACCTACCGGCACTTTGTGCGAAGGCAATGTATATACTTTTACGGCTACCGCCAGTCCATCCGTAAGTCCGCAGGATTATGTGTACTCTTGGAGCAATGGATTTATTGGTAGTACCATGACTACTGGCAAACCTGGAATGATAATGGTAACAGCTATTTCGCCAATGGGTTGTAGCGTGAGTCAGTTTGTAGGCGCCATAAAGCCAAGACCCGATGTAAGCCTGTTCCCTGTGGGATGTGATACGCTTTGCACCACAGATACCCTTTGGTTTCCTTTACCTAAACCCAATCCAATAGGATATACGGTGAACTGGTTTGATGATGATGGTACTGCCATCACCAATGTAGGTACTGGCGAAAACCTGCCTTTATCTGGATTGCATCCCGGTATTCACCATTTCTTTGCTACTGTTTCCTTCCCTGGTGGTTGTGCCGATACCACAGGTAAGTTTAATGTGTATGTGAAGGATTGTTCCCTGATACCGCCATGCGATAATTGCACCAATCTGTTAGACTCTGCAAAGGTAGCGCCAGTAAGCATTTCAGGCACCAACAGTTCGGCTACTATTGTCAATTACAATCTTACTTTCACCATTCAAAAACCGGTGAAGGAAGTGAGGATTAGTTTGGCCGATTTTAAGTACAGTTGGAATGATCCCAATTGTAAAAACTGTAAAGTGCAGATTTTGGAAAGAGGTTGTTTGTTCCCCGATGCAAGCAACACATCATTAGGCACTTTAGTTTGGAACGATTACACTTCATCCGGCAGCACACCATCCGCCAATGGAAACTGTCCCGAAGAATTGGTTTGGAACAATGGCAGCCCTTTGATGCCGGGCACTTATACCATCCCAATACAATTATCCTTGCCAAAACCATTGAAGAAAGATTGTGTGTTGAAGTTGGATAAAATTTGTTTCCATCTTACATTGATGGATACACTTTGCAAAACTTGTGATAAGATTATTTGCGCCTCTGGCAATATTCCAGATGCGGCAGATTGTAAATGCAATCTATCGGATACCTGGACCAATCTTTATTTAGTGCCACAACAATCAGGCATACCCAACCCAAATAAGCAAATTTTGTGTAACACCGTATTGAGTGGCATTGTAGCCAATACCAATTATGTGTTATCGGGCGTGTATTACTGCGATGGCAAATGCATCTCCTCCAAAAATGAAATTGTGGTGTATAACCAGCAAAACCAAATTATTTATACCAAGGTGGTTACTACCTTAAACGAAGTCATTTCCTTCCCGGCTCCGGGCGCTTATACCATCACGCTTACAGCCAATTGCGGCACTAAAAAATGTGCCTGCACTTTTAAAGTAAACGTGGGTGATGGAGGAACCAATCCTCCAGGTGGTGGGGTTAATCCTCCGGGTGGTTATCCTCCGGGCGGCTATCCACCAGAACCTCCAATTTATGTTCCAATCCCTCCTGAATTGCCAGGTAAGATTGACTCTGTGATAAATGCTACTGTGCCAAAAGATTTTAATGGCGGCATTGTAGTAGCTAAAAACGATACGGTATTGTTTGAAAAATATTACAGCTACAAGGATAAAGTAAACAGTCATACTGCTTTTGATATTGCCAGTATTACTAAAACTTTTACTTCCGCAGCTATATTGAAACTGATAGAAGAAGGTCGGTTGAATTTAGAGGATGCGGTGATAAAATATCTCCCTAAATTCCCTTACCCCGATATTACAGTGAAGATGTTGCTCAGTCATCGAAGTGGGCTGGAAGATTATCTACAATTTATTGATGAAGCGGGTTGGGATAAATCCATCAACGTAACCAATAAAGATTTGCTGGATGTGATGGCCGATAATAAATCAAAAGTGCTAATACATAAACCCGGTACCGTGTATGATTATTCCAATACCAACTATGCTTTGTTGGCATTGATAATTGAAAAAGTATCGGGCAGTAGTTATGCCGATTATATGGTCAATACTTTCTTCAAACCATTAAAAATGGAGGATAGTTATGTGGTGAACCTGAACAATTTTGCCAAAGCCACCAAGTCCTATTACCGCAATGGCAGCACCTACAGGCTTCGGTATCTAGATTTGATTTATGGCGATAAATGTGTGTATAGCACGCCCCAGGATTTAAGAAAATGGGACAATGCTTTGCGCTCCGGGAAAGTGTTGAATAAGTCCACTTTGGATATAGCATACAAAACCATTGGCAGCAGCATGAGCTTTAGCAGCACATACACCATGGGTTGGAAAAAAGTAACCACCAGTAATGGCAAATCGGTTTTATACCATGATGGTTGGTGGGCTGGCAATAGGGCGTTGCTGATTAGATTGCCTGATGAAAATGTGGTGATCGCCGTATTGAGCAATAATAATTATACAAGGATTAAGGATATTAAAAAACTTTGTGATCTGTTTGGCGATTATCAACTGTCCACTAAAAAAGTTCCTAATTTTTAAACCTGAATACATGCATCCTGCAAAAACAAAACAATGAAGTACAAACTCCTCTTCCTGTCTATTTTTGTTTGGAGCATTACGGCCAATGCCCAAATAGAAAAGCCCAAAATGATAGTTTCGGGCAATGTGGGTATGTCTTATGATTATTACGGATTGACCACCAAACCCAATAGCCCCAGCTTCTACAATGCCCGCCGGCCCTGGCATGTGGTGCGGTTCAATTTCAATCCAACTTTCACGTATGGAAAATTTAAGTTGCCCATCAACATCAATGTAAGCCCGATGAACTATAATTTCAACGGCATTGGTGGTTACTGGCCATCCAATATTCCTCGACCCAAACAAACCTTGGGGCAATGGCTTACCAACCCTATTAATAACATCGGTTTAAACCCCAGTTACAAATGGGCCGAGTTGCAATTGGGTACACAATATTTGCAATACAGCCCTTTAAGCACCGGCGATTTGGGCATATTTGGAGCAGGGTTTAAGTTAAGTCCGGGCAGGTTCAGGTTAAAGTTTTTTCATGGCATCAGCCAACGAAAACAAGATGCTATTTATACTCCCTTGCCCGGTGTGTTAGGTATTTACAGACGCCGGCAAACGATGGCACAGATTGGGTTTGAGAAGGAAGGCGTTTATTTTGCAGGCTTCAATATTGTAAAAAGTAAGGATATTGAAAACAGTATTCCGCCCATTGCGGCCATCAACAAACCGCCACATCCCGATCCGCAGGAAGCTACGGTGGCTACATTTTTGCTCAATGTAAAAGGTAAAACCGGATGGTATTTTAATACCGAATTGGGAAACAGTTATCATTCAAGAGATATCAATAATACAACGGCACCCTACATCAACAATGGAAGTTTTAAAGGGTTGGTAGGTTTGCTGAAACCCCGAATTAGCACGGCAGAAGGATTTGCTTCGCAGATGGCTATCGGCAAAAAATCAAAGCAATTTGATATTGGATTGAACGGAAGGTTTTTCAGCAAAGGGTATTACACAGCAGGCTATCCTTATTTGCAAAACGACAGATTGGAATATACGGTTAGCACCCGCATCAGTTCAAAAGACAATAAGTATTTGTTTAATGGCGATATTGGCCGACGCATTTCCAACTGGAGTGGTGCCCGCAACAAACAGATTATTGCCAATGCCAATGTGTTTGCGCAGTTCACCGATCAGTTTTCATTAAATGCCAACTACAATAATTTTGGATTTCAGGCACCTGCTGTAGGTTCTTTTTTGGGCTTGAAAAATGTGGCCAACGATTTAAGCATCAACCCCAGCTTTTCTTGGAGCAATTCAAAAATGAGCAATATGCTTAGTGCCACTTATTCCTGGAGCAAATATGAAGAAACGGTTTTGCCCAATCCGCCTACAAAAAACAATATTCAAAGTGCAATGCTGATGTATGTGCCGGTTTTCTTCAACAAAAACTGGTCGCCCGATTTTAGTGCGCTTTGGTTTCAAAACGTAGTGAATCCTGGGAATATCAAACTCCGGCTTTATACCGGAACAGCAGGTGTAAATATTCCGGTGAAAAAACCTAAGATGAGTTTGAACGGACAGTTGCAATATACCAATACAAAATTGCAGGCATTTACACCTAACAACAATTGGTTGGCTACTGCCGGTTTCAAATGGCCATTAACCAACAAAATGACCTGGAATTTTAGCGGCACACTCAACTTCCTGAAGTACGGAAACGAACTGGTGCCTCCTCCTTCATTGTTAGGTGCTAATTATTTGGAAAGCCATGTAAGAACCTCCATTCAATATCGATTAGGAAAATAAATGATTCGATTAGTAGGATAAAAAAATTAAGAAATGAACTACACAATATATCATCGCAAAAAAATAGTAAAGGCAATGCTGCTATTGGTTTGGTGTTGTGCAACCGCATTGGTGGTGCATGCGCAACTAAGGGTGAATCTTGCCATCAATTCCAGACCATCGGCTTATTTGGCCGAATGGTATCGTCCTGTAAATGGCACTGTGGTAATAACATCATTGGGGATGGGTGCCATGGACAGACCAGTTCGTTTTGAAACTGAAATTTTAAATAGCGATGGGCAGATGGTGTATCAACTTCCGTTTAAACAAAGTCTGCCTATTTCTTATTCAGGCAATGCAGGGGCTTTGCCACTTAGTGAAATTTTGCAATTGCAAAACGGCAATTTTTCTTCGCCACAAATGGCCAACAGTTTTTCCGAAGGAGGTAAATTAGCCGCAGGCCAATACAGCATCCGACTGAGATTGTGGGATGGCATGGAGGACCAACCCCGAACAGAATGGACAGCATCCAAGCCATTTTTTATAAGCAGTTATCAGTTGCCCCAATTGATGCAGCCTGCAGATGGCAAGGAGCTGGAAGCTAGGCAGGCCAATAGTTTCATCATATTTAGATGGACTCCGTTAACGCCCACCATGCAAGGCGCATTGGCTACATACCGCATTCAAATTTGGCAGGTATTACCCGATCAAACGCCAATGCAATCCCTACGCAGCACGCCACCCATTGAGGACCGATTGATAAAAGGAACGACCCAGTTTACCTGGCAGCCCAGGTTGAACATGGTAGTGGCTGAACCGGCAGCTACCAATCAATTTGTCTGGACGATTCAAACATTAGATGAAAAAGGTATGCCGGTAGAAACTACCGATGCAGCTATGCAGGGAATCAGTCAGCCTTATACTTTTTCATTGGCCAATCCCCAAAAAATAATTACCAACACCGTTACCAACATGCAAAAAAACAAACATGACTAAGAAAATTATACTGTTGCTGTTGTTGATGACAAACCTTTCGGTTTGGGCACAAAAGAAAATGCCATCGGTTACCTTGCATTATTCTTTTACCGATTTTAAAACGGCCATGAACATAAAGGCCTCCAATTTCGGCAAAGTGATTAAGAACGGCCAGTGGAGCAATTTTCCTATGATGGAGGCCGGATATGGTTTAAGTTACTGGCAGGGGCTACATAAAAATATTGACATCAATGCCGGTATCAATTACACTAAAAGTATTTACACATTTCCTACAGGAACTTATACCACCACTCAAAAATTGTTCACTTTTGAAGCCAATGGCATCTTCAAAATTTTGGCAGAAAACAAAGCTGCGGTAACGCCCTATATTTCGGCTGGAGTCGGATTGTACAGCAATGCCGGAAAAACCGGATTTTATGCCCCATTGGGTTTGGGTGTGCATGCCAATTTATGGGACGAAGCCTTTGTATTTACCGGCGCACAATACCGATTGCCATTTACCAAAAGCAACAATAGTGCCTTGTTTTATCAGGTTGGTGTAGGCACACATTTGTTTAGAAGAAAAGAAAAACCAGTGCCGCCAGCTCCGCCACCGCCTGTGGTGGAAGTGGTGAAACCTATTACAAAAGATGTGGCTATTTGGGTGAAAGATGAAGCCACTAATTTACCATTACCGGATGCGGCAGTAACCATCCAGTCGGCAGATGGAAAAGTATTTTCGGGCAAATCGGACGAAGATGGAAAGTTAGTATTGACCAATGTTTTAAAGGATGAATATACCGTGGAAGGCAAGCTCAATGGCATTATTTCAGAAAGTAAGAAGATAGAACCTGCTATGTTTGATGCAGCAGGCAATGCCATTAATCTTATTCTGTTGCACAATGATCCACGCTTTACATTGTCGGGCAAGGCAGTGGACAAAAAAGGTGACAATCCTGTGGCCGATGTGGAAGTTTCTGTAAACAACAATACCAAAGTCGGTTTGCAAAATATAAACACAAATGCCGATGGACAGTTCAAGGTACAATTAGATGCCGCTTTAGATTTTTCTGTTTCTGGTAAGAAGTCTGGCTACTTCAGCAATATAGAACAAGTGAGTACAAAAGGACTTAATAGGAGTACCACTTTGTATGTGAAATTAGAATTGGAAATTCAGGAAGCCAAAGCCGGACAAAAATTTGTGCTGAACAATATTTTCTTTGAAACCAATAAGGCCACATTGAACACAGTAGCTTCTACCGATTTAGATCGATTGGTAAAATACTTGCAGGACAACCCATCTGCCAGGGTAGAAATTCAGGGGCATACGGATAGCCGAGGTTCGGTATCATTGAACAATCGCTTGAGTAAAAACCGTGCAGTCAGTGTGATGAATTATTTGATTGAAAAAGGCATAGCCGCAAATCGTTTAGTGGCCAATGGTTATGGCAGCAGCCAACCTGCCGATACCAATAGCACACCTGAAGGCAGAGCCAATAACAGAAGGGTGGAAGTGAAGATTTTGGGAGAATGATTTTTACATTCTATCATTAATAAACGGGGCAGCCGAAAACCGAAAAGAGTAGGCAAATATTCTTAAATTCTAAATTGTTTTTTATGAAAAAGTTAATTCCTCCTTGGGTTCGTTCAGCCATGATCGTTACTGTTGTTGCCATAATTTGTATGGGATGCCCAAACCCACCACCACCATTCTGTAGTACTACAGGAACCAATTTTCAAAACCTTTACACCACTACACTTTTATCAAATCCGAATTATACCAACAAGGTTACTATGGATTTGCTGACACATGAATATACCTTTACCGTAAGCACTATCAAGTTCCTTTGCAGAATTGGATATAGAGGGAATGCGTATATGCAGGCAAATAGTTTGCCCTACACCATGGAAGTCTATAATAATACCACCAGCACAATGGTGTTCTCAGGTTCAAATATTTTTAATTCTACAGCCATTAGTTATATGAGTGCTTTTGGCACTTTAAGCCCTGGAAACTCATATACCGTTCGTAGAACTATTCCTCCTGCTGGTTATGGTCCAAATATTGGCAATACTATCGGTCGGATTTGTGTATTTAGTCCCGGGCCTGTACCTTATCCTGTAAGTTTCGGCGTTTTGACAATATCCGCATCAAAGTTTTATGGGATGGGTGGTCCCATAAATAATTTCGGAATCCCTTATATAGATTTGGTTTTTTGGTAAAAAGTAATATTGTGAAATGCATCAATCCATCTACTAGATGAAAATCCAATTTTTATCTGGAAATTTAGCGGAACTTAAAAAATGTCGACCAATAGTGTCGGCATTTTTTCAAAACTTAAAAAAGGGTTTGCTTCTTAATTTTTTAAAGTATGATTTGATTTTTAGAACGTATTCTTATCTCAATCAGTATAAGAGTCCTAATCAATGTAGAAGAACTATTTTTTTTTTAGAGGCAGCCATTTTCTAAAAAATCTTGTATGTATTTATAGAACGGTATTTTATTAAATCACACAAACACTTTTGAGAAATAGCTCTTAGCTACGATACCAAAATCCACGGCGTAGTGCATGGCTGCAAGCAGGGTATGCCTGCTTCGCAGAAGATATTGTATGAGCTGTTTTATGGGTATGCCTTATCAATTTGTTTGCGATATACAAAAGACTATGAGCAGGCTAATGAGGTTATGAATGATGGATTTGTAAAGGTGTTTAAGAGTATTAACGGATTTATTGAACCTGAGAATGAAGTCGATTTAACAAGGTTGTTTATGGGTTGGTTAAAAAGAATAATGATTAATACAGGGATTAACCATTTTAAATCAGGAAAGGGGGTGTCCGTTATAACAAAAGTGGAGAATAGATTTCTAGAAGTGGAAAGACTGGTTCAATATGATACCGACAAACTTGCTTATGAGGATCTGATTAAATTGATTCAAAAGCTTAGTCCTGCCTATCGAAATACCTTTTGTATGTATGTGATTGATGGATATAAGCATGAAGAGATTGCAGGTTTGTTAGGCATAACTGTTGGAGCATCTAAATCTAATTTATTAAAAGCAAGGAAAAACTTGCGTAAAATGTTAGAGGTAGTGTATGCACAAAAAGTTTAAAAATATGTCTGATAAGGAATTGGATAAGCTCTTTCGAGATGCGGTAAACAGGTTTACCTATCCGGATGCTCCTGTAGGTAAATGGCAAGAGTTTATTGAAAGCCGTAACCTATCAGAAACTCATGATTTTGAAGCGAAATTGCCGAATGTAAACAGTCAGACGAATAGGCGAATACCCTTTTTATTGTATTGGAAAGTAGCTGGTGTTTTAGTAGCCATAATATTATCCGGACTTATAATGCTGTACAGAAGTACTAACAGACAGATTGTAGATACAATAGATTCAGGAGAACCTAAAAGTAAACGAATTGAGCAAAATGATATTGGAAGTTCGAACGAAAAACTACCAACTGCGCAAAATGAATTTGAACAACAAGCACGTACTCAGTTGAATGACAATAAAAAAAAGCAGGATTTATTAAAAGTTGGAATACATGAATATAGTAAGTATCTGGTCTATAAAAAAGAAACCAAACCTATTTCTGTTAACAGCGATTTGAAACTCATTAAACTAGGTAAACTTGAGGGAATGCAATTGTTGAAGATGCCGTTAAGTAAATCCATCTTATTAAAACGGTGGGTATCTGATTTAAATCAAAAGCGAGTATTGAACAAAACAGGTGAAATAAAGGATCGAAATGTTAGATCAAATTTTAATATTCTAGAGAATGTAAGAGCTAGAGGAAACTCAAAGTCTACCAAATGGCAAGTTGGGGTGGTGGGAGGTGCTATCATGAGCACTGTAAAAAATAAAGTTTCGGGGAAGCCAGGACTTAACACTGGAGTGGTAATTCAACGTCGAATTAGTGGTTCGAAAGTTTCAATCGAGTCTGGAGTTTTTTATTCAAATATGTCCTATGCTGTTCAGAACGAAGATTTTAATCCCAATGGAAAACCTGTTTCTAGTCGAGTATCCAATATTTCAGGTACCTGTTCTATGCTGGATGTACCGATAAATGTGCGATATGATATGGTCAATTCAAAGCATAAGAATCGAAAAGCATTTGTAAGTACTGGCGTTTCGCCAACTGTAATGCTCAAGCAAAGCTATGTGTATGATTTTACTAACGAGAATGAAACGAGATTAATAAATAAGGATGTTTCTGGGAAGGGAAAAAGTATGTATGCCGTTGCAAATTTGTCAGTTGGTTACGAGCAAAAGTTTAATAGAACCTCGGTACAAATTGCTCCCTATCTTAAGTTGCCATTAGGTGAGGTAGGTTATGGCGATCTTAGTTTAGGAGGCATGGGTGCATTATTGTCGATAAAAAGAGATTTGTAAGAATAGATGGAATAAATACCATCAGATAATTATATTTTTTGTTCAATGTTTTTTCACTCTAAAATTCATTATTATGAAAAAGCAATATTTAGCCTTGATTGCTGAAATGTTATTTGCACTCGCAGTACTCATTGGATGTTCCTCAGATAAAGATGCGATTACAAACAATCCTCCTAAACCTCCAGCAGATGATTGCAAAAATGTAACATCAAACTTTACTTCCAATGTTTTGCCAATTATTCAGTCCAGGTGTGGTGGTTGTCATGGAGAAGGAAGTACAAACGGTCCAGGCCCTTTAACCAATTTTGCTCAAATATCAGCGGCTAAGTCGGCCATAAATGATGCGGCGGTTGTAAATAGTAGAATGCCTAAAAGTGGAGGGCCGCTAAGTGCTTCAGAAAAAGCAATCATTAAATGTTGGATAGCCTCTGGCGCAAATAATAACTAAATCTGGGTTTATGACTAAATGGAGGAAAGTATTAATTGTGGCTATGGTACTGGTTTTGGTTGCCATTTCTTTTGGGTTGTATTTGTATACTAAGAAACCACCAGATATCCGAAAATCCATTTCTGAAATCGAGGTGGAAGCCGCCACACTTATCAAGGATTTTGAAATCAATGATCAGTTGGCTACCAATAAATATGTAGATAAAGTTATTACAGTTATAGGCCGGGTCGCTGATATTAAAATGGAAGATGTTAGTACCACTGTATTTCTGGAAACAGGAGATCCAATGTCTGGGATTACTTGCAGTTTCTATGATAGCGAAGCATTGAAAGTAAAAGATTTGCAACCTGGGTCTATGGTTGTAATAAAAGGTATTTGTACCGGTAAGTTGGCAGATGTGATCTTGAATAAATGCAGTATTGTTCAGTAATAATGAGGTATTGTGGTATGATCCTGGCAGGTTGATTTTAATAAATGCAGCTTCAAAAGTTTCTTGCCTTATACCAGACCCGACATTCTTTTTTTATTCAAATAAAGAGATGGTTATGAAAAGTTTCTTGATAATTTTTGTCTTGCTATTGTTTTTCCCAAATGCTTTATTGTCGCAAAAATATTTTACAAAAAGCGGCATTATATCTTTTGAATCCGGAACTGCGTTAGAAGATGTTCAGGCTTTTAATAAATCAACGACCAGTGTTTTTGATGTTAAATCCGGACAAATTGAATTTGCAGTATTGATGAAGGGGTTCGAGTTCAAAAAAGCCTTGATGCAGATACATTTTAATGAGAATTATATAGAAAGTAACAAGTATCCAAAATCTGTTTTTAAAGGAGTGATAACAAACATCAGGGATGTTGATTTTCAAAAATCAGGTACTTACAATGTTATTGTGAAGGGAGTATTAGAAATACATGGTGTGAAAAAAGAAGTTAGCACAACGGGGGCTTTTAAGGTAACCGAAAATGAGGTTTACGCTTCGGCCAAATTTAATATTAGCATCAAGGATTATAATATTTCAATTCCAGGTGTAGTAAAGGATAAAATATCACCAATTGCAAAGGTCCGTGTAAACTGTAGGTATTCCATCTTGAATCGATAATATAAGTGTCCAATAAATCAATCCAATGAAGCAATTATTTTTTGATTGAAGATGATAGCAATTCGATTGATCAGGCTTGAATGTTTATATCTGGGTTGATGGGAGTATCGGTATTTAAACAAAATCACCATAAACAAAAACACAATGAAACTCATTTTTCTGGTCGTATCACTTTATACATATTTTGAAATCTCTGCACAGGAAGATTTGCTCTCATTGGTTGATTCTTCTGAAAATAATAAGAAGGAATTTATTACAGGAGCTTTTAAGTCAAGTAGGGTCATAAATAGCCAATCAATGGAATTCATAGGTGCCAATGTTTTGGATGTACGCATATTGCACCGTTTCGGATTGGTCAAAGATGGCATTGGTGAATTTTTTGGACTTGACAACGCAAGTATGCGGATGGGGTTTGACTATGGAATCAACAACAATGTAACTATTGGAATTGGCAGAAGTACCTTAGGCAAAGAGTTGGATGCATTTTTAAAATTCAGGCCAATTCATCAGTCTACTGTAGGCAGCAAAGTTTCTCTTGTCTTCGTTGGAGGAGGAGCCATTACAACGGCTAAATTAACATCATCTGGTGCCGGTTCAGGTACAAAGCAACGGTTAGCATATTATGGCCAGGTTATAGTTGGCAGAAAATTTAATCAGGCGTTCTCACTACAATTTTCGCCAACCTATGTACATCGAAATACAGTTCCATCAAGTTCCGATCATAGGGATACTTATGCCTTGGGTTTAGGCACTAGGCTAAAAATGTCAAAACGGGTAGCCTTCGTAGCTGATTATTCTTATATCGTGGAAGGAATTAATAGAGATGTTTATTCTAATCCTCTATCGTTAGGCTTTGATATCGAAACGGGAGGTCATGTGTTTCAATTGCATTTCTCAAATTCCACAGGGATGAATGAGAAGGCTTTTTTAACAGGGACTACCGAAAAATGGGGAAAGGGTGAAATTAGATTTGGATTCAACCTTTCCAGAGTATTTACGCTAGGTAAAAAATCAAAAGCAAACTATGAGGACACTACTGCAATGGATAGATAACGATATTGTTATACCAATAAAAGAAATGTTATGAAAACAACTTCAAATGGAATAGGAATGCACCCTAAAGGAAGGCAAGGCATATTCATTGGCATCTTTATTTTGCTTGCCGTAACTATCTCATCCTGTCATCGAAAGGATGGCGTGGATCGCCCGCCGGTATTTGTTGTTAAATTGAATAATTACACCAGTTTAGGTAGTTATCTGACAGATAATAGTGGTCGTACCTTGTATTATTTTGCCAATGATTCTGCTTCTGTAAATTCTTGTAGCGGTGGTTGCGCTAAGGTTTGGCCTATTTTTCATACAGATTCATTGACCTCCCAGTTCATCGGAGATGGATTGTCTCTATCGGATTTTGGAGAAATTACAATCTCTGGAGGTATAAAACAAAATACCTACAAGGGCAGGCCATTATATTATTATGCACCGTCAAATGGTGGTACAAATAAATTGGAAGCACCGGGCCATACTTCTGGAGAGGGCGTAGGAGGAGTCTGGTTTGTAGCCAAACCCGATTACACGATTATGCTTACCAGAGCGCAATTGGTCGGCAATAATTCAAAGAATTATATTTTTGACACGGCTGGTACACCATCACCAACCTATTCAGAAGGCAACGGGAAGTCGATATATTTTACTGATGCCAAAGGAGTGACTTTATATATCTTCAAACCTGATAAGTTTAATACAAATACTTTTACAAAACCAGATTTTTCAAACGATCCTGTTTGGCCACTATATCAAATGGATAAAATTGTTGTGCCTTCTGTATTAGACAAGTCCCTTTTTGGAGTAATTACCGTATTTGGAAAAAAACAAATGACCTACAAAGGATGGCCCTTATATTATTTTGGACAGGATGCAATGACAATGGGTGCTACAAAAGGAGTGTCTTTCCCTGCCGCCGGTGTTTGGCCTGTTGCCACCCGGGGATTGATGACAGCTCCTAATCCTTAATCATTCAGGTTTATTTTTTGGGGACTGAATTCGGGCTAAAAATTCTGGTGATTCTCCACGTTTGAAATTGGGTGTAAGTCGGTCTTAGTACAGTTGGATACACCACTTGAGGTATTAGTTTGCTCTTTTTCGAATCTTTTCTCCTAGGCTGGTCTTAAATGACCATGATGTGGTTGAAATCTAGGAAGCCATGCCTGATTTTCATTCAAGATCTTGGTGGCAAAGTTTTTTAGTTTTATTGATGGTATGAACATTGGATGGGCCTATCCAATAAGAGAGTATGATTTAATTTTTGAAAAGGGGATGGTTGTAAAATCATCTCCTTAAATTTTTAGCAATATTATTAGACCCAATTTAAATCTAAATGAATGAGACTGCATTTTCTTTTTGTAAGGAATGGGTTTTGTATGCTAATTCATTGGAGGTGGGGGGGACATCGTTGACTAAAAACATTGAAGTAGTACTTTAATTTCCTTTTACAAGGGTATCCTTTTTCATTCTAAAATATCGAAAAATTAGAAAGACAAAATGGGTCAGTAATATGGAACCACCGCCAAACAACCAAAAGAACAAAACCAAGCCCACTAGTGGTGTTTTACAACGCACATCGTTATCTCCATATACTGTCTGATATATAAAAGGGAGCGCAAAAAAAGCAATCAAAATTGCCAGAAAAAAAACCAGAATCTTCCATTTTGGTAATCCCCGTTTGTCCAGCTCCATATAACAGGAAAGCTGTGCGAATACCAATAATATTATTGCAATGAGTGGATGCATTTTTAATATAAAAGTAATCACTCTTTTCGATTCATTGACTTGTATTTCTCGCTATGCCTCAATCCCAAAAAAAATTGCAATCGAAACGTAAAATGCCATAAAGAAAATATATTTGAATGCAATAGAAAAGTTGATGAATGTGCTCAGTATGCTCCTTGGTATGTAAGGGGCGTAAAATAATTTTAATTAAAATGCAATCCGATACTCTAAAACGATTTGACCGTCTTGTTTCTATCCTTATACAATTGCAATCAAAAAAAATTGTAAAAGCACAGGAAATAGCTGAACGATTCCAAGTCAGTCATAGAACAATATACAGAGATATCAAAACGCTTGAAAATGCTGGTGTGCCAGTGTTTGGAGAGGCTGGTTCGGGTTATTCGCTAGTGGATGGTTATCGCCTACCTCCTGTCATGTTTTCCAAAGAGGAAGCTGCCAGTTTTTTGGCAGCAGATAAATTGATGCAAAATTTTTCAGATAAGGGGTTGGGTAAACATTTTGAATCGGCCGTATTGAAAATCAGGTCTGTGCTAAGAGGCTCCGAAAAAGATTGGCTGGCCAATTTGGAAACCTATATTTCCGTACATCATCGTATAGCACAATCCAATACGGCAGTACCCAATGCAATGGAGTTGCTTATGGAAAGTCTGGCTACACAACGACAAATTGTTTTACAATATCAGGCAATCAAAGATGATGTAGCACAAGAGAGAAGAATAGAGCCCGTGGGTATTTTTCACGAGAATCAATATTGGTATCTTTTGGCCTATTGTCATTTGCGACAGGACTACAGGCAGTTTCGGTTGGACAGAATGCATCAAATCAAACCCAGCGATTTGCCCTATACTCAAAAGCATCCTTTGACAGTTGCCGAATATATCAATCAAAAACAAGCGCCGCGAAATATTAAAGTCAGAATTTTGATCGATAGAATTATTGCTAACTATTTGCAGTACGACAAACATCACTATGGCTTTGTTAGTGAGCAGGAAAAAGGGACAAAAAAAGAGATGACTTTTATGATTGCCGACAATGATGGTGGTTTTGTACGATGGATTGTGATGTATGCCGATTATGCCGAAATTATAGAACCCATTGAACTGAAAGAAAAAATAAAATCTATACTGATAAAGGGTTTGGAGCAGTTAGAGAAATGAGGTTAATATTGTTTCGAAACATTTTCAAATTAAAAAAAATCCAACAATTGCCAATTGCCTATTAAATTGTCTTCTATTTCAATACTAAACATGCATATTGGCAAAGACAACAATTAATGCCCTTGGAAATGACATTTGCACTTTATATAAATCATATTTGAAAAGGGATCATTTTTTGCGTGATAGCATATCACAAAAATCAGCCTTCACCATTCCGAAAAATAGTGTAGACTGATTTTGAATACTGAGTAGAAAAGACTTTTCTCCTGAATTGTACTTTTAGTGAGCTTAATTTCTTTTATTGCACAAGGTGATTTTATGGTCTGTCCCAAAAAGCAGGTGGCTCTACACCTAGATCCCTTAAGTAAACATAACCCTGGGCACGGTGATGAATTTCATTATCTATATAATACAAAATAGTAGAGAGTACCGTGCCATCATATTGACCGAAAGCTTTGATGGGATTGTGAAATTGGTCTTTTAAAATCTTCGGAACATAGGCATTCAGTATTTCTGTGCTTTCGTCCCATTTTTCTAAAAGCAATGCTTTCTGGTTTTGGTGCTCAAAATGTTCATTTAGTGTGGCCTGACTACCGTTTACAATTTCCATTACACCAGGACCTGCAATGGCTAACAACTCCATCACCATGTCTGCAAAACAACGCATACCTCCAATGCGATGGGAAAAAATGGTCTCTTCCGGAAAGGCTTCAATCACCCTGCGGGTAAGGTTTCTGTGCCCTTGCCAGTGCTTCAATAATTCTGCGGTAGTAATTACTTCATTGATTTTTTGTTCGCTCATAAAATTGATTTTTTAAATTGATATACCAAAATTAAGAATGGACAGTGACAGCCCTATGTCAAGAGCGAAATGTCAAGTCTGAAATAATTTTATCGGTATAAAAACCAACATAAAATGGAAGCAGAAAAACTACTACTTAGGCATCCCCATGGGAAAAAGGTCTATAGAGTGAATGCTCATAAATACCATGTAAACTGCCCTGCTTCTGGGTTTAAAAAATAATGTGGAGGTTACATATAAGCATTTGCTCGGATTGGTTTTGAACTACCTCAAAACAAAAATATCTCTTTAGACGGATTGGTGGCCTGGCATATGGAAAGTGTCAAATTGGATATGGAAGCTGGAAATATAATGGGCAGAAGGAAGGATAGAAATTTTCTGCTGGTTAGAAGAAACATTATAAGTATTTGGAAGCCTCTCTTCGGCTTAAGCCTGATAGGTTGGCTACTGCCAAAAAATTGCTTACCCATTCTGCATTTGTTTTGCTGTATTCTCGCAGCATCCAGCCTATGGCTTTATTGATGAAAAACTCCTTTGAGCCCAATAATTTATTAATACTGTTTTCCAACAAAGGCACATCTAATGCTTTCTGGTATTTCAGTTGAAAAAGGATGGCTGTTCTTTGCAACCATATATTTCCAGAGGCTAACCATTCTTCTACTTTTTGGTATCTTTTTTCAGGGAACTGCTTGAAATAGGAACCTACTAAATGAGTAGCAATAAAATCTACAGTATCCCACCATGATTGATGCGTAATCATAAATTCAAATAAATTCAAATCCTGTTCTTCAAAACCCTTTGCATATTTTTCTACCAATTCTTGAGCAAAATAATGGCACTCGCGTTGGGGCTGATCCCACAAGGTTTTTACAATTGATGCCAGTTCCGTTTTAGGGGGTAAATACTGCTTGTCTAAAAATGGTTTTTGAATGCTTCTTCTTTCTGTGGTTTTGATGCCAAAAAAAGCAAACTGGTTTTTCAAATAGCTTGATTGTTCAAAGGCTATTTTGGGATTATGGTTAAGTGAAAATTCGTCAAGGAGATGGGATATGAGGTTCATAAAACCGTATTTAAAATTATGTCAGATTGGCTAATCTTGCTGGTCAATCTTTTCCTTCGATTTGCGTTCTAGAATGGCTTGTTCAAAATCCGAAATTGAAAGTGCATCAACGACATCGAAAGCACCAATGCGGGTTCTTCGTAAACTACTTAGATAAGCCCCACATCCCAAGACAGCTCCAAAATCGTTGGCCAGGCTACGGATGTAAGTACCCGTGGTACAGACTACCCGAAAAGAAACTACCGGCAATTGGGAAGCGTCTATTTCAAATTCTTTAATGGTGATTTTTCGTGGTTCTAATTTCACGTCCACCCCTTTTCTGGCTAGCTCGTAAACCCTTTTTCCATCTATTTTGATTGCCGAGTGGATAGGCGGAACCTGATCTATTTCTCCAACAAATTTTAGAACGGTTTCCTGCAATGTGGTAGAAGTGAGATGGTCTATTGGTCTAAAGTTTTCAGGCTCACTTTCCAGATCGTAAGTGGGAGTGGTGGCTCCTAAAGTGAAGCTTCCTGTGTATTCTTTTTCCTGAGCCATAAATTCATTAATCCTTTTAGTGAATTTTCCTGTACACACAATCAAAAGTCCAGAAGCCAGCGGATCCAGTGTGCCGGCATGCCCTACTTTTTTTATTCTTATTAGATTGCGAATTTTTCTAACAGCATCAAAAGATGTCCATTCCAATGGTTTGTCGATTAATAATACTGTCCCTTCATCAAAGTGTACTGTTTGCAAATCATCAAATGTCATTGTGGTAAAATAGGGATGAATAATATGAGTGTGGTGCTAATTGGGTTTGAAAAAGCTGAAAAATTACAAAGCATTGCATATTTTTTTTACAATGCCCGGCCCTTCATAAATGAATCCGGTCCAAACCTGTACCAAAGAAGCGCCGGCATTCATTTTTTCTCTGGCATCCACGGCGGTAAAAATTCCACCAGAACCAATGATAGGAATACCATAGTCGGTTTGTTTACTCACATACTCTATAATGGATGTACTTCTGGCACGCACCGGCTTACCACTCAGACCTCCGGCACCAATTTTTTCCTGTTCATCCACCGGAGTATTTAACCCACCCCGGTCAATAGTGGTATTGCTAATCACCAATCCGTCCAATTTGACTTCGGCAGCCAGTGAAATCACATCATCAATTTGGCTCTGACTCAGGTCTGGTGCTATTTTCAGAAGAATGGGTTTGGCTACAGCCTTTCCATTGTTGATCATGGCTAGGTTCCAGATTATTTTTCGTAATGCTTCTTTGTCTTGTAGTTCCCGTAGTCCCGGGGTATTAGGGCTGCTCACGTTCACCACAAAATAGTCCACATATTTATGTAGTTTATTAAAACAAATGGCATAATCCTTCCAGGCATCCTCATTAGGAGTTGCTTTATTTTTTCCAATATTACCGCCAATGATCAAAGGATATTTCTCCCTGACACCTTCTTTTTTTTCCCGCCATTGCCTCAACCTTTCTGTTATTACATCAGCACCCTCGTTATTAAATCCCATTCGGTTGATGAGTGCTTTGTCCTTTGGCAGTCTAAACAATCGGGGTTGCGGATTACCATCCTGTGGCAAGGGGGTTACTGTGCCAATTTCCACAAATCCAAATCCTAAGGCTTCCAGCTCGTTCAGGTATAGGGCATTTTTATCAAATCCAGCACCCAACCCAATTGGGTTTTTCATCACCATGTTCAAAAATCGGGTTTCCAGATTTTTATCTTTATCGGGAGCCGAAAGTGCCACCACCATTTTTTTTCCCACACTTGTGCCTGCAATGGCTTTCAGCCGGTTCATGGCCATATAATGTGCCTGTTCTGGCTCAAATAAAAAGAATATTTTTCTAAGTAGTGAATACATCGCTGCAAATATAACCCAACTTGTCCTGAGTAAAAGTGTTAATGATGAGCTAGACTATAAAATAAATCGATCGTCTTTATCACTACTTATCTCAGGCTTTGGGACTTCGTTAAAGTGTGGTGCTTGTGGAATTTCATTTTTAGAATGCAAACGTGATAGCATTAGAGTACTTGATCATTTATAGGTAGGCTAAAAAAACATTTTCAAAGTTTGCTTGAATGCCTCGGGAAGAAACTAATAAAGTAGTGAATAGTTTGGCATCACAACCGTTTCCAAGTCAACCAAGTTGCCAGATTTTGTAATTTGTTTTTTTGTAAATTTGATTTTGAAAGTTGTTTATGCAACTAAAATTTATATCAAAAAATCTTTTTAAAAATATTTATGGAAGCATACATAGTTGCTGGATACAGAACGGCAGTAGGAAAGGCCAAACGAGGCGGTTTACGTTTTTATCGTCCTGACGATTTAGCCATCGAAGTCATCAAAGGACTAATGGCATCGGTGCCACAATTAGAAGCCAAAAGGGTAGATGACGTCATTGTCGGGAATGCTGTTCCGGAAGCGGAACAAGGTCTTCAGGTGGGTCGGATAATAGCCGCCAGAGCTTTAGGCATTGAAACGCCGGGGGTTACTGTCAATCGTTATTGTGCTTCTGGTTTGGAAACCATCGCCATGGCTACCGCCAAAATCAGATCCGGAATGGCAGATTGTATCATTGCAGGAGGTGCTGAAAGCATGAGCCTGGTTCCCGCATCTGGTTGGAAAACAGTTCCTTCCTATAATATTGCCAATAGCGATCCAGATTACTATCTGGGTATGGGGTTAACCGCCGAAGCAGTGGCCAAAGATTTTAATATCAGTCGCCAGGCACAGGATGAGTTTAGTTACAGTTCTCACCAGAAAGCCATTGCTGCTATCCAGAATGGATACTTTAAGGAAGGGATTCTTCCAATTGAAGTGGAAGAAGTTTATCTGGATGAAAAACAAAAAAAGCAAAAAAGAAAATTTATAGTGGATACGGATGAAGGGCCAAGAGCAGACACATCCGTAGAGGCTCTAGCAAAATTAAAACCTGTATTTGCAACAGGCGGCAGTGTAACAGCTGGGAATTCCTCTCAAACCAGCGATGGTGCTGCTTTTGTAATAGTGATGAGCGAAAAAATGATGAACGAATTGCAGTTGCAACCCATCGGTCGCTTAGTGTCTTCGGCAGTGGCAGGTGTAGATCCGCGTATCATGGGCATTGGTCCGGTTGCCGCCATTCCCAAGGCATTGCAACAAGCCGGAAGGAGTTTGTCTGATATAGATTTGATAGAACTGAATGAAGCTTTTGCATCACAATCTCTAGCGGTTATTCAGCAAGCTGGACTTGATCCAGATAGGGTAAATATTAATGGTGGTGCCATTGCCTTGGGGCACCCCTTAGGCTGCACAGGTTGTAAACTCACCATTCAGCTATTGGGAGATCTGAAACGTCTTGGTAAAAAATATGGCATTGTTACAGCCTGTGTAGGAGGAGGGCAGGGCATTGCAGGGGTAATAGAAAGATTGTAAAGTATTCCGTTGTTGTTGAGAAGAATTTCTAACGTTAAAGTTGCCCAAAGGCAACTTTTTTTCATATTTACCGTATACCTCATTCTGAACTTTTGCCAAAAAAATCATCTACCACAGTAAACATGATAATTCATTCAAAATGGGGCTGAAGTTATTCTTTTGTCAATCTACCCAGTCCTTTTAAAAAGAATAATTTGGCTGTTAAACCAGGCGTGATCACACTTTGGTTACCGGAAAAATTTTAGAATCAAACCAAATTATTATTAAATCAGGATAGTGGAATGATCTACCTTTGGGAAGGCATTTTTAGAGGATTAAAATTACAAACACTATTAACCTTCAAAGAAAGCAATTTGCTTTTTTTGGGTCTTTGATTTTAATTGATTTTGACATGATTGGCTCTATTTAAGAAGATATGAACGAAGACTCTTAATAAAGCATTAACCCAAAATTCATGGTCATGGATACTATTCCCTCCACAACTCCCGAGCCTGCACAACAACCTAAAAAAACGAATGAAAATATAAAAAGAAAATTGCGCAGGATTTTGGTGAGTACAGTATTTTTTATTTTTGTAAATAATTTTTCACCCGAAAGGGTTACAAAGCCAATCAATGAATTTGTGGAAAGCATGATAACAGGAATGGCAAGGTTAAGTCCTATGAATTTGTGGAAAAGCATCACGGCAAAGGAATATGAACAAGAAGAGGTTGTACGGGTAGGAAATTTTTATGAACGAAGACAGACTGGAGAACTGGGCATTGCGGACAAGGTAATGAATTGGTTGGGTTTTTATTGGTACACAGAATCTGGAAAAGCTTTTTGGATAGGTCGTATTCTGCTGCTGTATGCAATCATAGCAAGTGCAGTCGTTGCTAAAGAGGATTTTGATAAAGCAAGTAATAAGTTGTCGGCAGGCCTATTTTTCCCCATCAATATGCTGATTAAGATTATCCTTTTCCTTTTGGGAGTGGGGGTTCTTTGCCTTATTATTTATTTAGTGTGGATGGTGCTTTTCGCCTTATTCAAAGGTTTGGTCACGTTGGCATTGATCGTACATAGTTCAGGAGAATTTGGAAAGGCCTTTGTAGAAGTGATAAAGGATGAGCTGAAAGACACTTCAAAGAGTAAAGTATTGGCATTCCTGTTTCCTTTTATAAGGAAGCAGAAAAAGGTTCAGTGATTAAAAACCTGACTTTTTATTCTATCCATGAAGTCTCAGCTTATGATTCCGTTGAAGAGAAGACTATTGTGGCAAATTCAATACAAAGATTAGCTCCTGAAAGCATCATCATTCAAAACCGATTTTGATAATTTGAATCAGAGTTTTTTATTTTCCTTAACAACCAAAAGGAACAATAAAAAGTCTATTGTGCAAAATGATTCAATTATGAAAACGAAATTTACCGTACTCGCAATGTTATTATTCCTTTTCGGAGTTACAAATGCTGAAGCACAACGTTATCGCAATTCAGAAAGGTATGCTTATGAAAGAACATCACAGCGTGACTATGATTATGATGATGCCTACGATGATGATTACGATGGTTGTTATGATAGAAAGGTAGTGTATGTAAAGCCTAGACATCATCACCACAAGCATCGTTCGCATTATTATCAAAAACCTGTTGTTTATGTAAAGCCAGGTAAGCACCATCATTACAAACCGGTGCGTAGACCTCGTCCGGTAATGCATGCGTCCGTTTATATCAGATAAAGTAATTATAAAACAGTTCTATATTATGAAGAAGTCTTTTTTTAACAGTACAAAGTTGGCTTTCATGGGCTTGCTGGTAGTTGTGGTGATTGGATTTTCTTCCTGCTTTCCAGGCTATTATGATGGCTATGGGCATCGTTCAGGATATTACGATAATTATTATCCCGGATATTATGGAAATTATCCTAGGATTCGGGTATTCCACAATCATCACTCACATGGGTACTACGGCGGCCAATATTCAAAACCTAGCTACCGGAGGAATTATAGAGGAGGCAGATAGGTTATTGACTGAATACACATGAAAGAAAAGCTATATCAAGTGGGACAAGGCACCTCTTGTTATAGCTTTTTTCTATTTCTTATAATGGGTTGATAGATTGCTAATATTTTTCTTTCCAATACCCTAACCCTTGTTGGCTAGCTGTCCGCATGCTGCATCAATATCCTTTCCGCGGCTGCGTCTCAGGCGAGCATTCACTCTGTTTTTCTCCAGATAGGCCATAAAAGCATTCACTTTTTCTTCTGAAGGTTTAGAGAATCTGGCAAAATCAATCGGGTTGTATTCTATCAGGTTCACTAGGTCAGCAGGCACCTGACGATAAAACTTGATCAATTCATCAGCATCCTGAAGGCTGTCATTGAAATTGTTGAACAGGATATACTCTAAGGTGATCTCGTTTTTGGTTTGCTTATAGAAATAGTTCAATGCTTCCGCCAGCGACTTGATATCGTTGGTGTCATTGATGGGCATAATCTCATGACGTTTCCTATCATTAGCGGCATGGAGAGATAGAGCCAGCTTAAACCTTACCTTATCATCGCCCAGTTGTCGTATTTGTTTCACCACGCCCGCGGTGGAAACTGTTATACGGCGAGGACTCATACCCAATGCTTCTGGGTCGGTAATGCGTTCGATGGCTTTCAGTACATTCCGGTAATTTAGAAGGGGTTCGCCCATACCCATAAAAACGATATTGGATAGCTTTTGACCAAAATTGTCTAAGGATTGTTTATTCAGAATAGCCACTTCATCAAATATCTCATCATAATTCAGGTTGCGCTTCCGTTCCAGATATCCAGTTGCACAGAATTTGCAACTCAGGCTACACCCAATTTGTGAACTTACACATGCCGTTTTTCTCTCTTCAGTGGGTATCAGTACGCCCTCGGTCATGTGTCCTTCGATGGTCTTAAAGCGAGATTTGATGGTTCCATCATCAGAGTATTGTGATGTGTCCACTTGCAAGGCCGGCAGGGTGAAATCCTTTTTCAGTCGTTCCCGCAAATCCTTACTCAGGTTAGACATGTCTTCAAAACTTTGCACTGGTTTTTGCCACAACCATTCCCATACTTGGTTGGTTCTAAATTTCTTTTCACCAATGGTTGAAAAGTATTTCTCTAATTCTACTTTAGCCAGATGTCTAATGTTTTGCTGCTTACTCATTCGGCAAAGATACGAGTGGTTCTTGTAAGCTATGCATCCAAAGGCCAAACCTGTTTATCTTTGCGGCCATGAAAATTTTAATGGTGTGTTTGGGGAATATTTGTCGCAGTCCAATGGCGGAAGGTGTTTTGAAGCAAAAAGCCTATGAAGCCGAGTTGGACTGGCAGGTGGATAGTGCAGGAACCAATGGCTATCATACTGGGGAGCCTCCCCATCATTTATCGCAAAAAGTTGCCCTGCTACATGGGGTTGATATCAGTCAGCAGAGGGCCAATCGTTTTCGGGCAGCAGATTTTGACCACTATGATAAGATATATGCTTTGGCTGAAGATGTGATTGATGACATGAAAAAAATTTCGGGCAATAGGTTTGTAGCGTCCAAAGTAGAATTGTTGCTGAATGAAATCTACCCTGGCCAGAACATGGATGTACCCGATCCCTGGTACGGCACCGAACCCGGATATCATGAAGTGTTTGAGATGATCGAAAAAGCCACAGAAGCCATTGTGAGAAAGGCGTTGGGGATTGTTAAGGATGAATTTTGAATGATGAGTTGTGAATGATGGGTTATGGGGCATGAGTGATGGAGATACAAATTTTCCATTATTATTAAATATTAAAAACAAAGAAAAATTGAAACCAACAATACCACAAGGGACCAGAGATTTTGATGCCACAACAGTGCGCAAACGGCAGTATATTCTGAATACCATTAAAGCAGTTTTTGAATTGCATGGATACCAGCCTTTGGAAACACCTGCTATGGAAAATCTGGAAACCCTAATGGGGAAATATGGAGAAGAAGGGGATAAGTTGATTTTTAAAATCCTAAATAATGGATTGGAAAACGAAGCTAAATATGACAAAACAAAAGCGGGTTTTGAAAATATCCTGGAAGGAAAAAGTAGTAAGGATATTACAGAACGTGCTTTGCGCTACGACCTGACAATCCCTTTTGCACGCTTTGTGGCCATGAATTATAGTCAATTGCCAATGCCTTTTAAGCGTTATCAGGTGCAACCGGTTTGGCGGGCCGACCGGCCACAAAAAGGAAGGTATCGGGAATTTTATCAATGCGATGCAGATGTGGTGGGCAGTAAATCATTGGTGAACGAACTGGAGCTGGTCAATATTTATACTATTGTTTTCAAACAATTACAAGTACCGGTGGAGATCAGAATCAACAACCGGAAAGTGTTGGCCGCTCTGGCAGAATTATGTGGGGGTGCAGAAATGATGACTGCAATTACCATTGCCATTGATAAACTGGATAAAATCGGTATAGAAAAGGTGAAAGAAGAGCTTTTGTCAAAAGGACTTCAGGATCATCAGATTAAAATTATCGAACAGTTCTTAAATATCAGTGGTACCAATGAGGAAAAGCTGACAAAATTAAGGGAATTACTTTCTGATATACAGATTGGCCTAGAGGGTGTGGACGAGCTTGCATTCCTCATCAGCCATTCAAAAAACTCAAATATCCAAAGTCCGATTATCATTGACTCTACACTCGCCAGAGGATTGAATTATTATACAGGTACTATTCTGGAAGTTAAAGCAATAGGTGTCAAGATGGGGAGCATTGGTGGTGGCGGGCGATACGATGATTTAACAGGATTGTTTGGTGTGCCGAACGTGCCTGGCGTAGGGATTTCTTTTGGTGTGGACAGAATATATGATGTGCTGGAGGAACTGCAATTATTCCCTCAGGAAGTACAAACGGGCACCAGGGTCTTGTTCTTCAACCTTGGTGAAAACGAAACTTTGAAAGCACTGGAACTGGCTCAACTCCTGCGTTCTCAAAATATCAATTGCGAAGTATTTCCGGATACCGTAAAGTTTGATAAACAATTTAAGTATGCCGAAAAGAAAGCCATCCCTTATGTGGCCATTTTGGGTAGCAAAGAGTTAGAACAGGAAGTGATTAATATAAAAAAGTTGGATACCGGCAGGCAGGAAACCGTGCCGTTTCATCAACTATCAAACTTTTCCTTTTAGTTTTCCTTTTTATTGGCATCGTCCTGTGCAGCAGGTGTTGTTGAATTTGCGGGTGGTGAAATAACTGGTTCCACAATTGGTTCCAGCTTGGTATGATGCAGATCTTGACCAAATTCTGTGCGATACACTTTTAGTAAGATCAAGAAATAGCTCATGAGCAAAGGGCCAAAAATGAGTCCCATAATGCCGAAAAGATTCAACCCCACAATTACACCAAAAACGGTAATGAGTGGATGCACGTTGCCTAGCTTTTTCAGAATAGTGAAGCGAAGGACATTGTCAATCCCGCCTACGATGATCAAACAATATATGGCCAAAAATATACCGTTTGAAAGATTGTTGGTGGCCAATTGAATTATGACAATCGGAATCCAAACCACCATCGTGCCTACTACTGGCACAATAGTGGCAGCTCCTGTAATCAGACCCCAAAGCAGTGGATTGTCCACATCAAAAATCAGATACCCCAATGCGGCAACTAGTCCCTGACAAAGTCCCAGAATGGGAATGCCCAGTGCATTGGACTTTACCATCATCTTAGTTTCGTCCCAAATGCTTTGTTTATTTTTTTTGCTGAAAGGCATATACACACTGGCTTTCTGCTCTAGTATCCGGCTATTTATCTGCATAAAAAACAAGATGAACAAAGCAGTAGCCAGATTGGCAAATATGCTTCCAATTGAATTGAGTACATTGGGCAATACAGAGGTGAGTTTTGCAATATATCCTGCTAATTCTTTTTCCGACAAATTGATGTTTCGTAGTATGGGCTTTGATGCCATAAAAGTTTTTACAGCATTGAATTTGTCAGCAATTAGTTCCTTGTTGGAGATTAAATTACTTATTTGAGGCACCAATACCTCTACCAAAATCCAAATTGGAATGGCAATGGCTGCCAGAGAAATCAGTATAAAAAGAATACTGGTAAGCGTTTTTTTCCAACGTTTTCGCTCGGTCAGATACAGGTATTTGTTTCTAAAAAGAATATAAAGGGTAATGGCTCCCAACGCACCTGGTAAAAAATAAGATAGGTTGACGAGCAATACATAGCCTATAATGAGGATAATGGAAATAATTATAATCTGACGGAGAATGTCGGCATCTATTTGTTTTAGGTTCATACGTTGGTTTATGTTGATAGTAAAATTAATTGTTAGCAGACAAACCATTTCATAAAAATATTTAGAGTAATTTTCATGCTGACCCGTCCTTATTTTTGATGGGCGATGTGATAACAATAATGGCCGAAGAAAGAAAGCGAAATATCGTGGAGGTTGTAAGTAATTACAGCAAGCGCCTTTTTGGTTTTATTCGCACCAAGGTAAATACTGATGCGGACGCAGAAGATATTCTGCAAGATGTTTGGTATCAGTTGGCCAATAGCACCCAAACCATTGAGGAGATGAGTGGGTGGTTATTTGCCGTAGCCCGAAACAAGATCACCGATCGATACCGCAAAAAGAAACCTGACCTGTTGGAGGATTATCAATACCAAAGTGAAGATGGCGAGTTTCATTTCAGGGATATGGTATTGGCTATAGCCGACAATCCGGAAATGGCGGATTTTAAGGAATTGTTTTGGGAAGAATTGTTTCAGGCCTTGGACGAGTTGCCCCAGGCTCAGAAAGAAGTATTTGTGCTGAATGAATTGGAGGATGTTACACTTCAAAAAATTGCTGATGACCGGGGAGAATCCATCAAAACGATCATCAGCCGCAAACGCTATGCAGTGCTGCATTTGAGAAAAAGAATGCAATACTTGTACAAGGAATTAATGAATTTTTAAAATTGTTTTATCATGAGTTACCGAAAGTGCGGACCACCCAGCTTTATGTTTTTGTTTTTTGCCATTGCGGCTGTTTTTGGCTTAAGTGCCATAGTGATGTGGTTGTGGAATGCCGTTTTGCCGGGTCTGATTCCTGTCCATCCGATAGGCTATTGGCAGGCTATGGGCTTGCTCGTACTATGCAAAATATTGTTTGGATTTCGTGGCTCAGGAGGTGGTAGAAAATTTGGTGGTGGTCATCCTATAGGTGAAAAGTATCAAGGCATGAATGAGGAAGAAAGGCAAAAATTTAAGGAAGAATGGCGGCAAAGATGCCGGATACGATCCTGGAAAATGGATTCAAAAAATGACGAAAAAGCGGAGTAGTAAACTTCGCTTTTTTTTATAGACTAAAAAATCAAAATGGGTAGAGTAAATAAATGAATCCTTCGTCATCCTTCTTATATACCAGGTATAAGAAAAACAAACGAAAACAACTACCTGATGCCTTTCATTGCAATAAAGGTTTGCAAGGCAGTTGTGATAACTCTTAAAAACAAATTAAACAAATGAAACGATCAATTTTAAAACCCATTTTGGCTGGTGTGTTATTAGGCACTGCCATTTTCTTCATACCCTTTTTTGTATTAAGGGTCTTAGTTCTAATCATTATTGTGGGCATTTTGTTTCGACTCTTTGGCCGAAGACGATTTGGATCGGGTTGGCATCCAGGATTTGCTGATAAAATAAGGAATATGAGCAACGAAGAGTATGCCCAGTATAAAGCACGATTTGGACATAGATGCGGAGGCTTTCACAACATGACCCCAGCCCCTGTAGAAAAATAATTCTCTAAAGCAATAAAAATATAAGATATGAAAAGAAAACAAAATCTATGGATCGGCATTTTAGCAGCTACTATTACATTTGGTGCTCTATTTGCATTTGCTGGTGAAAGACGCTTTAATAAATTTTCTGAAAGATCAGGTTGTGAAAATCGTGAATGCCATAAAGGCAAAAATATCAATAATCAGCACCAGCATTTTCAGGAAGGAATGAAGCAGCAATAGAAATCACATCCGGTAACCCTTTTGAAAGAATTGGTCAGGGACTATTTTCTGGCCAATATTTTTCCAACATTATCTTACTTTTTCCGGATTCTTTTTTATATAATCTTCCCAACCCTTTAATCCTTCTGACTTTGGGACTGACGAAGAAAGCTGGTAGTGATGACAAATAGCCACAGCCAAAGCATCTGTAGCATCAAAATATTGAGGAGACTCTTTTAATGCTAAAGTTTGTTGTAGCATTTTCCAAACCTGTTCTTTTGCAGCATTTCCATTGCCAGTTACAGCTTGCTTCACTTTTCGGGGTGAGTATTCTGTTACAGGTAGCTGGTGGTGCATGGCCGCCGCAATCGCCACTCCCTGAGCTCTTCCCAGTTTCAACATGCTCTGCACATTCTTACCAAAAAATGGTGCTTCGATGGCAAACTCGGTCGGGCGATATTGCTCTATCAATTCAACTACTTTCTGATATATAAGATTCAGTCTTTCGTAGTTGTTTTTTTTGGAGGACAACTTAAGGGCATGCATTTCTTTCAACACTACTTTTTTCCCTTTACAAGCAATGATGCTGTATCCCATGATCAGTGTGCCAGGATCAATGCCTAATATTATTTTATCTGATTGTTGCAAACAGGTATTATTTTTACCCACATTGTGAGGGTGAACAAAAATATCAAAATATTCATCAACTATTTCTTGGGGCCGGTTTTGTTTATTTGGCTTGCGTGGTCAGTCTATCAACAAATTCAGGGCCAGCCTGATATTGAGACAGTATTGGTGCAGATAAGAAAGGCATTTGGAAGTTCAAAAATTCTATTATTGTTGTCGGTTATTCTTTTAATGCCTGTGCACTGGAGCCTGGAAACCTATAAATGGATGATGGCTGTCCGCAAAGTGCAAGTGATCAATTTTGCCCGGGCCTTAAAAGCAATATTGTCTGGTATTGCCTTTTCTATAAGCACGCCAAACAGTATTGGTGAATATGTGGGAAGGGTATTGTTTATGGATGATGGCAACAGAATAAAAGCTATTGCCCTAACCGTTGTGGCCAATTTAAGCCAACTTATTATCACCATGCTGATGGGGACAGTGGCTTTGTTTTTCCTAAAGGATAAACTGATTCAGTCGGATTTCCTTTCTGAGCCTATGTTTTATGCAACTCTCAGTATCTCTATTTTTATTCTCATTACATTAACATTAATTTTTTTCAGACTTTCACTGTTCATAAAAATTATTAATAAATTGCCAGCCACCAGCAAATTTGCCTGGGCAGTGGAAGCGGTGGAACATGTGAATGCAACTTTGTTAGTTCGGTTTTTGTCAATATCGGTACTTAGATTTGTGGTTTTCAGCTTACAGTATTTTTTACTTTTCAGATTTTTTGGAGTTGACGTTTCTGTAGTTGAATGTTGGTTAGGTATCAGTGTCATGTTTTTGGTGATGGCGGCCATCCCAACAATCGCTCTTTTTACAGATGTTGGTATAAAGAATGAACTAAGTATAAAGTTGATAGGAATCTTTAGTTCAAACAGTTTAGGTATCAGTCTGACTACTTTAAGCGTTTGGTTTATTAATTTAGTATTTCCGGCTGTTGTAGGCAGTCTGATTATTTTGGGCATGAAAAATATTTTTAAAACAAAAAATGAAAAAAAGCAGGATTAAAATAAATACGGAAGTCCTGGATTCGTTTTTTTGAAACCATTAAAGAAATATAGAAAACTAATGAGAACATTAAAATTGTCAATACTGGCTTTGTTTTTACTAACGGCATTTGGACACATATCACCGGCAGAGCAGGAGTCTACTACCATTGCCAATTGTAGTATTCCGAATACGGCTTTTAAAGCAGGTGAAAAGATAGGTTTTGTCGTTTACTATTCTGCGGCCAATTTTATCAACCTGAGTGCTGGAGCAGGTTCTTTTACCACTACGCTGGAAAAGCTTAATGGAAAGCAGGTATATCACATAGAAGGCGAAGGGCACACGCTCCCTTCCTATGAATGGGCCTATAAAGCAAAGGATACTTACGAAACCTATCTGGATACGGAAACGATGCAGCCACTAAAGTTTGTCAGAAATGTGAATGAGGGAGGATATAAAAAATATCAGAATGTTAGTTTTAATAAATCGGCCAATACCGCCATTAGCAATGAAGGGGTGTTTAAGGTGCCTGCCTGCGTGCATGATGTGGTAAGTGCCGTGTTTTATGCCCGAAATATTGACTACAATTTATTAAAGCCTAAAGTGGATAAGATTCCCATTCAAATATTTCTGGATAATCAAATACATACACTATATGTGCGGTACATGGGTAAGGAAACAATCAATACCCGATATGGTAAATTCAAAGCAATTCGGCTGAAGCCTACTACCATCAAAGGGACAATTTTTAAGGACGAGGATAAGATGACAATCTGGGTTTCAGATGATGCTAATCATGCGCCTGTGCGGGTGGAAAGTCCGATTATAGTAGGAAAAGTGAGAATAGATATGACCAGCTTCGAGAACCTTCGTCATCCAATGACTTCACTGATAAAAAGAAATTGATAGAGGAAACCAATTAACCCCAAAAATGGAGAGGCAGCTATTTGTTGCCTCTCTTTTTATTTCCAGCTCCATTATCAGCACTAATCCTTTTTGGCTCTCAGTGTGAATCCAACAGTAGTACCTACGCCAGGGGTGCTTCTGATATGAATCGTTTGGCCATGTGCTTCAATAATGTGTTTGCTGATGGCTAAGCCTAATCCACTTCCTGTAACATCGATACTGCGTCCGGTTTTTGTTCTGTAAAAACGCTCAAAAATTCTTGGCAGATTCTCTTCGTCTATCCCAATGCCATCATCGCTTATTTCTACTAATATCCTTTTATCATCTGTTCTGTAAATACCTGCTTTTATGCTGCCAGGACTTCGGCCATATTTGATCGCATTCTCAAAAAGATTCAATATTACCTGCCGAATTTTTTCTTCGTCTGCATGCACGGCAATCGGCATTTCGCAACCTTTCTTTATGCTAAAAGTAATATGTCGTGTATCTGCTTTTATGGAAATGCTTTCAAAGGTATCTTTTAATATTTCCTGAATAGTAAAATTGGTTTTAGATATAGAAAGTTCACCACGTTCCAGACTGGAAATTTCATCAAGATCATTTAGCAAGTTGGTCAGTCTTTTTACATTCTTAGATGTTTTACTTAAAAACCGCTTGATAAGTTCCGGATCCTGCTCATCATTATTCAGCAGGGAGTCCACATATCCCTGAATAGCAAAAACAGGGGTCTTGAATTCATGCGACAGGTTTTGTAAAAACTCTCTCCTAAAAGCTTCGTTGGCTTTGAGTTGTTCCATTTGTTGTCGGTTTTCATATGCCCAAACTTCCACGTCATCTGCCACTTCGTTAATGCTTTTTTTGGGAACGATATATTTATAGTACATCTCCTGTCGTTTTGTGGCCTTGGTCTGATAAATGAATTTATAGATGAGTTTTATTTTTCTATAAATAAACCTTTCAAAAACTACCCAAATCATCCAATAGCTTCCAAGCAGTAGGACTATAAATGAAATAAGAGAAAACTGCCATCTGCGTTCTACAATGAATAAAAGAAGGCTTATGGGGATGGAAAGGCCAAGTGCAGTTAAGAATGATAATTGCTTTGGCGTAATATTTTGAAGGTTCATACTGAAATCGTTTTTAGTAAAACAGTATAAAGCGCATTTTGTTATCTATAGTTCAAACTTGTAACCTACACCCTTTACGGTAGTAATACAGTCTAGGTCTAATTTTTGTCTGATTTTCCTGATGTGAACATCTATGGTTCTGTCGCCCACTATTACATCGTTGCCCCAGATGGCATTCAGTATTTCGTTTCTCAAAAATACACGTCCAGGTTTTAGAGCCAGTAAATACAATAGCTCGAATTCTTTTTTGGCGAGCAGTATTTCTTTGTCATCTATCTGAACTACAAATTTTTCAGGATCTATCGAAATATTACCCACCTTAATGGTCTTTGTGTCTTCCTTCTGAACACGTCGCAGAAGCGCAGCTACGCGACTCACCAGCACCTTTGTACTCACAGGTTTGCTCACATAATCATCCGCACCCGTTTCCAGTCCCCGTACCTGAGTTACCTCATCGTTGAGTGCAGTTAGAAACATAATGAGCGTTTCCTTAAAGGCCGTCTGGCTTCTTAAAATCTGACATACCTGCACTCCTGTTTTCTTGGGCATCATCATGTCCAAAATGATAAGATGAGGTTGATGCTTAAATGCTTTATCAATAGCTTCATCTCCGTTGGATGCTGTGATAACTTGGTATCCTTCTTTCTCCAGATTGTAAGAAAGAATTTCTAAGATATCGGGTTCATCGTCAGCAATTAATATTGTAAAGCCCTTTGTTTCCATTTTAATACGCCAGATTTTTTATTAAGCCCATATCAGTAAAAAAAGAATTAGTTTTCTGTATCCTTTTTTTCCTGGTGCAGATTTAATATTAATTTAATAAAAAATTAGGGCAAACCTAACTGTAATTTGGGGATCCATGAAATGAAAGAACCTTGATATGGCATACTTAATAATAAATTAATATTCATCGGTCAGACTCTATATGACTATTTTCAGTAAATGGATTTACCCAAAATCGGCTTAATTATTGCTATGGCTTTGTCTGTAATATAATAAATACGAATAAATTTGTTACTATAACCATTTGCCATGAACTTATTGTTTCTACATATTAAACGCATTCTTCCATTTCTTTTCTGTTTATTTATTTGCACTCAGGTAGATGCCCAGTTTTGGAAACGGAAAAAGAAAAAGAAAGTGGAACCTGTTCAGGCTGTTATACAAGGCATACCCAATTACCCGATTGCTTATAACCGAAAGCCCTACCATGAAAAAATTGATAAGGCTCAGATTGCTTTATTGGCTGCCGATGGGCATGCAGATAGTGTACTTGCCCTTACAAAAGATAAACTAAAGAATGACAGTCTTACCCTTGGTGTTCTGGAAGGAGTGGACTGGGCGCAATATGAAATAGAAAAAGCCGCCAATATTGATGCCAGACTAAAAGCTATCTATCTGAACGGACTGGTTGATATATTAAATTTTTTGAAAAAGGCCCCCAGAAAAAAAGGAGCTCCAATCAACTGGCTGCCACAAATCGCCACCACTTATCGAAAACTTATTGCAGCGAATGCCAATAAGGAATCAATTGCACCCATTGTAGAACCATTGCCTTATGATGTGGCCCACACTGCCATGCTTCCCGAAATATTTAAAGAAAGCATTGGGTATGATGATGCACGCATTAGCCTGATTTTAAAAGTGGCTAACAGATATCCAAACAGAACCTTTGAAGCACTAAGATCCTATCCAGATGTGCCTTTTGCGGATAGCCTGATCAGGGTGATCGGACATAAACATCCGGAGCTGATCTATGACTATTCGCAAGCCAATAATAAGTTTAGCCAACTGATTCAAAATATTCAGGACGACCCGGTAATTACCACCACAGTAGCTATGGCACGCAATCCTAATAAGGGTGGACAATTCTATTTTCCTTTTTTAGATAATATTGTAAATGGTAAATTGACCTTAGCTGATATTGATAAGGCCAGAAAAGATCCGGTACTTTATTTTAGACTTTTGGTTAAAACACAAATAGACTATACCCGCCGACAACTCAATGGCGATACAGCCATTGGTGCTGAAAGTGTAATTAAGAAGCTTCAGCAAAAAGCAAAGGATGATTTTACGGCACAGATAAATGGACTTCATGAGCAAAGTGATGGCGTTAGGTTTAGATGCCTGCAACCCCTCACTGCAGAAGAGTTGTATTATGTAGCCGTGCTGACAGATGGACTGATATATACGAGCAGTTACACCAATGGTGTTTATCCATTAATGATGCGCAAGGCAGGAAACAAAGGCGATGAAATGCTGAGGAGATTAAATTTCGATCACTATAGAAAGTTTATCAGCCAGGCTGCCGCTTACAACAAATTGAAAAACTTTCTGAGCTCATTTAAGGATCAGTCAGATGCTACCGATTTGATGAAAGCGTTCGTTTCAGGTCTGGAAAAAAGCGAAGGGTTGGAAGATGGTGTGGATGTGGCAGATTCTTATGCTAGTGTATCGGAAGAAATGCCTGAACTGGCAAAAGATATGTTGGTAAATGTGAAAAACAATCTGGATCGAAATGAGGAAGCCAAAGACGAAAACGGAGTGGCGATTTATGATATTTTGTATAAACTTTTTCAATCGGCAGATACTGACCGAAATGTGGATCTGACCAAAGAACTGGGCATTCCTCCCGTGTACAATGTGCCTTTTTCATCGCTGGTCAATGAGAAAGGTGATGTAATATGTCAGGTGTTTTTTTATGGCGACCGCGATGGGCAGAATATTTTTAATGGCTTCTTGAATATGTTCGGTGGAGGCAACTGGAAAATAGATGGCAGCAACAAACAATGGGTGCTGATCAAATCGGTAAAAGGTCAGCCAGTATATATTTATGCCAATCGCCCTCTGGATGAAAATAAAGGACTGGATGATAAAGCGCAACGGGCATTGAACGACTATCTGTACGTGAAGGACCTGCGTCCCACTATTACTATTCACAGAGGTCATAGCTATTATGCCGAATCCACCATAAAGTATATGGCGCCATCCTCCCGTCTAGTTTTCATGGGTTCCTGTGGAGGCTTTAATCTCATTGACCAGATATTGAAAAAATCGGATGATGCACATATCATCGCTTCCAAACAAATAGGGCGAACCTCCATCAACAAGCCATTTTTTTATTTACTTACCGATAAGTTAAGAGCAGGCGAAAACATAGACTGGATTCCATTTTGGAAAGAGTTTAAAAAAAGAGCCAATGTAGCAGGGTTTGAAGATTATATTCCACCCTACAAAAACCTGGGAGCTATATTTATCAAGGCATACAAAATAGAAACAGGCGAAACGGATGTATAGACAAAAAATTTTAGAACGATCATCCTTTTGGGAATAATCACAAAATAGCTTGCCATTCCCATCATCACCATTTTCAATTGCTGGCGGGTTAATACTTCTGCGCCTTCTAAATTAAGAAGATTTAGTTTTAATTTTTTCATTGTAAAAAAATTTAAAGTGTTTTTAAAATGGGCTTCGTAAAAGTATTACTGCAGATTCACCTCTTTGAAGCGTGATCAAACACAAAATTAGAAGGCGTCGTTCAACTATATTGGGGGAGCTTACACTCTCCAAAAAAAACACAGATGTATTTGTCCTCCGGCATATTTTCGAGCGGGCAGACCTTTAGCACAAAGGCTAAATAAAACAACTACAGTTCAGCTTTTCACTCTTTTTCAATCGAAGCCGTTCACCCGATTTCTCGGCAATTTGTTTGTTGGTAACAGCACCTCTAGTGCGTTACATTTAGTTTCAAATTTCCCCCAAGTCCTTGTCTTATAATTCTCATTAAAGTCGAAAGTCTGATATCGCTTGCGTTATTTTCAATTCTTGAAATATAAGTTTTTGTGGTACCACATTTTTCTGCAAGCTGTTCTTGAGTTAAACCTTGTTCTTTACGAAGTTCCTGAATCATTGCCCCCAATTTAAAAGCTTCAAATCCTTCCTCGTATTGTTGTCTTTCAGGTGTTCCTTTTTTTCCGTATTGTTCGTCCAAATGTGCGGAAAAGGAGGTCAGTTTTTTATTTATTGTTTTGTTGTTCATCGAAATATTGTTTTTTAAGTTTCTCTGCTAATTCTAATTCTTTTTTTGGTGTTTTCTGTGTCTTTTTTTGAAATCCATTTACCAATACAATTAAATTCCCTTTGTCAAAAAAGCTAAAAACTCTGAATATGTCCGAACCAACTTCTACCCGAATTTCAAAAATTCCTGTTGAGTTAGTAATATGGTCAAAATACTTTTTAGGTACTTTTTCAACAGTTGCAATTAGTTGTAATGTCCAGTTGAATTTCTTTTTAACTTCTGGTCGCAACTTTTCAAAAAAGACCAAATAGTGATTTTCGTAGTAAAAAATGTGCCTTAAAAAGTTATCATCCATTGGCGAGTTTCAAATTTTGTTGTCGCTTACAAAGTTAGCTAAATAGATAACAATATCTAAATTTTTCATTGAGTTTTGATTTTGAAGTAGGCCGGATCGTGTTGTCGCCAACCGATGGCTCCAATAGTATGACTGACGGCATCAACAATGCTGACATTAAATTCGCACCTGCCCGCAAACTCTTTTCGAATGTGTTCTTTTCTTTCAGTACGGGCAGCAAGATTGATAATGAAGGTAGGGAGTGACACTAAATTATTATTAGATGAAAAAGCATTAGCTTCCTTTTCCTTAACTATTTGCATGCTGATTTTGGGTTAAAGATTAACAAATTGATAGTTATGGTTTGTGAAAGCAAGAAAAGTTTTAATTCATTGCATCTGTTGGTTAATATTTGAACGCCTACCAGATTCAGAAGGGTTGGTTTAGCATTTCACTTTGTTGACCTGCCGGACATTTACATTTTGTGCTACACGATTCACCTGTGTTGGTACCACTTCTTCCACTTCCCCCCATCACCATTTTCAACTGCTGCCTTGTTAATACTTCTGCGCCTTCTAAAATAAGAAGGTTTAGTTTTAATTTTTTAAACAATCGCTTTTGCTTCATTATTACTCGATTTTAAATGCACTTTAAAGCATTTTCAAAAACAAAGCTACAACCCTCCGTCGCAGTATATTTGCGACGAAGATTTTTTTATGTCTTATTGAGAATAGATTAAATATGCTTGAAGTGCTGATAATAAAATGACTCGCTTCCTTCACAGCATCTTCGCTAAGCTGGTCGGGTGTTTGGGGAACTTTGTCCTAAATTATATCTATATTTTTTTTAGTTTTAGGTACTGATCTATTTCGGTTAAAATAGTTTCTGTTTCTCCCCGTAAAACAATTTTCCCATCTGGATCAATTAAAAATGTAGTAGGGAATGCAGCAACTTTATAATCCCATAATACTCCCGTTTTTCTAATATTTCTGTGCACCCATAATTGTGGCCAAAGAAGATTTTTTTCCTGTATAAGCGTTTTAAGTTTTGCGGTATCTTTTGGCAAGTCCGCTGCTATACTTAAAAATAAAACATTTTTATACTTTAAATGCAAGTCTTTTAACGCAGGTAGTTCTTTAATACAGGGATAGCACCAACTGCCCCAAAAGTTTATTAGTAAATAGCTCTTTCGTTTTTCTCTCAATACAAATTGATCCCCACTCATTATATCTCTTCCTTCAAATAGAGGAGCTGTGGATCCTATGTAGGCTTCATACTTTGTTTTCTCTACTAAATTCAGATATAAAGTATTATTGCTAATACTATCAATTTTATAACGCCCGTTGTTAAACTCCAACAATTGTGATGATTTATAAGTAAAAGGGCGATAATTAATATTGTTTTTGTTTATAGTGGACTGAATTACTATATCGAAAGAATCTTTCTTATAAACGAACATGTGCCTGTTAATCAAATTAAAGACAAACTTATTTTTACCTGTTTGATACACCCCTTCCTTATATGATTGAAAATCAAGCCTGGTACTTTTCAATGTGTCTGCATGATCCGAATAAGAATAAATAACAGGATTTAGGTATGCATAAGCGTTAATCCTATAGGGGACAACAATTGGCTTTAGAATTTTTCCATTATAATATTCAAAATTTGCATATACTATCGGATATTCCCTTCTTTTGTTAGAAGTGTCAAAAATAAATTCCTTATCATCATCGAATCGACCATTATTATTGGCATCCATAATAAAATGAATTCGGTCTTTACTATCAACAGCATCTAAAAAAGCAATAGAATTTTTGGGTACTGGTTTGTATAATACATAAGAAGTATCTCTATACTTACCAAGCCAGGCTCTTGCCTTATCTTCTGGTACATTCTCTAAAATCATATCTTCCACTTCATCTTGCACACTGTAAAAAGATATTCTTTTTATTGCATATTTTTTATATTTCAAACTATCGAATCCCGTATATATATTTGGATTTTTCATTTTTTGACCTAAGATAGTTTCCTGTGCGTTAAAGCCAAAACCAATTTTGTCAACTAATTTTATCTTGATACTTTGACAAAAAGAGGTATCAAAAATAAACCAGCATAGCGCTAAAAATATTATTCTATTCATGCAGATGTTTTTTGAAAAATTAAAACAACTATTAGAGCCTGTTTAAGTTCATTCAATGGTTTCTTATTGAAATTTTTCCGATAGTGGTATCCTACTCCTACATACCGATAGTTACAGAACACCTCTGCCCATTCAAAAATTTCTGAATACGAAATCTCATCAAAAAAATTTAAACAGGCTCTTTTGTAATACAAAACCTGATGACCCATTGGTTCTTCAAAAGTTCATATTGACTTTGATGAGTAAAATCTAAAAATATTATAGAATGTATGTTATCCTTAAAAACGAGTACAATCACCTTCACTCAATGAGCAATTATATTGAGTACCAGAACATTTGATCCAATTACCATCAGAAATTTCACACACTGTACAAGGATATACCACAACCTCGGGCAAAACCACACCATCGCGAACTATATAGCCGTTGGGGCATTTACACATTGTACTACAAGAATCTCCTCCTCCATCTCCACTTCCCCCCATCACCATTTTCAATTGCTGCCGGGTTAATACTTCTGCGCCTTCTAAATTTGCAAGGCCCAATTTTAATTTTTTCATTGTTTCAAATTTAAGTGGTTTAAAAATTTGCTTCGCAAAAGTATTACTGCAGGTTAACCATTTTGAAGCGTTATCAAACACAAAATTAGAAGGCGTCGTTCTACTATATTTGGAATGAAAGGTTTTTGTGTTATTATTTTGTTAAAGAAATTTGGCGTTTTTTGTTTCTAATAAGGCTATAAGTTCGCCCTTCTCCCTAATTATTCTTTAAACCGGAGAATCAGTTTTTTTGATTACGAATTCAATCGAGCCATAGTTTCCACCCATTTTGTGTGTAGGCAGATTCAAGTTTTGCAAATTAGCCAAATGCTTCGCCTCTTTTACGCAGTAATTGCAAAGTGGGCTGACGTTTGCAGAAAGAACTACAACCCGTAAAAACTGATTTCCCATTTTGGTAACTTTTAGTTTACCTTTGAAAAAACAAAAAATTTGAGAGTTATTGCCAGAAAGATGCTAAAGGAGTTTTGGGAAAAGCACAAGGACTGTGAGCAACAACTCAAAGCATGGTTTCGGGAATGTTCTAAAGCTCAATGGTCAGACCCCAATGAAATAAAGACGGAGTATCCTGACGCAAGTATTATAGGCAACAACAGAATCGTATTCAATATTAAAGGCAATTCCTATCGCTTAATTGTGAAAATAAATTATGACTATAAATTGATATGGATACGTTTTATTGGAACCCATTCGGAGTATGACAAGGTAAACGCAAAAACTACTTAATGATGAATATCAAGCCTATCAGAACAAAGAAAGATTATGAGCAAGCATTAGTTCGACTTGAAGAAAGTTTTGATGCAAAGAAAGGAACTACCGATGGCGATGAACTTGAAATACTAAGCCTCCTTATAGAAAAATATGAGAGTGAAAAATTTCCTATTGACTTACCCGACCCTGTTGAAGCTATAAAATTTAGAATGGAACAAATGGGTATGACACAAACGGACTTAGCGAATATTGTGGGACAAAAAAGTCGTGCCAGTGAAATTTTGAATCGTAAGCGAAAGCTTTCCTTAGAAATGATAAGACAATTGAATCAGCAATGGCATATTCCCACAGAGGTTTTGGTGCAAGCGTATTAACTAAAAATGTTCTTTTGCCAAAATCGGTGGCTTGGGCTAAGGCAATATTCTTATTGAAAGCTATGAGGATGAATTTTGGAGTACCGTTTAAAAAAATCTTCAACAAATTGGTATAGTTCCTCAATATTCTCAGCTCTTAAAACTATTTTGCCAGTTGGATTCACAATAAAATAAGTAGGAATTCCTGGGATCTTTAGTTGCCGGGTAAGATTAGTTTTTATCCCCTTTGTATTCCAGGTTTTTGAAGATAGAATATGAATCCAAGATCCAATGGAGTCTTCCTTTACGGCGGCCTGCCAATTGCGAGCATCTTCATCAAGAGAAACACTTACAATTTCCAAACCCTTGCCTGCAAACTTTTTGTAGAGGTCTTTAAGTTGTTTACTATCCTCTCTACAGGGCAAACACCAGCTTGCCCAAAAATCCAATACTGCAATTTGTTTTTCTTTAAAGGATGGAAATTCAAATTGGTTATTTTTCAAATCAATTGAATAGAATGGTGGAATACCAAATCCCATTTGCGTTTCTCGAAGTTCGTACTCGTAGAGCATGCTTTGGAGAAGGCTACCGTAGTAGCTTTTTTGCTGATAAGGAGATAACACTTTAATTATTTCTCCAAGTTCTTTCTTTGAGAAATAATCAGAGTAGGTGTATAACAAAAAAAGCACTTGAGTTTTGTGACTGATTAGCCAAACACCAATTGATAATTTTTTCTTTCAAAAGATTTTTATTGGTATTGTGATCAATAGAATCAATGGATTTCTTAAAGTTTAGCACTTCTCTATCGGTGAAATTATTCAAATAAGTTAAGTTCTTTAAACTATCACCAGATAAAGAAACTATTAAGTTTTTATCCTCCAAATTGATCTTATACTCTTTTGATAAAAAAACATGGTTCTTAATGTCCCGAACCTTTAATTGTAAATCGGCTCCAGTAAAATAGCCTTCCACTTTTCCATTTAGGGTAAATGAAGTTCCATTTACATGTATTTTGTTTTTTAATATTTTCCCTTTTGAGTTAAAGTAAGTCAAGGTGCATGTACCCTTTACCCTACGATCAACTTTTACTTCAATAGAAAAGGGCTTCTCCATAAAAGGTTTGAAAAGAAAAAAAACATACATCAGTCTTATGAAAACTAAGCTTGTCATCATAACCAAATATTAAATAATAAAGGCTCTTGGGGAACCTTTATTATTCTTGTATAATTTATTTATAGCAACGTCTTGCCTCTTCGTCCGTATGACATTTGCAACCCTTTGGGCATCCGGTATTGTTCTTTCCCTTGCAAGTGTAATTATCACAATTCACCTCTCCATCGCCACCATCACCATCATCCCCACTTCCTCCCATCACCATTTTCAATTTCGACCTTGTTAATACTTCCGAGCCTCCTAAATTTGCAAGGCCCAATTTTAATTTTTTCATTGTAAAATTTAAAGTGTTTTTAACGAGGCTTCGAGCAAGAAGCAATTCAGGTTAAATACATTTAGTTAAGATGGTTTCACAAGGTTTAAAATAAAAGATAAGGAGCTGAAAAGAAGAACCCCATTTTCAGTTGCAAGTAGGTATAGTTAATAATTTTAATTCAATTCTGGGTTGATAAATCAAAATATCTTTTCTTATTGTTGTTGTTGCATTTGTTCCATAAATATGCGATAGGAATTGCCTGAAGTTTTTTCGGGTTGGTTGTTGGTTGAATAGGCAACCAGATTTTCATTCTTAATTTCTTCTATCATTTCCATTTCATTATTGTTAATGGATACCGAAACTTCCAGTAGGTGATCGGAAGGACCTTTGTAGGTTCCTTTTACTGGCGTACAATCAGAAAAATTTCTGCCTACCGCCAGTCTGATATGTCGTTCGTTGGCAATACAATTATTGGTGGGGTCCAATCCAATCCAGCCTATGTTTGGAACAAATGCTTCCACCCAAGCATGGGTAGCACCCACACCCCTGAACTCATTGTTTTTTGGACAAATATAACCGCTTACATATCTGGATGGAATACCAATACTCCTTAGTATCAATAAAAGAAGATGGGCAAAATCCTGACAAACACCGGCCTTTAACCTCCATATTTCCTCTACACTTGTTTCTATACTGGTGATGCCTTTTTTGTATTCAAAGTGCTCGAATATATAGGTTGAAAAATTTAAGGCATTCTTAAACGGCGTTTCATGAATATCAAAAACCGAATTGGCAAAAAGCAAAAAATCTTTTGTCTTTCCAAACGATTCACTTTGCAAAAAATCTACATAAGGATATTGCTGCCTAAAAGAAGCCAACTGATCCCATTGTAGGGAAGCCGTCTCTTTGTCCTCTGGTAAATCTCTTGCGCTGGCTATAATTTCCACATCAGAAATGATCATTAATTCCTGATGAGGATGAACAATAGAAAACAATCCAATTGTATTGCCAAAATAGTCTATAAATGTTTCTATCTGCGGATTGGTAGAAATAGAAATTTTATGGCTCATTATTTTTTGAACTTTATCCTGAATAGGATAAAGCATTATTTGATTAATACATTCCCTGGCCGGGCTATTATAAGTGTATTTGGTCTTATGGGTTATTTTATAAACTGGCATTTTGGCTATAAAAGTTTTTGTTATCATTAAAGGCTTCAACACCCCCTAATATCCAAAATAATTTGTACTAAGTGATTGGGCAATTTGGTAAAAATCTGTACGGGTGGTAATGAGTAGTTGGTGAATATTGGATCCCTGACTCAGGTCGATGTTTACGTATTTTAAATTGTTCAACGCTTTGCCAATATTGAATTCCACCTTCTCAAAACTTTCTGATGTGCTTGCCGTTTTCATTCTTCTAAAGTACCGGTTTATGTGGGTGATACAATACATGACAGAGTGTGCAAAATTTTCATCAAATATTATCTGATTCATGATGGATGAAGCTTCTGCTACTCCTTTGGAATTTCTTAAATACGCTTCATAACCGGATAAAGAATATAGTAGGTATCGTAACGGCGGAATAGAAGATTCTAGATTGATTTCATAATTAATTTCTTTCAACATGATTTCTGTGGCTTCCATAGTTATAATAGCTCTTTCCAGAAATCTGCCCAGGTTCAAAAAATTATTAGCCTCTCCTCTTGGCATGGTAATTTCTATAGTGCCATAAAGAAAAAGACTATGTTTAATTAAGGCATCCATGGCAGTAATAGGATCCTCGTTCAAAATCATTTCTGATATATAGGGGTCGCGAATAAGATGGTAATAGGAATTGAGATGATGCCACATTTCCTTAGTAATATTATCCTGAATTGATTTTGCATTTTCTCTTGCACGGGTAATATTGTTTATTAAGGAAGATTCATTATCCTTGTCCAGCATCACGCGCTTTAGTACTAATCGGGAATCGTTCTGAATTTTTCCGATATCCGAATCGGAAAGGCAACCAAAAGTTTCCAATACTGTTGTCCAATTGTACTTTTTCATTTCGTCCTGGGAGGCAACATAATTGGTTCTTAAAACTCTCAGCAAACCATTGGTTCTTTCCATATATCGCGCCATCCAAAATACAGATTCGGCTACCCTGCTTAACATATTTTATTTCTTGAATAAATTAATAAAATCTAATTATTTCGACAATACCCATGTGTCCTTACTGCCTCCACCCTGAGAAGAGTTTACTACCAAAGAACCTTCCTTTAAAGCCACCCTGGTTAGGCCACCAGCTACTATGTCAATACCATCTGGGCCATAAAGCGCAAACGGCCTAAGGTCCACCCTTCTGGGTTGAAGTTTGCCATCAATATAACAAGGGGAGGAAGATAAATTTATAATAGGCTGTGCAATAAAATTTCTCGGGTCTTCCAATATGGCCGTCTTAAATTCATTCATTTCCTGCTCAGTAGCTTTATTGCCAATCAGCATCCCGTACCCGCCAGACTCATTAGTTTTCTTAATAACCATGTTAGACATATTGGCAAAAACAAATGAACGGTTTTCCGGGACACTCAGGTCATAGGTAGGCACGTTTTTTAGAATGGGTTCTTCGTTCAAATAATACCGTATCATTTCCGGTACATAGGCATAAACCGCTTTGTCATCGGCCACTCCATTGCCCATTGCATTTACTATAGTCACGTTGCCCTTTCTATAAGCCCAATACAAGCCAGGTACTCCTAAAATGCTGTCGGGTCTAAAAGTAAGCGGATCTATAAATTCATCATCAACCCTTCGATAAATCACATCCACCTTTTGAAGACCTTTGGTGGTTTTCATAAACACATGATGGTTTTCTACCACCAAATCGCGTCCTTCCACCAACTCTATTCCCATGAGCCTGGCCAAAGTAGAATGTTCGAAATAGGCTGAATTATATACCCCCGGAGTGAGCAAAACCACGGTTGGATTACTGTGTTGTTTGTTGGCCAGAGCCAACAAGTTCTTTAACAACAAAGTGGGATATTCTTTTACGGGTTTTACATTGTTTTGTGGAATGAGGTTGGGAAATATGCGTGTAGTAATACTTCTGTTCTCTAACATATAGGACACACCGGATGGTGTTCTCAAATTGTCCTCCAGTACAAAGAACTGGCCATCCAAATCTCGTATCAAATCTATCCCCGAAATATGAGAATAAATATCGAAAGGCACATCCACATTGACCATCTCTCTTAAAAACAAAGGACAGGAATAAATGAGGCTGGCAGGCACTAAGCCGTCCTTGATGATGAACTGCTGATGATAAACATCTTTTAAAAAAATATTAAGGGCCTTTAATCTTTGCCTGATGCCTGATTCAATGATTTGCCATTCGGCATTTTCAATAATTCTTGGAATAATATCAAACGGGAATATTTTTTCTACCCCTTCATTATCGCTATAAACTGTAAATGTAATTCCCTGAGCCATAAAAAGTTTTTTGGCCAGTTCGTCTTTGGAACTCAACTCCTCAAAACTCAATTTTTCGATGGTTTCAACTACATTTTTGTATCCAGTTCTTACTCCTTCATTGCTCAATAGCTCATCCCATAAATCAGGTTGTATATGATAGGACTTTAGAATTTCCGGTAGATTCATTGCTCCTCATTTTTCTTACAAGTGAAATAAATACAAAATACTCAATGAATATATATAAATCAGGTAGATAAATCAAAAATGGTTTTCAGGGCAAACGCATCCAATTTGTATTTTTTATGAGTAATGTCACTCCTTCGGAGTTTTTTCGGCTGGGTTACGCTTGTTTTTATAATCCGGCCAGCCTTTCAGGCTTATTTGCAAACCCCAAAGGGGTAAAATAATTATAAGAATGTGTAAAAATATCCGCTTTGAACCCTGAAAGGGTGGCAATATTTGTTCGGTCAGTTGGCATTTAAGTTGAAATTTAGATGCGTTTACCCTGAAATGGTTTTGTATCAAAGTTTTCTGTTTCATAAATTTAAGTAGGTTTGATGCATGAACGAATTACCATCCATTTCCTTTCAGCGGGCTGAACAGATAAAAGAATTTCAGGAAAAAAGACTGGCCGAGTTGCTGGCTTATCTGCAAACCCATTCCACGTATTATCAAAAATTATTTAACCAAAACAGGATTGATACTGGCGAAATAAAACAGATTGAAGATCTGGTAAAAATTCCACCCACAGAAAAAGAACATCTTCAGCAACACAATACAGATTTTCTTTGTGTGGCCAATAATAAAATTATCGAATTCACTGCCACATCCGGAACGGTGGGAAGCCCCGTAACCATTGCACTTACGGAAAATGATTTAAAGCGATTGGCCTACAATGAGTACAGCTCTTTTGTTTGTGCCAATGGAAATTCCGAGGACATTTACCAGTTAATGCTGACACTGGATCGACAGTTTATGGCCGGCATGGCCTACTATAGCGGCATTCGTAAACTGGGTGCAGGCGTGGTACGTGTGGGGCCTGGCGTGCCTTCCTTGCAATGGGAAACCATCGAAAGACTAAAGGCCACGGCTATTGTAGCTGTGCCTTCTTTCATAGTTAAATTGATTCAGTACGCCGAAGATCATCATATAGACATTAACCAATCCTCCGTTACCAAAGCCATCTGTATTGGCGAAAATATTAGAAACGAAGATTTGCAATTGAACATTCTGGGAAAAAGGATTTCCGATAAATGGAACATTCAATTGTTCTCTACCTATGCCTCCACCGAAATGCAAACCGCCTTTACTGAATGCGAAGCCGGACAAGGTGGGCATCTTAATCCGGAGTTAATCATTGTGGAGTTGCTAAACGAAGATGGTAATCCTGTACCGGATGGCCATCCCGGCGAGGTAACGATTACCACTCTGGGGGTGGAAGGAATGCCTTTATTAAGATACAAAACTGGCGATATTTGCAAGGCATTTCAGGAGCCTTGTACCTGCGGCAGAAACACCGTTCGGCTTTCGCCAGTGATTGGCCGCAAAAAGCAGATGATAAAATACAAAGGCACTACTCTTTTTGCACCGGCATTGTTCGAAATCATTCATCGTATTGATGCCGTTAAGGAATACGTAGTGGAAGTATTTAGCAATGAAATAGGCACCGATGAAGTATTGCTGCATATGTTGCCTGTAAATGATTTGGAAGAAACACACAACAAAATAAAAGCCAATCTCCAGGCTCGGTTAAGAGTAACACCTCAAATAAAATACTTAGATGCAGATGCCATGCAAAAACTTCAATTTCCCGAAGGCGTTCGCAAGCCTTTGAAGTTTATTGATAAAAGAAAGTCTAATGGAAATGGGCAATGAGGGAAGACTTTTATAAACAGTAAAACAGCTTAATAAGCATACAACAACTTTTGATTATAACCATCCAAATTCAGTTGTATCAGGTTGGTATAAGGCAATTGAAGTTGGGAAATATCAAAAGAAAAAGTTCTCACTGGCAATGCTTCACATGGCTCAGTATTTTTTAATGTCAGCTTAATCATCCTTTGTGGTGGATTGGATTTGGCTATGGAAGAGGCATCCACCAGTGTAGCCTGCCAGGTAGTGCCACTGCACCCCCCACTTTGAATGGTAATATGAATACAGTTTCCCGACAGTGAAACGCTTTTAATGACAAATTGATCCGTGCTTATACCTGCAAACAAATCAGCATCAATTATTACTTTTTCCTTGCAATCAGCATTTGCGTTCTGACTATGTTTTTTGCATCCCAATACCAAAGGGAACAATAGTATGAGGAGCCAGATTTTTGACATATTGTCTGTTTTTATTTTAGGACGTATAATATTATAGAATTGCAACCTAAAAATGAATGGTGATAAGGAAATATTTTCCCGATCTCGTAAGTTGTTTTTCCCGATATAGTAAATCATTGAGAGATCATAATGTGATTTTTGTCGCTCATTGAAGATCAAAATAATGAAGGTTCCCTATACTTACTTTCCAATACTTTTTTTAGCACTCTTATGCGTTAGCAAAGCCAATGCGCAGAAAGACACTATTGTTACGCTTAGCAATATTACGGTATCCACAGGGCAGTTCCGTCCACAAACGGTTAAGAATTCGGTGTATAAAGTAAAAGTGATTTCTCAGGAGCAAATACAAGCCAAAGCCGCAACCAATCTAATTCAGGTACTCAACACAGTGACAGGAATCAATATGAGTAATGATAATACGCTGGGGGTCACAAATATTGAACTGATGGGTATGAGCGGACAAAGTGTAAAAGTGCTGTTGGATGGAATCCCCATTGTAGATAGAAATGATGTGAAAGAAAGTCTCAGTCAAATGGATATCGAAAGTATTGAGCGGATAGAAATTGTGGAAGGCCCCATGAGTGTGTTGTATGGTTCCGATGCATTGGCGGGGGTGATTAATATCATTACTAAAAAACAAACCGGAAAGCACTTCAGAGCTGGCTTGCGGATTCAGGAAGAAACAGCCGGAAAAGAGTACAGTCTGTTAGGAAACAAAGGACTGCACCTGCAGTCGGTAAATGCTTCCTATGGAATCAATACATTCTTTTTTAATGGAGGCCTTACCCACAATGATTTTCAGGGATTTGGCGGAGACGACTACGGAAGAGCCAAAAGTTGGAAACCCAAGGAACAATATTTGGGAAACATTTTAGTCGGACACAGAACAGAAAAGAATACAATATATTATCGTCTGGAAAGTTTGGATGAAACCATTGCCTCCAAGGGTGCCATCAATATGGGGACTTTCAAAGCCTTTGATCAGCGATTTATTACCCGTAGGTGGTTACATCAATTACAGGACGATTGGAACATAAGCCCAAAATTTAACCTTAGTTCCTCTTTTTCTTATACCAACTATAACCGAAGAACCAGAAGCACCCGCCACGATTTCACACTCGGTACCGATCAACTGACTACCGGTTCAGGAGAACAGGATACCGCAAAGTTTAATACCCTTTTTTTTAGAACCCTGGGATTGATAAAAATGAATGATAAGATGGCATTGCAAACTGGCATAGAGTTTAGTCGAAATGCGGCATCTGGTGCTCGCATAGAAGGCTCACCGGTCATCAATGATTTTTCTCTTTTTGCCTCGGCAGAGTGGAAACCCGTTAGCTTCCTCAATATTCGTCCAGGTCTTAGGGTGGTAAAAAATTCTCTATATGATGCACCTCCAATTGTGCCGGCCATCAGTACCAAATGGAAGATTTCTGAAAAACTAGACATGCGATTGTCCTATGCTCATGGGTTTCGGGCACCAGCACTTAGAGAATTGTATTTTGATTTTATTGATGCCAATCACACCATACTCGGCAACAAAAACCTAAAAGCCGAAACTTCAAAAAGTATAAACAGTTCACTAAACTGGGGCTATGGTCAAAAGGATTTTAAGGCAATGGCTATCGTGAGTGGTTTTTATAACATATTTGACAACTTAATTGATTATGCCCTTGACCCTTTAGATAACACTTCTACCCGTTTATTTAATGTAGAAAAATTTAAGACTACTGGTTTTTCGGTAGAACAAAATCTGGTGTACAAGCAATGGCAGCTGAATATAGTGGGTCTCTATATTGGCCGGTACAATAGGTTGAATAATACCAGCGGAACAAATATTGAAGTGCCAGCTTTTAACTGGTCGCCGGAACTGAGTGGCAATCTATTTTACAATCTGCCAAAAATCAATACCCGTTTTGCCTTCATGTACAAATACAATGGTGCGAGAAAAGCTTACGTCATGACGGATGGAAACGTTTCTGATATTCGACTTACAAAATTGGATGGATATCACTGGGCAGATTTTTCCATCTCTAAAAACTTATTCAAAACCCTAACCCTTCAGTCTGGCATCAAAAATATTTTCGATGTCAATAATATCAACAGCAGTGCCAGTGGTGGATCGGTACATGCTAGCAATGGTCCACGCCCTATTAGTTATGGCCGCTCTTATTTCTTAAGTTTTATGTATTCAATTCAATAAAATAAAAATTCTAAAATGATGAAAAAAATCATAGCATCTGCTATTGTCGTTTCAATATTCGCCTCCTGCAAAAAAGATGCAGACCCTATCATTGTAGTGCCTCCATCTTCCGGTTCATCCATTCAGTTAAATGGGAAGAAGGGTAGTGAAGTAGGTACAAGTGCCGGTAATTCGGTTTATGTAGATTTTAGTAAGGATAAACAATACCCCATTGCCCGGGATAGCTGGGACCTTGGTTTTTTCACCGGTTCCGAATTCAAAGTGTGTATCAATAATACTGCGGCTGCTTATGCGGTAGCTACCAGCAAAACAGATATGAATGCAGTGGGAACAGCCGACACCGTGGGTGTAAAATTGGCCTTTTCCCAGGCTGCTCCTTCTGCAGATGATTTTGCTAAGATGGACAATATTAATGGACTGCAGACGCTTATCAATCCTTCTGCCAATGCGGCAGAAAACAAAGTATTTATTATTAATCGTGGTACTGGTGGAGCTATTGCAGCCCGCGATTATATGAAGGTTAGAGTATTAAGAAATGGTAACGGATACACATTGCAGTATGCCGCTCTTACAGCCTCCAACTTTACAACTATTCAGGTACCTAAGTCTGGTGAAGGCGAGTTTGTTTATTTATCCTTTTCAACTGGCACAACTATTACAGGATTTCCTGAAAAAAATGATTGGGACATTCAATGGAGTTATGGCGTTTACAAAACTGCTTTTATGGGTGCCGATGTGATGTATCTTTTCTCTGATCTGATAGTGTTGAATGTGTTGCAAAATGTGCAGGCATTTGCCAGAATTTACGAAACTGATGCAATAGCCAACGAAGCATTTGCCAAGTTTAATAAAGACAGTGTTTCAAAATATAGTTACTCAAATGATAGATGGACTATTGGAAGTAGTTGGCGTTCTGCCAGCCCTTCTGGTGCCAGCGTATCCAAGAGCAAGTTTTATGTTTTAAAAGATCCATCGGGAAATATGTATAAAATTCGGTTTATCAGTTTCGATGAAAAGGACGGTGGCACACGCGGCAAACCTCAACTACAATATGAGCTAATCAAATAATTATTTAATAAACTTAAAACAAATAGAAATGAAAAAATTAGGTATTGGTTTGCTGGCATTGGCATGCTCCACGCTTGGATTTGCCCAAAATGGAAAAGAAAACATTGACAAACTCTGCGGCTGTTTTGAAGTGAGCTTTAAATATGCTGAAACCTTTTCTCCTGACAAGGAGTATAAATTTCACGACAGAGAGACTATTGCCGGTGTTACCGAGCTGGCCTTGCCACTCATTAACAATGATAAACGTGTCGTGATTCAACATTTGCTAGTAATGACCAGTGGCATGGTGATCAAACACTGGCGCGAAGACTGGACTTACGAAAACCCTGTACAATGGGTGTATAAGGGCGATAAGGTTTGGGAAAAAATAACACTGTCTGCCGCTGATGTAAAAGGCAAGTGGTCTCAGGCTGTGTGGGAGGTATCTGATGCCCCACGTTATCAGGGTTCTGCTCCTTGGCAGCTTGTGAATGGTCATAGCATTTGGGAGAATACAGCCGATGCACCATTGCCACGCCGGGAATATACCCATCGGTCAGATTATAATGTCTTAAACCGTACCAATCGCTTAGTGATTAATGGAAAAGGGTATGACCATATTCAGGACAATGCTAAAATATCCCGTACCAAAGATGCCGATAAATTAATAGCGGAAGAAAAAGGTTTGAACCAATACATCAAATTGTCTGACACTGATTGTCTGGATGGTAAGCAATATTGGGAAACGCATAAAGGATATTGGCTGGCTGTACAACAAGAATGGGACAAACTGTTGAGTAGCAAAAAATCAATAAAGATTGATGAAAAGGAAACCGACAAAACCTTGATGACTTCGCTTTTTGCCTTGGCCGATGACTGGAAAGCAGGAAAGCTGACAGCAGGCAATGTGCATCAAAAAATTCAGGAAGTATTGAGCCAGAACATAAGATAGTTTTATATACCTAGAATGTGATAATTCGCCCCGCCATTCCTGGCGGGGCTTTTTTTGATGGGTGCACTATTATTGCCGTTGGAGGTTTTTCCATCTACCCATAATCCTTACCTTTGCTCTCATTTTTTTTAGTAATATGAGTCAAAAGTATCAGGAATTTCAGGGGTTAAATTTACCACAAATCGAACAAGGCATTTTAAAACAATGGGCAGAAAATGAAGCGTTTGAAAAAAGTGTATCGTTGAGGGAAGGGGCTACCCCATTTGTTTTTTACGAAGGGCCGCCCAGTGCTAATGGAATGCCGGGTATTCACCACGTAATTTCCAGAACCTTAAAAGATTTGGTTTGCCGTTACAAAACCATGCAGGGTTTTCAGGTGAAACGAAAGGGCGGCTGGGACACACATGGCCTTCCGGTGGAATTGGGGGTGGAGAAAGAATTGGGTATCACCAAAGAAGATATTGGCAAAAAAATCTCAGTAGAAGAATACAACCAGAAATGCAGGGAAGCGGTATTGCGCTTCAAGGATAAATGGGATGACCTCACCCGCAAAATGGGTTATTGGGTGGACCTGAACAACCCCTATATTACTTTTAAAAACGAATACATTGAAACCCTTTGGTGGTTGCTGCAACAGCTTTACAATAAAGGATTGCTATACCAAAGTGTGAGTATTCAGCCCTACTCTCCGGCAGCCGGAACGGGATTGAGTTCGCACGAGCTAAACCAACCCGGCACTTACAAGGATGTAAAAGATACTAGTGCTACAGTATTGTTCCGCCTCCAACATCCTATGAGTGGAGGGGCGAATGAAAATCATCCTACTGCAAAAAGAATTTTTGAAATAGCAGATTGCAAAGCTCCCTTCCCTTTGGAGAGGGCCGAAGCTTGTCCGCCGAAGGAGGAAGAGGTCTTTTTTATGGCCTGGACCACCACACCGTGGACCTTGCCATCCAACCTGGGACTTACAGTAGGTGCCAATATTGACTATGTGCTGGTAAAAAGTTTCAATCCCTACACCCATCAGCCTCAGCAATTCATTTTGGCAAAAGCCTTATTACACAAATATTTTAAAGAGGAGGGCAAGGATGCCGATTTTGCTTCGTTTAAGGAAGGAGATAAAATCATTCCTTGGCAAATTCTGGCAGAGTTTAGAGGTGCCGATCTTGAAAGTCTTCAGTACGATCAGTTGCTCCCTTTTGAAGCGAATGGGTTAAAGGACATTCAGGAAATAACGCCCGATTCCAAACCTTTCCGGGTGGTAGTGGGCGATTTCGTAACCACCGAAGACGGTACGGGAATTGTACACACAGCACCTGCCTTTGGTGCGGATGACTACAAAGTAGGAAAGAAATACAATTTGGGTATTCTTACCCTGGTGGACAGGCAGGGAAAATTTGTAGAAGGGGTAGGAGAGTTTAGCAACCGCTATGTAAAAAATTATAAAGATGAACCGGACTATGTAGATGTGAATGTGGACATAGCCGTGAAACTAAAAAAAGAAGGGCTGGCATTCAAAGTGGAAAAATATGAACACAATTATCCGCATTGCTGGCGTACAGATAAGCCCATTTTATATTATCCTTTGGATGCCTGGTTTATAAAAACTACGGCTATTCGGGAGCGAATGGTGGAGCTGAACAAAACCATCCAATGGAAACCCAAATCCACCGGCGAAGGACGTTTTGGAAACTGGCTGGAGAACATGGTGGACTGGAACCTAAGCCGAAGCCGATTTTGGGGAACTCCGTTGCCCATCTGGCAAACAGAGGATGGCGAAGAACAAAAATGTATTGGAACAATTCCGGAATTAATGGCGGAAATTGAAAAAGCCGGCAATTTGAACAAGCCTGAAATTCGAAATTCGCAATCTGCTATTGACTTGCACAAACCTTATGTGGATGAAATCATTTTAATCAGCGATTCAGGAAGGCCAATGCGTCGTGTATCAGATTTGATTGATGTGTGGTTCGATAGTGGTGCCATGCCTTATGCTCAATGGGGATTGGATTACGAAAAATTAAAAGCCGGTGATCCATTTCCTTTTGGAAAAGGATGGGAGGGCGCTTTCCCTGCCGATTTTATTTGCGAAGGAGTAGATCAAACCCGTGGCTGGTTTTATACGCTTCATTCTATAGCCTCACTTTTGTTTGGCAACGTGGCTTATAAAACCGTAGTGAGTAATGGATTAGTGTTGGATAAGAAAGGCAATAAAATGAGCAAACGCCTGGGCAATGTGGTAGATCCTTTTGACACTATTGAAAAATATGGTGCCGATGCCACCCGGTGGTATTTAATCACCAATGCCTCGCCCTGGGACAATCTAAAATTCGACTTAGAGGGAATCAAAGAGGTTCAGCGTAAATTCTTTGGTACACTCTATAATACCTATCAATTCTTTGTCTTATATGCCAATGTGGATGGTTTTACTTTTGGAGAAACACGTATTCCTGTTCAACAAAGACCCGAAATAGACCGCTGGATACTTTCGACACTAAATAGTCTGGTGAAAAAAGTAAATCAGGCTATGGACGATTACGAGCCCACTCAGGCTGGTCGGTTGATAGAGGACTTTGTAGATGAGCAGCTCAGCAACTGGTATGTAAGACTCTGCCGTCGTCGTTTTTGGAAAGGAGAATATGAGTCGGATAAGATTGCGGCGTATCAAACCCTTTACGAGTGCATAGAAACCATTTGTCGCCTGATGGCACCCATTGCCCCATTCTTTAGCGATGCGGTTTTCCAAAATCTGAATAAAGTCACCCACCGTTTTGAGGAGGAATCGGTACATCATGCTTTGTTTCCAAAAGCAGATGAAGCATTAATCAATACATCATTAGAAAAACAAATGGCATTGGCGCAAGATGCCAGTTCTCTGATCTTGTCCTTAAGAAAGAAGGTGAATATCAAAGTGCGACAGCCACTTCAAAAAGTTTTGATTCCGGTATTGAATCCCGAAATGAAGGCGCATTTGCAAAATGTGGAGGATCTGATTAAATCTGAAGTAAATATTAAGGAGATAGAATACCTGAATCCCGACAATACTTTTATCAGTAAAAAAGTGAAGCCCAATTTTGTGGCTCTTGGGAAAAAATTAGGTGCTAAGATGAAGGCAGTATCTCTGGCTATTTCCAAATTTAGTCAGGAGGAAATAAGCGAACTTGAAACCTCTGGTCAAATAAAAATGAATATTGACAATGAAGATCTGGTTCTGCTTTTAAGTGAGGTGGACATCAACAGTGAAGATATTCCGGGGTGGACTGTAGCCAACAAAGGCGCTATTACAGTGGCATTGGATGTAACCATTACGCCACAGTTGCAGCAAGAAGGAGATGCCAGAGAATTTGTGAATCGTGTTCAGAAAATAAGAAAAGACAGTGGCTTTGAACTTACTGACCGTATAAATGTTTTAATAGACACTACAGAGAAATTAAAAAACTCTTTGGACAACTATAAGGAATATATTTGCGCCGAAATTTTGGCGGATAATTTAGATTTTCAACCTATATTGCATGGAAGTGGTATAGAAATTGACGTGAATGACAATATTTTACAAACGATTGTATCAAAAAAGGGAAATTAAATGGCTACGAAAAAAAACACACCGGTGAAAAAAATAACTCCGGCTAAAAAACTAAGCAAGCCAACAGAAAAATCTTTTGCTGCACCTGCAAAAAAGGAGGTTGCAAAAAAGGCTATCGTTAAGGCTGCATCCAAAAAAACTGCACCTGCAAAAAAAGCAGCACCTGTAAAAACAGTTGCCCAAAAATCTGCTCCAGTTAAACTGGTAGCCAAAAAAGTAGAGGTAAAACAGGCTCCGGTAAAAGAAGTAAAAAAATCAAAAGTAGAAACAAAACCAGTCGCAAAGCTCGCTCCCAAAAAAGCGCAGCCAGTAAAACCAACCGTTGTACCCAAACTGACCACTAAGAGTGCAGTAAAGTACCATCCGGATTTTACACAAAGTATATTAGATTCCCCTAAACAAGAAAAAGCAAAAGCCGTGATTAGATATTCAGATTCAGAACTCCAGGAGTTTAAAGAAATAATATTAAGAAAGTTAGATGCCGCCAAGAAAGAATTGGTTTACCTGCAAGGTCTTATTACCCGTAGAGATGAGGGAGGGGATATGGACGAAGGTCGTTATATGACCATGGAAGATGGTAGCTTAAGTATGGAGCGTGAGCAACTTAGCCAAATGGCTAGTCGCCAGATTTCTTTTATAGATAAACTCGAAAAAGCATTAATGAGAGTGGAAAACAAATCCTATGGTATTTGTCGTGTAACGGGCAATCTCATCGATAAGGCAAGGCTTCGTGCTGTACCTCATGCCACTTTGAGCATGGAAGCCAAATCGTCTATGAATAAATAACCAACTGCCTAAAAATATTTCGAAAGCGAAGCTCATTATACGCTTCGCTTTTATTTTTTATAGATAGATTGAAACAAAATTTGAAAATTACGGTTGTTTTTTTACAAGGAATTGATTACAAAGACTTGGCATGTACACTAGGTTTGTATTTGTATTGAGCCAATCCACGGAGTACTTCTTTGTTTTAGATGGCCAGGTACAAGTTGTGTAAGCAAACATTTCTGAATTCACAAAAGTTTTATAAAGCGAATGACAATAAGGTTTGACTATGATAAGAAGCAGGTAATACAAGCCCTTCGATATCATTTTGTGTCCAAAAGAGAAATTCGGGTAATGATTATTCTGGTGAATGTTTTTGCCGTATTATCATTAGTCTTATACCTTTTGGCAAAGATATCACCGATTGCCTTTTTAGGTTATTCATTTCTTTGGATCATTTTGATGGTGAGTGTTTGGTTTATTCTGCCTATGGTGGTGTATAATCGGGCCGAAACTTTTAAGCATGCGTTTACCATGCATTTTTTCAACAATGAGTTTATACTGGAGCATGAAAAGGGAAGGCGAAGTTGGGACTATAGTGCGCTATCAGATTTCAAAGAAACCCCCTTCTTCTTTCATTTATATTTTGATAGCAGATCTTTTTTGTTAGTTCCTAAAGATGCATTTGAGAGCTTAGAAGGAATGCAGGAACTGAGAGAATTATTAAGACAAAAAGTAAAATCCTGATTTTGTTAAATTCGTTTTTTCATCAAAATATGGGCAATCGATAGTTTAATAAACTCATCTCCGTCTATTTTGTAACCTAACCTTTCATAAAACCCAGATGAACTAGATCGGGCATGCATACTTATTTCTCTAAAGCCGGTATCTCGGGCAATGGTTTCGGCAAACTCCATCAAAGCTCTGCCAATGCCCTTTCCCTGAAGTTGATTTCGCACGGCCATTTGCCTTAACTGTACGGTACTATTCTGTTTTACCAGCATGCAGCAACCTAGCATTTTTTCTTCCTCAAATGCACCAATTAAGATATTGTTTTGATCAGATGAAATATCGTTCTCCTCTAGCTTCAAGCCTAAAGGATGTCGCAAAATTTCATTGCGCAAATCAATCATTTGCTGATATTCTTTTGATCCGTAATCAATAATTTTTAAGGCCATTTAGCCAAATTTTTAATACCTTTTTAATTTAGGTGAACCCACGTAAAATACCAAAAATTATTGGGTTCTACACAATTTTACATTTTTTTTTGATTCTTATAGTTATTTGTTCAAAAACTCTATTTTTGCACTCAACAACAAAAACAATCAGATATGTCAGACATTGCAACAAGAGTTAAGAAAATAATCGTTGACAAGTTAGGAGTTGACGAAGCAGAGGTTACCAACGAAGCGTCCTTTACCAACGACCTTGGCGCCGATTCGTTAGATACAGTTGAACTAATCATGGAATTTGAAAAAGAATTTAATATTTCTATTCCGGATGAGCAAGCCGAAACAATTACCACTGTTGGACAGGCTGTATCTTACTTGGAAGAACACGCTAAGTAATACTTACAATTAAACCTATCTTTTTACCAGTATTGTTTTGGTAAAAATAACGAACTTTATATCCGCCTTTGCAATGGTTAACCACGACAAAGGCGGTTTTTCTTAACGTAGAGTGGCACAGCTTATGGAATTTAAAAGGGTAGTAATTACCGGTATGGGGGCTTTAACGCCTCTTGGCAATTCGATTGATGCCTATTGGGATGGCTTAATAAACGGAGTATCCGGAGCCGCTCCAATTACTCAGTTTGATGCATCCAAATTCAGGACAAAGTTTGCCTGTGAAGTAAAGAACTTTGAACCAACTGATTTTCTCGACAAAAAGGAGGCACGCAAAATTGATCGGTTTACTCAATTTGCCTTAGTGGCCAGCGATCAGGCCATGGCAGATGCTGGTCTCAACAAGGACAATATCAATCCGGACAGAATCGGAGTGGTTTTGGGAAGCGGTATTGGAGGGTTGATAACCTTTCAAAACGAAGTGATGGAGTTTGCTAAGGGAGATGGTACGCCCCGCTTCAACCCTTTTTTCATTCCTAAAATGATTTTGGATATTGCCGCTGGCCAGGTAAGTATGCGCCACAATCTGCGGGGTCCAAACTATGCCGTTACCAGTGCCTGCGCCAGTAGTACCAATGCCATGATAGATGCCCTGAATCTTTTGCGTTTAGGCAAGGCCGACATCATCGTAACCGGAGGTAGCGAAGCTGTTATTAGCGAAGCAGGAGTGGGAGGGTTTAATGCCATGAAAGCGATGAGTGAACGTAATGATGATCCAACCACTGCCAGCAGACCTTACGACAAAGATCGGGATGGTTTTGTGATGGGCGAAGCAGCTGGAATATTAGTATTTGAGGAACTGGAACATGCTAAATCTCGTGGTGCAAAAATTTATTGTGAAGTAGTGGGTGGGGGAGCGAGTGCCGATGCTTACCATATTACCGCACCACATCCAGAAGGGTTGGGGGCAAAAAATGTAATGATTGCTGCTTTAAGAGATGCCAATTTAACGATAGATGATATTGATTATATCAATACACACGGCACATCCACTCCGTTGGGCGATATTGCAGAATCTAAAGCCATCTTAGATGTCTTTGGAGAGAGTGCTTATAAGCTAAATATTAGTGCTACAAAAAGTATGACAGGTCATTGCTTGGGTGCTGCTGGAGTGATAGAAGCCATAGCCTGTATCAAAAGTGTAATGCACGATATTGTTCCACCAACTATCAACCATTTTACAGATGATCCAGATCTGGATCCAAACCTAAATTTTACCTTTAACAAAGCACAGCACCGTGTGGTAAACGCCGCCCTCAGTAATACTTTTGGGTTTGGTGGCCATAACGCATGTGTCATTGTAAAGAAATATTCATAGTAATGTGAATTTTTTAAAAGACTTTTTCTCGAAAAGTAGCAGAAGCTCCTTAAAAAAGGAGCTTAAAAATATATTGGGTTTTGCACCTGATAATATTTCTCTATACCAAACTGCGCTCACCCACCGTTCTATGAGCGAAAACGTGGATGAAAATAATGAGCGTCTGGAATATCTGGGCGATGCCATATTAAGTGCCATTACAGCCGATTATCTGTATATGCGATATCCCTACAACGGCGAGGGATTTCTTACAGAAATGCGAAGCAAAATGGTGAATCGCCAGCAACTAAATGATGTGGCTATAAAGATGGGGTTGAAAAGAATTACCCGCTATAATAAATTAGATCATTGCTTAAAAACCAGCCACATTTTTGGTAACACACTTGAGGCACTGGTGGGTGCGGTGTATCTGGATCATGGGTATAAGCGCACCTGCAAATGGGTAATGGAATATATTCTCATCCACATGTTTATGGACGAGCTGGAAACATTGGAGATAAACCACAAGAATAAATTATATGGATGGGCCAGCAAACATGGGAAGAACCTAGAGTTTGTAACCCTGAATGAAAAGATTGAGAATGGCCGAAGGCTGTTTACTATAGCTGCTGTGGTAGATGGAGAAAACATTTCTCAGGGAAAGGCATTTAATAAAAAAGACGCTTCCCAAATTGCTGCAAACCTTGCCATTGGCACATTGGGTTTAAACCAAAATGAAACCGTCTAATAAATTTTTAGAATCACTCTCCTTCTAGATCTATTTATACTTTTCTGTTCAACATCGCGATGAATGATGTTTTATGCATTGCCAGATTTACATTAATTATCTTTAATCCTGTATGTTGAATTTGCCAATTTATCTGGATTATAGTGCCACCACTCCCTGCGACCCTGAGGTAGTGACTGAAATGCTGCCATATTTTACGCAATATTTTGGTAATGCTTCCAGCAAAGTACACCCTTTTGGATGGCAGGCCGAAGCAGCAGTTGCTCAGGCTAGGGAAAGAGTGGCTACACTAATAAATGCGCAGAGCCGTGAAATTGTGTTTACTTCTGGTGCCACGGAGGCTTGCAATCTTGCCATTCGGGGTGTATGGGAATTGTATGCCAAAAAAGGCAATCATTTCATCATCTCTAAAACTGAACATAAGGCTGTACTGGACACCTGTAAAATTTTGGAAAAGAAGGGAGCATGTGTTACCTATTTGGACGTGAATAGTTCAGGACAGATTCAGGTGGAGGATTTGATGAAAGCTTTCAGACCAGATACCATCCTGGTTTGTATCATGCTGGCTAACAATGAAACAGGAGTGATTCAGCCTGTAAAAGAAATTGGTCTTCTTTGTAAACAACACCAGGTTTTATTTTTTTGTGATGCTACCCAGGCAGTGGGAAAAATTCCGGTGAATGTTGAGGAAATGGAAATAGACTTGATATGTTGCAGTTCTCACAAAATATACGGACCTAAAGGGGTAGGTGCTTTGTATATCAGAAGTCGCAACCCAAGGGTAAAACTATCGCCACAAATTACAGGTGGTGGGCAGGAAGACGGTGTCCGAAGTGGAACGTTAAACGTGCCTGGTATTGTGGGTTTTGGGAAGGCTTGTGACATTTGTGGAAATAGAATGAAAGAAGAGTCGGAAAAAATGAATCGTATGTTGAACAAGCTCAGACAAGGGATATTAGAAATTCCTGGTACTGTTATTAATGGTCATCCGAAGGATTATTTACCAAGCATTCTCAATGTTTCATTTGAAAGATTAAACAGCACCTTGTTGCTTTCTGCACTCAAATCAAAAATAGCCGTCTCTACAGGTTCTGCCTGCACCAGCGGTAGTTTGGAGCCGTCTTATGTGTTGACCGCAATGCATGTTGACCGCAACAAAGCCAAGTCATCACTGCGTTTCAGTTTGGGAAGATTCACCACCGAAGAAGAAATTGATTTTGTGATTAAGGAACTTGGCCATATTGTGAACCAGTTGCGAGATGGGTAGTGATGAATAAGGTGTATGGATCATCATAACATCATTTACTTGGGCGTAAAGAGGAAATCGTTTTTTCAAAATGTGAGCTTGTTCCTATTGGGGTAGTGATGAATTTGTGGCGTCCTCATTTAATTTTATTCTTAGATCAGATTATTTACTTTTGCCCCCTGTATAAAATATGGATAAAACAATAGACCAAATAGACAAGAGCCGACTGCCGCTACATATTGCCATCATTATGGATGGGAATGGAAGATGGGCACAGGAACAGGGCGAAGATCGACTTTTTGGACATTATCATGGAGTAGAAAGTGTGCGTGATATTGTGGAAGGTTGTGCAGAAATAGGAGTGAAGTTCCTGACCCTGTATGCTTTTAGCACCGAAAATTGGGATCGCCCTGAATATGAAGTAACCGGACTGATGGAATTACTGGTTTCCACCATTCGGAAAGAGGTGGAAACTTTGCACAAAAACAATATCAAACTTCATGTAATTGGAGATTTGGAGATGTTGCCAGACTACGCCCAACAGGAATTAGCCGAAGCTCTGGAAATCACCGCCCAAAATACAGGCCTTAATCTGATCATGGCATTGAGCTATAGTGGACGGTGGGATATGCTGAATGCTGTAAAAAAAATTGCTCAGGATGTAAAAAACAATGCACTGCAACCGGAATCCATAAATCAGGATCTTCTTCAGCAATACTTGTGTACCAGCGATTTTCCCGACCCAGAATTGATGATAAGAACCAGTGGAGAATACCGGATTAGTAATTTCTTATTATATCAATTGGCATACGCTGAGTTGTATTTTACAGATGTACGATGGCCGGAGTTTAGAAAAAAGAATCTTGTTGAGGCTATTTTGGACTATCAGGGAAGGGAACGCAGGTTTGGTAAAACATCCAAACAGATTGAAGAAAACCCCCTAAATAATGAAATTTTGTAGTAATATCTGGTTTTAAGTTGATTGAATTGTTCCCAATAAATACTATTTAACAGAAAGCCAAATTTTCTGCTTGTTTTCAAACAGACACAAATACTGCTTTTTTAACATAGGTTTTCCAATTTTTACCGTTAATTTGCCGCCGCAATAGGAATTTGTGGGTTTAGATTTGAGGCAAGTATAAACTTCCTGCTTTTGCAAAAACATTAAATTGATTACCGTTATTCAACCCCTTTATGCGATTTTTCTTATCCAGGCTTTGTAGTACAATAATATTATTAACTACGGTAAACTTTGTTTTTGCACAAAACAATGATACAATACCCACAGTACCCCCAAATCCTGCTTTCCAGGAATGGGAGAATCCCCAGCAATTGAAGGAATATACCATTAGAAATATTAAAGTTTCGGGGGCCAACTATCTGGATTCCTCCATTTTAATTTCGGTGGCAGGTTTGCAAAAAGGGCAAAAGTTTAATTATCCGGGTACTGATATTTTTTCCAGAGCCATACTAAATCTCTGGCGGCAAAAACTGGTAGCCGATGTTCAAATATATCTAACTGACATCGTTGGAGATAAAATAGATATTGAGCTAGAGGTGAAAGAGATGCCTAGGTTGGGAGACTATCGCTTTATGGGTGCAAAGAAAACAGAGCAGGAAGAACTGGTGAAAAAAACAGCCATAGCAAAACAAACTACCATCCTATCAGAAAACACACTTAGAAACTTAGTTGATGTGGTGAAAGCCTATTATGAAGAAAAAGGTTTTTATGGCGTTCAGGTAAGTTTGATAGAAAAGCCGGATCCGATCTTTAAAAATTCTAATTCGCTGACTATCAAAATTGAAAAAGGGAAAAAAGTAAAGATTGATGGTATAAACTTTTTTGGGAATGAGAAAGTGAGAAGCTCCAAGCTCAAAAAGCAAATGAAGGGCACCAAGGAAATGACAAAGATGACTTTGTTCCCCACAAAATATGTAAGTTCCTATGGTCCAATAAAACATTATGAATTTAGCGAGTATGTAAAAGATTGGGGCTTTATGTCAGGCACCAGATCACTAGATGTGTTGGATCCCTATTTCCGGTTCAAGTTCTTTACAACTTCTAGGTTCAACACAAAAAAATATGTGGAGGATAAAGAAAAGGTTCTAAAATATTTCAATGAACAGGGTTACAGAGATGCACAAATACTGGCAGATACCCAGGTTATTCAAAACAGCAAAATGTATGTGGACATAAAAGTGAAGGAAGGACACAAATATTATTTTGGAACCACCACCTGGAAAGGCAATTCCGTTTTTAATGATACACTATTAAACCAAATTCTAAATATTCGTAAGGGAGATACTTATGACGCCAGTATTCTCAACAAAGCGTTGGGCGTTGAGCCCAGTCAAGATGCGCAGGATATCCAAACAGCCTATCGTGATAAAGGCTATTTGTTTATCAACATTGTTCCAGTAGAAACCAGAATTTATAATGATACAATAGATCATGAAATAAGAGTGTTCGAAGGTCAACAAGCAAGAATCAAAAATATTAATATCCGTGGCAACGACAGAACCAAGGAGCATGTGATTCGTAGAGAAATGCGTATTTATCCCGGAGCTCTTTATAGTCAAAGTAATTTAATGCGTACTATTCGTGAGTTGAATGCGTTGAACTATTTTGAACAGGAGTCTATTAACCCCCAACCCGTACCTAATCAAAATGATGGTACTGTGGACATCAACTGGAATCTAAAAGAAAAATCATCCGATCAGTTAGAATTGTCTGCCGGATGGGGTGGCTATATTGGTCTCACAGGTACATTGGGTGTTACCTTCAACAATTTTTCAATTCGGAATATTTGGAAAAAAGAAGCCTGGGATCCGTTGCCAGTTGGGGATGGACAAAAACTAAGCTTACGTGTTCAATCCAACGGAAGGGCCTATCGGTCGTACAACTTTTCGTTTACCGAACCCTGGCTGGGAGGTAAGAAAAGAAACTCTCTAATTCTTTCTTTTAATAATAGTAAGTACAACAATCTAAATGCTTCCAGTTATTATAGTGGTAAACCTACCTACTCAAAGGATACCACCCTGTTAGTAAATAGCTTTTCTATTGGTATGGGTAAGCAGCTTTCCTGGCCCGATGACTGGTTCTATATCACTTATACGGCGGCGCTTACCCGATATAATGTAAAGAACATGGGGCAGTATTATGGACTACCTTTCAATACGGGTAGATCAAATAACCTGAGCTTTAAGGTTCAGTTGGAACGTAATTCTGTTTCCGATCCTATTTTCCCAAGAAGTGGAAGCAGCATGATAGCCAGTGTTCAGGCTACTCCACCCTATTCTTTATGGAAGAATGATTTCAATCAGTTCGAAAATGTGGAATACCATAAATGGCGATTTGGATCTACTTGGTACGTGCCATTAGGTCGTCCCAGAGGGGAGAATAAAGACAAACAGTTTGTGTTGAAGTTTGCAGCCAAATATGGATTTATGGGTAGATATAATTCCAAATTGAACTTCTCTCCATTTGAACGTTTTCAGTTGGGTGATGCAGGGTTAAGCAATACCTACTCTTTAACAGGCTTCGATGTGGTAGCATTAAGAGGGTATCCCATTTTCTCTAATTCAGATCCTACTATCAATCCGGACAATACCAATACATCCGACTTTAAGAACTTGTTCACCATTTTTAATAAGTATCAGGCAGAATTGCGTTATCCTTTGGTTACCAATCCAAGCAGTACTATTTTTGGTCTAGCTTTTTTTGAAGCGGCCAACGGTTGGAAAGATTATAAAGATTACAATCCTTTCAAGCTAAGACGAAGCGTGGGATTGGGTATGAGGTTTTATTTACCAATGTTTGGTTTGTTGGGCTTTGATTATGGAATTGGTCTGGACAGACTTACACCTGGCGGTGGATTTAAGAATGCAGGTAAGTTCACATTCATGTTAGGTTTTGAACCGGAATAAAATTTATGAATGCTACACTTTCTTTTCTCAAAAAACGTTTAGCATTTATGAAAGCAACTATATTACATAGCCTTACGTCAAAAGTCAAATCTAAAATTAGGGAAGATGAAAAAGTTAATTGTTTGTAGCCTTGCCGTCCTATTTATTTCTCTCGGTGCGTTTGCGCAACGGTATGCGCTAGTGGATACCAGATATGTGTTTGAGCAAATGCCCGATTACAAAAATGTACAAAAGCTGGTGGATGCACAAGCTGCCACCTGGCAAAAAGAGATCGATATCAAGCAGGAGGTATTGGACAAACTGTACAAAGACTACGATGCGGAAGGCGCAATGATGAGCGAAGATTTGAAAAGGAAAAAGGAAAACGAGCTTTACGTAAAAGAAAAAGAGCTACGCGATTTACAAAAGAAAAGATTTGGTTTTGAAGGCGACCTTTTTAAGAAAAGAGTGGAGTTGATGGAACCATTACAAAAGAAAATATCCGAGGCTATTCAGCGCCTAGCCACCGCAAATGGGTACGATTTGGTGCTGGATAAAAGTGAAGGCAAAACCATTATCTTTGCCGACCCTAAGTTGGATAAGAGCAACGAATTGCTTAAAGAGCTAAGGTTGAAATAAAAATTAAAGTATATAAAATTTTTTTAATCAATTTCTCAAAATGAAAAAAGTAAAATTTCTTGCAGTATCAATTGGTTTAGTATTAGCCGGTACTTTTAGTGCCCATGCACAAAAAATTGCTGCAGTAAATGTGGATGCCCTTGTTGGCAATTTACCAGAAGCTCAAAAAACTCAGGAAGCATTTCAAAAATGGCAGGAAGATTCTGTAGGCAGCCAGTATATGAAAATAGCTGCAGAACTTCAGGAAAAAGACAGTATCCTAAAAAAAACAACAACTCCTTCTGTGCAGGAACTGTTGAAAAAAGATATTCAGGAAAAGCAATACACATTGGCTAACTGGCAACAAATTGTGGGGCCAGCTGTTCAGCAAAAACAACAGCAAATGTTTGGGCCTTTATATGATAAGGTTATGAAAGCGATTCAGGTATATGCAAAAGAAAAAGGCTATACTTATGTGTTGGCACAGGAAGCTTTTGTGGTCATTCCAGATGCAGATAACATTAGCATGGCAGTGGCACAAAAGTTAGGAATCAAAGTAAACACTGACCCTGCAACACCTGCCAAGAAATAATTATAAAGTTTTAGATAATTTAAACCGCTCTTATTGGGCGGTTTTTTATTTTTGAGGTAATAAAGAATAAGTATATGACAGGTAGTGCTCCAATTGGTGTATTCGACTCAGGATATGGAGGTCTGACGGTATTGAAAGAAATGGTAAATAGATTACCGGACTATGATTTTATGTATTTGGGAGATAATGCCCGCGCACCTTATGGTACAAGATCCTTTGATATAGTGTATCATTATACCCTGGATGCCGTTAAATGGTTTTTTAAACAGGGATGTCATTTGGTAATACTAGCCTGCAATACTGCTTCCGCAAAAGCTTTAAGAACCATACAACAGAATGATTTGCCTGGAATGGCTCCGGATAAAAGAGTGCTTGGGGTAATTAGACCAACTGCCGAGGTAATTGGCAATTATAGTGAAACCTGCGAAGTAGGCATATTGGCTACTAAAGGAACTGTGGCTTCTAATTCATATCCATTGGAAATACAGAAGTTTTTTTCAAATATTCAAATACATCAGGAAGCCTGTCCAATGTGGGTACCCATCATCGAAAATAATGAAATTGAGAATCCGGGTACACAATATTTTATCAAGGAGAATATGCATTCCCTTTTTCAAAAGGGTGAAAATATAGACGTGGTACTTTTGGCCTGTACCCATTACCCATTGATGCGGGCACAAATAGAAGAATATCTTCCGGTACAAGTGAAACTGCTCAGTCAGGGTGAAATTGTGGCGCAAAGCCTAGCCGACTACCTGATTCGGCATCCGGAAATGGAAACCAAATGCAGTAAGAAAGGAAGTTTACAGTTTTTTACAACCGACACTGCCAGAGATTTTGATGAACAAGGATCTGCTTTTTTTGGTGGGGGAATACGAAGTTCCCATATTGATATTTAAAGATTGATTTATTCGATCAGGAAATTGAAATCAGGAAGATATGTTTGACTGCTTTGTAGAAATTTTCGGAAAAAATAAATCTGCATTCAACTGTCTCACTGTATAATTTCCCCTACCTTTGCCGTCCTTTCACAAACAGAAGATGTGGTGATCTTTTGTCAGGGAAATTAACAAGCGCATGTTCTCCCATGCAATTAATTTAAAAAGTGAAAATATTTAGAATATGAAACGTACTTTTCAACCCCATCGTCGTCGTCGTAAAACTGTTCATGGTTTTCGTAAACGTATGCAAACTGCTAATGGCCGTAAGGTATTAGCAAGCCGTCGTGCTAAGGGGCGCAAAAAACTTACTGTATCTGACGAAAGCAGATTGAAGTAGGACAATTTCCCAATTGAAATTATTGTAGCCCTGTTTTCAGGGCTATTTTTGTTGAATGAACAGTTTCCCCAAATCATCCAGACTTAAAAGCCGTAAAAAGCTTCAGCAGCTCTTTGTATCGGGGAAAAGTGTGCGTACTCAAAACCTTCGATTGCTCTATCTGAAAGAGCCAACTGCTACAGCCAGCCTGAAATGTGGGGTGGGCGTGAGTACCAAAAATTTTAAAAAAGCAGTTGATCGTAATCGAATCAAAAGATTGTTAAGAGAAGCCTATCGGTTGCAGAAACAGGATCTTTCTAGTTTCGTTTGTTCTAATACGATGGAATGCACTATTTTTATTTTATACACAGGAAAGGAGTTGCCGAGTTTCCAGGGTGTTTATGACAACCTGCGGTTAGCTTTACAAAAACTGTTACAGAATCTTTATGCGACCGATACTTAAACTACTTAGTCTGCCCTTTATTCTGATAATAAGATTTTATCAATTGGTCATTTCTCCCTGGATGGGGCCCAAATGCCGATATACACCCACCTGTTCTCAATACGCCCTGGAAGCGTTTAAACGATACGGTTTGTTCAAGGGATTTTGGTTGTCGGTAAAACGAATCTCTAGGTGCCACCCCTGGGGTGGAAACGGATACGATCCTGTACCCTGATCCATTGATCTACTCTCAAGCCTTCTTGGAAAATGAAATATTTTCATAGATTCTTATATAGTATTATCTTAATGCTGATTTAGTTAGATTTGCTGCACTAATAAAAAAATATTTATGCAAGATCAAATTGACCTGATAATTTATCAGGCCGAAGAAGGGATGAACAAGGCCATTGGGCACTTGGAAACAGAATTGATAAAAATAAGAGCCGGTAAAGCAACCCCACAGATTGTAGATGGAATTGTAGTGGACTATTATGGATCTACAGTGCCCATCAGTCAGGTAGGGAATATTACTGTGATGGATGCCAGAACAATTAATATTCAACCCTGGGAGAAAAATATGTTGCAACCTATTGAGCGGGCAATTATTGCTGCAAATATTGGTATCAATCCGCAGAATGATGGTGTGAATATTCGCCTGTTTCTGCCACCCCTTACCGAAGAAAGAAGAAAGGAGCTGGTGAAGAAAAGTCTGGTGGAGGGAGAAAATTCCAAGGTGGGTATTCGTAGTGCCAGAAGAGATGGTATCGAGGCCATCAAAAAAGCACAGAAAGATGGACTGAGCGAAGATGCTTCAAAGGATGCAGAAGCCAGTGTGCAACAACTTACAGATAAGTTTATTGCCTTGGTAGAAAAACATCTTGTTGCTAAGGAAAAAGAAATCATGTCGATATAGTACTCTTATGCTTAAAACTCTTCTCAGCAAAATATCAACCAAAGCACCTAAGGATGCTTCAAAAAAGGAAATTAAGAAGCAGACCGAAAAGATTCTTGAAGAGTTGGATGCACTGCAAAACCTTTTGTATGCAGAAGCTAAACATGGCGTATTAATTGTTCTTCAGGGAATGGATGCTAGCGGTAAGGATGGGGTCATTAGAAATGTGCTAGGGAACATGAATCCTCAGGGTGTTCGAGTGGCTTCTTTCAAAGTGCCAACCGAAGAAGAATTTGCTCATGACTTTTTATGGCGGATTCACCAGCATGCACCTGCCAAAGGGTTTATTCAAATATTTAATCGTTCTCATTACGAGGATGTGTTAGTGACCCGTGTTCATGGATTGGTAGATGACGAGTTGGCGAAAAAACGATTTGTGGCTATCAATGGTTTTGAACAATTATTACAGGAGCAAAACAATACGGTTATTCTGAAATTTTATTTGCATGTATCTGCCGAGGTGCAGGCAGAACGTTTGCAGGAGCGCACCACCGATCCTGAAAAGAAATGGAAGTACAATAGTAAGGATTTTGCAGAGGCCAAATTGAGGACAAAGTATATAGACTGTTACGAAGATTGTTTCAGGAACTGCAATAAACCAGAATGGACAATCGTACCCTCCGATCAAAATTGGTATAAGGAATATATCATTTCAAAAAAATTAAGAGATACTTTGAAGAACCTCAAAATGAAGTTTCCTTAGGTGGTGAAGCTATGTTTCAGAAAGTCTATAAGAACGGCTCTATTATTGTTTAAGTAAATTAAAAAATTAAAAAATTATGGGAATGTTAAAAGAGTTCAAAGAGTTTGCTGTGAAAGGTAATGCTATTGACCTTGCCATCGGTGTGATCATTGGTGGGGCTTTTGGTAGTATTGTAACCAGCATCATCGAAGATTTGATCATGCCAATCGTTGGTGCTTTAATTGGAAAGCCCGACTTCAGTAGCATGTATGTGGTATTGAAAGGCGAGGTGCCTGCTGGAACTAAACTAGAAGAAGCCAGGAAAATTGCCGATACTGCCATTTTTGCTTATGGTAATTTTATTACTGTTGCAATCAATTTCCTATTATTGGCATTGGTTGTTTTTTGGATGGTTAAAGCCATTAATAAAATGAAAAAGGCAGAAGAGGAAGTTGTTATAGCACCTGCCGAACCATCTTCTACTGACAAGTTATTAACAGAAATCAGAGACGAGTTGAAGAATAAGGCATAAGCCTTGTTGCTCATGGAAACAGAAAGACTTATTTGTTACATTTGTAAAGTCCTGCCTTATTGCGGGACTTTCTCTTTCATCACATAAACGGAAGCATTTTGACAAATACCACATATCAGATAAAATTATCACAGTTCGAGGGCCCCTTCGATTTGCTATTGTTCTTTATTGAGCGCGATGAACTGGATATATACAATATTCCAATTACAAAAATTATCAATGATTTTCTGGATCATATCCATGCGCAGGAATCTTTGAATATAGAGTTGTCTAGTGAGTTTATTCTGTTTATATCCACCCTTATGCGCATCAAAGCAAAGATGCTGATCCCTCGCAAAGAACTGGATGCCCAGGGGAAAGAGATAGATCCAAGAGAGGAACTTGTAAGTAAAATTTTGGAGTATAAAAAGTTTAAAGAAGCTGCTGCCGAAATGGCTGAGAAGGAAGCACTACGCATGTTGATGATCAAGCGTGGAAATATTGCCAAAGAAATGTCGTTGGTGGGCGAGGAGGCTGGTGAAGGCACAGAGATTCAGGCAATTTCATTGTTTAAACTGATGAAAGCCTTTGAAAAAACCATGCAGCGATATAGTGATCGTATAAACAAACCGGTACATACAGTCATTCAATATAGCTATACCATCGAAACGAGCAGAGAACGGGTGCTGACAATGGCTGAACGGGATAAAAATATTTCCTTTTCAAAACTCTTTGAGATTGCTGAAAACAGAGTACAGGCTATTTTTATGTTTCTGTCTATTCTGGAATTGGTGCAGCAAAACTTTTTATCCATCTTGATTGGTGAGGGTAAGAATAACTTTATTCTGGAGTATGTATCGCCCGGTGACAGAGATCCTGAAATAGAAGTGAGTGATAAATCTTCTTTTGAGTAAGGTGAAGAATTGTAGAATATTTTTGAAGCATTCCGATTGGATCCTTTTCAGTCGGAATGCTCATTAAGTGTATAAACCTCCATTTACTGAAAGCACCTGACCGGTGATGTATGAGGCTTCCTTACTTACCAAAAATCCCACGGCATGAGCCACTTCTTCGGGTGTTCCAAAACGATTGGTGGGGATCAATTGTTTCATTTGTGCCTCATCGATATCTACCGTCATATCTGTTTTTATAAAACCCGGAGCTACCGCATTTACCGTGATATTTCTTTTGGCTACTTCCTGTGCCAACGCCTTCGTGGCAGCAATTACACCTCCTTTGGCCGCAGAATAGTTGGTTTGACCTGCAAGACCTTTTATGCCACTAAGCGATACCACATTCACAATTCTGCCATAACGCTGGCGCAGCATATTGCCTACAATGATTCTGGTTACAGAAAAGAATCCACCTAGGCTGGTGTTCAATACAGTATCCCATTGTTCATCCTTCATCCACATCAACAATACATCCTCCTTGATACCGGCATTATTTACCAGCACTTCTATTGTTTTATCCGTGTGAGTCTCTATCCAATGGGACAAAACGTTTTGCACTTCTTCCCTATTGGCTACATCAAATTGTAATAGTTCTCCATCACTTCCGGCAGCTCTAACCTCTGCCAGCGTTTCTTCGGCTTTCTGCAGGTTCCCTTTATAATTGATAATCACATAATGTCCCATTGCGGCAAGCTTTATACAGATTGCTTTACCAATGCCACGAGAACCACCTGTTACCAGAGCGCAATTCATTTTTTATTTTAGATTTAATATTTCAGATTGAGGGTTGTTGATTCTAAATTCGGAAAATGATAAGCTACAATACTATTTCTGACTGACTTTCTGATTTTTTTTATCATCCATCAATAAACAATATTCAATAGATAATGTTCAATAGACAATCAATGTCGTTTCCTTAAGGAGAAATCATTACAAGTGTTTATAATTTGAAG
>DAORWU010000002.1:0-242407 GCA_035434405.1 Niabella sp. | reverse complement strand
TTTCCGATACAAAACTTCCCAAATATAGTCCCCAGTATATCTCTGTCCACTTCCACCTGTCCTGTTATTTCTCCCAAATAATGTAGGGCACGCCTAATGTCAATGGTCAGCAAATCGCCACTCAGGTTTTGTTTCATCCCGGCTTCTACTGCCTGCAAACTTTCCTGTATTTTCTTCAGCGCTTCGTGGTGTCGAGCATTGGTAACAATTGTTGCTTCGGTTTGTACCGATTCTCCAATGGCTTTTTCATAAAGCATTTGTTTCAGTTCTTGCATCCCAAATCCGGTTTTGGCATCTATGGCCGGTGATAGGGGATCAGCAAGTATGCCCTGCTCCTCCATTTGTTTTTGCCAGGGATGACACTTATTATACACTGTCATTGTTTTCTTTTCAAAATCGTTCAGCCAGTTAAATTTTTCCTCCCCTTCCTCATTCATCATATCCACCACGTGCAAAATAATATCGGCTTTGACCGCATTTGCTTTGCTGCGTTCTATTCCTTTATTCTCTATCACATCGGCACTATGTTCTCTAATTCCGGCGGTATCAATCAGCCTAAACAACACGCCATTAATGTTTAGGGTTTCTTCAATCGTGTCGCGTGTGGTGCCTGCAATGTCGCTCACAATAGCCCGTTCTTCATTCAGCAAAGCATTGAGCAGCGTAGATTTCCCGGCATTGGGTTTACCAATAATGGCCACACTCACCCCGTTTTTTATCACATTACCCAGTTGAAAGGAATCCAATAAATTTTGAATCTTAAATGTTAAATTCTTAATAAACGCACTAAACTTTTCCCTATCGGCAAACTCCACATCCTCGTCGCTAAAATCCAGTTCCAGCTCTATCAAAGCCGCAAAGTGGATGAGCTCATCACGCAGCACGTTCAGGTCGTTCGAAAACCCGCCACGCAATTGGTTCAGGGCGGTTTGCTGAGCCGCTTTGCTGTTGGCGGCTATCAAATCGGCCACGGCTTCTGCCTGTGTCAGGTCCAGTTTTCCGTTCAAAAAAGCACGCAGTGTAAACTCGCCAGGCTGTGCCAGCCTTGCCCCACAAGCAATACAGACTTCGATCATTTTTTCAAGAATATAGGGTGAGCCATGTCCGCTTATCTCCACCACATCCTCCCCAGTATAGCTTTTTGGATTTTTAAAAAGAGTAGCCACCACTTCATCTATCTGTTCTCCATTAAAAACAATATGCCCAAAATGAGCAGTATGGCTGGCCTGACTCGCCAGTTTCTTTCCCTTAAAAACCATATCAGCAATGCCCATTGCATCCTTTCCGCTAAGTCGGATTACACCAATGGCACCCACTCCCGGCGGTGTAGCCAACGCCACAATAGTATCCTGCAAATCCGTAAGTCTGTTCATGAGGTAAAAATAGACAAATGTTTTATTGCCCCAGCCAATAACAAATGGCATCAGCCTTGCATCGCTCTCTTGTACTGTAGTACATAGCTCAGCTCATTAAAACGCTACCAACCCATTATCAAAAAAAACGACCATCAAACAAAACTATATTTGCAGTATGACTTTCTACTACTGTTACGATGCCCACTGCGGATGGTGCTATGGATTCAGCAAGTCCGTTACCCAATTTCAGGAACAATATGGTTCGCGTTTTCATTTTGAAGTGCTTAGTGGCGGTATGATTCCAAAGGAATTTGCCCGCCCCATCAAAGCTACTGCTCGATTTATTTTGGAAGAACATACGCGGGTAGAAGAACTAAGCGGTGCCCTCTTTGGCCCCGATTTTTTGTGGCATATTCAAAACCCTGATGATAGCGACTGGTTTCCCGAATCGCTTACTCCGGCCATTGCCCTTTGTGTTTTTAAGGACTTTGTACCACAACAACAGGTGCAGGTAGCCGCCGATATTCAAAAAGCCCAGTTTGCCGAAGGTCGCGATCTGAGCGATGGAGAAGCCTATCGTCATCTGCTGGCAAAATACCATATTCCGGAAGAAGCATTTTTCCAGAAACTAAAAGACCCAGCTTACGAGGAACAAGCCCGTTATGAGTTTGCACTTTGTAAGCAACTACAGGTTACCGCATTTCCCAAACTGCTGCTTCAGGTAAGCGATACAAAGTTTTATCTGGTATCAGAAGGATACACTCCATTGGCCACCCTCAGCGAGAGAGTAGCCAATATTATAAAAGAAATGATGGCAGGAAAGGTAGAGAACAATAAACCTGAATAGATCATAAGTACCCCTATTCGCTGATACAAAATGATTGTAGCATTCCTTTGAATTTTTAAGAACTATTATTCAATAATCAATGCTCAATTTTCAATAATCAATGCTCAATTTTCAATAATCAATACTCAATGCTCAATTTTCAATGCTACAACCCATACTTATCCACCAAATAGATCAAAGCAGCCATATTCACCGCTCCCAGCTCCAATTCTCTTTTGTTCACCGATTCAAACACATCTGTACTGGCATGATGTATATCGAAATAGCGTTGTGAGTCGGGCAAGAATCCACAAAGTGGGATTCCAAATTTACTTTTCAACGGCCCGATATCGGCACCACTTCCTCCCCTGAAAAATTCAGCACAACCATAGGGCGCAATCAATGGTTGCCAGGATTTCATCCTTTCGAAAACGGCCTCATTGCAATCAAAACTTAATGCCCTGGGTGTAAATCCTCCAGCATCACTTTCTACTGCAAATACATGTCTCTCGTTATTCTCTTTGGCCAGTTCAGCATATTTCACGCCTCCCCGCAGCCCATTTTCTTCATTGGCAAACAAAACAAATCTTATAGTATGTCTGGGCTTGTAGCCCAATGCCACTAAGGCTCTAAGTACTTCAATAGTTTGAACGATCCCTGCTCCATCATCATGCGCACCTTCGCAATTGTCCCAGCTATCCAGATGTCCGCCTATGGTTATAAACCGATCAGGAAATTCTTTTCCTTGCAGTTCACCAATCACATTATGCCCTTCTGCATCTGGAAAGAAATGTCCATTTGTTTTGACTTGAAGACGAAGCCCGGCTGTTTTTTCAATGGATGTAGCCAACCAGTCTGCATCTTGCAGGCCTACTGCAATTGCTGGAATTTTTGGAAACTTCTCATCATAGGACAATGCACCAGTATGAGGAGCATTGTTGGTACTATGGCTCATGCTTCTAACCAATACGGCTATGGCACCATATTTAGCAGCCCTTGAAGCTCCCTGCGATCTGTACTTTACAGCGTCTCCGTAGGCCTCAAAGGTTCTGATAAACTTAGAGTTGAACTTATAATTATAAAAAACAATTTTCCCTTTAAGCTCATCCTTTTTCGCTTCAAGTTCTTCAAAATTATTGATCAGCATTACAGTCGCAGTCAAAGGCTTGCCTTTGGAACCAATCGTGTTACCTATAGCAATTACATTCAATACCTTTTTTTGCCCGTTTGGTAAAATGGCATAGGCTTCATCCTTGCCGCCCCTTACCCAGTGTGGCACCATCACAGGTTGCTTAAATGTATTCGTACTGCCTGATTGCTGTAATAATTTGTATCCCCATTCTTCAGCTTTGTACATCTGAGGGGATCCAGCCAGCCTGGCACCAATGGTTTTGGTAAGCACCTTCAAATTATCGTAGGCTTTAGAATTTACTAATACCTCATCCGCAATTTTTCTGATATAGTAAGCATCTTCATGCTGAGCATAAGCGTTGAAATGCATTAAGAAAAGAAATGGCAATAGCAATTTTTGAATCATAATTTAGTGGATTGTATTCAGAGTAAAGTTAAGTGATGGAGCTAAAAACAATACGACTATGGTTGATTTTATATAAATGGAAAAAAATACCCAATTCAACTCTTTCAGCCAAAAGAGAAGGCATAGGTTCCAAAAACACGAAAGCCCGGACTTGCCGGGCCGAAGTTGATTGTGGGAGAGCGCGTTAGTCTCTCCGTCCTAAATAAATCATGATATACTGAATCAGCGTAACCACTGCGGCCAATGCAGCAACTACATAGGTGGTGGCAGCCCATTTCAAAGCATCTTTGGCCATTGGGTATTCATCAGCATTGGTCACATTGGTCTGTTGCAACCAGGCCAATGCTCTTTTACTAGCATCAAATTCTACCGGCAAAGTAATCAGACTAAACAAAACCGTTACAGCCATTAGCAAAATGCCTATCAATAATAAGGTAGTATTTCCAGATGCAGCCAGTACCACGCCAATCATCAACACCCAGTTTACGATCATGGAGCTAAACTGAACAGCGGGAACCAATTTACTTCTCATCTGAAGTGGTCCATATTGTGTAGCATGCTGAACAGCATGTCCGCACTCATGCGCAGCTACAGCCGCCGCAGAGATACTTCTACCACTGTACACATCCGGACTAAGGTTTACCGTTTTGTTGGCTGGATTGTAATGGTCGCTCAAAAAGCCAGGCGTAGAGATAACCTGTACATCATAAATACCATTTTCTCGAAGCATTTTTTCAGCTACGTCTTTGCCACTCAATCCATTAACCAATGAAACTTTCGCATATTTTTTAAACTTATTCTTCAATACCATCGATACCAGCATACTGATACCAATAAATATGATAGATACAAACATAATTCCAGGAGTCATTTTATTCTATTTTTAGTTTTTAATCAGCAAATCAGAAACCAAGCTGCAAAATAGTACTAAAAGCCGACTTTTTGTCATGTAGAAAACTATTTGAGGAATTTTTAACCACCCAAGAAAAATTCATTATACAGTGTATATCAAATAGTTACAGCATATTCTTCCATATTTTATTGCATTATGAGCCATTAACAATAAGACATGCCTGGAATTTCATTTTTTATTTTTAAACTCAATTTGTACCTTAGTACCAGAATTTAATGGGTTAGTAAGTAAAAGGGCCAATCGCAAGAGCGGCCTTTTTACATTTTTCAGACCTAACTTCAATAAATTATTAGTCACATCTGATTACAAATTCTTCCCCTGATATAAACTCGGATTGCAAATCTCTTTCCCACCACGCCCTACTTTAATTCCCTGTTTTTTATACTTTTATCTACCATTGCCTGTACCTTCCGCCATAAGTCATGATGGAGAATGAGCCTTTATACAGATGTGAAAAAATGCTAATAGTATTACTGAAGTTGAAACAGGCATTCATCCATAGGTACAAGCATCAATAAAGCTAAATAGGATCAATATCCTTTGGGTTCATCACCAAAAACTAAATGCAGACATTTGTGAAAACATAGATGAGAAATAAAATGGCCCATTCAAATTGTCATATTCTGATTTACCCTTTTCTCGAAAGGGCTGAGACTTGTTTGCCGAAGAAGGATGAGGTCTAAATAAAATATTTTTTTCATTTGATATATTTAAATTTTCTCCTGAGATTATTGATTAATAACGTACTTCGTACTACATCATCTAAATGATATTTGAATGAGCAAAGGGAAGAAATCTTATTTCTGTCAGCAATGTGGTTATGAAAGTGTAAAATGGGCAGGCCAATGTCCAGGTTGTGGTCAATGGAATACTTTTGTAGAAGAAATAATAGAAAAGTCCGATGGTAAGCAAAGTTGGAATGATTATCATCCAGAGGCAAAACGCAGTTCAAAATCCGTTTCTCTTTCACAGGTAAAAAGCAGCGAGGAAAAAAGAATCATCACCGTAGATGCAGAACTGAACAGGGTTTTGGGAGGCGGCATTGTAGCGGGTAGTATCATATTGGTGGCAGGAGAACCTGGCATTGGCAAGAGCACATTGTTTTTACAAAATGGACTGTTATTACAACACTTGCGTGTGCTTTACATTAGTGGGGAAGAAAGCGAACAACAAATAAAAATGCGTGCTGATAGATTGAGCCAGGTGGCATCTGCCAATAATGATAATTTTTATTTGCTCACAGAAACTTCCACACAAATTATTTTTCAGGAACTAAAAAAACTGAAACCAGACATCGTAATTGTAGATTCAGTCCAAACCCTTCAGTCCAATTTGATTGAAGCATCGCAAGGAAGCATTTCACAAATAAAGGAATGTACTGGTGAGTTTCAACGATTTGCCAAGGAAACACATACCCCTGTATTTTTAATTGGCCATATCACCAAGGAAGGTGGCATAGCCGGACCAAAAATTTTGGAACATATTGTGGATGTGGTTTTGCAGTTCGAAGGCGATCGACATTATGCTTATCGCATATTGCGCACCCTGAAAAACAGGTTCGGAAGTACCAGCGAGTTGGGCATCTATGAAATGACCGACCAAGGAATGCGCGGAGTGGCTAATCCAAGCGAAATTCTGATCACCCAAAAGGAAGAGCCCCTGAGCGGAATTGCCATAGCAGCCACTTTGGAAGGTATCCGACCGCTATTGATCGAAATTCAATCTTTGGTAACCCAATCGGTATATGGCACTCCTCAAAGAACGGTTACCGGTTTTGATTTGAGAAGACTACAATTGTTATTGGCTGTTCTGGAGAAAAGAGGCGGTTTTCATTTTGGCATGAAGGATGTATTTCTAAATATTACCGGAGGGATTAAAGTAGAAGACCCTTCTATTGATCTGGCGGTTCTTTGCGCCCTGCTTTCTTCGTATGAGGATGTTCCATTACCACAAAATATTTGTTTTGCCGGAGAGGTTGGCCTCAGTGGAGAAATACGAGCAGTCAATAAGATAGACCAAAGAATAGCAGAAGCAGAAAGATTGGGTTTTGAAAAAATTATTGTCAGCAAGTACAATCAATCCACCAGACAAAACAAACAAAAGTTCAATATAGAAGTAGTTACCATGTCCAGAGTAGAAGAAGTGTATCAATATTTGTTCTAAGGCTAAACAGCTTTTGCTATTACCGACAAAAACAGTGTTCATCTCCTCTTAGAATAAAGTTTACTGATGAATTTTTTTCTGTACGTTTGCCGCGCAAAAAAGAGATATATGAAGCATACGCCTTTTACCCAAAAACACATAGAACTTGGTGCCAAGATGGCCGAATTTGCAGGTTACAATATGCCCATCAGCTATAGCAGCATCAACGAAGAGCACAATACTGTTAGAAAAAATGCAGGAGTGTTTGATGTCAGTCACATGGGAGAATTTATTCTAAAAGGCGAAATGGTATTGGATCTGATACAAAGAGTTACCTCCAACGATGCCTCTAAAATAAATGATGGACAGGCTCAATATAGTACGCTGCCCAATGAAGCCGGTGGAATAGTGGACGACCTGCTTGTATATTGCATCGAGGCCAACAAAGTGTATATGCTGGTGGTGAATGCGTCCAATATTGAAAAAGATTGGAATTGGATTTCGAAACACAATTCGGACAATGTAGAAATGCATAATATTTCTGCCAAGACTGCTTTGCTTGCTATTCAGGGACCACAAGCCACTACTATTTTGCAACCCCTTACCGAGGTAGATATTTTGAACATGAAGTATTACACTTTTGCCAAAGGAACATTTGCCGGAGTGGACAATGTGCTCATCAGTGCTACCGGCTATACTGGATCGGGAGGTGTGGAAATATATTTTGAAGACAAAGATGATCATGCAGAAAAAATTTGGAATGCCATTTTTACCGAAGGAAGATCCAAGGGTTTAAAACCAATTGGGTTGGCCGCTCGTGACACACTTAGACTTGAAATGGGCTACTGCCTTTATGGTAATGACCTGGACGATACCACTACCCCATTGGAAGGCGGTCTGGGCTGGGTGACCAAATTCACCAAAGACTTTACGGCCAAAGCAATTTTGCAAAAACAAAAAGCAGAAGGAGTACAGCGTAAATTAGTAGGCTTTGAACTATCAGACAAAGGCATTCCCAGACATGGATACGACATCGTGGACGCAGATGGAAATACTATTGGTGTAGTTACCTCGGGAACACAATCTCCCACATTAGGCAAAGCCATTGGTTTAGGCTACGTGCAAACATCAATGGCAGGAATTGGTTCCAAAATTTTTATCAAAGTTCGGGATAAGCAGCTGGCGGCAGAAGTGGTTAAGATGCCTTTCGCCTAAACAAGGCTGGCAAAGTTGAATCTTATTGCACGCTCCAATTTTTGGTTCCGCTTACTTTTTTTTGAAATAGAATATATGTCTCAAAAACCTTCTCTTTTCACTTCGCTTTCTCCCGCGTTGTTGCATTTATATGATGTGCACAATACGGTAGTTGTAGTTATTGATGTTTTTCGAGCCACCTCTACTATCGCTTCGGCCTTACACAACGGTGCAAATTGTATTATACCAGTAGATGCCGTTTCCAAGGCGGTAGCAATAAGCAAGGAGCTTGGGGGTATTGCAGCAGGAGAAAGGGATGGCAAACTGGCCGAAGGATTGCAATACGGCAATTCGCCTTTAGAATATTCCAGAGAATTTATTCAGGATAAAATATTAGTGCTCACGACCACCAATGGCACTAAACTATTGCACATGGCATTGGCCAACGGTGCCGAGGATATTGTTACAGGCTCCTTTCCTAACTTGTCTGCTATTTGCCAATATCTAATAACACAAAATAAGAATGTGGTGCTGGCCTGCGCAGGCTGGAAAGATCGATTCAATATAGAAGACACTCTTTTTGCTGGTGCTATTATCCATCGCGTAAAGGATCATTTTTGTATCCATTGTGATAGCTCTTTTATGGCAGAAAATATTTATCTACCCAACAAAACCAATCTGTTGAAATATGCTGAAGACCTTACGCATTACCATCGTTTGGTGAATCGCTTTGGATATATTGATGACATTGAATTCTGCCTCACCGAAGACGTGGCCAATGTATTGCCTTTGTTCAAAGATGGAAAATTAGTGGTTGCCAACTAGGACAAATTCTGGATTCTACGCCCAGCTTGTTTATTGAAAATATTCCAACTTACTTACTGATGTTTTTTCTGATTGTATCCATCAATGCAATCACGCCATCTGTTGTGCCTTTGTAATACAGTGATTGCTTAAAGGAAGGCTTAAAAACATTTTCTATGATGGCAGAAGCTTCTTCATTGCTTAAAAGTTTTTGAACAAAGGCTCCAAAATCAATTCTCATTCTACGAAGAGACCTACTGATACTGATCGTCATGCAATGTTCGCTATAGTGATGAGTAGCAGACCAGCTCTGCAATAGCAGGCCGTTGTGCTGATCAAAATTGTCCATCGTTACCTCAGGATCAGAAATCGTTACTAATTTTATTGAAATCAGATTGCTCTTTTCAAAATTGCGCAATAGGGTGTCTATTTTTCCCCTTTCGGTTGGCGAAAATAATTGTTCCGGGTCTTCTACAAAACCTACAGAAGCCAGCGTTTTAGGTGGCTGGGCAGGCATCACCAATTTAGCACTTGATGGTGCAGATTTAGGCGACTGTTTTTGAGTGGCTTGTACTCCAGGACTACAGGCTACCGTTAAAGTCAAAAGAGCCAAAGCACACATCAAACCAAGTGAATTTCTTTTCATCTTCTATACATTTTGTTTACAAAGATGCATCATCCATCTCCACCAAAAAACATCCCCATAAAAAAATGCCTCACCTGGAGGCATTAATAGTATTATCTTGTCAAATCCTTATAATTGATTCAGCATCAGCGGCATCACCAGCATCAGTTGGTCTTCGCTTTCGTCCTGATCCACCGGCTTGATAAGACCCGCTTTGGAAGGTGTGCTCAACTCCAGATCCACTTCTTCGCTATTGGTGGCATTCAGCATTTCTATTAAAAATTTTGCATTGAAAGCGATAGCCAGGTCCTCGCCATTGTACTGACATTTCATGCGTTCATTTCCTTCAAAACTAAAATCCACATCCTGAGCGGACAGTTGCAGTTCGCTACCGGTAATGTTTAAAGCCACCTGATAAGTGCTTTTATTGCTAAACACACTCACCCGGCGCAAGGCACCCAAAAAGTCTAGTCTATTTACTGTGAGGCGATAAGGATTTTCTGTAGGAATCACCACTCTATAATCCGGGAAACGGGCATCTATAAGCCTACAACTAAGTCGGCTGGTGCCATGAGTAACAAAGAAATGATTACTGTTGTAGTTCAAAATGATCTCATCATTATTATCTGGCAAAGCAGATTTCAGCAAATTCAATGGCTTGCGCGGAACAATAAAACTATCAATACCCGAAGTAACGGCATCCTTTCTTTTATATCTTACCAGGCGATGCGCATCGGTGGCCACAAACTGAAGCCCCTCATCCGTCATTTCAAAAAACACCCCTGTCATAGCCGGGCGCAAATCGTCTGAGCTGGTAGCAAATAAGGTTTTGTTTATGGCTGTTACCAGTGCGGAAGAGGTGAGGGTAAATGAAGTGGTATCATCGGCTTCTGGTTCCTTTGGAAAGTTCTCTGGATTTTCTCCCATCACCTTATACTTACCATTGTCGCTGGTAATTTCTACGCTGTAGTTTGAATCAATACTAAAGGTCAATGGCTGATCGGGAATGTTTTTTAGAGACTCAATTAAAATTTTTCCCGGAATACACACTCTCCCACTTTCCCTTGCTTCAATGATCATTTCGGTTCTCATCACGGTTTCCAGATCGGTGGCCACAATGGTTAGCTTATTTGCCTGAATATCAAACAGAAAATCTTCCAGAATAGGCAAAACGGTATTGGCATTGATCACGCCTGAAAGATTTTGTAGCTGTTTAAGCAATGCATTTGACGATGCGATAAATTTCATTCCTATGTCTTTTAATTTATTGTTGGACGAACAGCACACCTGATATACATTTCTGTAAAAAAGGAAAAACGATCTTTAGTGTGCAATCCGTAAAAACTATTATTATGCTGACCCCTATTTCAGGGTGCAGCGAAACTACTATAAAAAAAATTTTGAGCAATATAAATTATTTTAAGAGGTAAAAACCTTTGTATCTTTCCCCACGCGATAAAAAAGCTTTCATGTTAGACAAGTTTATGAGATTTATAAAAGGGAAAAAAGACCCGGCAACTGCGGATGTTCGGATCCCTTTTGGCCGCTACTCAGACAATAATAAAAGCGTGGCTAAAACCAATCGGTGGACGGAAGCTGATCAACTTTTTAAAGAAAAAAAATATACTGAATCGATAAGAAGTTTTTTTGATTACTTGAAGGACGATGAGCAGGAAAATGTCCGTTTTTCCGGCCAACAGAATCCTTTCAGTTTTGAGTTTTATCAGGGTTCAAAAGTAGTCCGCGGCACCATGGAAGATGGCAGATTGTCTGCCGAAGTAGTGTTAGCAAAAATGAATCATCCGTCTGTACCTGTTATGCGCCGACTACTGGAAATGAATTTTGGATTGTACTACAGTCGTTTTGCCATGCACAAGGATGCATTATGTATGCGTTTTGATACCCACATTGAAACAGCCAATCCCAACAAGCTGTACTATGGCCTGAAAGAGTTGGCCATCAAGAGCGATAAGCATGACGATTTATTAATTCAGGATTTTGGTGCCTTGGAGCAAACCGATGTAGAACATATTTCAGAAATTCCAGATACAGAAAAACAGGTGAAGTATGATGCTATGCAGGAATGGATTGCCGAAACCCTTGAAAAAACAGCTTCCGTAGATGCTGATAAGTTTTCTGCAGGTATTAGCTATTTGTTGCTGGCATTGGTGTACCGCATAGATTTTTTGATAGCCCCCGAAGGACAATTGCTGAACGATCTGGAAAAAATATCGAATATCTATTTTGGCAAAGATGAAAAATCAGTGGTAGAAAAGAACCGCGACATGATCGAAGAGTTTAAAATGTTACAGGAAAAGTCCAAAGAAGAGGTTTTCAAAAACCTGTTCCGATCAAAATACACCTTCTCCATAGTAGCTCCTAAAACACACAAAACAGTAGCCACTGCTATTGCCGATGCAAATAAAAATATGGCCTGGTACCTCGACAATAATCAAGCATATTTTGCCAACAAGATCATTGAGTATGGTTTAACCTTTTGTCAATATTGCTACAGCCTGCCCAAACCTATATCTCAGATGATTGAACTGTTTATGCACATCAACTATCCGGAATATTTTAGGTCACTGGGATATACCGAATCATTGTATGTAAAAGCAAATGACAAATTGAATGAAGGAGAAATTGCTGGTCGCATCAGAGACATACAAAGCCAATGGAAAGAAAAATATACCACTTTGAATTTCAGAACGGATTTGCTGAATTTTACCAACCTGCAAAAGTTCAATCTAAGTTTTGCTACACAAATCGAATCTTTGAATATGGACAATTAAAAATTTTTCTACCCCCCACCATACAGTTATTTTCAGCGCAATGAACCCACAGGAAATTATAAATCATTACCAGCACGCATTAATTCAAATTGCCACGCAAACCGGTACTGGCACAGGATTTTACCTAAAGGAGTACGACCTCATCATCACCAACAACCACGTGGTAGGAACCAATCCGGAAGTAACTATTACCGGAAAGAATTTTGACCGAAGCCTCTCAAAAGTTTTTTATACTGATGCGCAGCACGACCTGGCTTTTTTGGAAGCCCCGTCTGACACAGCACTACCTGCCATCCACTTAGGTCAATATGAAGCCATGAAGGATGGAGATCATGTGATTGCTCTGGGTCATCCTTATGGGCTGAACTATAGTGCCACACAAGGGGTCATTTCAAAAGTGGATCGGATAAGAGAGGGTGAAAAATATATTCAAATAGATGCAGCCATCAATCCGGGTAATAGCGGCGGCCCCTTGGTTAATTACGCTGGCGAAGTCATTGGGGTAAACTCTTTTATCATAAAAGGTGGCGACAACCTGGGTTTTGCCCTACCTGTAAGCGCTTTAAAAGAAGCACTCGATTTGTATCTTCCTCAAAAAGGGAAACTGGCTACCCGATGTGCCAATTGCGATTTTCTTGTAACGAGCGACAATATCGACAGTCAGAAATACTGCCCTGGTTGTGGCTCTGAGGTGAAGTTGCCACAGTTGCCCGACAAGGAAGTGTCCCCGATGGGTGTAGCCAAACTTATCGAAGACATTTTACAAAATCTGAACAAGGATGTGAAACTGGCAAGAGACGGCACCCATGTATGGTTGGTGAAGGCCGGCTCAGCTAAAGTTAAAATCAGTTATAATTCGGAGAATTTCTTTATTGCCAGTGATGCCTATCTCTGTCAAATGCCTGCGGATGCACAAAAAATAAAACCACTCTACCAGTATTTATTGCAGGAGAATTACCACCCTAATGGCTTAGTGCTTAGTTGCGTAAAAAACAATATTGTGTTGAGCAGACTTATTTACGATCTGGACATGACTCTGGAAAGTGGCACATCTGCCTTTAAAGACCTCTTTGATCAGGCGGATTATTATGATGATTACTTAAAAGCCGAGTTCGGCTGTCTGGAAAGATTGGAAGAAGGATAGGTTAAATTTGTGTAAAGGAAAATCAACGCTCATGGACGACAACGCTGTTTCAAAAAAGTTTACTGCCCCTTTGATGCCGGAGCAGATCTTACAAAAATTGCGACATTATTGTGCCTATAGCGAAAGGTGTCATGCAGATGTAGTGAATAAATTGTTTGAATGGAAAGTGTGGAAAAAAGATCATGACGAAATAATCGCTACATTGATCGAAGAAAACTATTTGAACGAGGAGCGTTTTGCCCGGCTTTTTGCTGGTGGACATTTTCGGCAGAAGCAATGGGGACGAAACAAGATAACCGTGGCTCTTAAACAAAAAAACATTAGCCCCTATTGTATAAAAAAGGGTTTGCAGGAAATAGATGAATCTGATTATCTCCAAACACTGAACAAACTGTTTCTGGAAAAATGGGAAAGTCTCAAAGGAACCCCCAATCGTTTTATAAAAATGAAAAAAGTGTCCGACTTCCTGTTGCAGAAAGGTTTTGAAAGCCATTTAATCCACCCTTTATTTAAAGCCAACAGAGATGAGTAATAAATTATTAATCACACTGGTGCAAACCCATTTGGTTTGGGAAAACAAAGCCGCCAACCTGAAAAACCTTCAGGAAAAGATTAAAACCCTTGAGGAGAAATCCAATATTGTGGTATTGCCTGAAATGTTTTCCACCGGTTTTACTATGAATGCAGCTGCAATGGCAGAAACTATGGATGGCCCAACCCTTGCCTGGATGAGGCAAATCGCAATAGAAAAAAGAATCATACTCACAGGTAGCATCATCGTAAAAGAAAAAAACAATTCCGGCCATGAAACCTATTTCAACCGGCTCATCTGGATGTTGCCAAACGGACAATATGGCCAGTACGACAAACGACATTTATTCTCTTTCGCCAACGAAGACCAATACTACACCGCCGGCAATAAAAGATTATTAGCCTCCGTAAATGATTGGAAGATCAATCTGCAAATTTGTTATGACCTGCGGTTTCCTGTGTGGGCAAGGCAAACACCACCCACCCGCAAAGAGAATCCATCAGGATTGTATGATGTTCTGATTTATGTTGCTAACTGGCCTGAACGCCGCCGCTTGGCCTGGATCACCTTGCTTCAGGCAAGAGCAATCGAAAACCAGTGTTATGTAATTGGTGTAAACAGGATTGGTAAGGACGGCCACCAGACTTCCCATTGTGGCGATAGTATGGTCATTGATCCTTTAGGTGAAATACTTTACCATAAAAAAGACGCAGAAGAAATTTTTACCATCGCCTTAGACAAAAAACACCTTCATGGCATCAGGGAAAAGTTTACCTTTTGGCAGGATGCGGATGAGTTCAGTTTATTCGAATAGAAATAATATAAGTTCAGATACAGTAAGCCTTATGCCGCTTCTTCCATTTTGCATCTGGTTCTGCTACAAACTCAATTGATTATTGATTTGCTGAGATAAAAAATTTATTTGATCCGTTAGTTAGGCCATTTGAAACAGAACTGACCGTGAATTATTCTAAAACTTCACATCAGCCACTACCATATAATGATCAGACAGCCTGGTGGTTATTCTTTTGCTTTGCACAATTGAAAAATCGGGATCAGTAAAAATATAATCAATTCGTAGAGTGGGTGACAAAGAAGCATAAGTGCGACCAATTCCTGACCCTGTATTCAAGAAAGCATCCTGCATACCAGCTTTGATGGTTTTATAAGTGTAAGAATTGGGAACATCATTCAGGTCGCCACAAAATATGACAGGGTATGGGCTGTTTTTTAGAATGCTCTCTACCATATCGGACTGTATTGCCCGGTGCTTGATGGCTACCCTCAGTTTGGACACAATATTTCGGACATTATTCCACATATCACCTTTGGCATTTTTAAGTTCATCTATTTTCGCCAGATCCTGTTTTCTGAACTGGTTGGATTGCAAATGAGTATTATATATCCTAAGCTTTTTCTTTCCCACCTGTATATCTGCAAACACCAAAGCGTCTGGTAAGGTTGGCCGTGGATATCGCACCATTCCCGTATCTGTAATAGGTAACCGACTAAAGATCACATTCCCGTTAAAAAAATTATCGCCATCCTCATCGTGGTAAAAATAGTAATATCGATAGCCGAGCCCTTTGGAAATGGTCATAATATTATCATACCAATCGGGGTTGATAGAAGATGAGAATTCCTGAAAACAAAGAATATCAGCATTTACTTCCTTTATCTGATCCAGCATCTTGTGCCTAGTCTGGCTTCCTTTGTTATTGTTTTTTATCTGCTCTATAAAACGGGCCACATTCCAGGTGGCAATACGGATAGTGCTCGCTTTTTTAGTTTGGGAAAAATTGTTGAAATACTTAAAAGCAAAAAAATCAGTAATGGCGCCTCCACCCAAAAGCAAGGCTATGCCCGACAACAAAGCCCATTTTCGTTTTATCAGCAGCCACCAAAAAAAGAAGGCAAGAACCATGAGCAAAAGAAATGGGAATGCCAGACTAATTAAAGAAAACAAAGGCCATGTTTGTGCATTGATATAAGGATTGACGCAAGCTAATAAAAAGCCGCCTACAGCAATACCATTGATGATCAACAGTACCTTGTTACTTATTTTCATAAAGACGCTCATGACACAATAGGAAACTGAAAGATAAGTAAAGAATTGATTGAAATTAGTTTCAAAAAATTGGTAAGAATGTTTAAACCGGACGAAGAGTGCTATACTTGAAACAATGCGGAAAAATTTGGTGATGCAATTGTGTAAAATGAAAAGAAATATTAACCCCGCCAAACTTATTTGCCCTTCATGTCTTCTTTGCTGGCTCTCTCTAAGAAATCTTTTTCATCAGCAGACAGCCTGTCAAAACCATGCTGATTTATTTTATCTAAAATCTCATCGAGCTTTTGCTGAGTAAGTTTTGGTGTTTTGGAAAAAGGATCTTCGGTGGCTTTGTAAAACAAGGTGGATTTTATCCGGTTTCGGGTTTGTTGCTTTTTCTCAGGATTAAAAAGATTGAAAAACCAATCATACAAATTGTTCATCCAGTCGCTGCCATCTGCCCCGTTTCTCAAAAAGAAAATAAACAGAAATCCTGCCAAAATACCGCCCAGATGAGAAATATGCAATACCGGAAAATTGGGTGGCAAAGTAGCCATATCTATCACCAGATAAACAACCGACAGTATCCATAAAGAAATACCGCCACGCAACATGGGAAATACTTTGTATTTGGGACTAATGGTAGTGGCTGCTGTACAAATGGCCAACACACCGGCACTACCGCCAATCATATATTCCGGCCCGGCCACTTTGCCCGATGACAGACCCGACATGAGTAAAAACACCAGACCGCCAGCCAGTGCACCATACAAAAATACTGGCGCAATTTTTTTAAATCCTGTTAGATCTACCAGTATATATCCAAAACACCAAAGCCAGATCAGGCTTCCTAGCAGTGTCCAAAAATTTGTATGCGTAAACCCATAGGTCAATAAAGTCCAGGGGCGGGTAATGGCTTTGCTCCATTCGTTGGGCAGTGCCAGCCAGCTAAGTACATTATTATCGAATTTTTCGGTGATATCCGTTCCATACGGCATCGACAGATAAATAAGTGCTTTGAAAAAAGCCAGTGATACAAAAAATATCATGGCGATAGCAATCAACACTATTAAAGGATTGGCCCGGCCTGCATACGATAAGCGATGCTCAAAATGTCTGTCTGAAATACCCATAAAAAGTATATTGCTATTCTGTTTTCAACAGTGTATTTAATTCAACACTAATTTAATCAATAATCGACAAAAATCAATATTGACTCACTAATTAGAATAACGTCTTGCGATTGGTTTTGTTTCGAATTTTTATTAAAATAAACCCTGTAATGGCCCCACCCAGGTGAGCAAAGTGAGCCACTCCGTCGCTAGAATTGCTGAACCCTCCAAACAAATCCAGCACAATCAAACCCAACACCACCCATTTGGCTTTGATGGGAACAGGGATGAACATCAAATATAATTCTGTATTGGGAAAGAGCATAGCAAAGGCTACCAACACACCAAACACTGCACCTGAAGCACCCAGTGCTGCCTCACCACCTCCGGCACCATACACAAAATATTGCACCATTAAATGTAAGGAAGCAGCTCCTAACCCGCAAAGCAAATAAAACTTTAGAAAAGGCTTGGTGCCCCACATATCTTCCAGTATGCGACCAAACATCCATAGGGTAAACATATTAAAAAGAATATGCACAAACAGATAGGAACCCGAATCGGCATGGGCAAACATGTGAGTGATCAATTGCCAAAAATGAAAATTGGGATTGCCTATTGGCCATAATGCCAACTTATCCGTTAAACTATTTCCTGTACTAATCTTTAACCCACCGATATCTACCGAAGTACTATGAAAGGTGGTAAAATATAACTGCGCTACCCACACCACCACACAAATGGCAATGATGTACTTTACGCCCGGAGGAAACTTTTCTGAAGGTCTTGTAAAAAACTGACTCATTGGACAAAGATAACAATGCGATCTATTTATTGTTCTGTGGAATTTACAGGTTTCTTCAACTTTAGTTGCACCACATTTTCAATATGCAGGGTGTGTGGGAACATGTCCACAGGTTGAATTTTTGTTACTTCATATTTTTCATCCAGCAAGGCAAGGTCTCTGGCCTGTGTAGCCGGATTGCAACTGACATATACCACAATAGGTGCTGCCATTTCATTTATTTTTTGCACTAACTTTTCGTGCATACCAGCGCGTGGCGGATCGGTAATGATGACATCCGGACGACCATGTTTTTCAAAAAAAGCATCATCGCATATATTGATGACATCTCCCGCATAAAAATGGGTTTTGTCCAATTGATTCATGGCGGCATTCTCTTTGGCATCATCAATAGCCGCTTCAATCATCTCCACCCCTATAATCTTTGCTGCCTGCTGGCTACAAAATATGCCAATGCTTCCGGTGCCACAATACAGGTCGTACAACGTTTCGGTTCCAGTTAGTTCAGCAAAATCTCTGGCTACTTTATACAATTCAGTGCCTTGCTGGGTATTGGTTTGGAAAAATGATTTGGGACCAATCTTAAACTGAAAGTCTTCCATTTTTTCCACCACATAGCCCTTTCCATGATAAACCACCGGCTCCAAATCGTGCAGACTGTCATTTCTTTTGGTGTTGATGGTGTATAGCAATGAAGTGATTTGAGGGAAACGCTGCAACAAATGCTGCATCAGTTTTTCGATCTTCTCCATATCGGCATTGCCTACAACCACATTGGCCATCCATTCGCCGGTTTCACAAAGCCTAACCTGCATGGTACGCAAAAAGCCATGTTGCTGACGCAGATTATAAAAAGGCCAATGGTTTTGAATAGAAAAATCCTTAATCGCCAGCCTGATTTCATTGGTAGGCTCTGCCTGAAGGTGGCAGGTTTCTATATCCACCACTTTGTCCCAAAAACCTTTGGCATGAAATCCGGCTACGGAGGATATCTCCCCCTCTCCTTTGGAAAGAATGTGGGGTGGTGAAGTCGTTTCCTGTCTTTTTTTAGCAAACTCTTCCTTGGTCAAAAACGCATCGGTGCCAAATGTATATTCAATCTTGTTTCGATACAGTGTAATTTGTTTTGCCCCTAAGATGGGAAACATTTCTGGCAACTGTACTTTTCCTATTCTTCGCAAATTGTCCTGCACCTGCTTTTGTTTGTACTGCAATTGCAGATCATAAGGCAACATCTGCCATTGGCAACCACCACATGTGCCAAAGTGTTGGCAAAATGGTGTAACTCTTTTTTCGGAAAGACTATGAAAGTATGCAGGCCAGCCTTCGGCCCAGTCTTTTTTATTCTTAGTGAGCCGGACATCAACCACATCGCCCGGAACCACCTGTTCTACAAAAATCACTTTGCCCTCAACCCTTGCCAGCGAACGACCTTCGGCGGCATAGTCTTCTATCAATACTTTTTCTAGGGTAATATTTTTTTTCTTTCTTGCCAAGGCGATTTTTTTTTGAATGGTGCGTGATACCTACACAGATATTTGATGATGATCCCTCTATTCCAAGTGATGAAGTGATCGTCTATCTTGTGGCTGATACATGTACTGCTGTACAAGCGAGCGTGGCAAGATAGATGATAGTAGTACTGAAGCTGGCTAAATAAAAACCTACAATTTATTAATGACGTTTACCACAATATTTGGCCTGCCTAATGTGTAATAATGTAGCCCTGGTACTCCATTTTTCTTTAGATCCCGGCTTTGTTCCAGCAGCCATTCCTCACCAACTTTTTCTACATCGTCATTCGAGTGGCACTTGAGCAATTCATCGGAAAGCGGCTTAGGCAAATCGATGGAGAACACTTTGGGCAACATGGTCAATTGCTTTTTGGTGTAAATGGGTTTCAAGCCCGGCAATATAGGCACATGGATACCCACTTTGTGGCAAGCATCTACAAATGAGTAATATTTGGCGTTGTCGAAGAACATTTGTGTGATGATGTAATCGGCACCTGCATCTACTTTTGCTTTTAAATACCGCAGGTCGGTTTCCATATTGGGAGATTCAAAATGCTTTTCGGGGTAACCTGCCACGCCAATACAAAAATTGGTTTTGCGGGTGTTGATTAGCCCTTCTTCCAAATAAATCCCTTTGTTTAGATTAACCACCTGGTGGATGAGGTCGGATGCATAATGATGACCATCGGGTTGGGGAATAAAAGCCGTTTCGTTTTTAGCAGCATCGCCGCGCAAAACCAATACATTATCTATACCCAGATAATTTAGATTGATCAGCGCATCTTCGGTTTCGTTGATGCTGAAACCGCCACAAATCAGGTGTGGCACAGTGTCCACATTGTACTTGTTCATAATAGCGGCACAAATACTTTCGGTTCCCGGCCGTTTGCGAATTACCACTTGCTTGAAACTGCCATCGGGGTTTTTTCGAAACTCGTGTTCGCTACGGTGATAGGTGACATTTATAAATGATGGCCTAAATTCCATCAAAGGGTCTAAATGCTCGTATAATGCTTCAATGCCTTTGCCTTTGATGGGGGGTAGTATTTCGAACGAAATCAGGGTTTCGTTTTTTGCTTTGGCTTTATTAATATGGTCAATTACCTTCATTCCAAATTTTTATCAGGCAGCAAAGGTATGGTTAGCCAAACTATTTACCCATTTTCAATTTCCTTGGTCTCCATTAAAGTATCAATACTTTACACTCAACAGGCCAATCTCAATACTTCAATGCGTTATCTTTGCGCCCTATGCAGGATTTGTTACAAAAAATAGAATCGTATAAGAACGAAATAGAAGCATTTAACAGTACCGACAATAAGGAGGTGGAAGAGTTTCGCATTAAATGGCTGGGCACCAAAGGTCTGGTGAAAGCCACCATGGGCGAAATGAAAAATGTGCCGAACGAGCAAAAACGCGAAGCCGGTCAAATACTGAACGAGTTTAAGCAATTTGCTGAAACCCATTACGAAGCACTTAAAACGGCCAGCGATGGCTCAGAGCAACAAGCTACCGACATAGACCTCACCCTACCCGGCGATGAAACGCCCCTGGGCAGCCGACATCCTATTTCCCTGATGCGCAATCAGATTATATCTATTTTTCAAAGACTGGGTTTTGCAGTAGCCGAAGGGCCAGAGATTGAAGACGACTGGCACAACTTCACCGCGCTCAATATGCCCACCCACCACCCCGCCCGCGACATGCAGGACACTTTCTATGTGGAGGCTGGCCAAAACGCAGCGGTGGACTGGCTTTTACGCACCCACACCAGCAATACTCAGATCAGAGTAATGGAAAAAGGCAAACTCCCTATCCGGGTGATCTGCCCTGGGCGGGTGTATCGAAACGAAACCATCAGTGCCCGCAGCCACTGCTTTTTTCACCAAGTAGAAGGCTTATATATCGATGAAAATGTGTCCTTTGCCGACCTCAAACAAACGCTTTATTTCTTTGTAAGAGAAATGTATGGCCAGGATGTTCGGGTACGTTTTCGCCCTTCCTATTTTCCGTTCACCGAGCCCAGTGCAGAGATGGATGTAAGTTGCTTCATCTGTGGAGGCAAAGGTTGTAATATCTGCAAAAAAACAGGCTGGGTAGAAATTTTGGGATGTGGCATGGTGCATCCAAACGTGTTGCAAAACGCTGGCATCAATCCAGACAAATACTCTGGCTTTGCCTTTGGCATGGGCGTGGAACGACCGGCTATGCTGAAATACGGCATCAACGATATTCGACTTTTCAGCGAAAATGATGTGCGCTTTCTAAAGCAGTTCACAAGCGCCACCTAAAAATGATACTTTTTTTGAACCAGCAGCAGTGCTACTATCATCGAAATTTTGTCACTCACTGCATCGTTCCGAACATATCTCAACTATTATTTGAAACAAGCTTATTCAATGGATCGGTCATCCCTGATCCAACAAAAATAATTATTGATGCATTCAAAATTAACCGACCGCAGTGGCGGCCAATGCGAACTATGCAGTAGCGAAACAGCTACTCAGGCATATACAGTAAGTCCCAAAACAGACGAAACGGAAAATCAGGTAGCCCTTTGCGATACTTGTTTTTCTGCCATCACCAACGAAGTCAATAGCGACCACTTGCGTTGTTTGGAAGGCAGCATCTGGAATGCCGAGCCTGCCGTACAAGCTTTAAGCTACCGACTTTTGCACACCCTGAAAGATCAGGAATGGGCCAATGATGTTCTCCAATCAGTAGAGCTGGACGAGGCCACCATTCAATGGGCGCTCAGTGCCTTTGAAGTAGTCGATGTGCATAAAGACGCTTTCGGAAATACACTGGAAAACGGAGACACCGTCGTTTTGACACAAGCCTTAAACGTAAAAGGCACCAGCTTTTCAGCCGCAAAAGGCACCGTAGTAAAAAAGATCCGTTTGGTGGCAGACAATACTGGACAAATAGAAGGAAAAATAAACGAGCAGATGATTGTGATATTGACGAAGTATGTGAAGAAGAATTGATACTGAAACTTGGAAAAGCCATTACCCAACTCCATTACCAGCGTTGGGTAATGGCTTCACATAAAATATCTCCGTTTGTTTTATTGGAGGATTGAATGCGATATTCCTAATTGATCAGCGCACTCAACTTTTCCCAAAGGGCATTATCAAAACCGGAAACTGCAAAACTTGGGTTTAATGGATTGGAAGCATCCCCCATTCTTACCACCACTATCTTTTTGCTCGGCACCACATAAACCCTTTGATCGGAAGCACCCATTGCCGCATACATATCAGCAGGCGCATTGGGTACCAGGAATCCAGAAAAAACCTGTTGAGAACCGGGGATCATGTACTTTGACTTCCCATTGAGCCACCATAAATACCCATAAGAAGGATTTATACTTTGTGAAGTGTTGAAGCTTTCGATAAAATAGGGTTCATTAATAATAGTCTCATTTCCCCATTTTCCTTTGTTTAAGGCAAGCAAGCCAAATCTGGCCATACTTCTGGTGGTGCTGTGGAAGATAGTAAATATAAATCCTACATTCCAATAGCCATCCATGCCTATCTTATTTCTCAGTTTATTGTTGAAATAGGTATCGAACGGTTGATTGCTGGCAGCAGAAACAATATCCCTCAGCAACTGAAAAACATTGGAATAAGACCAGCGTGTACCTGCATCTGCCAGATAGGTCAGATTGGCTTTTGTCACCCTTTGATTTTCATCATTCAGGCCAGAGGTCATGGTGAGCAAATGTTTGATGGTTATTAAATTTTCTTTTTCCAATGGTTCGCTGGACCAGCCGGCACCCAAATATTTGGATACCTGATCATTTATATTCAACAAACCTTCCTGCTGGGCTATTCCCACTGTTTCTGCCACCAGGGTCTTTCCGGCACTATTCCATTCCCATTCGGAGGACGGAGTATGACCATCAAAATACTTTTCAAGTACAATTCTTCCATTCACCAGAATCATGAAAGACTTAGAATGTTTTTCCTGCAAAAAATTGAGCAGAGGATCTACGGCGTTGGTATGCCAACCCAATGCGGCAAGAGAGGTTGTTTCCCATGCAGCACCATTGTTGGAAGGAAAATACATCGTAGAGTCCGTATCGTTCGGAGGTGGTGGAGGCGGGTTATCATTTTTGTTGCAACTCAAAAAAGGTAGTAATAACAATATCATAAAATGCTTCATCATTCAAGTCTTTATGTTTAGAAAAGATCAATCACATCAATAGGACTAAAGCCAGGGGCTAAAGTTAAATCGCTTCCAATTTTTATGCAGCACCTCTTCCTTGCTGATAAAAAAATTGGCCTGATGATATTTCACCAGGCCGATTTCTTTCTATTGATTGAAGGAGTTGACTATTTCACCCAACTTATTTTGGCTTTGGATAGATCTCTGGAATTGGTACCCACCATTATTTCAAAATCACCCGATTCCCAATCGTACTTCAAGTTCGAATTATAAAATTTCAAGTCTTGCGGAGTAATCTGAAAGCTTATTGTTTTGGATTCGCCAACTTTCAACATTATTTTTTGAAATCCTTTTAATTCTTTTAGCGGTCTGGAAATACTCCCCACCATATCGCGGATATACAACTGTACCACTTCCGAACCATCATATTTTCCCTCGTTAGTAATGGTTACACTCGCTTTTAAAGTTTGATTTCCTTTTAGCGAATTGCTGCTCAACTTCAGTTCGCTATATCGAAAACTGGTGTAGCTCAACCCATATCCAAACGGATAGAGCGGTTCATTACTTACATCCAGATAATTGCTTTTAAATTTTTGAAACCATTGACCCTCTGGCAGCGGACGACCCGTGTTCAGGTGGGCATAATAGATAGGTACCTGTCCCAAGTTCTGAGGAAAGGTCATTGTCAATTTTCCGGATGGATTCACATTGCCAAACAATACATCTGCTATAGCAGTACCAGCTTCGCTGCCGCCAAACCATACGTTTAAAATCGCTGGTACATTTTTATGCTCCCAGGTTAATGTAAGCGGTCTTCCTGTAAATAATACCAATACCACTGGCTTGCCGGTAGCCAATAATTGCTTTAGTAATTTTTGTTGTGTTTTTGGAATATCCAAATTGGTTCGGCTGCTGGCTTCTCCACTAAATTCTGCAGACTCGCCCATTGCCGCCACAATCACATCTGATTTTGCGGCTATTTCCAAAGCTTCCTTAGCCAGTGCTTCTTCGCTTCGTTTATCTCTTCCCAAACCTTTTCCAAACATAGTGGCTCTTTCTTCCAATACCGCATCGGCGGTTAGGTTGCTTCCTTTGGCATACAACAGTTCGGCATTGGCACCCAACACTTGTTTTAATCCGGCAAGCACCGAAACAGATTTATCCTGTTTGGTAGCCACACTCCAAGTGCCGGCCATATTGTTTGCTGCATCGGCCAGCGGCCCTATCAGCGCAATCTTTCCTGATTTCTTTAGTGGCAACAGTTGGTGATCATTTTTCAACAGCACAAAACTTTCTGCGGCAATTTGCCTGGCAACCTTTCTACTGTCATCTGTAAAGATTTCAGTTTTGGCACGATTTACATCACAGTATTTATATGGGTCTTTAAACAATCCCAGTTTATATTTTGCCTCCAATACATTACGACAGGCAGCATCAATTTCTGCGGGTGTAATCTTCTTTTCGTTCAACGATTTTTTTAAGGTTTTCAGAAATCCTTCACCTACCATGTCCATATCCACACCGGCTTTAAGGGCAAGTGCTGAAACGGTTTGTAAATCACCCATCCCATGGTCTATCATTTCGTTGATGCCAGTATAATCCGTTACCACAAAACCTCCAAAGCCCCATTGTGTACGCAGCACATCCGTTAGTAACCAACGATTGCCTGTTGCCGGTACATTATCCACTACATTGAAGGAAGCCATTACAGATCCCACACCTGCTTCCACGGCAGCCTTATAAGGAGGAAAATATTCATTGTACATTTTAAGCCTACTCATGTCAACAGTATTATAATCTCGTCCTGCTTCTCCGGCTCCATATAGTGCATAATGTTTTACACATGCCATTATATTGGAAGACTTGGAGTAGTCGCCCTGATACCCTTTTACCATAGCTTTTGCAATCTGAGAACCCAGATAAGGATCTTCGCCACTACCTTCTGAAACCCTGCCCCAGCGTGGATCGCGGCTGATGTCCACCATGGGACTAAAGGTCCAGCTGATGCCATCGGCACTAGCTTCAGTAGCCGCAATACGTGCCGATTGTTCTATCGCTTTCAGGTTCCAGGTACAGGACAAACCCAAAGGAATAGGGAAAGTAGTTTCATAGCCATGTATCACATCCATCCCAAATAAAATAGGAATTTTCAAACGACTTTCTTCCAAAGCTATTCTTTGCATGGCTTTAATTTTTTCCACTCCTTTAATATTGAATAAGCCACCCACCAAACCACTCTTCACACTTTGTCCAATATTGGAATTGGTGGCTGTACCAGTAGTAAACTCGCCGGCACTAGGCAAATTCAACTGTCCAATCTTTTCCTCCAGTGTCATTTTTTTCATCAGTGCCGCCACATAACTGTTCATGGCGGCTTTATCTTGTTGTGCTCGGGCTTGCGGAATAATCATAAAAATCAGCAAACCCCAAAAGAATACATTTCTTATCATAAATCCGGTTTTTATTTTTATTGAATCAACTGTGTAGTTATGGCAACGATCTTGCGACGCTCCCTTCAGCGGTGGTACATATAGCATCTATTATTTTTTCTTCAGGTATGATTTCATAGCTCTTTGCCATATTTCATAACCCTTGGCATTCATGTGTAACTTATCATTCAAAAATATCTCTGACTTAATGGTTCCATCTTTATTAAGCATGGCCGAATACACATCAATAAATTTTGCATTCTTTTGCATATTTAAAAACTGCTTAATGCGTTGGTTAGCCTCCCTATATTTTTCCTGTAAGTGCTGCCGGCTAGGGCTTGGCTTCATGGACACATAAGCAAAAGGAGCCGATGGATATTTACTTCTTATAAAATGGAAGAGGGTTTCGAACCTTTCCATTACGGTTTCCACATTGGGATGATCATCAGAAGCAAAATCGTTCTCGCCGCAGTACATTACAATCTGACGAGGTGCATAAGGAAAAATTACGTCATACCGATAACGAATCAAATCCGTCAATCTGGAACCACCAAAACCACGATTAATGATTTTATATCCTGGGAAATAATCATTCACATCCTTCCAATAGGTGAAGGAAGAACTACCTATAAATAAGATTTGACCAGTAGCCGGAAACGCTGTGCTGTCAAGGGTTTTAAACTTTTGCACTTCATTCCAGAAAGGAAAAGGTTCCTGTGCCTTGAGGCTGTGAACACACAGAAAAAAAACAACAACAATTACCAATTTTAATTTACTCATACTTACTTTTTTTATTCCACTTTCAATATTGGAGTTTGATTACTTACTCCATTTTCATTTATCGCTTCTATACTGAAATAGTAGGTTTTTTGGGAGTCCATCGCTTTCATCCAATACTCGTTATTACTGTGTACCATGATGCAGTTGTAGCGTTTTTCCGGATCTGTTCCATAATAAATATTATAGGCAAAAGCATTGTTGGATGGCTTCCATTTTATATAGGCAGATCGCTTATCTTTTTCAGTACGCAACACCACAAGATCTTTTACCGTTTCTGGCTTTTGCCCATTGCCATTTCCAAATACCCGAAAACCACTAATAGCAAATTTACCGGTGGGCATGTGCCTATTTTCCAATCTGAGATATCGAGCCTGTATCGGCTTATCCAATTGAATGTACTCATGTGGAATATCGGTCTTATTGCGACTTTTGTCCATCAGCATTTTCCAGTTTTTGCCATCTTCAGAAAAAGAGAGTTTATACTGATGGTATTGCTGAGTCCATTTTCCCAATCGATTAGTTTCCACATCCTGATCGGCATAATTGATCTGCACTGCTTGCACCGTGGACAGGTTGCCTAAATCAGTTTGTATCCATTCTCCAGGGTCTCCTGTTTTCGCACTCCAATAAGTTTTGATCAGCTCGTCCACCGCGTAGTTTGGCAAATAGTTTCCAAAGGTAGAGGAAGTCTGTATAGGTTTGTTGTAGTTCAGCAACATCCATCCGGTGAAGTAAGGAGACTTGCCATTCTTTCCATACCCTACATCATGTATGTTTTTATCAGGAATATAATGTGGGTAGTCTCCAAAAGTAGTATTGCAGTACATCACATCGTCATGATCGAATCCGGATGGCCATATTCCGATCCTCCGTTCAAAAGTGTTTTTTACAGAAACAACTGTGGTGGACACATGCCAGTACTTTCCAAATCTGTCCTGAAAAGTAGAGCCATGGCCAGCACCACGTACGTAGCCGCCTATTTTAAAACTCAGCGGATCGGACTGGGGTACAAAACCACCCATCGGATTGTGGCCAACTACCACTCCATCTGCATAGCCACTAAACTCAGTGCCGGGCGCACCGTATTGCAGGTAATATTTGTTGTTGTGCTTTGTCATCCATGCGCCTTCTATAAAAGGATCTAAGAACGTATTGTCCATGTGTTCGCCAAATCGTTGCCAGCCGTAGCGCCATGATTCCAGCAAATACATTTCCTTTCTTGTTCCCATGGGCGACAGATCCTTTCTGTTAAGTTCTATGCCGTAAACAGGATATCGATTACTGCTACCATTGTACATATATACCTTTCCGTCGTCATCGGTAAAAAAAGCAGGATCCCAACCACCTATTTCAAAACTGTCTACCAAAGGTTTCCAGTCATTGGCTTTGGGATTAGTACTCATCCAAATTGAAAAGTTTTTGGTATAGGTAGAACCCATCACGATCATGGTATCGCCAATGATGCCTACTGCCGGTGCGCAAAGATCGTCGTAGGTGCCTGTGTTCCAGGGGCGAAGAAATTTGTGCGATATGAAATGCCATTGAAGCATATCGCTGCTCCACCAATAGCCCTGCTGGTTGGTGCTAAACAAATAATAATCGCCTTTGTAATTGACTATTACCGGATCGGCTGTAGTGCGATGCCTGCCCCAGTTTGAAAAATTGGGAATGGGTGTGTACCCGTAGTCAATATTGATGGGATTGCAATAGGTTTTTGGCTGCGCAATCAATGACAGGCAGCATCCAAGGAAGCCCAATAGTAGTACCACCCTTGAACGGAGCGTCGCAAAATGGTTGATGGATGTTACTAATGCCGGGCTCATTATTATTTAATTTGTGGACTTTGAAATCCCAGCTTTTTGAGGCCTCCCTGAATTTCGGGGCAGCTCATAAAAAGATTCCATAACAACCCGGAACGATAGTTTTCGATCATGGCTACAATAGGCCCCTGATCTATGGCCAGGAAGGATTTTGCGTACCAGTTTTTGGATTCGTTGAACGCATCTACAAAGCCGTACTCGCCCCAGATTTTATCGCCAAGTGTGTGGTAGAAATATCGGAGTGCCTTCATGGACTGCTGTGGCGTGTAGGGAAAAGCGGAGAGCGCCGCTGTGGGCGAAATGGTGCCATTGTCGTTGGTAGGTGAGTGTGCATCGTAGCCATTGTGATCGTCGCTGGCAGTGAGTCCCCAACTATTTTCACCATAGCCTTTAAAAGATTTTGGATTGTCCACACAATAAGCATGATTGATTAAAGTGTGGTTCTGGTTTTGTTGCCAATAGTCGGCATACTTGTCTTTGAGGCCACGCGGATCAAGGCCCAGGAAGGAGTAATGAGAGAAGAACAAGGGACCTCCATAGTCGAAGCCAAGGGGCAAATAAATATCATAAAACTTTTGACGGTTTTTGAAAAAGTCACTTTCCACCCAGCCTTTGTGATAGATGGACGTTGGCACTGCATACTTTTCATTGGAAGTGGAAGCGGCTAGGATGTACATGATCATACATTCGTTGAAGCCACGAACGGGAAAGTCCATCGACCAGCCATTGTTAGGACTCCAATGCCAGTATAATACATTCTGCCCTCCCTTGGTAAACCAGTTCCATTCTACATCACGCCAAAGGCTGTTGATGCGACCCCGAAGCGCTCGTTCTACATCATCCTCTTTATTGAAGTACTGTCTGGCACACAATAATCCCTGAAAAAGAAAGGCAGATTCTACCAAATCGGCGCCATCATCTTTTCGACCGAAACGAATGGTTTTGCCAGTTTCGCCATTTAGCCAATGGGCAAAAACACCATGATAGGATTCGGCTTTCAATAACCATTTCACCATCTTGAGCATATAGCGTGCTGCGGTATCGCGAGGGATCCAGCCTCTTTCTACACCGGCAATGATGGCCATTATGCCAAAGCCCGTACCGCCTGTGGTTACTACTTCATGCCCATGCTGTGGTGTGATATTGCTACGTTCTCTGGCTAAACCGCTCACAGGATGAGCAAAGTCCCAGAAATATTTTATGGTTTGTTTTTGTACCAGGTCCAGCAAAGCTGAATCTGAAATGTTTTTATCTATTTGGATAGATGCTGTTCCGGAAGGTTGGGTAATTTTCTTTTTTTGGGCAACAGCTACATTCAATAACAAAGTGGCAGAAAATGCAAGCAATAATTTATTCATCAATTTTTATTTTTTATACTTTGAAGATGAAGCAATTCATCTTTTAAACCATTAAGAACATTAAGGGCAAAATCTTAAATACGCTTTACTTCTTTATGGCTAAATGAAAAACTTATTCTCTTTGATAAACCCGCACATAATCCACTACCATTTTCCAGGGCATGGTACTATCATCAAAACCATTTTTTCCTCCCCAGTTACCCCCTACAGCAATGTTTAATATCAGGTACATGGGATTATCGAAAGGCCAGAACTGATAGCCCCTATGTTCATTGAGAAATGTAAACAGGATTTTGTTGTCAATGCTAATGGCTAATTTATCTTCATCCCATTCAACAGAATAGGTATGAAATTTTTTAGAAACATTTTTTACAAATATTTTATTGGTTTTTTGTGTGCCAATGATGTGGTTAAAATTTTTGGTATGCACCGAAGCGTGAACCACACCGGGGTCGTAGCCCACGTGTTCCATGATGTCAATCTCGCCATCATCGGGCCAGGTTTTCATATCGTTGGCCAACATCCAAATAGCAGGCCAGGAACCTAGACCCTGTGGGAGTTTGGCCCTTATTTCCACCTTGCCATATTTCCAAAAGCCTTTGCCACGGGTAACTAATCGGGCAGAGGTATACCTATTGCCTGTCTTTAAGGCTTCAAGGACTAAATACTTTCCATTTACCCTTGCATTTTCAATATTGCGAAAGGTATAGTTTTGTTTTTCGTTGTTGCCCCAGCCATGATCCCCTACATCATAGTTCCATTTGGCGGAGTCTGGCAAACCCTGATAATTAAAATCATCCTGCCAAACCAATTTCCATGAATTAGTTTGTGCCTGTAGTTGTAGACCGATTAAGACAATCAATATGGCAATAAAAAACTTCATCATAAATAAGGCGCACTAAAGCCCAATTTTTTCATACCGTCCTTTACTTCGGGGCAGCTTGTAAATAAATTCCATAACATTTGAGAGCGATAGTTTTCAATCATCACAATGATGGGGCCCTGATCGATAGCCAAAAAAGCATCGGAATACCAGGGTTCGCCATTTTTCACTTCATTTAAAGATAATGCATCGACAAAACCATATTCTTTAAAAATTTTATCTCCTAGCACAAAATAAAAAAACTTTAAAGCTGCCAGGGATTCATTTGGTGTGTAGGGCATGGACGACAGCGCTGCTGTGGGGGCAATAAATCCCTGATCGTTGGTCGGCGAACTGGCTGTATAACCGCCTTTGATATTACTGGCCGTAAGCCCCCAAACCAAATCGCTGTACCCATAATAATTTCGGGGGTTGGTTTTGCAATAATTATAATTTACTTGGGTATGATTGACGGTTTGCTGTTCGTAGTTCGCATACGCATCGCTCAACCCGCGGGGGTTGATACCCAGAAATGAATAATGCTCGAAAAACAAAGGGCCACCCCAGTCTGATCCTAAAGGCAATGAGATACCACCATAATTGTTGCCATTTTTCATGGCTCCATTTCTGGCCCAGCCATTATCATAAACCGATTTAGGGATACTATAATTTTTGGAAGAAGCGGCTAACACATAGGTAATTAAAGATTCGTTCCAGCCTTGTATTTTCATATTCATGGCCCAGCCTTTGTCGGGGCTCCAATGCCAATATAATACTTCCTGATTGTTTTGTCTAAACCAGTTCCACTCTACTTTGTCAATGATGGTATTGATATCCGCACGAAGCAAATTTTCAATTAGTCCGGTTCCGTTGAAATACTGGCGGGCACAAAGTAGTCCCTGCACCAGGAAAGAGGTTTCCACCTGATCAGCTCCATTGTCGTTGGTACTAAAAGGAATGACAATACCCGTGCTTCCATCCAACCAATGCGGAAAAGCACCATGAAAAGTTTGAGCATTATTTTTCAAAAATCCTACAATAGTTTTCATTCGATTGAGTACTTCCAACTTTGGGATAAAGCCCCGCTCTGCCGCTACTATCAAAGCCATAATACCAAAGCCACTACCTCCACTGGTAACTATTTTAGGATCGTGTTTTGAGCCTTCTCTAGCCAGACCTGAAACCGGATGGGCAAAATCCCAGAAATATTTTAGGGTTCGTTTTTGAACTTCGTCTAGCAAGGCGTTATCATTGACCAAGGGAAATTTAGGTGTAGAATCGAGGCGAGTGACAAAACCACCTTCAAACGGTGAAGGCAATGCACCACCAGAAGCAGATTGAAGACTATTGGAGATCGTAAAGCTATATTTTGTTATATGATGAAGAGAGGAAGTGATTTGAATATTCATAACAGAATCTCCATTTGAGAGAGAGGCAGAAATTGGTATAATAACTCCTTTATTGTCTTTCAATTTTACAGATTCGCTAACTGAAGATTGTTTAAGGGGTTGTGAAAACGCAAGTCTGATCTTAGGCTGAAGTGAAATATTAAACAAAATTGAATTCAACGAAATATCATTTACAGATGCAGATTGCAATAGGGGATCTTTAGGTTTATTGTTGTTTGGAGTTGGCGTAATCCCATCTTTTTTAGAGCTACAGGAATACAGAGCAGTCATCAGAAACATACCAAGCCAAAATCTATATATGAAAAAATATCGAAACATTCGAAATGTTGAAATTGAAAGTTTAAACAACCGCAATTATGTTTTAAATTATGTGTAAAGAGACAAAGAAAAACTAGGCTCTTAACAAAGTAGGGTATTCCTTAAGCAAAGAATTAATAATCAAAATACTTTATGGAAATAGCACCATAAAGTATTTTGATTAAACCCTTGAATGTAATATTTATAAACCTAAAAAGCGACTAACTTAATACTTTGCATCAAAAATGGACTTTACCTGACTAGCCGTTAGAGCTCCAGAAAACAGTCTGAATTGATCCAATCCGCCTTTCCAGGTAGATCTTAACCAATCATCTGCTGCCAAATTGTTTACATCTTTAGGTCCGGCACCAATTCTAAATTCTTGAGCTGTAGCAGGATTGAAGTTAATGTTTCCATGATTCGCCCATGTAGCCTGAACAGCATTAGCTACCCCGTTCATATATAAAGACATCTTACTTGTACCGGCATCATAAACCATTGCACAATGCCTCCAGGTATTATCTGCAATGCCTGGGATGGCATTTCCTCCTTCCCAAACAAACCAAGTATCGGTCATATCGGCAGCCACCACAGGCATCTTAATTTGGGTACCTGTACTATTGGTTTCAAAAAACAACATTGATTGTCCGCCAGACCAGTGTCCATTTGTAGAGGGAATACTGAAAATATATTCAGGTCCGTTGCCGCCATTGTTATTTTTGGTTTGTCCGTTTAGTTTGAACCAAAATGAAACAGTAAAACTTTTTGCATCATTTATCCAGGAGTTGGGTTTTGTGTAAGTAATATAATTCACCCCGCCACCTTGCATACCCTTACCATTAATACCGGTCAAAGAGGATGTAGAGTTAGCTATTGCAGGTGTGTTTAGAATTATATCGGATGGAATTTTTAAGGGGTCCGTTGATGGATAATCGAAAGGAACAAAGAAAGACTCGCTTGCAAATATTGGTTGATATTTGTTTGTAACCGTAAAGGGGAATTCTTTGGTGGTTGATTTACCAGACAAATCAGTGGCAATGACTGAAAAGGTATGGTTACCAAGTGCCAAATCATTGTATGCATAAGAACCTTTATAGCTTCTATAATCGATATAGGAATTAAATGATGCCAATTTTACTCCATTCAAGGCAATATCTATATTCTTCAATTCAATATCATCACTGGCACTAAACTGAAAGGATAGATTTGTTTTTGTGTCAGTAAATGGTATTACCACCGTAGCCGTTGCCGGACTTATTACAGTTATGGTTGGTGCCGCTCCATCTGGCCCTGAATCCACTTTCGAAATTGGGTCAATGTACCCCTTCTTGCAGGCAGTCAGGGATAATGACAGCATTAATCCTAAACTCGCAAATCGAAATATTTTTTTCATTTGTATTGTTTTTTAATTAATTATCACTTGAAGTTTGCCGAAAAAGGAACCATTTCCCAAAATGTAATAAGGCCTAAGTGAGTTCGTAAATCTTATGGTTCCTGTCATGTTCAACTTTATTTAAGAGTATTGGTTCCAATTAATGATCTGGATGTGTATCAGCATATTCTTTTAAAATAAAACTATTGTCCAATTGCTGCAATGGATAAGGCAGGAACTTTTTAGCCATTGCAAATGTTCTTCCATCATAGGATAGTGCTGCACTGTTATCCACACGAATCATATCATAATATCTTGTACCCCATTCCAATGCAAGTTCTGCAAATTTTTCATCAATCACCTGCTGACTATTTACTCCACTTAGCGAAGACATTCCTGCTCTGGACCTTACTAAATTCACTGCGGCATCGGCACTCATTGCAGATGCGGCACCGCCTCGTGTAACAGCTTCTGCATACATGAGTAATATTTCGGCATACCGGATGCAATTATAATTTTTGTTACTGGCGTAACCATTTCTTCCAGGAATCAACTCCTTGGAAGGGAGGTAATGTTTACCACTAAAAAAATAAGCTCTTGGAGAATCTTTTAGTACATCTCCTTCAATAGTAGTAACAGATACCCAGGCAGGAAGTGTACTAAAAGCCGGATCGGATTTTATTCTGTCTATACCAGAAGGAGTAAACAGTACACTGGATTGAAGTCTAGTTATTTCGCCTCTTTGCAGCATAAACTTAATATATTTATCACTTGGTTCATAAAAACCCCAACCTGCACCGGCTGTACTTACTGCCGGAGTCCAACTGGTTGGCCCAAAAAATGCCCCCAAGTAATTCTTGCTATCACCTGAGGATGTATTAAAGTCGGAATATTGCAATTCCAACAAACTTTCATTGGATAACTTTCCGGCTGTTTTAAACAACTTATTAAAATCGCCATACAAGCTAAACTTTCCAGACGCAATTATGGACCCTGTGGTAGAAGCTACCGCTGCATAATCTTTTAACTCCTGCTCCGCCATTGCCTTAATAGCCAAAGCGGTGTATTTGGTGATGCCTCCTTTTAAGTCCACTCTTTGATTGGGTCGTTCATCAACCAACTTCGAAGCCGCTTCTCCCATTTCAGAAGCAATCCACTTCATTATATCGTCTTTAGACAGCACGGTTAGTTGAGTTTGATCCGTAGAAGTTACTTTAAAAACGCCACCCCAGGTTCTGGATGCCTGTAAGGTAATATAAGCCCGCATCACTTTACATTCGGCTACATACTGATCAATAAGTGTAGAACTTACACCTGCTTCTCTAAATTTTTCTAACTGCTCCATTTGTGCAGTTATTTGAAGTACATTTTGAAACATGCCGCTCCAGGTACTATTAAGCATCCAGAAGTTGGCATCGTACACAAATAAGTCTATATCGTGGTAAGGTGCCTGATCATAAGGAGCTGTTTTCCCTCCTCCAGAATTGACATCATCACCCCGAACCTGTAAAAGAGCCAGTTGTTCCCAGGCAAAATTTTGGAATCGCTCATAAGCGCCCACCAATGCTGCTTTTGCTGCTGTTTCGCTGGTGTAATCCACACTAGTGCTCAATGTTTGCAATTCTTTGGGTGCATCCAATTGCTTTTTACAATTTGTAAAAAACAATGAAACGCAAAAAAGAAAGCCGAGTAAATAAATATTTTGTTTCATGTGTATAATTTTTGTTGATTTTAACCATAGCATTTCGTCTAAAACTTTCAACCGATTTGCGGTATGAATTGGACTGAAAAGCTGTATCGTTATTTCATTTGTTTATTTATTCAGGTTTTAATTGTGATATGGAACTAAGCATTTTAAAAGTATCCACTTTAAGATATAACAAAAAAAACGCTGATTTGTGTCTAATTTTAATCTGCTTATTCTTATTAAATATTTAGAACTTAACATTCCATCCAATTGTAAACACCGATGGCATGGGATAGGTATCCAAATCAACTCCGTCAAATCCCACTTCCACATTTGTTGATTTACTTTTGGTCCACACAAATGGCCTGTCTGCAGTAAGTGTGATCTGCATTTCAGGTATTCTGGCTTTCTTTGCTATTGTATAACCCAATTGAACATTTTGCACTCTAAAGAAACTTCCATCTTCTAACCAAAATCTGGAATTTCTTTGATTCCATGCAGTTCTATAACCTGTAGATGATGGGTAACTGTTAGAAGTTCCTTCACCATGCCAGCGATTATCAGCCAACTGTGCATCAATATTTCTTCCTGATGTTCTAAATACTTCGGCACGACTTCTGTTTAGGATAATATTTCCCCCCTGTCCATAAATACGAGCTGAAAAATCAAACTGCTTATAATTAAGACTAATACTACCACCATAATAATAGGTTGGAATGGGAGATCCCAGGTATATTCTGTCTTTAGCATCTAAAATACCATCATTATTTACGTCCTTAAATTTAAAATAACCAGGCTTAACAGTACCAGCACCTGCTTTGTTTGCTGCTACAGCTACAGGGTCAGCACTCACTTCTGCATCATTCTGATATACACCTATTATATCCCATCCATAAAATACATCAAATGGCTGGCCGACAACTAAGCGTTGTTGAAACTCGGCCATTCCCCTATTTAGGAAAGCCTGACCTGCCAAATCTGTAATTTCGTTTTTAATGGTGCTATAATTACCACTAATAGTATATCCCAAATCTTCCGAAATTTTTCCTTTCCAGGTTGCAGTAATTTCTATCCCTTTATTACGCATCGAACCAACGTTTCTAAAACTCTGTTCGGTGCCCACTTGTGGCAACACAGGAATAGCCAGATTTTTTGTGTTCTTTACAAAATAATCCACATCTATACTGAGTCGTCTGCTTAGCATTTCCAAATTCACTCCCACGTTTATTTCTTCGTTAAACTCCCAACCCAGATTGTCTTCAAATGTAGAGAATCTGAATCCGTCTACTCTGGTATCGTTGAACACACTCCAGATAGAAGTTGCACTTTTAGCTCTTGAAGTTGGAATATTACCATTAGCCAAACGACCCCAACCCGCTCTTAGTTTTAGGAAATTGATGGAAGATGCATTTTTCAAAAATTCTTCCTGAGACACAATCCATGCAGCACCTACAGACGGCAATGTGATATCCAATTGCTGATCGTATTTGTTTGCGGCTTCATTTCTAAGTGTGAAGTATGCTATGTATTTGTTTTTGAACTTATACTGCATTCTTCCAAAATAGGACCGGCTGTATGCCCTGCTTGGGTTACCATCATTGGTCAGTCTGGTAGATTGGGTAGTGTTATTGATATACCATGTTTGTTTTATATCTCTGGAAAAAGGACTTCCCTGGTAGAAAAACCCTGTGCTTGAAAAGTAGTTAAACCTTTCGTCTCTAAAGGAAAACCCACCCATTGCGGTTACATCATGATCACCAAATATTTTGGTATAGGTAAGTGTATTATCAAAAGTATAGTTTTCATCCAATACATTGGAACGGGTGATGGATGAGTTGGCAAGGCTTCTTTGATAAGCATCGCTTATAAAATAAGGCAAATCCATCAGCCTGTTGTTATCGCTTTTATTATTGTATGAAAGGCTTGTTTTGAAATTCAATATTTTGGGTATGATGTGGAAATCTCCATACACATTCACCGTGGTTCTTCTTCTTTCTCCAAGTCTATCGATATTATACATATTAGGAAATGGGTTCTGATGGTCCCGATAGCCTAAATCCTTTGCAGAAGAATAGGGTTCTGAGTATTGAGTATTACCTGCATAATTTTGATCCAATACGGGCAAAATAGGTACTGCATAATAAATTTCCTGCCATGGACTACTATCATCATACTGCTCGCTTTTGCTATAAACAAAACCAGAACCAAGAGTTAGCCAGCTTTTTGCCTTTGCTTCAAGCTTTGCCCTCAGATTATATCGGGTATAATCATTTTTCATATTCAATATTCCATCCTGAGTGAAATAACTAGCCCCAACGGAATAGGATATTTTTTGAGATCCTCCATCAACTGAAACATTATGGCTCATGATGGGTGCTATGCGCAAGGCTTCTTTATACCAATCCGTATTTACATCTGGTAAACTGGGGTCAACTCTGCTTCTTCCAAATCTGGCAATGGCCGATTGTACACTTGCAATTTCTGCATTAGATCCGGATTCATTTGCAAAAGTTACAAACTGCTCTGCATTGGCCATCTTAATCACATTGGTAGCCTTCTGCCAGCCATAATATCCGGAATAGGAAACCGTAGCATCTCTATTGAATTTTCCGCCCTTGGTAGTGATAACGATCACACCATTCGAAGCTTTGTATCCATATATAGCTGCCGAAGAGGCATCTTTTAAAATCTGAAAATCCTGAATATCGCTAGGTGTCAGAAAGTCAATATTATCCACAAAAATTCCATCAACGACATATAAAATACTTCCTCCGTATAATGATTTAATACCACGAATATTAATTTCGGGTGTATCACCAGGACCACCAAAACTGCTTATTTGAACACCCGTCACATTTCCCTGTACAGCGTTAAGCAATGCACCACTTGGCGTTTTCTGTAATTCTTCTGGTCGCACTGTGGCTATTGAACTGGTTAAATCCCCCTTTTTAGAAGTACCATACCCAATTACCACCACCTGATCCATTGTGGTTTGGGATGATTTCAAAACGATGTTTATTTCCGTTTGACCATTTATTGGAAAGTCCTGAGACTCGAAGCCCACTGAGCTGATTTCAAGAATGGCATTTGTATTGGGCACATTGATACTGAACTTGCCCTGCGCATCTGTTACTGTACCAGCATTGGTACCTTTTACCTGAACAGAAACTCCGCCCAGTGGAGAACCTTTTTCGTCCATCACGCTACCAGTAACCCTTACATCCTTTTTGTTCATAGGGTCGCTCTTGATCACAATAAGCTTGTCGGGCATATTGGTATAGGTTAATGAGGTCTCAAAAAACATTTGTGAAAGCACCTCATCAATCGATGCATTCTTTGCATTAATGCTGATTTTGTTTTTTAAGTCTGCCAATTCATTGCTATACAAAAACCGGTAGCTGGTCTGATGCTCAATAGTATTGAGGACCTCGGATATTTGCATTTTTTTTGCCTGCAGGTTCACCCTTTCCTGACCAAAACTATTGGCCGAAAGATTAAGGGTAAAAAATAACAAAAAAGCAAGCATGAGTTTCATAATAATTAAAAACTTTGGTTTTTGCGGATGATCCATCCTTCGTTTCAAGTTTTTCATGTAAGAACTGTTGTTTTATTGGTTTTAAAAAATATCACGTCTCTTTTTTTTGCAACTTTACCAGTGTCGCATCTTATTTAACTGAACTAATAAGTACTTCATTTTTATTGATTTTATAGTTAAAAGCATTTGCTGTTTTTAGTGCCCTCAGCGCATTATCCAATGATTCCTGCTCAAATGAGCCGGTGAAGTGAAGTTGTTTCACTTTTTCATCATCAAAAACAAACTTCACCTGATATCGATGAGCCAGTTTATTAGCTACCTCAAAAAGTGCTTCAGCTTTAAAATCAATCCGGCCATATATCCAGGCAGTTTCCACCCGTTTCGCTTCTGTGATCGTACTATCTACTGGTAGTAGTGTGATGGCATCTGTTTGTGTACCTGAATGATTTATAGAACTGATGACTGATTTTGGAATGACAATCTTTTGATTGGGATAAACCATGATGGGCTGAAAATGATCATCATTGTTTTTTGTAATTCGTATCAGCCCACGATATAGTGTGGTTTGTATATCCTTATCTTCTTCATAGCCTTTTACATTAAAGGCTGTGCCCAACACATTGATGTTGACTTTATTTACATGCACAATGAATGGTTTTGATGCATTTTTTGTTACATCAAAAAAGCCCTCACCAAATAGTGTTACTTCGCGAGTGTTACCACTAAAGTTATTCTCCAATTTTAGTGTAGATCCTTCATTTAGCCACACTTTTGTGCCATCAGGCAACACCATTGGCTCTCGTGAGTTTGCAAGCTGGCCAACTTTCTTAATAGCGGTAAAGGACACAACTTTGTTCTGCTCGGGCTTCCATAAAAACAGCGTTCCATAAATAGATAAAGACAGCACAAGACTTGCTGCTGCTGCCCACCAAAATTTCCTTCCGAATGGAAATGATTTTCTACTTCTACTTTCATCAAGCAATGCAGCCTTCGAAAATATCTTTTCTAATTTGCTATTATTTGCGGTTGAAAATTCAGCAGTTTGCAATTGGCTTTCTGCTTCTATTAATTGCACCAGCCAATCATACTGTTGTTGCAGGGCAGTGTCTTTCTGCAACATTTCCTGAAGCAGCAGTCGCTCTTCCAGCGTGGCTTCATCAAAAGCACACCTGGCCATCAAAGCCCATATTTCCTGATTTACATCCATTGGCAAACTATCCGTTACTATATAGGACTGCCGAATGAAAAAAATCTACTAAAAAAATATTAACTTTTTTTTAGAAAAAGCGGAAAGCGCTTTTTTTTGTTTTTTCAACACCCATTGCTTCGCAAATACGCTTAACGGCTATGGCCATTTGTGCATCTATCGTATTGATGGATATATTAAGAATGGAGGAAATCTCTTTATAACTCAGTCCATCTTCTCTTTTTAATTTGAAAATCATTTTGCATCGCGGAGGAAGTCCTGTTATAATTTCATTCACCCGATTCAGCATTTCTGTCGTAATAAAAAGAGAATGAGGATCCTCACTAAAAGTTTCAACATAAGTGTCAAGGTCGTCAAAGGAAGTGGTCACCAATTGATTGGCTTTTTCCGACAATTTTGTAAGGGATTGATTTTTAACAGCCACATAAAGATAGACCGTGATATTTTCAATTTCAGAAAGTCCACCTCGCTTATTCCATATTTTTACAAATACATCTTCCACCGCTTCCTCTGCCATTTCTGTAGAATGTAAAATTGCGTTTGAAAATACCAGAAGGCGTTTTGCATACAACGAGTATAGTTTTGAAAAAGCTGCCTGACAGCCTTTGTCAATTTGCTTCAGCAAATAAAATATGTCTCCTTCCGGATACTTAGCCAGCATGCGCAATCGTTTGCATTACAATTATTGAAAGTACAACTTTTTTTTAACAATATTTTTTACTATTCATATTATTAGTGCCAATTCTACGTTGAAAAGTATTTTGCGGTTTTTTTAACGATATTATTAGGCTGACGCAACAGTCATTAAAAAAAAGAGCCTGTATATTTGCCAAACATGGCCTGATTTTTGAGAAGGGCGCAAAAAAAAATTATAAGTGGCATTAGGACAATCATTACAGCAAAAATTATTGCAAAAACTTTCGCCTCAGCAAATTCAATTAATGAAACTGCTGCAGGTGCCTACTGCCAATTTGGAAGAGAGAATAAAAGAAGAACTGGAAGCGAATCCTGCACTTGAATTGGAAGAAGGGGAACACAAAGAAGAGGAGGAATATGCCGATGATTTTGAAAACAGTACTGAGGATACCGACAATTTCGATGAACAGGATGGTAGCCTGGAAGACTATGACTCGGTAGATGTTACCGAATATCTGCACGACGATGATGGCGAAATAGCCGAATATAAAACAAGGGAAGACAACTATTCGGACGATGAAAAGACACAGCAAATTCCAATAAAAACAGAAGCCAGTTTTTATGATGTTTTAGAAGGCCAGTTGGGTCTGCTTTCACTGGAAGAAAAGCAGCAAAATATAGCCGAACACATTATTGGAAGTATAGACGAAGATGGCTACCTAAGAAGAGACACTCCGGCTTTAGTAGATGACCTTGCATTCAGACAGAATATTGAAACCACGATTTCAGAAGTGGAATCCATCATCAAAATGATTCAGCAATTTGATCCGGCAGGTGTGGGCGCAAGAGATCTTCCCGAATGCCTGCTGCTACAGTTGCAAAGACAACAGCAGGAAGGAAAAGAGGTATCCCTGGCTATTGTTGCCATTCAAAAATACTTTGACGAGTTTACAAAAAAACACTACGAAAAAATTCAAAAGGGGCTAAACTTGTCAGAGGACGAACTCAAAGAGGTGATGCAGCAAATTATTCGCCTTAGCCCAAAACCCGGAAGCCATGCAGGATCTGAGTATAGTGCGGAACAATACGTGATACCCGATTTTTTTATTCTGAACCATAACGGAAAATTAGAACTCACCCTAAATAGCCGCAATGCCCCTGAGCTTCATATCAGCGAGGGGTACAAGGATATGATGAAAGAGTACAGCCGCGGAAACAAAAAGAACAAACAACAAAAGGAAGCGGTACTGTTTATAAAACAAAAAATAGAAGCGGCAAAATGGTTTATCGATGCCATTCAACAAAGGCAACACACTTTGCTGGATACAATGACCGCCATTTTGCAACACCAAGAAAACTTTTTCATGACTGGAGATGAAACCCAGTTGAGGCCAATGATCTTAAAAGACATTGCCGAAAAAACCAATCTGGATATTTCCACCGTAAGCCGGGTGGCTAATAGCAAATTTGTGCAAACAGAATTTGGCACCTACCGCCTAAAATTCTTTTTCAGCGAATCCTTAAGTACCGAAAGTGGTGAAGAAGTGTCCACCCGCGAAGTGAAAAAAATATTGAGCGATATCATTGAATCTGAAGGCAAACGCCACCCTTTCAGTGATGAAAAACTGACGGATATGCTGCAGGAAAAAGGATACAATATAGCCCGCCGCACAGTAGCCAAATATCGGGAACAATTGAATATTCCTGTAGCAAGGTTAAGAAAGGAGCTAGTGTAAAATTCTTTTCATCCTCAATTCTGGTATAAAATTTTTATTAGTCCGGCAGTAAATACATAGCATCAGTATTGCTACCGCTTGTCCCAAAAAACAGGACTCAGCTCGACTGCTGAATATATTTCATCCAACAAATTCTTTATTTTTTTTAAAGCCCAACACCCTTATCTGTTTAATCCTTTATTAGCAATTCCAAAATAACTAATTTCGCCACCTGTTATTTAAAATTCAAAATCCTAAATCTTAAATAAAAATGTCTCTTATTGTAGTTGGCTCTATGGCCTTTGATGATATTGAAACTCCCTTTGGAAAATCAAACAAAATAATTGGTGGAGCAGGAACCTATATTGCCTATGCCGCAGCCAATTTTGTCACTCCTGTACAGCAAGTTTCTGTAGTAGGTTACGATTTCCCAAAAGAAGAACTGGAAGACCTGAAAACGAGGGGTGTGCAGTTGGACGCTGTTGAAATAGTTCCTGACAGGAAATCCTTTTTCTGGGCAGGAAAATATCATTTGGACATGAATACCCGAGACACTTTGGTCACGGAACTGAATGTTTTGGGCGACTTCAAACCCATTGTGCCTGAAAGCTACCAGGGTACTGAATTTGTGATGCTGGGTAATCTGGCACCTGCAGTTCAGCTTAGTGTGATCCATCAGCTTAAATCAAAACCCAAACTGATTGTATTGGATACCATGAATTTTTGGATGGATATAGCCCTGCCGGAACTGGAAGAAGTGATCAGCAAAATAGATGTGCTTTTGGTGAATGATAGCGAGGCTCGACAACTAACAGCAGAATATTCGTTGGTTAAAGCAGCAAAGAAAATATTGACAATGGGTCCCAAATATCTGATTATCAAAAAGGGAGAACATGGTGCTCTGTTGTTTCATGAGGACAAAGTATTTATTGCTCCCGCACTTCCGCTCGAAGAGGTTTTTGATCCTACAGGTGCCGGAGATACATTTGCAGGTGGCTTCATAGGCTATCTGGCAAAGACCGGAGACATATCTTTCGAAAACATGAAAGCTGCCATTATTGTGGGAAGCGCATTGGCTAGTTTCTGTGTTGAAAAATTTGGCACCACCAAATTGAAAGAAATTACCAAAGAGGATATTCTCCACCGGGTAGAACAGTTTAAAGAATTGACCAACTATCAAACAGAGTTATAATTGCGGAAATGATTATAAAAAAACTCCCGTCTATGTATCGGGAGTTTTTTTTGCGTAATATTTCGAATTTAGATACTTGTTAAATTAGGTCTTACTCAAATTGGTTAATGCGCTTCTAACCAGTTTTCTCCCTGGCCACATTCTGCTATCACCGGTACGCCATTTGGCAATGGGAGTGCAGTCTGCATGTTTTCCAAAATCAATAGCCTTAGTTCATTCACTTCTTCCCGAAGTGCATCAAAAACCAACTCATCATGCACCTGAAGGATCATCTTACTCTTCATGTCTGCTTTCTTCATAGCTGCATGCACTTTTTGCATGGCAATCTTGATCATATCCGCAGCAGTTCCCTGAATGGGTGAATTGATTGCATTTCGCTCCGCAAATCCACGCACGGTGAAATTGTTTGAATTGATGTCTTTCAGCCAGCGTTTGCGTCCCATCAGGGTTTGCACATAGCCATGCTCGCGGGCAAAATTGATGGTATCATCCATGTATCGCTGAATACCCGAAAACTCTTTCTTATAACTATCAATGATCGCCTTCGCTTCCGTGCGCGAAATCCCCAGGTTATCGGCCAATCCAAAAGCTCCCTGGCCATAAATGATCCCAAAATTCACACTCTTGGCTTTGTAGCGCATTTCTTTGGTAACCTCTGAGGCATCCACATTAAAGACCTTAGATGCAGTGGCTGTATGGATATCGGTACCACTTTGAAATGCCTTCACCATGTTTTCATCGCCACTGATTCCAGCCACAATTCTCAATTCTATCTGCGAATAGTCCGCTGAAAGAAACACATGACGATTGTCTCTGGGAATAAATGCTTTTCTGATTTCTTTACCTCTGTCTGTTCTTACCGGTATGTTTTGAAGATTGGGATTGTTGCTAGCCAACCTGCCGGTTACGGCCACTGCCTGACCATAAGTGGTATGCACTCTTCCTGTTTTTGGATGTATCAACTGAGGCAGAGCATCCACATAGGTAGATTTTAATTTGGTTAGTTCCCGAAAGGTGATAATCTCTTCGGCAATAGAATGCCCCATTGCAGCCAATTTTTGCAAAATGTCTTCTCCGGTTTGATATTGGCCGGTTTTTGTTTTTTTGGGCGATGTATCCAGCTTTAATTTATCAAACAACACTTCTCCCAGTTGTTTTGGCGAAGCCAGATTGAACCGAACACCTGCCATTTCAAACACTTTCTTCTCTGCGGCTGTAGCATCTTTTTCCAACTCTTTGGAGTAGGCATTCAAAAAGTCTACATCTATTTTCACGCCTTCAAACTCCATGGCGGTAAGCACCGGCACCAGCGGGTTCTCCACTTCTTCAAACACTTTTTGCACTTCTTTTTTCAGAAGCAATGGTTCAAAAACCTCTTTTAGCTGAAGGGTAATATCGGCATCTTCGGCAGCGTACTCAGTTATTTTGTCTGCCTCCACATCTCGCATAGTACCTTGTAGTTTCCCTTTCTTTCCTATGAGTTCCTCAATATGAATAGGCTCGTATCCCAAATATTTTTCACTCAGCACATCCATGCTTCGTTTACCATCTGGATCAATTACATAATGAGCCAGCATGGTGTCAAAAAGTTTTCCTTTCAATTCCATGTCGTACCATTTCATCACCAGCAAATCGTATTTTAAATTCTGGCCTATCCATGTTTTGTTCACATCCTCAAACAAAGGTTTAAAAATGGAAAGAAGCTTCCCAGTTTCATTTTTATCTGCAGGACAAGGAACCCAATAGGCTTCTCCTGGTTTTACCGAAAAACTCATGCCCACCAGTTCCGCAAGGTTGGCATCAATATGAGTCGTTTCGGTATCAAAACATATTTCAGTAAAATCCGAAAGCTGCTGTACCAAATTTTTCAAATCTCCTTCGCCCTGAACCGCAGTATATTCATGTGGCACATCCTGTATAGTTTTTAATGAAGAAAAAGCAGGAGCATCTTCTTCATTCAAAACAGGAGCTTGGGGAGTTGGGATGGTTTCGCCACCAATTATGTTTCCAAACAAATCAATCTGTACGCCCTTTGAGGATACTTTTTTCTCAGGTGTTCCCGCAGTCTCTGAAGAGGAATTTCCCTCTTCCCCTAACAATCTTTTCCCAAGTGTTTTGAACTCCAGCTCTCCAAAAATCTCCCTTAGTGTTTCCTTGTTCCAGTCAGTAACTTTAAAATCTTCTTCATGAAATTCAACCGGGACGTCAATTATTATTGTAGCCAGCTTTTTAGAAAGAATAGCCATCTCCTTCCCTTCTACTACTTTTTTCCCCAGTGCGCCTTTTATATTTTCGGCATTAGCCACCACATTTTCTAAAGTTTCATATTCTGCCAAAAGTTTAGCAGCTGTTTTTTCCCCCACACCTGCAATACCGGGTATATTGTCCACTGCATCGCCCATCAACCCAAGCACATCTATCACCTGTTTTACAGTTTTAATATTCCATTTGGCACATACTTCTTCTGGTCCCATTATTTCTACATCCCCACCCTGATAAGCTGGTTTATAAATTTTGATTTTTTCACTTACCAACTGCCCATAATCTTTATCTGGGGTTACCATATACACCTCATAACCTTCCGCTTCGGCCTTTTTTGCCAGTGTCCCAATTATATCATCGGCTTCATAGCCCGGGGTTTCTATTACAGGGATATTAAACCCTTTGATGATTCGCTTAATGTCTGGTACTGCTATTAATATATCTTCGGGGGTTTCCTGTCTGTTGGCCTTATAATCTGCATAATCTGTATGTCGTTCTGTGGGATGATGGGTATCAAAACAAACTGCCAGGTGAGTGGGCTTTTGTTTGTTCAGCAATTCTACTAATGCATTGGTAAATCCAAACTGGGCATTGGTATTTTTATTTTTACTGGTATAGCGTGGACTACGTATTAATGCATAGTAGGCCCTGAACACCAACGCAAATGCATCCAAAAGAAACAATCTTTTTTCCATAAATGCTAAGGTAAGTGCATATTAAAAAAAAGGATTAAAAAAAGGGTAACAAATATTTAGGCTCATTGATATACCTACAAATATTCTTTCACTCTAAAAATATAAATCATGTTACATTCTAATTTTACGACTACGGACAACCAATTGGTAGTTGTGGCCCAAAGAATTCAGCTAGCATACATTCTTCCAGCATATTATATTCTAACCTTAACTTTTTTCCTGCTGAGTTTTTCTTCATTGGCACAATCCAACAATAAAATCAATGTTCCTGCGATGGATGCCTCTTCTAAAGATGCCGGTTATAGAAAAAAACTCTCAAAAGCTGATGCCCAGAGATCATTAGATGCAACTATTGTAGCTGGAAGAAAAACCCACAATAGTGATCATGAAGGAGCTTCAAGTTTTTCTAATGGAACTAAGACAAATGCACCAACGATTCAAAATCACCAAACAAATAGGGATCTAAAAAACAATTCTGGCGACCCTGTTCATGGTGTGGATGTAAAACTGGGAAATAAAAATAAATTATACGGAGATCCAATTCCTGGTCTAGATGATAAACCAAGAAAGAACCATCAAGCAAATGGAGATCCAGTTCACGGTGTAGATGTGAAGTTGGGATACAAAAACCAAGCAAATGGCGACCCGGTTCATGGTGTGGATGTGAAACTGGGAGCCACTCAAAAAACAGTTAATAGAGCTAATAAATCTAAAGTTGAACATTGGGGAGATCCACATGAAAACCTGAATGGCTACAATATAAAAAAACCAGTCAGAAAGGGAGTAGGTAAAGAAGGTGACCAATATGAACAACATGCAGATAGGGTCAATTAAAAATTTTAAGCAAATCAAAAACTCCATTCATATACCCTTCAGCAAGGCCCCTTTTCGGGGCTTTGTTGTGTAACTGTATGAACCCTCCTTGTTCAATTTTCACTTCAAATGGTTGTATCAGTCATTCCTATCAGATGCTGACCATGGGTGTAGTGTCGGAATATATTGTAAATTATTACTGGGGTATCAAAACTTTGTTACACTTTTGAGGCAATAATCATTGTTCCTGAAAATTTAGTTATGCTTAAAGTGATTTTATTAAGACATGGACAAACGGCCTATAATGCAGCAGACAATAAATACTGTGGCAGAACGGATGTGGGGTTGACCGAAAAAGGTATTCAGCAGGCTGAGGCAGTAGCTAAAATATTATCAAACACCACTATTGATGCGGTGTACACCTCACCCTTGCAAAGGGCTAAAATAACCGCCAGCATTATATCAGAAAATAAAAATATAATAACAGATGAAAGACTGATAGAAGCTGATTGGGGATTGTGGGAAGGAAAGACAAAGGCAGATTTCAACAAAGAAAACCCAATGCTTTGGACACATTGGATCAGCAATCCTGAAGTTTATCGGGCAGGTGGTACCGGAGAGACCGGTAGTGACATTGTAAAAAGAGCAAATGCTTTTTATGATGAAATTCTTGATCGCCACAATGGGCAATTAGTATTGGTTGTGGCTCATAATGGCATTAATCGTTTGTTTCTTGCTTCCAAATTAGGAATGCCTTTATCACACTACAGGCGTTTCGATCTTGAAAACTCTGCTATCACCTATTTCGAATTGGACAGTGAAAATATAATTACCCTGCGGAAACTAAATACCCTTTCTTTATAAGATGAACAACTGTTTTATAAAAACGCTTTCTTTATTTGGCATTTGCCTGGTAATCACCCTTTCTGTTTTAGGTCAACCAGTAAAATACATGAAGATTAAGTCTTCAAAAGAATTACAAACATTTTTTCGGCACTCTGGAAAACAAGGCAAACCCATCATAAGTGGTCACCGAGGAGGCATGGCTTCGGGGTTCCCCGAAAATTCATTGGCTACCTTTTCAAATACGCTCAAATACACTGAAGCCTTTTTTGAGGTGGATCCACGTCTTACCAAAGACAGTGTGGTAGTCCTGATGCACGATGCCACTATAGACCGAACTACAACCGGGAAAGGGAAAGTGTCTGATTATACCTACCAGCAACTACAGCAATTTTTTCTTAAAGATAAAGAGGGAACTATCACTCCCTTCAAAATCCCCACCCTGTTAGATGCCCTTAAATGGAGTAGAAATAAAACTATTCTAAATCTGGATCACAAAGGTGTTCCGTTTGAAATTATTTCAAACATTATACGTAAAAGCAAAAACAAGGTAGTAATGATGACCATTCACAGCCCTGAACAAGCTCAATTTTATTTAAACAAAAATCCTAATAGTTTTTTCTCAGTTCACATTCGAAGCAAAAAGGATTTTACAAAATATGAAACAGCAAAAATTCCATGGAAAAATATGATCGCCTATATAGGCCCCGATTTCAATAGTGAGAACCGCGAATTGCTGAAGATGTTACATGATAAAGGAGTACTGTGTATGATCTCTGCCGCATCTTCTTTTGATAAACTCGAAAACCAGGCCGAACGCGCAAATGCTTACAATAAACTGTATGCAGAAGGTGCAGACATATTGGAATCCGATTTGCCCATAGAAGTAGGCAAAGCCATCCAGCAACTTTAGGAATAATAATCGTGTGTACTTAAACAAACACTCCATTGCCAGTCAATTTGAACTTGTGCATTGAAAAAAGTTTGCCCAAAAAAATGCCTCGCAAAAGCGAGGCATTAAATTCTTAAAAGTATTTGAAGGATTATGCTTGTTCTTTACCACCCTTCAACTCTGCCAGCAATACTTCAAATTCTTCCCATTTGCCATCAGCAGCCAATTGAGCTTGTTGAGGCCAAGTAGTAGGATCCATTGCCACATAAACACCACCATGTGGGTTCAGAATTGCTTCTAGCTCTTCCTTAGTTTTAGAAGCCAACTGAGCAAATGTAGTGATACCAGCTTCTGCAAAAATTTCAGCTACTTTAGGACCAATGCCTTCGATTTTTATCAAATCATCCGCTTCTGCAGAGGCAAGTGCTTCTGCTACTATTGGTGCTGCTACAGCTTCTTCAATTTTCGCTTCTGCCACAACTACTTCAGCATCAGCTTTTTTCTTTCCACTTCCACCACGACGACGAGTACGTTTACCGGCTGCTTTTTCTTCGCCAATACCATTACCATAAATTTCGTTGTAGTCCACCAGTTCAATCATTGCTTTTTCGGCAGCATCACCAGGACGAATACCCAGTTTGATGATACGGGTGTAACCACCTGGGCGACCACCAACTTTACCAGCAATGTTGTCAAACAATTCTTTAATAGCTTCCTTGTCTTGCAAATGACCGAAAACAATACGACGCTGGTGAGTAGTGTTGTCTTTGCTCTTTGTGATCAAAGGCTCAACGTACACACGCAGGGCTTTTGCCTTAGCAATAGTAGTTACTATGCGTTTGTGTCTGATTAACTGGCAAGAAAGATTTGCTAATAATGCTTCTCTGTGCGCTTTTGTGCGGCTTAAATTTTTGATTTTGTCTCCGTGACGCATGACATTTTAATTTGACGTTTGAAGTTTGAGGTTTTAAATTCAAGTTCAAACCAGTGAATAAATTCGGCTATACCGTGTCAGGATTTACAGCCTACTAAAAAAATTATTAATTATGAATTATTAATTTTTTAATTAATAATCGTCCTTATCAATTCCCAATTTTTGAAGATCCATTCCAAAACCAAGACCTCTTTCGTTTAGCACTTGCTCAATCTCAGAAAGTGATTTTTGGCCAAAGTTCCTAAACTTCATCAGATCTTCCTGTTCGTATTGAACCAACTCGCTCAGAGAATTGATTTTAGCAGCTTTCAAACAGTTGAAGGCACGAACGGAAAGGTCTAAATCTTCCAATGGTGTCTTCAGCACTTTACGCAATTGCAAAGTTGTTTCATCTACTAAATCTTCTTTCTTCTCTTCCTTATTATCAAAAGTGATATTCTCATCCGTGATAATCATAAGATGTTGAATCAGGATACGGCTGGCTTGCTTTACAGCTTCTTCCGGATGAATAGTACCATCCGTTTTCACCTCCATGATCAATTTCTCAAAGTCAGTACGTTGTTCCACACGAGTATTCTCGATACTATATTTTACATTCTTGATAGGAGTGTAAATGGAGTCAATAGGAATAATGCCAAGAGGCGCATCTTTGATAATGTTCTCCTCTGCGGGCACATATCCTCTACCCTTACCAATAGTGAGCTCGATATCTACTTTGGCAGATGAATCCAAGGTGCAAATAAGCAATTCAGGATTCATAATCTGAAAAGACTGAGTAGCATCTGCAATCATACCTGCAGTAAACTCGGTTTGATTTTTTACAGACAAAGAAATCTTTTCGTTGGCTACCTCGTGGTCAACAATTTTTTTAAGACGAACTTGTTTCAGATTCAGGATGATTTCAACTAAATCTTCACTTACACCCTTGATGGTAGCAAACTCATGATCTACTCCATCTATTTTAATAGCCGTGATAGCATAACCTTCCAATGAGTTCAACAATACCCTGCGAAGAGCATTACCAATAGTAACGCCATAGCCAGGCTCCAAAGGAGCAAACTCAAACAGAGCTTCAAAATCAGAAGCTTTTTGTAAGATTATTTTATCCGGTTGTTGGAAATTTAAAATTGCCATACCTATTTTAGATTTTAGATTTAAAATTGAACTTTGAATTTTTTAATCAAAAAAATTCAAAACCCAATACTATTACTTGTTATACAACTCTACTATCAATTGCTCCTTAATGTTTTCAGGAACATTTTCCCTTTCTGGGAAAGTAATGAAAGTACCTGTCAAAGTAGTCTCGTTGAAATCCAACCAAGAGTATTTTGGATTTTTTGGAGAAACAACACTAGTAATAGAGCTACGACCTTTGCTTCCTTCTTTGATAGTGATGATATCACCTGGTTTCAACTGAAAGCTAGGGATATTTACAATTTCACCATTCACCTCAATATGCTTGTGGCTTACCAATTGACGGGCAGCAGGACGACTAGGTGCAATACCCATACGGAATACTGTGTTGTCTAAACGAGATTCAAGTAATTTGATAAGGTTCTCACCGGTTACACCTTTGCGGCGGTTAGCCTCTTCATAAGTTTTGCGAAATTGTTTTTCCAAAATACCATAAGTGTATTTTGCTTTTTGCTTTTCGCGCAACTGCAACGCATACTCTCCAAGAGTTTTACGTTTGCGTTTTTCACCGTGCTGACCGGGAGGGTTGCTGTTTTTACCCAACCATTTACCATTACCTAAAATAGGCTCTCCGAAAATACGGGAGATTTTGGTCTTAGGACCATTGTAACGTGCCATAATTATACTTTCATTTAAGCTTTTTTAAAAACCGGTACATCAATCAGTAAAAAGCTTTCGAAAAAATTAATTGTGTACCCTTTAATAAAATGAAGACCTCCCCAAAACTCTCCAAAGGAGAGGCTTACAGAGATCGTTTAAATTTGGCTACAATCTTCAAATGAATTTGAAAACTGTAATGATGATAAAGAACTTTTATAGAAATTTTAGCTTCATAAAGTCCTCCCTACTGGAGGATTTAGGAAGGCTAAACTCTTCTCTTCTTTGGAGGACGACAACCATTGTGTGGAATAGGCGTCACATCCTTAATAGTTACTATTTCAATACCAGATTGAGACAAAGAACGAATAGCACCTTCTCTACCAGAACCAGGCCCTTTCACAATTACATCCACTTTTTTCAATCCTGCATCCAATGCTACTTTTGCAGCATCCGCAGCTGCAGTTTGTGCTGCATAAGGGGTGTTCTTTTTAGATCCACGGAAGCCCATTTTACCGGCACTGCTCCACGAAATCACCTGACCACTTTTGTTGGTAAGGCTCACGATAATGTTGTTAAACGTAGCTGAAATGTGCGCATCTCCGTAGGCATCTACTTTTACCACTCTTTTCTTAGCGGCTGCCTTTGCGCTTAATTGTGCTTTTGCCATAATAATTTTAGGTAATCTTTAAAACAATAAATCATCCTGGTTCGCAGGATGCCTGTTCAATTCTCCACCTGCACCTTGGTATCCGTAATTGAACTGGTAATTATCTGGTGCATATTTCTACAGGCCCGGCATGACAGAAAAATGTCAGGCAGAGCCTGACGAAGTTTATTTCTTAGCGGCCTTTTTCTTACCAGCAACAGTCTTACGCTTACCTTTGCGGGTACGGCTATTTGTTTTAGTACGCTGGCCACGAACAGGAAGTCCTTTTCTGTGACGCAATCCACGATAACAAGCGATATCCAACAAACGCTTAATGTTCATTTGAACTTCACTACGTAGCTGACCTTCTACTTTCATCTCTTCAGTAATAGTAGAACGGATAGCATTCAGATCTTCATCGTTCCACTCGTTTACTTTCTTGCTACGGTCTATATTATTCTTATCCAGAATATACTTCGCTGTAGAAGGGCCAATACCGAAAATATAGGTTAATCCTATTTCGCCCCTTTTATTTTTTGGTAAATCAACACCGGCAATACGAGCCATATTAATTATTAATTTTTAATGATTAATTTTCAATTCTAAATTATCCTTGTCTTTGTTTGAAGCGAGGATTCTTTTTGTTAATTATGTATAACTTCCCTTTGCGACGTACAATTTTGCAGTCTGCACTACGTTTTTTTATGGATGCCCTAACTCTCATCTTTTTATGTTTAAAGTTTAAGTTTGAAGTTCAATGTTAAAACTATTAATTTAAGATCCTTAAGTCTGAAACACCAAACCCTGAACCCCAAACCTCAAATATGTTTTATTTTTTATACCTAAAATTGATTCGCCCTCTGGATAAGTCATAAGGCGACATTTCTAATCCAACCTTATCGCCAGGAAGAATGCGAATATAATGCATCCTCATCTTGCCAGAAATGGTGGCCAAAACCTCATGACCATTTTCCAATTTCACCCTAAACATTGCGTTTGACAATGCTTCCAATATCACTCCATCTTGCTTTATTAAGGGTTGTTTAGCCATAAAATTTTTAGGGGTGCAAAGATAGGGAGAAATACTCTACGATTATAGGTTTCTTTTAAAAAAGATTACTACAGATAACATTTTTATCCTATGCATTTCCCATTAATATCAAACGCTGATTTCAATAATCACTTACCCAACTTATTTAATATCAGTAATTTATATTAATATTATACCAATTGCTTTTTTATCTGGTTTTGTACCAAATTTTGTACTCACTGTTTGCTTTTCCATATCCACATTTGCAGAACTTCAAACTAGAGCACCCTTTTTACCTTCGGCATCATTTCGCCAAAAGAAATTTGTGCCCCAGTAAAAATCGATTCACAATAACCGGAACCAGAGGAAATGGTTTGATGCAAATCCATCCACTATTTACGCTGCTTCTTAATAAATGTTTGCGAAATCACCACAAATTTTCTGTGGTTGGATTGAAAACTTTTACATCCAACTCAACTGCTCTGTCTTTGCGTTGCCAGAATTACTGAGAATTGTTTTTGGGCTATTGCAAAAGAACCAAATAGAACAATGCTATAACATAAATCACCTAAGAAAGTGCCTTTTAAAAAAGGAATCCCTGCGGTGTAACAAGCCAGCAAACCAGAAAAATTTTGCGGATAGGTGGCGGATCCTATCCAGCAACCGAAGTTTGATATTAAAAAGAAAATAACCGTTGATACCGATGCTACCATAAAAATTCTCCCGATGGATATTTTCCTCAATAAGACAAAACCCAATAGGGTAATCAACAAATAACTTCCATACTGCCAGTAAAATCCCTGGTAAAACCATGTAAACTCTGAATAATACTGCGCATAAATAATATTATTTATGAACAAATCGCTTAACCATGTAGCAGCAATGGGAATCAGAAATGCCTGCCACTTTTTTTGAAAATGTGCTGCGCCAAACAAACCTATTGCACTCAGGGGTGAAAAGTTTGGCATGTGTGGAATAATCCTGCTGAATGCAGCCAAAACAATCATTGCTACTAAAAGACCAAATCTAATATTAAACTTTTGCATTGGGATGGAGTATTGTTTTTTAAGTAAACAGGCAACTACCAGATGTAATTGCCTGTTTTTAGGATATTGGTTATTTATTTTGATGCACAAGTTCTCTCAACTCTTTGGCTGCGCTCACCATTTCTGTCAGTGCTTTCTTTGTTTCAGGCCAGTGTCTGGTTTTCAGTCCACAATCCGGATTTACCCAAAGTTGCTCGGCAGGCACCACCGCACTCGCCTTTTCAATAAGATCCGTCATTTCTGTTTTTGAAGGCACTCTTGGAGAATGGATATCGTACACACCCGGGCCTATGTCGTTAGGATATTTGAATTCTGCAAAGACATCCAACAACTCCATTTGAGATCGGCTACATTCGATGGTGATCACATCCGCATCCATATCTGCAATATGCTGAATAATATCATTAAACTCAGAATAGCACATGTGTGTATGTATCTGGGTTTCGTCCTGCACACCACTTGCCGAAATACGGAAAGCCCTTACCGCCCATTGTAAATATTCCTGCCAGTTTTCTTTTCGCAATGGCAGCCCTTCCCGAATGGCGGGTTCATCAATCTGGATGATTTTTATTCCTGCGTTTTCCAAATCCACTACTTCATCTCGAATAGCCAGAGCTATTTGTGTGCAGGTTTCACTGCGAGGTTGGTCGTTGCGTACAAAACTCCATTGCAAAATGGTAACCGGCCCTGTCAACATGCCTTTAACCCACTTTTTTGTGAGAGATTGTGCAAAGGATGTCCAGCGCAAAGTCATTGGTTCGGGACGACTTACGTCTCCGTAAATAATTGGCGGCTTCACGCAACGACTGCCATAGCTCTGCACCCATCCATTTTTGGAAAACACAAAACCATCTAATTGTTCACCAAAATATTCCACCATATCATTGCGTTCAAACTCACCATGCACCAATACATCAATACCGGTTTCTTCCTGCCATCGAACGGCTTCCTCTGTTTCCCGGGCTATCAAGTCATCGTATTCTTTTTGGGTAAGCTCCCCTTTTTTTAATCTGGCTCGCCAATTTCGCACTTCTGTTGTTTGTGGAAAAGAGCCAATGGTGGTAGTAGGAAATAATGGCAGTTTCAATACTTTCCTTTGCGCTTCTTTCCGCACAGAAAATTCACTTCCTCGCTGATCGTCATTTTCCGTAATCGACGCCGCCCTTTGCTTTACCTGATTGTTGTGAATGAGTGGCGATGTTTTTCTGTTTTGGACTGCTTGAATGCTTTCGTGGAATTTTGCTGTTACAACCTCAGTATTTTCATTGCTTGCCAATTGTTTCAACCAAACTACTTCATCAATTTTTTGCCTGGCAAATGCTAACCATTGCTTTATTTCGGGGGCTAAGGTCTGGCTGTTTGTCTCTAATTCTAGGTCGCAGGGAACATGAATGAGTGAACAAGATGGGGCCACCCAAACCCTGTCTGATCCTATTTTATCTACCACATTATGAATGACAGATAATGATTGCTGAAAATCGTTTTTCCAAACATTTCTACCATCCACCACTCCCAGAGAAAGGTTGGTTTTGCTCTTTATAAAATCAGTAGTCAGAATATCATCCAACTGGTTTGGACAGCGCACCAAATCAAGGTGTATCGTTTGAACCGGCAGCTTTAAGACTGTTTGAAGGTTATCGCCATAACATTCAAAATAACTAGCCAGCACAAAATTGATACGAGGAAATTTGCTTTTGATTTCTTGATAGGTTTGTACGAATACTGATCTTTCACCCTCCGTAAGATTTAAGGCCAAACATGGTTCATCAAATTGTATATACTGAACATTGGCTTTGTCTAACCTATTTAATATTTTCAGATAAACAGGCAAAAGATTTTTAATCAACTCCAACCTGTGGAATCCTTCTTCCTTTTCCTTTCCCAACAGCAGATAAGATACTGGCCCTATTAAAACAGGTTTAGCATTGATGTCGTTATCCTTTGCTTCTAAAAATTCGTTTACTACTTTATTCGTGTATAGTGTGAATTTTTGATTGGAAGTAAATTCAGGAACAATGTAATGATAGTTGGTGTCAAACCATTTTGTCATTTCCATTGCGGTCACATCAAAGCCATCTTTTTGATATCCTCTGGCCATGGCAAAGAGCAAATCAATATCAGGCAGTTGTTTGGTCTCCATTAGTGAATGAAACCTTTCCGGAATAGCCCCTACCATCAGTGTGAGGTCCAACACCTGATCATAGAAAGAAAAATCGTTGCAAGGTATCAGGTCTATGCCTGCCTCTTTTTGCAATTGCCAGTTTTGCCGACGAATATTTTTACCAGTCTGCATGAGCTGATGCGCCGGAATTTTGCCTGCCCAGAATTGTTCGCAGGCTTTTTTGAGTTCTCGTTGGCTGCCTATCCTCGGGTAGCCCAGATTGTGTGTCTGCATTTTTTAATGCTTTTAAAATGAAAAAATCAATTAAAAGCTCTTTTGACGAACTTCAAAAATGCAATGTTAAGAAAGAGAAAGAAGAGGTAAATACACAAAGAAACCAAGCAAAACAGAATTGCTTTGCAATGAAAAATGTATATCAACTGACTATCTGCCTCATTCCACGAAAGCATTGTCAATACAGATAAGGCAGGTCTCCTGACTTGTAACATTTTTACCGTCCTTCCCGCTTTGAGCAGTGGACAATGAATGGTAAAAACTGTTTTGTTACTTACAGTTGCGGGACAGTTTGTGATTTGCACACAATTCCCTATTAATCTACGTGAAGCAGAACCTTTTCCGTTTGATGAGAAATTTTGTAAAGAACTTGTAGGCCGCAAATGTAATCATAAAAGTCAAAGTAGCATGATGCTTCATGCCCAGCAGTTCCTGCTAGCCTGTCCTTTGATTCATTCAGTCTTTCTACTAAAATTCATTTCCAGTAAATTGGTTTAGAGAAAAGTTTATAAGAGACAGCCGCTATCAAAAACAATAAAGGCTGCCGGTTCTGACAGCCTTTAGAGAAAAACAAAACATAAATGTCTATTTGAAGGATCAAGCTTCCAACTGAATTTTAGTCATCTCCAGGTGTATATTCTGCAAATGACTCACAGAGATCGGAAAGTCGAAAAAACGCTTGTCTTCGCGATACCAAACCTCTGACTTAGAAAAATCTTCTGCCGATGGTGTGGCAACCCGAAACGCACCCTTTCCATACTTGGCTTTCCCCTCAGCATCCATTTTTTCAAATCCTAAGCGCATCAATTGTGTTTCGGACAATGGCATTGGATTGATAAGATCTACGGTGTACCAAAACTCCTGGATGCCGTTATTCACCTGCACCTTATGATCTTCGCTGCTAATACTTGTAACAGTACCCTCCCTTTCTACACCTTCATCATTCAAAACTACCCAATCGCCAACTTTTAATTCTGATAATTTCATAATAGCTTTTTTTGTTTGATCGAATTTTATGGCTTGAAAACTTTAACAGTAATAAATTTAGAGCAAAGGGCTGATTTTGACAAGTTTTAAATAAATAAACTTTGAAATCCATTTTATTGAATACGACCACCTTGTTTTTTTAATGCCTTTCATATCCGCTATTTTTGCAATCCACCATTATAGAAATTAAAGATGAGCGAACTTAAGATATACAACTCCTTGTCGAGGCAGAAAGAAGTGTTTGAACCCCTTGTTCCCGGATATGTGGGGATGTATGTGTGCGGACCAACTGTAAGTGGCGAAAGTCATCTGGGTCACGCCCGGCCTTATATCACCTTTGACGTGGTCTATCGCTATCTTTCACATGTAGGCCTTAAAGTTCGCTATGTACGAAACATTACAGATGCAGGACATTTTGAGGAGGAAGGACGTCAGGCAGAGGATAAAATTTCCAGCAAAGCCGTTTTGGAAAAACTGGAACCCATGGAGCTGGTTCAAAAATATACCAACCTCTACCATTGGGCGATGGAGCAGTTCAATACCATTTCCCCCTCCATAGAACCAACTGCCACCGGGCATATTGTGGAACAAATAGAAATGGTGAAGCAACTGATTGCCGATGGGTATGCTTATGAAAGTAAGGGCTCCGTGTATTTTGATGTAAAGAAATATGCCGCCAATCATGACTACGGAAAACTAAGTGGTCGTAAAATTGAGGACCTGCTTGAAAATACCCGCGATCTGGAAGGACAGAATGAAAAACGCAATGCCGCAGATTTTGCCTTGTGGAAAGCAGCACCACCACAACATATCATGCGCTGGCAAAGCCCCTGGGGCCAAGGTTTTCCGGGCTGGCATATAGAGTGTTCGGCTATGGCTACAAAATATTTAGGGAAACAATTTGATATTCACGGAGGGGGGATGGATTTGCTTTTCCCTCATCACGAAAGTGAAATTGCGCAAAGTACTATTTGCAACCATACGGCTCCTGTACGGTATTGGATGCACAATAATATGATTACCATTAACGGTAGAAAAATGGGTAAGAGCTATAATAATGTCATAAAGCTCACGGAATTGTTTAGTGGCGATCATCCTATTTTAGAACAGGGCTACCACCCCATGGTGGTTCGATTTTTTATTTTGCAAAGCCACTATCGCAGCACATTAGATTTTAGCAATGAAGCCTTGCAAGCATCAGAAAAAGGATTGAAAAGACTTTGGGAAGTATATGAAAATTTGCAAAAACTAAAAACCAGAAAAGATGAGTTGACATCTACCGCACATGATGCTGAGTTGGACAGCAAGATAAACAAACTAATAGACGAGTTTTATGAATTTATCTGCGATGATTTTAATACCGCCAAAGTGCTGGCCAATATGTTTGAACTGGCACCAACCATCAATAGCATAAAAGACAAAAAGATAGAACTAAGTTCATTGTCCGCCGGTACTTTTGAAAAACTTCAGAAGCTGTTCAGTATTTTTCTGGAAGATATTTTTGGACTAAAGTCTATTTCGGAAGCCGACAATGGCAAGCTGAAAGAGGTCATGCAATTGATCATCGACATTCGTCGTGAAGCTCGAAGCAGAAAGGATTTTGTTACCAGCGACACCATCAGAAATCAATTGTCCAGAATGGGCATTACCCTAAAAGATGAAAAAGATGGCACCATGAGTTGGAATGTAGATTGATAGGGAGAAGTGATCCACAGAAACGAGAGATTAGTCCAATTCAATCCTTGCTTATCGCTTCTGTCATAGTTAAAATCCAGAATTCGCACCTTGGATACAAGAAAGCATCTAATGAGGTAGATAACATTTTCGAATCAATAAATTAAATTGTACCCTCCTAAAAAAAATCTTCAATCCGCAATCTTCAATCCGCAATGTACAAGCTACTGGCTACTATAAAAAAAGATTGGCGCATACTTACCCGCGATAAGATAGGCCTGACCTTGATGTTTGTGATGCCGATTGTGTTAGCCATCGTCATCACCACTGTTCAGAACAGCACATTTGAACTGGTGAATGATAAGAAAATACCCCTGCTCTTTTTAAACAAGGACAATGGCGAAGCGGCAAAGGAACTGGGAGCCGCCTTGGAAAAAGGAGGTATGTTTACACTAAAACAACTTTCTTCAACGCAATCCATAGCGGAGCTAAAAGAAAGATTGCAAAACAAAGAGGCACTCTTGGGTTTGGTGGTGCCCGAACATTATACTGCCGAGGTATTGGCAAAATCAAAATCAGTAGCGGCTCAGGCCCTACAGTCCATTGTATTGGAGGGTTCAGATTCTACCAATACTACCACAAACACTTCAGCCGTATTGCTTTTTTATCACCCGGTGTTACAACCGTCTTTCAGGCAGGGAATAGATGGTGCTTTAAATAGTGTATTGCAGATTGTTCAAAGCAAGTATATTGTGCGCCAGTTGTATGCCGGCATCAACGATTCGGCCAGTATACCAACTACGCTGGAACAACAAATACTAAGCAACCAAACCCCGATCCTGCAACAGGCTGTTTCAAAGGACGGGGCACAGATTATCACCAATGCCACCCAGCACAACATTCCGGCATGGACCGTATTTGCTATGTTCTTTATCGTCATTTCGTTGGGTGCCAGCATCGTTCGCGAAAAAAATAGCGGTAGTTTTATGCGCCTCAAAACTATGCCCACTTCGCTGGCTGTGGCTATGATATCCAAACAAATTACCTATATCATCATCACCGTGATTCAGGCTGTTGTTATTTTCTCCATTGGTAAATGGTTGTTTCCACTGATGAACTTACCTGCTTTGGATTTTCCTCAGGACAAATTGAGCCTGCTTTTGGTGATACTACTATGTGGTTGGTGTGCGGCCAGCTTCGCAATTATGATTGGCATTTTTGCCAAAACTCAGGAACAAAGCAATGGTATTGGTGCTGTAGCTATTGTATTGTTTGCGGCTATTGGAGGACTGTTGGTGCCGGCTTTTGCTATGCCTCAATCCATGCAACCCCTTCTGCGCATTTCTCCTTTGCACTGGTGTTTGGAGGCTTTTTACAAACTGTTTTTAGAAGGAGGAAAACTCAGGGACCTCTATCTTTCCATTCTTCCCATTATCGGCATCAGTCTGCTTTTTCAGGCTATTGCTTTTATGGGCATGAGAAGGCAGGGGCTAAAATGAGGACGGATGAGGGTTGATCCAAAATTAAAACCAAATATAAAAACTTTGGTCTGGTAGCAATTAAAAATTGGGGCGGCTTAGTCAGTATTGTACCCATTCATTTCTATCACCATTTTCAACTGCTGGCGGGTTAATACTTCTGCACCTTCTAAAATGATAAGGCTTAATTTTTTCATTGTATAAAATATAGATTGTTTTTAAAATTCGGTTCGCAAAAGTGGTACTGTAGATTCACCTCTTAGAAGCATTTACAAACACAAAATCTGAGAAAAAAAGCCGGGCAACAATTCCCGGCTTTTTTATTGAAGTAAAAAAGGGAAATCAGAACTTCATCACTTCCAGATTCCTATCAACCAATATTCCATCCTTTTCCTTCAAATTAAACTTCAGATTTTGTTTTGCCTTAAACTTTATTGTAAACAAACCGGCTTCTCCATTCAGCAATTCCTTATTTCCCAAGTTTACAAAAGTGGGATACAAAGATTTTGATCCGTTTGTGTGCAGCCTGTCGTAAGTAAGGTTTTCCATCTTTTGAGTACCGCTGGTTTCAATCCCCATATATTCATAAGCCTGTTGATTGTAGGGTAAGGCAAAACTCAGCGCATTTACATTTTTCAAGTTGCTGCCGATCACTTTTATCTCGATAGCTTCCCCAGCTTTATAATTGGTTTTGTTGGCACTCAATTGCAGGTGGCCACTTATGGCAGTGGTCGGCTCATCGCCAACACCTCCATCCAATTGGGTGGCTACATTGGAAATATCAAAAGCATCAATCAAATCATTTTTATTGATATCGCCATTACTGATATATCCTTCAAAATCTCCATCCCCTTTGCGAAGTCCGGTGTAGTTGGTATAGGAGGTGAAATCATTTTCATCCACTTTGCCATCGTTGTTGATATCACCAGGAATGAATCCAGATGTTCCGGGAACTTTGAACACAAAAATTTCTCTGCCTGATCCATAATTGCCCAATGCTTCCCTCACCTCAAATTTCAGATATCTGGCTGTAGGATGATTGGCAAACTGGAATTCCTTCACTTCATTGTTTCTGGCCCAGCTCACACTGTCTGCCAGTATCCAGTTTTTCTTATCCGAACTGTAGTAAATACTGGCTTTTGTAATGATGCCATTTCTTCCACTGATGCGCGGCAGGTACTGAATTTTATCCAACTGGTTCACACTTCTCAAATCCAGTGTCAGACTAAACGAAACAGCCTGAGCACCATATTTTGTATGCCAGTCGTTGCCTTCATCAAAGTCGAATAAATTATTTAGCCCCAACCCTTCCTGAGATGCTGCTGTGCTCGTAGCGGTAATACCATGAATAGCAAATTGTAGTGGATTGGGCTTGGTTTTGCCGGTAATGGTTTGCCAGTCCGAATGTCCCGACTTATTGACCGCTCTTATCTTCATCGTATAATCCGATTCAGGCTGCAGCCCATCAAACTCAAAAACCGAATCAGTAATATGTGTGTACATCATCTCGTTAAAACTGATTTCATAATAATCAACATTTTCCGCCTGTTTCCAAGCTGGCATCAATGTAAAAGCTCCTGTGTTTTTTTCACTTATGATGGCAAGCTCAGGCTTTTCTGGTACACCAAATTTTGTTTTGTATGTATTAGGAATATTAAACTGAAAACCATGAACAGAAACGACAACTTTGTTTTTAGTAATATCAGTTTTGCCCATTTTCACCAATAACTGAGGATTTTTGTTGATCTGCATTTTTTCAAAATCACTACCCTTGGTGGCAAACTGATTCAGGTTTGGCTTGGTATCGAAGTAGTACACATTTTGCTGACTATTGAAGGCGGCCAGACTATTCACTTTTTTGAGGCTCAATTTTTTGTTACCGATGGTAGCCGAAACAATAGTCGGCGGTTTGGATACATTTATTTTAAACAAAGTCTCTTTTTCTTTTACATATCCTTTGAAATTTCCGGTGGACGGAGCCACTTCGATGGTGGCCTGATGGTTCTTGTTTACAGATGACCGAATAGTGGTATAAACCCCGGCTCCTGATCGGTAAGCTTCCGTAGTACCGTCATCATCATACTGCACAAAAGAGGAAGACCCATAAGGATATACTTCGTAAATTCTTACTGCTTTGTTGATCTCTGAAACATTGTTATTGGGATTGGCCAGAGGAATAATGGCTCCTGGTTTTACAAAAACAGGCAATTTCCAGAGTGGTGCTGCAAAGTAATTGGTGATAGCACCGCCCTCGTATTGTTCGCCCGTAAAGTAGTCGAACCAGGTTCCTTTGGGAAGATAAATGCCATGGCGAATATCGTTGCCTTCCTTGTCTGATTTGGTGTCCTGATAAATGGGCGCAACCAAAAACGAAGGGCCATACATAAACTGATACCGGGTAGCTGTGCCCAGGGTAAAAGCATTTGGATCTTCTAAAAAAATAGCCCTAATCAAAGGCAAACCATCTACGGCTGTTTTAGCAATGGTGTAGGTGTAGGGAAGTAGTTCGGATTTTAGCTTGAGGTAGTTGCGATTGATGGAAGTGGCAGGCTCGCCCAACGCATCAGGATATTTGGGATTGCTCCCCCAGCCGTCCATGTTCAATTGCATAGGCGTAAAAGTTTTCCATTGAAAATCTCGCACATTTACCGGCACATTTTTCCCTCCAAAAATGCCGTCCATATCGGAGGAAATATTGGGATTGCCCGACAAGCCTGAGCCAATATAAGTAGGAATATGAAAACGAATATATTCCCATTGACCGCCCGTTTGGTCGCCCGACCAGATACTAGCATAGCGTTGAGTGCCTGCCCAGCCATCCAAAGAGATGATAAAGGGGCGGGCATTCTGTCCATACCTGGTGGTGATGGCTGCTACATCGGCCACGCCATTTAGTCCAAAGGAGTATCCGGCTCCCACCCAGGCCACATCTGTTTTCAGTACACGTACTCCGGCATCACGCACTTCTTTTACAATATCTCTTTGCAATAAAGCACTGATCCCCTCTTTTGGATGCAAATCGCTTTGGGTCCAAAGACCAATTTCCACCCCTTGTTTTCGGGCATAGTCGCCAAAGCTTTTCAGGTTTAGGATATTGCTGTCCAGGGTGCCGGTTTGTCCGTAACCTGCGCCATATCCATCATTGGGCAGCACCCAGCCCAAGGGCATATCGCTGGCTTTGTATCGGCCCACTACTGCTCTGGCAGAAAATGGATAATTATTTTTTTCGCCATTCAACGACTCTTTGATGCCGCCATTATCTTTCTGGCTTTCCTTGTATTTTTTACCATCCTCAAAAAGAATTCCGGTACTGTCTTCTTTCCAAAAGTCGCGGTTATAGGCATTGAGATGACCCTGATAAAAAGCAAACTTTGGCAATAACACCGGATGACCCGTAAGCTGATAAAAATCATTCAGGAGAGCCACGGCTCCATCATTCACCATAAAAAACACATCCAAATAATCGGCTTCGTGATGCAGGCTTACTATATTTTTTTGTTTGGCACCAAAATCGTAGCGGCCTTTCTTAAACGTGTACCACATGACTCCATAGCCATTGGTGCTCCAGTAAAAAGGATTGGGAGAAGCCACTCCCCCATCGGTCCAGCTATTCTGATTTTCGATAGCGATGGATTTTCCTTTATGAGAAAAACGACCGTTCTGCACACCGCCTCCAAAAAAATATTCGTCTGACTGCTCCTTTAGTGTGAGAACTGTTTTTGATTTTTCAAACCCGATGGGAAGAACTTCCTCTACTACAATCTTACCTGTGATCAGATTCTTTATTTGAAACAGAGAACTCGATTTATCAAACTGGATGTTTAGTTTGTCAGTAGCAATACTTACATAATTTTTGGCATTGTTTATTTGCAGGTTGGCAAACGGCTTTCTGGGTTGGTTCACCAATATCTGAGCCGGAGGCTTGGCCAGTGGATCGTGCATTGATTTGTGTGCACTATCAGCTACTAAACGAAAAATATTTTCTCCATAAAAATCTAGCAAAAAATGCCGATGATCGCTCAACTGTAACTCCACAGTTGTCGGGTTTATTTTCTTTACAGCAGTGATAGTTGGACTTGACAGATTCTGTGCAATTAAGGAGATGGCCATAAACAGGCAAAACGAAATTGACAGCGCAATTCTTCTAGTGGCGAAACAATACATCATAAAATAAAAATTAAAAAGCAAAAGTATGTAATGCATTAGTTGAAATATTGGTCAATCGTATGCACAAACGAATATGGCACTTTGACAATAAGCCTTATTTTTGAAACCAAACTTACTATTCATGCAAATAAAATCCATTTTAGTGCTTGCCCTACTGGCAATTGGAGGTAGCGCTGCCTATGCACAAGGAACCGATAGAAACGAAACAGCGCTTCATTTTCAAAGAGATTTTGTTGCCAATATTGCTCCCTCTGGTGGCTTCAAAGCTTATGCATCGACCAATACTTACCAAGAAGAAAAATACAGGAGGTTTAGGAAAATGCGCACGGGAGGTATAGTGCTGACCAGCATGGGCGCAGGACTCATTTTTGTTGGAGCGGCGTTGATACAGTCGGCGAACAATGACAGTTATTACACCGACTACGATGATGACTATTATTATCATATCGAAGATTCTGACGGAAAAATCATTGGCGGTGCTTTATGCATTGGTGCCGGTGTGCTCTCGATGGGAGGAGGTATAACCATGTGGATTATTGGCAATAATAAGATGAAAAAATATGGTGGAGGCTCCGTCACGTTAAAAAATACAAAATCAGGGGTGGGGCTGGTGTATAATTTTTAACCAGGACAAATATTTAATTACCTTTCCCGATTATTTGATACTGAAAAAGTAATGACAAAGAATTTATTTATTGCCTTCGAAGGCATTGACGGGAGCGGCAAGAGCACACAGGTAAAGCTTTTAAGTCAAAGGCTGGAAGCCGAAGGACATAAAGTGTATGCCACTTTTGAACCCACCGACAGTAGGATCGGATCTATCATCAGAGATATTTTCAGCCATCGAATGGAAGCCGATCACAGAACCATTGCGGGTTTGTTCGTAGCCGATCGGTTGGATCACCTGCTCAACAAAACAAATGGAATACTAAAAAAAATGAGTGAAGGCTACACCGTCATCACCGACCGATATTATTTTTCTTCCTATGCCTATCATGGCACACACATGAACATGGACTGGGTGATAGAAGCCAATTCGATCAGTGCCGATTTGCTAAGGCCAGATCTGAATATTTATATCGATATTTCGCCAGAGGTATCCATGAACCGCATTACCAAAGGCAGAAGCCAGACCGAGTTGTACGAGACACTGGACAATCTGAAAAATGTACGTGAAAAATATCTGGAAGCTTTTGAACGTCTGCAATCCTCCGAACATATTTTTATGACGGCTGGCAACAGAAATAGCGAAGCGATTGCAGTCGATATCTGGCAGAAGGTAAACAGTTTGGCAGGTACATATTAGCCACTATCTGGAAAATTTTAGTATAAAAAAAACCAACAGAATTTGTTGGTTTTTTTATGTCTTACTGATTTTCAAATTGCTTTTTGAGTTCTTCTAATTCCTTTTGTTTTTGATCTATCTGCTTTTTTAACTCCTCTGCTTTTTTCTTCTCACTTGGGCTTTCGTTGTAGTGATAAACTCTTGCCGTATCCTTATTATCAGGATTCATTGGCATAGAGGGCGGCGCGGGCGGTGCCGGCGGTGCCATACGAACCATAGAGTCTAAATCACCATCCCATCGATAATTATCATTGCCCTCCATATCAGAACCTGCTTCAAAATCATCATCACTATTCTCACTTTTTAGAGTGCCATCATCCATCATCGTATAGTAAGTGTTGGCACGATACTCCCGGCTATGATGAATCATTTCTACTGTTCTCTCCCGACGGTTCTTAAAATCAAAATTGGCATTGATTAGTTTTTTGAAAACAGAAGGATCTACTTTTACCTGTTTTCCCACAGGTACCTTCACCAATATCTGAACACCTTGAAATCTAAACTTATCTTTTTTATTGATCAGATATCCGTTTTCCATGTCCACCACACTATCATTTATAGCCATATTGTATTTTAGGTTTTTGGCGCGAGCCATGGCTTCACTATCCGACTTGCCCAATGCTGTTTTTACAATGGTAATATGAAAAAGGCTGTCTTCGCTTTTTTGAAATCCTAGTCTCACTGTGGCTATTTTCAACGAGTCCATATTTAGACTAATTCCATCCATACTGTTTTGATTTTCATTCAGCCATTTAAAGTTGCCGGCATATTCCAGTTCTGGCTGGCTCACTTTAAAAATCAATGTACCATCCTGCGGTTGTTGCATGGCTACTTCTTCTTCAATTGTTTCTATTCGCTTGAAATCTTTTGAGAAGCTGGCCAGGAAAAACATCAAACACACCCAACCAATTGCCCACAATCCACTGAACATCCAGGAAAGATAATTGCCTGGTGTTCGAATATTAAATATTTTTCTACCCAACCACACCAACATACCCACAATAGGTGCGCCGATAAAGAAAAGCAAAGTGCCCCAACCCAGCATTTGCTGTGTGTCGCTGGTCCATAAAAAATTATTCACGGGAGCCCACTCAAATCCACTAAATAATACGGAAATCAAAATAATCAGTAAGAACAATGCGATGATGGCTCCAATCAATGTAAAAATGGCTCTAAAAATCATAGCAATAGCATTGCCCACACCGTTACCGGTATTGCGGGCGGCATATCTTACCTCCTGCCCAAACTCTTTGCCACGTGAATTGGCGAAGCCACCAGCCTGCTGTCCCAGTTTTTCTGCCGAGTCCTGCACTTCTTTGCTCCAGTTTTGCATGCGATCGCCAAAATTTTCCATAGTAGTTTTCATGTTCTGCTTAAAACCATTCCTGTCCATACCCTGACCAAACATTTCCATTTTTTGTGGAGGCGTAACCGCCTCTGGTAGTACGATCCAGAGTATCACATAGATAAAAACCAGGGTGCCAGTAATGCCACTGAAAAACAGGTTGGGCAAGATATCAAAGTCATTGAAATGTCCCAGGATATTGACAGTTTTCATAGCACTTAATAAAACCGGGATACCAAAAACACAACGGAAGAGGGTGGGATTGGTATTGAAATAGGCACTTAACCCACTAGCTACACCACCAAACCATTTGTCGTCCGGATTGCGATACATTTTTCTGCCCGGATACTTTTCCATATCCTTAACGGGTAAGAAAATCCACAGAGCAATATATATCAAAATGCCAGTACCAAATCCACCAAAACTTATGATGGCAAAAAGCACACGCACCAAAGTCGGATCCATTTTTAGCCAATTGGCCAGACCACTACACACACCACCCAACACTTTGTTATTTCCATCCCGATATAGTCGTCCCTTGCCAGCACCAGCAAATGGCGTTTGTGGACCTGTACTGGATTTAGCATCTGCCTTTTCAAAATCTTCCGGGCGACCGATCTGTGCGATCATTTCGTCCACCTCTGCATCGGTAATATGTGGAGCTCCATTTTTCAACTTCTCATTCATCAGCTCCGCAAAGCGTGCTTCAATATCTGCAATTATTTCATCGCGCCCTTCCTCGTTATTAAAGTATTGACGCAGACTTTCTATATAAGCCTGCACCTTTGCATTGGCTGATTCTGCAATGGCAATATTACTGCCGCCTAATACTATGTTGATTACATTTTCCATTTTATATCGTTTGTGGGTGGTATGAAGTTTTTTCGTTTGTAAGTGCGTTTACCGCACTCGAAAGTTCTTTCCAGGTTTGATGTAGCTCCTCATAAAAACTCTGGCCTGTCGGAGTCAGGGAAAAATACTTTCTGGGTGGGCCGCCACTGCTTTCTTCCCATCGGTATGTAACCATCTCTGCATTCTTAAGTCTTGTAAGCAATGGATATAATGTGCCTTCCAAAATATTCATCCCGGATTTCTTCATCTCTTCTGCAATATCACTTGGATAAGCTTCCCCACGTTTGATGATGGAAAGTATGCAGAATTCCAAAATCCCTTTTCGCATCTGGCTTTGTGTATTCTCAATATTCATATCCTTACTAAATAGAAGACAAATATATTGGCCTTTACAGGTAATGGGCAATACAAAGTACTGTGTAAGGCACCAAAAGTCGGTGAATGGCGGAAAGGTTGCGGTGAAATGCAGGGCACAAAAGCTAAAGACCTTTGAGAAAAAGTGCCAATGGAATAAATTTTTAATTGTTGCCTTGATACGCAAGCAACTAAAGCAGTTTTATTTCCAATGCCTTTTGCTTTAAAAACAACAGTGCCGCTTCTTTAGTGTTTTCAATTTCTCCATCCAGGATGGCATCTTTCAGGCTGTCTTTCAAAATGCCCACAAACTTGGATGGTTGTAGATTAAAGATCTGCATAATCTCTACACCGTCTATCGGCGGCTGCCAGCTTCTAATCTGATCCTTTTCTTCCACTTCCCGACTACGTTCGCGTACCATCTGAAAGTTCTCCAAAAAACGTTTTACTTTTTGTTTATTCTTACTGGTGATATCTGCTTCACAAAGCATCATGAGTGCTTCAAAGTCTTCGCCAGCATCAAACAAAATTCTACGAATGGCCGAGTCGGTAATATTTTCTTTGGTCAGGCTGATGGGGCGCAAGTGTAGCTCTACCAGTTTCTTTACAAAGCGCATTTTTTCATTGGTTGGCAGCTTTAGTTCATTAAAAATTTTTGGCACCATACGTCCGCCCACTACTTCATGCCCATGAAATGTCCAGCCATGTCCATCTTCAAATTTTTTAGTGGCCGGTTTGGCTATATCATGTAGTATTGCCGCCCATCTCAACCACAGATCTTCTGACTTAGTGGCCACATTATCCAACACCTGAAGGGTATGATAAAAATTGTCCTTATGCCCAAGTCCATCCTTGTACTCGGCTCCTGCTAATGCTACCATTTTTGGAAAAATGAATCCTAGTAATCCAGTTTTATACAGAAGGTCAAAACCGATGGATGGCTTTTCGGAAAGAATGATTTTGTTTAGCTCATCGGTAATTCTTTCCTGAGAAATTATTCTAATTCTTTCCGCTTGTTCGGAGATGGCCAAAAGTGTAGTGCTGGCGATGGTGAAATTCAATTGGGTGGCAAAACGAATGGCTCGCATCATGCGAAGCGGATCATCGCTAAAAGTTTGTTCGGGCTCCAGTGGGGTGATGATTATTTTTTCCGAAAGATCTTTGATGCCTTCAAAAGGATCTATCATTTTTCCAAAATCCTCTTTATTCAGGCTAATGGCCAGGGCATTTATTGTAAAGTCTCTTCGTTTTTGATCATCCTGCAAACTGCCGGGTTCCACCTGCGGTTTGCGGCTATCACGTTGATAGCTTTCTTTACGGGCCCCCACAAACTCTATATCAAAGGGCGCAGAATTCTTAAAAGTTATATGAATATGTGCTGTTCCAAAGTTTTTAAAAAAATTGACCTGTGGCACCGGATTAAATTTTTTGGCTACAGCATGAGCTAGGTCGATACCATCACCCACACAAACGATGTCTGCATCTTTTGAAACTCGTCCCAAAAGCTTGTCGCGCACAAAACCACCTACCAGATAGCTTTCTAATCCTAATTCCTGAGCAGCCTCGGAAACTTTATCAATAATATATTTTTCCTGAGGCTTAAGTTGAATATCCATGCCCGGCAAAGATAATATTAGCGATACAAGTAGCCGACCTTTTGATATATGAATCATCAAAGGCTTTATTAACTTATAAGACAGTCCAGGTACGGAAGCCAATACTCCTAGGCTCTGATCACTTCCGCCAAGCCGTTTTTCCATCTGATAATGGCCGAGGGTTGGGCAGGCGTTTCATCATCTTGCCTAAACTGTACCACATAGTCGGTGCCAGATATTATAGTTTCGTTGATCAAAGAAAAATAGGGTGGTGCTGGTTCACCCGAAATATTGGCGGATGTGGAAACAATGGGCTTCCCAAATCTTTTGATAAGCGCTTTGCAAAAGGCATCATCACAAATTCTTATCGCAATGCTGCCATCGGCTGCTAACAAATTTTCGGCAAAGCCTAATCCATTTTCATAAATAACGGTGGTTGGTTTTTCGATGGTATCCAAATAATCAAAAAGACTTAGATCTACGGCCGCGGTGTGCTGTATGATGTCTCTTTCTGTGGCTGCCAACACTATCAGGGCTTTGCTGTCATCCCTATTTTTTAGGGCATACACTTTTTTTACCGCATCCGGATTCGTGGCATCACAACCAATGCCCCAAACCGTATCAGTAGGATATAGGATGGTGCCGCCATTGCTGAGCACTTCAACACATTGTTTTATATCTTCTTCAAAATTCATATTTCAATTATTTTGATGAGAGCGCAGGTAACCAATAAGCTTTTAGAAATACGTTTTGAGTGGACTTGGATAAAACGATTATAGCCTTCCTCGAAAATGGGTTCCTTTCACAACCAACCATTAATCACCCAAAATTTATCATTCATCCTTTCATCGCTTTCATATAAATATCCATGACCGACTGAATATAGGTTTCGGGCAAAAATCTTTTTGCATTGGTCAAACCCTTTTCAAGAGCTGATGCACTAAAGAATTTATCATCATATATTTTTAACAGGCCTTCTGCCATTTCAGCGGGACTATTCGGATCGACATAAAAAGCAGCATCACCACCGATCTCAGGCATACAGGAAGTATTTGAAGTAATGACAGGAACACCACCAGACATCGCTTCAATAATCGGAATTCCAAATCCTTCGTAAAAAGAAGGATAAATCATTGCCGTAGAAAGCTGATATAAAGCCGGAAAGTCCTCTGTGGCTACAAATGGTTTTTTACCTGCGGCCTCCAAATTTTCAGAAAGAAATATGATCTTATTTTGCAAATTTTGTTCAGCAATGTATTGTTTCACCCTTTCTTTATACGCACCTCCTTTCCCCACAACTACTAATGGAATATCAATCTGTTTTTGCACCAGTTGCATCGCTTTGCAAATATTCAGTAAATTTTTTCTTTCGATGATGGTGCCCACATGAAGAAAAAACTGTGCAGGCAAGTTGTATAATTTACGAACTGCGGCTTTCTTTTCATCGCTTTGCAAAATAGAAAAGGCTGGATCACAACTTTGATAAGCGACATCTATTTTATCCGGATCTATTTGATAGTGATTCTCAATATGCCGTTTAGTTTCACGGCTTATGGCCATGATCCGGCTTGCATGTGTACAGGCATGTCTTAGTTTGGATCGATAAATCCGTACATCTATTGGCTTAAAATCTTTGGGATAAAGTACTGGAAACAGATCGTGAATAGTAACAACCGAACGTATGCCGGTTTTAGCCAATCCCATGGGTATTTCCTGGCTGGTGCCATGATACAAATCTATTTTAAGCTTTTTTAAATCCTGAATGACCCACTTACTTCGCCAGGCACTTCGTAACAGTTGGTGAATTTTTTTTTGTGGTAATATTTCATTAATGCTGGCAGACCGGGGAATGAATAATTTTCCGGGTTTAGGATTGAACAGAAAGTATTCATGCTGAGGAAAATGCTCCGCCAACAATTCAATCAACACCCGATTAAACACGCCCAACCCCGTTCCATTATGATATGCCCGCTTTGCATCGATGCCAATATTCATGTAGCAAAGATAGTTTAGTATGCATGTTTCATTGAATATTGAATATTACTTCTTGAATATCGCTTAATGAATATTGTTTTTTGACAATTCCTCCTTCAACCCAATATCCATCTACTTCTATATATATTTGCCAATACAAAAGATTTTTATGCAAGATTTAATTTTAGAAGCCTGGAACGACAGGGAGTTATTAAAAACAAAAAAATACAGTGATTCGGTTCGTGATGTAATTGAAGCCTTGGACAAAGGGAGCCTTCGTGTGGCCAATAAACCCGAAGACAAATGGGTGGTGAACGAATGGGTGAAACAGGCCATTCTAATGTATTTTGGCATTCAACCAATGCAAACATGGGAATTGCCTCCGTTTGAATTTTATGACAAAATGTTGCTGAAAAACGATTTTGGCAAACAAGGTGTGCGTGCTGTTCCGCCTGCCACTGCTCGTTATGGCTCATTCCTGGCAAGAAATGTGGTGCTGATGCCTTCCTATGTGAACATTGGTGCTTATGTGGATGAAGGAACAATGGTAGATACTTGGGCAACAGTAGGAAGTTGCGCTCAAATTGGCAAAGGCGTGCACCTGAGTGGTGGTGTGGGCATTGGTGGTGTACTGGAGCCCTTACAAGCCAGTCCCGTAATTATAGAAGATGGTTGTTTTTTGGGTAGCCGCTCCATAGTGGTGGAAGGTGTAATTGTAGAAAAAGAAGCTGTGCTGGGTGCCAATGTGGTACTGACCAAGAGCACAAAAATTATAGATGTGAGTAACGATGAGCCCATAGAGATGAAAGGAATTGTGCCAGCAAGAAGTGTGGTGATTCCTGGAGCATATACCAAAAAATTCCCAGCAGGCGAGTTTCAGGTACCTTGTGCGCTTATTATTGGTAAACGCAAAGCCAGCACAGACCTAAAAACCAGTCTGAACGATGCTTTGCGCGATTTTAATGTAGCAGTGTAAATATTGATGGTTCATAGTCAGTGGTTCGTGGTACATCAATGACTATCGTCAAAATGTATGTGCCACGAACTTTGATCCATTGTCAATAATGAAGGCACTCGTATATAAATCTACCGGCAGTTGGTATAGCGTGAAGGACGAAAAGGGCAATTTTTATAATGCCCGAATGAAAGGAATCTTTAAAATAGACAATATCACCAGCACAAACCCAATTGCTGTTGGCGATGAGGTAGAAATCGACATTGAAAACGAGACAGAAACAACCGCTATCATTACCCAAATTCTGCCCCGTAGAAATTATATCAACCGGCAATCGCCCAGGGTAAAACACCAACAGCATATTCTTGCGGCCAATCTTGATCAATCCTTACTCATAGCCACCCTGAAAGAACCCCGAACTTCACTGGGTTTTATTGACCGCTTTTTGGTGGTTTGCGAAATGTATCACGTGCCGGCGATTATTGTATTTAATAAGTGGGACATCTACAAAACAAAAGAGTTCACCAAACTTGAGGAGTGGACAGCGATGTACAAAAGCCTGGGCTATGAGATTCAGCCAACCAGTGTACCCGATAAAAAAGGATTGGATGCCATAAAAAATCACCTACAAAACAAAACCACTTTAGTTAGCGGCCATAGTGGAGTGGGCAAATCTACTTTAATCAATCACTTGCTTCCTGGCACTGGTATCAAAACACAGGATGTAAGTGGCTGGAGTGGTAAAGGCATGCACACCACCACTTTTGCCAACATGTACGATCTACCTGATGGAGGCAAAATCATCGACACACCAGGCATTCGGGAACTGGCAGTAACCGGATTGGAAAAAGAAGAGCTCTCTCATTATTTTCCCGAAATGAGAGAGCGCCTGCACCAATGCAGATACAACAATTGTCTGCATATCAATGAGCCCGATTGTGCTATAAAGCAGGCCGTTATAAACAAAGAAATATTTGAAGACCGATATGTGAGCTATGTGAATATACTGGATAGCCTCGAAGTCAAACCTTATTAATTCATCTTCCGAATTACCATTATTTATGATTCGAATTTTAAAAATTCCCTTTCTGATAATGGCTTGTATGGCCATCAATTTTGCTAAAGCACAGGAAAAGAAATATGTATTGGTGGTGCATGGTGGTGCAGGCACTATTGTAAAATCATCTATGACTCCCGCAAAGGAAAAAGCATATATCGATGCGCTTACGATGGCGTTACAATCGGGCTATAAAATTTTACAAAAAGGAGGTAGCAGTTTGGATGCTGTGGAAGCGGCCATACTGGTGCTGGAAGACAACCCATTGTTCAATGCTGGAAAAGGTGCCGTGTTTACCCATACTGGTCGCAACGAGTTAGATGCCTCCATCATGGAAGGTAGCACTTTGAGAGCCGGAGCTGTGGCAGGGGTAACTACTATCAAGAATCCTATCTCTGCAGCCCGAGCCGTAATGGAAAAATCAGAACACGTGCTGCTTACTGGTAAAGGCGCAGAAACTTTCGCCAAAGAAGTTGGAATAACTATGGTAGATCCAAAATATTTTTGGACAAAGGATAGATGGGACGGGCTGCAAGAAGCTTTGAAGGCCGATTCGTTAAAAAACATTTCAAACAAGAAGTCCATGCATACTGATAAATACGGCACAAAAAACATGGATCATAAGTTTGGTACCGTTGGTTGTGTAGCATTAGACAAATTGGGCAATCTGGCAGCGGGCACATCCACCGGAGGCATGACAAATAAAAAATACGGCCGCGTGGGTGATTCTCCAATTATAGGTGCCGGTACTTATTGCGACAATTCTACAGCCGGAATTTCGTGTACAGGATGGGGCGAGTTTTTTATCAGAACAGTAGCCGCTAAGACCGTTTCTGATTTAATTGCTTATAAAGACTATACCATTGACCAATCTGCAGAAATAGTCTTAGGCAAAATAAAAACATTGGGCGGCGATGGTGGATTAATTGCCTTGGACAAAGAGGGAAATATGGCCATGCCCTTCAATACTGCTGGTATGTACAGAGGAGCCATTACCGAGGATGGCAAGGTGGAAGTGTTTATTTACAGGTAACTAACAATCAGGCAATTGATTCCAAATAGATTGTTTCACCAGAAAACAAATTGATACAAAAAAAGCATGGCGATAAGACCATGCTTTTTCGTTTTAATACCCATTGAACGATCAAATGTTATCGTACACATAGATTGGGTTTAGTACGCTCAAATCAGGTTTGATGGTATTGATTTCATGCAGTATTCCATTTTTTAATCCATACACCCACCCATGTATAATGGGCGCATTTCTTTCCTTCCACGCTTTCTGAATGGTCGAAGTCTTACAAAGTTTTTCCACCTGCTCTTTTACGTTTAGTTCCACCAACCTATCTGCTCTTTGGTCAAGATCAGCAATGCTGTCAAGCTCCTCCCGGTTGTGTCTATATACGTCTTTAATTACACGCAACCACATATTCAACACCTGATTAAAATCGCCATTTCCCATGGCGGCTTTTACACCACCACAGCCATAATGTCCACACACAATTATGTGTTTCACTTTCAGATGCATTACAGCATATTCCAACACACTAAGCAGATTTACATCGGTATGCACCACCAGATTGGCAATATTGCGATGCACAAAAATTTCGCCGGGGTTAGTACGTGTAATTTCATTTGCCGGCACCCGACTATCGCTACAACCGATCCACAAAAATTCAGGGTTCTGAATGTCTGCCAGGTTTAAAAAAAAATTGGGATCTACAGCCAGTTTATCTGCCGCCCACTCTTGATTTGCTTTTAATAATTCTGTATATGATTCCATTTTTAGTAATCTTTTTATAGATGAATAAACACATTGAGCCGGACTAAAATTAATATCCGGTCAATGCATTATTTTATTTTTTGTTTTGTAATTAATATTCTTTGACAGGAAAAATTTTTGAAGAAAAGCCCTGATCTATCACACTGCTTGTGTACAACTTTAATGTAATATTTTTTAGAGGTGCATGGAGTGCAAAGTCTTCGATAGTTTCTACAATATCCCTATCAATATAATCGGCTCTTTTGGTATCGATAATTACCTCCCCATTTTCTGGAACCTCCTCCAATTTTTGCTTAATGATGGCTTTGTTTAGAAAGGACACATCCTTTCTTAGTCTGAACAAGTAGCGCATATCGTCATTGACCACAAAAACTGCCTTGCGAAAATTTGATCTGAAAACAAAGAAAAGCCCAATACCAATACCTATAATAACCCCCTTCAATAGGTCGGTTGCCAAAATGGCCACAATAGTGAAAACAAAGGGAAGAAATACATCCAGGCCTTTATTGTAGAGTGCTTTGAAAAGAGCTGGTTTAGCCAATTTATATCCGGTAAAAATCAATATGGCTGCTAATGCTGCCTTTGGTATCAAATTAAGCACGGCAGGTATAAATGCCACCGAAAGCAACAGGAATATCCCATGAAAAATGGTGGACATTTTTGTTTTTGCTCCTGCATTTACATTAGCCGATGAACGTACAATTACGCTAGTTACAGGTAATCCTCCTATAAGTCCTGAAATAATATTTCCAATTCCCTGTGCTTTCAATTCACGGTTGGTCGGCGTTACCCGCTGATAGGGATCCAAATCATCCACCGCCTCGATGCTTAATAAAGATTCAAGACTGGCTACCATAGCTACTGTTACCGCTAAGATCCATACTTCTTTATTCAGAATCATACTCCAATTGGGTGTTGAAAACTGAGATAAAAATTCTTTCCCCGAACTAGCCTTAGGAATACTTACCAAATGAGCCGGGGTCAGACCGTCAAGGATTCCTGTTGATGCAAATAATGCATTCAACCCAACACCAATAAATACGACTAGCAACGGAGTAGGAATCAGTTTCAAAAACCCATTTTTTGTAAAAGAAGCACCCTCCCAGAAAAAATAAAATGCCAGGCACGCAATCCCAATGATCAAAGCACCTGGAGTAATATTTGCAAAGGCCATAAAAAAGTTTTCAAAAATGCTCTTCTTTTCTACGGTAGTATCGTCAACACCAACCTGTGAAATAGCACTATCGCCTAGAAGATGCGGAAATTGACTAATGATCAATATCAAACCAATGGCCGCCAGCATTCCCTTTATTACACTGCTAGGTACATAATCGCCAATTACTCCAGCCTTTAAAAAGCCTAACGCTATCTGCATAGCACCTGCTAATACCACTACAACTAAAAAGGCTTCGAAGGAAGCTAATGAGGTAATGGCAGAGGCAACGATGGCTGTAAGCCCAGCTGCTGGTCCACTTACGCTTAGTTGCGAACGACTGCACATACCTACTACAATACCACCACAGATTCCTGCAATGATTCCACTAAATAAAGGAGCATTGGAGGCTAAGGCTACTCCAAGGCACAAAGGAAGTGCAACAAGAAATACTACAATAGATGATGGAAAATCACTTGAAATGGATTTAAAAAGATTTATTCCTGATTTTTTTGTCATAAAACAATTTAAGAATGCAAATAATAGCCTGCGATACAGCAATATGCACCGGCAAACGAAAACAATAAATACCTGAAAAACTTATGACAAAATATTGGGCGGAGGGCAATGTAGCTCCTTATGAAAGGCTAAATAAGTGGCTTCGTGGGCATGAATAAATGCGGTTGATACCTGTACTAGAGATATAGAAAAATCCTGAAACTCTTCATGCGCATATTCCTCTGATATGGAAATGTTGTTGCTGGGTGTTTTCTCTTCAGTAGAGTTGGAATAGGGATTGTCTCCCTGAATTTTTGAAGTAGAAGTCTTTTCCTGCATCTTTTTTACAGCATTGTATGTTACCGGCAACCCAATTGTCAACAGCATCAATAATGCTATTAGAAATATTCCGGAAAAATACAAAACGACTCTGCTCACTTTACAAAAATAGGGGGAGTAACCGGGAAAGCAATATGAAAATTTATTAATTTTTACTGAAAATTTCGAAATTCCCTAATGATCAGGGAATTGTTTGATCATTTGGAAAACAGGTTAAACGACCATCCATCCAGCATTTTAGAAAATGAATTGACAACAAAATATTAAAAAAGACAAGAACAGTTAAGACCTCCCGTTTCTTTTCTCATATTCTCATTAGCTTTGTAGGTATGGCAAAACACAACCCACAAGTGCAGGGAGCATTTTCTTTTGTTAATGCAGAGGGAGCACCAGTTTCACCACCTGAGCCAAAGAGACATGTTCTAAAACCACCCACTCAAATTGAGGTTTCGGAAACTTCTACCCCGACAACTACCCATGATGTGGATATAGAACCAGATGAAGCGTCTTGGACCATTCAGGAACCGGAGACTGAGAATATTTATTCTAAAGAGGAACCTATTCCTGAGGCAATTATAAAGGAACAAACCTTAAAAGTAGTTTGGGAAACTATTGATTCGGAGGATATAGAAGTACCCAATACTGATCACCTTTCCTCAGAAACCTTGCCTGATCCTGAAGAAAGAAAGAGTACCAGAGGTAGAAAATCGGCCAGGGAACACGAAATTGCCGCTGCAAATGTAGAAATGCCCGATGATGAAACCCTGTTTTCAAAACATTATTACAGCATGAGAGATGTGACCGCAATGCTGAAGGAAAACCATTCATTAATAAGATATTGGGAAACAGAATTCGATGTTTTGAAACCCAAAAAAAATGGCAAAGGAGATCGATTCTTTCGTCCAGTGGACGTAAAAAATCTATTCCTGATTTATGATCTGCTGCGTCGCAGGAAGTTCACAATAGAAGGTGCAAAAGAATATCTCAGAACCAATAAAAATGCCGAAGAAAAGTTTGCAGCAATTCATTCACTTGAAAAAATCAAAACCTTCTTTCTACAATTAAAGGCCAGTTTGTAGCCTAAGTGATTTTCTAAAGGGTTGGTTTTGGATTACTTTTTCATCTCCACCACCCACAATCCACGTATTTGATTGATGGAGTATCCTGTGGCAGCATCTTCCGGATACAGTGTTCGAATCTTTGCCAGCGTATTGGATTCTATCGTTGATGTCTCTCCGTGACAATTCATACAAAGAGTATTGGTCAGAATTGGATAATATCCAGAAACAGTAGTTTCGCTTTCGGTAAGCATTGGCTTTGGCACTTCTCCTTTTTCCAAAATTGATCTCACTTGGGCAATATACTCCTGCTCTGAGGCATTAGCCGTATTTTTCGAATTCCGTACCCTGTCTGAAACTCTTTTTATTGATACAGGAAAAACAGCCGACATACTATCAGTCAGCTTCAAGGCCTTTATATTGCAAAAATCAACAGCATATTCTGTTCCGCCTTTACCTATGGCTTCTGTTAGATTTTTCATCAGTACCTTACCAGTTTCAGAGGCATAGTGGCCACCCTCCTTTTGATAACGGTTATACACTGTAGTATCGGCCAGTATTTTCGAAGAAACAATTTTTGATTCTTTCTTCTCGCCATTACTTCCACATTTCACCAGGAAAACGGACACTACCACCAAGCAAAAAACAACTACCCCTTTTTTCATTTTTAACGTTTTTATTCAGTGAGACAAAAAGATAAATCACAAACTAAAACACCATTACTAAAAATAAATAAACCTCATAGATCGTAAGTATCCATGAGGTTTAAGCAAAAAATAATCTTAGGCAATTTCCGGCGTATCCAACTCTTTTAAGGAGTTTTGGATATCCTCATCGGTAAGTTCGTGCCTTACAATTTTACCTTCAAAATAATCCTGATAGGCTTTCATATCAAAATTGCCATGCCCACAAAGGTTGAACAAAATGGTTTCGCTTTTGCCCTCGCGTTTGCAGCGCTCTGCTTCTTTTATTACCGTAGCAATGCCATGTGTAGCCTCCGGAGCAGGAATAATACCTTCCGCCTTTGCAAACAAAACACCTGCTTCAAACACCTCCACATTATCATGGGCACTAGCCTCTATCAATTTGTCTTTCAACAATTGGCTCACTATGGCACCAGCACCATGATATCTTAGCCCACCGGCATGGATAGGAGCCGGCACAAAATTGTGTCCCAATGTGTACATAGGGAGTAAAGGAGTCATCCCTACCGTGTCGCCAAAGTCGTAACGGAACACACCACGTGTCAGCTTAGGACAAGAAGTGGGCTCACTTGCTATACAGCGAATATTTTTACCCTCTTCAAAATTCAGTCTAAGGAAAGGGAAGGACAAACCGGCAAAATTGGAACCGCCGCCAAAAGGAGCAATCACCACATCTGGCAAATCTCCAACTTTTTCCAATTGCTTATAGGCTTCCTGACCAATGATTGTTTGATGCAGCAACACATGATTCAGCACACTGCCTAGCGCATACTTGGTGTCTTCGCGCTGTGCAGCCATTTCAACAGCTTCGGAAATGGCAATACCCAGAGATCCTGGACTATTAGGATCCTGTGCCAGTATTTTTCTGCCTGCTGCCGTAAGCTCCGATGGAGAAGGTATCACATTGGCACCCCATGTATTCATCATCACTTTTCTATATGGCTTGTGTTCGTAAGACAATCTCACCATGTACACTTCGCACTCTATATCAAAAATATTGCAGGCAAAACTCAATGCACTACCCCACTGACCGGCACCGGTTTCTGTGGTTATTCTTTTCACCCCTTCCATCTTATTGTAGTAAGCCTGCGGAATAGCAGTATTGGGTTTGTGCGAACCAGCCGGGCTGACCCCTTCATACTTGTAATAAATTTTTGCCGGCGTATCCAATGCCTTTTCCAACTCATAAGCCCGATACAAAGGCGTAGGTCGCCACAAACTATATATGTTGCGCACTTCATCCGGAATAGTTATCCATTTTTCGGTGGACACTTCCTGCTTTATCAACTCCTGAGGAAATAAGGGAGCTAGGGCCTCCGGTCCAATTGGCTCCTTAGTTCCGGGATGCAGCGGGGGCAGGGGTTTGTTAGGCATGTCTGCCACAATATTGTACCATTGTTCTGGTATCTCCTGTTCGGAAAGTGTAATTTTTCTTGTTTTCATTTGCGTCCTTTCGTTGTTTAGTATTTTCCCAAATATATTTTATTATGTACAAAGAAGCCATGTATTTTTTCCCAACTGATTGCTTCTATCCTCTTTGTTGCGACGCTCCGTTCTACAGTGGAATAAGTGGCATCCGTTTTAGCTGCCTGAATTCCTCCATGGCAATCAGTCCTTGTTCGAAATCGGTATTCTAACCCCCTTGTCCAAAGGTTAGCAAATTGTAATCCGGATCTAAAATAGAAAATTCCATTTGCCCCCAGGGTTTTGTTTGCAAATGTCCGGCCGGATGTATCTGCACCCCATGAGAAACTAAGGCATCATAAAAGGCTTTTATATTATCCGTTCTGATATACACCTGACCATAGTTTTCATGAGGATTCAGTACTTTAAACTCAAAAAAATGAATTTGGATCGCATCTTTCTCCAATATCAAATACCCTTCATAATCCTCTGCACCAATATCCGCAAACCCAAGTTGGTCGATATAAAAATCCCTAGTTACCGTTTTATTGCGCATGGGCAATTTGGGATGAATAGAAGTAAGCATATTTATTGATTGTTTTTTTTGTAGGCATTTATCTCCCGGAAATTATGACAAGAATTGCTTTGCCTTTTCCAGATCTTCCGGCGTATCTATTGCAATGTTTTTATACCCGGTTTCGGCCATATAAATTTCAATTCCGTTATATAAAAACCGTAGCTGTTCCAGTTTTTCAATCTGCTCCAGTGGTGCAGGAGGCAGGGTGGTAAAGTTCAATAATGCCTGCTTACGAAAAGCATACACACCAATATGCAAAAAATAGTCCACCACGCTGTCTGGTTCTCGTTGGTACGGAATCGCACTACGACTAAAGTACAAGGCTTTATTAAACTTATTCGTAACCACTTTCACCATATTTGGATTGCCGGCATCGGAGGGGGCTTCCATTTTTCGCATCAAAGAAGCCACTTGCACCTGTTCATTATCAAACAATCTGACCAACTTCTCCAAAGGCTCTTTTTGTATAAAAGGTTCATCGCCCTGCACGTTTACAATTACATCCACCTCCAGATTTCTGGCCGCTTCGGCAATTCTGTCGGTGCCACTTTCGTGGGAGTCCAGGCTCATGATAGACTTGCCGCCATAATCGGTTATCGTTTTGCTTATGATATCACTATCCGTAATTACATATACCTCATCAAACAAATGACTACTCACGGCAGCCTGATAGGTGTGAACAATCACGGGTTTGTCTCCCAGTATTTGCATTAGTTTGGCTGGAAACCGGGTGGCCGCATAACGCGCCGGGATCATGGCGATTACTTTACTCATGTTTCAAAAATAAATAAAACTACGGTGGTGAAAGATGATTCTGAGTCTGATGAAATTTCGCTATCAAACAAACCCAGATTTTAAGTTCCAACTAAACCCATTTCTATTTCAACAGCACCATCCAAACAATCATTGCCAAAGAAACCAATAGCGAAGAAACTTCAATATACTTTTTGGGGGATTTTATTATCCTATACACGGCATAGCCAAAGAAAAAAAATTGAGCCAGGATTAAGGGAATAATCAATAGTTCGTATAATGCACCTGAAACTTTTTCTACTATGGAATCTCCATAACTTATGAAGTGAAATTTTGAATTTAGAATTGCCAGCATTAAGAGTAAGGTACTGAGGAGTTGTACAAGTATAAGGCTTTTTTGACTCATTGAAACTGGCAAATAAAATCGCTAAAGATACTGTTTTCTTTTTACCATTATTTCCAAAATAAAATAAACAGAAAAACATTCGGTAAAGCGAAAATCTTTCTTTTATTTTTGCCGATTGCCCTGCTAGAATGATTGGTAACGTGCGTGGCTCGGGTTTGTTCATAAGCCCAAGAGTGCGACGCAAGACCGATGATAGTAGCACCGGCGATGATTAAATAAAATATTTTCTTTTGGCACTACCACACATTTTAAAGTACGTGTACACCAACGGTACGGACGAAGTAATCAGACGGGGAAAAAAGACCCATGCACTAGGGTTTGTAGAGTTAGTGGAGTTTGACAAACTCACTGGCAATCTGATTTTTAGGGTGAAAGACGATGCTTATGGCAGTTATTACAAAGTGTATATTCAAAAGTATATCGATCCTAAACAGATTTTGCTGCGGTGCACCTGCCCGTACAATCTGGGAGATGTGTGCAAACACGAAGTGGCTTCGCTATTTCAGTTACAGGAGTTTTTGGACAAAGGGCAGTTGGGAGATGAGGAAGTGTATTATAACCAGCAACACACGGTAATCAAGTTGCGCAATCTGGATATTAGGTCCATTAGAACCCTTTGCAGTCCTGAAAGTTTTAACGAAGCGGAGAAATTTTTGCAGAAGAAAAAAATAAAAATTAATTCGGCTAAAGATGAAACGTTGAAAGCAACGGTGGTGTTACCTGAAAAAGACTACTCGGTAGTGATCAGAAAAAATGATGAAAGGAATTTTGATACTAGTTGCGAATATGAGGATACAGAATATCCGCTTTGTCTGCCCAAAGTGATTGTTTTCCTGTATCTTATCCGACAGTATGGTGCAGACTATTTTGATACTATTCGAAATCGTGATGTAGAGAAGAATAAGCTATTGGAAGCCTATGGCTACTCCCTGGCAGATGATCTTAAGGGAAAGTTTGAGTTTGTATTTAAGGAGGGGAAACCGTTTCTTCGTGTGCTGGACAGAAACATAAAACGTGTAAGTATCAGTACCGACACCTCCAAACCGGCACCAGTATTGAAAAAACAGGAAACGGTGACGGAAGAAGTGGTGGATGTAGAAACCGAAACAGTGGAGACTACCAGATTAGGGCTGGTTTTTAATCTGAATAAAAAAAACTATCCTTATTTTTCTATTGAAGTGATTTCCGGTGAAGCGAATGAAGAGCAAACCGGATTCTCGGACAAAATAGAGATTCTGGATATTTCAAAATATATAGATGCTAGTGCCTATAGCGAAAAAGATATTACCCTCTTGAACGCTGTTAGAAAAATTCAGGATACTGAACTAAGGAAATACATCAACAAGAATACACCATTTGGCCTGCAACAGGATGATGAGTTATTGACCGATGTGATGAACGAAGAAGAACAAAAACTAGCGAATGAATACATAATGCCCCGTCTAAAAAAGATTTTTGCCGAACTGGGAGATGATGGGTTAGCATACATATTGCCACAGGGTAAAAAATTCATTACTCAGAATATACAAAGTGTAGAAACCATTGGCACACCGGCCAAGATCGGATTTTTTATAGATAAAACAGATGATGTATATACCTGTGATTGTTTGGTAAAACTTGGGGGACTGGTGCATGGGCTGGATGAAAACGAACTGGCATCACCACAAATTTATATGTATAATCATCAATTGTACGTGATGCCCGATGTGGATACTGTAAACATTATTCAGCAATTTTTACCCGTGGGTAAAATGAGTTTTCAGCAGCAGGAGTGGCCGGCTCAATTGCATACTTTTATTCTGCCGCTAGCCAAAGACTATAAAACAGACTTTGATTCATCACTGATACAGAGCATCAAAGGTGCTGAACCAGATGTGAAATTGTTTTTGACAGAACGTGGTGACTACCTAGTGTTCCGACCTGTGTTTACCTATAAAGGTCACGAAACCTCATCCATTGGTAAACCGGTCATGTTGATTCCGGAGGGTGACAAAATACTGGCGATACATCGCAACAAGGAAAAAGAACAGGCTTTTGTAGCCAGACTGCAAAACCTTCATTCCAACTTTATAATCAATGAAGAGGATGGAACTCTGGCTATCAAGGGGACTGAGATATTAAAAGAAAACTGGTTCTTTTTGTTTGTAGATGCCATGAAGGAAATGCAGGTTCCTGTATTTGGACATGAAGCATTGAGGAATTTCAAATTCAACACAGCCAAGCCACAAACAAAAATATTTATCAGCAGCAATACCGACTGGTTTGATGCGAAGGTGGACATCATATTCGGCGATCAAAAGGTTTCTATTTCCGAAGTGAAACGTGCTCTGGCCGCCAAACAGCAATATGTGCAGCTAAACGATGGCACACTTGGTATTTTGCCAGACGAATGGCTGAAAAAATACGCCCTGCTATTCAGGGTTGGAGAAGGCAATAACAATAAATTAAAACTATCTCAGTATCATAAAAGCATCATCGATGAGCTTTATGAGTTAAAGAACGAAGAGGAACTTCAATTTGAACTGGAAGAAAAGTACAACCAGCTCAAGGACTTTGACAAGATCAACGAAGTGCAGCCTCCTGCTCATCTTGCTGGTATCCTAAGACCTTACCAAACAGCAGGTTTTCAATGGTTGAGTTATCTACAAAATATAAACTGGGGAGGCATATTAGCAGATGACATGGGTTTGGGGAAAACCATACAGGCTTTGTCTTTTCTTCAACATTACAAGAATCAAAACCATCAAATGAATGCCATGGTGGTTTGCCCCACTACGCTTATTTATAACTGGGAAAATGAGATTAAAAAGTTTACCCCTGAATTGAGTTACTCCATTCATCATGGTAGCAGCAGAACCAGAGATGTGGAAGCCCTGATGAAACATGATATAGTCATCACTACTTATGGCACACTAAGAAGCGATATCAAATTATTCTTGAATGTAAAATTTGATTATATGCTATTGGATGAAAGCCAGGCGATAAAAAATCCATCCAGCAAAGTGACCCGTGCAGCATCCTTACTCAATTCAAAACACAGGTTGTGCCTGAGTGGTACCCCTTTGCAAAACAATACATTTGACATTTATGCTCAGATGAATTTTTTGAATCCAGGCATGTTGGGTAGCATAGAGTTTTTCAGACAGGAGTTTGCTATTCCAATTGATAAATTGGGGGAAGCCGATCGGAAAGCACATTTACGAAAACTCTTATATCCTTTCATTTTAAGACGTACTAAAGAACAGGTGGCCAAGGATCTGCCAGAAAAACAGGAAATGATTTTGTGGTGCGAAATGGGTGATGAACAAAGACGCATTTATGATGCCTACAGAAACGATTACCGTGACAAAATTTTGGGCACCATCGATAATCAGGGATTGGGTAAATCTCAGCTTACGATTTTGCAGGGGTTGATGAAATTGCGTCAGATTTGTGACTCACCAGCCATTCTGAACGAAGAGGATTCTTTTGAAAATCATTCGATCAAAATTGAGGAACTGGCACGTGAAATTACCGAGGACATGAGCGACCACAAGGCATTGGTATTTTCTCAATTTTTAGGCATGCTGGCACTGATCAGAAAAAAACTAGACGAACTGGGTGTGAAATACGAATATTTTGATGGTAGTACATCTGCTCCTGACCGGGAGAAAGCGATTCAGAATTTTCAGAAAAACGATGAGGTACGCGTTTTCTTAATTTCGCTGAAAGCCGGGGGTGTGGGCTTGAATCTTACCGCGGCGGATTATGTTTATATTGTGGATCCCTGGTGGAATCCGGCTGTGGAGCAGCAGGCCATCGACCGTACTCACCGTATTGGACAAACCAAAAATATTTTTGCGTATCGGATGATTTGCAGAGGCACCATCGAAGACAAAATATTAAACCTTCAGGAAAAGAAAAAAGCGCTGGCAAGAGATTTGATCTCAGACGAGTCTGGATTTGTGAAATCACTGACCAAGGAAGACGTAGAATATTTGTTCAGTTAAGGTATTCCGATCAAGGCATCGTCTTCAGAAAAAACAAGGTAGAAGGGAGGGTAACTGATAAAATTCAATAGCAATATTTGAAGAACCTGGCTTTGAATCACGCTGTTAATCTTCCTATTTCAAAAATAGCATTAAATACCCACTATGAAGTTTAGGAGACTAGTATCCTTTTTGATTTTCGCAGCCATTCTTTTGGCTTATTTCACCAATCCAAAGGAGTCGGATTTTACCAGCTTTATTCAGCCCGAGTTACGAAATGCACCATCAGGCCCTATTATAGAGTATAAAAACAGGTTTGTTTATTCAACCGCTACTATTACCTATTATAATACGATTTCCGAGAAAGGAAAATTGATGGCAAATGCGGCCAAAGTAAACTATATAGGTCTTTTGGGAAGATTCTGGAAATTGAATGATTAGTATTCCTAAATCAGAAACTTAAAACCCTCTGGCACTGGTTGCCTGATATTTTTGCAAGTTAGGACAAGCACCAGCCGCATCTTTATCAATCAGTACATAGAAAGTAGGTACTTTTTTAGTGAGCCAATCATTAAGTGCTTCGTTCTTTTTTTGCATTAAGGCCATTTCAGAGATCTTGCTATAGTCATCCTGAAGGTTCATTCTGTGTGCTTCTGTTCTGGATTTTAGATAAAGAATTCGAACGCCTTTTTGTCCCTGTGCATTGGCAAAGGAAATAGGTTGTGAATACTCTCCCACTTTTAAAGAACCGATAGTTAAGGTCATTTCTTTATCAGGCAATTGATCCATAGTTACATAGGTAGATCCATCGCTTCCTAATACAAAAGGGCCATAACTTTTCAAAGCTTCGTCCTCGCTGTATTTGTAGGCGGCGTCTTTAAAAGATATTTTTCCATCAATAATTTCTCTACGTACTGAATCCAATTTTGCTTTTGCACTCACCAGTTCCGTTTCCGTTACAGGGGGTATGCGAAGCAAATAGCGAATTTTGGCATCATCCCCTCTTCTGCTCTCGCACTGAATTAGAAAAAAACCAAATTTTGGAGATTTAAAGGGTATTGATGTTTCGCCCGCTTTCAATCTAAACACCACGGACATGAAAATTGGATCCCAGTTTTTGTCGTTCCGGTTTACCTCCAGAAATCCGCCGCGCTCTTTGCTACCCGGATCATCAGAATACTTTTTGGCAGCATCAGAAAAAGATAAAGTGCCTGCTAGTATTTGCTTACGGTAATTCAACATTTCATTGTTGATGTACTCCTCCACTTCTTTGGCTGCTTTTGGGAAAATATTAATCTGGCCTATTTCCAACTCTGATTCGATAAACGGAACGCTGTCGGCAGGTACTTTTTCAAAATAATTTTTTACTTCTGTCGGTGTAATATGAACTGTTTCTACAATTTTATTTTTCATTCTGTCCGCCAGCATATTTTCTTTGATGGAGGCTCTGGAATCTTCCTTTAATTGGTAAATAGATTTATTTGCCACTTCTTCCACCGCTTCTACACTACCAAACTGCATAATCCAGTTACGAACACGGGTGTCTAAATTACCTTCTACTTCATCATCACTCAATGGAATTGAATCTCTTTCGGCCTGTAAGGCTAATATTTTGGAAATAAGCATTTGCTCTAGAATACTGCATGAAGCATTGGCTGGCAGTTCCTGATTATTTCTCATGGCATCGGATATGGCATTCTGAATATCGGATTGCAATACTATACGATCGCCCACTGCTCCAACTATTTTATCAATGGTCAGTTTATTAGTATTGCCTTGAGCAAATCCTGAAATGCTGCCAAATAATAAAAAAGTGATTCCCAAAAAATATCTTATCATGATTCAAAATTAGTCAGGCGGCTTATCCAAAATCCTTACCCGAAACCATTTAACAAATATTTTGATACAAAGAGTATATTCATTTCCAGTTTTCCCAAATCAGGAAAATAACAATATCAAAATACAATTATCAATTGCTATTGTGGAAACTCATCCTATTAAAGTGTTCTCTTAATTTCTTCCAATTCGTACGCCTCTACTACATCTCCTACTTTTATGTCGCTGTAGTTTTTGATAGTAAGACCACATTCCATACCACTCAATACTTCTTTTGCATCATCTTTAAATCTCTTCAGAGAAGCTAGCTCTGCGGCTGTTGCATTCTCTCCCACTGGATACACCACAATACCATCGCGGATAATTCTAACCTTGTGGTCGCGTTTTATTTTACCATCCAACACCACACAACCGGCTACGGTAGCTTTGTCGAACTTAAACACTTCTCTGATTTCCACATTGGCAGTAATCTTCTCTTTCATTGTTGGTTCCATCATTCCCTCCATAGCACTCTTCACTTCTTCGATAGCGTTATAGATCACCGAGTACATCTTGATTTCAATACCTGCATTGTCTGCAAGTTTAGATGCCTGAGACGAAGGCCTTACATTGAAGGCGATAACTATTGCATCCGAAGCTTCGGCCAGTACAATATCACTTTCATTGATCTGTCCTACACCTTTGTGAATCACATTTACTACGATCTCTTCGGTGGATAATTTTTGTAATGAATCGCTAAGAGCTTCTACCGAACCATCCACATCCCCTTTGATAATAATGTTGAGTTCTTTAAAGCTGCCCAATGCCAAACGGCGACCAATTTCATCGAGTGTGATATGCTTCTTGGTTCGTATTCCTTGCTCACGCAATATTTGCGCGCGACGATTGGCCACATCCTTTGCCTCAGCCTCATCTTCATACACCCTGAATTTTTCACCGGCTTGAGGTGCACCATTCAGCCCCAAAACTACTGCAGGTGCCGATGGGCCGGCATCATCCTGCTTTTTGTTTCGTTCATTGAACATGGCTTTTACGCGTCCGTAATATTGACCACTCACTATCAAATCTCCTTGCTTCAGTGTTCCGTTCTCCACCAGCAAAGTAGCCACATATCCACGTCCTTTGTCCAATGATGCTTCGATAATAGTTCCTGTAGCTTCTCTGTCTGGATTAGCTTTTAGGTCCAGCAGTTCTGCTTCCAGCAATACTTTTTCCAAAAGCTTTTCAATGTTCAGTCCTTTCTTTGCCGACAGTTCCTGGCATTGGTACTTACCGCCCCACTCTTCCACCAAAATATTCATTTGCGATAATTGCTCATAAATTTTGGTTGGATTTGCACCATCTTTATCAATCTTATTGACGGCGAAAATCATGGGAACACCAGCAGCCTGTGCGTGGCTAATAGCCTCACGTGTTTGAGGCATCACTGCATCATCTGCTGCCACCACAATGATGGCAATATCGGTAACTTTTGCACCCCGTGCACGCATGGCCGTAAATGCTTCGTGACCAGGCGTATCTAGGAATGTAATTTCTTTTTCTCCCGGTACAGTTACACGGTAAGCACCAATGTGCTGTGTAATCCCTCCCGCTTCACCTGCAACCACGTTGGCATTTCGAATGTAGTCGAGCAATGAAGTTTTACCATGATCCACGTGACCCATTATTGTAACAATCGGACTGCGTGGCTCAAGGTCTTCGCTATCGTCTTCATCTTCCTCTTCCTCCATTTCCATCTGCTTTTCCATATCTATGAATTCCACGTCAAAACCAAACTCTCCAGATACTAGTTCAATAACTTCTGCATCCAGCCTTTGGTTAATGGACACCATGATTCCCAAGCCCATACATTTGCTGATGACATCAGCAAAACTTACATCCATCAGATTCGCCAATTCGCTTACACTGATAAATTCTGTAACCTGTAGTAAATGAGAGGCGGCTTCATCTTTAGCCGCTTCTACGGCTTCATTTCTTTTGTCCCGACGAGACTTAGCTCTCATGGACCTTTGCTTATTACCTCCGCTGGCACTTAGTTTAGCCTGAGTTTCGCGAATCTTGTCCTGAATCTCTTTCCCATCAATCTGCTTCTCCTCTCTCTTTTGATGATGTGGATGCTTTCTGTCACGGAAATTGCTCTTTTTTTGATGGTCGCTATTTCCATGAAAAGGTCTTTTATTGTCACCTCCGGTATTGGTATTAGTCTTTGTATCAGGCTTTACCTCTTTTCTTTCCAAAGGAATGCGTTTGCGTTTGCGTTTCTCCTCGCGTTTAGGTCTTGTTTCATTATCCAAAGGCAACTGAATCTTTCCTATTATTTTTGGACCCTCAATTTTTTCTACCTTAATATTCGTAATCTCTGGTTCCTCTGGTGCTGGAGCAGGTTTAGGTACTTCTACCTGAGGGATTTTCTTTTCTTCCAGCTTAGGTGCCTCTACTTTAGGTGCTTCCACTTTAGGTGTTTCAACCTTTGGTTTGGGCGCTATTCCTTTTTTAGGTCTTGTAGAGTTCTCTATGGCCGAAAGATCAATTTTGTCCAGAATTTTCGGTCCTTCTATTTCTGGTGTTGCTACTCTTATATTATTATCCTCCTCTTTCTGTTTAACTTCTTCAGCAACCAATTCTTCTTTCATCTCTTCAACAATTTCCTTTGGAGATTCTTGTACTTCTTCTATCACTGGGGTTTGCTCCACTTGAGGTTCTGGAATAATTTCTGGTTCTGGAACTACTACCTCCAGTTCTGGTTCTGGAACAGGTATTGGCGTGGGTTCTGGTTCTGGCACTACCTCCGGTTCTGATTGAGTTTGATCCACCTCTGGCACATCTTCTTCTTTTATCGCCTCTTTTTTAGGGGCTTCGTCTTCCTTGCGTTTTTTTGCATCGTTACCTACACCTTTAGGCAGATCCACTTTATCACTTTTCTGTTTAGTGGCCTTATCGTTTTGAAATCCTTGTTGCAAAGCAACATACATATGCTCCGTAAGTTTCGAGGAGGGCTTTAAATCATCCTTCGAAAATCCTTTGCCAACAAGATAATCTATGAGCGTTTCCTGCCCAATATTAAACTCTTTGGCTGCTTGTAATAATCTTGGAAGTTTAATTTCTGACATAAATATCTCTCTAATTGCCTTTTTAAGGCTCTTTAAATTTACCATTCACCACATTTAATGCTGAGTTGCCTGAGGAAGTTATTCTTTTTCCAATTCCTCTTGCAATATTCTTCTAACATCATCTACTGTTTCTTTTTCAAGGTCGGCCCTTTTTTCCAATTCTGCCGGCGACATGCGCATAACACTTCTGGCGGTATCACATCCAATTCTTTTCAACGAGTCAATTACCCATTCGTCTATTTCATCGCTGAACTCTTCCAAATCCACATCAAACTCGTTTTCATCATCCTCAGTATCTCTATATACATCCAGTTCAAAGCCAGTGAGATCTGATGCCAATTTGATATTGGCACCGCGCTTACCAATTGCCAGAGATACCTGATCGGGTTTTAGAAAAATGCTGGCGTGCTTATTTTCATTATCCACACTCATGCTGGTAATTTTTGCAGGAGTAAGCGATCTTTGGATTAATAACTGAATATTATTGGTCCAGTTGATCACGTCTATATTTTCATTTTTCAACTCCCGAACTATACCATGAATACGGCTACCTTTCATTCCTACGCATGCACCTACCGGATCAATTCTATCATCGTAAGACTCCACGGCTACTTTAGCTCTTTCGCCCGGATCTCGTACTATTTTTTTAATCGTGATTAACCCATCAAATATTTCCGGCACTTCTATTTCCAGCAATTTACCAAGAAAATCTGGTGAGGTTCTGGATAAAATAATGACAGGGTTATTATTTTTTAAATCCACTCGAGTTACTACCGCTCTGATATTTTCTCCCTTCTTGAAATAGTCCTGTGGAATTTGTTCACTTTTTGGAAGAATCAGCTCATTTCCTTCTTCATCCAGCAGGAGGATTTCCTTTTTCCAAACCTGATATACTTCTGCACTGATGATTTCACCAATTCTATCTTCATATTTTTTGGCAAGTACATTCTTTTTTAGATCGCTAATGCGTCCCGCAAGTGTTTGTTTTGCAGCAAGAATTGCCCTGCGACCAAAATCAATCAAATCAATTTCTTCGTATAGATCTTCCCCTACCTCATAGTCGGGTTCAAGTTTAATAGCTTCCGAATAGGCCACCTGAGCGAGAGGATCTTCTATTTCACCATCTTCTACAATGGTGCGGTGGCGAACGATTTCCAAATCCCCTTTTTCAGCGTTTACGATAACGTCAAAATTATCGTCACTGCCATATTTCTTGCGAAGCAATGTTTTAAAAACATCTTCCACAACCTTCATCATTGTGGGTCTGTCGATATTTTCAGCATCCTTAAAATCCTGAAACGCTTCTATAAGATTAATACTTGCCATAGCAATTCATAATTTAAGCTTTTGAGTACTGCCTTTTTTGCAACAATACCTGTTTAAAATTTAATTTGAATTTGTGTCGATTTAATATTCTGAAAGGGAATAGTATGTTTTACTATTTCAACTTTTTTCCCTTTTCCTTTTGTTTCCTCTACTTCAATTTCGATCTCACTAACCAGCTCCAGTTTCCCCTCTATTTTTTGACCATCTTCTAAAAATATTTCTACAAAACGACCAATATTTTTTAGGTACTGACGATGCTTTTTCAATGGTTCGCCTAAGCCGGGAGATGAAACCTCAAGCGAAAAATCTCCTTCTGGAAAGGAACCTTCTTCTTCTATCTGTTTGTACAAAGCACGATTATACTTTACCAGATCACCTATCCCAACTCCCTTATCCCCATCAATAAAAACCTTGATATTATTTGTTGGTTTGATTTTTATCTCAACCAAAAAGTGCTCCGGATTTTCTTGTAACAGATCCTGAATTTTTGTTTCAACCAGTTGAATTATACCTTCCATAATCTTTGTAGTACTAAATAAAAAAAGGAAACGCCACCGTTCCCTTTTCTCAAAATCTGGCGCAAAGCTAAGGTTTTTGAGCGAAAAAGGATGCATTAACGATAAATTAATATTAGGCCAGGGTTTTTTTAAAATAATTTAAAGGTTTAGTCGTTTACATTTGTACATAAGATATTTTTCAAAATGAGTGCATTAGGATTTTTATTGTTGTTTGTGGTTTTATGGTTTTTTTACAATCTGGTTGTAAAAGTTATCTATCCTATTTACAAAACTACCAGCCACCTGAAAAAGCAGTTCAAGAATATGACTGAGCAAAGAATGTCTCAACCCGAGCCATCAACTACACCAGCTCCTTCTGCCACGGCCAGTAAGCCCAAAACAGGAGAATATATAGACTTTGAGGAAATAAAATAAATGGGATTAACTGGAGTGATCCTGAATGATCAGCCATTTGTTTTTTATTTTTCGAAAGAGTAGTGTAAAGTGTCCTCCCACATCACCAATGGTTCTGGTGAGTTGCCATTTGCCAATGACGTTGTAGTATTCTGATGAAATTCTTTCCATTCTAAGTATGTCGAATTTCAGTTTGCCCATTGCTGCTTTGTCAGCATATCCCTTTTTATAATTATTCAGGGTGTTTTGCCAACCATACGTAATCCCCGTTTTTCCAATGAACCTCAGAGAATCACTTTTCCAATATCCTTCCATAAATGCGTCCAAATCTGCATTGTTCCAGGCAACTAATTGTTTGTCAAAAACAGCAAGAATAGTTTTCTCATCTTTGGATTGAGCACAAAGGCTAATGGTAAAAAACAATAAAACTTGTAGAAACATCCATTTCATAAACAATAATTTCTCCCAAAGATCATATAGAAATGGTTATGATAGCTTATTTCTTTAACACCAGGTATTAATAATGATCATGGTTGCAATCTTCCTTATGTGCCCGATGATGGGATCTGCAAAATCTAAAATTTAGAAAATGTGCTGAAACGATCAACAGCACGGCAGGAACTAGAAAGCTAATATGAAAATCATGCCATATCTCTTTCATAAACAAAAAAGATATGCCTGCAACAAAAAGTATGATGGGCAATTTGCGATGATGATGCCCTTTATACCCATGCCAAAGAGCATATATGCCAATAACGAATGCCAACAAAATCATTACTATTTCAAACGTATGATTCTCAATGATATTGATGCCAAACAGTGGTAAACTAACGATAAAAAGTGGTAAAATGGCACAGTGGATGGCACAAGCTACAGAAGTAACCACACCCAAGGCATCCCAGTTTATTCTTATTTTCATGGACTGCAAATGTATGCATAATAGCAACAACGTTGCATTTTTTATTTTTTAGCGCATACATCTTCTTTGTGTTCAGCACAAAACCAAGGAGTAATAAGGCTGTTGCTATTTTTTTTTCAAATACTTCCCAATCAGAGGCAAAGTAACAAGTTCCTTTCTTTCTATATTTATTATTAGCAAAAAGTACAATCCGAATAAAATAGTGGCCAATGAATAATTTACCCAAGCATTGGGGAATTGGTTTGTGATAAGATAATGAATTAGAGAAATGATTACAGCTATCAGGATATAGGCACAGAGTTTTCTGGTGGCATAAGGAATTCGATAGTTTTTTTGTCCCCACAGATAAGACACCACCATCATGATTCCATAGCAGGCTAAAGTAGCCCACGCACAGGCCACATAACTGTAAACAGGGATGAATAGGTAGTTTATTATCAATGTTACGCCAGCGCCTATTAGGGTAATATATGCTCCCGCAATAGTTTTATTGCCCAGTTTATACCAGATACTGAGATTGTAATAAATTCCCAAAAACATATTGGCCAATAATAGAACGGGCACCACTTTGAGGCCAACCCACATGGTAGGATCGGTAATAAAATACTTCCAGATATCGATATAAAGAATTACGAATAGAAACATCAGGCACAAAGTAATCACAAAGAACTTCATTACTCTGGCATAGGTCTTTGGTGCATTTTCGGAAAGAGATTGTTTAAAGAAGAAAGGTTCTGCACCCATCCGAAAGGCCTGCACCGATAATGATATAAGAAGGGAAAGTTTGTAACAGGCAGAATAGATCCCCACTTCTGCTTTTGCCGCTGTTTCGTTAGCAACCGGAGCCCACCAACCAAGCATAATTCTATCAAAGGTTTCATTAATCATACCAGCAAAACCGGCCACCATAATGGGAAGGCCATATAACAACATTTGCTTCCATACCTGCTTATCGAACTTAAACTCAAATGCAAAAAACTCTTTGGTCAATAATAAAAAAGTGACAATACTTTGAATCAGATTAGCGACAAATACATATCCAACCAACCAGTTCTTATTGAAAAAAAACCCAATGGAACCGGTTGGATTTTTTTTTGCAAAATCCGGACAAATACTTAAAAAAAAGTAAAGGCAACCCATATTGAGTAAAATACCAAAAACCTTTATCATGGCATACTTTCGAGGGCGACCATCTAAACGCAGTTTGGCAAAGGGTATAGTACTGAGTGCATCGAAAAATATAATAGCCGATGCGAGCAATATATATTCCGGATGAGTTTCTACCATCAGCAGATTGGCAATTGGCACATGAAAAGCTACCAATAATATGCACAAAAAAATAGAGGATGTAAACATAGACAAACTGGTAGTACTAAAAACTTGTTTACTATCCTTTATTTGTGTAAATCTAAAAAAAGCCGTTTCCATTCCATAGGTAAAAATCACATTCATGAATGGAATGTAGGAGTAAATAAGCGACTGTTCACCATACCAAACTTTGCCTAATTTAAAAATGAGATATGGAGTGAGCAGGTAGTTAATAAACCTGGCTGCAATGGAACTTACTCCATACCATATCGTTTGTCCTGCAAGTTTTTTTATGTCGCTCAATACTAAAAAATTATAAGCACAAATTTATAGTACTTAAAATTAAAGAACGAGTTATTATACCTTTGCAGAGATTATCTATGTTTTAATTCAATTTTTTTATTATGATTAAACGACTGGCTTTTTTAGTGGCATTGAGTTTTGTGGCAGTTCAAGTTTCGGCTCAGGCATATATTGGTAAAATAAAAGTGGGCAAAACAGAGGAGCCTGCCATTGCTATGTTATATAATTTCCCAAAAGAAGTAGTAGCAAATGCGCTAGCAGCAAAACTCACCGACAAAGGTTTGAAAGGTAAATCGGTAAAAGGATTTGAGTTGTATTCCGCTGCATTGATAACGGAGATTAGCAAAAGCAAACTAGATTACACCTTCAAGCTGGAGGAGAAAGGTAAAAGAGGGGGAGAAAAAACCACCATCTATATGCTCATGGAAGGGAGCGGCAATTTGGAAGATCCTGCGGTTATGTCAGAAAACGGTAAACGATTTTTGGAGAACCTGACCCCTGATATCAAAAGAAGCAATACCATCATGATGATTAAGCAGCAAGAACGTGTCATGGCAGATGAGGAAGAAAATCTTCTTAGCCTTAAAAGCGACCAAAAAAATTTGGAAGAAAAATTAGAAAAAAACAAAAGAAGGCAAGAAGCACAACAAAAAATAATTGCTTCTCAAAAGGCTGTTCTGGATGACTTAAAAGCTACATTAAACTAATACACCATTGTGAGATTTTCGTTGTAATATTTAAGAAAATAGAGTTTCTTATTCTCATAATGGGTTAAAACGCCATTTGAATATACCGGCTGGATATCAAAATCAAAAAAAGTGTGATAGGTCTTATCCGAAAGGTGTTTGTTGACCTCCTTCCCATACTGATTCACCATATTGCAAAACTTAAATGCTAGACCATACGCTCTAAAAACCAGATCGCTTGGGCGGGCATACATTTTTTTACTATAGTATCCCGATATCGACTTACTATTGGCATCCTTTCTGGAATTGTAAAAGGGTGTGCTATATACAATTTCAACTCCATCGTATTCTGCATTTGAAAAATTAAGGTCCTCCCAGGTGGGCATTCCAACTACCGTTACAGAGTCAAAATTTTTACTATTAGCAGCGAGCTGCTTCAAAACATTGCTTCCAAACTCAGCATCTAGGGAGCCTACTACATACAAGCTCTTTTGACCCGGTTGCATGGTCGCACCTAATGATTTCAAAGCAATATCATCATTCACTTCCTGAAAACCAATCACGATATCCTTATTATAATACTTGTTCAGGGTTTCAAATACACCACGTATAAATTTATCAGTCCCATCTTTTCTGGTTAGTATTGTAACCGGTTTGCCTGGATATTTTGATTTTATAAACTTATAAATGCCTTCAATTTGTGTTTGAAGCGTTGGGTTCAGTACTACAAAGTAGGGGTTGTTTTTCACATCGGCATCGTTTGGAACAGTAGCGTTAATCACCGTTATTTTCTTATCCAAACCAAGCCGGGCCAGTGTGGTCAAATCGGTCAAAGAACAGTTTGCAATGACAAGTTCCACTCCATCTGCGGCGCATTTACTAAACTGTTGTTCAAGATTTTCGCTGGAGGACTTAGAATCATATACATATACCTCCAATGGAAGATTCAATTTTCTCAAAGAGTCTATTGCCAGTGAAACTCCATGATAAAACTCTAGACCTGAAATTGAATTTTTAGGAAAAGACTTTCCAGAGTACAAATAGTCTCCGCTGGCACTAAAAGCCTGATCCAGAAACAACGGTGTAAAAATGGCTATTTTGTGTTTGGGAGCCACAGACATGGCATTTTGAGCATAGGCTAACCCTGAGACAAAAAATAAAAACAGTACACTAAACAACTTCATGCTATTTCTTTTATTAATGATTGCACAACTTCGATCAAATATCATTCCTTACTTTTTCAAGAAGTAATATGTGGTTGTAAGAGCTTAGTTTCTTTCTATTTTCTATTCCCATTCAATAGTTGCAGGCGGTTTGCTGCTGATGTCATACACTATCCTGTTGATTCCCCTCACATTATTAATGATTTCATTGCTCACATTGGCAAGAAAATCATACGGCAGGTGTGCCCAATCAGCCGTCATTCCATCTACACTGGTTACGGCACGCAATGCAACTGTAAATTCATAAGTGCGTTCATCGCCCATTACACCCACACTTTTCACCGGCAGCAAGATTGTTCCTGCCTGCCAAACCGTTGCATATAACCCAGTTTCTTTTAAAGCATTGGTATAAATATGATCCGCTTCCTGCAATAATTGCACCTTTTCTTCTGTTACTTCTCCCAAAATTCTGATGGCAAGTCCAGGCCCAGGAAACGGATGCCGATCAATAAGATTATCAGGAATACCCAGTTCGCGGCCCACTTTTCTAACTTCATCTTTGAATAGATATCTTAGTGGCTCCACTAGCTCCAGTCGCATTTCTTTGGGTAAGCCCCCCACATTGTGATGCGATTTTATGGTAACGGAAGGGCCATGCACCGATACACTTTCAATCACATCGGGATAAATGGTTCCCTGCCCCAGCAATTCTATTCCTTCTATTTTATTTGCTTCCTGTTGAAATACCTCAATAAACAAACGCCCAATAATTTTTCTTTTGGCCTCCGGTTCAGGATTATCTTTTAGTTCTTTATAAAAGGTCTGACTAGCATCAATCCCTTTTACATTTAAGCCTAAATGATTGTAGGTTTCCAATACTTCGCCAAACTCATTTTTACGCAAAACGCCATTATCCACAAAAATTCCATACAGATTTTCTCCAATGGCTTTATGAATAAGGGTGGCAGCCACAGTGCTATCCACACCCCCACTTAATGCCATAATCACTTTTCGATTGCCTATTTGTTTTTTTAAAGCATTGACCGTATCTGTAACAAAGTGTGCAGGAGTCCAGTCTTGTGAGCAACCACAAATATTAACCAAAAAATTCCTTAGGATATGCTTCCCTTCTGTACTATGGTACACTTCTGGATGAAATTGCAGCCCAAAAAGAGGGTACGTTTCTGAATTACAGTTAAAGGCGGCCACCGGAATGCTATCGGTGGTGGCCAAAACTTCAAATCCTTCGGGCAGTTCCAGAATACTATCTCCGTGGCTCATCCACACCTGACTTTTCTCGCTCACACCCTGCATCAGCATACTTTGATGATTACTAACCTGCATAGATGCTCGACCATATTCGCGCTTACTACTCTTTTCTACGCGGCCTCCATAGCTCTTTGCTGTAAGCTGCGCTCCATAGCAAATACCCAAAACTGGTAGGTTTTTAATGATCCCTTTTATGTCAATTACAGGTGCATTTTGGTCGTTTACCGAAAACGGTGAACCCGAAAGAATAATTCCTTTTAAATTGCCATCGATTTCAAATGGTTTTGAGTAGGGAATTATTTCACAGTAAACATTAGCCTCCCGCACTGCACGAGCAATAAGCTGTGTATATTGAGACCCGAAATCTAAGATAAGTATCCTTTCCGCCATAGTGCGGCGAAGGTAACGGATAATTTAAAAATTTTGTTGTTAGATAATTGATTTCGTATATCCATCAGTGTATTTAACAGCAATGTAATAATTGATAAAAAATAAAATTATGGTTATGCAAAAGATAGGTTTCTTCTTATTGTTAGTATCGCCAATTTGGTTGAGTTCTTGTGTTTTTGTTGGGGGAAACAGAGTAAAAGGAAATGGAAATATCACGACCAAGTCTATCGATCAGAAAGATTTTACAAGCATTGAAGTGAAAAACAATATGGCGGTGTATTTAAAAAATTCTGTCAATTATTCTATAAAAATAGAAACTGATGACAATATCCTGAACTACATCCATGTGCAGAAAAATAATAATGGAACATTGGAGATAGAATCAAAAAGTCACAACCACTTAGATCCTTCAGAAGCGATTAAGGTATTTATTGAGATGCCTTACGTGAAGAAAATTTCTTTATCCGGAGTATCCCAACTTGAAACAGAAGGAAAATATTCACAGGATAAGGAAATTAAAATTGAAGTTTCGGGAGCTTCCACCGCTAACATTTCGCTAAAAGCACCTAAAATAGATTTAGAAGCCAATGGTGCTAGCACCCTTACTATTGATGGAGAATGTAAAGACATCAAGGCCAATGCAGTAGGTGCTTCTACTATCAATGCGTTTGGTTTGTTGGCGGAAAATGCAGATGCCAGGGCCACTGGAGCCAGTACTACCCGTGTATTTAGCAGCATCTCTTTAAAGGCAGACGCGTCCGGGGCTAGTACTATTAAGTACAAAGGCAACCCGAAAGTAGTTTCTGACGCATCCGGAGCCAGCAGTGTGAGTCAGGAAAAATAATGACGATGCTGACCAGTAAGAAAATGTGGTACGGCTCTATCAAAAAATAGTTTCCCTAAAAAGTATTGCTATTCATACACTTCCGAATTTATGATAGTAGGCAGGTGTTCGCCTTTTAATCCTGCAATAATATTATTGGCAGCCAATCTGGCCATTTCATTGCGGGTTTCGGCGGTGGCGGAACCTATATGTGGCAAAACACAAACATTAGGCATCCGTAACAATGGATTGTCTTTATCCATAGGTTCCGGGTTGGTAACGTCCAGTCCTGCCCCCCAGATCACCCCGTTTTCCAGAGCTTCCTTCAAATCATGCTCATTGTGCATGGCTCCTCTGGCAGTATTTATGAAAATGGCATTGGGCTTCATTTTGGAAAAAGCATTTCTATCCATCAATCCTTTGGTAGATTCTGATAAATTTGCATGAAGCGATAACACATCAGACTGGGCCAGCATTTCATCAAAACTTACATATTTGGCGTTTAAAGGACCAGCATATTCTTCATTTGACTTGCGGTTGTGATAGATCACCTTCATATTAAATGCGCCCTGACACAATCTGGCCATTTCAAACCCTATCTTTCCTAAACCAAAAATGCCCAGCGTTTTTCCATATAGTTCCAGCCCAAGATCTTCCACCGGCTCAAAAGCTTTCCAGTTCCCATCGAGAATTTTTTGATAATTGTAAAAAGCTTTCCGACTCACAGCCATCATCAATAAAAAAGCAATATCTGCCGTGGCCCTGCTCAAAACTCCCGGCGTATTCCCCACCGGAATTTTTAACTCCGTGGCCGCCTTAATATCCACGCTATCATACCCAACAGAGTAAAGCGCAATTACTTTCAGGTGCTTACAAGCCTCCAAAAAATGACGATCTATCGTTCCAAATGCAGCCAATAATACAGCATCCTGTTTTTGACACGCCTCAATGAGTTTTTCCTGTGTCAATTCCAAATCCGGTGGATAAACCGTAACCTCGTGTCCTGCATTTTCTATCATTCTGATACCTAATTCCGGAATGGCCTTTGTTATAAAAACTTTCATCACCCAATTGCTTTGTTGAACCTGCAATTTACAAGCAAAACAATCTATACCGATGGAAATAAGTGATCGATACCGGAAATGCTTTTGTAAATAGTGTCTCGCATTTCCATAATAAAGTAGTCTATTGCCCTTTAAAAAAAATGTAAATCTGTATTCAAAACCCGATTGATGTCTTGGCAAAAATTAGAAACTATTATCTTTACCCATGCGAATTGGAATAGTATGTTATCCAACATTTGGAGGAAGTGGTGTATTGGCCACAGAGTTGGGAAAGGCATTGGCACAAAAAGGACATGAAATACATTTTATTACTTATCAGCAACCTGTAAGATTAAGTGCCTTTATCCCCAATATTTTTTATCACGAAGTTCAGGTTCCCACCTATCCACTTTTTGATTTTCCCCCTTATGAAACAGCTCTGGCCAGTACATTGGTGAACGTCATCAAGAATTATTGTTTGGATTTGCTCCATGTGCATTATGCCATTCCTCATGCTTCGGCAGCCTACATGGCCAAGAAAATTTTGCAGGACGAAGGGTGCGACATTCCGGTCATCACCACTTTGCATGGAACAGATATCACTCTGGTTGGTAAAGACAAAATGTATGCCCCCGTTGTTTCTTTCTCAATCAATCAGAGCGATGTGATTACCGCCGTTTCAAAAAACCTAAAAGATGAAACCTATGCCACTTTTGATATCAAAAAAGAAATAGAAGTAGTGTATAATTTCATAGATGTAAAAAGATTCAATCGCAAACCACTGGATGCTTTTAGAAAAGTGCTGGCACCTAATGGAGAAAAAATTCTGCTACATGCCTCCAACTTTCGCCAGGTGAAAAGGATACCCGATGTAGTAGATATTTTTAATATTGTTCAAAAATCAATTCCGGCGAAATTGTTATTTGTGGGAGACGGCCCGGAACGCCAAACAGCCGAGGAACAAGGGCGGAAATTAGGCATTTTTGAAAAGATGGTTTTTGTGGGCAAGCAGGAACAAATAGAAGATATTTTTGCCATAGCCGATTTGTTTTTACTACCATCAGAATATGAAAGTTTTGGACTGGCAGCACTGGAAGCAATGGCCTCTAGGGTTCCGGTTATTTCCTCCAACGCAGGAGGCTTAAAGGAAGTAAATATTGACGGGGTAACAGGTTTCACCGCCAATGTGGGAGATGTGGAAACCATGAGCCAAAAAGCACTGGAAATCTTAGGCAATGAAGATACGTTGCAGGCATTTCGGCAAAGTGCTTTCAACTATGCACAACAATACAATATGGATAATATCATTCCTCAGTATGAAGCGCTTTATCAAAGATATTGCAGAGAATGTGGACCTGGTTCTGAAAGAGAATTTGTCAAAATTGAAAAGTAAAATAATGCATAGGACTACCAGGTAGCTATAACTGTTTTTCCGCCTACAGCTACATCCCCGATATTTACCTGAACCTTTGCATCAAGAGGTAGTAATAGATCCACCCGAGAACCAAACTTGATAAAGCCCATTTCTCCGGCTTGTTTTGCCTGAGTACCCACAGCCAGATAATTCACAATCCTTTTGGCCAAAGCACCAGCTATTTGTTTGGTCAACACTTCTTTATTTCCCACTCGATATACATTGGTGTGTCGTTCGTTTTCTGTAGATGACTTTGGATGCCAGGCTACCAGATACTTTCCTTTGTGATATTGATTATAAACCACTTCACCACTCACCGGATTTCTATTCACATGCACATTCAATGGACTCATAAAAATTGAAACCTGCACTCTTTTGTCTGTAAAATATTCATCGGCCTGCACAGTTTCTATCACCACCACTTTCCCATCACAGGGAGCAATGATGGCGTTATTGTCAATGGTAAACTGACGGGCAGGTATTCTAAAAAAAGAAATCACTAACAATAAAAGGACAAGTGTAACGGCCAATAACAGATAGAAAACCACTGGAATGGATACAAACAGATATTTGTAAGAAACAAAATTGATAATCAGAAATAATACAAGGGCTATGATTATAGAGCCTTTTCCTTCGCGATGCAGGGTCATGTAAAGTATTTTTTGTGTTGCGAAATTACAGGTTCTGGTACAATACTGGTTTTATTGATATGAACTTATTGCCCATTTTTCTCTACGTAAATAGTCTGGCATTGATCGCTGACCCAAGTTCATCGATCTGGATGATTGAATTCATTTTCCTAAACAGGAATCATTTTCACCGCAAATTGTACTTTTTGCAGAGGCTATAATAAAAAATTTATTTTGCCAATTAAACATTTCCCTTCTATTTTTGCACCCCAATGAGAATAAAGAAACATACAAAGATTAAGAAACGTCCTTAACGGAAGGTTGTAGTTTTTGTGTGTAGAACATAAATTTTTTACCAGGCCTTCCGTGAAAGCGGCAGGCTTTTTTATTGTCTTAAAAATAAAAAAATAGAATTATGAAAGTCGCAGTAGTAGGTGCAACAGGGTTAGTGGGCACCAAAATGATGCAGGTATTGGCCGAAAGAAATTTTCCGGTAACCGAATTGATCCCCGTAGCTTCTGAAAGAAGTGTGGGCAAAGAAGTTATTTTCAAAGGCAAGCCTTACAAAGTGGTGAGCATGCAGGATGCCATAGCCGCCAAACCAGCCGTGGCCATATTTTCTGCCGGCGGAAGCACTTCTACTGAGTGGGCTCCTCAGTTTGCTGCAGCAGGCATTACTGTGGTGGACAACTCCTCTGCCTGGAGAATGGATCCTACCAAACCATTGGTAGTTCCAGAAATTAATGCAGATATTCTCACCACCAATGATAAGATCATTGCCAATCCTAACTGTTCCACTATTCAGATGGTGGTGGCATTGGCTCCTTTGCACAAACAATACAAGATAAACAGGGTGGTGGTTTCCACCTACCAAAGCGTAACAGGCACCGGAGTTAAAGCAGTAGATCAGTTGAAAGGAGAAAGATCAAAATCGCTGGAAGGCAAAGAAACCGACTATCCAATGGCCTATAAATATCCGATTGATCTGAATGTGATTCCGCAAATCGATGTGTTTTTGGACAATGGTTACACCAAGGAAGAGATGAAAATGGTGAATGAAACCAAAAAGATCATGCGCGATGACAATATCAAAGTTACCGCCACCACCGTGCGCATTCCGGTTATGGGAGGACATAGCGAGTCGGTAAATATTGAGTTTGAAAATGAATTTGATCTGGCAGAGGTAAGAAGCCTTTTAGAATCTTTTCCGGGAGTGGTGGTAGTGGACGATTTACCCAATCAGCAATACCCTATGCCAATGGATGCACATGAAAAGGATGAGGTTTTTGTAGGGCGCATTCGCAGAGATGAAACGCAGCCTAAAACCCTGAACATGTGGATAGTAAGCGACAACCTGCGCAAAGGTGCTGCTACCAATGCCGTTCAGATTGCAGAATATCTGGTGGCTAATAATCTGATCTAATTTCCAATATGGATACAACCACAAAACCTTTCCGGCAATGGAAAGGTTTTGTGGTTGTTAATCTATTTCATTTTGCTAACTGCCTCCTGTTGCAAAGCTTTTTCCACACGCGCTTCAAAAGGTTTTAGGTCTGTCAGTGGAAACGACTTGCTCAATGGAATTTCGTTTGCTGTCTTAATGGTAGGCGTATATCCTCCCGAAGCCATATAAAACCTGTCGGGATATTTTAGAGACACGCCCTGCTCATAGTCCACCCGCTGTCCTTCTTTGCCATCCGTATTGCTGAACCTAACTTTATTAAAATGCACCCAATTGCCATCTGCTTCCTTTCCCCAGGCATTGTAATAATAGGCTTCGCGGCGCATTTGACCGTTGGTGTATCCGTAGTTTTCTATAAAAGAATAGAAACCATCAAATAGTTTTTGTTCCTTAGGAGCCCGCCAGCTAGCCACATATTTCCAATCCTGATCCTTTAGTTGATACCAGGCAGAAATGACTACAGAATGGTTGGACTGCGGTTGCACATTCATCAAAAACTTTACCGGCTCACCAGTTTTCCAGCCTGCTTTTACATAAGACTGGCCACCTGTGCCTTCTCCGCCAAACTTATTCACAATCGTCTCTTCGCCTTTATCCACCAGGGTTACAAAATCCTCTTTTGTGGTGGTTTTATCATTTTCTGCATCCTTGCTATCCCAAACAGAAAACAACACTCTACGTTCGGTGGAAGCGTTGGTCTGAATGCCCATATACCCCCGATAAAATCCAAGACTCATGTAATAAGAGGCCAATGGATCGCCTCCTTCTGGCACCAATATTTCCTCATAAATCCAATGATATTTTTTAGAAGTTGGAGCTGTACTGCTAAAGGACAAATGTACTGAGGGTGAAGACTGGTAATCTGTCTGATTCACCTGTCCGCCTTCCTGCAATGATTTGAACAACAAAGATTTTATGGTAATGGCCGATTGTGGATCGGATATAGGTTTCAGTTCATACCTGAAATAGCCGGTAGAAGGCACTTTTACATTTGTCGCAAAGCTTTCCTCCTCATTGCCCGAACCGACAAAATATAGTTTTTTGGTGAAAGACCTAAAACCAGCAACCGGATAGCAGGGAGAAATCTTTAGCTCAAACTGAAGCCGTTTATCTTTCAGTACAGTATTTAAAAAATACAAATCATACGCCCCTTTCTTTTGGTACAGATACCAAACCACAGTTCGTCCTGCATCCTGCCAACGGCTTACTTCGCCAATGGTTTCTGGGTATCCCACAGGGATAGAAACACCAGGTCGCCTACCTTCTACAAAAGGCTCGGCATAGGCTTTGTTGGCGGGCACCGTAAACACCTCCTTCACTTTTTTACTTTGTGCCAATACGCTTGTAGAGGTTAAAGCAATAGCCAAATATCCAGGAACAATCCCGGCAATCAGTTTATATAAAATTTTCGAGTATCTCCGCTGCATGTTCTTTGCTTTTGGGTTTTAGTATAATTTTTTTAATCGTTCCTTTTTCATCAATTAAAAAAGTGGTACGATGCACGCCCATATATTTGTGGCCAAACATTTGTTTCTCTCCCCAAACACCATATTTTTCTAAAATTTTATGCTCGGTATCTGCAATGAGGATAAAGGGCAATGCGTTTCTTTCTTCAAATCTTTTATGTTTTGGCATATCATCCGGACTTACACCCACAATTTCAATTCCCTTCTTTTGGAGCTGAGAAAAATGATCCCGTAGATTGCAGGCCTGCACCGTGCAGGTAGGTGTTAGATCCTGCGGATAAAAATAGAGTGCCAGCTTTTTGCCTTTGTATTGAGAAAGAGAAACTTTGTTTCCGTTTTGATCTTTTCCGGAGAAAGCAGGAGCTTTTTGTCCTTCAGTCAGATGTGTTGCCATTAATTTTTCTTTGTCGTTGTTTTTTTCTTAGTCGTAGTAGATTTTGACGAAGTCTTTGTCGAAGTTGCTTTTTTTGCCGTACCTGATTTTTTAGTTACTTCTTTTGTTTTAGTGCCCGACTTGGTTGTGGCTTTTGAAATAGGTTTTTTAGTACCCTTTTTCTTCGGTTCGGTTTTAGATGAAGCCTTCTTTGCAACCGTTTTTTTTGCCGTCTTATTGGTTTGTTTTGCTGGAGTCTTCGCTTTTACTACCACCTTTTGAGTTTGGGGTTTTTCTCGCAACACATTTGTTTTTACAACAGGTGTAGTTGCCTCTGCTTTTACAGCCGCCGGCGGATTTACTCCTCTTACAAACTGCCAGCTTCTTTGTGTTTCATTGCCGGCAATATCGGTAACCACCACCTTGAGTTCATGCTGTCCGGGTGCAATTTTTTCATCAAACTGGTAGATCCAGGTGCGCCCCTTGTCGTTTGTGAACCTCAACCACCGACCATCTACTTCTGCTCTAAAGTCTGCAATTCCTATATTGTCTGTGGGAGTGAAACTAATTCGAGAGGCTTTGTTTAGATTCACCACCTCTCCAGCACCCAATGAGTTTATAGAGGGTGGTGTATTATCTACAAAGGCTTCGAAAACGCCAAAATCTCGGAAAGTGGCACTCAACCATGCTCCATCCCAATCGGCTTTTTTAATACTTTTTTTCTTGCCTATGTTGATCATAACAATACGATCTCTGTCTGCTTCGCTAATGAGTTTGTTTGGCTTGATTCTAACTTCAAACTCACTATGAACAGGAATAAATGTTTGACCCAATCTGAACTGTGCCGATACGCTGTTCACTGCATTAGATGGCATACTTTGGAAATTGGTATTGACTCTATCATACAAAGCATTGGAAGGCAAAAAGGCTTCAAAATTGGCATTCTGTATTTGATTGGGTTTTGTGGATTGCCATTCGTAAGCCCTGGTAGCAGGCGGCGCCATCCCATTGTTTTTTATATCAAAATGCACATTCATGGTATTACCGTCAGCATCTGCTACCACTATCCGTACATTGTGAACCATGCTGTCGGATAAATGAATGATACTATACATTCCCAGATCGTAATACACCCCACTAAGATCGCCGGGCAGTTTTGAGACATGCTGCATCCAGGAACCTCCGGTGCTCTGCATTTTATAGTCCACCTGGCAATTCATATATCTTGAATTTTCGTAGCTAATACTGTCAATATAAAAACTACTTATTTCTCTATTGTCCAAAAATAATCGGGCAGCATAAATTCCATCTTGGTTGGACGTACCATTTCTCTTATCATAAGCCTGAATGGAAAAACTTAGTTTTTGTAGGTTGGTCCTGATTAGGCCTCCGGCTACAGAACGTTGTGTAGCCGAACCGGTCAGACTATACAATTGTGGTGACTGGTCATACACCGAATTTGATCTGTCATACATAGCAATCTTAACAACAGTTGGTGGTACATTATCGGGAATGGGCGTTCCAAACAAAGTAGGGTTCAGTCTTCGATCGGTTTTGGTATCAATCACTTCCCAATGCACATGAGGGCCACCGGAGCCGCCGGTAGTGCCACTTAAAGAAATAAAATCACCTTTTTTTACCGGGAATCTGCCGGGCGGAATGGATAACCGTGTTTTCCAGGACTCTTTGTTGTACTGCTCTTCCTTTACAAATTGTTCCAGATCGCTTCTGAAATCGTTGAGATGTCCATATAAAGTAGAAAGCCCGTTGGGATGATTGATGATGATCCATCGTCCCCAACTGAATGGTTCAATCCCCACAAAAGCGATATACCCATCTGCTGTGGCATATACATTTTGATTCACTACTTGGTTGGTTCTTACATCCAGCCCCATGTGCCAGTGGTTGGTTCGCAACTCGCCCATATTGGCCACAATATCAGGATTCAGGCTGGTCGGCCATCTAAAATAACCCTGAGGATAATTCGGCTTTTTATATACCTGTGCAAACGAAAAAAGTCCGGACAATAATAAAGCAAAAGATAAGATCAGTTTTTTCGACATGTGCCAAAAATAGGTATTTGAGATTTGAAGGGAGGTTGGACAAAGTCTTTTTAACATATACTATAATAAAAATACCGCCTTGTAATCGAATACTTTCAGCAGGAAATTCAATTGGGACTACCCCACAAAAATTATTGATCCAAGATGTCTGCCTTTGAATGGATATGAGAAAAATCATAAAAAAACATCCCAATTTTTCCAGTCAATCCCGTACTTTTGCGCAATTTGTTTTTTAAAACAACAAAGAAAAAATACAGATGCCCAAAGATATTTCTATCAAATCCGTTCTTATTATTGGCTCAGGCCCCATTGTTATTGGTCAGGCTTGTGAATTTGACTATTCAGGTACGCAGGCAGCGCGCAGTATTCGTGAAGAAGGAATCAGAGTTACGCTTATCAACAGCAATCCGGCCACCATTATGACCGATCCCATGATGGCCGATAAAGTATATCTTCTTCCACTTACTACAGAAAGTATCGAACAAATTCTTCAGGAAGCTATTGAAATGGGTCATCCCATAGATGCCGTTTTACCCACCATGGGCGGACAAACAGCCCTCAATCTGGCTAAAGAAGCGGAAGACTTAGATATTTGGAATCAATACAATGTACGCTTGATAGGAGTGGACATAAAAGCCATTGACAAGGCCGAGGACAGGGAATTGTTTAGACAGTGGATGATTGAAATGGGCATACAAGTGGCAAGAGCCAAAACGGCTAACTCGTTTTTAGAAGGAAAAGAATTTGCCCAAGAAATAGGATTTCCTTTGGTAATCCGTCCCTCTTTCACCCTGGGTGGAACCGGAGGTGGTTTTGTACACGATAAGAGCCAACTGGACGAAGCCCTGAACCGTGGACTTCAGGCATCCCCTATTCACGAGGTACTGGTGGAACAAGCTGTGCTGGGCTGGAAAGAATTTGAGTTGGAGCTATTAAGAGATAGTGCTAACAATGTATGTATCATTTGTACGGTAGAAAATTTTGACCCGATGGGTGTGCATACCGGCGACTCTATCACCGTGGCACCAGCCATGACTCTTAGCGATACGGGTATGCAACTGATGCGTGATACCGCCATTCGTATGATGCGCGACCTGGGGAATTTTGCCGGAGGCTGTAACGTACAGTTTTCAATGAATCCTGCCAATGAAGAAATAATAGCCATCGAAATCAACCCTCGCGTTAGTCGTTCTTCTGCATTGGCTAGTAAGGCAACTGGTTATCCTATTGCAAAAATTGCCGCTAAACTGGCCATCGGGTATAACCTGGACGAATTAGAAAATCAGATTACCAAAACCACTTCGGCGTATTTTGAACCCGCATTGGATTATGTAATTGTAAAAATACCTCGTTGGAATTTTGATAAGTTTAAAGGGGCAGATGACACATTAGGTCTGCAAATGAAAAGTGTGGGAGAGGTAATGGCCATTGGCCGCAGCTTCAACGAAGCCGTACAAAAAGCCTGTCAAAGTTTGGAGAACAACGCAGTAGGCCTGGGTTATTATGGTAAAAGCCTGATGCACGCCGAAGCCTTATTGGAATATATTAAAACGCCGAAATGGGATCGTATTTTCCGAATCAAAGACGCTTTGATGGCTGGCATTTCGGTAAGTACTATTTCAAAAGCCACTAATGGCATTGATCGCTGGTTTCTTTCAGAAATTCAGAAACTATGTGTGATAGAAAAGAAATTATCAGACTTTAAGATTGAGACCCTCACCGTCGATTTGCTTCGCGAAGCTAAAACTAACGGGTTTAGTGATGCACAGGTAGCCGCACTAATAGGAAGCAATGAAGATGCCATTTATGATAAAAGAAAAGATCTGGGCATAACCAGGGTATATAAAATGGTGGATACCTGTAGTGCAGAATTTGAAGCTAAAACTCCTTATTTCTACTCTACATTTGAAACGCCGTTGAAATCCATTGAACCCATAGTTCAAAATGAGGCTGATAAAAAAGGTGCCGTAGATAAGAAGAAAATTATTGTGCTGGGAAGCGGCCCTAACCGTATTGGACAGGGTATAGAGTTTGACTATTGCTGTGTGCACGGCTTGATGGCCATCAAAGAAAGTGGTTACGAAGCCATTATGATGAACTGTAACCCGGAAACAGTGAGTACCGATTTCGATATGGCTGATAAACTTTATTTTGAACCAGTGTATTGGGAACATGTACGTGAACTGATTGAATACGAAAAACCTGCCGGAGTTATTGTACAATTGGGTGGACAAACAGCCTTAAAACTGGCCGAGAAGATCAAAGACATGGGCGTGGAAATTGTGGGTACTTCTTTCGACAGTATGGACATTGCCGAAGACAGAGGTCGTTTTAGCGACATGCTTAAAGAGCTTGAAATTCCTTATCCCGATTATGGTACAGCATGGACTGTGGACGAAGCCATAGAAGTAGCCAACCGTGTGGGTTATCCGGTGCTGGTACGTCCTTCCTATGTATTAGGTGGTCAGCGCATGAGAATTGTTATCAACGATGATGAAGTAGAATCGGCGGTGGTAAGTTTGTTGAAACACATTCCTGGAAATAAGATTTTGATCGACCATTTTTTGGATCGTTGTCAGGAAGCAGAAGTAGATGCCATTTTCGATGGGGAAAATTTTCATGTAATGGGGGTGATGGAACACATCGAACCGGCAGGAATTCATAGTGGCGATAGCAACGCAGTGCTTCCAGCGTTTAACCTTTCTCCAATGGAAGTAACCACCATGGAACATTATGCAGAAAAAATTGCCAGAGCATTAAACATAAAAGGGCTAATTAATATTCAATTTGCCGTTAAAGAAGGAAAAGTATTTGTGATTGAGGCCAATCCACGCGCCAGCCGCACCACACCGTTTATTGCCAAAGCCTATCAAATTCCGTATTTGAATGTGGCTACCAAGGTAATGCTGGGCACTAATAAATTAACCGACTTTAAGTTTGAAAAGAAACTAAAAGGCTATGCGATTAAGGAGCCTGTGTTTAGCTTTAGCAAATTCCCGAATGTAAATAAAGAACTGGGCCCCGAAATGAAAAGTACAGGTGAAGCCATCCGTTTTATTAAGGATTTGAAAGACCCTTATTTCCGTCAGTTATACAAGGAGAGAAGTTTGTTCTTAAGTAAATAAAAATCTACATCACTTCATACAGCCCGCTTTGATGCGGGCTTTTTTATGGATATCAAGTTCCTAACTTCGCTACATGGTTTTGAAAAAAGAATATGTTCTTTTGGTAGATGAAAATGACAATGCATTGGGGCTATGCGAAAAAATGGAAGCCCACGAAAAGGCATTGTTGCATCGGGCTTTTTCGGTTTTATTGTTCAATGAAAAAAAGGAACTACTGCTTCAACAAAGAGCTACTACCAAATACCATTGTGGTGGCAAATGGACCAACACCTGCTGCAGCCATCCACAGCCCGATGAGTCCACCGAACAGGCTGCCAAAAGAAGATTGAAAGAAGAAATGGGAATTGATTGCGACTTAAAAAAAGCTTTTGATTTTGTTTATAAAGCAGCCCTTGACAATGAACTTACAGAGTATGAATATGACCATGTTTTCATTGGTGTTTTTTCAGGCACCCCCATCATTAATAAAGATGAAGTAAAGGATTGGAGGTATTTATCTTTGGCTGAAATTGAAAAAGAAATAGCAAAAAATCCAGATGGTTTTACGCCCTGGTTTAAGAATATTCTTGAAAAATTAACCAATAAACATCTTCCAAAATAGTTCACTACATCTAATATCACCAAATCCGAAAGACCGATTTTTAATTTATGATTTCATCTCATCATTTCAATTGCTGTTACATCAACTGTTTATACACCATTGCTGCTAACAAAGCACCAACAATAGGCCCCAATATAGGTACCCAGCTATAAGCCCAGTCGCTACTTCCTTTCTTACCGATAGGTAAAATGGAGTGCATCAATCTGGGGCCAAAATCACGAACAGGATTAATGGCGTATCCGGTGGGACCACCCAAACTAAGACCAATGGCAAATACAATAAAGGCCACCGGCAAGGCATCCAAAGCACCCAAACTACTTTGTGGAGCAATTATAAAAAACACAGCCAGCACAAAAACAAAAGTGCCTACCATTTCTGTAATAAAATTATTGATTGGCTTTCTAATGGCAGGTGCTGTACAGAAAGTAGCCAGCTTTGCACCAGTATCATCCGTTGCAGTATAATGATCCTTATAGGCCAGCCACACAAATAAAGAACCCAACATGGCGCCTATCATTTGTCCGCCCAAGTATTCTGCAATCTGAGCTGGCTGAATTTTTTCCAAATAGGCAAAGGCCAATGTGATCGCGGGATTGAGATGTGCTCCACTCACTTTTGAAGAAACAAACACACCCACAAATACCGCCATCGCCCATCCAAAAGTGATAACGATCCACCCACTGTTATTGCCCTTTGTTTTATTAAGCACGACGTTTGCCACCACACCATTCCCTAAAATAATTAAGATGGCGGTTCCTAAAAGTTCACTGGTAAAAATATTCATATAGAAATTTGATGTTTATTGTTTATTGTTTGATGTTATACTTTGAAGCCTATTGTTTGCTAAGGGTTTCTTTTAATTTTTATGATGAAAAGGGTTGTGGTCTTATTGAAATAGTTCGTTTTCCTTGAAACTTTTTGTTTTTTATTTCGGTGATAAAAATGCTGCTTTGTACACCTAACCCTAATAAACCTTTTTCACTCTTAAACGAATTAACCCTATCGACCTTTCTCTATTCTTCTGTCCAGCATTGCGCGGCGCTCACTGCTTTTTTCCATTGCTTTTGCAGCCTCTCACGCACCTCCTCTTTCATGTAAGGCGCAAAAGATTTTTCCTTTGTCCAATAGGCTTTTACCTCATCCACATCTTTCCAAAAACCTACAGCAAGTCCGGCCAGATAGGCAGCACCAAGGGCGGTGGTTTCTGTTATCACTGGTCTTATTACTTCGGTATTCAAAATGTTGGACTGAAACTGCATCAAATAATCATTCACTGTAGCACCACCATCCACACGCACTTCTTTTATGGTAATGCCTGCATCGGCTTCCATGGCTTTAAGCACATCCATTGTTTGATAAGCGATGCTTTCGATTGCGGCTCTGGCAATATGTCCATCGCTGGAGCCCCTTGTCAAACCTACAATAATGCCCCTGGCATGTTGGTTCCAATAGGGTGCTCCTAATCCAGTAAAAGCGGGCACCATAAACACGCCTCCATTGTCTTTTTCCGTAGCAGTAAGGGCTTCCACATCGGTCGATTTTTGAATCAACTTCAATCCATCTCTAAGCCATTGTACTACTGCACCGGCAATAAACACACTGCCCTCAAGTGCATATTGAACCGCTTCATGATTAATTTTCCAGGCTACTGTAGTGAGCAGATTATTGTGTGAGGTAACCGGTTTTGTTCCGGTATTCATCAGCATAAAACAACCTGTACCATAAGTGTTTTTTACCATGCCTGGCTGTGTACACATCTGTCCAAACAGGGCAGCCTGTTGGTCTCCTGCAATACCCGAAACAGGTATTGCCTCTTTGGTAAGCAGGTGGTCGGTATATCCATACACTTCGCTGCTGGAGCGCACTTCCGGCAAAATACTCTTGGGAATATTCATCATCTTCAATAAATCCTCGTCCCATTGCAAACTATGAATATTAAATATCATGGTTCTGGAAGCATTGCTTACATCTGTGGCGTGAACTTTTCCATTGGTGAGTTTCCACAGCAGCCAACTATCAACAGTACCAAAACATAGCTCACCTGCTTCTGCCTTAGTTCTTGCTCCCTCCACATTGTCCAAAATCCATTTTATTTTGGTTCCAGAAAAATAAGCATCCGTTACCAATCCGGTTTTTTCTTTTATGATTTCGGCAGAGCCATTTTGCTTTAGTGTATCGCAGTAGTCGCTGGTGCGTCTGTCCTGCCACACAATGGCATTATAAATGGGTTGCCCGGATTGACGATCCCAAACCACCGTAGTTTCTCTTTGATTGGTGATGCCAATGCTTACAATTTCTGAAGCCGTAACACTCGCTTTCACAATGGCCTCTGCTGCCACACCAATTTGGGTACTCCAGATTTCATTGGCATCATGTTCCACCCAGCCGGGTTGGGGAAAAATTTGTTGAAACTCTTTTTGTGCCACCGACACAATATGGCCCGACTTATCAAAAACAATGGCACGGGAACTGGTAGTCCCTGCATCAAATGACAATACATATTTAGACATAGCAATCGAAATTAGTACTCCAGTGCCTTATTCATTTTATTGGCCTGGCGAAGTTTTGAGAATATTTTTGAAAGATAAAGTTTACAATTGAGAAAACAAATCAGTATAATCACTAATAATTCCATCCACACCCATTGCCTTCAGGCTTTGAATATCCTTTAACTCATTCACCGTCCAGGGAACAATTTTTATTCCCTGCTGATGACATTCCTTTACCATTGTTCCGGTAACCATATTGTATTGCGGACTCAATACATCTGGCACAAAACCCAATACTTTAATCAATTCGGCTATTGGTCTTTTTTCCTTTGCCAAAATAAGATAGGACAATGCATAGCTTGGATATTTTTTATGCATCATCTGCAAGGCCCTGGTATCAAAAGATTGTATGATGACACGCTTAGAAATTTTCTTTTTGTTTATCACGTCCATTGCCAAATCCACAAAAGCTTCAAGATTGGGATAGTATTTTCCATCATTGCCTGGTGCCGATTTGATTTCAATATTATAATGAATCGTTGTTCTTTTCTTTTTTGAATATGCTTCTGTAGCATTCAGCAAATCCGACAGCAATGGTTTATGAACTTTCATTTTTTTCTGCTGAGGAAATTCGGGATTAACCTTTTGTCCCACATCATACTTTGCTATGGAATCATAGTTTAACTGGTAGAGTATATTTTTTTTCCCTGCATCTTTTGTCAGCGTATCGCCTGCCGGAGTGGTAACAAAGTTTGCATTGAAATAAGGATCGTGCGACACTACGACTTTTAAATCCTTTGAAAGTTGAAGGTCCAACTCAAGGGTGCTGATGCCTCGGTCTATGGCATCGAGCATTGCCGGAATGGTGTTCTCGGGCATTAAACCACGACCGCCTCGATGTGCCTGAGTATCAAATTTTTTCTTTTGGGCAAATGATACATTGCCCAAAAGCAGAAAACCCAAAAACAAAACAACTTTATAAAATCTATACATAATGCTTTGATGAAGACTTTTCAAAATTTCTATTGTACCAATTTAGTAGCCAAACTTCCCTGAATGGTATCTACCGGTGATGTTTTATCGAGGATCAAATTAATCTGTGATCGTGCAGTTGTCCATCTGCCTAAAGTGGTATTATAAACACCACCCAGGATATTGTAAAAGCCTGCATCAGACGGAGTCGTATATTTTAAGCTAATGGAATTTGAACCCATATTAAAAAATGGTTGGTCTTCTAATGTAATTGGATTTCTTGTGTCGTACCAATCCGTATTGGTAATTCTATATCCTTTAGCCGGAGGGCCTGCTGTGTAAATACTTCCTGAGTTTCCAACAAAAATTACATCTACCGGAACAGTGTTTCCATTTAAGGTTGTTCCACTAAAAACTGCTACACCAGATGCGTTACCAGAGTTTGCAAATAAACCAGAGGTTTTGGCTCCAAATCCATCCCCATTTATGTTGACATAATCAAAACTCCTTACCCAGTTTAAATCACTCATACTGGTGGAAGAAGATCCGTTAATCATTTTACCTGTGCCACCTACATAAAAAAATGAACCCTTAGCAGCAAAGCCCGATGTGAGGTTAAACTTGTATGTCCTTTTGTCTCCCGCAGCCCATCCATTAGTAGGAAACCCGGTTGGAGTTGATGCGTTGGCATTATTTGTTACTACCACTGAATAAGGAGTGGTTTTGAAATCAATATCCTTTGTAGCTAAAAGTTGTACATATTCATAATTGCCATCACCCCCTTTAAGATCGCTCATAAACCCAGCAATAATCACAGGCATCACGGTAACAGTCGAACTCAACAGCACAATATCATCCTCCTTTCGTACTCGGAAAACCGGTTCTAGCAAATCGGCAGAAATTTGTTTGTTAAATAAAATACCATAATAATTGGCCAATCCATAGAGTTGATTATTTGCGAAACTTGCACCATCTTCAGTGTGCAGCGTAATATTTCCAAAACCATCATTGAGTGTCTTGTCTCCTTTTAGGACTTCATTTTCTGAGGGCAGCGGAACAAATCCTCCTTTTACAATAACAGAAAACACACTTTCATATTTATCAGGATTAGACAGTATATCGCTTGCTCTCACTCTGTTTAAAGGAATGGGGTTGCCAGATGAAATTTTTGTTACCCGATCTTTGGTCAGTCCGGTTATTTGCAATATCCCATTGACCCTATTAAGTACGCCTCCATCCACATTGATGACTACTGAATCTCCTGGTACAAATGAGGCAGCATCGGTACCCAGATCAATGGAGATGCCACGTAGTTGTGACAGTCGTCTGGCATCTTGCACGACCAATAGGCCCGCGGGCAGATTTTTGCCCGAATGGTCTGAAACCACCATTGCGGCAATCTTCTCTGACCCCAGCATGGATTCTTTGTTCAGTTTCACCTCCTGGTTCTTGTATAAACTTCTTATGTCAAATATGGAAAAATAGGGGCTGATGGTGCCACCGGGATAATTGCCAAACTCTCCTTTTAGTGCATCAACATTTCGCTGGCAACTCCCCAACATCGTTGCTGATAAAAAAAGAAATATGTAGGTATGAATCTTTTTCATGACTTTACTTTTAGAATAATTTATTATGGTTTTTGCCACCAAACCTGAGTGGATAGTACATCTGCACCCTGTGCTGTTACCGCCTTTTTGTAATTAGTTGGGTTGGTAGATTGTACATAAACCGGGTAAGGCATTCTAGCCGGCATCACCCCATTGTTCTTTAGTCCGCCGCCTTTGGGTAATAGAGGCTTTCCTGTTCGTCGATACTCAAACCATTGTTGCATATCCACTATAAAAAGTGCATAATATTTCTGCAAATGTATTTTTTGCATTTTTTCATCCATCGACTCCGACTCTAACCATTCCATATCCGCATTAGCAAGATAGGTTGCAACAGGCATTGTCCAGTTGGGTACCCAATATTTAATACTACTTTCTACACCCGCATTATAATAATTTTCTACACTACCACTTATCCACCCATTTAGGGCAGCTTCGGCCAGTATGAACTGAACTTCGGAATAGGGCAGCATTGTTCCGGTTTTAGGATCGGTTTGCAAACTGTACGCAGAGGTATTGGAATAGAAATAAGCCTTCTTTATTGGATTGCTGCCTGGTGCATAGCCACTCTCCATACCCGAAAACTGTCCTTGGTAAGGAACAATGGCCAACCTGTTGATCCCGCTTCTGCCATAGGTTGGAATATCGATCCTCGGGTCATTCCAGGCAGATAAATTATCTATAAAGAAACTACCAATTCCCGGCTGCCTGAAGTCCTGCTCTCTGATGGTGGAGTATGGAGAAGTATATGCTCCTTTTCCGGTCCATAACAGAGCTGCTGACTCTTCGTTGCTGGAGATGATCGGATATTTTGAGGGATTTTCTACTATCTCCTTTATCTTCTGCTTGCACATATTTGCTACCTCAGTTTTTCCGGATATGCGTAGCAACACCCGCAGGTATAATGAATTTGCAAACTTTCGCCATTTGGCAATATCTCCACCATAAATAGGGTCAGCATCGGCATCTATTGGCTCGTTTTTCACAAACGAAGTATTGGCTTCTTCCAGCATATTGAAAATTCCTTCGTATATATTTTTCTGAGAATCGAAAACTGGTTCCTGAATATCGCCATACTCTCTTCTGGCACGATTGGATTCGGTAAAAGGCAGATCGCCATAGGTATCGGTGAGGATAGAGTACATCCAGGACTGAAGCACTAAGGAGATAGCAGCGTAACTTTCGTTTTTATACCCAGATGAATCGCTGCGGGCAATGCGATATACATCTTTGATATTGGTAAGCTCTACATATAAATTGTTGTACATATAATCTGACCAGTTGGATCTGAAATCGTAACGATGCACCTGCCCTTCGGCATCACTTGGATTTACGGATACCTGCATCAGTTCATTGTTAAAATTTCGGTTTCGGGTCATGGTGGTTCCCAGCATGGTGATCAAAGATGGTGGCAACAATTGCCGGGGCGAAACGGAGAGAATATTGTTTGGGTTTGTATTGATTTTGTCAAAGTTTTTTGTGCAGGATGTCATCATCACAAAAGGACTCAACATCAAATACAAGTATATAAGTTTCTTCATTTGTATTTTTTTAATATACTTAAATGATAAGCAATTCTGATTCTTTATTGGGACGGCGTTTAATAATTGCTGCTGTTTCATTGCTACATGTTTTAAGAGTTAAAACCCGATTATTAAACTGGCTCCAATGGTTCTGGTGGATGGGAACTGTGCTACTTCAAATCCTTTTACAATATCAGAACCAGTGAGTGTGCCAAACTCTGGATCGAACATTGGCCATGGACTCCAGATGAAAAGATTTCGACCGTAAATACCAATATTGGCTTTTTCAATTCCCCATTTTTTCAAGAATCTTGATGGCAGGGTGTAGTCGAAACGTGCTTCCCGAAACTTAATAAAATCTGTGCTGAAGGAAGCTCCTTCCGCATTGTCTGTTCCCATGTGCGATCGGTAATATTCATCTATATCAATGGCAATCACATCGTTTTTTCTGTAGGAGCCATCCGGGTTTTGAACCACCCCATTTCCAATAATTCCATTGTAACGGCCTGGAAGCGTAACTGCAAGTTTTCCTTGTTCCACCATTTTATAATGGGTGAGTGAATGACCAATGGCACCATATTGTGCATCAAACAAAGTGCTTAAAGTGAAGCCTCCGTAAGAAAATTTATTCGAGAATGACACCCTGCCTTTTGGAATGGTATTGCCAATATGCACCACTTCCTGAGTGATGAGTGCATTTCCGGAGGTGGGATCATAAACGATTTGGCCATCCGGGGCGCGCACATATCCTCTACCATACAGGTCGCCCATGCTACCACCCACTTTGGCTACAATCTGTCCGCCTCCCACATAACCGGTGTTGAGCACTACGCTAGAATCTGGCATACTGATAATTCGATTGCTATTGGCCGCAAAAGTTACAGCGGTTTTCCAAGAGAACTTTTTCAATTTAATCAGGGTGGCATTCACGGTTACTTCCAGTCCTTTGTTTCTGACAGTGCCGGCATTGATCACCTGCCTTGAATAGCCCGAAGCCCGATCGATGATCCGATCCAAAATTTGGTTCTTCGTATTGCCCAAGTAGGCGGCCACATCTATATCTAAGCGGTTTTGGAACATTCTGATATTTCCACCAATCTCATACGTATTTGTTCGCAGCGGTTTCAAATCTGGATTGATCAACGTAGAAGGGTTTTGATATGCACTGTCAAAAACAGCCGTAGCAATCTCATAATTATAGGCAGTACGATATGGTACCGTAGAACCACTACCGACACTGGATAACGACAATCTAATTTTGGCAAAATTGATGCTCTTAGGCATTTTAAATGCATCCGACAACACAAAACTGGTATTCAAGGCCGGGTAGAAAAACCCACTTCCAGTTTTTCTTTGGGGCGATGCCAGCACACTGTTCCAGTCCTGTCTGGCAGATAAATCTGCAAAAAGATAGTCTTTATAAGATGCAGTAAAAACTCCATAAAAACTATTGATGACATATTTGCTATTCCAGGGGTACTCGTATACTTCACCAGCAGCATTTCCAAAATAGTATCCTCCAGGAACTTTTAAGGAATCGGCTCTAAATTCTAATCTGTCATAATGATTTCTAAGGGTACTTCCTCCTGCAGAAGCCGTGATTTTTACCTCTTTGTTTAAAGTCTTTTGATACTTAATCAAAAAGTCGGTAGTGATTTCATACGCTCCTATATCCTGTGTTCTGAAACTTCCCTTCACCATTCTGGAACCTGCATCATAGGGTCTTTTTTGTGCCCTGTGTTCATCGGACCAGTCGGCTGCCGTACGTACCATCAGACTTAGGTTTTTGGAGAATGAATAGGTGGCCTGTGCATTTCCTGTAATCCCATTTCTATTGGAGCGATTTAAAAACTGGTAGGCAATGGCATAAGGATTTTCGGGGAAGGAACTATAGGGATACTTAATTTTTAATCCATTCTGCCCATTTACCCAATAATTCTTTAACCAATCCAGGTCTGCATTGGGCTGCCAGAAAATGAACCAATACATGATAGATTGGTTGCCATAACCAGCACCCGGCAGGTTGTCACTGTACTTATTTGTATAGTTCACTTTGGCAGAAACCTGCAACTTGTCAGTGATTTTGGAATTGATAGAGAGCGCACCAGTATTTCTGCGATAACCAGTATTGGGCATGATCCAGGTGTTCTGCACATTGGTATAGGAGCCTCTGATATATGTGCGATTGATATTTGCATCAAAGGTTACTGTATTATTATAGGTATGGCCTGTTTCAAAATAATTTCTGATCTTATTTACATAAGGTACCCAGGGCGTTCTTAAGGAATCTACCGCCTGCCTGACAGGATCATATTGAAAAAACTGCTGACCTTCAAACTTGGGACCATACGCAGAACTGGTTCCGCTGGTACTGGCACCATCTACGGTAGTACCATAGGAATAATTAGGTGCCCCATCCAGTCCTTGGCCGTATTCGAACTGCATATCCGGCCAGCGGTTTACACTTTCTTGCGAATAATTGGAATTGAAGGTAAAACTGATTCCATTCTTTTTTCTTTTAGAAGACTTGGTGGTAATGATGATGGCACCATTTGCGCCTCTTTGTCCATAGAGTGCTGCTGCGCCGGGCCCCTTAAGCACTGTAACGGATTCAATATCTTCTGGATTAATATCGTTCAACCCGGTTCCATAATCTGCAGGCATATTGTCGCTTCCGGTTCCGTACACAGCCTCACTACCATTTCCCGTTCTTCGTCCGCTACTGTTATTGATGACCACACCATCCACCACAATCAGGGCTTCATTATCACCAGTAAGGTTGTTTTCGCCACGTAGTATTATTTTGTTGGAACCAGTTGGTCCTGCTCCCGATCGCAACATATTCAATCCCGCCACCTTGCCCGAAAGTGCATCGGTCCAATTGCTGGAAACGGCATCGGTTAAGTCTTCGTTCTGTAGGGTGGTTTGAGAAAATCCCAAAGATTTTTCCTCCCGCTTAATGCCCAAGGCGGTTACCACCACTTTTTCCAATTCGCCCTCACCCTTTGCCAATTCAATAGATAACCTGTTTGCATCGGTCAGAATAATTTGAGTGGACACATATCCAATACCGGAAAAGCTAATTGTTTCTCCTGTGCTGGCTAATAGTTTGAACTCTCCCTTTGCATCAGTAATAGCACCTCGCGAACTACCCTCCACCTGAACACTAATATTGGAAATGGGTTTTTTGTCTTCGCTTCCTTTTACCATTCCGGTAATGGATCTTTGCTGCGCCAATAATGTACTGGCGAATACGAACATTGCCACCGTCATAGCGAGTTTTGTTCGTAATAAACTTGTGGCTTTTAGTAGAAATACCATTATAACCTGTTTTTGGTTTGCAAAAAAAGAGATTTTGACAACAAGAAATCCTGCTACAGCAATTCGTAATATTTTCTTCAAATAGAGATAATATACACTTAACATTGATTGCTCAATTTGATATTATTCTCTTCTTATCTTCTATTGTTATAAAACATATTGTAGTGCAAGCTTTCTGTAATCGTTAATTTGATGTTGTATCCAATCGTTGTCCTTTCCCAATACGGTCGCCATTATTCTGGCCACCGGCTCACAAATTCTTATACTCTCCCTGGCATCTAAAAACAAGGCCCTGGTTCTTCTGGCCAGCACGTCTTCTACGGTTCTGGCCATTTCCTTTTCCACGGCCCAAACCACTTGCATTTCATGAATCTTTAGTGTGTCACTCAACCAAATATCGGCAGACCCGTTCATCTTTGCCTTTAGCAATGTCCTATCACTACCATAAAAGAAAAGAGGATCATTCCAGTCAGTTTTTTCAATAAAACCATGAATTTTCCCATGTCTGGTTAATGGTGGGTTCGGTTGCCAGTTCATCCTTTTCTCAATAGTGTTCATCATGTCCTCACCCATCTTTCTAAAGGTGGTCCATTTGCCCCCAATGATGGTGAATATCCCTGATTTAGAAATAACAATTTTATGGCTTCGCGATATTTCCTTTGTTTTTTGGGTTCCCTCTTTTGGTGCAGCCAATGGTCTCAGGCCGGCAAAAACACTCAGTACATCGCTACGTTTCACGGGTTGCACTAAATATTTTGACGTAGTTTTTAGTATAAAATCAATTTCCTTTTCTAATGCTTTTGGTTCCAAACTTGGCTGGCCAATAGGAGTATCGGTTGTACCCAGCACCACCTCGTTGTGCCAGGGTACAGCAAACAGTACACGCCCATCACTGGTTTCGGGAATCATAAGCGCATGTTCTGAGAGATAGAATTTTTTTGGCACAACCAAATGAACTCCCTGACTGGCCACTACCATTTCCTTTGAATGAGGGTCATCCATTTTCAATATTCCATCTACAAAAACTCCAGTTGCATTCACTACCGCTTTCGCATGAACCTTATATTCCTTGTCTGTTTCTACATCTTTCAACACTGCACCACAAGCCTGTCCAATACTGTCTTTCAGGAGTCCTGTAACCTTCACATAATTGAGCGCAAAGCCACCATTTTCAATAATTGTTTGTGCCAGATTCAACGCCAGCCTGGAGTCATCAAATTGCCCATCATGATACAAGACACCGCCTCTAAGTCCTCTTGACCTAATGCCTGGTAGTACTGTCAATGTATCTTCTCTGGAAATAAATACCGATCTACCAAGGGACATTTTCCCGGCGATCCAGTCATATACCTTTAAACCAATCGTATATTTTATGCAGTCCCAAAAGGTATAAACCGGAATAATGAAAGTTTGATTTTTTACCAAATGAGGTGCATTCTTCTGTAGTAAGCCTCTTTCTATGCAAGCCTCCCGCACCAACTTTATATCCCCCTGCGCCAGATAACGTACGCCGCCATGCACTAGTTTGGTACTTCGGCTCGAAGTGCCTTTGGCAAAATCTGACTGTTCCACTAATAGCGTTCGATACCCCCTGGAAACGGCATCTAGTGCCACACCAAGCCCGGTAGCACCTCCACCGATCACCAAAACGTCCCAAACGGTTCTTTCGTTCGAAACTTCTTGCAAACCATTGGCTCTATTGAGTTCTAATTTCATTTAAGTTTCGTATAATTCATTATCGAAAGTTTACGAAAGTGAAAATAATAAAAATAAACTAGATTAAAATCAATCTTTTTAAAAGTTTAAAAAAATATTCTCTGGCAATTCTGAAAATCACAAACCATCTATTTGCGAACCAAAACATTTTGTACATTTCTACCTTCCTTGCTTATTGCCTGTAATAAGGCAACAGTTTTCCTTTTTGACCAATCAATTGGTACCCTAATTTTTTTACCATAGGATGAAAGGAAATATTATTATACAATCTGTTTGCAATCTTTTCGTTTTTGTATTAATATTGTGAAATTCAATGCCAATATTAAGTCCAGCCATATCATCTCTTGCACGCCTGCGACATTGGCGTATAGAAGCTTGGCGAAGCCATCCGATAGAGGCTCAAAGAGAGGTGATACAGAATCTTGTTACTTCAGCTCAGTATACCGAGTTTGGGCGTAAGCATGGATTCAGTCAAATTTTTAGTATCAAAGACTTTAAGAAATCTGTTCCGATTAGCGAATATGATGATTTGAAACCCTACATTGAAAGGATGATGCAAGGTGAGCAAAACATCTTATGGAACAGCCCGATAAATTGGTTTGCCAAAAGCAGTGGCACCACGAGCGATAAAAGCAAGTTTATTCCTATTAGCGAAGAAAGTCTGGAGGATTGTCATTATCAGGCAGCCAAAGATGTGCTGACCATGTACTATAAGAACAACCCAGATAGTGAAATGCTTAGTGGAAAAGGGTTGGTCATTGGCGGAAGCCATACCATAAATCCATTGAACAATGAAACCCAGTATGGTGATTTGAGTGCAGTATTATTACAGAATAGTCCATTTTGGGGACACTGGTTGCGCACTCCGGATTTAGATATTGCCCTTATGGACAAATGGGAGGACAAGCTGGAGAAAATGGCGTTGCAAACAATGAACGAGAATGTAACCTCCATCAGTGGTGTACCTACTTGGACGCTTATTTTGTTCAAACGATTATTAGAAATAACCAGATGCAAAACCATTTCTGAGGTATGGCCTTCACTGGAATTATATATTCACGGAGGCGTATCTTTTACCCCCTATAAGGATCAGTTCAACTCAATCATTGGTAAACCTATCCATTATGTAGAAACCTACAATGCCAGCGAAGGTTTTTTTGCAGGCAATGAAATTCCAGGAGATGACAGCATGTTGCTATTCACCGACCATGGAATCTTTTTAGAATTTATGCCCATGAGCGAGTATGGCAAATCCAATCCGGCAACCATTGGACTAAAGGATATAGAACTGGGAGCCAACTATGCATTGGTGATCAGCACCAATGGAGGTTTGTGGCGATATCTGTTGGGCGATACCATAAAATTCACTTCCAAAAGCCCTTATAAGATTATTGTAAGTGGCAGAATAAAACATTATATTAATGCTTTTGGAGAGGAAGTAATAGTGGACAATTCGGACAACGCCCTACACAATGCCTGTTCCAAAACAGGTGCGGTGGTAAACGATTATACAGCCGCTCCGGTCTATTTTTCAGAAACTTCCAACGGCACTCATGAATGGTTGATTGAGTTCGAAAAAGAGCCTGACAGCCTTGAGGTTTTCACCAAAGAACTGGACGCAGCCCTTCAAGCTATCAACAGCGACTATGAAGCCAAACGATATAAAGATATTGCCCTTGGAATGCCAATAGTGCACAATATTCCCAAAGGAAGTTTCAACAACTGGTTAAGAGAAAAGGGCAAACTGGGTGGTCAGCACAAAGTGCCCCGCCTATGCAATGAGAGGAAATATGTAGAGGAAATTCTTGCCATGAACAAAACCCGTTTTAAATAAGCACAGGACCATTCAACTTTCAGGTCTGGGTACTATTTATTTTTAACAAACTTTCATTCACCAGTATTCAGTTTAGCATAGTATTTTTGCGCTAATGCAAATGACAATCAGAACCAGTGAATTGGTAAAACGCTATGGGCAGCGAACTGTAGTAAACAAAGTATCTTTCACTGTAAATCAGGGAGAAATTGTAGGGCTATTAGGCCCAAATGGTGCGGGAAAAACCACTTCCTTTTATCAGGTGGTTGGGTTGATAAAACCCGACGAAGGCCATGTGTTTTTAAACGATGAGAACATCACCAAATTGCCCATGTACAAAAGAGCCAAAATGGGCATTGGCTATTTACCTCAGGAAGCATCGGTTTTCAGAAAACTTAGTGTGGAGGATAATATTGCAGCGGTGCTGGAAATGACCAAACTATCCAAAGCCGAACAAAAGCAAAAATTAGAATCGTTGATCGCTGAGTTTAGATTGGGCCATGTAAGAAAAAGCAATGGCGATGTGTTGAGTGGTGGTGAACGCCGAAGAACCGAAATAGCCAGAGCATTGGCTGTAAACCCCAAATTTATTTTGCTAGATGAGCCCTTTGCCGGAATCGACCCTATAGCGGTGGAGGACATCCAGAGTATTGTGGCTCGGCTCAAACATAAAAATATTGGTATTCTGATTACCGACCACAACGTGAACGAAACCCTTTCTATTTGTGATCGTGCCTACTTGTTGATTGATGGAAAAATATTTGAAAATGGAACCGCGGAAGAGTTGGCCGCCAACGAACAGGTACGCAAACTTTATCTGGGTCGCAATTTTGAACTGAAACGAAAAGATTACTTGCACGAAGAAGCATTGGAACAAATGAATGAAGCAACGAGCATTGCAGAAATAGAGTCCCAGAAATCGGAAGAATAAGAGAGCAGCCATTTTGACCATTTGATTGAATAGAGTGTACCAGCCAATATCACATCTAACAAGGCTGGCTTCGGCTAGAAATGGCTAGGCTTGAACGCATCATTGCCTTCTTTTGGGTTCTACAAACTATACACTAAAAGTTATGCGAATGAAATTGTTTTTTTTCATAAGTATCTCATTACTCTACACCCATTCTTTACAAGCACAAAATTTTTCTGAGGGCGAAAAGGAAATAATTTTAAGTGGCGACACCAGCACTATGCTGCGTGTCATTCCTCTTTCAGAACCAGTAGGGCAAAAAGCATTACGAACGATTTCTTTAGATATTGCCTTTGACGATCCGTTGCTCACAACTCTTAAAAACAGAATGTTGAAAGCGGTGCAGGATCCAGCCAATCGGGGCGTAGGCATTGCCGCACCACAAGTGGGCATCAACAGAAACCTGATTTGGGTGCAACGTTTTGATAAAAAAGAACAGCCCTTCGAATTTTTTATCAACCCAAAAATCATCTGGCGCTCTGACTTTCTGTTACAAGGAGTCGAAGGCGATTTGTCTTTTCAGGATCGGGATGATGTGATCAGAAACTATGCCATCATGGTGTCCTATATCGACACTACTGGTCGGCAACAAATAGAAATGATGGAAGAGTTTACCTCTATCATATTTCAGCACGAAACCGACCATTTATCCGGTATCTTGTTTACAGATAGAGTTGCTGATCAAAAAAACAAACGATACGCCCCCTTCCAACCCAAAAGAGCGAAAGCATTGCTTCGTGAAATTAAGTGAGTCTTTGGCTAATCTACTATTGGTGCTAGTGTCCAGTTGTTGGTTCGCCTATTCCACAAAATGGTATAGTCTGTGCCATGACTAAGTTTATAGGTTCTGAATCCATTATAATACTTCATCCTTAGCCAGCCATAATTATAAATATCGTATTTGAAGACAAAGGGTTGACCTGCTTTCAAAACCACATCCTGAAATTTTTTACCATCATCACTCAACTGAATCGTTTCATCTTTGTTGCTCTGGATAGTTAAAAAAATCCAACTGGGATCTGTATTTGGATTGGTTTGGGTATTGCCTGTCGGTTGTCCGCCCGGGTTTGAGTTTGTGGAAGGTTTTGGGGTTGTAGGAGTAGTATTAGTAGGGGTTGAGTTTGTAGGGTTTGAGTTTGTTCCACTATTATTTGATCCTCCTTTGCCGCCCTTATCCCAACCATTGGAAATAGCGTTTACCCGATCATTTTTTGCTGGATGAGTATTGCTGGCTCTGTCTGTGGCAATGGCCTTGATCGCGGCTACTGCTTCCTCCTTAGAAGCCCCCAACAATGACATCACATAGCCACTAAAAGCATCCGCCTCCAATTCTTTGGGTGGAGTACTTCCGGTTTTACTCACCACATGATCATAATAATGATGCCCCATTTCATGCGCCATGATGCTGATGCTGGCCCACTTGGTGCGTGTAAATTCATCCACATCCTCCAAAAAACTATTATCATACACAATCCATCGAACATTATTGATGATGGTGGCATAGGCGTTCTGGATTCCATTTCTTTCCTGCAACCTGAAGTTCTCATTCCAGTTCACCTTTTTTAGCATTTGATCCACTACCTCCTTTGCTTCATATACCGACTGAAAACTGGTTTTCAAACTTCGTGGCGGAATTTTATAGCCGCAACCTGTAACTTTCTGTGCCTGAACGGCCAATGTACACAAGAATAATGCAGCAATAACAATAATGTTTTTCATCATACTGATTAAAATGAATTCAAAAATGACGAGAGTTTTCCCCTCCCAAAATTACAGAAAGGAGCGATTGAATATCTAAATATATAAAACTTAATAAAGTATGCAGTAGAATAAGGTTTAATATTCTTTCTTCTCATCTGGCTATTGCGGAAATTCAGCAGAAATTTTTTTGGTAGTCAGCGTGGTATTAGACAAATAAATGATCACCCATTTTTCTATCATCCGGCCGCCCCAGTAGTTGGCATTTATGGTTAGTATCCCATTTTCCATATTCCAGGATCCCTCATATTCCCGGCTCAACAGTGTATCTGTGCTATTGGCACTACCTCGCACAATCAAACGCCCACCATTCATAAAAACATATCCAAACTCATTGGGTTTCAAGGTAGCAGAACGACCATACACCGTCAAATCATTATTAAATTCACTCACCACCCAGTTGCCGGCTATACTAACTTTACGCTCTTCCAATGAGGCAGCTTCGTCTTTTTCTTTCAGGCAGGAAACAAGCCCCGTCGCAAAAAAGCAAAATATAAAAAGGATATAAACAAATCGATACCTCATCAAAGAATTTCTTTGGCACAAATTTAGTGTATTATTTCAGGTATCAAAAAGGGTATTACTACATTAGGGTTAATTTTTTATTAAACAAGCGCCAGAATATAGCTCATCAAAATTGTGACACCTCTTTCATTTGTGTTGCATAAATCAGCCCCTCATTGCTGCCTCATTTTACACCCATCGCATATTGAATACCGCCGACCAGATGTTGTAGAAACAGCGGTTCACTGTACGCCTCATTGGTATGACCCAAAGCTGTATAAAACACCCGGCCTCCTTCAAAATTATGATACCAGGCCATTGGGTGGTGTTCTCCATTCTTACCGCCTTCATAGCTCTTTTCATCAATGGCTATTAAAACCTGCACTGCCGGATTCAAATCCCTAAAATTATACCACTCATCTTTACGTTCCCAAATTGCCGGTAAATGCCGAGTAGAAAGATGGTTATTTTGGAGTACCAGCAGCTTGGCCACTTGCTGTTTTGGATGGCTCAAAAACCAGGCACCTATCATTTTGTTGAACCAAGGCCATCCATATTCAGTGTCTGCGGCCGCATGTATCCCCACAATTCCACCTCCTTTTTGCACATATTGTTGAAGAGCTCGTTTTTGTTCTTTTCCAAATATAGTACCGGTTGTGTTCAAGAAAATAATAGCGGCATACTGCTTGAGTGTTTTGTTATTAAAACACAACGAATCTGTGGTTGAGTCCACTTCAAAACCATTATCTCTTCCCAGTTGCTGAATGGCTGCAATACCCGTCGGTATTGAGTTGTGATGAAAACCATTGGTCTTTGAGATAACCAACACTTTTGGCTTTTGCCTTTGCTGTGCAAAAACAAAACAATAAGAAAAAACCACCGCCAGCAGAGTAAAACAATACTTTTTCATAAGGGCTTTAAGATAGGGTTTAATTTAGGAAATAATAGAAAAAGTCGCTTGAAATATTTCTGATTATCCACAGAAAGTTCACCTCAGAACCCATCAAATCCTCTTCTCACAATAGTTTGACTATATTTGCAGCGCTTAAAAAAAGCACCCAAAATATTTTAAACAAAAATTGAACGATGAAAAAGATTACATTTTCGCTACCTGCAGAAGCATTGGGTAATGCGACTAAAGCCCTATTACTTGGTGATTTTAACAACTGGAATATAGATGACGCAATTGGATTGGAGGTTCAGAAAAACGGCACACTTGCTGCCATTGTACCATTAGAATCTGGCAAAACTTATGAATATCGCTACTTATTAGATAACGGCACTTGGGTCAATGATCATTCCGCAGAGCAGTTTGTACAAAACGATGCTTTTGGTGTGGTAAATTGCGCAGTTACAGTTCCGGTAGAAGAAGTGGTTGTGGCAAAAGTAGAGGCAGCTCCAAAAGCCAAGAAAGCAAAAGCAGAAAAGCCAGTAGAAAAGCAAGAGAAAAAAGAAGCGGCTCCTAAAGCTATAAAAGAAAAGAAAGAAGTAAAAGAAACCGCAAAGGTTGAAAAGGATAACCTTGCTAAAATAGAAGGTATCGGTCCAAAAATTTCTAAATTGTTAGAAGCAGAAGGCATCATTACTTTTAAAGATCTTAGTAAAGCCACTGGAAAAAAATTGAAAGCTATTCTTGAAGCCGCTGGTCCTAAATTCCAAATTCATGATCCTGCTACCTGGCCAAAACAAGCTAAATTAGCTGCCGCCGGAAAATGGGATGAATTAAAAGAACTTCAGGAAGATCTTATTGGCGGAAAATAATTCCCCAAACATATTTATAGAAATCTGGAACACGGCAGGCTTTTCATGTTTTTAAAAAACGTCTTCTGTGTCCCAGGCTTCTTATGTCCATCTAGTACCAGTTTTGTCTGGTTAGCTAAGTAAGCAACTTGTAGTGCACTTACTATCTTATTGCACAGTTTTGATGAGTCTTCAATCATCAAATTGGGTAGAAGGGAAAGATATGTCTGTGCAAAAATGATGATTTCAATTTTGTCTAAAAATTAAAAGGGAAAGGCATAAGACATTCTTCTGGTTTTTCTTAAAAATTTCTGCCGGCTCAAATATCTCATTGTACAGTTTGTCCTGCTCCACAGGCGGAAGTCTTTTGTGGGAGCCGTATTCAATTTTTTTGAGTTCTGGTTTGTGTGCGACAGATTTTCTTTTGGTAAAGAGACGGCTTTTCATCAGCTGGATAAACTGGATATTTAATAGAGCTCTATTGGTTCGGAACCTGTTCTTACACCAATATTGATTCTGGCTTTGTTGGAACCATAGGCAGTAATGATTTTCTGCATGTTGCCTATTCTTACTATTTCACGCCAGTTGCTGTTGATTCCATGAGTCTTCAGTTTAAAACGGATGGTATTTACCAACCTGTAAGCCAGTGTCCCTAAATGCAAGTGTACCATTGTTCCGGTATCTGATTTTATGATAGATGGGGGTCTTAAGTTCAGGTCTGTCTTCAGGCACCTGAACAAGCTTTCTATCTCGCAGATAGTATTGTAAATGTTCCACCCCATCACTTCATCTATGAGCGACAGACTGGTTCTTAGAAAGTAAATACCCATTGAGCTTTCCTTCTGCTCATACTTCCGGTTATTCTTGTACTACAAGCGTTCTGTTGCCGTAAGTTTGTCTTCGGTGGTCTTTATTTCTATATCAAAGTGGTGTTGAACGGTTGAGCTTGTCTATCATAAAAGACAGGCTGTCCACATCGGCCAGATTACCCTCATGGATGCAGGCGTATTGGATGAACCCATGTATATTGATAGCCAGAACCAGGACCATCAACCGGGCATCGTTTCTTTTTTCTTTACTACGCCCACACCGGGCTATCCACATCTTCCTGCCTGGATGATGGACTGTAGGCTTCGGCGTCTAAGGGTTATTCAACATTAATCCTTTGCCACAAAGATTCTGCAAAATCAATTATTTTCTAGTCATCAAGGCTAAAAAGGATTGTTTCAACCGATACCGATGTGTCAGCAATCTGGCTATTTTATTCATTTGTTCGGGCCTATACTCCTGGTCAATGAAACCAAAGTTCAGTATGGTGCGATGGCAAACTCAGCCCGTCGCATAAGGGTAACTCTCCACCAACCAGTAGTTGGCATCCAGGTTGTCATTATTGTTGCGAAGGGAGAATCTAAAATACATCAATGGCAAAGTTCCTTTCTCTATCGATACCCTCCAACACCCCTTGTATCACTACAAAATCCGCAAACGCTGAATCCTGCCAATATTTGAAACATATCTTTTCAAAAAATCGATTACACCAAACAAATGACTTTCGCAGTTAAATCTTCACTTTCCGACACTGATTCTTTAGCCTAATTTTAAACCTTCAAGAGTGGTAAGCAGCCATGTGGGTTAGATATCACGCTAATACCTGTCTTTACAAGATCGGTTTCCGAAACCGACCATTTCGTCTGGCTCTGAAAAATAGTGTATGCTGTTTATCGTAAACGATGATGTAGATTAACGATGCTAAATTCTCTTTTTTGCACTATAGAAATAGATGACTACCAGGCAAACCAACAGCAACATGCCTACAAACTGATGACTGATGGCAAGCCATAATTTGGAAGGAGTTAAATATTGGGTAAGCGTCAAAATGCCTAAGGCAGCCTGTATCAGGGATACCAACAAAGGAACATTTCGCCAGGCATAAAGTACGCCAGCCTTGGATTGTTTGTACAATTTGATGGTAAACCAAACAATCAACACGGTGAGTAGAAATGCCAGACTTCTATGTACAAACTGAATGGCCAACAGATTGTGAAGGAACCCGTCCGGTTCCATATTGGGAAGCAAACGACCATTAATTCCTGGCCAGGTAATGGCCGACTTTGCAGCATGGGTGCCGGCCATAAAGGCGCCGTATATCAGTTGAATTGTGAGCAATACCAGCAAGGCGATAGTATAATTTTTAATCGGCTTATTATTTTCTTTTTTACTATCGGGAACTGTTAGTTTAAGTGCAAACCAGACAACATATACTAATAAAATCAAGGCAGCGATAAAATGCACCGCTAGCCGGATATGATCTACATAAACTAAATCTGTACCCACTCCACTGCTCACCATTATCCAGCCCACAAGCCCTTGCAGACCACCCAACAGAAAAAGAATGACCATTGGCCAAAACAGGCTTCGATCAATAATTTTTTTATAAATGAAATATACAAATGGAATAATAAATACCAGCCCCATGAATCTGGCCCAGTTCCGGTGCAGCCATTCCCAAAAGTATATAAACTTAAAATCACTGAGGGTGAAATAGTTATGAATGTATTTGTACTGGGCTATTTGTTTATAATTTTCAAAAGCCGCTTGCCAGTCCTGGTTGTTCATCGGCGGCAATGCCCCCAAAATAGGTTTCCATTCTGTTATCGAAAGTCCGCTGTTGGTGAGCCGGGTAAGTCCTCCAAGTAATATTTGCACTACGATCATAGCAGCCCCCACAAAGAGCCATATTGCCACAGGTCTGAGTTTCTTAATATCCATAATGTCTGCAAAAATATAGCTTCGTCCTTTAGGGGAAGTTTTTTGAATTAAAAAAGCGGCAATCTTTACATTGGTACAAAATCCTAAATGCGCTCAGGGAGTTTCCAGGCACAAGGGCTCACAGATTTACTTTGAATTTTTTTGAAAAAAGAATTCCTATTGCCGATCATTGGGAAAGCATCATCAAAGTCTTTTGTTCATCTCGCCTAAACCTCACTTTATAGCTTTACTATGAATGTGACTTTTTGCACCTCCTTCCCTAGCTCATGATTGCTTTCAGCACCGGAAGGGTTTTCATTTTTCCAAAACCTGAAATATGAAAGCTGTAATACAATTCCAGTACTTCTAAAATCCCTCGCCGAATTTCGGCATTGGTGCTAATTTCTGTTAGCTCACCAGGCTGACGGACCAGGGCTATTTCTGCCAGAACCAGTGCTGGTTTAGTATCCAGCCAACAGCCGTGCGCAATAGGAGTATCTGTAAATATCCCTTCCTGCACATCAAACAATACCTGATTGCTCTTTAATAAATCTTCTGAAATACCAGCAGGCAGGAATCCGAAAAAGTTAGACAGATGCACCGCAAAGAAAATGGGGAAATTGGCCATCTCTTTTCCGGTACAGGTATCCAGCTCCATCAGGCAATCTTCTACAAAAGCATACAGCCCAAAGTTCACCTCTGGCTGGCTCAGACATTTGGTCAGCAATTCGACCATATATAATGCTACGCCATTTTTTATAACCGAATAGAAAATATCCTGATACAAATAAGCAAACCGAAACTCCTTTACCCGATTGATTTGTTTTAACTCATTGTGATATACCTCCATTTCCAAAATAGCTGCCGACTGAAAAAAAGACATTTTGCCTGCTCCCTTTTTCCCTGAAGTTCTTACGCCATTTATCAGATACGACTGAAGTCCAAAAAGCTCTGTATAGACAGAAACAATCACACTGGTTTCTCCATATTTCACTGTTTTTAGCACAATGCCTTTTGTTTTATGTATGAGGTCGGACAATAGATACCCTTTTGCTTCAAATAGACTATGCAATATAAATCAAGGAAATAAAACACGGTTCAAAAAAATAAACCCTATTGACTTGTTTTTCTTTTCTTTGCCCTATCAAACAACTCCTCCGGGAACTGCAATGATACTGTTTGGACAATCGATGCAAATCCAAATTATCAATTTCAAATGAGTATAACAGGGCGGTTCTCCTTTTTTTAAAATATACGTTTTATGTGGGCACAACTTGGAAAATCAATAATCAAATACCGATTCATTTTCTTATTCATCCTCCTAGCCACCACAGCAATTTTTGGATATTGGGCAAGCAAGGCAGAGTTGGGTTATGAATTTACAAAAGCCATTCCAACCAATCATCCGGTTAATATTGCCTACCAGAAATTTAAACAGAAATACGGAGAAGACGGCACCCTTATGGTGTTGGGCGTACAGACAGATCAATTCTTTACAGAAAAGTTTTTCAACAACTATGTGGCCCTTCAGTCAGCACTGAAAAAAATGCCAGGAGTGCTGGATATTCTTAGTGTACCCGGAGCCATAAACCTGGTAAAAGATGCCCAAACAAACAAGCTAAAAGCCTCCAAAATATTTCCTGCCAAAGCACTCACACAATCCCAAATTGATTCCGGTGCTGCAACCTTCTTAAATCTTCCTTTTTATAACGGGTTGATGTATAATGCTGATACGAAAGCCTATATTATGGGCATGACGATGGATGCCAATATCATCAATTCAAAAAAGAGAACAAAGGTGATAGAGGACATCGCCCAATTGATTCACAAATTTGAAAAAGAAAATAATACCGAAATAAAACTTAGCGGGCTGCCCTATATAAGAACCGTATTGGCCTCTCGTATAGAAAAAGAAATGAGATACTTTCTTACTGCCTCTATTTTGTTATCGGCTATTATTCTATTATTCTTTTTCCGTTCTGTGAGTGCGATGTTGCTTTCTTTGGGAGTAGTACTTATCGGTGTAGTGTTTAGCATTGGCAGTATATATATTTTTGGTTATAAGATCACATTGCTTACTGCGCTTATTCCCCCATTGATTGTGGTCATTGGCATTCCCAATTGTATCTATTTTTTAAACAAGTACCACACAAGCTGGCAGCGACTGTTAAAAAAGGAAGACGGCCTTTCGGACCAGCAAAAGAAAACAAACGCAATTGTGGATATGGTAAGCCGAATGGGGATTGTAACGCTTTTTTGTAATGTGGCTGCGGCTATTGGGTTTGCAGTATTTGCACTTACAGAGAGTGCCATTCTCAAAGAATTTGGCGTGGTAGCCGGTATTAATATTATGGTATTGTTTTTTATTTCCATTATTCTTATCCCTATTGTGCTTTATTTTTTGGCACCGCCAAAACTCAGACACACCAAATACCTCTACAACCCAAGACTCAACAGATGGTTAGGAAAACTCGAAAAATGGGCATTCTCTCATAGAAAGCTTATTTATACAATCACCATTGTGCTGGTTGCTTTTGCCTCCATCGGTCTGTTTCGATTGCAAAGCAATGCTTTTATGGTGGATGATGTACCCAACAAGGATAAAATATATACCGACCTAAAATTTTTTGAAAAGAACTTTAAAGGCGTTATGCCATTGGAAATTGTGATAGACACCAAAAAGAAATATGGGGTTACTCGAGAGTTTAACAACCTTGTAAGGATAGATTCTTTTTCGCAATATCTGTCGACTATTCCAGGCATTGCCCGCCCTCTTAGTTTGATAGAAGGATTAAAATTTGCCAAGCAGGCTTTTTATGATGGAGATAGTGCCAACTACACCATGCCCTCTGAATTTGATCTGCCTGGACTGGCACAGTATTTAAATATGAAAGATGCCGGAGGAGATTCTAGTGGGAAAGAGAGTTCCTTTAATAAATTGGTTTCCCGATTCATGGATAGCAATAAACAGGAAGCAAGACTTAGTGTGAATATGGCAGATATGGGCACCCATGAGTTGCCTTTATTGCTGAACAAAATCGAAAAAAGAGCCGATGAATTATTTCCAGAAAAAGATTTTAATGTAACGCTAACCGGAAGTAGTATCGCTTTTATGGAAGGCAGCCGTTTTATAATAAATGGCCTGAAGGAAAGTGTTTTCTGGGCATTTCTATTGATTGCTTTATGTATGCTTTATCTTTTCAAATCCTTTAGGATATTACTCTGCTCGCTGATTCCAAATATCATTCCATTGATCATTACCGCAGGTGTCATGGGCTGGGTGGGCATAAGGCTAAAACCGAGTACAGTACTTATTTTTAGTGTAACCCTGGGAATTGCTATTGATATAACCATCCGGTTTCTGGTCAATTACAAACAAGAATTAAGCCATCACAAAAATGATGTCAAAAGTACTGTGGTACAAACTATTCACAGCACAGGTATCAGTATTCTATATACTTCCTTTGTGTTAATAGCCGGTTTTGTGATTTTTTGTTTTAGCAATTTTGGAGGTACCAAAGCACTAGGCTGGCTTACTTCTCTAACTCTGGTTACTGCCACCATCACCAATTTGGTGCTGCTTCCGGCACTGCTATTATCCATTTCAAAAAAACCGAAAAAAGACGTAGATCCAGCTAGCCAGAAAGCAGAAAATAAGGTATAGCAAAAGCAGATATTCAAATTCAAGTCCGTGCCTTTGATTATATTCTGGTAGCTAAATTTTGTTTGGCAATTGACGCAAATATACTTGGCGGCTAAGTCGATCAGATGAAACCTGAAGTCAGTAGGATCAATTCAATTTTTGAATAATCTTTTTCGCATTCTTAAAATATGGATTATTCTCAGGGACCATTTTGGCATACTTTAAAGCATCTTCTTTTTTATTTGTTTTATAAGCAGCATAAGCAGCAAAAAAACTGGCATCTACTTTATAGGCAGATACACCCTTTGATAGATTCAGGAATAATGGCAATGCTTCTTCATATCTGTCGGTTTTTACCAAACACACGGCATAAAAATAATTCGCCGTAGCATCATCGGGTTTGCCGATAGCCTGTTGCTGAAGCAGCGGTAGTGCCTCATTGTAGTGTCCTTCGTTAAACAATAGAGCACCTTTGTTAGCAAGATTTTCATCGCCTCTAACTATTGCCTGAGGCATTTCCGGCGTAGAAAAATGATCCACTCCACCAGGTAGTGAAAAATAAATAATAAATATTGCAGCTACGGCTGCTGCTGCGAGCCAGGCAGATTTTATAGATACCAGTCTGGCTTCTGGTTTTTGACTACTAAAATACTTTTTTGTAAGTGGTTGAAGGGTTGATTTTAATTGTATGGTTTTGTCCTGAGCAGACAAGTGCTTTTTCAAAATATTTTCGGTATTTACCCAATCTTGATAATCCTTCTGCAAATCTATATCGGTTTTTAGACGGGTTTCAAATGCGATACGATCCTGGCCACTCAAATCGCCATTTATATAATCCTCTATCGCATCAAAATTATTCATAACATCTTATAGTTTATTATTGCATTCGTGTATATTATTAATGGTCTGATAGGACTTTCCAACAATGTTTGAAAAAGACCCAGCGCCTATCCTCCATTTCTTACCAGTTTGATCAATTCTGCCATACACTGCGATTTTTTCTTTCGCAAGTAGGCATAACTAACCCCCATTTCATTAGCCAGTTTTTCCTGATGCCAGCCTGAATAAGCTGCTATTATTATTTCCCTACACCTTTCACTGATTCGATGTAGCATAGTCATCACCAAGTTTTCTTTTTCCACCCGATCCACATCTGCTGCTGCTTTGTGGTCATCATCATCTGCTATACTTGGAAATCCGATATCTAAAGATTTTGTTACCCCTTGTCTTTTGAACTTTTCCCTCTGATTGATCCATTTTCGCTTGCAAACAAGCAGGAGAAAGGCTTCCAAAGGGCAACTCAAAACAAATTTTTCATCCAAAGCCAACTTATACACATCCAGAATTGCTTCCTGAAAAATGTCCCCTGCATCCTCTGTGCTCGCTCCTTTGGATTGCAAATAGGCCTTGATACCTGGCGCATGATTCTGATAAATTTTTGCAATCAGTTTTTCATCATTTTGCCGCAAGGCATCGATATATTGTTGATCGGTATGCAATGTATTTATATGATTGGCTAATGTAATAAATTTCCAATTGGTATCAATTAATTGAATAAATTTATCCTAAACAGATTGTTGCCGGGTAACATTTGTCGAATTTCATTGATAAATAAAAAAAGAGTTTTGTGAAATATTGCCTTCTTTATTTATGTTGTGTATTTATTGTTTTGCCTGCTAATGCACAACTAGCAGACAGTGCCATAGTGGCTACAATAGATAGTAATAACAGAATTCAGTTTTCTGCCAAACTTCCCAAACTCACTCAAATACCCGGAGCCCCAGAACCATTCTATACCTATTTATGGGATTTTGGAGACGGACATTTTAGCACGTCCGAAAGCCCTTCCCACTATTATGCAATAGCAAAAACGTACGATGTAAATTTTTATGCGGTAAATAATTATGATGATGGCAAAAAACCCCAACGAAAAAAACAACAAATTAAAATAGCAAAACAACCGCTTCCCAAAAACATAGCGTCTGTTTCACCGTCTGAAAAGGATTTTTTTAAAGCAAATGGTCGGTTCGAACTCAAATACAATTGCATGGCAAAACCAGACGACACCATGGTTTTGATAGTGGGTTGGAAAAATGATGGGCCTCAAAATATTGATGGCAAATTGTACCTGCTGATGAATGAAAAAATTTTTGACCAGACTTGTTTTGACACATCGGGTCTTCGATTTTTTAACAACGAAGCACTAATGGCTAGTGCAGATATTCAACAGCCACAGACACGATCTGAGCCACTAGTGATCACGGAAAGTGGCAGCCCTCCATCCAATTCGAAAAAGATGGTGATTGCAGATGATGCATCGACTACAATTGCCAACACCTTTTCTTCCTATCGAAATATTTACAGTGCCAGCCTAGGGACCATTCCTTCAGGGGAAACCAGATTTTCGTTTTTGCAGCTTTATGTGACACCTCAAATGATAAAAGATACAAATGCCACGCTTACCATCACTGGTATGTTTGTTCCAGACAAGGGTAGTCCGGTCATGCATAAATTAAGTGTACCAGTAGTGAACTCTCACGACCCTAATAAAATGAATCTAAAAGGAGGAAGGATTAGTTATAGATTCTTGAAGAAAAATAAGTCTCTACAGTATAAAGTCAGGTTTCAGAATAATGGAAAGGGGCCAGCGAGAAAAATATCCCTGAACATGGATCTTGCAGCAGAACTGGATCCTCAAACCATTCAGGTAAAAGACATGTCGCCACTATGCCCTCCCTGCGATAGTCTGGCAAAAGTGAAACAAGGCTGTTGGGAGCTTGAAAAAAAAGATAGTAGGGCAATATTTACATTTCACGGAATTTACTTGTCTGGAACCAATCAAAAGGGCGTGGAAGACAAGGACAGTACAAAAGGGTTTATGGAGTTTGGCATCACTACAAAAAAGAAATTGGAGAACAGGCCATTCAAATCTCGAACTGCTATTTATTTCGACAAGAACGAACCTGTAATCACCAATTTTGCCACTGGAAGATTTAAGAAAAGTCCATCCCCTATATTGATGGCTGGTTATGAAAAAGCCTTTGGAAATAACGCCCAAACCAGCGATGGAATTGTTACGGGTATTGGACTGGCACCACTAGCCCCCTACCGACCCTATTTGCAAATGGAAATTTTTTACAAAGCCGGAATACGAACCACCACTGTCAACTTGACCAACCTAGAAAAGAAAGGAACTGTTTACATTGACTCGCTCAAAAGATTTTACGAATACTCTTCTTTAGACTCTACCCAAACCATACAGATAAACCAGATAAAACTGATTCCACTGCAACTGAGACACAATCTCAATAAGTTTATTTCAATAGGTGTGGGCGCAGTTGTATCCGCAGATATCGGAGGCAAGATGGCATCCAAAACCAGTTATCACTTGTTGCCAATAAATGGACAAACAGGGCAATCTGTGATTAAAAATGCTACTAAGCAGATAAAATCATTCAGCAATTGGAAAGCCAGTCCTTTCTTAGACCTTCAGGTAGGTCTGGTGAAATTAGGGCCACACTTAGGTTTTAGGTATTATTACAATGCCAAAAGCAGTAGCTTTGGGTACTTGTATGCCGGATGGAGATTTTAAACAACTGTACCAATTTCTTAAGAAGCTCATTACTTCATTTGCTCTTATTGGCAGGTGTATTAGGTTTTGTATTTGCTTCCACCCAACAACCCGGTTCCAGAGAAGGTACCTTTTCCTATTTTAAAGAAAAAGACTCTCTTTTAGGTCTCATCAATTTGATGTTCGATAAGACCGATGCACATCCTGCCATTAGCGATAAAGCAGATTCTTTGTATGGGCTAATGTGGAGAATGCCCATTTCCAGAGATGAAAAACTGGCCTACTTCCAATTCACCATCAACCTTGCTTATCATTTGTTACAAAGCGGACAGGTTCAAGTTTCTACCCGATGGTACGAACACGCCCTCAACTTTTGGCAAACCAACAATTCAGATTCTACTCTGAACGCAGAAATGGAATTTGAAGAATACTTATGCAAGCCACTGGGTAATAATTATACCCGACTGGGCGATTTTAGTAAAGCGGTCTATATTCAAAATACCGCAATCCAATCTGCTATTGAAAATAATAAGTATCAATTGCTTCCTTCCCTTTATGCCAACCTGGCAACCACTTATTATTCTATGAAGAATTATGCTACGGTACAAAATATCACCAACAAGGGCATTCAGTTTCTGAGCTCAGCCAGTAGTCCGGAGTCTGTGTTATTATATAATCTAAAGGCAGAGGCTTTCTTAAATACAGGACAAATGGATAGTGCGGTGTACTGGAATCAACAATCTCTGTTTCAAATTTCCGATTCGGAAAATATTGATGGCAGTAAGCTTACCTCCCTAGTGGACAAAGCCCATATCTTAAACGCACAGGGACAATTTAGTTCTGCTTTTTTATTTCTTGATAAAGCATGGAAGTTCTCCAATAATGCCACCCCAAGAGAAAAAGCAAAACTGTGTAACGAACTAGGGATGAACCTTTATTATGCAAATGACTTTATAGCTTCAGGAAAATGGTTTTTCAATGCGCTCCATTTTTTTAACCTGGACAGCCAGGGTCTGTATCCAGATTTTATCGCCACTTCGTCCATGTTTGGGCTGGCACTTTACTATGAAAAAACTAAAAATACAGACAGCACTTCTTATTGGTATAATAACGCTGTTCTAAACGACTTTTACACCCAACAGTTGATAGATCCCTGGATGTTTGGGGAAAACAGTATTTACTCCAACGATGCACTAACTGAAAGAGCCATTCACTGGCAGCATAACATGTATGACCGGTTTAAGAAAGAAGAAGATTTATAAAAGGCTCTTTGGCTCACAGAACTTTCAAAGGGTCGCAAATTATTGTACGAGCAGAGAAGAACTTTTTCCTGGCAGTCGGATTCCTCCATCAACAAAAAAAGATTTGAAGAAATCAGAAACGATTATCTGGCATTGGCTCAAGCCCGCTCGGAAAAAGAAAGGCAAGCCATTAAAACCCGAATCACCGCCAGAGAATATCAGCTTTCGCTACAAGAAAACGACTTTGCCAATACGCTAACTATTCCGTCCTTCAACGATTTTAAACAACGTATTATCGAAGCTGCGAGTTCCAACAATATCATCAGCTACTATTTTGGAGATAGTACTCTTTATATGATCCAAATTAGTCCTCACAGAATTGATCATTTCATTCTTGATACGATTTCGACGAACGATATACAATCATTTATTCAAAAATATTTCTATGATGATCCACTAGCCTTCAACAATAATCCTTTGGAATATTATGGCTTTTCCAATAAAATTTTCAATAAATACTTTCCAAAAGAAACCTTCAAAAATCACCAATTTATTATTGCTCCAGCAGGAGACCTGCACCAACTGCCTTTTGAAGCTCTGTGTACAGACAATCAGTCGCCTTCCTTTTTTGGAAAGATAAACAGCATACGCTATTTGTATTCTTTATTACAACTTGATCACAAACCACAAAAAACCAAAGCAGGTGTGGTGGTTTTTGATTTTGACCAGGACCATTTGGGGTTTCCCAAACTGCCACAGGCAGGAGAAGAAGCCACCTTTCTCTCGCAGTTGTTTGCAACAAAAAGATATAGTGCTTCCGAAATAACAAATGATGAGTTCTTTTCGAGTTTGAATTCAAATCATATCATTCATTTAGCCGCTCACGCAGTTTCGGGAGACAGTTCGGATCAGCCTTTTATTGTACTGAAAAACAAAATCTATCTTGGTCAATTGCAATACCATATTACCAAAAGCCCTCTGGTGGTCTTAGCTGCCTGCGAAACCGGTAAAGGGAAAAACACCAAAAACGAAGGATTGCAAAGCATCGGAAGGGCCTTTATCAGCAAGGGTGTACATGGCGTTCTTTCTACTCGCTGGCAGGCAGATGACCAGGCATCGGGTGAAATAATAAAAAGATTTTATCAAAAACTAAAAGACACCCAAAAGCCATCAATCGCCTTACAGGTGGCCCAGGCAGAATACTTAAAAAATACGTCAACAATAGCCGAGCTAAATCCCTGGCTATGGGCAAACTTTTTCTATCAGGGCAACAATAATCCAATTGAAGTCAGGGAAAAGTCCAGTCTTATTCCTGAAATATCGATACTTCTTTTTTTCATCACCATTACTGTCCTTTTTTATTTTTATAAAACAAAAAAGAAGTTTTCTTCCCAAGGGTAACAATTTGTTTTAATGGTTGATTTACTTGTAAATACACTTTTAAAACAATAAACCCTACCGTAATGAAAAAGATTATCCTTAGTGCGGCCACATTAGCCCTCATGTTAGCAAGCTTTAGTTCTTGTAGAAAAAATGAATCTCTGACAGTTGACAACAAGATAAACGATAAAGAATCTGCAATTCTATTCAAAAGATTTGTTCAGGACAACTCCCCAAATGAAGAAAAAGTAACCATTGATGCAGCAAAAGGAGAGACTGTAGTGCTGCCAAGTGGTACAAAAATCATTTTCCCTCCCAATGTATTTGCCAATGGTGTAGGAGCAACTGTGACAGGAAATGTATCACTTGCCATTCAGGATATTTTAAAGCCAAGCTCAATGATTCTTCTAAACAAACCAACACTAACCGCAGATGGTAAAATGCTTGAATCCTTTGGAGAAATAATCGTAAAGGCATCTCAAAACAACAATCCGGTGCAACTCAGGCCGCAACAAAAACCCATTATGGTGCAGGTTCCAATAGGTGGCAATGCCAATGGAGGAAATAGAGACATACCCATGTGGGACGGAGATACTGTTATTGCCACCACACTTAATGGCCACAATCAGGAAAACGAAGCAACCTCAATTTCTCAATCCTTTGCCGTAAACAAAGGCGTAGACTGGACGCAGATTTCTGGATTTGGCATCAGCACTTCCGGAAGCACCATCTTTCCTTTAGATGCGCTTGGTGATTGGCGCAATTGTGATGCACTTTATAATGATCCTCGTCCAAAAACCACCATACTTGGTTACTTCGGCAATCTCTTTAATACAGAGACTGGAAATTCATATTCAGGAATTGACCCATCCGTATTATTCTTTAAAACCGCTGGAACCAATACAATCGTTAAACTTTACAATCAAATACTCAACGCCACATCTGATAAACAAGGACTAATGAGTTATCAAAACTCCATTCCGATTGGTCAGGAAGGTACATTTCTGGCAATGAGCGCAAAAAATGGAAAATTTTATGCAGAAATGCGAGATGTTACTATTCCATCTCCTGCCTCAGGAAAAAACTATGTAGGCTATTCCTTCCACTTATCCGAAGTCTCGGAAACCCAACTTTTGAATCTCATTAACCAAATGAATAACAAATAATCCTTAATCTGTTCCAATGAAAAATCGAAGGGTTGTAACCGCAACCCTTTTTTATTGTCCTAAAAACAAAAAAGGTCCTTCCGTAGAAACGGACTGACCTCTAACGATTGCTTGCCATATGAAAAAACTTAAAATCTAATCTTTTTAGGAAGTACTTTAACTTCAGAACACAAAGGTAATAGCAAACCATACGTTGAATTAATAAGCTAATGTTAATTTTCCTATTCCAAAATACCTTATAATTTGACCAAACCAAGAGTAGGTCAATGTTTCACGTTTATAATAATCAGATATCCAAAAACAAATTTCAAAGTAGAGTTCTTGATCATAAACAACCTTTTACACAAATATTTTACCATTTTTTTATACTTTTTTTAGAAAAGTTTTAGCTAGAAAAGAATTATATCCTATCTTAGCGCACCCCAAGGATAATTTTGATTTTTACTGTTGGGTATTGCACTTGCCGAACGTGGTTAGTGTACAAAAAAGATGACCTCTAATAGATTGCCTTTAATGATTGCATGCCGTATGGCGAATTTAACATTGAATTTATCCGGGTATCGTCCCGGATTTTTTATTTTCCTTCTTCCGACTACAATAAAACACCATATAGTCTTTATTTGTAATTATTACTTTTTATTGTTTTTTCTTTTGAATTCAGACTATTTTTGTTCCAATGTCAAAAAAACCTAGTGATTTGCTATTTCAATTAATCCGTTCCTTAGAAAAAGCGGAAAAACGTCACTTTAAGTTATACATTACTCGAAGCTCAGGCAATGAAGATCTAAAAGTGATCAAACTTTTTGATGTTTTGGACAAATTGCCCATTTATAATGACAACGCATTACTTAAAAAGTTAAAAGATGTTACAAAACCACAGCTATCCAATCTAAAAGCCCATCTATACAAAGAACTTTTAGCTAGTCTTCGTTTATTAAAGAGCAATGACAGCATTGATTTACAACTAAATGAGTTGTTTGACAATGCGCATATTTTATATAAAAAGGGGTTGTTTTTTCAAAGTTTGAGGGTTATAGACAAAGCAAAAGAACAAGCATACCATCATCAAAAATTTTTTTTTCTACCACTCTTGCTTTCGCTGGAGAAAAGAATAGAAGCGTTAAATGTTACAGACACATTCAAAAACAGAATGGATGAACTATCAGACGAAGCGAATCAGGCCAATAAAAAGTTAGATATGATTACTCGTCTTTCCAATCTGTCGCTTCAAATGTATGGTTTCTTTATTGCAAATGGGCATGCTAGAAACGAAGAAGAAGAAAACAAAGTAAAGAAATATTTTCGTCAATCCCTGCCATCAGGTTCTGGTCAGCAGGAAGGATTTTATGAGAGATTATTTTTTTACCAATGTTATACCTGGTATGCTTTTATACGGCAGGACTTCTTAATGTATTATCGTTATACACAAAAATGGGTGAATCTGTTTACAGAAATGCCGGCGATGATGCGGGTAGAAACTGGACATTTTATTAAAGGTTATCATAGTTTGTTAAACGCTCATTTTGACCTTAGAAATTATCGCGGACTTAGAAATGACCTGAAAACTTTTGAAGAATTTGCACAATCCAAAAGGGTACAGGATAATATGAATTTTACTGTTCAGTCCTTTGTGTATATAGCTGGAGCAAAAATCAACTTTTATAATATTACCGGATTGTGTGAAGAGGGATTGAAAGAACTTCCACAAATAGAAGAAAAACTAAACGAGTACGAACTATTTTTGGATCGTCACCGAGTGATGGTTATCAACTATAAAATTGCGTTGTTATATTATTTATCAGGAGACTATAGTACTAGTATAGACTATATTCAAAAAATAATTAATGACTCGTCTGGATTGAGAACCGACCTACAATGTTATGCCCGTTTGATGCATCTTTTAGCCCACTATGAATTAGGAAATGTGGAACTAATTGATTCTTTGACTCGTTCAGTTTATCGCTACATGTCCAGAATGAAGAACCTCACGGTTATTGAGCAGGAAATATTTCGCTTTTTAAGAAACTCATTTAAGTTTTCTACCCGACAATTAATTCCCGAATTTGAAAACTTTTTGGAAAAGGTGAAACACTTGGATGGAAACCGGTTTGAAACCAGATCTCTGGCGTATTTGGATATTATTTCATGGCTTGAAAGCAAAGTGGCCAGAAAGCCAATGCAGGAAATCGTATATAATAAATATTTGAATAACAAACGTAAACTCCGGGCAGGCGAAGCGGAAAATATTTAAGCTAAATATTCTTTAAAGCATAATCACTTTTCTTTCCCTGCTGCTTTGCAAAGCTGCATCAATGATGCGCATTGTCAATACTGCATCGCTGGCCGGAACAGGATTAGGATTCCCACTTACAAGAGACCTATACACATCGTCATAGTATTGCATATAGTTTCCCATTGAGGATCGGGTTTCTTTGCGAACAGATTCGCCATTAATCGTGGTATTCAAAATACCATCGAATTCTGTAGGGGTGGAAACCCAGGGATCAAGCGAGGGAACAGCGCCTGCCAGCAAACGCTCCTCCTGCAAATCTGAACGATGTTGCATGTAACTTCCGTTTGCTCCATTTAGGATGAATGAATAATATGGTTCTCTTACAAAAACCGACCCCTTAATTCTTACCCGAAAAGGTTTTGAATAATAAAAAAGCACTTCGAAATAATCATTTGCAATCATATTCTCTCGCATGGCAAACACATCTGCAAAAACGGCTTCAGGGAATCCAAACAGCTGAATTGCCTGATCTATTAAGTGCGCTCCCAGATCATGAAGGTTTCCCGCCCCAGGTTTGTCGCCTTCCTTGTGGCTCTTCCCACTATGACCCGTTCTATATCTGTCATATCTTAGTTCCGCTTCTTTTAATTCACCTAGCAAATTTTGTTGCAAAACATCCTTTACCGCGGCAAAATCTCCATCGTACCTTCGGTTTTGATAAACACACAAAAAAAGGTTTTTTGATTGGGCTATTGAGTTCAGCTCCATTGCTTCGGACGCGGTAACCGTAAAAGGTTTTTCAACCACTATATTTTTACCTGCGTTAAGGGCCGCTTTGGCATACTCAAAATGTGTTTGAACCGGAGTGTTCACTACAATCAGTTCTAAAGCATCATCAGCTATAAGGTCTTCAAATGATCGGTATAATGTAGATTCAGGATATTGTTCGCGAGACTCGGCTTTATTTCTTTCCACAATAGCTTGCAATTTAAAGCCGGGATGCGCCTGAATAAAAGGTGCATGAAAAACCTTACCACTCATTCCAAAGGAAGCAATTCCTGTATTGATTATTTGTGACATGATCCTGTAATTTTCCTACTGTATTTAATCGCTGTTTATTATTGTCTGTTCATTTAATTGACTATAATTTATTCAATATCCACATTATTCCAAACCCTTTTCCCCCTTTTACCTTTGCTGTGCCCTAAACCACCTTTCAGGTATTTCATCTCTACTAGCTGCCAGATAGTCTTTGTAGCTACACGGAATGTATTTTTTATCGGGCAACTGCATCCACCAGCGGCCGGTTTTCTTACTTTGTACAAAAACTGCCTCTATTTCCGAAAAAGCCATTTGATACTCATTGTAATTTTCCTGTTCACTCATGGGTGCTTCTTTCAACCCCCTATACCGTCCATCAATGATATACCAAACCATGTGGGCAATTTGCATTGCGGTAAGCTCATCTCTATCCTGCAAATGGTTATATCCAAAAATCCCGATTGACTGCATTTGATTGCTCATCCCCGCATATTGCATTAGAATACATGCTTCTTCCCCATTTAAACCATTGGGTGTACGTTTATTAGAAGGCGCATAAGCATTAGCAATAGCATTGATGTCAAAAGCAAAAATATTTGTATTCCTAATGACAGGCTCCATTTCCTCAATGTCTTCTTTTACATGCCCAACCCGATAAAAATCAAACTTCAGCTTATCTAAAGTTTGTAACATGCCTGGGTGAACCAAATAACTTTGAAAACCAATATGATTATAGTGCCTTACAAAATTGGGCTCTCCTGTAAAGATCTCCATAAGAAAATGATCGTTCCTAAAAGGAGATTCCATATCCAAATCTATTACAGCATCCACACAGGTTAGTTCTACTTGTTGTCTTTCATTTTTACATGCATTATACTGAGCCTGGGTCAGATCGTGTGAGCCCCCTAAAACGATGATGGTTTTTCCTAAAGATGTTACTTCTGCAATAACAGTTTGAAGTGCTGCGATCGTATCATTGTAAGAGGCACCTTGTATAATATTACCAATATCGGCAAGTTTAATATTTTCATGCCAATAGAATAGCGTATAAAACTGTTTCCGTATAAGATCTGGAGCAAGACTACTTGGTCCCAAAATGCCTGCACCTCTTTGTTCGCCACATCCTACCAAGATGATATCCGCCTCTTCAATTTCAGGAAAAGATTCTAAGTAAATATCAGTGGTATTGCCTAATTGCCCTGGCTTATAGGAGTCATCCCCTATTATTTCCCAGATGTTAATCGGAGATAAAAATTCACTTATTGACATGAGTGCAATATAGACTTATTTTAAAAAACAGTTCTTTAGGATCACAACATTTCCTTGTACAAAATCAAATATCTCCGCTAAAAAAAGAAACAAATACATCAAAAAACCTTAACAATTCCGAAACACTTCGTATTAGACGGTTTATCCTATCTTTGAAATACGAAGACTCACGTAGATTAAATCTTAAAAAATATACTCATGTTGAAAATATTATTCATTGCTATTGCAACACTGCCACTTACTCTGTTTGCGCAGGAAGAAAATCAGCAGAAAGAGGCGGAACAAATTGTCATTACCCAAAAAGGGGGGAATATTGAAAAAATGAATATTGTGGTCGAAGGAGATAAGATCACAATAAATGGCAAACCAGTCGATAAAGATAGTGATGCCAACATCACAGTAAAAAGAATGAAAATAAAGGATATAGATAATTTTCGATGGACCCCGGGTGAAAGAATCAGGAGTAATGGACAATTCCCCATGGCAGACAGGGAATTTCGCATTCTTCATTCACCCAATAAAGCCATGCTTGGTGTGGTAACTGAAAAAGTAGATGCCGGAGCAAAGATTGTATCCGTAAATGAGAATACAGCCGCTGCAAAAGCTGGATTTAAGGAAGGAGATATTATTACTGCCATTGACTCAAAGAAAATAATCTCTCCGGATGAGCTTTCTGAAGCATTAAAGGACAAAAAACCAGGAGATAAGGTAAGTGTTTCCTATCTACGCGATGGGGAAAAAAACACATCTACGGCCATCCTTACAAAGTGGGAGGCTCCACAAATGATGATACAGGAACGAGCGTTTAGGATGCCGGAAGGAATGAATTTTGACCAATTGTTCAATGATTATCAAGGCAATAATAATGTTCGCCGGTTTCAGTTTAGAACCAGTCCGGACAATAGCGGTCCAAAACTGGGTGTTCAGGTTCAGGAGTTAGAATCAGGAAATGGGGTAAGAATTATTTCTGTGGAACCTGGCTCAGATGCTGCTAAGGCTGGCTTAAAGGAAGGAGATATCATAAAAGAAGCCAATGGGAAAAGCGTTTCCAGCACATTGAAAATAAAAGATGAAATAATGAATTCAAAACCTGGAACGGATCTTCATCTAAAAATAGATCGTAATGGATCGGATAGAATGATTGATATTCAGCTAAGTCGAAAATTAAAATCTGCCGATATTTAAGATCGAACAAACCCTAAATTCTATTGTTAATAATTTATGATTTTCCGAGATTTTGTTGTGACTATCTCAGTTGTTTTTTAAAATTTGTGATGTAGGGTTTGAAATGAACCGGTAGTGTTTTCCGCTACCGGTTTTTGTTAATTTCAAAGAACCGTGATTAATAAACCCAATTCAAAAAGTCCAATTGCAATTTCCTACGTATTTTTACGGCTTCCATGAGTACAGTAAATGATCAATATGAAATTGTAATCGGGCTTGAGGTACATGCCCAATTGCTCACCCAAAGCAAATTGTTTTGTGGGGACAGTATTGCTTTTGGTGCCGAACCCAATACACATATCAGCCCCATCACGCTGGCACATCCGGGATCTTTACCCAAGATGAACCGTGAAGCCATTCATCATGCTATAAAAATCGGATTGGCCTGTAATTGTGACATTGAACAGAAAAATTATTTCGCCAGAAAAAATTATTTCTATCCCGACTTGCCCAAAGGGTATCAGATTTCGCAGCATACTACACCCATTTGTAAGAATGGCTATGTAGCGATAAAAACTTCTGAAGGAGATAAAAAGGTAAGACTGAATAGAATCCACATGGAGGAAGATGCCGGAAAAAGCATACACGATGTGGATGAGAACAATACAGCCGTAGATTATAACCGCGCCGGAACACCATTGGTTGAGATAGTTACCGAACCAGATCTCAGAAGTAGTGAGGAGGCTTTTGCCTATGTCACCGAATTGAGAAAATTGGTTCGCTATCTGCAAATTTGTGATGGGAATATGGAAGAGGGCAGTATGCGTTGTGATGCCAATATTTCAGTAAGAAAAAGAGGAGATGAAAAATTAGGCACTAAAGTGGAAGTGAAAAACCTCAATTCCATACGGAATGTGAAAAGAGCGATAGATTTTGAAGCTCAACGACTTATCAATTTACTTGAATCTGGCGAGCAAATAAAACAGCAAACACGGAGCTTTGATGCACACAATGGCACCACTTTCGCTATCCGGGACAAAGAAGACGCAGAAGACTACAGATACTTTCCAGATCCGGATCTTACACCTTTTGATTTGAAGGAGGAGTTTATTGAAAATATCAAAGAAACGTTACCGTCACTTCCTGCTGAACGAATCCTAAATTATACATCTACCTATCATTTATCCGAATATGATGCTCATGTTCTGACGGAAGAAAGAGAAACTGCCGATTATTTTGAAACCGCCATTGGCCATTCATCTAATTATAAAGCAGTAGCTAACTGGATGTTGGGGCCAGTAAAAAACTGGATGAATGAAAATGGAAAAACAATAATTGCCTTCCCATTACAGCCAATGCAAATAGCCTCATTGGTAAAATGTGTGGACGATGGAAAACTAAGTTTTTCTACCGCATCAACAAAACTGCTGCATTTATTGTTACAGAGTCCGAATGAGGATGTAGTACAATTGGCTGAAAAGAATAACTTAATTCAACAATCCAATTCCTCAGAACTGGAACCCATTATTGATGCTGTTCTGGTTCAACTGGCAGGAAAAGTGGCTGAATATAAAAAGGGTAAAAAGGGACTTTTGGCTTTGTTTGTAGGTGAAGTAATGAAACAAACAAAGGGCAAGGCTGATCCAAAAAAGACGAATGAGATCATTTTGGAAAAATTAAAGTAATCCTTTTACTTCCTTTTCAGGAATTATTATCGTTTATAAATCAATAAAATGAAGAGATTTTTTTTTATAGCTGCAATCGCAGTATCAATTTTAGCCTGCAAAAGTGGCGATAAAAAAGGCTTTGTTGTTTCTGGTAAAATAACCAACAGCAATGGCAAAATGGTTTACCTAGAAGAGGTTCCAATTGGGACAATGAAATCCCTGATTGTAGATTCTGTAAAGTTGGACACGGATGGTAATTTTAAAGTTGAAGCAGATGCAGGTGAATCATCTATTTTTAATCTCCGATTGGACCAGGGAGATTATCCGGTAGCATCCGTCATCAATGACGTACCAGCAGTAGAACTGGATATTACCATGAGCAAAGAGAACAATCAATTTTCAGAAAAATATGAAGTAAAAGGTTCTCCCGCCAGTCAGTCCATGAAAACCTATATGGTTGCTGCCAACGAAAAGCTACAGGGCATTTTTGCCAATATCTCCCGAATTGATAGTTTGCATAATGCCGGAGTTGCAGATAGTAGTTTTGTTTCATTTACACAGGAGAACAAAGTCTCTGCTTCCTCGCTAAAGGATCTGACTCTATCAGAATTAAAAAAATCCGAAAATCCAGCTCTTACTATGTTTGTGCTTGGATATTATCAATCATCGGCCAATAACCCAGGCTTTGGTTTGGAACCTTTAAGCAACGAGCAGGTGAACGAAACGATTGCCACAGTTATAAAAAAGAACCCGAACCACAAAGGCATAGTGTCCTTGCAGAAAGACTTACAGGCACAGATGGACAATGCAGGGAAAGGTAATCTAGTAGGTAGTGTTGCCCCCGAATTTAGTATCCCCGATGTAAATGGAAGACCCGTTTCCCTGAGTTCTTTCAAAGGAAAGTATGTGTTGGTAGACTTTTGGGCAAGCTGGTGCAAACCCTGTCGTATGGAGAACCCCAATGTAGTAGCCGCCTATAATAAATTTAAGAACAGAAACTTCACAATCCTTGGCGTTTCCTTGGATCAGCAAAAGGAAGCATGGATAAATGCAATAAAAAATGACAACCTTAGTTGGACTCATGTAAGCGACCTGAAATTCTGGGAATCACCCGTAGTTCCCCTATATGGCTTTGACGGCATTCCGTTTAATGTATTATTAGATCCGGATGGTAAAGTTATTGCCCAAAGTTTACGTGGGCCTCAGTTAGAAGCCAAACTGGCAGAGGTTTTGAAATAGCCGTTGGTCGGTAATAACTGGTATCTTGTTTTTTAGATTTTCAAAATCTTTTTAGGATCTGTTTCCTGGAAATTGTAAATTGACTAAAAACAGGATACTATGAATTCAAATCAACATTTTATTTTCGTTCCGGGTTCTTTTCATGGTGCATGGTGTTGGTTTAAAATGCAACCTCTATTAAGCCAAAACGGAAATATTTCTCAGGCCATTGATTTGCCCGCACATGGATTAGATTCTACACCAATAGCAGAAATCACACTGGATAGTTATGTAAATGTGGTTTGTGAAGAAATTGAAAAAGCTACTTCCCCGGTAACTCTAATTGGACACAGCAGAGCAGGAATAGTTATATCACAAGTAGCAGAGCGTATTCCTGACAAAATATCCAAGCTGGTTTATCTCTGTGCCTTTTTTATTCCTAATGGAGAACCAATGGTCGCCACCGCATTGTCTGATACAAACTCGATACTCGTAAATAATTTGGTCTTTAATGAATCGGAAGGTTGGCATATCCCTAATTTTGATAGTTACAAACCAGCACTTTATAACGATTGCTCGGAGGAAGATGTGGCCTTATGTAGTTCCCTTTTGACACATGAGCCCAATTTACCAGTGGCTACACCGTTGGATTTGACATCGGAAAAATATGGAGCCGTACAAAAGGTTTATATTTTTACAACGAATGATAATGCTATCACACACTCAGCTCAGAAAAAAATGGTTAGTCGCCAAAAGGTTGATGAAACTTTTGAACTAAACGCTGGCCACTCTCCTTTTTTATCTCAACCACATCACCTTGCTCAAATTCTTCTCAACTTGAATAATAAACAGGAGATGTGATATTTGGGAATTCTCTTATTGTAATAGGCAAAGTCCCAAAAACAAAAAAGGTCCTTCCGTAGAAACGGACTGACCTCTAACGATTGCTTGCCATATGAAAAACTTAAAAATCTTTTTTATTCACTCTTCAACTATTCTTTTTCTCTTTATCAATAACCTCTTCGTGTTATTGTTACACAAAGATATCATTTCCTGACAGCCATCGCCAAACCATGTTTTCGCCATTCCTATCAATCTCAACAATATAAACATTTCAGAACCATTGATGGATAAAGGGTTTCAGGCATTTCGACCTCTTATGCCCAAGCTCATTTTTATTTTAAAAACACTGCAATATTTCCCAGCATTTAAAGGCAGAAACAAAACCAAGCCCTCTCATCAGGCCGCAAAACTGAAATTTGGATTTGCATTAGTCTCCACATTCCAACATGAACTGAAAGTTTTCCATTCAGTCCCAATCGTATCCTATGTATAGAAAAAAACCAATGAGTGTTTCTGCAGGTTACCCAATTTCACCCTTATGGATTTTTACAAAAAATGAAAATAAAGAATAGCGGGCAAGCATAAAGACTAAAAAAACGAAACGGTGATCTTAAAATTAAGGTAGATTAAGAAAACTGTAAATTCTATTCCTGTAACTTTGCTTTTCTTTTCCAATATATGAGTGATCCAATAAAACACGAATGTGGTTTGGCGTTTGTAAGACTTCGCAAACCTTTTTCACACTATTTAAAAGAGTATGGAACCGTAATGTGGGGGCTTAATAAGCTTTACCTGCTTATGGAAAAACAACACAACCGTGGCCAGGATGGTGCTGGTATTGCTGCCATCAAACTGAATGTGGAACCAGGTTATCCATTTATGCACAGAATAAGAAGTGCGCAGCCACAAGCAATTGCTTCATTGTTTCAGAATATTGCTGAAGAGATCCATGATCTCACAAAATATAATCCTGAAATTATTGGTCATCCCGGACTCATGAAAGGCCATGTGAAGTTTTTGGGAGAAATACTCCTTGGACATTTAAGATATGGGACCCAAGGCAAAAACAATGTAGAGTTTTGCCATCCATTTATTATCAGAAACACAATAACCAGCCGTAATCTGGCGCTGGCAGGTAACTTCAACTTAGTAAATACCGAAGAGCTGTTTCAAAAATTACAAATAGAGCCCGGCCCTTTCCAAAAGCAAAGCGATTTGGCCGCTATGATGGAAATGGTACATAAATATTTAGTGGATGCTGATATAGCGGCTCCGGCTAAACCCGATATCAAGAAAGTTTTGCAGGATGTAATTCCACAGTTCGATGGTGGTTTTACTGTTGGAGGTGTTACCGGTGATGGAATTGGTTTTGTATTTAGAGATCCTCATGGCATTCGTCCCTGCTATTATTATATTGATGATGAGGTAATTGTAGCGGCCTCTGAGCGAGCTGCGATTAGAACAGCTTTTAATGTAAAAGAGAATCAGGTGCAGGAATTGATGCCCGGCAATGCGTTGATCGTAAAAGAAAATGGTAGTTTTGAGATTAGCGAGGTCGTAACGCCTAAAGAACGCAAAGCCTGTAGTTTCGAACGCATTTATTTTTCACGCGGCAGCGATGAAAAAATTTATAAAGAAAGAAAGGCTCTTGGCTACAACCTGAGTGAGCAAGTACTGAAAGCAATTGATTTTGACCTAAAAAATGCAATATTCTCTTATATTCCCAATACTGCAGAAGTAGCCTTTTTAGGTTTACAGAAGGGTATGCAGATGTATCTGAATAAAATAAAAACCGAGCGTATCCTAAGTTGGGGCAAAGATTATGATGAGGATAAACTTAGTGAAATGATCAATCGCCGCATTCGGGTTGGTAAAATTGCCATCAAGGATGTAAAAATGCGCACATTTATTACCGAAGATGCCAGCCGAAACGAAATGGTGCAGCACGTGTATGATATCACTTATGGTACCGTAAGACCAGGCGTTGATACCGTAGTAGTGATTGATGATTCGATTGTGAGAGGTACTACACTGAAACAAAGTATCATTAAAATGCTGGCTCGCCTGCAACCCAAAAAAATAATTATTCTTTCTTCTGCTCCTCAAATACGTTATCCTGATTGTTATGGAATTGACATGAGCAAGATGGGAGATTTTATTGCATTTAGTGCCGCAGTCGAAATCCTAAAAGACAGGGGTAAAGAAAGTTTGCTGGATGAACTTCTTCAAAAATGCAAACAACTGAAGGCAGAAAACCGACTGGACGAAGAAAATATTGTAAAACAAATTTACAAGAGCAGTACCAGTACCGAAATCGCCTACAAAATTGCTGAGATGATTACTCCAAAAGATCTAAACATTCCGGTACAGGTCATTTTTCAAAGTATCGAAGACCTTCATAAATCCTGCCCCAATAATTTAGGAGACTGGTATTTCACCGGAAATTATCCAACGCCTGGAGGCAACCGCGTAGTGAACCAGGCATTCATAAATTATATGGAAGGAAAAAACGAAAGAGGTTATTAATGTAACCTTTATTCCTATTTTTGAAAAAACAGAGAAGAGGAAATGAAAACATTAATCATCATTCGTCATGCCAAAGCCGAACAAAGCTTGGGTGCGGACAGCCATAGAAAGTTAATCGAGAGGGGGCATCGCGATGCAGAAATGATGGCAAAAAAGGCTTTGTCGAATGGCTATAAAATTGATAAAATATTTTCAAGTCCTTCCGAAAGAACCAAACAGACCGCTCAACATTTTGCACAGGTTCATGGCGTTGCCGAAGATGATATTAGGTATTTTGAAGCCCTGTATCTTGGCGATACATTGCAGATACTAGAAACGGTCAACTGGTTACAGGAAAATGTCCGAACGCTTGCGGTTATTGCCCACAACCCCGGTGTCACCAATTTCACAAACGATATTACTCAATCTCAAATAGACTCCTTGCCCACCTCTGGCATTGCCATTGTAGATGCGGATTGTGATGAATGGCAAGAATTTAATCATGCACAAAAAATATTAGTAGAAACCCTTTTCCCTAAAGACTAAGGAGTTAGGGCTCGGAATTAGTATTTTATACGGTTGACATCAAAATTCAATTGTCATATTTCTCAACTATCAGCAATGGGTCAGAAAAAACTTATCCGCTTTGCGGAATTAGAAACTTTTAATAATGTGCTCCAGTATCCTGAAAACATCAAAGGCAACTGGCATCAGCATTTCAATAATAACCATCCGCTGGTTTTGGAATTGGCTTGTGGCAAAGGAGAATATGCACTAGGATTGGCAAAACTTTATCCGCAAAATAATTATATTGGCATAGATATTAAAGGCAACCGTCTATGGGTGGGTGCCAAAAAAGCGATCCAAAACCACCTTACAAATGTGGCTTTTATGCGCACCCAAATAGAACAAATAAGTCAATATTTCTTAGCCGAAGAGGTGGACGAAATTTGGATCACTTTTCCGGATCCTCAATTGCGCTTTTCAAAATCAAAAAAAAGACTTACTCATCCCAGGTTCCTGAGAACCTATCAGCAAATACTAAAGCCTGGTGGGAAGATTCATTTAAAAACCGATAGCCCACATTTATACAGATTTACCAAAGAAGTAATTGAAATGTATAGTTGCGCCTTGCTGGCTGATACACACGATGTACACAGGCAGACCACAGTAAGCGATGAACTAAAAATTAAGACACACTACGAAGCCTTGGATATTGCTGAAAGCAACCGGATACATTATTTGTGTTTTACCCTACCTGTTCAACTGGCTGGGCCGGAAAGAGATTTGCAACTCAAGGAACATATTCGATATGAACTCGATGGAGAATAGTCAGTATTACTTCAATGAAGATGGTCTGGTTGTTTTTACCGAGGCTTATCATTTGCAACGAGGACACTGTTGTGGTAATGGATGTCTCCACTGTCCTTATGACTACGAAAAAGTATCCGAACCACGTCGTTCTGTATTGATAAATGACCGAAAACAAAAAGCAAATAAAAGCAAATAGTATTAAAAGCCTAACACCTACCGGCAGGCAGGATGAAAGCTTTTTTGATCTAGTATATGAAATTGCCCGGCAAATTCCCAAAGGTCGGGTGACGTCCTATGGTGCTATTGCCAAATGTATAGGCAGCGGAAAATCTGCGCGTTTAGTGGGTTGGGCCATGGGAAATAGTAGCAGCATCAGACCACTGGTTCCTGCTCATCGCGTAGTAAACAGCAAAGGATTGCTCAGTGGAAAATTAGCTTTCAAAACGCCTACCGAAATGGAGGAGCTTTTGGCCCGAGAAGGAGTAGTAGTAAAAGATGACAAAGTGGTGAGCTTCAAAACTAAATTCTGGAATCCAATGGAAGACCTGTAAATTCGCGCCCTGCAAATGTTTACGAGAAGACATAAAAGAAAAGCTTTACGTTTCCGGCAATGGAGGCGAAAGTCCTTTGCAGCTTTTCATAGCATTGGTAAACACATCACCATTGGTAACTTAAAAATCATTGTCGCTGACACCTTATTAGGCAAACAAAATACCATTGACAATATCAATACTGTTTTCTCTGTAAACAATCTTGAAAACATTTTTGAGGATACGGATGATCCCTTGACGGAGGTACAATTACTGATGCTGGCTATTCCGTGTTTCTCCCCTAAAAATAATAATGGGGAAGGCTTCATCCTTCCTTTAATCTATTTCAGCAAATGGCTGAAAGCAACTCCAGTTGTTGCTTTCAGCCATTTTTTTTATTTCTCTCTAAAACAATTTCAACACATAAAAAAGACAAATGAAGAAAGGTATTATTGCCATGATTGGACTCATGCAAATTTGTATCAGCCAAAAACTAATCGCTCAGGAGAAAACGCTCGATCCGGTAACCGTCAGTTCTTCTCTTATTGAAAAAAGAAGTTCAGAAACAGGTAGAAATATTACCATCATAAGTGGTGAAACTATTTCAAAACTGCCGGTACATTCTCTGGACGAACTATTAAAGTATGTGCCTGGTGTGGAAGTGCAATCGCGTGGCCCACAAGGCACCCAAAGTGATATTAGCATGCGAGGTGGCACGTATCAGCAAGTGCTTGTGGTGTTGGATGGATTAAGGTTGAACGATCCCAACACTGGACATTTTTCAGCATATATCCCTATTACGCCTGCGCAAATAGATCGTATCGAAGTGCTGAAAGGCGCATCCGCCGCTATATATGGTTCCGATGCTGTAGGAGGTGTGATCAATATCATTACCAAAACCTATAATGCCTCTAAGCAACAGCACAAAAAAATACTGAATGCAAGTGTGGGTGCCGGTGAGTACCATTTAGTAAACACCACAATAGGTGGATTTTTACAATCTGGCAACCTCAGCATGGATGCAGGTTTGCTTTCAAATCATTCTACTGGTGTTCCGCAAAGAGGAACTAACGGATTTTTTCATAACACAACCGCCTCTGCTGGTATCAACTATCGCCTGAGCGAGTACTGGAACATCTCGGCAAGAACCGCTTATGACAATCGAGATTTTGGAGCGCAAAACTTCTATACCACTTTTGTTTCGGACACAGCATCAGAACACGTTAAAAGCTGGTGGCATCAGTTGCGTTTGGCGTATTCGAAATACAAAACCAAAATTACTATGGATGCAGGTTACAAAAAACTAGACGATGAATTCCTGTACAATCGAGCTGCCACAGCCAATCAAAATACTTCCAAGTTGTTTCAATCTTTATTGACCCTGCAACAAAAACTGACCGAACAAACAGATTTGGTCGCCGGATTTAATTTTCAAAATAAGCATATAGCCTCCAACGACAGGGGCAATCATTCCTTAAATATTGTGGCCCCTTTTGTAAGTGTATCACAAAAAATAGGTGCATATTTTAGTGTGCAGCCTTCTTTGCGTGCTGAACTGATTGGCAAAAATAGTGTGGAGTTTCTGCCACAATTAAATGCTTCATTGCATTTGCCCAATCTTCAGCTCAGGGCCAGTGGTGGCAGAACCATCAGAGATGCTGATTTTACAGAGCGATACAACAACTACAATAAACCACTTGTAAATAGTGGAAGCATTGGTAATCCGTGGTTGGTGCCAGAGGTTTCATGGGCTTTTGAAGCAGGTGCAGATTGGTTCTATCAGTCAAATTTCAAACTGTCTTCTACCTTTTTCAAACGTTATCATAGCAAGTTGATTGATTGGGTTACCACCCCTTATGCCAATATGCCCAGAAAGGACAACCTGAATACTACAGGAACTTTTGCGTTGGCTTCCAATATAGCCAAGGTAAATACTACAGGATTTGAAACGGATCTTCAATATATCAACCGGTTTAGTGATGCACAACAACTCATTCTGAATGCTGGCCTGGTATGGCTTTACAGCGAAAGCAGCGAGGCAAATCCTTCCTTCTATATTTCTTCTCACGCTAAGTTTCTATCCAACTTTAATATCATTTATCAGTTTGGAAATGCAATGATCAGCGTTACCGGAATTTATAAAAACCGTAATCCTCGTGCATCCAATGCTATCAATGCTGCTGTAAGTAAAGACTATTTTGTTCTAAATGGTCGAGCTTCGTACAATTTTTTGAAAAACAGATTGGGTGCCTTTGTGCAAATGGATAATATGCTGGACCGACAGTATAGCGATTTGCTGGGTGCTCCTCTGCCTGGCAGATGGTTGCAGGGAGGTTTTAGTTTTAGGTTGGCAAGATAAATTGCGTAGGATATATAGGATGCCAGTAGCACATCTGTACAAGAGTGCGACGCAATTTGGTTGAGTCATATTTTTTGATGGTCACAAAAAAGCCGGTAGCAAAAGTTACTACCGGCTTTACTATTGGTAAAAGCGTTAAAATCTTTTCTTTTTAAATCCTGAGTTGCCATTGCTGTTTCCGTTGCGGCGGTTGCTATTGTTGCTGTTGCTGCTTCCACTGCGTTGCTGAAACTTGTTTCTTTTGCCGTAGCTACTAGGCTTGGTTTCCTGTTGCAAGCGATAGGCTTTTACGTATGGCGTGTTGGTAAACTCCAACTGACCATCGGTAATATTGGTGAGTTCGCTTTGTATGGCATCGTCGTGAACCACTTCTTTGTGCCAGTTGTTGTAAGCCAGCTTCATATAATAGGCTATGGCATTGGCAAATGCCTGACGCTTCTCCGGATTCTGTTCTTCCAGTGCTTTGTTGATAACGTCTTCCAAATTTTTTCCCAGGTGTGAGAACTTGGAGGAACGCTTTGGATATGGGAGAGGCTGTGGTCTGGCTTTTAATTTTTCTCTTGTGGGAGTAGGGAATGGAGATTTTACATCCAATTTAAAATCGGCTACCAGAAAAAGATGATCCCAAAGTTTATGACTGAAATCCTCCACAATCTTTAGGTGTGGGTTCAAAAATCCCATCAACTCGATCACCGCTTCGGCATTCCCTTGTCGTCTTTCCGGATCTTCGATGCTTTGTATGTGTTCCACCATTTTTTGTACATGCCTTCCATACTCACGCATGATTAGGTGGTTTCTTGTTGTATTATATTCCATAAAATTTTTTGGTGAAGCAAATGTATCTGCTTATATAATTTTGTGTGGTGCTATACCTTTGCAGCTTTCAGCAAAGATATAGGAAAAAAATTTTTATAAAATGTCAATTATTTTAGATTCCCACCGGCTGACCGAAAGGAGCTATTTAGGTTTTTTGGAAAATGCTATCATCCTTTCATTAGCAAAAGCGATGCCGGACGAGGTTTTCTTGATTCCCAAAGAAAAAATTGGAACTGGCGACTGGCCATCAAACCTGAAGGCTGTTGAGTTTCCTCCATTGGTAGGACTGTTTCACCAAAGGAAAACTGAAAAGTGGCTACAAGCCATTAATCCTTCTTTGTTCATCAGTTTTAGCCGAACCCTTAGGACCAAACAAACTGTAAAACAAATACTTATCATAGGTAATGAAGACTGTCTCAAAGAGTTGGGAATTGGGAGCAAGGTAGATGGTGTTGGCTGCACCTCTAATTACCTATTGAGTAGAGCCAGAAAAAAAGGCGACTATCCTCAGTCTGATCTTTTTTTGACTAGCTCTCTCACAAAGGTTGGAAATTTAGCTCCCGACTCAGAAGATCGGGACATCAAAGAGCTGTTTACCGAAGGCAAAGAATACTTTATATGTACAGATTTTTTTGAAACAAAAGATAAATGCATTGCTCTGTTAAAATCCTTTTCCTTGTTTAAGAGAATGCAGGAGAGTAGTTGGAAACTGATGTTGGTGATGAGGGCTACAGACCTATATAGTATAGAAGATGCAGAAAAACTTTTATCAACCTATAAATACAGAGCGGATGTGGTGATCACAGATGAAGCTGATTTGGGAAAAAAGATTGGTGAAGCCTATACACTGATAAGCGTGAACGAAAAGGAAATATATCCGGTACCAATAGTGGAAGCCATTTTGCAACAGACTCCTGTGATTGCATTACCCACCCTCACTAACAAGGATATTTTTGAAGACACGATTGTATATCCCGTATCTGAAACCAATGAAGCATTGGCAGACATGATGATGATGATGTACAAAGGAGAGACCTATCGAAAGAATATGATTAAGAAAATGAAAACAATTAGTGAACGATTGAAGGGAGAGGATTCAATAATGCCTTTGCAACAAATGATCCGGAAGCTACAGCAGGAATTATAATTGCCTATTTTTGCGCACAAAATTTATAGACAATGAATTCTACAATAACCATAGATGTAGCCCTGGACGAAAATCGTGTACCCGAATCTATTCAGTGGAGTGCTACAGAAAGCAATGCCGACAGACCACAGAAAGCCAAAGCACTGATGTTGTCCTTTTGGGATAATGCCGACAAAGCAGCTCTTCGCATAGACCTGTGGACCAAAGACATGATGGTGGATGAAATGGCAGACTTTTTTTATCAAACGTTGATGACGATGGCAGACACCTATGGTCGTGCTACCAAATACACCGATCAGGTGGATGAGCTGAAAGCTTTTGCAAACGAGTTTTACAAAAAATTTCAGTCAAAACAATTGGCACAAAACAAGGCAGACTAATTGGACTTTCTACCCTTAAGCGATCTGGCAAATTTGGCAAGTGAAAATGGGTGTTCTATTTGATCAATATAAAACAGGAGATTAGGCATGAAAATAAGAGACTTGATACTATTTGAAAATGATAGTCTGATTGCGCTGAACAAGCCATCGGGTATGTTATCTATCCCTGACAGGGAAGCTAGCGAGCCCAGCCTGAAAGACCTGCTCCAGCAACAATATTCGGCCATTTTCACTGTGCACCGTTTGGATAAAGAAACCAGCGGACTGATCATTTTTGCAAAAACACCCGAAGCGCATAAACACTTTAGTAAACAATTTGAAGAAAGAAAAACAGAGAAAATATATCAGGGTTTGGTCATAGGTTCTGTGCAGCAAAAAGAAGGAAGTGTTGATGCCCCAATTGCTGAAAACACAGTGAAAAGAGGCACCATGATCATCCATAAGCGAGGGAAAGAAGCGATAACCGACTATCAATTGATCAAGGATTTTGGAATGTATAGCTGGATGCAATTTCGCATTCATACTGGCCGCACACACCAGATTCGCATCCATTCCAAAGAGATTGGCCATCCGCTGGTTTGCGATCCTATTTATGGAGATGGCAAGCCGGTTTTTCTATCCTCATTCAAGAGTAAATTTAAATTGAGCAAGGAAGATCTGGAAGAAAGACCATTATTGGATCGACTGGCTTTACATGCTTTCCAACTTAGGATAAAGGATGAAACTGGAATACTCCTGGAGTTGGAAGCTCCTTTGTATAAGGATTTGAAAGTAACAATACATCAATTGGAAAAAAGGAAAAGCAAATAGGACCCCTGCTAAAAGATGAGCAAAAAACAAGTTCTATATTTTATGCCGGACAACCCTACTGGTAAAGATGCCGGCAACAAGATGCGAACCATTCAGCTATTGAATTATTTTACCAGCAGGGCGGATTCTATTGAGTTGGATTTTGCTATCGAGCAATTTTGGAGCCAGTGGGCAGAAAAGGATTTAGGACTGTTTACGGAAAAGTTTCCGGATATCAGCCTCCATGTATTAAGCCGTAAAGTTTCCAAGAAAAACAAAAGCGGATATCTTTTTAGATATAAGTTGCCGCAGTTTTTGCTGAGTGGAAAACGGTTGTTTAGAAAGCCGGCATTACCTGACCTCAATACACATCTGCTGCAAAAGGCATTCAACAAACTTGTACAACAAAAGCACTACGACTATATCATCATTAGTTATGTAACCTGGGCTTCGTTGGTCAGAAACAATCCTTTTGTGAAGGGTTCAAAACTCATCAACGATACGCATGATTTTATTACCGGTCAGATTAAAGACAAGAAAAGTGTGAGACTTGGAAAGGCTTTTGAGCAGGAGATGAAACGATTGTCCTTGTTTGATGAAATCTGGTCAGTTTCTACAGATGAGCAATATCTGTTTAGTCAGTTTTGCAAGGCAGACCAAAGACTTGTACCTATAATGTTTGATAGAAACTATGAGCGAAAACCAAAAGATACTGGCTATTCCTACGACCTGATATGCATTGGCAGTAAGAATGAACATAATATAAAATCATTCAATTGGTTTTTTGAAAAAGTATATCCTCTATTACCTGAAGAAATCAGAATTTGTGTAATTGGACAGGTATGCCAGTTTGTTCCTGATAATAAGAATGTTTATAAAATTCCTTTTGCCGAACATCTTGATGCATACTATTTTCAATCCAAAGTAGCCATTTGTCCCATGCTGAGTGGTACAGGGGTAAAAGTAAAAACAGTGGAAGCGTTATCCTATGGGCTTCCGGTGGTTTGCACCCAGCGCGGTTTAGATGGACTACCCTGGAAAGAACATAATGGTTGTCTCAGAGGCGATGATCCTTCGTCTTTCGCAAAACATATATTATCCCTTTTAAATGATGATGGCCTATATCAAGAAACCAAAACTCAGGGCATCCAATTGTTTAATCGTTATTTCGAAAAAACTCAATGCTACCAGCATCTAGATCAAGCCTTTTCTATTCCCCATTACCCACGACCAACTTCCCATCTTTAAAGACCACAAAAGTACCATCCCCTTCTTTAAGCGTTACGTTCCGGATTTGATAGTTCTTTTCTGGAAATGCTTTCTCAAACAACTCAACATCTACAGCATCCGCCTGCACTACCAATTGCGAGAAAATGAACATGGCAATATCCTGCCGTAAACCACGAGGCTTGTACTCTTTTTCAAAAATCAACGCCCTATCTTTCGAAGAAAACACTTTCAACATCACCGGACTTCGTCTTTTCACTACCGGAGTTTTTGCCTGCATGTGCACTGCACCTCCACTGCTTTGCTCGTACTCTTGCGGGGTGGAAATATACTTGAAGTTGACAATTAATGTTTTCTCCTTAGGATTGAAAAAGCGAACAGTGGTACTGCTCAGTGGAATCATCAGCGCAAAGAGGGCCGTGAGTATCAGTACGGAAAGCACAGGTTTTGACTTTTGGTGGTCTGCTACATTCAGTTTTCCAAAATGATTGTGGCCATTGTCAATTTTTTCTTTTGAAAACGCCATCAATTTGTCTTTACTGTATTGGGTCAACGTGATCAGCTTCACTTTTGAAGCATCATACTTTTTGGAAAACAGTGGCGCTCTTTTGCGTAGAAATCTTTGCAGGGTCCAGGTTTTGCCAAGGCGATAGTAGCAATCTTCACAACTTAGTATGGCCACTTTTTCACTATTGTTCTCCAATATTTTTTGTACATCTTTGGGCATCACACTTCCCGTGCAAGGCACCCGATAGTGAACGGTTTTCAATTCATCAGGCAGTTCGGGTTCTGGAAAATAACTACAGCTAAACAAGGTAACATCTGCCTTATCCTGAGCCAGAAAAGCCAACTGTGGAAACTGCGGATGCGTTATAGCATGTTCATCGCAGGAGCCAATGCAGATGGTACAACCCACACATTTATCAGGAGACAAAATAGCCTTGCGCTCGCCCTTCACGGTAAGCATATCTATGGCTTCGTAAGGACAATCATAAGCGCACAAATTGCAAGCGTCACATTTATCCAAATCAATATGTACAGGAGGATTATTTTTTCTTTTGATTACATAAGGAATGATGCACAAGAGCAGGCCGGAACCAATCAATATCATCCAGTTTTGGTTCACACTAAAAAGTTTCATCAGATAGTATCCAAAATAGTAATACCAATCGAAAGTGGTTTGTATGGGTAAATTGGAAACTTGTGCCGGCAGATCACTTTTGATAGGAAACACAATAGAAATGATAGCAAGAGCAATAGAAGCATATAGGATTAATTTCTTAGGAGGGAAAATTTTAGGCTTTGAAATACGCAATACATGTATCCAAATCACGATCACTGTGATTAGTGAAAAAGCGATATGCCCAAACAAAGCCACTTTAAAAAATCCGCCTACGGTATTGAGGTCGTTCATTAAAAATGCACCGGCAATAGAAGGATCAAAAATGGGTAAACTGGAGAATAATTTGGCAGTAAGATACCCGGCTAGTTTTGCTTTCTGATCCCATACTAACATGAAGCCGGTAACGCCAATCAGGATTACCAACAGAAAAGAAATGATGCCACTAATCCACGATACCAGTCTCTTAAACTTTGAGGTAAAAAGAGTATGAGCCAGGTGCAGCAGAATAAAAATAATCAACAAGTCTGAAGAGTAGCGGTGAATGGTTCGCATCCATCCGTTGAAATAATTATTGGAAATGGCCTCTACAGAATCCCAGGCATGGCGGGGGTTGATATTGTAAAATATAAAAATATAAATGCCCGAAATGCACGCAATCAAAAACATCAACACCGTAATGCCACCCAGATGATACAAAGGATTGAGCGTTGTAGAAAATATTTTTCCAAAAAATGTAGCCATTCGCTGATACCATTGATGTCCATGTGTTCGTTGAAGATCTCTCTGCTGTTTAGTCTTATTGTTTCCCATGCTAATTTTTTGAAATAATGAATGATTTTAGAAAGATGCTCGTGACGATAGCAATAATGAGCAGACCCGCTGTGGTTGAAATTACAAATCGCCAATCGAACTGATAGGTTTTAGTAGCCGGATCAAAATTGAAACAACGCAGATAAAACCCTTTTACCAGCCCCAACCTTGTTTTTTCTGCCGATGCTTCTAACACGGCCAGTTCAATATCTTTCTTATCTGGATCGAGGCCATAGATATATCTTGATATTTTACCGCTTGGAGTAAGCACAATCAATATCGAGGGATGGTTAAACTCCTTTGTAGGCTCAATGTAGTCATACTCATATCCGATGGATTGCATCAACTTTTCTATATTATCCTGCGAAGCCGAAATAGTTTTCCAGTATTGGCCATCCATCTTCCAACGATCTTCATAAAAGGACAAGTCTTCCTGTGTATCGCTGCTGTCAAACGAAAAGCTCAGTACCTTAAAATCTTTTCCAAGCCCCTCCACATTCTTAATAGCTGAATAAACTCCATGACTAATCAACCCACAAAGGGTGCGGCATTTTGTGTATATTGGAGAAAGGATAATGGGTTTATTTCCTAGCAAATCATATAGCTTAAACCTGTTTCCCGTTGCATCAACCACCGGAATATTAGCTGCCTGCTGGGACAGAAAATTCTTTTCCTCCGGAAGATTAAAACTGCAAAACAGTATCCATAAAATTCCAAACCAAATGCTTCTCTTTATCATGTTCTCCTGTTAAATAAAACCGGGGCGGAATGCGCCCCGGAATACGCCCGTGTTCCGGGACTTTTTCTTAATTAAAAAGCAATTAGCATTAGTTCACGTTCCAGGTGGCAGCCAGCCACTTCCAGTTCAGGAAGAAGAGCGCAATAAACACTAGAAGAAAAATCATCGTAAGCACCAGAGTGCCCGGCGCTTCAAAACCTTTGTGCTCCTTCACCTGTGGTGCCAATGGCGAAATATTCAGTTGCATATCCTGTGGCCCATTTACCTTAGGTCCAAAGAATACAGAGATTACTACAATCAATATCCAGATTATGGTGGAGAGAAAAGCGAGTACACCACCCAACATCATCAGTGCCCAGAAGAAGTCCACCGCCGGATTGAAATTGTGTGTAAATGGCCCTCCAGAAAAACTGGAGTCCCAGTGGCGGCGAGGCACACCCAATTGACCCAATACGATCATCGCAATGGAAAGCAAAGCTATCCCGATAAAGAATAACCAGGGCTGCCATTTGGCCCAGCCATAACCCACAATTTTTCTTCGGAATATAAGCGGAATGAGATAGTAGGTAATCCCCATAAAAGTAAGCGTGGTTCCTATTACTACCGTGCCTTTAAAATGCCCGGGAATGGCAATAGTATTATGCACAATGATATTGGTTTGTTCCATTCCAAAAATAACACCGGTGGTACCACCAATAAATCCGAAACCAATGATGGCTAATATGATGGACGAAAAGGCCGGATTGCCCCAGGGGGCTTTAGACAACCATTGAAACAGTCCTTTATTGTAACCCCAGCGACGTTGAGCCGACTCGAATGAAGAGGGTACGGCAAATGCATGAATCATCGATGCCAATACCGCCAGATACATGGCATAGCTGGTGTTCCATACTTTCCAAGCACTGCTCACACCCGGATCGGTAAGCAGGTGGTGTGCAGAAGCCAGACAGATAAACAAAATGTACAGTACAAATGCCGATCGGGAAACTCTTTCATTGATAGAAGTACCTCCTACCGACAAGAAAGAAACCATGTACCAGATAGACACCATGGCCGCCACATTGATTTGTTGCGATGAGTGACCCAGACCCCACCAAATTAATTTGTACATCGCAGGATCGATATTTTGTACCAACCCCAATGACCATAAGAAAGTAGGAATATAAATCAATGCTCCTGAAGCCAAAGTGATCACGGCAATGATCGCCGCCGTCATCAACCCATAAGTAAAGAGCGGCATCGTATCGCCATAAGCTTTGTCCCGCCTGGCTATCATAAGATTTCCAAAGAACAAAGTCACGGCTATTAATGCCCCTACTGCAAAGAGTATGATACCCAAATAGTACAACGGATGAGCCTTTAAAGGTGTGTAGGAAGTTAGCATCACATCGGCCTTACCCATCAGAATGATTACGTTGGACATTACCAGGCCCGCTACCATCAGACCAAAAGCTATCCAGCCCCAGCGGGGTGAGCAAAATTTGGTATTGAGGATGACGGTGGACCCAAAGTATAAACCGGCAATTTCAAAAAATATGATCCAAAAAATAAGGGCATTTAAGCCATGAAAAGTTACTAAACGGTAATACCATTCTGCACCCAGCAAATGGACTGGCTGATACCGTGTAAAAACCAGCAGTATAGCAGCCGTTACCGCCAGTAATAATGAAATAACGGCAAACACCGCATTAGCCCGTATCAGTTTTTCTGAACTGAGGTCTACTTTAAATCCTGTTATATCGCATGTACGAAACATAGTATCTTGATTTTTGCGTTAGTTTGATAATGTTTTGATGTAAGAAGTAATCTGGTCTATTTCGTCATCTGTCAATGGGAACACCGGCATAGGTGTTTTTTCAAAACCTATCGTAATCTTTTTTGTGGGCTCTTTTATTGATTCTTTGATATAGGATTCATCCACCTTTACAGAAGTTTTACTACCATTCTCCATCACAGATTCTTCTTTTCCAAACAACCCTTTCCAGGAGGGTGCCAATTGGCTTGTATTATCTGTTTTGTGACATGCCGCACAACCCTTCAGTGTATAGAGTTGCTCACCAGCAGTAGCTTTTTCAGCTTCCGTCATGGTGGCTGTACTGACTTTAGATGGCAGTGGATCCGGTGCTTTTTTCAATTTTTCATATCCGTACAATTTCAGGTCTTCTTCTTTTTCTATTACAACTATTTTTCCAATCATAGCATGGTGGCCAATGCCGCAGAATTCGTTACAGATGATTTTGTACTCCCCTGGCTCGGTAGGTTTAAAAGTCAACACATAATCGTACCCGGGAAATACCTGAAAATTCATATTCACAGGCTGAATGGAAAAACCGTGCATGACATCCTTGGATGAAATATGAAATTTATACGACTGATCCTTTTGTAACACCATCACAGGACTCCAACGCCACATTTCGCCCATTACAAACACATCAGAATTGGGTTTGGGTCGCACCACCGGAATGCCATTGTCCATCCCCACCATGTTTTGTTTGATATAGGCTTCGCTTAGTTTTGCAAACTCGGCCGTGCTGGTACGATAGGTGGTACTGGAAGGGTTTTGCTTACCGTAAACATGCCAGAGAACCATCCAGACAAAAAGAACAATGCAGAGAATGAGTGCAATCACCATCCACATTTTTTCATCTTTGGCTACTTTCTTATCAAACCATCCTTCGGCGGGACTATATAAACTCATAAGTATATCGTTTTTGGAGGGGGTAAAAGAATCTATTTGAGTAGAGCTGCTTTTATTTCTTCTGGAATAGCAGGCAAATTGGAGAGTTCCATTACACCCCAAAGCAAATAGAATATGGCATAGATCGTAACGCCTAAAAACATAAGCAACATAAAGTCGTCCATAATCATGCGGGAAAACGGCGTTTTTTTGCTTTCTTCCTTTTTATCATTTTCCATAATAATTTGATTTTTAGTTATAAAATACGCTGGAAACATAAAGCTAACACCCATGCCATTGCTGAGAAAGCAGAAAGGAATAATAATGTTGCAAAAAATACCTTTTCGTATTTTTTGCAAATACAAAAGCATTATTTTTCTCAGCGCTGAAATCAATAATTGTTGGAGATGACTTTCAACAACGATGTGTTGAGATAGTTGAACTTTTTAGCAGAGCATTTTACCAGCCCCTCTTTTTCAAACGATTTTAATACTTTAGAGACTTGCTCTTTGGTTGTGCCAGATAGGTCAGCTATATCTTGTCGGCAAAGTGCGATTTTAAAACTCTGCTTTTTTTCTTCGTATTGGTAAACATCCGAAAGCAACAAAAGGGCTTCCGCAATTTTCTCTCTCACCGATTTATGTGCCAAGTTAACCGCTTTTTTTTCGGCCAGCTCCAGTTCGGCTAAAAACTGATTAATAATTTGATTGTGGAGTATGTGGCTTTTTTTTAAAATGTCATTAAAAAGGTTGTGTGGGATATAACAATATTGAACTTCTGAAATAGCCGTGGCAGAATAGGCATGGCAGTTGCGTTGTGCATTTATCCGATGTCCAAAAATAGCCCCCTTACAGGCTATTCTCAGAATCAACGGTCGACCCTGTTTGCCATTCAATTCCACTTTCAGAAACCCTTTCTTGATAAAGCAAACCCCAAGAATGGGATCTCCTTCTACAAAAAGTTTTTCGCCTGCCTGTAATAATTTTGGGAGTTTATAGGTGCTGATAGCCGTAAGGGTTTCCGTGTCGCAATGTTCTAAAACGGAGCAACTTCTAACCTTGCAGGTAATACAATCATATCTGGCAATAGGCATACCTGAAATAGCAATTTTATTCCAAAATAATGAACCCTTCAGCTAAAGTTCCTATTTTAAACAAGAAAGGCTTATGATTCTGATTAGGTCATTATTTATTGTGCGTGCAGAGGATATACCCTCCCTCTTGAAAAAGAGACATTTCAGATAAAATCTTGAAAATCTATTCCCTGAAAAATTAGCAGCTCTAGATCTAAAATTTGTTATAAAGATTCCAATAGGCTTTTGCAGCAATATCCCAATCAAATTGAGCTGCCCAATTGATCAGTTTGGTTTTAAACTCCTTTTCAAAAACTGTTTGCAGAAATCGGTCAGCTGTTTCACTCACAGAATCGGCATCCAAAGAATCAAAATAAAAAGCATGAGGTCCGCCAATTTCTGGTAAAGAAGTTGCTTTTGACAAAATAACCGGCGTACCAAACTGCATTGCCTCCACTACTGGCAATCCAAAACCTTCGGCAATAGAGGGAAAACAAAAAGCCGCACAATGATTGAACAACCAGTACTTCTCACTATCTGAAATTGCACCAATCAATTTCACCCGATCTGCCACACCAAGCCTTTGCGCTTCCGCGATAATTTTATTTTTATATCCTTCGTTTTGCGTAATGCCCGCAATGATTAGTTCATAATCATTGTGCAATAACATAGCAGGCAACACATGAAAATTTTTCTTTTCCAGAATGGTGCCGATGCTAAAAAAAAATGGCTTTTCGGTCACTGCTTCAGGCTTCACATAGTCTAGTGTTTTCGGTTTGTTGGTGCCATTATAAATCACCGAAATCTTTTTTTCATCTATTCTTAGATACTCCAAAACCTGACTACGTACAAAGTTGGAAATGGCGACAATATGATCAGACTTATTGATCAGTTTTTGTACCTTGAGTAAATATTTTTCCTCCTTTAGAGATGATTTATTCTCATGTAAAAAGTTCAGGTCATGTATGGTGGATACAATTTTCAACCCTTTGGTTTTGAAAGGCAGATACTGGGTGCCCTGAAAAGTACTATGCCAAATGTGATGAGTCGGGTTGTGTTTTAACCAAAACTTATGATGGGAAGATTGAAATATATAATGCTGGTCTGCACCAAACACCCCTTTTTCCTGTTCAGGTAAATAAAAAGAAAACTTTGTGTGATTGGGTTGCTGGCGGAGAAGTGCTGAACCCAATTCTTTACAAAAATGATATAACCCTGTGTTGGGGTACTTCATTCTTTCACAATCGAAAATTACGCCACTATTCACAGGAAAAGTTTTGGCTGGCTAAAAAATATATTTTCATAGTTTTCAAGTACACTGTTTAAAAAATAGTTGGTTTGATGTAAAATTATTTTCTGCGCATCCAATTAGGGGGCTACAATTTCTGTTTTACAGGACAAATATATTCTGTCTTTTTTAAATTCAGATCAATTCACAGATACCATCAAAAGCCAATAGCAGAGAGCAAGAATCGTTCCCTATATTTAGAATGACTTCCGAAAGCATCAAAATAAGATGGGTGCTGGGTTTATTGGTTTCCTCCGGATATTAAATAAGTTTCAAGATTCACCCACTAGGTCTTGCCCTATTCTGCCACTTTTTTTGCCCGCCCATGCAAATCTTCAGAGCCGTTCTAAAATCATGGTTTATGCTACATTTGTGTTCATGACCAATTTCATTCCGATATTTCCTTTACAAATTGTAGTATTTCCTGGCGAAGCACTAAATCTACACATATTTGAACCCCGGTATAAGCAGTTGATAAAGGACTGTCATCAACAAAAAAAACCATTTGGTATTCCGGTGGTTCTTGGCAGTAAGGTAGGCGAATTTGGCTCTTTGATATATATCACTGAAATTGCCCGTTTCTATGACAGTGGGGAAATGGATATCAAAACTAAAGGAACCGACATTTTCAGGATTCTGGAAATTATAGAACAAATTCCGGATAAATTGTACGCTGGTGCTATCGTAAATTACCTAAAGAATGAACCCAGTGGACATGCTTCTATTATGAAAACTTTGATAGAAAAAATGCAGAATTTCCATGCCAACCTTCAAATAAAAAAAGATTTTCATAAGGACGACCAGGATTTGACCTCTTATGATATTGCACATCATTCCGGGCTTTCCATTCAGCAGGAATATGAGTTCTTGCAACTCGTCAATGAACGGCAAAGACAGGAGTATCTAAAAAGACATTTTGAAGCAATACACCCCACTCATAAAGAAATAAAAGATTTGAGAGAGAAAATCCAGATGAATGGCCATTTTAAAAATATTACCGGATTTGATGTGAAATAAAGGTATTTCCCTGTTCTTTGCATTACTGTATCAAAATTTTTGAACCGATATGCGTACTACTATCTGCTTCGATTTTGGGAATACCCGCAAAAAGGCAGCTATCTTTAATGGAAGCCTCATTGCACAAGTGCTCACGCTGGAAGATGATGCAACGGGTACGGTGTTGTCATTGATGAATACCTACAAGCCATCCAATTCCATTTTATCCTCGGTCATAAATCACAATCCAGAAATTGAATCAATCTTAAAAAGTAATACGCGTTTTCATTTACTCAATAATCAATCCAAACTCCCTTTTGTTGCCCCGGTTTCAAAACCCGACACCATTGGTGCAGACCGGTTAGCATTGGTCGCAGGTGGAATTCATTTGTTTCCCAACTCAAATCTTTTGCTAATTGCTCTGGGCACATGCATCACCACCAATTTTGTAAATAAGTATCATGAGTTTTTGGGAGGATCTATTTCTCCGGGATTGGAAATGCGTCTCAAATCGCTACAACATTATACCGCAGCACTCCCATATATCGCTCCAAATGCAGATGTACCACTTACAGGATACGATACCGAAACCAATATTTTATCTGGCGTAATACTGGGAATGGCACATGAGCTCGATGGTTTTATAGATGATTATTCTGCAAAATATGCCAACTTTAACGTGGTATTAACCGGCGGTGATGTGCAACATTTGGCATCACACATTAAAAACAGGATATTTGCCGACCCTGAATTAATATTTAAAGGCTTATATGCTATTAGTGAACTCAACAATGCTTAGGAAATTTTTGAAATCGAAAAACCTGGCATTTTCTATACTTTTTATTGCTACTTGTTTAAATGCTTCGGCACAGGACAACTCTCCCTACTCTCGTTATGGACTGGGCAACCAAGCACCCACAACCAACGTAGCCAACAGAGGGATGGGCGGTATTGCGGCTGCTTATAACGACGTATATACGGTGAACTACGCCAACCCTTCATCCTATGCATTTTTTCAATCCAACCAGGAAGCAAATTCAAAAAAATTAAACTCCGGAAGGGTTACATTCAATATTGGAGCCGATGCCATAGGTCGCACACTGACAGACCAAAAAGCACAGGCAAAGTTCACTTCCACCAATATTGTGTTCAGCCACGTGATGATGGGTGTGCCTTTGAGAAAAAACTGGGGAATGGCTTTTGGGTTGAGACCCTTAACCAGTATCTATTATAAAATTCAGGACAATGGACCAAAATTTGATCCGCATAGTGGCAAATTGATTGACTCTACGAATACATTATACGAAGGGCAGGGTGGCGTATACCTGGGATCTGTTGGAACTGGTGTAAAATTTAAAACCGGTAAATCTCAATATCTGAGTTTAGGGGTTAATGCAGGCTACATGTTTGGAAGCAAGGATTATAATTCCAGGATATCTTTTATCAATGATTCGATAAGATATGCTAGTGGCAATTTTGAAAGCAAATTAGGCATCAAGGGATTTTATTTTGATGCCGGGATGCAGTACCATTTTAAAGCAAATGATAAAATTTTTGTGGGTGTGGGAGCCTATGGTAACTGGAAACAGAAAATTAATACCAATAATAATTCAGTTTCCGAAACCTATTCTTATAGTTCTGATGCAGGGTATGTGTCAATAGACACGGCTTATCACAATAGCAACGATAAAGGCAGTCTGATCTATCCATCCAGCGTTACTGCCGGTATCTCTATACAAAAAGCAAATATCGAAGGAAACGAAGCCGGATGGCTGATAGGTGCCGACTTTACCAGAAATAACTGGAATAAGTTTAGGCTGAATGGCGAAAGAGATTTAGCCATCAAAAGCAATTGGCAGGCCAAATTTGGTGCCGAGTTTAGACCAGCTGCAAAGAAAAGCTATCTTAGCTCCACACTATATCGAGTAGGATTCTATACTGGTCCTGATTATATCTATGCCAAACAAACAGAAATTCCGGTATATGGTGTAACCGCTGGAGTTGGACTACCTCTTTTCAATTACAATATGCAGGCCAGATACCAGGCCAGTATGATTAACCTAGGCTTTGAATATGTAAAGCGTGGTAACAAATCCAATATTTTGAGTGAAAACCTTTACCGCCTTTCGGTTGGTTTCTCCCTCACCGATTTGTGGTTTATAGGTAAGACCAAATATTTCGAAGATTAATGCCTTTGTTCCTATCTTAGTTACTCAATCTATAATTTTGAAAAACCTTTTTATATTTCTGGGTATGGTAGTTTTGTTCTCCTGTGAAAATAGTGAGAGCGAAATTAGTGCCCTAAATAAAAAAAGTGTTCAAAAAGATGTCGGAATAAAAATTGAAAGTTTTCTTTCACAGGAAGGACAGGTAAAAGCCAGACTTACAGCGCCAACCATGCTGAGGGTAGCAGCGGACACACCCTATTTAGAATTTCCCAAATCGCTCCATGTAGATTTTTATAATCCCGACCAGACAGTAGGCAGTTATTTAGACAGTCGGTATGGTAAATATTTTGAGTCGCTGGCCAAAATATATTTGAAGGATAGCATTACTGTCATTAGAAACAATGGAGACACCCTTTTTTGTAAAGATTTATGGTGGGATCAAAACAAGCAATTGTTTTATACAGACCTGCCTGTTTTGCTAAAAGCCCCCGACAAATACATTCCAGGAGAAAATGGACTTGAGGCTACTCAAAATTTTGACCGAATCACGTTCAATAATGTGAATAAAGGTCAAATAGTAGCCGCGGATGAAACCATGCCAAGGAATTAATCTGATTCTTTTGTTATCTTGTTGCCAAATAAATAATCTCACACTTATGCCATTGAGAAATAAAACTGCATTTATTACCGGTGCAAGCCGTGGAATAGGAAAAGCCATTGCCATGCGCCTGGCAAAAGAAGGAGCCAATATAGTAGTGGCTGCCAAATCAATCAGAGAAAATGAAAAATTAGGCGGTACCATTTTTACAGCTGCAGAAGAGATAGAACAAGCCGGAGGTAAGGCATTAGCCGTGCAATGCGATATCCGGGATGAAGATCAGATCCAGTCGGCGGTGGAAAAAGCAGTGGAAAGATTTGGAGGTATAGATATTTTGATTAATAATGCTTCGGCCATTTCTCTAACTAACACGACAGATACAAAAACCAATCGCTTTGATTTAATTCATGACATCAATGTACGTGGCACCTATCTCGTTACAAAAAACTGTTTGCCTTATCTGAGTAAGTCCACCCATGCACATATTTTAACCCTGTCTCCACCCATCAACCTTAATCCCAAATGGCTTGGACCCCATGTGGCTTATACGATTAGCAAATACAATATGAGCATGATGGCCATTGGCTGGGCGGCAGAATTTAAAAATATTCCAATTGGCTCCAATGCGCTTTGGCCTCGTACCACCATTGATACCGCTGCCGTTAGAAATTTATTGGGAGGAGAAACATTGGCGAATCTGAGCCGCAAGCCCGAGATCTTAGCCGATGCCGCCTATTTCATTTTGAGTAAAGATCCTACAAATTGTTCCGGCAATTGCTTCATTGATGATGAAGTACTCAAAGAAAATGGTATCACTCAATTAGATCATTACGCTGTGGTTCCTGGAGGACAACTGTACACCGATTTATTTCTGGATTAGTTCTTTTGTTTGGGATCAAAGGCTATTTGCTGCTCCAGTCTTTAGGGCGATCCGACAAGAAGAACTCTATGCTTCCCCCTTTCTGCAAATCAGAATAGGATACCTGTTTTTTAGGATACCCTTTTCCATTCCATCTTATTTGTTGGACATAAACAGATTTTTCTGACTCCTTTTTTGTACTCATGCGAAGCGTTTTTCCGTTCATTAATTGAATGGTGATCTGGTCAAAAAGGGGACCGCAAATGTCATAATTTCCGGAAACAGGGTTTACCGGATAAAATCCCAGTGATGCAAACACATACCAAGCACTCATCTGCCCGGCATCATCGTTTCCACTAAGCCCTCCCGGGCCCAAGGCATACTCCTCTTTTAGGATAGTTCTGACAATTTCCTGAGTTTTATACGGTGAGTCCGTTTGGTTATACAAAAACGGAATATGATGTCCCGGTTCATTGCCATGCCAGTATTCTCCTTTTTCAAATAAACTATCCAACGCCCTTTCAAAGATCTTTTTGCCGCCCATTAGTTTTATTAGTCCGGCAATATCATGTGGTACATAAAAAGTGTATTGCCTAGGCGTACCTTCTGTGATATATGCCTCCCGTAAGTCTGGATTGAAACTGGTTGCCCAACGGCCATCTGCTTGTTTGCCACGCATCATATTCACTGATTGGTCAAATACATTTTTGTAATTCAACCCACGATTGCTTAACTGTAAATAATCTTTCTTTTGGTTTAATGCTTTTGCAATAGTGGCTATGGCATAATCATCATGAGCATATTCAAGAGTTCGGCTCACTTGTTCTTTTTTATGAAAGGCATCCGGCACACTGTCTTCCATTGGAATGTATCCATATTTCAAGTAAGAAGGAAGCGCCCTTCTACCCATTCCATTTTTATAAGCAGAGGTTATCGGTGTTTCAAACGCATTTTTCCGCATCAATTGGTATGCTTCTTTTATGTTATAGTTTCTAATCCCTTTGTTAAAGGCAGAGGCAATAACAATAGCTGTATGGTCGCCAATCATAGCGGCTGTATAATTGTTCCAGCAGGGAAATATCGGCAGCCATCCACCCTGCTTACCTTTTAAAATAAGAGAACGAACAAACTGATTAGTCATTGCAGGGTTTAGCAATTCGATAAGTGGTAGTTGGGCACGATAAATATCCCACATAGAAAAATCATCGTAATAGCCTCCTTCCACGACCTTCTCTTTTTCGTATTGACTGGAAAATTTAGGATACAAACCATCAGCATCACTCATCAAACGTGGGTGCTGTAAGGCGTGATACAGGGCTGTATAAAATTTGTATTTTTCTTCGGTATTCTTGGTTTCAACTTTTATTCTTCCCAACGCATTTTCCCATACCTGTTGTGCCAGTGTTCTTACCTGATCAAAATTTTTGCTGCTTAGTTCTTCATAATAGTTATTCTTTGCCCCTTGTACCGAGGTAAAAGACGTACCAATAGACAGTTCTACCGATTCCCCATTGTTTAGATAAAAACTAATATAAGCACCTGCATCTGCCTGGTTAATCTGTGTAGGTTCTTCAGAAATCTGATCTAGGACAAAAGTACCGGAAGTGATAAATTTTATATTGGGTTTGAAAAAATAACACCCATCAAATCCGGCTTTTTCTCCCTTGCCCTGATAAATTCGGTGCGCCGTGTTGGTGCCGGTAATTTCATTTTTCGATTTATCTATTTTTACCATACTGGTTTTATAATCACTATTGGGCACTAATAACAAATGGAGGCTATCTTTTTTCAACATGGTGAATTTTATGATGCCACACCTAAGAGAAGAAGTTACTTCCACTTTAAGATTGTGGTTTGGTATTATTAACTGATACCAGGAAGGAGTGGCTATTTCATTTTGATGAGTAAATGGCATTGGATATACCAATTTGTCTGTTTTTAGGTTTCCCGTTACAGGCATGATGGTGAAACTACCATAATCCTGCATACAGCTTCCACTAATCCAGTGAGTAGTTCTTATGCCACTAAACAGGCTGTCGTTATAAAAATAAGGAGGAATGCATTTTCTTTCGGTGAATCTGGTTTGCGGTGTAAACTGCGTCATTCCAAAAGGAAGGCCAACTGCCGGAATGGTGTTGGCGTTTTTCTCGCTGCCTGTTTCGCTGTGTTTTTGTGCAGAAACTGTAGTAGAAGGTGCTGTGCCAGTAAGCGGCTGCACATATTGCTGCAAATTCTGGGCTTCGGGCTGAGTCAGAAAAAAGAAAAAAGAAAGGGAAGTAAACCACTTTTTTATATTAGAAATCTTGCTGAAACTGGTATTCAATTTTTCCATACTTTCTTGATTCATTTTTGCCAGATACTATAAAATTAAACCCGAAGCGAATTCGCTTCGGGTTTGGTTGAAATAAAATTAAGCAGATAATCTTAATATCCAGGGTTCTGTTCCAACTTACTATTTGTAGTTAAAGCAGAGGTCGGTATTGGGAAAATTCTACGATAGGTATCTGCATTTGTTTTAAAGCCATAGCTGTTCTCAAATTTTCCAAAACGAATCATATCTGTACGGTGCTGACATTCCCAGGCCAGTTCACGACTACGTTCTTTATAAAGGTCTTCAAGACTAACAGAAGCCCAGGCAGCAGAAGTAGAACGATTCGATCTGATTTGATTCACCAATGAAAGGGCTGTTTGTCCACCAGTGGCAGTACCGCCACGCAAAATGGCTTCTGCTTTCATTAACAAAATATCACTATATCTGAATACGGGCACGTCATTGTTCTGGTTCCTGGTGATGGAGTTCCCATCTGGAAAAAATTTAATATTTCTGGCCCCTTGGTTCCAAGCAATTTCATCGTTTCCGCAGTCGAACAAAGTTGCGTTCTGCCTTAATGAGATTGCGGTATCTATGTTCAGCTGATATATATACTCTGCAGAACCATCTGATCCTGCATAAAACTGATCATACCCCTTTTTTGTTGTTTTCACCATCATGGGACTTCCGTTATTCCATGTTTGTGGCCCATACAACCATTGTTTTAAACGAATGTCATTGGCATCCTCCAAAAAGTAATCTAAAAAGGATGATAATGTAGAGCGAGGTCCACTGGGTTTGCTGTTTACTAAACCGCCCCCGCTAGTAAGATTAAGAATTGGATTAACATTGGTTCCTGCAGTAGAACCCGAGTAGCCATATTTAATTCCCATGTTTCTGTTCAGATCATACCGACCAGGGAAGAAATAACCGTTGGAAGTAGCAGGATCAAAGGGGATAGCAAAAATAAACTCCTTCATGGCTGGCCCATTGTTGGCATTAAACATTTGCAAATAAGAATTGCGTGGTTCTATGGCAAACTTACCGGAGTTGATCACCATATCACAAGCGTTGATGCTTTCATTCACCCGCTTGGTGCCGGTATAAACTTCTGCATTCAGGTACATTTTTGCCAATAAACTATAAGCAAAAAACTGTGTAGGCTTGCCATACGTGGAGGCATCTACATTTGTTTTTAGAAGGGGAGCTACTGACTTGAGTTCTGACTCTACAAAGTTAAAAACATCAGCACGACTGGCTTTGGCTTGCAAGCCCGGACTTGGATATAAAGTATCAAGAGGAGCACCTCCAAATAAATCCATTAGTTCCCAAAAAGCATAGGCACGAATGGCTCTAATTTCTGCCATACTTGCGTTTTTAACATCTCCTTCTGGTGCATTTCTCAAAATATACATAGTTTGATTACATACACCCACCAAGCCGGTGGCATCATTCCAAACAGATCCAACCCAGTTATGATCCTTGGTCCAGGTATGCCTGTGCATATTTTCATAACTACCTCCATCGAACCAGTTTCCTCCACGTGCAGGCAAAACGGCTTCATCAGTAGTGGCCTCTGTAATAAAGAAATAGGATAGCCCATAGTGCCCTCTCAGGCTTGTATAAACAGGACCGATAACAGACTGAAACTGGGCTTCGGTTTGCGGAAAAACATCTTCGGTATAGAGTGATTTTGGCTTTACATCAATTTTATGGCAGGACGAAAACAGCATCAATAAAACTGAGGAAAGTATAGAATATATAAATATCTTTTTCATTACGTATTAATTTAAATTATTCCTAATAGTTAATATTAGAATCCAATATTTAATCCAAACATGAATACTCTTGTCTTGGGATAAAAGTTATTGTAATCTACTCCAAGAGCAATACCTCCCTGATTAATTTCTGGATCAATCCCTGAGTACTTAGTTACTACAAACAAATTATTGCCAGTCACATACATTCTTAAAGACTTGATATAGTTGTTGCTGATAGGTACTTTATAGCCTAGGGTAGCATTGTCCATTCTGATATAAGAACCATTTTCGATATATCTGTCAGAATATGAGTTGTTCTTGGCATCTGTCATCAGATCGTTTGCCGCCTGAGGCGTAATATTATTTACTGTAGCATTTACAGTATAGGACTGATCGGCTCTGGTTGCGTTAAATATTTTGTTTCCAAAAACACCTCTAAAGAAGAAATTAAGATCGAAATTTTTATATTTCAGGGTATTGCTCCATCCCATTAGGAGTTTTGGATTTGGATCGGCCAGGTAGAAATAATCATTACCAATTGCTGGAGCCGTAGTAAGAGATCCATCACTTTTTTTCACAAACTGAGAATTTCCGCTGGCATCTTTTCCGGCATACCTAAAGGCGAAGAACTGACCTACTGGATACCCTTCTTTCAATATTTGCAAGGAGGTATTGGTTTGTCCTGGTCCCTCAGGTCTGGTATATCTGATAGAGTCGGAGGATACACCATATTTTTCAGGACCATCCATGTTCATGATCAGGTTTTTGTTCATTGCAAAATTGATGGAGGTATTCCAACTAAAGTCTTTGGCCGTAACAGGTGTAGCAGACAGACTCAACTCCACCCCTCTGTTTCTGATTTTACCTCCATTGCCCCAAACAAATCCTCCGGGAACAATGGTGTTGCTCACCGAGTAACCAAAGATCATATTGGTAGTGGTTTTTTCATAAACATCAAGCGTACCTGTTAGTTTATTTTTAAACAATCCAAAGTCCAATCCAATATTGCTGGTTCCTGTAACCTCCCATTTCATATCTGGATTTGAGCCTTGTGTAACGCCAATGGCGGTTGCAAACACTCCTGAATTGTAATAAGTGCCCTGTGCACTGAAAAGTTGTTTTGCTGTATACGCGCCAAAACCAAACGCATTTCCTGTTTCACCATAGCTCAATCTTAATTTCAGATCACTTAGCAAGTTGGAGTTCTGTAAAAAACCTTCCTCACTAATTCTCCATGCCACGGCCACTGAAGGAAAATAACCCCACTGATTATTGGTGCCAAATACCGAGCTACCATCTCTTCTGATGGATGCCTGCAATAAATATTTTTCAGCATAATTGTAATTCACCCGAAAGAAGTCTGAAATAAATCGGGTAGTTTGAAATACTGATCCTCCAAAATCTACCTTATACCCATTTACTGACTGGTAGTTTCCTAAGCCTAGGTTATAATATCCCGTGTAGTCCGAAACAAAGTTTGTGTTGCTAGCCTGTACGCCATCGCCGGAATTGTTTTCCTGCCAGGAATAACCGAGTACTGCGTTAATAGCATGTTGGTTTAATTTCTTTTCCCAGGTCAGGAAAGACTCCACAGTGGTACTGTTTCCTTCGTAATAACTACGATACGCAGCACCATTGGTGCCAAATGAAAGCAGCGAGTGCGCGGAAAAGCCTGGATCAGGATTGTTATAAAAACCAGACTTGTAATTGTTGCTATAATAACTGTTATAATACTCCCCATGCAAAGAGCTGTTTTTTTGGTAGGAGGTATTCATGTTATACTTGAAGCCCCAAGGCAATTTTGCTTCTACCGTAAAATTTCCTATTAGAGTATTATACTTGGTATCATCATCCGCATTGTCTATCAGCGATACCGGGTTAAAATATCCTGGCGTATTGAAGTTTTCAAAATAGGTTCCGTTTTCATTGAATACTGGCGAAACAGGCATGTGCCTGGAAGCTTGCAACAATACCACATTTCGCAACGGGGTATTTTGAGCCTTACTATTGGAGTTGGAAATGTTAAGTCCCAGTTTCACGTTATCGTTCAGCAGATACTGCTCCAGACTTAGTCTTGCAATAAATCTTTTAAGATTACTTTTTAGAAGAATCCCTTCCTTATTCAAATAGTTAAGGCTGGCACTATATAAACTTTTTTCAGTTCCGCCACTAAAAGAAATATTGTGGTTTTGGGAAATGGCTTGAGATCTTTGAACAGCTTTCAACCAATCGGTATTCTTGCCTAAATCATCATTCGGAGAAATGCTATTGCCACTTTTTTGTACAAACGCTTTGATCTGATCAGCATCCATCACATCCAGCGATCCAGACACTTTTTCCAGACCCACATATCCATTGTAAAAGGTTTGTGTTCTTCCGGCACGCCCCTTTTTGGTGGTCACCATTATCACCCCATTGGATGCTTTGTTACCATAAATGGCCGTGGCCGCCGCATCTTTCAAAACATCGATAGATGCGATATCATCTGGTGCAATAGCGGCAATATCAGCCCCAGGAACTCCATCGATTACATAAAATGGCCCTCCCGGACTATTAATGGTAGAAACACCGCGAAGAATGACAGCGGCAGCCCTATTGGGGTCTCCACTTGCGGTAATATTTAGACCCGCCACCTTACCTTGCAGTAACTGACCAATATCACCAGTAGCCGCTTTGTTGAGTTCTTCTGGTTTGATAGTAGTAATGGAACTGGAAAGTGTTTTTTTACTGCCTTTACCATATCCAACTACCACTACATCACTTAAGATTTCCTTCTTTTCGTTCAAGACTACAGCTAGAAGTTCGGTAGAACTAATAGTGATTTCCGCTGTCTCAAAACCCACGGAGGTAAATACCAAAATGTCTCCAACTTTGGCTTTAATGCTAAAGATTCCGTTTGTACCAGTAGAGGTGGCCACGCTGGTGTTTTTTACAGATACTGTAATCCCTCTTAAAGGATTGCCAGCATTATCAGAAACTTTTCCGTTGATATCCCTTATTCCAGCTTGTGCCAATAGCATACTGGGTACTAAAAGAATGATGACAAACAGACAAATAAGTTTCTTCCAGATTGATTCGGTAATGAATAAACTCATAGAACTTGTTAATTTGATTAAAAAAAAATAATTACAGCTTTGTGTTGTTACAAAATTTAAGTTTCTCCGATAATAAGTACAGGGGTTCGTTTTACGTTTTTATTAAATAAATTGCAATCGTTGTTACTCAAATGACTATAGCCAAAGTAGAATATATTTGTGATAGTTACTATTTTTTTTACGAAAAGGTTTTCGTTGATTTTAGGTTTCAACTTATAGGTTTTCAGTTAGTTATAATTATAATTCGGAAAATGTATGTCCAAAATTAATCTTGAAATGATTGCCCGGGAACTCAACCTGTCTGTGGCAACTGTTTCAAAAGCGTTGAACGACAGCCACGAAATAAGTTCAAAAACAAAAAAGCGTGTTTTAGACAAGGCAAAGGAACTTAATTATCAGGCCAACCCTTTGGCTAGTGCCTTGCGCAACAAAAAAACCCATACCATCGCAGTTGTATTTCCGGAAATAGACAACAACTTTTTCGCCTTGGCCATCAAGGGGGTTGAACATATTGCCTTTGCCAAAGGATACCACCTGCTGATTTATCCCACCAATGAAAATTATCAACGCGAAAAAGCCATTCTGAACCTATTGCAAAATGGAAGAGTGGATGGAATCATGATTTCGTTATCCACTGAAACGAAAGATATAAAACATATCGAGCATTTGATAGAGGAAGGACTACCGGTTGTGTTATTCGATCGGGTGAACTATACCGTGCAAGCCCCTAAAGTGATAACAGATGATTTTGAAAGTGCCTATTTAGCCACTAAACATTTGATTAACGTAGGTTGCAAAAAAATTGCCTTTCTATCTTCCTCCGCACATTTGTATATCAACAAAAAAAGATTGGATGGATACAAGAAAGCACTGTATGATAACCATATCAATGTAGAGAAGTCTTTAATTGTTCAATGCACCAATAACGATATCGAAAACCAGAATATCATCAGTAAGGCACTATTGGAAAATCCTCCTGAAGCCATCATAGCCTCCATAGAAAAACTTATTGTTCCCTGCTTAAGAACCTGTAAAGACCTACACTTAAATATTCCGCATGATATCAAACTTATCGGCTATTCCAATTCGCATATAGATGAGTTTTTAAAACCATCGCTCTCCGCAATTGTTCAACCGGCGTTTGAAATAGGCAAAGAAGCAGCATCCATCTTACTTCAACTGATTGACAAGAAGTATAAAAAATCCATCTCTGAAAATGTAATTCTTCCATCAAAAATTTGTGTAAGAGAATCTACCAGTATATCCTAAACAGATTGAATTTTGGAAAAAGGAAAAAGGATTAAAAGTTCAATTCTATATTATGGCCTCCCTGATTCGGCCTCTTACCCAAATGCTCGTAAGCTTTATGGGTAACTTCTCGACCTCTTGGTGTGCGTTGTAAAAATCCCTCTTGTATCAAAAAGGGTTCATACACTTCCTCTAGTGTACCCGGTTCTTCTCCCACCGCAGTAGCAATGGTTGTGAGGCCTACTGGGCCACCTTTAAATTTTTCGATAATGCTGAGCAAAATGCGGTTGTCCATTTCATCCAGACCGTACTCGTCCACATTCAGTGCTTTAAGGGCATGTTGAGTAATGCCAATATCAATCAGACCATCATTCAACACCTGAGCAAAATCCCTTACCCGTCGAAGCAATCCATTAGCAATACGAGGGGTGGCCCTGCTTCTGGCTGCTATTTCTCTGGCAGCGCTAGTCTCTATTTCCACATTCAGGATTTTTGCGGAGCGAAGCACAATTTTATGCAGGGTCTCTACAGAGTAATATTCTAATCTGGATTTAATGGCAAATCTTGACAATAAGGGTGCCGTCAGCAGGCCGCTCCTTGTGGTGGCGCCTATCAGTGTAAACGGGTTCAGTGAAAGTTGAATGCTCCGGGCATTGGGGCCGGAATCAATCAGGATATCTAATCGGTAATCTTCCATGGCCGCATAGAGGTATTCCTCCACCACTGTACTCAATCGATGAATTTCATCAATAAATAACACATCATTCGGTTCTAATGAAGTAAGCAGCCCGGCCAAGTCTCCAGGTTTTTCTATAACCGGACCACTGGTTTCCTTTATGTTTACACCCAGTTCATTGGCCACAATACGGGACAGGGTTGTTTTTCCAAGACCCGGAGGGCCATGAAAAAGCACATGATCCAGGGCTTCCCCTCTTATTTTGGCAGCCTTGATGAATATGGTTAGGTTTTCGATGAGCTGTGGCTGTCCGGCAAATTCTTTTATCTGAGCCGGACGAATAGTATTCTCAAACTCCCTGTCAGCAGGGCTAAGTACCTGCTTGTCTTTATTCAAATTAGGATTGCTCATGATGGATCAAAGATAATCAGGATGGTGAAAGGACGTGCGAGATTTGCAGATTTATCGTTTGCCAAGCTCTGCCGGTTCTATTTGTTTTCATTGATCGTTATCATTATTTCTCTAAAGCTTTCCAACCCCGCTTCCAGGTTTTCAATGATTTCTCCTGCTAAAACGTCTGGGTCGGGCAGGTTGTCAAGGTCGGCAAGTGATTTGTCTTTTATCCAGGTAATATCCAGCGAAGTCTTATCCCGACTGATGATTTCATCATAATTGAATTTTCTCCACCGTCCTTCAGGATTTGAGGTTGCGTTGAATGTCTCTATGCGTTTTTGTCTGTTGCCCGAATTATAACAATCAATGAAGTCTCGAAGATCTTCCAGTTTTAGCGGATTTTTTTTTAGGGTAAAATGAATATTGGTTCTGAAATCGTAAATCCAGATCTCCTTTGTCCAGGGGTGTTTTGATGCAGGTTTGTTGTCGAAGAAAAGCACATTTGCTTTTACACCTTGCCGGTAAAAAATACCCGTTGGCAAACGCAGGATAGTATGCAGCTCGGTGATTTCCATTAATTTTTTACGAACGGTTTCTCCTGCACCACCCTCAAACAACACATTGTCGGGCAATACAACTGCCGCTTGTCCTGTTGATTTCAACATTGATCTGATGTGCTGAACAAAGTTCAATTGCTTGTTGCTGGATGTTTCCCAAAAGTCTTGTCTATTGTAAGTAAGTTCATCTGTTTCCTGTTCGCCTTCTTCGTTGGTGGCTGTCATGCTACTTTTTCTGCCGAAAGGTGGATTGGCTAAAACATAGTCAACCCGTAAGCCACTGTCCGAAATCAAAGCATCAGCAGGAGATATAAAGTTTTCACTTTCAAAATCTCCGATGTTGTGCAAAAACAAATTCATCAAACACATTCTTCTTGTGTTCGGCACAATTTCGTTTCCGAAAAATGTTTCGTGTTTTAAAAAGTGCTTTTGTGTTTTATCTAATTTCTGCTTTGCTATGAAGTCATAAGCAGCTAAGAAGAAACCGCCAGTTCCACTTGCAGGGTCTGCAATAGTTTTCATTGGTTGCGGTTGAACACATTCTACCATTGCACTAATCAAAGCTCTTGGTGTAAAATATTGTCCTGCTCCGCTTTTGGTATCTTCTGCATTCTTTTCTAAAAGTCCTTCATAAATCGTTCCTTTAATGTCTGCTCCAAGAGTTGCCCACTGCTCTTTATCAATCATGTCAATGATTTTGTAAAGCATTGCAGGTTGTCTTTGTCCTGAATAACCCAACCGCAAGCAATCAGTTGCTTGTCAATGTTATCTCTTGCTATTTGTTCCGGATCTTGATTCACGATGAATAAATATTTTCTTCTGAGTGGGTGAAAATACGCAAAATGTAGCTTGATAGATTTTTGTTAATTATGAAGTAGGTGTCCTAAATTATACCCTGCATTGTTTATAGGTTATCGATTTGCTATATTGAAAAAACTACTGGCAAAATTTCAATACAAGCCAAAAAACTTCTAACTATCTGAGTGGGTGAAAATACGCAAAATGTAGCTTGATAGATTTTTGTTAATTATGAAGTAGGTGTCCTAAATTATACCCTGCATTGTTTATAGGTTATCGATTTGCTATATTGAAAAAACTACTGGCAAAATTTAAATACAAGCCAAAAAACATCTAACTATTTGTGTGATGACTCACCATCAAAAAAAATTTTCTTTTTGATTTTTAGGATTAATTCATCCCAATAAATTCCTTCCTGGCTAAAGTGCAAAGCGCCGGACATCAATAGTCATTGCCTATACATTCATAGAAACTATCAATTATTATTATAGATTAATAAACATAAGTTTGTATCTCAATACTACTGTTGTATTTATCATCTGAAAATAATTAATAATGGAAAATAATTCTACCGACATCAGCAAATGTCCGTTTCACAATGGACAAGGGAACAAAGCAGTGGCAGGGGCTGGCACTCAAAATAATGACTGGTGGCCCAATCTGCTTTCAGTAAGTCTGTTGAGACAAAACTCAAGTTTATCAGACCCAATGGATGCAGACTTTGATTACGCCGAAGCATTTAACAATTTAGACTATTGGGGACTGAAAGAAGATTTGAAAAAGTTGATGACCGATTCGCAGGATTGGTGGCCCGCCGACTTTGGACATTACGGACCTTTCTTTGTTCGTATGGCTTGGCATAGTGCCGGCACTTACCGCATTGGTGATGGACGTGGAGGAGCAGGAACAGGTCAACAACGTTTTGCACCACTCAATAGCTGGCCCGATAATGTGTTGCTGGATCGTGCACGCAGACTGATCTGGCCCATCAAACAGAAATATGGAAAGAGCATCTCCTGGGCCGACCTGATTATATTGGCCGGAAATGTAGCGTTGGAATCCATGGGTTTCAAAACATTTGGATTTGCCGGAGGCCGTCAAGATGTATGGGAACCAGAAAATGATGTGTATTGGGGAGCCGAAAAAACCTGGCTGAGTGACGAAAAAAGATTTACTGGCGAGCGCGATTTGGACAACCCTTTGGCGGCGGTTCAAATGGGATTGATCTACGTAAACCCCGAAGGGCCAGCAGGCAATCCCGATCCATTGGCAGCGGCTCATGATATTCGGGAAACCTTTAGACGCATGGCCATGAACGACGAAGAAACCGTAGCACTGATTGCAGGAGGTCACACTTTTGGAAAAACGCATGGTGCCGGATCTGCTTCTCACGTGGGACCCGACCCCGAAGCCGCACCTATTGAAGAACAGGGACTGGGATGGCGCAATAGTTTTGGAACAGGAAAGGGTGGAGATGCTATAGGTAGTGGTCTGGAAGTAACCTGGACCAGCACGCCAACCAAATGGACTAATAATTATTTTTGGAACCTATTTGGCTACGATTGGGAATTGACCAAAAGTCCGGCAGGAGCACACCAGTGGATACCAAAACATGGCGCTGGTGCCAACAGTGTACCGGACGCACACGACAAATCAAAACGCCATGTACCCAGCATGCTCACCACAGATATTTCTTTAAAACTGGATCCTGATTACGAAAAAGTATCCCGCCGTTTTTATGAAAATCCGGATGAGTTTGCTGAAGCTTTTGCCCGCGCCTGGTTCAAACTCACTCACAGAGATATGGGACCCACCACACGCTATTTAGGCCCCGAAGTACCAAAGGAGGAATTGATTTGGCAAGACCCGATTCCTGCAAGTACTTTTCGTTTGGATGAGACAGAAATTGATAGTTTGAAAAACCAAATTATAGATTCCGGGTTAAGCGTGACCGAATTGGTCAGTACCGCATGGGCTTCTGCATCTACCTACAGAAACTCGGATAAAAGAGGCGGAGCCAACGGTGGTCGCATTCGTTTAGCACCACAAAAAGACTGGAAAGCCAACAACCCTGCGCAGCTTTCAAAAGTATTGAGTGCGCTGGAGTCTGTGTTGGCAAACTTCAACACGGATGACAGAAAGATCTCTATGGCTGATTGCATTGTGCTTGCTGGATCTGCTGCCATAGAAAAAGCAGCAAAAGAGGCAGGATATGCTATCCCTGTTCCGTTTATAGGAGGCCGGGGAGATGCCACACAGGAGCAAACAGATGTTGAATCATTTTCAGTTTTGGAACCAGTAGCCGATGGCATCAGAAACTATTTAAAAACTAAGCTTCCAATGGCTACCGAATCTTTACTCATCGACAAGGCACAGTTACTGGGTTTGTCAGCACCAGAGATGACTGCACTTGTAGGTGGCATGAGAGCTTTAGGTGCTAACTATGATGGTTCTACACACGGTGTATTTACCCATCGGGCAGGTCAGCTTACTAATGATTTTTTTGTACACCTGCTGGATATGCGTACTGCTTGGAAACCAGTTGATGATCAACAAGAATTGTTTGAAGGAACAGACAGAAGCTCCGGGGAACAGAAGTGGACTGCTACTCGTGCCGATTTGATTTTTGGTTCAAATTCAGAATTACGTGCTATTGCGGAAGTCTATGGCAGTGCAGATGCGGGAGAAAAATTTGTAAAAGATTTTGTTGCTGCCTGGGTTAAAGTGATGAATGCAGACAGGTTTGATTTGAATTAGGTATAGAGACGGATGATTAATAAGGATACTTCTACAGGTTGAGAGGTATCCTTTTTTTTAACCCCTTACAACGATTAAGTCTCACATCATTCTATTCATTTATAAATTTCCAATCCCTTCTTTCCTAAAGCAAACAGGGTTTTACCGTTGTAAAATAACTGTCGATAGCTTTTGAACTCATCAGGAATGAGCCACTCCTTCTGTTCAAGTGTGTTAAGATTATAACGATTCAAAGTACTATTTGAAACACCATAAATGTATTGATCCACTATTCGCAAATGTTGCCAATGGGTGATGGGTATTTTCTTTTTAAAAGTACCATAATAGTCAAAAACAAAAATACCTTGCAAAGAGTCGTACAGGTAGAGATACTGATTTTGATCAAATAGTCGAACCGGGTTGAGGGAAATATCAAACAATTGTCTGAAATCTGTAGTCTTAAAAATGGTGTTGCCCTGGTCATCCAGCTTTTTTAGGGTATTCTCCATTTCATCAAATACCCAAATTTTTCCATCATAAGAAAGCCCTATTGCTTCTGCATTGAAAATCCCTTTTCGCCTAAGATCAACAGAAGATTTTAGATTTAGTACACCATCCAGAAAAGCAAAGATTGAAAAGCCCTGGTAATACAACAAAATCTTTACCGGGTTGGTTACATCCACTACCGTGGCTTTACCAAATTTTCTTGTTTCATTAAAAACAGACACAGAATCTCCGCTGGCATTATATTTTTTTAACTGATTGGCAGCACTAAGCAGGTAGATATTATCCAAATTATCAATGGAGAAAGAAACATAATCTCCCTCTATTGTTTTTATTTTGCGGTTAGCAAGTTCCTGTGCATTTGCATTTACGCTCAGTAAAAATACGATCCATATTGAGACTAAATATTTCAACTTTTTCGCACAATTTTTTCTTCTAGGTTTTTGTAGGATATCAATCGAAGATCGTTTCCATCAAAAACAGCATAGGTAAAATAATTTATCCATTCTCCCAGATTAATGTATCGGCTATCTGGTCCAATTTTGTAATCAATGGGTAAATGTCGGTGGCCAAAAATAAAATAATTGTACTGCGACTTCTTTAATTTTTCCTTGCTATAAATCATCAGCCACTCATTGTCCTCGCCAAGAAACTTTTCTTCAATTGTACCTGTTTTTGCACGGCTTCTTCGGCTCATATAGTTGGCTATCCCAATGCCTATTTGCGGAGGAAGCACGCCAAATAACCATTGACAAACCGGATTGCGAAATACTTTTTTTAATCTTTTGTAGCCTTCGTCCCCAGGGCCAAGTCCATCGCCATGCCCTATTAAAAATTTCTTACCCTGCCACTCAAATGCTCTTGGCTCAAAGTACACCGACATGTTTAGTTCCTGCTGAAAATAATTGTTCATCCACATATCATGGTTGCCCACAAAGAAATGAAGCCGGATGCCTTCATCAGACAATTGAGCCAACTTACCCAACAGACGGGTATATCCACGTGGTACTACATATTTATATTCGTACCAGAAATCAAACATATCACCCACTATAAATATTTCTGAAGCCTTGTCCTTAATCTCGTCTAGAAATTGAACAATCAGTTTTTCACGCACTAAACTTTCTTCGAAAGAAGGAACCCCCAGGTGAAAGTCTGACAAAAAGTATATGTTTTTTTTCTGCAACAAAGAATGATTTTGAACTGAGTAAAATTATGGAATACTGGAAAAGGGAAATTTATAAAAGATTAAGAAAACTTATTCCATTGGGGCGTTTATTTTTTTATCATAATGGCTGATGGCCAATCCAGCCAAAACCATTGACACGCCTACTATTGTATAAATACTGATCTTATCGCCAACCAAAATGGCGGCAATAATAATTCCAAAAATGGGACAAAGAAATAACCATAAACCCGCTCTTACAGCATCCTCCTGTATCAGTTTTAGCCAAAGCATTACAGCACCAATGGAAACCAGCACAGCCAGCCAAACTGTTCCAATCCAAAAGTCTGCGGCATATTGATTCGCCTCGCTTTTATAAGTAAAGACCATAAAGGGCAATAGAAACAAGCCGCCCAACAGGGTCTGCCATCCGTTTATTGTAAGCAAATGCAGCCCCGTCCACTCTTTTGAAGTAAAATAAATAGTGCCCACTGAATAGGAAAACATACTTAGAATTAAAAGAACAAGCCCTCTTACAGTTACGGTTGCACCTCCTAACAATGGCCAGGCCACCACCACAAAACCAGCCACACAAACCAACAATGCCAAAAGAATTCTGGAACTGAGAGGTTTCTTTAAGGCAAACAAAGAAAGAAAACTGATAAATACAGGGCTGGCCGCAACAGTAAGCGCACCAATACTGGCCGTAACTTCTTTCATGGCGATTACATATAAGCCCAAATAAATGGTAATATTCAAAACCCCGTAAACGGCCAACTTAGTCCATTCCGTTTTCTTCGGCAATTTATTTTTTAAGATAAAATGAGAGATGAACAACATAATAATAGAAGCCACGCCAAAACGACTTACGGCCACTACCAATGGTTGAGCTTCCTTCAATGCAATCTTGGTGGCAGTGGACGCCGAGGCCCATAATATTGCAAACATGATCCCTGTAATTAACCAGGACTGAGATTTAGACATAAATAGAAAGTTGCCAGTTTCTTAATGATTGGCATTGCAAAAATATCAGGAAAAACTCATTTTAAGGTTCCTTCAATTTTTACATTGTCGATGCTAAAAGTCCCCCCAGTACTTTCGGCATTTAATCCATAAAACCGGAATGTAACAGCACTACTTATATTACTAAAACCTGCACCCAGTATAATCACACAACCTTCCTGTGCATTGGTTACGGCATCTGTTACCTGAATAATATTGGTTGGAACTATTGACAGATTGCTATTTGCCGGATCAATCGATGTCGGTAAATTGCCTGCATAATTGTCCACACTGGAACGAATAACCGCCTGCCGGATGCCTGTGGAAGACCGTTGAATCGTGAAGGATATTTTCCTGAGTTCAAAAGTTTTGCCTGCGTCCGGAGCAATGGTTACTTCATAATATTTTGCAGGATCCGCCACCCCTGTAAAGATGTCCTGTCCATTGGTAGCTCCTGTTGGCCAGCCACTAAAGGAGAATCGGCCACTGCCGGAGGAGTTGGTGCCTACGCCTACAGCTTTGAAACTTTCAAAAACCACTCCGTTTGCCGTGGGCAAAGTTGTAGGGTCGGTTGTTCCGGAAGTGCTGGTAACATTTGCAAAATCAAATACGGCGGCAAACACACCCGTGCTTCCTCCTTCTATATCCGATTGATTCCTCAGGGTCAATTGTGCTTCCAATGGTTCGCCACTTGCCAAGGACTGATACACAGAAATATACCCAGTGATACTGGTGGCCTTGGTGGGCATTACTATTCCGGCTGTATTTCTTATGTAGGTGATCATAGAACCCGATGCATCTGAAATGGTAAAATTAGCCCCACTAGAACTGACTATTCCAGCAACAATGGAAACATTATTGATCTTTACAACTGTAGACTCCCAGGCTCTATTGTTTGCTTTGATGTCTGCAATGGTAGCTACTCTAGGAGCTATTGATCCAGTACCCAGTTTTGATGATTTTTCCACTTCATTTACCTGTAGTCCACCATTGAACACACTCAGCGCCAGTCCTCCCAATGAAACACTTAGTGAGTCGCCTAGTTCTGCATTGGGGTTTGCCTCTTTGTTAAACCTAATTTGAATGCCGCCTGAAGCATCCTGTAACCTATAATTGCCCGCTGCTTCGTTTTTCGTATCGCTAACCACAATGCCTCGTATGAACGTACCAGAAGGAATAGAAGAATCTCCTACAGCATAGGCCAGTACCTGTGCTATAGTTTTATATACAGGCGTTGGAATCTGGCCACTGCATCGGGTACCATTGAACTGCACATCCGCCGTATCCCTTATGAACATTTGCATCGTTCCATTAAAAATACTGGGCACGCCTATGAGTATTCCATTTCCCTCAGGAACCTTGCTACCCGCAAACTTTGCATAACTACTATTTCGCAACACGATCGTTTTCTTTTCACAATTGGTGATCGTAAAATTCACTGCGCTTGTATTTTTAGTAGGATCAGCATACGTTTTACCTAAATCTGCCTCTTTAAATTCTACCTTTTCTATTTGCACTAAAGTGCTGAGTAGGGAGTCATTTATTTTTTTGGTGAAGTCGGTTGGCTTTACCAGTTTTGGCACAACAGTATTACTAAAGGATCCTTTTACCAGAAAATTATCAAACAACGTCTGTGGAATCCCGTCCAAATTTAAAAATCGTCCATCATCAGAACGGGAAGAGTCCAGGCCCAATTGTATCGTGCCTCCATAATCTCCCAACATCATTCCCTTTAGTTTGATAAACACTCTTCTGCCAACCGGGTACTGAGTATATACATTATTAGCATCCAGTAAAACAGGTATGCCGCCACTCTCATCCTGCACAATTATTTGCTTGTAAAAATTGCCTGAACGGTCATCGGCAATTACAATTCCTGATAGTATCTGATCATCTGTTATACGTTGAAAATCGCCTATGGCTATATATCTGGCTTTTAATTGCATAATGGAAATAGTTGCATTCAGGTTGGGGTCTTCATTTACGGGTGGTTCGTCAAAGACTTTATTACATGCTGCAATCAACAACAGGCTGATAAATAATGCCAGGTAGGAGATAATATTGGACTTTGTGTGCTTCATAATAATAGTTTTAAAACCTTAAACCAATGCTGGCAAAGAAGTTTGTGCCATAGGCATAATAATATTTGGGCGGAAACTTGTTGACATTCTTTTCTTCAAAATCAAACCTTAGCTGTTCATAGCCGCCGGATCGTATGTTTGTATTATTCAAAATATTATTCACCCCAAGACTAAAAATCAGATAGGTTCTTTTGCTCCCTAGGTAAAATTTTCGGGGTAACAATTTGCTCCATCCTCCAAAAAAATCTAGTGTACACTGAGCATCAAATTTTTCCTGATTCAATATTTCGTTCATAGATTCCCGTACCAGTGGGTCCTCCGGGTTCACATCGCCAATTGCAGCTACTGTTCTCCTGAGGGGATTTGGACTTAGCCACATATTGTCAAAATAATTGCCCGTAAAACTGATATACCAATATTTAGGAGACCGATAGAAAAATCCTGCACTATATGCGTTTTGAGGGGAGGAAGGAATACGATAATTCTTTAGGTAAATCGTTTGACTGGTTACTTCCTTTGCGCTGTTATCCACCGTAACTATTGCTTTTTGTCTGCTATCATAATAATATCTTCCAAAAGAGGCTGCACCGTTGAAACTAAGAGTGGAAGAGAGTTTCAGCTCGGCACCAAGTTCGCCACCAAAGAAAATTTTATCGATACCACTCATTGCATAGTTTACAAAATTTTGAAACTGGTCATGATAAAAAGAAAGTACATCAAATCCGTCCGATTGTCTGGTATAATAGCCCGTAATACCGAGTTTTATTTTAGGTGCATTTAGTTTATATCCTGCTTCGCCAGATAAGATGGTTTCACTTTTCAGATTGTCCTGAACCGTATTTCTGGTTCGTTGGGATATATAAGCATTTTCAAAATAGGGTGCATTGGTTCTATAGGTTCCATTTACAAAAAAATAATTTCTGCCATTGAGTTTATAGGTAATGCCTGCTTTTACAGACGGGTTAATAAACTGTTGGGAAAGTGCTTTTCCGTATGAAGTATTTGGAAAAAGTCCGTTACGATTGAGTCCTGTTCTATAAAAAGAGGTTTGCGCTATTTCTGCTGCTCCAAAAAAATCAAAATGATTTAAAACCACCACCAACTGAGCCCAAGCCGCCAATTGTTGCAAAGTGATTTTATAGTCATACCCATAACGATCTCCCTTTTTTATTATCCTGTTTGGATTACTTAAATCATACTGTACGGCGTTCTCATCGTTTGGAAAATCTCTTTCTGCAAACTGATTAATATTTACCCAAAATTCGCCACCCAGCAAATCTTTTGCCTCCTGATAATAGTGGTTAATTTGTTGTTGATAATTTGCGCCTGCAGTTAAACTGAGTTTATCACTTAATCGGCTATTAAAAACAGTATTGGCCATTAATCGCTTTTGATCTACAACTCTGTTGGATAAAATATATGAGGATCTTGCTCCTGTAACTGTATTGCCCGATAGGCCATTGGCATTCTGAATAGATCTTATATTGATTCGATTAGCATCATACAAATCATCCCAGTTTATTTGAAGAGCGGCTGGATTATTCTTTATATGTTCTGTCAGCTTTTGAGATAAAACCGGATTGTCAGATGCATAATAGCTTGGCAGATATCGGTAATAGTCCGGTCGGGGGTCGGGTGCGTTGTACCAATCCAGCGCAGAGGATTTTCGATCACCCATTGTATAACCAATAGTAGTGTAAAGCCGGCTCCGGGTAGAAATAGAATAATCATGTGATAGCAGTACTACCGGCTGAAAAGTCTGAAGCACGTTGGCATTTCTTTTTTTACCATTTTGGTAGCCCCAGGATGGGTTATAGAAGTTGCTTCCTACCAAGTCCATTGCCTCCTGCACCGAACCTCCCGACCTTCCTGTTTCGGTGGGCGCACCAAAGGTGATGAGTGAGAGTAGATGTTTTCCTTTGATCTTCTTGTCAATTCCTGCATAATAACTTAAGCCCCTGTAATACGTGCCTGCTACATATCCTTCATTAGCATACCTGCCTGAAAAAGACAAAGCATAAGCCCATCCATTTTTATTGAAGCCAGATCCATGATAAAAAGTCAGACGATGTCTATAGTTTCTGTTGGAAAGTGCATAACCGATTTGTGTTTGAGCACGTTGGGTTCCCGCACGCATGTCCACATTAGTATTTAATGCTATAGTTCCAAAAGCAAAATCATTGGCTTGCAATCCATGCCTGTCTTGCTGAAAGCGCATTACATCATTCAATCCACTCCATAGACCAAAGGGTGTAAACCCATTATCCAAACCACTGAAATCAACCCCATTGATGTAAACCGAATTGCCCTGCGTTTCGTAACCGCGAAGTCGGAAACGGGCAGCATTAAAATTAAACTCGGCGGCAGATAAAAACGGGTCTCGTCCTGCGGTAAGAATAGATGACACCACCGATGATCCACCATCATCTATAGCGTCTTCGGCAATAATGATAGTAGGCAGATTGTCCCTCACTATGTTTTTTATATCCAGAAATGCCGAGTCGGACCTAGGAACGGTGTCGGTTACGGGCATTGATTGTGCCCTACCTGCAAGCGTGTTGAACAAAAGCGTAGCAACAATTAATTGTTTAATCATATGAAGGTTTGCTCTATAAAAATAGAATAATAATTCAACAAAAAAACGAATGACCTATCTATATATTATTATTTTTAGGGGGTGAAATGCGCCAAAAGACTATTTCATATTCATCCCTGTGGCGTTTTTTGCACATTCCATCTGACTTATAAAAACCATAAAAAATACTCAAATGAATAAGCTGTACCTACTTTTCACAATTCTATTGACAGGCTTTATTAGCAGGGGTCAAGGCAAATACAAATCGGCAGTTATTGGCTTTTATAATTTAGAGAACCTTTACGACACTATTTTTCATGGAAAAAATGATGATGTCACATTCACACCCAGCGGAACCAAAGCCTATACAAGAGCGGTATTTGAAGACAAAGTGGGTAAGCTGGCCAAAGTGATTTCGGAAATTGGTGCAGATATAAATCCTGATGGAGCGGCGTTATTGGGCGTAGCGGAAATAGAAAATCAGTATGTGTTGGACACGCTATTACGTCATCCTTTCATCGCATCCAGAAAATACAAATATGTTCATTTCAACTCCTATGATGCTCGTGGGGTGGACGTTGCATTGATTTACAATCCAAAATATTTTACTGTAGAAAAGAGCAAACCGATCTTTGTGAAAATACCGGTTGGTGCAAAGGAATCTGTATTTACACGAGATATTCTTTGGGTGAGGGGCAAATTGGATGGCGAAACTATTCATGTTTTTGTGAACCATTGGCCCAGTAGGTTTGGTGGTGAAAAGAGATCTGAACCGGGTAGAATGGCGGCAGCAAAAGCAGTGAGAAGTTTTATGGATTCGTTGGCGATTATTGAACCATCTGGCCGATTTATCGTAATGGGTGACCTGAATGATGACCCGGTTAATAATAGTATCACTAAAGGATTGAAGGCAACTGGCGATGCAAAAAAAATGAACCCGGAGGGGCTTTATAACCCCTGGTTGGATTTTTACAAAAAGGGTTTAGGCACGCTGGCTTATCAGGATGCCTGGAGTTTGTTTGATCAAATAATTATTTCATCATCCTTTCTAGATAAGCACCAAAATGGATTTTTCTTTTTTAAAAATGTGGTGTTTAACGCTGAATATATGATTGAAAATGCTGGAAAATATAAAGGCTATCCTATGCGAACGTATAGTGGCGACACCTATCGGGGAGGCTATAGCGATCATTTTCCAACCTATATTGTTTTATTGAAAAAAGCAGACTAGGCTGGTTTTATTGCTTGCGAATAAATACCGGCTCTCCACCTAGATAGGTCTTCAGCACTTTTATGTTTAATAAGTCTTTCTCTGCCACGTTCATGAGGTCTTTGTCCAAAATGATGAAATCGGCAAACTTTCCACGTTCTAAACTACCTTTTTCTTTTTCCTCAAAGGCCGCTTTGGCCGCCCAGATGGTCATGCCACGTAACACCTGTTCTCTGGTCAATGCATTTTCTTTTTGAAATCCATCAGCAGGATCTCCTTTAGCATCCTTTCGCACCACTGCCGCATAAAAGGTTTTAAACGGAGAAATGTCTTCTACCGGAAAATCGGTACCCAATGGTAGCCAGTTATTTTGTTGCAATAATTGCTGATACGCATAGGCTACTTGTATTCGTTCCTGACCCAATCTATCATCCGCCCAATACATATCGGAAGTAGCATGTGTGGGCTGAACAGAAGGAATGATACTATATGCTTCAAAAAAATGAAAGTCGTCTTTATCCACCACTTGCGCATGTTCTATTCGCCAGCGTAAATCATTTTTTTGCATTAGATGTTTTGCATAAATCTTCAGCATGGTTCGGATGCCACTATCGCCAATAGCATGGGTACACATCTGCCATTTATTTCTGGCAATAACCGCAGCCATGGAATCAAAATGATTGGCAGTACTTAGCAGAAAGCCTTTCCAGCCTGGTTTGTCGGTATAATCGTGTAGCAAGCAGGCTCCTCTGGAACCTAGTGCACCATCAGCATATAGCTTGAACCCACGAACTGATAAATAATCGGTTTTGATAGTTCCTCGCTTAGTTAGATACTGATAATTTTTGGGAGCATCGCTCAACAAAATATAAAGCCTCATCCTTAAATCCCCCAACTTCTGAAATTGCTCTATTCTTTCCACCTCTTTAAAATCCAAACCACAATCATGAATTGAGGTAAGCCCCTGTGCAAAACAATTCTGTTGTGCCTTGACCAGTGCCGCTTTCAGAATGTCCTCTTTTAAATCCGGAATGATATCAACTACTTTGTTCAAAGCATTATCTATTAGTAGTCCTGTAAGTTTTCCTTTGTTGGTGACATATTCTCCTCCTGTTATTTTATCCTCTGGTTTAATGAATGCCAACTCCAACGCCTTGTTGTTGGCGATAGCCGCATGACCATCAATCCTTACCAGATAAACAGGCTGATTCGGAAATAAGGTATTTAGCTTTTCATTGTTTGGAAACGCTTTATCCGGCCAATCGTTCTGATCCCAACCCCGGCCAATTATCCAACTGGTAGTATCAGCAATAGAGGACTTATGCGTATCGAGTTTTTTTACAATCTCTTCCCAGCTCTTTGTTTCTGTCAGATTAAGTTCTGTCAATCCTTTTGCATAACCCACAAAATGCGCATGTGCATCAATAAAACCAGGATAAATAAATTTTCCTGCTGCATCCAGTTGCTGTATGGTGTTGTACCGATTTTGTAGGACATCCTTGTGGCCTGTTGCTACAATTTTTCCGTTCTCCACCACCATTGCATCGGCCTTGCTGAAAGTGCTGTCCAGAGTATAAATAGTGGCATTGTACACCAACAAATCGGCCTGTTCTTTTCTATTGCAGGAGAACACCAAACAGAGCACGAGAGTATAAAATATGATCCGCATAATCGTAATATTTGAACCGAAAATAGTTAACTCCTGAATTCAAGATGACCATTCTTTTCAATGGGTGCCATGTCTGCCCGGTTTTCAATTGATTAAAATAGTTTCCGTTTTATTCTTATTTTCAAAACTTCAGTTCCCTAACTTTTTCTTTATCCTCTTGCTCTTTTTTAAGATCGAACATAGTACCAAAAACATGATCCCACAAAGTACTGCTTACACCAAAACCCTTATGTTCATTTTTGTAATGGTGCAAATGATGATTGCGCCACAATCCTTTCATCCATTTGAATGGCGGGTTCCAGGCATGAATAGCATAATGCATGGTTCCATAAATCAGGTAACCAAACATGAATCCGGGGAAAAACATAAAGGCATATTTACCCATTATCAAATAGTAGGTTCCCAATAATAATGATGAAATGATGATGCTTGGTACTGGCGGCATAAATAACCTTTGTCGGTCACGGGGAAATTGGTGGTGATTGCCATGCATAATATAAGCAATCTTTTGCGCAGCAGGATGGTCGCTTATCCAATGAAAAATGAACCGATGAGCCAAATATTCAAAAAATGACCAAAAAAATATCCCTGAAAAAAATATGAGTAGAACCTTGGCCAAAGAAAATCCAAGTTCTGTTGAACTGTAATACAACAACAGCCCAATTATTGGAATGTACATACCCCAAATAACTAATGGATGAGTTTTAGTAAGCATTTCCAGATAGTCATTCTTAAAAAGCCGGGCCTGCCCTTTGTTTTGAATTTTATCGAACTTCATGGTACAAACTTTCCTATTCAATTTCCGCAAACAAAGTTAAGAACTGAAATGAAAGGATTGTACACCTCCAATGAATTCAGATACTCTATCCAAAAATTTTTTCTTAAAAGATTTAAATAGAACTTGACTAATCATAGTTCAGTTTCCACTTGGATAAATCTGGTTTGAAACGCCTCTTTCTATTCAACTCATAATTGTAAATAGTTTCTCCTACTTCTTCAAAAAAAGGATATCCGATAGTTTCGTATTCGTATTTGTCATCATTCAAAATGCCATCGCTGTTTACATAAATATTACCACTGAGCATGAATTCTACCTTGTTTTTAAAATCCACGATATAGCATACATCCGTAAGAAAACCATAACTCCATCCTGTTTTATTAAAAGCGCGTATATGATCAGGAATTTGTTGTTTGCCAGATCTAAAAAAGAAAAATTTTGTGTAGCTATCAAAGTATTTTGATGTGTCATATTGGGGGAATCTGCTCTCCGATGGTTTCTCTGACATGTATTGATACAGTCTGGAATAATCATCCTGACTCAATTGAAATCTTTTTCTTTTATCGAATGCCTTCGGAAATAACACAGTCTGCATCATTTGATGCAGATCCTCTAAGGGTGCATGATTATGTTTGGTAAAATCCATGGGTTCATTTAGCAGGTTTTCATCTCTGTCGTAATGAGCATTTCCTATTAATACTTTCTTGCTAAAATCAAATTGAAGCAGGCTCTCTGCCGGCGGCTGGATATAGGTTGGTGTTATATAGCTTCCAAACCGGATTTGATTGGTGTGTCTATTTTCCTGTTCCGTCATTTTTACAAATCGTCTGGTGATGCGAACATCTTTATATCCTTTCTTCCAAAGTGATTCGTTCAGAAACTGCTGCCCGCAAAACTCATATAACCTATTGTAGGCATCATTGTCGCTAACTAAAAATATTTTTTTTATATAATGCTCTATTGAGGGAACTCTGTTGGCAGAAGTACTATCGGCTTGAACTTCTGTTTGTCCGCTAAAACTACTGTCGGTAAACATAGGCGTGTACTTATCAATACCCCTGGATTTTAGGGTGTTTATTTTTTCCAGTGCTGCTAATGCCGTTGGTAGTTTCACCATGGAAGCTGGATTGAAATACCTGCTTTCATCCACATTTAAGTAGTAATTGGTAAAGCTGGGGTTATTATTTTTATCCCTATCAATTTTGGTATAAATAATTTGATATCGAAAGCTGTCTGGTTGGTTCAATACGTTTAGTAATTGAGGTGAGGCTTTGTCTCTGATAAGCCTCTCCAACCAAGCGTCGTGCTTAACTTGTGCCAAAAGATTCATTTCCATTAAAAAAAATATCGTTGTGAAAAAAAATGTTTTCATGGCTAAAAGATATAATAATTATCTGTATTCCTTTTTGGAGAAACAATTCCTCAAAAGGGCATTAAAAAAGCCGCCTCAAATAATGGACGGCTTTTACTCTAAAATATAGTCACTTAAAACTCTGCGGTTTTTGGTGTGCGGGGAAAAGCGATCACATCTCGAATATTGCTCATTCCTGTCACAAACTGTATCATTCTTTCAAATCCGAGACCAAATCCGGCATGGGGCACGGTTCCAAATCTGCGTGTATCTAGGTACCACCAGAGTTCCTCTTCTGGAATATTCATTGCTTTCATTTTTTCGATCAGCACATCCAATCGTTCTTCTCTCTGAGATCCACCAACAATCTCCCCAATTCCCGGAACCAGAATATCCATTGCTGCTACTGTCTTTCCATCTTCGTTTATCCGCATGTAGAAAGCTTTTATTGCGGCTGGATAGTTCATGAGGATAACAGGTTTTTTGAAATGTTTTTCAACCAGATAACGCTCATGCTCACTTTGCAAATCCATTCCCCAACCAGTTATAGGATATTGAAATTTCTTTTTCTTATTGTGATTGCTATTGGCCAATATTTCTACTGCCTCCGTGTAGGTAAGTCTTTGAAAATCGTTATTGATTACGAATTCCAGCTTCTCAATCAAACCCATTTCACTGCGTTTATCCTGCGGCAATTGTTTTTCCTCTTCCGCCAGTCTATTGGCCAGAAAGTCCAGGTCTTCACGATTGTTATCTAAAACATATTGAATGATGTATTTAATAAACGTTTCCGCCAAATTAGCATTATCCGCCAAATCACAAAATGCCATTTCTGGTTCTATCATCCAGAACTCAGCAAGGTGGCGCGCCGTATTACTATTTTCTGCACGGAAAGTGGGTCCAAAAGTGTATATATCTCCAAAGGCCGTAGCGCCCAATTCACCTTCTAATTGACCACTAACGGTTAGATTGGTTGATTTACCAAAGAAGTCTTCTTTATAATTTACCGATCCATCCTCATTTCTTGGCGTTTCATCAAAAGGGAGGGTTGTTACTCTAAACATTTCTCCGGCACCTTCAGCATCACTTGCAGTAATGATCGGCGTGTGCAAATACACAAATCCTTTTTCATTGAAAAACTGGTGTACAGCAAAAGCCAGTGCATGGCGAATACGAAACACCGAGGCAAAAGTGTTAGTGCGGAAACGTAGGTGAGCCTTCTCTCTCAAAAACTCAAGTGAATGCTTCTTGGGTTGAAGTGGATATTTTTCTGCATCACTATCGCCAAGTACCTCAATAGTGTTGGCCTTTAATTCCATTGTTTGTCCTTTTCCAAGAGAAGGAATCGCTATTCCTGTAACTTTTAAAGAGGCCGAAGTGGTGATTCTTTTCAAAAGCGATTCATCAAATTTTCCCAGTTCGGCGACTACTTGCAGGTTAGTATTTGTGCTTCCATCGTTCAACGCAATAAACTGATTATTTCGAAAAGTACGCACCCATCCCATGACCGTTACTTCCTGCTCCATAGCTTCCTGCTTTAGCAGCTCTTTGATTTTTATCCTTTTATTAAACATCGCTTTATATTTATTTATTGGGCGGCAAAGATAATATTTATATCTGCGATGTATGTCACCCTATTCAACATCCTACACATATACAAACATCCATGACCTTGCCGACCCCACCCAACGCTATTTTTAGCACATTGCAAGGCACACAAACCCCCCACACAAAGCCACAAAGCCACTCTTGCAAAGAGCTAAAAATGCCAATGCACAGCCCACTCACCCCGACGGACGTAATTCTAATCAGCATTATAAATCTTATCAGCATCTTTACGGGTAACACACTCTACTATTCAATATTTTCATAACCATGATAGTAATAAAATTCAGGAGGTTTTATGATACTAATCAGAAAATAGCTAAACTCTAAAAGTTACTTTCATACTAATAATTATTTATGAAAGCTCCATATGAAGAATTAATTCAAAATGCCATTAAAGCCCCATCAGGTCATAACACACAACCGTGGAAATTTAGGGTTGCAGAAAATGCAATAATTATTTACCCCGATTATGAAAGAACATTACCTGTAGTAGATTCTGATAACCATGCATTATTCATCAGCCTTGGATGTGCTTTGGAAAATTTAATAATTGCTGCACAACATTTCGGCTTCAAGACAAATATAACCTACTATACTGAGCAAACTGATAATGAAAGTATCGTAGTGCAGTTAACCCCCTCATCAGTCGAAACAGAAAATGGTGTGCTGTTTAATTCTATAGATATTCGCCAAGCTACACGTAATAAGTACAATAGAGAACCTATACCGGAAAAAGATATTGAAAAACTCAGGGCCATTTCTAAACAGGAAGATGTACAAGCAATATTGATTACTACCGAAAAAGATACTCAACAAATACTGGAATTAATAAAAGAAGGAAACATGCTGCAATTTTCTAATCCATCTTTTATTGCTGAACTGATAAAATGGATTCGCTTTAATAAAAAAGCTGCTATTAAACAGGGCGATGGCTTATTCGGAGAAGTTACTGGCAACCCATCAGTGCCTGCATGGTTTGGTAAGTTAGTTATGAAACTATCGTATAGCCCCAAAAAAGAAGCCAGTAAATGTGTTGAGCTTATCAATAGTTCATCAGCCCTAATGATTTTTATTGCCGAACGAAACGATAAAAAAGCCTGGATTAATGTTGGCAGAAGTTTTGAAAGAACGGTGCTGATGGCTGCTTCCTTAAATATTAATCATGCACATGCCAATATGCCGTGTGAAGAATTAGAAGTAAGACAAAAGTTTATTGACCTGTTCGGCCTTAAAAATGGCGAACAACCTTTGCTGCTGATTCGCTTAGGCTATTCTGAAAAAATGCCCTATTCTTTCCGCAGGCCTTTAAATGATATTATGCTTGAATAATCAAACTGTTACTTATGTTAAAATACATATTTGCATTTATTATTCTTATTCACGGGTTTATTCATTTTATTGGCTTCGCCAAGGGCTTTAATATTGGCGACATGAAGCAACTGACTATGCCTATTTCAAAACCCATAGGGTTATTGTGGATGGTTGTGGCTTTCTTATTTATTTTCACAACCATTTTGTTTTTGCTGAAAAACGAATACTGGTGGATAATTGCAATAATAGCAGTAGTGTGTTCTCAAATAGTCATTGTGATGAGTTGGATGGATGCAAAGTTTGGTACGATGGCTAATCTTATTGTTTTACTAATGGCTGTGTTATCATTTACAACTCTTCGGTTTGAAAAAATGTTTTGGGCGGATGTGGTTAAACAATTTCATCAAAACAACACAATGGCTACTCCTCTTATTACCAAAGCCGATTTGGCGCATTTGCCACTCCCTGTGCAGCAGTATTTAAATTATTGTGATGTGGTTAATAAACCAAAAGTAAAAAATATGCGAATCGTTTTGGAAGGGGAGATGCGTAGTAATAAGAAAGATTGGTTTCCCTTCACATCGGTGCAATATAATTTTTTAGATGAACCCACCCGGTTATTTTTTATGAAGGGAAAAATGTTAGGCTTAACAATACCGGGTTACCATCATTACATAAACAAAAGGGCTGTAATGGACATCCGGCTGTTTGGGTTAAAGAAAATGGTTTATATGCAAGGCGCCGAAATGAACAAGGCTGAGACTGTTACTTTATTCAATGATATGTGCTTGATGGCGCCAGCTTCTTTAATTGACAAACGTATTTCATGGGAGCCGATTGACAGCAGAAAAGCTAAGGCTGTATTCAACAATGGTAACATAAGCATTACGGCCATACTACATTTTGATAAAGAAGGAAAGCTGATTGATTTTACATCTAATGACCGCTATGATGTAAACGGAAATCAATGGATTCCCTTTTCCACACCGGTTAAAGAATATAAAAATGTAAATGGTATAAAAATAATTAGTTATGGTGAAGCGACATGGCAATATAGTGACGGGAATTTTACTTATGGCAGATTTAGATTGAAGGAGGTAGAATACAATCTGGAAGCATTTAAAAATTAATTCAGGTATTAAATGATTCATATCATATACTGCTTTAACTCATATCACCTATTCCATTTGAGATTAAAAATATATTCATAAGTAAAAGTTATTATTCACAATATAAATTTTTGAGTTATGAAAAAAGCTAAAATGACAGCATTAGTAGTCACAGTAATTTTTATATTAAGTGGCTACATCGCAAACGCACAAATGAAATGGAGTTTTGAATTTCGGCCGGGCGTAAACTTTGCTACTAAAAACTTAGGTGATGCCAATTTGAAAACAGGTTTTGGTTTTGAAGGTACATTAGCTTACAAGTTTATGCCGCACCTGGGGCTTTATGCAGGATGGAGCTGGAACAAATTTGCCGCTGAAAACTCGTTTATGGGGAGCAATATGGACTTTGAAGAAACCGGTTATTGCTTCGGCTTGCAGTTTATTCATCCTATTGAGAAAACAAAAATAAATTACCTGCTTCGTGGCGGCGCTGTTTACAACCATATTGAAACAGAAAACAGTGAAGGGAAAATTATAAACGATACGGGGCATGGCTGGGGCTGGCAGATTGGCGGTGGCATTGCCATTCCATTTGGTAAAAGACTGATGCTTACTCCTGAAATACGTTATCGTTCATTATCAAGAGATATAAAAGTGGGTGATGTGAAAACACCCGTAGATTTGAATTATGTATCTGCTGGCGCAGGGCTATCTTTTTCATTCTAGAACCTATGCAGAAATGAAAAGGGAGTTTTCAATAGGACTTTATCTTTTTATCGTGGTGCTTCTTTCATGGCCGTTTCAGTTTTGGTTTGTGTTCAAAGCTGAAACGGCTTTTGATAAATTTCTGTACAGTTCCCTCTCAATGGCAATGGTAACGGTGGCAACATTTATTGCAGGCCGGTTTGTATTTAAAGATGGGTTTACAAATGCAGGCTGGCATTGGGGAAAGCCCATTCATTACATGTATGTTTTGTTTTTTGCATTGCTTATTTGGTTTGCCCCTGCCATGATTGAAAATATTTCAGCCATGCATTCACCGGCAACGAAGAAAACAGCAGGCGGTATGGTGATATTATTTCTTACAAGTTTTACAGCTACATTAGTACCTGCATTTGGCGAAGAGTTTGGCTGGCGGGGATATATGCTGCCACGACTTACAGAAAAATTTGGCGCCAAAAAAGGCTTATTGCTTCATGCATTTATTTGGTGGGTCTGGCATTTACCTGTACTGGTGGGTATTGGGCTGAAAGAAACCGTAGCTGGAAGTTCATCGCTTCTTAATTTGTTGCTGGTCATTTTCATTAGTATTATTCCTTCAATGTTGCATGCGGTAATTTTTGCTTATATCTGGGGCAAAACAAAAAGCCTGGCAGTGGCAACGGTTTATCATGCTGCTTTTGATGAAGTAAGAGATACGATGGAAAAAACTATAGGATTTGGAACATTCACAGAAAGCTGGCAAATGGTAGTGATAATTATTGTAGGTGGCTTGTTATTGTGGAAAGCCGATTGGGGAGAATTATTAATGAAGCAAAATTATTCAGAAGGCTTTCAAAAAGAAAGTAAAATGAAAATGCAATTTTAATATTCTTAAAATATCTGCATCATGAATAAAACAATTTATACAATTGGCTATTGGTCAGGTATCGTTGCCTTTACAGCTACATTCTCATTTTATATTGTACAGATGCTGCAGGTGTTGGGAATGCTCACATTTCCCTTGGATGAAATTTTGATATACGGATTTTCACTTTGCATAACCATCCCTTTTATGATTGAAATGCTGGCACTTCATCATGTGGTTGCGCCTGAGAAAAAATTCTGGAGCCATGGAGCTTTGCTGTGTACAGTTGTGTATGTTGTATTTGTTACTGCTAATTATGTTGTTCAATTGGCAACAGTTATTCCCATGACGATAAAAGGAAATGCTGACGAAATTCAATTGTTAAGGCAAACACCTCATTCATTATTCTGGGATTTTGATGCAGCAGGATATATATTCATGGGACTGGCAACTCTATTTGCTATTCCTGTATTTAAAAAGCAAGGATTTCAAAAGTGGGTGAGGTATTCTCTTCTGGCTCACACACTTGTTACTCCTTTAATTGCATTTGTATATTTTTATCCGGATTTTTCAAACAACTTATTGCTGATTGCAACACCTTGGGCAATTACCGCTCCATTGTTCATGTTACTACTTGCCCTATATTTTAAGAAGGACTTAGCCGTAAAAAGTAAAAACATTTAACATCATACTAATGATTATAGTTAATATTTGGATTGCATGAAAAGTAAATCATTAACCCCATTAGCTGTAACAAATGAAGAAAATCCTTAAATCAACAAAACGAATGTTACTCATACTATTTTCAATTGTGTTGGGATTGCTGTTAATCCTAACCTGTGTTTTATTAATATACAGTCCCGGTAAAATGAAACAGTACACAGACGACAATGGTACGCCAATACCCGGAAGCATTTCTGAAAAAATCTATGTCAATATAAATGGTACAGAACAGGGTATGATTATCAAGGGCAGGGATTCAACGCATCCGGTACTGCTTTACCTTCATGGTGGTCTGCCAGATTATTTTCTCACCAAGAAATATCCTACGGGACTTGAAGATTATTTCACTGTAGTTTGGTGGGAACGACGTGGCTCAGGTCTTTCTTACATTGCCGATATTCCACCAGAAGAAATTACACTGGAGCAGTTATTATCGGATACGAAAGAAGTAACGAATTACCTGCGTAAGCGATTTGGACAAGAAAAAATTTACCTCATGGGACGCTCAGGAGGAACTTTCATAGGCATACAAGCGGCTGCACTAACACCTGAATTGTACCATGAATATATTGGTGTGGCGCAGATGACAAATCAGATAAAATCTGAAAGACTGGCATACGAATATATGCTTGAGCAGTTTAAAAAGAAGGGAAACAAAAAAATGGTTCGAAAACTTGAGGCAGCACCAGTCACTATCGTAGATGGAACACCAAGCGCCTACCTTGCATTGCGAGACAAAGCCATGCATAGCCTTGGTATTGGCACTACGCATAAAATGAATTCCATAATCACCGGCATGTTTTTGCCATCACTTACCTTTCGTGAATACACGTTAAGCGAAAAGATGAATTTGTGGCGAGCCAAAGCTAAATCCGGCGTAAGCATACTCTGGGATAGAATACTGGTTACAGACCTGACCAAACAAGTACCTGAAATTGAAATTCCGGTTTATTTTTTTCATGGCATATATGATTACACAGTTTCTTATCCTTTGGCAAAGGGCTATTTTGAGCAGATAAAGGCACCTCTTAAAGGCTTTTATACATTCAACAACTCCGCTCATAGCCCATTATTTGAAGAGCCATTGCTGGTAAGACAAATAATTGAAAAAGATATTTTGAATAACAATAACATTTTATCAGATAAAATACAGTAAATGAAAAACATCAAATTCTCGGGCACTTTACTTTTCTTAGCAGGCTCTTTTATTTTAATGGGAATCATTACTGCAGAGGCATTTATCCATCGGGTTACACAACTACTAATAGTGAAATAAGTGATTTGCGGGCAACAATTCCACCTAATAGTGTAAGCTATCTGCCATCAGCGACTATTTTCAATTCAACCATGCTGGTAACAGGTTTACTGCTTTTGGTTGCTGCCTTTTATCTGCATAAACAGGTTAAAAAATATTTCTTTAGCATCCCGTTCTTTTTATTTGCAATTGCTCTTACAGGAGTTGGCATCTTTCCAGGAAATATAGTTCCCTATCATGGCATCTGCGCCTTACTCACTTTTACAATGGGAGGTTTGTCTGCCATAACATCTTTTAAAATTATATCAGGACCGTTACGCTACATCTCCATTGTATTTGGTTTTATAGCATTAGTAATCTTATTTACTGCCAACAACTTTATTCCTGTAATTGGCGATGGTGGTACAGAACGCTGGGTTGCTTATCCCGTGGTATTGTGGCTAACAGGTTTTGGTGGTTATTTATTAAATGAAAAGCAATGAGTAAAACCGGTAATATTTTATCAGGCAGTGCTGCAAGAGGCATTAAAGATTCAAGGAGGATACTAAAAAAATATTTCTTCAACTGTTTCCTTCTCACCATCCCTGTTTTAGTATGGGATTATATTTTTACCGATAAGCTGCCCAGCCTTTTTCAACCTGAAAATTTTTGGAAGGATATTCCTGCTTTTATTGCTTATGGAGAAAATATTTCAAGATTAGTGATGTTTGTTTTTATTTCTTTAATGCCACTAAAGATTATTAACGATAAGAAAAAATGTGGGTTACTGCTGTATGTTGCAGGCGTTTTATTGTATTTTGCTGCATGGGTTGTTTTGATATATTTCCCCACTACTGCTTGGAGCAATAGTGTATTCGGCTTACTTGCTCCTGCATACACACCACTGTTTTGGTTAGCTGGCATCGGCTTTATTGGAGATTCATTGTTTTTTAATATCCCGTACAAAAGGTGGCTATATTTTTTGCTTGCAACTATATTTCTGATTTTTCATAACTGGCATACCTATTTAATTTATTTTAGAACACATTGAATGAAATTACGAAGTACAATCTATGAATTTCCCGCTACCGACTTTGAATTTAAGGTTGTGTTTTAGACCGATTGGCAAACTAAAACAAATGCGATGATTCAATAAGAACTACACATTGCCCTAACAGCAAGTCAGGCACATTTGCAAGGCACACAAAGCCGACACACAGAAGCCAACCTTGCAAAAGAGCCTGCCTTGTGCCAACGCACAGGCAACACTCTGCGGTTGGACACAGACCCACATTATAGCAGACCGAGGAGAAGGGCGAACACATAACAGGGGGTTTTATGCTATGCTGGCAGACGTAGTAACAATGAGCTGCACATCGCTATCAGCTAATATCCGGCTGACGAATTACTATTTAGCTTTTTGTTGTTAACTTCAACTTCAGTTTTTCACATCGGCAGCGGTACCGGGTTGGACATTCAATGAATACCAGCACAGCATAAAGCCCTGTCCGTCGATGTCTGCTTTAAGCAAAATGAATCTTCATTCCACAGCATCAGTTTATTCCTTCCTTTAGATCTCCCCAGAACTAAAACTCCAGGTCTGCTTCACCTGATAAAACAAAGATGAACAACTAAAGGCAAAGCGTAAAACACAGTCATCTTATCCAACTATGGATAACGTGAAAAAGAGTCAACTAATTTCAGGACGAGACATGTTGGATTGAAAGCACCAAGAACCCAAAACCAAGATCCTTTGGCCAAAATCTCTTATTCTCGATTTGCATGGCTCCCGATTTCTGTATAAAAATTTGAAAATGGAGAAAAAACTTTTTTCCCCTCAAAACCAATTTTTTTGTTTTTGAATAAAAACACACTATTTTCGCATCAGGAAATGACCCTAAGGCTTGTGATCATCTCTGCTAATTATTGATTATCATTTCAATATCAATTATCCAAAAACAAATTTTCTATTATTTTTTGTTAATCAGCATGCTAAAGCCGGTATTTGATTAATACAAGTTTACCTTATGTACGATATTTTACAATTGAACGATATGCTCGTTCCGGAACTGTTAGACATTGCTGAGCAGTTGAAAATTTCCAATGCTAAGAAATTGGATAAGCAGACGCTTATTTACCAGATCTTAGACAGCCAAGCCATTGCTGATTCAAAAATCCCTTCTGAATCGAAACCAAAAAGAAAACGAATTGTGAAAGCCACCACTTCTATTGGGACAGAAGAAGCAATAGTAGAAAATGACGAGTCCGAAGAAGAAGAGGAAGAAGAAATCGAACATAAGAAAGCAAAAGCCCCAGCAAAAAAATCGAAAGCTGTTGCCCCTGCTAAAAAGAAGAAAACCGTTTCCAAAAAGGAAGAACGAGAGGAAGATGAGGTAGACGAGGCAAATGAGGAAGACAACGAATTGAGCACAGAGGAACCAACTTTTGATTCGGCTACTGTTTCATTTATCGAACAAGCCTTTAAAGCCACCGAAAAATTTGCTACCCCTGCCCCGGTTGTGATTGAAGAACCTGTTTCTAAGCCTTATTTTAGGAAAGAAAAGGAACAACCGATTAATGTAGAATTTGACGGAGTTATTCTTAGCGAGGGCGTTCTGGAAATGATGCCAGACGGATACGGCTTTTTAAGGTCTTCTGATTACAATTATTTGTCCAGCCCGGATGATGTATACGTTTCGCCTTCTCAAATAAAACTTTTCGGTTTGAAAACCGGAGATACTGTACATGGTGCTGTTCGTCCTCCACGTGAAGGCGAAAAATATTTTGCTCTTCTAAAGGTGGATTCCATTAATGGTAAGAGTCCAGATGAAGTGAGAGATCGTGTACCATTCGACTATCTGACTCCTTTGTTTCCTTACGAAAAGTTGAATTTATTTACCAGACCGTCTGATCTTTCAACCCGAATTATTGATTTGTTCACCCCGATTGGTAAAGGTCAGCGTGGGTTGATAGTAGCACAACCCAAAACAGGTAAAACAATGTTGTTGAAAGCGGTGGCGAATGCCATAGCCGAAAACCATCCTGAATGTTACCTGATGGTGGTGCTGGTAGATGAAAGACCAGAAGAAGTTACCGATATGGAACGCAGTGTAAAGGCAGAGGTTATTGCTTCTACTTTTGATGAGCCTGCCGAAAAACACGTAAAAGTTTCTACAGTGGCCTTGCAAAAAGCAAAACGCTTAGTGGAGTGTGGACATGATGTGGTGATATTACTTGATTCTATTACACGTTTGGCTCGTGCACATAACACAGTTTCTCCCGCCTCCGGCAAGGTACTTAGTGGTGGGGTGGAAGCCAATGCCATGCAAAAGCCTAAACAGTTTTTTGGTGCCGCTCGTAAAATTGAAAATGGAGGATCCCTTACCATTTTGGCCACCGCATTGATTGATACTGGTAGCAAAATGGATGAAGTGATTTTTGAAGAATTTAAAGGAACTGGTAACATGGAATTGCAACTAGACCGAAGACTTTCTAATAAACGTGTCTATCCTGCCATTGATCTGACCGCTTCTTCAACCCGTCGTGATGACCTTCTTTTGGAAAAAGATGTTTTACAAAGAATGAACCTATTGCGAGTATATCTGGCAGACATGAAAACAGAGGAAGCCATGCAAGACCTGCTTAGACGCATGAAAGGTACTAAGAGCAATGAAGAATTTTTGGCAAGCATGAACTCTTAGTTCTCTTTTTAGATGCCTCGTTTACGTTTATGACCAAACGCTCCTTCAATCATATAATTATAGCCCTCAGGTTTGAGGGCTACTTTTTTTCTAAGAAACTATTGCTGCAAAAAAGTTAATCAAACGAAGTGTTTTATTAGACACCTTTACGTTTTACATTGCCTCTGAAATTGTACTAAAAACATTGGCCTACTTTTTTTTCATAAAACTATTTTGAAATGCCTGTATTGAAATATGATGAATCCGACTGTAAAATGATTCGAAAAGGATTGACCAGAAAATTGGTACATCTTGAAAATTTGATGACCGCTGTCTTAGATTTCACTGATGGTCCCTGGACCGAACCAGAGCCGCCTCACGCTCATATACATGAACAAACCTGCTATTTGGCAAGTGGAGAAATTCTCTTTCTCTGTGAAGAGGAAGAGCCGATAATTTTGAAAACTGGCGATCTGTTTTATGTTGCTTCAGGTAAGAAACATAGCATACAATTACTATCTAAAGAAGCCAGATTGGTTGATAGCTTTTCTCCCATCCGTGAAGACTTTATTTAAATAATTTTTTATTTGTAATCCAGACGTTTTCTTATACCGGATTGCCTTTATTGTAGTTTTTTTCATATTTTCAACCTTCAAAAATAAATGTGTGGGCAAAATGAGAAAGAACGACCTTGTTAGTAAATATCATGTTGCCATAGACTGCATTGTCTTTGGTTTTGATGATGGACATTTAAAAATATTACTAATAAAACGAAGCCTTGAACCTGAAAAGGGGAAATGGAGCTTGATGGGCGGGTTTGTAACCGCACAAGAAAGTGCAGACGAGGCGGCCAATCGTATTTTACAAAACCTGACCGGACTGAGTGGTATCTATTTGGAACAGCTTCATACCTTTTCTGAACCAAACCGGGATCCGATAGGAAGAACCATTTCCATTAGTTATTTTGCTCTGATTGATATTAATAATTATAAAGAATCTATCAATGATGGTTATGAGGCCGCTTGGTTTCCCATAAAGGATTTCCCTGCACTCATTTTTGACCATAATAATATGGTTTTATTGGCACAGAAAAGGCTTCAATATAAAGCAGCCTCCCATACCATTTTATTCGAACTCCTTCCGGAAAAATTTACACTTCCATTATTGCAATCTCTTTTTGAGGATGTGTTTAATACCGTCCTGGACAAAGGAAATTTTAGTCGTAAAATGCTTTCCACCAATTTGCTAATTAAACAAAAGGAAAAGGACAAAAGCAATTCTAAAAAAGGCGCCTATTACTATAAGTTGGATAAAAAGCATTACCTGCAAAACCTGCATAAAATTCAGAAACTCATTCCAAATCCCAATAGTCTTTTATAGCAATACTTTTTCTGAAAGTAAAATCTCCATTCCGGTACATTCACTTTGACTATTTCGTGCGAGTCCGTTTACTTTTTATCTTGCTCGAGATCGACAAAGAAAGCATCATAGCCAGGCTGCAAAGCAGTGTGGTTGTTTTTCTAATTTTTATAAAAATTAAGATGTTCTACTTTTAGTAAAACATCCTAATCATACTCAGAAAAACTTTTTTTCTTTTCTACTTTTTCTTTCCTTTAACCGTTACCAGCTTCATTTCTTTTACCAAATGACCGGCACCGGCATATTTATCCACAATAAACAGCACATATCTAATATCCACCATGATATTTCGGCAGATGGATGGATCGTAATTTACATCGCTCATGGTGCCTTCCCAAACCCGGTCAAAATTTAGACCTACCAAATTTCCATAAGCATCCAATGCCGGACTACCACTATTGCCTCCGGTGGTGTGGTTGGAGGCTATAAAACAAACCGGCATCTTTCCTTTTACTCCATACCGCCCATAGTCCTTCTTTTTGTAGAGCATTTGTAGTTTTTCCGGCACATCAAATTCATAGTCTCCGGGTTTGTATTTTTCCATTAGACCGTCCATATAGGTATAATAATCATAGGTTTTTCCTTTGGGCGATTTGTATCCATTCACGTTCCCATAAGCTACTCGAAGGGTGCTGTTGGCATCGGGATAAAAACTTTTATCTTTAAATACTTCCATCTGTGCTTTCATATACTGTCGTTGTAGGGTATTGACCTTGGTCTGAATGGCGTTTAGTTTTAATGCAACATCATTGTCATACAAATTGGCAATGGCTATTACTAATTTTGATCCAGTATCTGCATCAAGGGCGTCGAGCAGTTTGTTTGGATCAGTTTTTAAAAGTGCTAATACTTTTTCTTTATTTGCAAACAAACTATTAGCATATAGATCTTCTGCCCAGGCACTGTAGTTGTTATACTTTTTGTACTCTTTTTCTGCATAGTCCGAAACATAGACGGGTTCTTGTTTTCCGAAATATAGTTTCATCATTTCCACAAACAATTCCTTATCCACATTTGTGTTTATTTCATTTAAGAAATCGGTCATCCAAACTATTTCCTCCTGCAAAAATGAAGCATAATCTGTTTTCTCCCTTTTGGCATTGAGTGCTCTAAGCCTGTTGATGGTGGTGAACAATTCTATCTTACTGATTATTTCCAAATAATAATCGCGAGCCAGAGCATAAGGTTTTATTTCCTGATTCGCCTGCATAAGTTGCGGCAACAGCGTTGCGTACTTTTCTTTGAAGGATTCATTTTTATTAAGTAAACTGGTAAACTCCTTTTCATAGTTTACTTTTTTATCAAGAGCATTCGTGGTTTTTAATCCCAATACTTCGCCCTGCCATTTTTTCCAGGCATTGGATATTCCTGCATACTTGGAAGCATACTGAATTTTTATGGCTTCATCTGCCCTCATGTATTTATCTATAACCGCCAGGGCTTTGTCCCTTACCAATATTTTTGCCGGATCATTCACCGTCATTATCTGATTAACCGCTTCGGAAGTCAAATACTCTGTGGTTCTTCCAGGGAATCCAAAGACCATTGTAAAATCTCCTTTTTTCATACCCTTTAAAGAAATGGACAAAGACTTTTTTGGTTTATACGGCACATTTTCTGGAGAATAATTTGCTGGTTTATTATCCTTTCCGGCATAAATTCTAAACATACTGAAATCGCCGGTATGTCTCGGCCACATCCAGTTATCGGTATCTTTCCCAAAATTACCAATGGATGATGGAGGAGCACCCACAAGTCTTACATCATTATATGTTTCCGTTACAAAAAGATAATATTTATTACTCTCGAAAAACGGTCGAATAAATGCTTTTTGATAGGCTTCTTTTTCCACATTCTTTAATACTTGTCTTGCATTTTTATCTATGGCTGATTGACGCATATTTTCTGCCGCCTTATCATCTACATCAGATAATACTTTCTCTGTTACATCCTCTATCCTTACTATAAAAGTGACAAACAATCCGGCATTGGGCAATTCCTCTGCCTGTGTCATTGCCCAAAATCCATCTCTGATAAAATTCTTATCTAGTGTGGAGTGATTTTGTATAGAACCAAATCCACAATGATGATTGGTAAGCAGTAAGCCTTTATCAGAAATTACTTCCCCGGTACAAAATCCTCCAAAACTTACAATAGCATCTTTCAGGCTTCCTTTATTTATACTATATATATCGCTGGCATTCATTTTCATGCCCAGAGTCTTCATTCTTTTTTCATTCAGGGTTTCCAATAATTGCGGTAACCACATTCCTTCATCGGCTCTGGCAATACCAATACTAAAAAAGGTAAAAACAAGAAGAATAAGACGTTTCATAAAACAAGCTTTCATACACATGAGCTATCAATATTTTAAGTTTTGAAAATAGAAAAATGCTGTTTCCAATCTCCAAAAAGACAGTAAATCACGGAAAAAGGAAACTTTTTCTCCCCAAAGGTATGTGAATAGGCTTTCACAAATGTGGATATCTCTGTGTGAAACGTTAGTGTGAAAATTGATTATTAGGCTATAAAAAGCCACTCTTTTCAAAATAGGCAGTAGGAGGGGTATAAAGCTAAAATTATGCTACCGGATATTAACAGAACCTGAAATATATCTTGCCTCGAAACTATTACACATTGATAATTAACATTCTTGTGAATAAATCATATATATAAAGAAGTGACCTAGTTTTGCTATGTTAATTACTCTGCTCATAATGTGGAAAACAAAAAGTATATACTTTTGTGGTTCTTTGGTGAGAGGAGTTATCCACTTATTCACAGCCCTAATAATAATAGGTTTTCTTTTAAAAATATATATTATAGTTATTATTAGAATAAAAGAGGCAGCAAAAAAAATTGTTTCAAAAAGTTGCTTCTGCGTAGTATCATTGCAGAGCGTTAAAAAAATATTAGGATTATGGAGACAGCATTTGAAATTGCAAAAAAAGAGTTGGAAACTAAGGGTTTTTTGGATGTAGAGGTTGATCCTACCTTGGATTTGTTTGCAGAAATAAAAAGATTGAAGGAGGAAAAAAATGCAGTGATACTGGCTCACTATTACCAGGAACCAGACATTCAGGATATAGCGGACTATATTGGGGATAGTTTGGGTTTGGCGCAAGAAGCTGAAAAGACAGATGCCGATATCATTCTTTTTGCTGGTGTACATTTTATGGCGGAGACAGCAAAAATTTTAAATCCAACGAAAAAAGTGTTGATTCCAGATTTGAATGCAGGATGTTCTTTGAGCGATAGTTGCCCTCCAGAATTATTTAAAAAGTTTAAGGAGGAGCATCCTGATCATGTGGTGGTTACTTATATCAACTGTAGTGCAGGGATGAAAGCACTGAGCGATGTAATCTGTACTAGTAGTAACGCTAAAGTGATTGTTGATAGTTTTCCACCAGAGCAAAAAATAATATTTGCTCCTGATAAGAATTTAGGTGGTTATATTAGTAAGGTCACTGGTAGGGATATGTTGTTGTGGAATGGTGCGTGTATTGTGCATGAAATATTTAGTCTTGAGAAAATAACTAAATTGAAACAACAACACCCGAATGCTAAGTTTATTGCACATCCTGAGTGTGAAGAACCTGTGTTGCTTTTGGCAGATTATGTAGGTTCTACCACAGGGTTATTGAAATACACAATGACTAATGAGGAAGAGGAATTTATTGTAGCTACTGAAACTGGAATTCTTCATCAGATGGAGAAAGCCAGCCCGCACAAAAAATTTATTCCTGCACCTCCTGATAATGGATGTGCTTGTAATGATTGTCCATTCATGAAATTGAATACGCTTGAAAAAATTTATTTGTGCCTGAAATACGAACTTCCAGATATTAATATGGCTGAAGAATTAAGACTGGCAGCTAAAAAACCAATTGACAGAATGTTGGCTTTGAGTAAGGCCGCAGGTTTGTAAATAAAGATCATAAAATGTAAATCCCTCTTTTTAGGAGGGATTTATTATTACTTTATGTCAATATTGTTGGAATCTATAAGTAGCTCAGCATTTAAACGCAGGTATATTTGTGCAAGTGTAAGTACATCTTTTTGGCAATAGGTTACTATTCGGTCTATGTTTTTTTCCTTATAGTAAACATTGGCTACCATGCTTCCATCTATATCATCTTTAGGCGTAGGAATACCAAGTGTGTGAGCCAGTAAATTTAGAGAGGTATAGTTTTTATAGTCGCCAAATTTCCATAATTCCATTGTATCCAGATGAGGTATTTCCCAGGGTTTTTTACCGGCAATATTCAACAATGAGGGTATTGGAAGATTATTAATAATCATTCTTCTACAGAGATATGGATAATCGAATTCTTTGCCATTATGTGCACATAAATATTTAGGTTCGTTGGCAGTCCATTTATTAAGCATTTCACTAAACTGGCTCAAAAGGTTTTGTTCATCATCACCAGCAAAGGATTTCAGGCTTAATTTTCTGTTGTTAGAATCACCATATAATACACCGCAACTAATGCAGATTATTTTTCCAAATTCAGCATAGATCCCAGCCCGTTGATATATTATTTCGGGATGTTCTTCTGTATTATTTCTATTGATATTTGCTGATTTTAGTTGCCATAGTTTTTTCCACTCTTCGGGTAATTCGGAATATGTTTCATATTGTGGAACCGTTTCCACATCCAAGAAGAGGATATTTTGAAATGGGTAATTGGATAGCATTATAAAAATTTTTCTCCTTTGGTTCTTTTTATTTCGCTTACATAATCTTTTATTTCCTGTTCTTTTTCTTTTTTGCAAATCAACAATACATCATTTGTATCCACAATGATATAATCTTCTAGTCCTTGAACTAATATTAATTTTTTATCGGGTGCCTGAATCACACTGTTGTGGGTTTCAAAAACCATCACATTGTCGCCAACTACTGCATTGTCAAAGTAGTCCTTTTCCATATTGGCATGTGCACTATTCCAGGTTCCCAGATCGCTCCAAGAAAAAGAGGAAGGAATGACAAATACATTATTTGCTTTTTCCATGATGCCAAAGTCTATGGAAATGCTTGGACATTGGGAATAGATAGTTTGAATGAATTTGGTTTCCTGGTTTGTATTAAATTTTTCTTTGTCAGTATAAAATAATTCATAAATCTCAGGAAGGTGTTGTTCAAATGCATTGATAATTGTTTTACACTTCCAAGTAAATATGCCGCTATTCCACAAAAAATCTCCACTTTTCAGAAAAACTTTAGCCAGATCTATATTAGGTTTTTCTGTGAAGGTTTTTACTTTATATATACCTGGTGCTGCTTCAACAGTCTCGTGTTGAATGTAACCATAACCTGTATTAGGATGTGTAGGTTTGATGCCGATGGTAATTAAAGCGTTAATATGTGTTACGAAATCCAATGCTTTAAGCATTACACTATTAAAGTTTTCTTCATCTGGTATATGATTATCAGCAGGTGCAGCAATCATCACAGCATCTGGATTTTTTTCGTGGATCTTAAATGAAATATAGGCAATACAAGGAGCTGTATTTTTTCTAAAAGGTTCTGCAACGATATTTTCCGGAGGCAAAGAACTTAATTGTTCAGCTACTATTTCCACATAATCTTCAGAGGTAACCACATATATATTTTCTGTGGGCACTACTTTACTATATCTCTCAAAGGTTGCCTGGATAAGGGATTGACCCGTTCCTAATATATCTAAAAATTGTTTTGGATAGGCTGTTCTGCTCTTAGGCCAAAATCTACTTCCAATTCCTCCAGCCATGATGGCTACATAATTATTCTTATTCATTATTTATATTAATCCTTCTTTTAGTAAATCGTGTATATGAATAATACCCACAAATTTATTATTTTCAGTTACAACTAATTGTGTAATCGAGTATTTTCTCATACTGTCAAGAGCGGTTACAGCTAGTTCATCAGAGGCTATATTTTTGGGATTTAGGGTCATAATATCTTTTGCAAGAATAGTTTCTATGTCTGTATTTTTTTCTAACATTCGTCTTAAATCGCCATCAGTGATGATACCCACTAATTTGTTAGTATCGTTAACAACCGCTGTTACCCCCAATCTTTTATTGGTGATTTCTACAATCACTTCCTTTATTGTTTGGTGAGTTGTAACAGACGGTTTTTCGTTTTGGATAAACACATCGGCTACCCTTAGGTAAAGTTTCTTACCTAAAGTACCACCAGGATGAAACTTAGCAAAATCTTCGTTTTTAAAGCCTTTTAATTCCATGAGAGCTACAGCCATAGCATCTCCCATTACCATTTGAGCAGTAGTGCTGGTAGTGGGTGCCAGATTGTTTGGACAGGCTTCCTGAGAAACAGTAGTATCTAATAAAACATCTGCCTGTAATGCTAAAAAAGATTGATTATTTCCTGAAATGGCAATAAGCTTGTTTCCAAAGTTTTTAACTAACGGGATTAAAGCTTTTATTTCAGGGCTATTTCCACTTTTACTAATGATTATAACAATATCTCCCTCCTGAACTATTCCCAAATCTCCGTGAAGTGCATCTGCAGCATGCATAAAAATGGATGGTGTTCCTGTAGAGTTTAAAGTAGCAACGATTTTTTGTGCAATGATGGAACTTTTGCCAATACCACTAATGACTACTCTACCGGTACAATCTTGTATATAAGAAATAGCTTTTTCGAAATGGTGGTTGATTAAAAACTCAAGATCTGCAATAGCTGCAGCTTCCATGGCAATTACTTTTTTTGCAATATCTATAATGTTGACCAGCATAACTCTTATTAGGGTTCGGCAAATGTATTGGATATAATCCCAAAAAGGAAATGCAATTGCTTAGATATTCGTTAAGAAAATTAACTCTTATCAATTCATTTACTAGTACTTTCTGTCATAACTTCGCTCGCCCCGAAAAAAGTATTTTTGTTTATTATCATTAAGTAGTGTACCTTTTTACACAACTTTTAAAAACGTAGGAACATATAAAAATGGGAGTTAAGATATCAAAAACCGCTCCAAAGAAATCGAAGAAAGAAACCGTAAAAACAGGGCAACACCATTTTGATTTGCCTAAAGAGTTACAGGAAAAATTTGGATTTAAGCAATTTAAAGGCAATCAAAAAGATATTATAGATTCATTGTTGAATGGTCATGATACATTCGTGATTATGCCAACAGGTGGTGGTAAAAGCCTTTGCTATCAGTTGCCAGGAGTAATATCCAAAGGAGTGACAATTATCGTTTCTCCTCTTATTGCTTTGATGAAAAATCAAGTTGATTTAGTAAGAGGATATAATAGTAATGATGAAATAGCACATTTCTTAAATTCTACTCTGAATAAGAAAGAAATTAAGGAAGTACATGATGATTTACTATCAGGTAAAACAAAATTGTTATATGTAGCACCAGAAACACTTACAAAGCAAGAGAATCTTACTTTTTTCAGTGATCTGGATATTTCTTTTTTTGCTGTAGATGAAGCGCATTGTATAAGTGAATGGGGACACGATTTCAGACCCGAATACAGACGGCTGCGAGAAATGATGGATCAGATCGATTCAAAAATTCCAGTAATAGCCCTTACTGCTACAGCTACTCCAAAAGTTCAAAGTGATATTGTGAAAAACCTGGATTTAAGAAATCCAAATGTTTTTATTTCTTCCTTTAACAGAGATAATCTTTATTACGAAATAGTTCCCAAGGTTAATAAGAGCCAGACGGAGGAAAGCATTGTGCGGTTTATCAAGGGAATGAAGAAAAAAAGTGGAATCATTTATACCCTCAATAGAAAGACAACAGAGGAAATGGCTAGTATTTTGCAGGCAAATGGAATTAAAGCCGTTGCTTATCATGCTGGATTAGATTCAAAGTTGAGATCGAAAAGACAAGATGATTTTTTGAATGAAGATATGCAGGTAATAGTGGCTACCATTGCTTTTGGTATGGGAATAGATAAGCCCGATATCAGATTTGTGATTCATTATAATATTCCTAAATCGATAGAGAATTATTATCAAGAAACCGGTAGGGCTGGTAGAGATGGATTAGAAGGGAAATGTATTTTATATTATTCTCATAAAGATGTGAGTAAGTTAGAGCACCTAATGCGTGATAAGCCTCTTAGCGAACGCGAGGTAGGTGCCCAGTTGATTGATGAAACAGTGGCTTATGCAGAAAGCGGTGTTTGTCGAAGAAAAGTAATTCTAAGCTACTTTGGAGAACATTTTGAAACCGATAATTGTGGTAATTGTGATAATTGTAAACATCCAAAGGAAAGGATAGAAGCAAAAGCGGAAGTAATAATAGTTCTGAAGGCCATTAAGGAGTTGGATGAAAAGTTTGCCACAGATTATCTGGTTAATATTATTAGTGGAAAACTTACTCCTCAAATCAAAATGTTCAGACACGAAGGATTGGCCTGTTTTGGTTCAGGAAAAGATCGAGACATGCTTTTTTGGAACTCGCTGGTACGACAAATTAGTTTGGAAGGATTGATCAGAAAAGATATTGAGGAGTATGGTGTTTTGAAACTTACCAATGCAGGAACAAGTTTTGTTAAGAAACCAAAATCATTCACCATTGTCTTGAATAATAAGTTTGAGGAAGCAATAGGCGATGATGAAGAAGGTGGCGATAATGGTGGGGAAGGTGCAGCTTCTGATGATCGGTTGTTTGAACAATTGATGGAATTGCGACAAAAGCAAGCAAAGAAGGTTGGACTTGTTCCATGGGTGATTTTTTTGGAAAACTCTTTATTGGATATGGCCACCCTCTACCCTACTACTTTGCAGGAGTTGGAAAAATGTCAGGGGATTAGTAGTGCGAAAGCAAGAAGATATGGCAAACCATTTATTGAGTTAATAGCACAATATGTGGAAGAGAATAATATAGAGAAGCCAGACGACTTTGTGATGAAGAGTGTGGTAAATAAAAGTGGAAATAAGGTCTATATTATTCAACAAACGGATAAGAAGATTTCACTGGAAACAATTGCAAAAAATAAAGGATGGAAGATTGCCGAGTTGCTGGAGGAAATGGAAACTATTGCGGCAAGTGGAACAAAACTCAATTTAGGCTATGCCATTGACGAGATGTTAGATGAAGAGGATCAGGAGGAAATTTTGGATTATTTCAAAACCTGCGAGAGCTCTTCCTTGGACTTGGCACAACAGGAATTGTCCGATTTTGATTTTAACTGGGAGCAGCTTAAAATAATGAGGATTCGTTTTTTGAGTGAATTCGGCATGTAAAAAATAAATGTGCAAAAGTGATAGTTTTTTGTTTAAAACTACTATTTTTGCCTCCCGTTTGGAAATGGTGCGGTAGCTCAGTCGGTAGAGCAAAGGACTGAAAATCCTTGTGTCGCCGGTTCGATCCCGGCCCACACCACAAGAAGCTTCTGATAATTCAGAGGCTTTTTTGTTTTTGTCTATTATCCAAAAGGTTTATAGTGGGTTGGAAATGAATAGATTGATTTAATAGAAACCATTGTTTTAGCACAATAGATCACCCATTTATTTCTACTGTTTTCTTTTTTGACTATTGAAAAATGGAAACAAGAAGGGATCCTCATGGCGAGTTTTTGTGAATGATAGCATACCTATATAGAATATCCTTTGCCAAAATCGAATCCATACGGTTATGCCTCACAAAGAGGAATACCGCAAAACAGAAAGGAGCTTGTTTTTAAGAGATCAATATTGAAGAGTAGATTATCTTCCCATAAATACCATCAATATTTGTATATCACTAGGATTAATGCCTGAAATTCTACTGGCTTGTCCAAGCGTTTTTGGTCTTATTCTTGATAGCTTTTCCCTCGCTTCTATGCCAAGGGAGGCTAGCTTATAATAGTCAAAACGATCAGGAATACCTAGGTTTTCCATTTCTCCCATTCTCGTTACTATTTCTTTTTCCTTTTCTATATAGACATCGTATTTTATTTGGATAGCAGCTTGTTCTAGTTCTTCTTTGCTAAAACCATGTAAACTAGCTTTTAGGGTCGGCAGAGTTTCTATGAGTGCTTCTATTTCTATACCGGGGCGTAAAAGAATTTTTTCTGTGCGTTGTTTTTCTACAATGGGCGATGAACCGATAGAATTTAGAAAACCATTTATTTCATCTGGTTGAATGATTGTCTCTTTTAGTTTAGTTTTAATTCTTACAACGTTTTCAATTTTCCCTTTGATTTGATGCATTCTTTCCTCACTGGCCAACCCGATATTATAACTTAATGGAGTTAAGCGAGCATCAGCATTGTCTTGTCTTAGCAGTGTTCTGTATTCTGCTCTGGAAGTAAACATTCGATAAGGCTCTTCGGTTCCTTTGTTTATAAGATCATCAATTAACACGCCAATATAGGCTTCACTTCTTTTAAGTGTGAATGGTTCTTTTTCTGTTGCGTTTTGGTGGGCATTTATTCCAGCAATTAATCCTTGGCATGCAGCTTCTTCATATCCTGTAGTTCCGTTTATCTGTCCTGCGAAAAACAGGTTGGCTATCAATTTAGTTTCAAGAGCGTTAGTTAATTGTGTTGGTGGAAAATAATCATATTCAATGGCATAACCAGGCCTGAACAGTCTTGCATTTTCAAAACCCGGTACTGATTGCAGGGCTTTAAATTGTACATCTTCTGGTAAGGACGTGGAAAAGCCGTTTACATAGATCTCCACTGTGTTCCACCCCTCTGGTTCTACAAAAAGTTGATGCCTTTCTCTATCGGCAAAACGATTGATTTTGTCTTCAATACTTGGACAGTATCTTGGACCAACACCATCTATTCTACCAGCAAACATGGGACTTCTGTCAAATCCTGTTTTTAATATTTCGTGTACGTCTGGAGATGTATAGGTTATCCAACAGCATCGTTGTTCTTGAGGAGTGATTTTTTTAATATCCATGAAAGAAAATCCGGTTATTTCCGCATCTCCTTCCTGCACTTCCATTTTGGTATAGTCTAGGCTTCTTCCATCTACTCTAGGTGGTGTTCCTGTTTTAAGTCTGTTGCTTTCAAAACCTAGAGAAACAAGCTGTTCGGTTATGCCACTAGCTGCTTTTTCTGCCACTCGGCCTCCACCAAATTGTTTCTCCCCGATATGTATGATTCCGTTTAAAAAAGTTCCGTTGGTCAGCACAACGGCTTTTGCCCTTATTTCGTGTCCTAAACCAGTTATCACCCCCCCAATTCTATTGTCCTTTACCAACAATCCTTTTACCATATCTTGGTAAAAGTCAAGATTGGGTGTTTGTTCTAGCTTTTCTCGCCATTTAGCCGCAAACAGCATTCTGTCGTTTTGCGCTCTTGGACTCCACATGGCAGGCCCCTTAGATTTATTCAACATTCTAAATTGAATCATAGAAAGGTCTGTAACTATGCCTGAGTATCCTCCCAGGGCATCTATCTCTCTTACTATCTGTCCTTTGGCGATACCCCCCATTGCCGGATTACAACTCATTTGGGCAATGGTTTGCATATTCATTGTTATTAGCAGGGTTCTTGAACCCATATTGGCGGCAGCGGCAGCGGCTTCACAACCCGCATGTCCGGCACCCACTACTATTACATCGTATTCTGGAAACATAAGTGGGCAAAGGTAATGTTTCTAAAAAGGAAGTAACGTTTTGGTGTTTGGCTTTTTGAGTTGTTCCACGTGGAACATCTGTGTTTTTTGTTACCGTAATGTTCCACGTGAAACAATGCGCCAGCTCGTTTTAAGTGTTTAAGGAAAATGGAGTTTTTAAAGTGTTGGTTTTGGAATAAGGGGTTTAACTTGTCTTTGAGGCCTGCTCTCTACTTTTATAGTCCTTATATGCCGTCAGCCACTCCTCTTCTTTTTTGCGCATCTCCTTTTGTTGATGGCTTGTTTTGTCTTTAAAGCCCAATAGATGTAAAACGCCATGAAATATAACACGAAGAAGTTCGGTTTCCATTGGTGTATTCAGGTGTTGGGCATTGTCTTTGACTCTCTCTGTACTTATGTAAATATCTGACAAGAGTTTCTCTTTACGATTGTCTGATAAATCAAAAGTGATTATGTCTGTGTAATAATCATGGCTAAGATATAATTGATTGATTTCCAGAAGCGCATCGTCTGAACAGAAAATAATATTAATCATGGCTCTTTTGTGATCGGCTGTTTCTAACATTGTAGCCAGAAACGACTTTAAAAGCTTTCGGTTATTGAGCGTAATGGGATGCCGAAAATGAAAGTAAATACTAATTGTCTTTTTTATCATATTCCAAAATTCGTAAACTAAAGACAAATAACAATACTTAGCTTTGCAATATGGTGAATGAGTTGTTATTATCGGAACTGGAGCCTGGCCAAACGGCCACTATAGTAAAGTTTACAACAGAAGATATCTTCTTAAAACTTATGGAAATGGGTTGTCTGCCTGGTGAAAGGATCGAAGTCGTTCAAAAAGCATTGTTTAATGACCCCATGTCTGTTTCTGTGGCTGGATATTTATTGAGTTTGAGAACCGATGAGGCAAGGCACATTGTAGTAACATTTGCCACAAACTAAGCAATTGCAAACCATGAAGATTGGACTTTATTTCGGCTCCTTTAATCCGATTCACAATGGACACCTTATCATCGCCAGTCATATTCTGAATGAAAAACTGGTTGATAAAATCTGGTTTATTGTTTCTCCTCAAAACCCTCTTAAAGAAACGAGTTCTTTACTAAATGAAAACCATAGATATCACCTGGCAAGTATTGCCACCGAGGATGACCAAAGGATGAAAGCCTCAGATATTGAGTTCTCTTTACCTCGTCCATCCTACACTTCTGTTACACTAGCTCAACTTACAGAGAAATATCCCCAACATCAATTTACGGTTATTATGGGGGGCGATAGTTTTCAGAATATTCAAAAATGGAAGAACTTTGAATTTATTCTGAACAACTACCCAATTTTGATCTATAATAGACCCGGTTTTGAAATAAAGGCGATGAAGAACAGTAACACAGTTGTGTTAAATGCGCCACTATTAGAAATATCTTCTACATGGATCCGAAACCTAATCAAAGAAAAAAAGTCAATTAAATACCTTCTGCCAGACAATGTCATCGAAGAGCTGGAAAGAGGTGGGTATTATAGAAAATAACCGAGTAAAACACAAACAAGTACAATTATCGGAGCCGGGATTTTGGTAAAAATAAGCAGTAAGGACGTGCCTAATACTATGCTGACATTAGTCAAACTAATAAATGTGCCGTCGAAAAGGCGAATATCTTTAATGATATAAAACGTGGATCCAATCATTATTCCTAAAACAGAGGCGTTAATTCCTTCCAGAGACCTGTAAATGACCGCATATTTTTTAAGCATGGTCCAGATAGGAAAGAAAAACAACACGAGCAATGCACTGGGTAAAAAAATGGCAATCATGCCGATTAATCCCCCTATTATCTGCATCGCAGGCCCCATATCTTTGAGTGCCAATCCCCCGGAATAGGAGGCTATTGAAAAAACCGGACCTGGCATGGCGCGCACAATGCCTACACCGGTCAGCATTTCCTTTTTGTCTATATGAATTACGTTTGGGTTTTTGTTTTTTACTTCATCCGGGCGCACACTGAATTGTTCATACATCATTGGCATTAATACATTTCCGCCACCAAATACCAGGCTGCCCATTCGATAGGTGTGTTCAAATAAATTGATTGGCTTTCTGTCTGCCCAGTCGTTTTTTCGTGCGGTTTCACTTAAAATACCAGCAACAATGAAAATGAAAGCAAATAACCATATATTTTCCCACCGAATTTTTTTCGGTTTAATTTGAGTCTGTGGAATGCGCTTGCTACTGAGATTTGTGAAAACACCGCCTAGCAGAATCAATAGGGGTATTACAAAAGGGTTTCCAAAAAATGTAAATGTGGCAATCGCACAAATAGATGCTATGGCCGTGGTAATCTTATTTTTAACAGCATAAGGAAGATAACTCACGCTGGCAAAAATCAGAAAGCCCGCAGCCATTGGTACTATGAATTTGAAAATATCCTGATGTTTATTCACTCCATCCAGATAATCTACAAAAAAAGATAAAGCACACATGATAGCGGATGCAGGAAAAATCCAAACCAGTAATGTGAGGGCAGCCAAAACCGGTCCTCCCCTTTTAAAGCCAATAAGCGTCAGCGTTTGTGTGGAAGAAGCTCCAGGCAAAAGCTGACAAAAGGCATTGTATTCCATCAATTCCTCTTCGGTTACATACGGCGTTTTCTTCACAAAGGTCTTCATCATCATTGCCAAATGTGCCTGCGGCCCACCAAAAGCCGAAATACTGTGCAGGAAAACGAGTTTCAAAAAATGTAAATGACGAAGGAGCATTGAAAGCCAGGAAAAGGGTAAATAAATAGTCTTAAAGATAAACGATAATGTGCAAATCAGAAAAAACTACATCTTTTCTTTTCGTGAAATTATTATAATAAGATGGCTAAAATGAATTTGGTGAAATCCAATTCTTATTGATCTTTATGGCAGTCTAGCCCTAATTGTTTAAACAACAGGTCCACCTACAATAAAACAAATCAAATCGGAGGAAACCAGATAGATGAACCTAGTAAAAGAGAGCAATTTACCGAACAGTGATGTGAAAACATTTTTCCTTGTATTCCTTAATGAAATATAATTTTCCTTGTTTTTGATATTTGATCATTATGCTTTCCAGAATCTTTTCCAAACGGGGGTTGGGTGCTTTTTTGCGGTTGAAGCGGATGTATGATATATCGTAGGAACAGCCAAAGTTGTGGGAACTCAGTTTAGTAGTTACCGCATTTCTATTTACTCTTGCAAGCCTTTTTTGATCTTCCAATGTGCGGGTAACAGATGTAACCGTAATGGTTTTCTTTGTTCTTTTATAAAACTCCTGACCAATTTCGTTTATGATCTTTTTTGTTTTGGGGGTTACATAGGCCCTGCTGTACGTTAATTTAGCAATAGTAAACCCCCGGGCCTTTCTCAAAGAAACTAGTTTCTTTTTTGCCACCAGACGATTTACATGCGCGGTATTTTTTATGGGAATAATTCCGGTAGCCCTGGCCGCATTTAGATGCAAATCATATTTGGTTTGCGCATCTATTGTAAGTGCAAAAAAAAGAGAGCCAATTAAAAGTGCAAAGCGTAAAAAACTCATTTAATGTATAGAATGTTAAGGCAATTAGCTTTAATCCAGTTGCCTTAAATGTTCAGACCTCCGCAAGCACTTATAGTTTGTCCCGTTATATAATTACTTAAATCAGAGGCTAGAAAGAGTGTGACATTCGCGATATCTTCTGTTTTGGCAAACCTTCCCAAGGGAATATCCGCCAGATATTTATCGGCACCATCGTTATCGTTCAAATAACTGGTCATATCTGTTTCTACAAAGCCAGGTGCAATAGCGTTACAACGAATATTTCGGCTGCCCAATTCTTTGGCCACACTTTTGGTGAAACCAATAATGCCCGCTTTGCTTGCTGCATAGCTTGCCTGACCTGCATTTCCCATCATGCCTATGACAGAGCTCATGTTAATAATGGTTCCACTTTTTGCTTTCATCATTGGCCTGATGACCTGCTTAGTCATATAAAAAACACTATTCAAATTGATGGTTAATACATCATTCCATTGCTCCGGTGTCATCCGCAATAAAAGATTGTCTTTGGAAATGCCAGCATTATTGACACAAATATCAATAGTCCCAAACTCTTGTAAAACATCGGCAACTAGTTTTTCACACTGGGAAAAATCACCGGCATTGCTTTGGTAAGCTTTTGCTTTAACGCCGCTTGCAATAAGCTGCTGTTCCAATGCCGCTGCTTTTTCAGCACTACTATCACTAATAAAAGTAAATGCAATATTTGCACCATGTTCTGCTAGTTTTAATGCAATGGCCTCTCCTATTCCACGAGCAGCACCAGTAACGATAGCAACCTTATTTTCAAGAAGTTTCATTTGATTATCTGTTTATTATCAGATGCAAAGTAAAGTAATTATTTTATAGTTTAGGTCATATAAAAACTTGAACACCACTTTTCTACAACCTAATATACTAGTGCCCGGAATTAAAAAATAGGATAAATAAATGGAAATTATTTTTGTTTCCCATGAGGGAAACAACTAATTTTAATAATAAACTATATTTTATGTCGTTGCCAAAATCAATCGAAAGTCCGGACAAAAACGAAGATCGTATGGTACATTATGAGAATAGTGAACTGAGGTTGGACAATATAGGTCAGGCCATCCGAAAAGTGCGGATGGATAAACAACTGACACAGGAAGAGTTGGGAAAATTAGTCGGTGTAAAACGCGCTCAGATTTCTAAAATTGAGAATAGTGCCAAAGATGCCAGGTTCGATACTATTATGAAAGTTTTTAGGGCTATGGATGCACAGGTAAACTTCAATGTTGAAGTAAAGAAGCAATAACAAAATTTAGTATCGCGATATCAACCACAGAAAAATATATCAATGATAAAAACTATTCTTAAAATCCTTGCCTTTATTGCCATTACCACGGTGCTTGCTGAGTACTTGATCAATCGGGCTTCATCAACCCTTTATACCATTTTGTTTGTGGCCATTGAAATCGTTTTACTTTTCTTATTATTTTATAAACCCATTAAAACCCTTTTTAAATGATTGTATCAATTATTGTAATTATTACGACGCTTATCATAGCTATTAGATATTATAAGAGTAGTAATGTGAATCAAAAGACGTCTACCTGGGCCATAACCATCGGAATTATACTCGGCGGATTGATTATCGCCGCCATTCAGCCATTTAAGCTGGAAAGAGTGGATGCGGGTCATGTTGGAATCAAGGTAAACCTAACTGGAGATAATCGGGGCGTAAGCAAGTTCGAATATAAAACCGGATGGGTGCTGTATAATTCCTGGATCAGCCGATTGTATGAGTTTCCTGTATATCAACAACATATCGAATATCCAGAACAGCAGGTGATCACAAAAGGAGGCTTCAGTGCCACCATAAAACCATCATTCAACTATTCTTTGAAGCCCGGCGATGTGGGAGATATGTTTCAAAATCTGCGACTGGATATCAAAAGTGTGGAGCAACAATGGCTACAAACAGCAATTGTCGGGACGGTGAATGATGTGGCTAATAAGTGGTCTGTAGATGATATCTTTAATAAGAGGGAACAGTTTGAAATAGATATTATTCAGGAGGCTAATAAGCGAGTATCCAAATGGTTTATCGTTTCTCAGTTGCGTACCAATATTATACCACCACCGGCGTTGCAACAGTCCATTGAGGCAAAAACGAAAGCGATTCAGGAGGTGCAAGTGGCTGAAAATCAAAAACTAGTGGCTATTGCAGAAGGAGAAAGGAAAGTGGCGCAAGCCAAGGCGGATAGTGCTGCCATGGTGATAGCAGCGGCTGGAGAAGCAGAGGCGATAAAACGCAAACAAGTGTCACTGACTTCTACCTATGTGGAATACTTGAAGGTGAATAAATGGAATGGAACACTGCCACAGGTTCAGGCCGGTTCGGGAGCTGGTTTTATGCTAAACCTGAATAACAGATCTGGGGAATAGATAAACTAATTTAAAAAAAATCCACATCTCACACGAAAAATCAATTTCCAGAGATGTGGATTTCTGTTGTCATTTATAAAAGTCCTTTCACCACCTCTAGCACTTTTTTCAAATTGCTTGCATCCTGACCTCCGGCAGTAGCCAGGTTTTTCTGGCCGCCACCACCGCCTTTTATCAAGGGAGCAATATGCTGCTTAATAATTTTTCCTGCATCCAGGCCTCTTGCTGCTACCACATTATCGGCAATGCTGATTGCTACAAATGGTTTGCCGCCAATGTTGGCACAAAGCACTACAACAAAATCGGAGAGGTGATTTTTCAGATCGGCGCATAGTTTTTTCAAGGCATCCGGATTGCTCACTTCTACCAGGTCGCCAATAAAGTTTAGCTGATTAATGATTTCATCTTTTTTCAATAGTTCGTTTCTGATACCTACCAATTCTTTCGCTTCTAGGCGGTCTATTTTTTTTTCAAGAGTCGTTTTATCTGCCAATAATTTTTCCACCGTTTTGATAGGATCTGTGGTTTTTAGCAATTCAAGAACAGCCTTGTTTTGATTCAATTTTTCATAAATGTATTGCATGGCAGCGGCTCCGGTAAGTGCTTCTATTCTACGAACTCCGGCAGCAACAGCCGACTCACTAGTAATCACAAACAGACCAATCATTCCAGTATTTGGTAAATGAGTGCCTCCACAAAGCTCTATCGAAAACGCAGGATCAATAGTCACCACCCGAACAATATCGCCATATTTTTCTCCAAACAAAGCCATTGCGCCTAATTGCATCGCTTCGTCTTTGGGCATTTCACGAATAATTACCGGCAAGTTTTCACGAATCTTGTCATTTACTATTCGTTCTACCGTTCTAATTTCTTCATCCGTAATTTTTGAAAAATGGGAAACATCAAAACGCAATACATCTGGTGAAACCAGAGAGCCTTTCTGATTCACATGCGTACCCAACACTTGTTTCAAAGCGGCATGAAGCAAATGCGTGGCGGTATGATTGTAAGTAATGTACAATCTTTTTTCTGCCTGCACAACGGCTTTTACCGGCAATGAAATGTCTGTAGGCAGCGAGTCGGTAAAATGTATGATTAAGTCATTTTCCTTTTTGGTATTGGTAACCTGTATCAAATCGGCCTTTCCTTCTCCAAAACTCAGGGTGCCGGTATCTCCTACCTGACCACCACTTTCAGCATAAAAGGGCGTGTTGGACAATACTAACTGATATTGTACTTTATTCTTTGCCGAAACCTTTCGATACTTAATAACCTGGGTGGTAATATTCAAATCGTCATATCCTACAAACTTTACCGGACTGTCTTCATTCACTTGAATCCAGTCCTCGGTCTCCACAGCCGTAGCCGCACGCGAGCGATTCTTTTGTGCAGCCATTTCTGTTTCAAAACCAGCTTCGTCCACCGCCAGATGATGCTCTGTAGCGATCAATCTAGTCAGATCTGCCGGAAAACCATAAGTATCATACAGCTCAAAACTGTCTTTACCAGAAACCAAATCATTGCTGTTGGCAATGATGTCTTCTATTCTTTTCAAACCTTTTTCAAGCGTTCTTAAAAAAGCATCTTCCTCTTCCCGTATAACCCTGGTCACGAAAGCTTCCTGCTGCATAAGTTCTGGAAAAACGTTTTCGAACTGAGCGGCAATCACTGGCACCAATTGGAAAAGTAATGGCTGTTTATAATCTAGCGATGAATAATAATATCTTACAGCACGGCGCAAAATTCTGCGAATTACATAACCCGCACCCGTATTGGATGGAAGTTGCCCGTCTGCAATAGTGAAGCTGATGGCGCGGATATGGTCGGCCAATACTCTGAAAGCAATAGCCTCTTTGCTGTCGCTGCAGTCGTAGTTTCTACCACATATTTTTTCTGTGGCAGCGATGGTGCTGGTAAAAACATCGGTGTCGTAATTACTACTTTTTTGTTGCAACACTCTCACCAATCGCTCAAATCCCATTCCTGTGTCCACATGTCTTGCAGGCAAAGGTTGCAGACTGCCGTCTTTCAAACGATTGAATTGCATAAATACATTGTTCCAGATTTCGATCACCTGCGGATGATCTGCATTTACCAGAGTTTTACCGTCCGTCAATTTTCTTTCTTCATCACTTCTGCAATCAACATGAATTTCCGTACAAGGGCCACATGGGCCAGTATCGCCCATTTCCCAAAAATTATCCTTTTTATTCCCTTTCAAAATCCGTTCCGGAGCAATCCATTTTGTCCATTCGTCAAAAGCTTCTTGGTCATAGGGCAGTCCATCTTTTTCATCTCCCTCAAACACCGATACATAAATACGCGCTTTGTCAATTTCAAAAACAGAGGTGAGCAGTTCCCAGCTCCAGGCAATAGCTTCCTTTTTAAAATAGTCGCCAAAACTCCAGTTGCCCAGCATCTCAAACATGGTATGGTGGTAGGTATCCACGCCCACTTCTTCCAGATCATTGTGTTTTCCACTCACACGCAAACATTTTTGAGTATCAGCTACTCTGGAATGGGTGGTTGTCTTATTTCCCAGAAAAAAATCCTTAAACTGGTTCATCCCTGCATTGGTAAACATCAAAGTAGGATCATTTTTCAGCACAATCGGTGCCGATGCCACAATTTCATGTCCTTTGCTTTGGAAAAAATCTAAAAAAGTTTGTCTTATTTCACTGCTGGTCATCTTATAAATTTTGGGTGGCAAAGATAACTACTCAAAAGGATTTTAATCCAATGAACCAGCTATGGGATTATTCATTATTGGGTAGAAATAATTTAGTCAGCAATAAATACATAGCAACAAAATTGCGTCGCACTTTTTATTTGCGGTGCAAATGGCAACCTATTAAAACGGAAACAACCTTTCAGCTACCGCTCAAACAAAAACTAGTAAAGATTTATGCTTTAATGTTACATTCGTTGCCATTCATTATTAACCTCAATTTAAAAAAGTATGCAAAGAGTTTTAGTTGTTTTACTTACCGTTTTTCTGAGTGCGCAAATGAACAATGCCTCCGCTCAGAGAAAATCAAAAAAAAGTGCACCTCCTGCTTCGGTTTCAGCCAAAGCAGACACCACAAAAAAATCACCCCCTACCCCTCCAGGCCAGCCAAAACCGTTTAAAGAAATCATTACATCCAAAGCTGTTTCCTCCAAGGGGATGTTCAATGTTCACAAGGTAGATGAAAAGTATTTCTTTGAAATTCCAAACGAAGTCTTTGGCAGAGATATTCTTGTAGTAGCTAGGCTATCCAAAGCGGCCACAGGGTTTAGAACAGGAGCCAGCTATGCAGGCGATCAAATAAATTCTAACACTATTCGTTTCGAAAAAGGCCCTAATTATAAGATCTATTTAAAAAGAACCTCCTTTCAGGAAATCGGAAGAGACAGCTCAGAGGGGATGTATAGAAATGTGATGAACAGCAATATTCAACCCATTGGCGCTTCATTTGATGTAAAAGCATGGTCGGCAGATAACAACGGGGCCGTTATTGATATTACGGATTATGTAAATGGAGATAACGACTACCTTTTCTTTTCTCCTGGGATAAAAAAATTTCTGGGAATAAGTGGTATCATGTCTGATCGATCCTATACACAAGCCATAAGAACCTATCCTTCAAATGTAGAACTGAAAACGGTAAAAACCTATTCGTACATGCCAGTACCCAGTCCTGGTTCTGCGCCAAATCCTTATGCCACATCTGGGCCACTTACATTTGAGCTGAATACGTCAATGGTATTGTTGCCCAAAGAACCCATGCAGCCTAGATATTTTGATGATCGGGTTGGCTATTTTACCACCCAATCCATTACAGATTTTGATGTGAACCCACAAGGCATTGATAAATATCGATACATCGCCCGATATCGTTTAGAGCCCAAAGACCAGGACATAGAAAAATATAAAAGAGGTGAACTGGTGGAACCGAAAAAACAAATAGTGTATTATATAGATCCCTCCACCCCCAAAAAATGGGCTCCTTATTTAATTCAGGGAGTGAACGACTGGCAAGTGGCTTTTGAAAAGGCAGGATTTAAAAATGCGATCATAGCCAAAATGGCTCCAACCTTTCAGGAAGACAGTACTTTCAATCTGGAAGATGCCCGACATAGTGCTATCATTTATAAACCATCAGATATTCCAAATGCCAGCGGTCCCAATGTACACGATCCGCGAAGTGGGGAGATCATGGAGAGTCATATCAACTGGTATCACAATGTGATGAGCTTGGTGCGTAACTGGTATATGATTCAGACTTCAGCGGTTGACCCCAAAGCAAGAAAAATGGAGTTTGATGATGAATTGATGGGTCAGTTGATTCGATTTGTAAGTAGTCATGAAGTGGGCCACACGCTAGGGTTGAGACATAATTTTGGATCCTCCTCTACTGTGCCAGTAGAAAAACTAAGAGATAAAGCCTGGGTAGAAACCCATGGCCACACACCTTCCATCATGGACTATGCCCGATTCAACTATGTGGCACAGCCAGAAGATAACATCTCTGAAAAAGGATTGTTTCCCAGAATAGGAGATTATGATATTTGGGCTATTGAGTGGGGTTATCGCTGGTATCCACAAGCTAAAACCGCAGATGATGAAGTGGCATTGCTAAATAAAATCACCATGGACAAATTAAAAAATCCCAGACTTTGGTGGGGCGATGGTGAAGGAGGACAGGATGATCCAAGAAGCCAAACGGAAGACCTGAGCAACGATGCCATGAAAGCAGGGAATTATGGAATCAAGAATCTGAAAAGATTAGTGGTGAATATTCCACAATACACCAAACAGGATAATAAAGATTATACCAATCTTCAGACAATTTATAATGAGGCTATTGGTCAGTTCAGTCGATATATTGGTCATGTAACCAGAAACCTGGGAGGTATTGAACATACCCCTAAAAGAGTAGAACAGGCTGGTTCTGTGTATCAATTTACTTCGAAAGAGCATCAAAAAGAAGCCATCAACTGGTTAAAGGAAAATGTATTTACCACGCCGTTTTGGTTGATTCAAAATGACTATCCTTCACTAACCGGTCAGTCTCCATTAAGTATTATTTATCAGGTTCAAAGCCGTGCATTGGGTGGACTTCTGAATGCCAACACACTCAATAAACTTACACGATTTGAAGTAGAGGATGCAACAAAAGCCTACACTCCTACCCAAATGTTGAGCGATGTTAGAAAAGCGGTGTTTTCAGAATTACCGGCCAGAAAACCAATTGACATTTATCGCCGACAATTGCAAAGCCTATTTGTGGAAGGGATGATTTCTCTTTTTGCGCCACAGGCATCTGGCTCTCCATCATCCGCAAGAGCTGGTGGACAATTGAGTGAAAGAAGTTCTATTGTAAAAGGGCAATTAAGAACACTTCTTGCAGAAGTTAAAACAGCAGCAACTGTGGCTACAGATTATGCAACAAAAAATCACCTGCTTGATTTACAGAATACCATAAAGCAGGCGTTGGATCCAAAATAAAAGAAAAATTTTTTCATAGAAAGCGGCAGGAATATTGTTTCTGCCGCTTTTTGGTTGTAGCGTTTTTTCTATCGTAAATAAATGAAAACAATCGATATCGGTAAAAGCATTTCTGGTATCGGTAAGGGATAAGTGGAGATACAACCATTTTGATCAGTTTGTGATCTAAAAGAAAAAATAATAAAATGAACAACAACATTCAAAAATCACCCTCTTTATTATTTTGCATCCTGATGGACGCTTTAGGAATGCTGACTTTTACTATTCCAGGAGTGGGAGAATTTGGAGACGTAATCTGGGCGCCTATTTCTGCCATCATTTTTGCCAAAACTTTTGGTGGCACAAAGGGTCTTTTTGGCGGAATGTTCAACTTTCTGGAAGAAATTCTACCCGGTACAGATGTTATCCCCTCTTTTACCATCATGTGGTTGCTCACTAATAAAGTCGGTGCTTCAAAAAAAGAAAGCATTATTCCTGTCAAGGCAAAATAACAATCAGGGAAACGGAATGAAGACTTCTGTATTAAAACAGGAGTCTTTTTTTGCTTTTGATTTTGACTGCTCAAAAAGATGCCTAAAGAAGCAGTATATTCATACTATGAACACCTATTTTGCAAACCTAAAAGAATCTGTTTTACAATTGTTTTATCCGCATATTTGTGCAGGTTGTGGCACAGACTCCTTACCCGTAGACAGTAGCCTTTGCATAAAATGCCTGTATGATTTGCCAGTCACAGGGTTTGAAAAATTTGAAAACAATCCGGTGGAAAAGCTCTTCCTCGGAAGAGCGGAAATAAATATTGCCACGGCTCAATTGTATTTTGCAAAGCATTACTTAATGCAGACCCTGATGCATCAGTTCAAATATAAAGGCCACAAAAAACTGGGGCATCAGTTGGGTATGATAATGGGCAACCAATTGCAGGAAAGTAATCGCTTTTCCAATATTGAACTTTTGATTCCATTGCCTTTGTATGTGGCTAAAGAACGGATACGGGGATATAATCAATCTGAAATTCTGTGTCAGGGAATATCAGAAATGATGAATATTCCTGTGGTGGTTGATGCGGTTAAGCGCATCTCGGCTACCGACAGTCAGACAAAAAAGAACAGGTTACAACGGTGGCAAAATATGGAAGGCCGCTTTGTCATAACCAATGAGGAAAAAATAAAAAATAAAAAACTACTTTTAGTGGATGATGTTATAACAACTGGAGCAACACTTGAATCCTGTACTCTTGCTTTGAAATCAGTATCTGGTGTGGAGGTTAATATTGCTACACTCTGTTTTTCATCACATTTTTGAACTAAAAAATCCTAATAGTACAATGAAAACAATTTTAATTTCTCTATTATTTGTAACCACCCTCTTTAGTGTGGATACCATTTACAAATACAATGTAAAATCAATCAGTGGTGGCAATATCAACTTTGCGGACTACAAAGGAAAGAAAATACTAATAGTAAATACTGCCAGCAAATGTGGTAATACACCACAATATGAAGGTCTGGAAAAACTCTATGAAAAGTATAAAGAACAATTAGTGATTGTTGGGTTTCCCGCCAACAATTTTATGGGACAAGAACCCGGAAGCAATGAGGAGATTGCTGCCTTTTGTCAAAAAAATTATGGGGTAAGCTTTCCAATAGCCTCAAAGGTTTCAGTTAAGGGTAGGCGAATGGCTCCCATTTATGAATATCTGATCGAACAGGCAAAAAAGAAAAATATGGACAATCCAGTGACCTGGAATTTTGGGAAGTTTTTGATTGATGAAAAGGGAGAATTGATCGCCACATTTTCTCCCAAAACCCAACCGTTGAGCCCCGATATTTTGAAGTATCTGAAGTAAACGAAAGTACTTTTTATCGTAAACCAACTTGCAGTTAATTTATAACAGCAAGGTGGTTTATTTTTTTTGACTTAACCTAGATTAACCGACTGGTTGTCCAGCTCAGGTAACTTTGCATTTTTAGGCTTAATGGACAAAAATGATGCTGAAATCTTCTGAAACGCTTATTGTCATTAGC
>DAORWU010000001.1:154048-308440 GCA_035434405.1 Niabella sp. | reverse complement strand
AGGCAGTGGTATTGAGGCACTATTATGCGAGTATATTTTTTACCGGACAGGAATAATTCTTTTTAACAACCCAATGCACAACACCGGTTTACATTTCAACTCTAATCCTGTCTCGGATTTTCAGATTTTGGCGATCTATCCCCTTACCTTTGCGACTCAAAAAATATCTACGCAACCCAATGTCCTATCACTATCTGGCTTTTGGTATACCATTCATATCGGAAATTGAACTGCCGGCACTTTTGCCAGCACCCACGGACTTTCCAAAAGATAATCCTGTACTAGTGAAATTGGGAAAAGTTCCAGACGATCTTAATGCTGCTGGCGTTTATGCCGACCACTGGGCTTACTGCAACGAAAACGAGATGCTTTATACTGTTCCGGGAAAAATAAAATTTTATATCTCGGAGGGCAATCAGATTGTGATTGAACCCATCAGTGAAAATTACCGGATGAATCTAATTTATTTTTATTCAAACTGTCTGGCAGCGATTTTGTACCAAAGGGATACTATTCCATTTCATGTTTCCGGCGTTTTTGTAGAAGAAAACAAAGTGGCTCTTTTTGCGGCTCCTTCGCAAACGGGAAAATCCACTTTAGCTTTAAAACTACAGGAGCTAGGGTTTAGCCCATTTACTGATGACACCGCTATTTTGTTTTTTGAAAATGAGAAATGTTATGCACAGGCTTCCTATCCCATGATGCGCCTTTGGCAAAACAGTCTGAACCAGCAGCGGCTTTTAGGAGAAGAAGACAAACAGGTGCTTTATGAGGAAGAGGAATTTGATAAATTTGGTTTTTCTTTTCATGAGCAATTCAGGCACGAACCAGTGGAAGTGAAACAAATTGTCTTTATGGAAGCCACGGGCCATGTAATGCAAACCAAGCCCATCAAAAGTGTAGATGCTTTTAAGATCCTGGCAGACAATGTGTATCGATGTCATTGGATCCCGACTCTGCATAAAAACAAATTGCAATTCGAATTGATTAGCCATGTTTTAAAAGAAGTACCTTTTGTATTAGCCATTCGGCCAGCCGAAATAAATAGTTTTGGGGAATTTCCACAATTCATAAAAAACATTTTGGAAAAACAGGCTATTTAATTACCTTGCAAACAATTATATTAATTTTTTAATTATTAATTATTAAATCTTACAATTATGGAAACAAAAAAACAATGGATAGCACCTGAATTAGTGGAGATAGAAGTTAATTCAAACGTATCTGGTGGTGGGGACACAGCTCAAAAAACATAATTATTTTTATATCTAAGATTATTTTTTCAAGCAGTACATTTTGTACTGCTTTTTCTTTTATTTGTATATGAGTTTAATATTTGGTTTTTGGCATGATACCACCCCTTTAATCCTTGAAGAAACACTTCAGCAAATGTTTGCTGCCACTAAGCCGCTTCCTCATGACGGTAAAGATTTTGGTCTGTTAGAAAATATGGGATTCGGCCTGATGAGAACCCTGAATACTTCGGAATCAGCCAATGAAAAAATAATCTTAAGCAGAGGTCTGGCTCCTATCCTATTTGCCCCCCAGGGAAGAATCGACAACAGGGAGCAGTTGTCTCATCATTTAAAGATGCATAATGAACCCCAAGTTCCAGATGGTGATTTTATGCTGGCTTCCTATCAAAAATGGGGTAAAGACTGTGTAAACTATTTGAAGGGAGATTGGAGCTTTGCCTTATATGATCAGAATGAAAAGGAGTTATTTATTGCAAAAGCACCGATGGGCCTGAATACAATTTATTACATGCAGCAGCAAAATGGATTTTATTTTAGCTCCTCCATCAAAAGTCTTATCAATCTGGATGGGTATAATAAACAACTTAATGAATTATATTTTATAAGATGGTTGTGTCTATGGGATGATACGCTTGCCATCCATGACACATACTTCAAAAATATATATTGTCTTCCTGCCGGACATACTTTAACTATTAAGAACAAAAAGATAAAGTTGCACAGCTATTGGCAGCCTCAAAGCAATACCCTGATTCATTACAAAAACAAACAGGATTATGCCGATGAGATGCTGGAATTGTTTACTCAATCCACTAAAGCCAGATTAAGATCCATAAAACCAGTAGCCTCAATGTTGAGTGGTGGGCTGGATAGTAGTTCGGCAAGCTATATGGCCGCTGAACTCTTAAAATCTAGCCATACAAAACTCGCCACTTATAGTCATATTCCCTATTTCACTAAAAGCCTTCACCAGCACTCAGAAGGTCAGGATCGGGTGCTAGACGAGACGCCATTTATTTTAGCTACAGCACAGGCGTCCGGAAATATCCAACCCACTTTCCTTAACTCTAAGGATTATAGTGTGTTGAAAGGAATGACTGATGCTATCAATATTTTGGATGCCCCGTCACACGGTGCAGCAAATCTTTACTGGATGTTGGACCTCTACAGCACAGTGGCGGATCAGGGTTTCGGAACTCTGTTGAGTGCAGAAGGGGGCAATGGCAGCATCTCGTTTGCCGGTCTGGACTATTTACTGCCCTTGAAGTTTTCACCCATGATTCGACATCCCTACAAATTTTTCAGAAACCAGGTTGCAAAGCCATTGGGTTATACATTTTTCATGGATTACATCAACAAGAAAAGGGGAGCTACAAATAATTTAGAAAAATATATTTCTTCCATATTCTTACATCCTTCCATTCAGGAACAATACGAAATAGTAAATGATATCCAGGTAAACAAAAAAGATTTTGTTACCAAAATAAAAGACATCAATGAAATAAAAAGCCTGTTCGTAACCAATTTTTATGCCCGCAGTAATACCAGTACCGCCTTTGGCCATTACTACGGAATAGAATTGAGAGACCCCACCATTGATGTGGACCTAATGAACTATTTTTTCCGGATACCCAATGAAGTTTTTTTTGATGATGATTATAACAATCGAATGTTGGTGAAGCGGATGATGAAAGGAAGACTTCCGGATAGCGTGTTATTCGAAAAAAGAAAAGGCCTACAGAGTGCGGATATCTTATATCGAATCAAGGCACAATGGGCCGAATTGACAATGGCCATTGAATCCATCAAATGCAGCTCTGTGGTGAATCATTATCTGGACACCAAAAGAATGAGTGAGACCTGGTATCAATATCAGAAACAGGACTATGTGGAAACCTTTAAGCTACAAACAATTTTAAAAGCATTGCAATTTGGATTGTTTTTGCAAATGCATTTTGATTAGTACTTCCAATGACTAATTTCAATATTGTCATTTTCACGCAAATTAAGATATTTTTGCCCCTATGAATTACCAATTAAACACATCAGATATACTTATTACACAATTAGGCGAAGAGGGCGTGGCTTTTAATAGTGTTACCAATGAATATTTCACCCTAAACGAAACATCCTTCAAAATCTTAAAAGGAATTGAAAAAGATCTATCAGTGAAAGACATCTGTGTGAGCCTGAGTGCTGAATATGATATTACTGAAGCCGATTGTGAAACATCTGTAAACAATACCATTCAACTTTTTTTATCAAAGAAGTTGATTGTGCAGCAATGATAAAAAAAGTACAAACATTTTTGGGGCTGAGTTGGTTTAGAAAAAAGCTGTTTTTTCAAACATTGGGGTATTCAATGTACACATCGGTGCTGTTTTCATTTTTCAAAAAGAAGGCCAGGTTTGGCGAAACAATAAGTCTCTCAGAGTTTGGCCAAATACCTGATCAAAGGGCGATGGATATATCCTGGGCTATACAAACCACGGCAACCTTACTTCCCTGGAAAAATGTGTGCCGACATCAGGCATATCAGGCTAAATTGCTTTGCAAACATTACCATATCCCTTGTTTAATCTTTATTGGATTTAAAAAAGACAAAGAAAAAAAAACAATAGAAGCACATGCATGGACAGTAGCCGGGGGGAAAATCATTACTGGCTTCTGCAATCCGGATGAATACGTGGCACAAACCATTTACAGCAACAGATGAAAATAAACTATAACAATTTTGATCCCAGGGAACTGGGAATAAACATAAAACGTTCCTTGAGGCTGTTATGGGAAACCAGTAGGCCTATTGCCGCTTGGAGTTTTGTGTTGCATATTGTACAGGCATTGCTGCCCGTGGCTTCTTTATATGTCATCAAAATATTAGTGGATCAGGTAACTAACAAATCATCTTTTTCGGAAGTAGTTCCAACAATGATTATTTTTTTGGCTATCCAATTGTTACTGGCGATGGTGCAACAATACATCAATCATATTACCACTATCTTTCAACTTAAGCTAACGGATCATCTGTCTCAAAAAGTGTTGAACAAAGCCATTGCAGTAGATTATGATTATTACGAAAATCCCGACTATCACAATAGCCTGCATCTGGCCCAGCAACAATCTTTTTTTCGGGCAGGCATTTTATTAACCAGCTTCAACAGTTTCATTACATCTGGATTTGCCCTTTTGTTTTTACTGCTTTTGTTCATCAGTATGCAATCTTTTTTTGCATTGCTATTTATCGCTTTTTCCATTCCATTGGCCATCATCAAATGGTACTTTGGCATTGCCATCATGCAGCAGGAAAGAAAACTGGCACCACTGGAAAGAGAAGCCGGTTATTTGCACCAGATTTTGACTGGCGTAAGTTTTGCCAAGGATACAAGAGTCTTTGGCTTTGGAAATTATTTCATAGCAAAGTTTATGACCATTCGTAATAACATTCTTTTGCAAAAACAAGGGCTAAACAAAAAACTAACCGCTTATAGCCTGATGGCAGAGTCGGTAGAAATCATTGCTATGGCCATCATATTTGCGTTGCTGGCCAAACAATCGATACAAGGTGCTATTTCTTTGGGCTTGTTTGTCATCTACATTCAGGGTTTTCAAAGCCTTCAAACAAATTCAAAAAACTTTCTTCAATCCATAGTTCAAATTTTACATCAGCGTGTTTTTCTTCAGGATCTTTTTGCTTTTTTAGATATCAAACTAAGAACCCAGACGAATCCTTTGCCCTTCCCTAAAGTCAAAACAGGATTATCTATTTCCAATTTGAGTTTTCGTTATCCTTCCACAGAAAAAGAAGTGCTTCATCAAATTTCTATGCGATGTAAACCTGGCCAGGTCATTGCCATTGTCGGTGAAAACGGTTCGGGAAAGTCAACGCTGATTAAGCTTTTGGCTAAATTGTATCAATCAGATTCTGGCACCATCAGGTTTGATGAAACCGAACTGAATAATATTAACAATGAGGATTACAGAAAACAGAGTGTTTTTCTTTTTCAGGATTTTGAAAAATACTTTTTTACCATTGAGGAAAATATTGTTTTAGGAAATGCTGATGCAGCAAAATATAAGGAAGAAATAGTACAAGCCGCCCGATCCTCGGGTGCAGATGGCTTTATAAATAAACTATCAAAATCTTATCAAACCCGCATGGGTAGTATCTTTGAAGGCAGCACCCAGTTGAGTGGTGGCGAGTGGCAGAAATTAGCATTAGCCAGGATTTTTTACAGAAAAGATGCCAAACTGATTGTGCTGGACGAACCCACCAGTGCCTTAGATGCACAGGCAGAATATGACATTTTCAACCAGATTAAGGCAATGGCCATAGACAAGATGGTGATATTGATTACACACCGTTTGTACAATCTTAAAATGGCCAATTACTTGTATGTAATGCAGGAAGGGCGTATTGCTGAACAGGGCGAGTTTAATGAACTAATTGTAAAGGGAGGTTTGTTTACAAAGCTTTTTAATATGCAACAGATATGATAGCCATAAACCAAATAGAAAAAAAATATGGAATAGAGATTGCTTTGGTACTGTTATGTTGCAGAGTGCATTTCAAAACAGAACCCAGTCAAATTTTACAACAGTTTATTGATGAAAAAAATATTGACTGGCCATATGTGCAAACACTGGCCAGTTACCATCGTATCGAACCGCTGGTTTTTAAGATGCTATCGACCGCCAGGATTCCAGAAACTATACACCTGCAATTAAAAAAAAAACAGCACCTTCTTATACAGCAAAGTTTCAGGAATGCCTTGGAAACCGAGCGAATTATTTTTCTATTAAAACAACATAAGATTGACTGCCTGCCTTATAAAGGAGTAGCATTTTCAAAGCAATTTTATGGGGACATCATTTCCAGAGAATCCAGCGATATTGATCTGGTTATTTCACCGAATGATTTTGAACAAGTAATATCCTTAATGTGTGCTGATGAATACAATTTTGAAAGTCGTGTGGAATATGAATACCTAAAGAATAAATTCAAAAACTACACCAAAGAAATCAACTTCAATAAGTTTGAAAAAGATCAAAGAATTTTTCATATTGAGTTTCACTGGAAAATATCTGACAATCGTATTAAACTAAAAAAGGCGGCTAATGAAATTTTGTATAAGAAAGGACAACCTATTATTTTGGCCCGAGAAAAGGTGGATGCGCTTGATGTGAATGGACATTATGTAGCTGTATTTGTACATCATTCAATGAATGATGGATTCTGTGTTTTACGAAATCTGGTTGATCTTGGGCAGATAACTACAATTAAGAGTGATGAATTAAAGATTGAGTTCATAACAGAAACGCTGGCAAAATTAAATCTGACCCAATCGACTAGAATCTGCTCTTTCCTGTCGAATAAACTTTTGGGCATACAACTCCCGATTATTAATGACAGCCTTATTCCAATTAAAGGCAAATTAGCCCGGCATTTTATAAATCAGTTATTATACAAAAAAATGATTGGCTATCATTTTAAGATCAGGCCAATCAATAAAAGCATTTTATATTTAAAAGAAAACACCTCGGAAAAGTTGAAGTATCTGATGGGTTGTGTAGAACTCCGCTTTACGCCATCTCCCAAGGATATCAGAACATTTAATCTTCCCAGAGGACTTTATTTTCTTTACGCAATACTTAAACCTATTAGATCATTATTCAATCGTGTCAATGCGGATGAGGCTAAACAAATTGCCAAAGGCCAAAAATAAACGCTTTATCTGATCAGCACCATCTTACCATAGCCCTTTTTGAAATAACGGTCGGTATTATTCTCGCTGGTACTATATTTATCCAATGACTTCCCATTCAGGTTTGTCAACACACGATACAAATAAACCCCATTTGCCAGTTTTTGTCCATACTGGTCGGTTCCATCCCATTTATACTCGGTAATATTTCGTCCAATATGAATAGGACCCAATTCGGCTTTCGTAATTTCCTTCACTATTTTACCAGTAATAGTTAGAACTTGAATTCGCAAATTCTGTGGCACTTCAGAGCCAGTGAGTGTAAATACAAAAGCGGTGGAACTGGTGAACGGGTTAGGATAATTCAGCATATCAGAAATCATGGCTTTATTGATCACCTGAAAAGCTACACGATAATTTAGACTACCTGCTTTATTGCCACTTTGGTCTTTGCCATTCACCACTAATTCATATTCTCCATCCTCTAATAGGTTTGGTTTGAAATTTATTGTTGCGGTATTAGCATTGTTCCCGCCGGTGTTTGGAGGAGTGAGCACCAAAGTGTCATTGTTAAAAGCATAATCACGCAGCACACCCGAAGGATATCTCAGTTGCACTTTCACCAATTCTGTATTGTTTAGAAGCATAAACCGGGCATCGTCTGTAAGCTTGATTATGATATCTGGTTTACTGGACACGATGTCTTTGTTCAAAATATGCAGACCGTCAAAAGTTACATCCATAAAGGGACTGGTAGAGTCTGTCCATACATAAAAGTTTTTAGAAATAAAATTATTAAACTTATACTGTTCAGGCTGATGACTATTGCCTTCTGGGTTCACCTCCAGGAAAGCTAGGTTAGATCCCGCAAAAGTCTTTGTATCGAGGTTCACATTCACGCGAACAGTATCTCCTGAAACTAGGGGCTTGACTTTTCCCATCGGTATGATTGTTTCCACATTTTTATCATTTCTGACAGATAGTTTCAAACTCAAGCTATCGAAATTTTGCTTACTCACGTTTTTAAATCCAACACCCAAACTATAAGGTTCCCCAACCTCCATAGTATCTTTAGCATTAAAATACAAATTGGGAGCAATAACGCCCTCTGCCACTGGGGTACCATACAGTCTCCAGTATTTTAATTGATAGGGAGACCTGTTGGCATTGTCGATATTATTTAGAACAATCCTTAGTCCGGGATAAGTATTGGTGTTGACAGAAGATAAATCTACCTGCTTTTGATCAATGGAAATACCATTCATCAAGGGTATTTCACTACCATTATGCGTAACCCCCCAGATGTCGATGGTTCCTTCATCTGTGGAGGGCGACTCAAGACTAGCTCCATCCCATTCCAGAGCATTCCATGTTTTTGCGTTGGCAAATACAGGTGATTTCATGACACCTTTAATTCCCCCTAAATGAGCAATTACAGGCACCACCAATTTATCATCAATAGTTTTCCCCACCTCCTGAGCCATCACATTTGCATTGCCTTTCTGATACACAAGAACATAAGACACTTCCGATTTTATACTATCGATTTTAGAAAATCCAATAGCTTTTAACTTATGATATAGCGATTGATTTTTGCCATACACCGCCGTATCACTTTGCCAGACAGATGGCAAAATTGTTCCAATTATTTGATTGCTGGTCATGGCTACATAATAATTGGTGGGTATAGAGTCCAGGAACTGCATGACGGTTTTCCTACTTGTCGGTGTTGAGATGTCGAACTGAAAGAAACCTGGAATGGTATACCCTGGTCTCCATTCTACAGGTGGATAACTGCCATATTTACCCTTACTTCCCTGTATCTCATTTTTTACAGGCGATAATGTTTTATTGTCAAGCATATAAAAGCGCAAAGCATTTTGATTTGAATTTGGCTCTTGTGGACCACTAAACCCCCCTTGCACAAATACATCCCCAATATATAAGGCCATATCTCTGGCACCAACATTCAGGTTGTACTGATAAATACCGTTCGTTACCGTAAATAATCCTTTCAAACTATCAAAAACAAAAGTTCCTGGATAGCGGTCTAGGTTTAATCCTTCATGAGCATCTCCCTTGAACTGGTCCCAATGCGATTCACTGAACCCGATCCTATTTCCCGGAATATAAGTGAAGGAAGCATCGCTCCAAACAGGTTGTTCATTGGCAGATGATGGCTGTCCTGATACACGCCAATAATAAACAGTGCTATCCCTAAGATGGATGGTTGGGTTAAACTCTACCAAACCGCCAGCCGAAGTTTTGGTTTGCGAAACCTTTGCTGGTGAGTTAAATTGCTTTGTGGTATCAATCTCTATTTGGTAATTTCTGGTTTCGGCGAATGGATTCCCTGTAGATGCTGCAAATACAAGGTTTTGTTGGTTTATTATTGCATAGTCATAAGGATAAACCGGCTTTATATCGTCCTGATAAATAAACACTTCTCTTGTAATAGAATTATTGCTTTCAAATAACTCATCCACCAGATTTTCCGGATCAATCGTAATAGTGAACTTATTGGATCCTTTGTCTATCAACGGATCGATATTAATCTGATAGGAAATTGAATCCATATATCGCAATCCGGAAATGGTATCTCGTCGAACAATTTTTACAGACATGTCCGGATAAGTTCGTTTCAATTCCACCACTAAATTCTTATTGATTGCTTTTCCCAGATTGGCAAATTTGGCTTTAATAGTAAAATTTTCATCTGCTACCGATACAATACCAGGATTTACCAATACCATGTCATCCTCGATGATATAGTCAGGTTTATCAAACTGATAAAGTTTTATAGCAGGATCGCCATTTAGGGTAAACTCTTCATTCTGCGCCCTCAAAAACAAATCGTTCTCCCCTCCGAATGCTGCAAAAGAATTTGCAATTGTTTTTTGCATTAATTCTCCCAATGTCTTTCTATATCCATCTTTTGCTATTAGCCGATATAGTTCATTGTTATATTCCTGAAGCGGATACACATAGCCCAAACTGGTACCCGCCATCATTCCAATACATCCGCGATCTTTAGCAAAAATATATTTCTCAGATATCGTAGAAATATTTGATAGCCTGCTTTCGCTGAGAATAAAAATGTCTCCGGTATTACAACCCATCATGTGAAAGACCGGATATTTTCCCTGATTGGTATAGTTATCCGGATTCTCCAGATTAAACACTAATTTTTCAGATGTGGAATGACCAAAATAGGTAAGCAAGTTTACGCCGCCGTTCATTAAGGCTCTCAGTCGTTCAGCCGTGGACTCTTCATTTCCTATTGATAATGTATTTACAAAATCGGTCACATGAGCACCATATAAAGTATCTTGGATAGTGAGTTTGTCGCGGTTCAGATAATCGTATAATAAATCTATAGTGGATTGATCATTTGCCCCTATCATATGTATTGCATTCTTTTTCCAGGCACTGGCTTCAAATCCTGGAGCAGCTTGATATTGAGTTTCGTACTGCTTAACCTTATCCAGATAAATGGCCAGTTCATTTCCGTTCACTGCTGGCACCCTTCCAATTGGTGTCAGAGGTATAGAACTGCTTCCTTCTGCTGTTAATAATACATCTGATGCGGGTTCTCCAAAAGTAGGCACCAAATTCAATCTTGCAGTAGTAAGTAGTGACTCATTGTTTCTGGCAGAGACATATTTCACCCCTCTTCCGGCAATGAATATCATTTTCGGTGTTTGGGAATAGGTGTTTCGCGCCATTCGTGCAAAATCTCTGATAGCCAATGGACTATTCTTAATACCGAAAGCAAACTGATCGGTGAGCTGATCAATCATATACACTTTTGCATTATAAGCACCTCCGGCTGTTGAACTACGGTAAGCCCGATAATCGTCAACAGGATTTGTTCCATTTGGTCCTACTAAAATGGCAGAATGTGTGATAATCAAATAATCCCCCTGATTGGCTGAAGATTGATAGTTGATAAAATTTCTTGTTTCTAACGCACCAACAGTTTTCAGGTTTGCTGCCGCCTCACTCACTAAAACCAGATCTGTTGCCGACGCTGATGACAATAAATTCACCTTGACAACCGAAGGATTAGACACATCACAAAGATATCTTCGACCATTGGTAAGATCGTATAATACAGGCACTCCGGTAAAACTGAATCCAGAAATCTCCAAATACTTTTGAGCATTTGAAGCAGGCATTGAAAAGATAAAATTGCTGGTTCCTCCGAAATTAAACAGCCTGGGGTAAGTGAGTGTTATTGATGCCAGCTTTATTCTATTGTTGGCCGAAGAAGCGACATTGGTAACAGAAATATTTTCGGTTCCACCATTAAGTGTTGTTACCGGAACTGAAGCAGATAAACGATTGATGGCAAATCCAAAAAAGTTGAAACTAATCACCTCCGTACTATTCAATTGCATTTTTGCGGTTCGACTATTAGGGCTATTGCCCACTATATTCATTTTTATCTGCAAGGCTGGAGCACCAGTCCCTGTGAATGGGAAAAGACCTGACCGGGTAAATGTTTTAGACTGATTCTCAGAAATTTCATTGGAAGTCCATCCTTCACCACCTTCGAAAGAGGAAGATATGGCTGCTTCGGATACCGCACCCACAAAAGGCCCCAGATGAATGGATTCATTGAAATATATTTTTTCAGTATGATTAAAGAATGGTTCTGCAATAGCTCCTGTAGGAATGGTATTTGCCACACCTGTCAATCTTTTGTTATTACCACCAGGCTGCAAGGTTAAAAAATAGCTTGAAGTATCGGTAAATAAACTTTTACTGTCATTGATCTGATCGTCCGAATTTCTATATACTGTTTTATCGGCTTTCCCATCATTGGCCTCACCCCAAAACTCGATATAACCATCGGTTGATAATGCGCCGTTCTGACTGGATGTATAAATAGGTATTTCTACCCCATTGCGCCAGAGCTTAAACTGAGAAACCTCTATGTTCCCAATACCCGAAGCTGCCAGGGCTGACTGAGGAATCCTATACAAGCCGGTGCTTCCTACTTTAAATTTATAATAGGTTTTATTATAATCAATCCATTCATTGTTATACTGCTGTGCCTGAGCAGTAATACAAAATAGAATGGACCATATTATCAATACTTTTCTCATAAAGGGATTTATTAAAACAGGGAAGTCGGTTCTCTTTCCTTACGTCGCATATCCAGTTTCAATGAGAACACATGAGTAAATAATGGATTGGACTGATTGGCCAGGTTGGCAAATGCATAATCTATCATCACAGATTTTATTCTGAAACCCACGCCTACACTAGGCTGATAGATCCAGACTTTTTTTAGATTGAGTGTATCCCCATCTGCCAGACCTTTTTGAAAATTATTGATACCACCCCTGACAAAAAATATATTTTTATACCCATACTCCAACCCTAGTTTCGGATCCACACTCACCGGATCACTACTAAGAACGGTATTTCTTTTACCATCAAAAGTGATGTCGAAATCCGATTCGGCTAGAATGGAGGAAGACTTGCTTAAATTAAACTGTTTGGAAACGCCAATCGTCAACCTGGGCGAAGTAAGTTCCGAAGATTTTACAGGAATTTCGTTATTGGTAAGATACAGCACTTCTTTCTCCTTGTCCGTAAAATTGAAAGTCCAGGTGTTGAATGTGCTGGTAATATCCTTAGCTACAATACCAAACTGCCACTTATTTTTTTGAATGTGCAAGCCGGCATCCAGACCAAAACCCCAGGCCTGCGCAAATTTACCCACGTTGCGATAAATCACTTTGGCATTAGTGCCAAAGCTCACCGCACTATGTTCATTCTTTTTAAGCATTTGTGCATAGGAAACCAAAAAAGCATAATCGGCGGATGAAAAGGTTTTGATATTGTTATAGTTCAAAGAACCATCCGGGTTTACCAAAAACAATGTATTGGCAATATCATCCACTGCAAAGCGTAAGGCGGTAAGACCAATCACTCTTTTTTCATTATTGGTAGGGATGGACACATTGGCAAAATCATACTTTCCGATGCCGGCAAAATACTCGGAGTGCATGAGGTTGATTTGGGTAAACTGGTTCACCTTAGTTAGGGCTGCCGGATTCCAATAGCCTGCCGTGCCATCCGAAACAGAAGCAGCCTGGGCACTCCCCATTCCCAACCCTCGCGCACCAGCACCAATGTTTAGAAATTCATTGGAGTATTTTCGAAACTGCGCATGGGCTGAATTGAAGGAAAGCCCCAGTCCCAGAAAAAATAAAATGTATTGTATTTGTTTTATTCTGACCACAGAGAATTTTTGTAAGGATGAATGTATTAATTGACTTGGATAATAAAATCAATCTTCCCCTATTTGATGCTTGATGTGTGTTTCCAAAAAATTAATAATTGCTTTAAATTAATCTTTAACAAATATAACAAACTCAATGAATTATTACACCCCAGTCTGGATAGTTTTTCAATGAAAATATTTTGATTGGACTCACCTGATTACACTTTGAAACCTTTGAACATGGCCGGTTTTTCTCCAATTTTTATCCTTGTATGTGCACTCGTTTCAGATTATCCTAAGAAACTATGAAAATGTTGGATACAGTAGCGGATTCATTATAAACAATGCAGTAATAGCTTATTTTTGCCGCTATGGATTTAATTAAAGAACTAAGTTGGCGAGGCATGGTACAGGATATGATTCCGGGTACTGATACACAACTTATGAAGGAAGTGACTACCGGATATATTGGTTTTGATCCCACTGCTACCAGCCTGCACATTGGAAGTCTGGTACCCATTCTGTTACTGGTGCACATGCAGCGTGCAGGTCATAAACCTGTGGCTCTAGTAGGCGGTGCCACCGGGATGATTGGAGACCCAAGCGGTAAGAGTGAAGAAAGAAACTTGCTGAACGAGGAACAATTGGCAGCTAATGTAGCAGGAATAAAAGCACAGTTGGAAAAGTATCTGGATTTTGATACTTCCAAACCCAATGGAGCCATCATGGTAAACAACTACGACTGGTTCCGGAAAATTTCCTTTATCGATTTTCTTCGGGATGCAGGTAAACATATTACGGTAAACTATATGATGGCAAAGGACAGTGTAAAAAAACGTTTTACTGGTGATATCGGTATCAGCTACACGGAGTTTGCCTACCAGCTCATGCAGGGATATGATTATTACCATTTGTACACTTCGCTCAATTGCAAATTACAAATGGGTGGTAGCGACCAATGGGGCAATATCACTACAGGCACCGAATTCATCAGACGCAAAGCACAGGGAGAGGCATACGCATTTACCTGCCCACTCATAAAAAAAGCGGATGGCACCAAGTTTGGTAAAACAGAATCTGGCAATGTATGGTTAGATACTGAAAGAACCTCTCCCTACCAGTTCTACCAGTTTTGGTTAAATGCCAGTGATGCCGATGCCGAGAACTGGATAAAAATTTTTACTTTTTTGGACGAGCCTACCGTCAATCAATTAATACAAACACACAAAGAAGATCCGGCTAAACGTTTACTCCAAAAAACACTGGCAAAAGAGATCACGGTTTTCGTTCATGGAAATCAGGAGTTCGAAACTGCTTTAGCTACTACAGAAAAACTATTCGCCAACCAAACCATACCTGCCGAAGAAATGAGTATCGAAGATTTAGAAGGCATGGAGGGTGTGGTGAAATCAAGTATTGAAAAAAGTAATGTGGAAGCAGGAATAGATATTGTCACACTTTTGGCTGATACAAAAATTGCCACTAGCAAAGGTGAAGCCCGCAAACTAATTCAGGGTGGAGGTCTGCAACTGAACCGCAAGAAGGTGGAGGATGTGCAAATGAAAGTGAGTGCCGATCAATTGTTGCATCAAAAGTATTTGCTGATACAGAAAGGAAAGAAAAACTACTATCTAGTATCCATTCATTAGCACTCACCAATATCAGGAAACAGTAAAAGCATTCAAGCTATCTGAATCAACAAATTCGGATAGCTTTTTTTTGAGCCACACCTGAATAGCAATGTACATTTTTCGGACTTGTCTCTAGCTGCATATATCAAAATCCGACAACTCCAACCACTCTCCTGATGTCATTTCCGCTTCCAGTTGTCCTGCATCCCAACCACAGTACCCGATAAATATTTTTAGAGATCGCTCATCCAACATTCCCATGTTCAAATAATGAACGGCCTGACTAAAATCTCCTCCATAATACCATTCATCGCTTAGCATCAGGCTACCACTAATCAGGTCTGGACGGCTATGTATAAAGAATAGTTTTTCATGTTCCACCGGACCACCTTCGCACAGAGGAAATGGAGGACAGTCTATGAACTCCACCAACTCATTTAAAACCCTGGGGAATTTTTTATTCAGTATAAACCCAATATAGCCATCCTCATTTCGTGCTGTGATAAGGATTCTCGAACCGAAAAAATAATCTTCCGGCCATTGACTTGTACATTGAAGTATTGTTCCCTGCTTAATTTTCATTTTAATATTATTGTTGTCCGACCAACTATGATAACTTGTTGGCTTTCAAGACCTCACCCCCAACCCCCTCTCCAAAGGAGAGGGGGCTTAGAACCCTTAACCAGTAAGGGTTCTGAGGATTTTAACTATTTTAGTCGGACAATAGTGTTTTAATATATCCAACCTCCTATTTTCAAAGTTAGAATTTTTGGCATCATGAATACTGGTCATGCGGTATAAGATTTACTAGTATCTTGCCTCGGATACGATCACCATCACCCACACCCAACCTATCCACCCTTCACCTTTTCACCTTTTCAACATTTATACTTTTCATCCCAAAAAAAAAAGAAATAAATTCCTTAATATTGAAAACTATGAATGTTGTACTAATCGGTGCTACAGGTGCCACAGGAAAAGAGTTGTTGCAATTATTATTACAAGACCCACAAGTGGAAACTGTGGTGGCATTAGTGCGCCGCCCATTGAATATCCAACATAAAAAATTACAAATCGAAATCATTCAGTTTGATGAACCGGAAAGCTGGAAGCATCTGGTTCAGGGCAATGTGGCCTTTTCCTGTTTGGGCACCACCCTAAAAGATGCCGGAAGTAAGGAGGCTCAATTCAAAGTGGATTTTGAGTATCAATATGCTTTTGCTAAAGCCGCCAGCGCCAATAATATTCCAACCTTTGCGCTGATATCTGCGGGCATGGCCAATACAAAATCTTTGATTTTTTATTCCCGAATGAAAGGCCAACTGGAATCGGCCATCACTGAATTGAAATTTAGCAGTTTGATTATTTTTCGCCCTGGATTATTACTAAGACCGAATAGCCATCGACTGGGAGAAAGATGGACTGTCACCATTCTGGAAACCTTCAACAAAATTGGATTACTCAAAAAAATGACCCCATTACCCGTTCAGGATTTAGCCAGGCTGATGTTGATTTACGGAAAAACGCCTCCTGCCGGGATTACCATACTGGAATCTTCTCGCATCATCAGGGAATCTATTGCCGCAAGAGCTACATAGATTTTTTCAAAAGATTTTCTATACCCTTCTTATTGATATAACCTGCATTTTGCCAGGCTAGTTTTTTATTTTTATAAAAATGTAATACTGGCAGGGATTCAATTTTTAGCGCTCTACTTAAAGAGGCATGGGCATCAATATCAATTCTAATTATTTTTATCTGTTTCTTTTCGGCTGCAATCTCATCCAGATAAGGCTTCATCTTTTTGCATGGCACACACCAGTCTGCATAAAAATCTACCAATACAAATTTATCCGACTGCACCAGTGTATTGAATTGCGCCAACGTCATCCCTTCGGTTTTTGCTTTTACATCTGCCGTTTCAGGCAGCTTGGCCGCACGCCATTTCAGCATGCCACCCACCATTTCATACACCTGCTTAAAACCCATTTCTCTCATCGCTTTAGCTGCCGCAGCACTTCTTCCACCACTCAGACAATATACAAATACTGGTTCCGACTTGTCCATTTTGTCCACTCGGGATGAAAAGTTTTCATCATTCCAGTTGAAATTCACTGCATCTTTTAAATGCCCTTTTTCAAACTCTCCGGGCGTGCGCACATCCAGAATAACAGCCGCAGGAGTGGTTTTGATCTTATCCCCAAAAGACTGGGCATCTAACTTGAAATAGGTTTCCTGTGCATGGCTGTTCGCATTGCCCGATAAAATGGCAACAACACTTAACAATAAATAAGACAATATTTTTTTCATTGGAATTTTTTTATTTTTCTATTTGCCGAATGAGACAACGGATATACCTTCCTCTTTGTAAAGAAAATTTATTCCCACGTGTTTCGGAACTACAATTCCATCAAACTTTCTTTCAACACTTGCACCGTTTTATCCAAATCAGAATAGCTTAGTGCATTGTTCAGGAACCAGCTTTCAAAAGCCGAAGGGGGCAGATAAATTCCTCGTTTCAGCATGGAATGAAAAAGCTTGTTGAACCTTGCATTATCCGCCGCCTGTGCCGAGGCAAAATCTGTTACCGGCGTTTCCGAAAAATGCACACTAATCATACTGCCAATGTGATTGATCACAAAAGGCTGTCCCCATTGGTTCAACACATCCTGCAACCCCTCTTTCAGATACATTGTTTTTGCATCCAATTCCTGTAGCAGGGCCGGATTGTTTTTCAGTTCTTTCAGCAAGGTATAACCTGCAATCATGGCAATAGGGTTTCCACTCAATGTGCCCGCCTGATATACATTTCCCAGCGGTGCTACCGATTCCATGATTTCTTTTTTACCACCAAAAGCACCTACCGGCATACCCGCTCCGATCACTTTTCCGTAAGTAACCAGATCCGCATCTATGCCCAGTTTTTCCTGTGCCCCACCAGCTGCCAACCTAAACCCATTCATCACTTCATCAAAAATCAACACAATTTTTTCTTCGGTACAAATTTTCCGGAGTCCTTCAATAAATCCTGGCTCCGGCAAAATACAGCCCATGTTGCCAGCCACCGGCTCCAGAATAATGGCGGCCACTTCATCCTTGTTCTCTGCCACCAACCGCTGCACTGCTTCCCAATTATTGTAAGCACAGTTGAGTGTATCGCCAGATGCACCTGCTGTTACACCCGGCACAGTCTGAATATTGAAAGTAGCCACACCACTGCCAGCCTTCACCAAAAACGGATCCGCATGACCATGATAACAACCTTCAAATTTTATAAATTTATTCCTTCCCGTATAGCCCCTTGCAAGACGCAAGGCACTCATGCATGCCTCCGTACCACTGCTCACCATCCTAATCAAATCCACATTGGGCACCATCGATTTGATCAACTCCGCCATCTCAATTTCCAACTCCGTAGGTGCACCATAAGAAGTAGAATATTCAGCCTGCGCCTGAATGGCTTTTATCACCGGCTCGTAGGCATGACCCAAAATCATCGGCCCCCAAGAAGCAATATAATCTATATACTGCTGCCCATCAGCATCAAACAAGTATGCCCCTTTGGCTTTTTGTATAAACACGGGTGTGCCACCCACACTCTTAAACGCCCGAACCGGAGAGTTTACTCCGCCCGGAATACTTTGCTGTGCCCGCTCAAATAATGTCTTGCTCGATTCGTATGTGTACATTTTTTTTGTTCTTTGTATTAATTTTTTATCAACTGCAGTGCTACTATCATCGCAATTGTGTCACTCCCTTCATCGTTCCGATCATGCATCCACAAATAAAACACTCAAAGAGATATTTCATCATTCTGATACTGCCAACCCTTTCTTATCAAACGCCTCCTGTACCAATGCATACAATTGATCAAAGTCCATCTTCAATCTGCTGGCGGCAATATTCACCGGAGTATTCAGTGTTTGAAAATTCAGTTCCAACATTTTTCTTTTTACAGGATTGGGTTCACTGCTGATGATGTTTTGTGGATGCTTCACCATCACTGCGATAAAGTTTTCACCAGCAGCATGCAGTTTTTTAAACCCGGCAATATCTTTCCACAACACTTTGGAAAACAAAACCCCCATCGAGCCATCGGTTAGCCCTTCACTATCTATCTGCAAGCCTGGTTTGCGATTGAACACTTTATTAGATACTACAGTGGCCGCCAGCACAAAGATCACTGTTCCGATATATCCTACCACTTTCACAAAACCATAGTAATTGCCTTTTACAAAAAACTGAGGCTTTAGCACAAACAGTGAACTCAGCATCACACCCAGCACAAAAAACACAAACAGCCGGATGGCTTTAGATTTATTAATAGGAACTTTTACGGATTTCATTTCTTTAAACAGTCATTGAAAAAATTCTTGTTTCGGGTTGCCTACGCATCAGTTTCAAATCGAATGCCATGGCAATATTGCGTACAAAACTGCGGCCTTTTTCTGTAACCAGCAATTTGTTTTCTTCAATCTCAATCAACCCGTCTTCCTGCATTTCAGCAAGTCGATCCAGCACCATGGGCAATTCTGCAAACTGCATCCATGGTTCCTTCCATGTCGTTTCCAGATTACACATCAGGTTCAAAATATGTCTGCGGATGATGAGGTCTTCTTCGTTGAGTACATGGCCCTTCACCACAGGCAGTTCACCAGCGTTTACAATGTCTGTATATTCCTCCACCGATTTGTTGTTTTGAGCAAAGGCATACCAGCTATCGCTGATGGCCGACATACCCAGACCAATCATGAGTTGTGTAGATGAAGATGAATATCCCATAAAATTGCGATGAATGGTTTTGTTCATCATGGCTTTGCTTAAATCATCGGAAGGCAATGCAAAGTGATCCATGCCAATCTCTATATATCCCAATTCCTCCAACAACTTTTTGCCATTTTCGTACAAGGCTCTTTTCAACGCTGGTGAAGGCAAATCATTTTCATCAAAACCCCGTTGTCCCACGCCCTTCACCCAGGGCACATGAGCATAAGAATAAAAAGCAATTCTGTCGGGTTTTAGAGAAATGGTTTTTTCAATGGTAGCCTGCATGCTCTCCCAGGTTTGGTGTGGTAGTCCAAACACCAGATCGTGGCTGATACTTTTGTAGCCCATTGCCCTCGCCTCCTCTGTTACAAATTGCACTTTTTCAAAAGGCTGAATACGATTGATGGTTTGCTGCACCTTTAAATCATAATCCTGAACACCATAGCTGCACCTTCTGAAACCCAGGCTGTACAATACTTCCAGATGTTTCTTTGTCGTATTGTTTGGATGTCCTTCGAAGCTAAACTCTGGGTTTGGGTCTAGCTCTGCCAGGGCGAACAGCTCTTCCAAAAGCCACTGAAGGTTTTCAGGTTTAAAAAAAGTAGGCGTTCCTCCTCCCAAATGAAGTTCTTTTATTTTTGGTTTGGTTCCCAGAAGTTTCACATAGAGTTGCCATTCTTTGATCACAGTTTCGATATAGGGTTTCTCTACGTCGTGTCTTTTGGTAATTCTTTTATGACAGGCACAAAATGTGCAGAGGCTTTCACAAAAAGGCAGATGAATATAAATGCTGATTCCTTCTTTTTGATTGCTCTCCTCAAGGCTTCTTTTAAAAGAAGCGATCCATGCCTGCGAAGAAAAACCGCTCTCTTCCCAATATGGCACCGTGGGATAGCTGGTGTACCGCGGGCCGGGTATATTGTATTTGTTTATTAAGTTCATTTGTAAGTATCCTTGAGCCTATTCAATGCTCAACTTTCATTTAAAATTAGTGCTGCGTCTTTTGCAAAATAAGTAGCTATTAAATCTGCGCCGGCTCTCTTAATAGAAGTCAGGCTCTCAATGATCGCTTTGTTTTCATCTATCCATCCTTTTTCGGCAGCTGCTTTTATCATAGCATATTCACCACTTACATGGTAAGCCGAAACCGGCACCGTTACTGCATTTTTCACTTCACGGATAATATCCAGATAGGCCATTGCAGGTTTTACCATCACGATATCGGCTCCTTGCTCCACATCCTGCAGGGTTTCGTTGATGGCTTCGATGCGATTGGCATAATTCATCTGATAGGTTTTTTTATCACCAAACCCTGGAGCACTGTCCAATGCATCTCTGAATGGGCCGTAAAAGCAACTGGCATATTTGGCACTATAACTCATGATGCCCACTTCGTTAAACCCTCCTTCTTCCAATGCTTTTCTAAAAGCACCAATCCTTCCATCCATCATGTCGCTGGGTGCAATAAAGTCTGCCCCTGCAGCGGCATGAGACAAACTCATGCGTGTAAGTGCCTCTATTGTTTCATCATTCAGAATGATTCCTTTGCTTGTGTCCACAATGCCATCATGCCCATAAATTGAATAAGGATCCAACGCCACATCCGTCATCACGATCATTTCGGGTACGGCCTCCTTTATGGCTTTGATGGATCGTTGCATCAGGCCATCCGGATTCCAGGCCTCTTTGCCTGTATTGTCCTTTACCTCATCCTTTGCTTTCACAAACAACAACACCGACTTTATTCCCAGACTCCATAAGTGTTTCACTTCGAGCAAAGTCAGATCCAGACTCAATCTGAAATATCCAGTCATCGAAGCAATTTCTGTTTTAATGTTTTCGCCTTCATCAATAAACAAAGGCACTATAAAATCATTTGTAGACAAAACCGTTTCTGCCAGCATACTGCGGATAGCGGTAGATCTTCTTGTTATTCTGTTTCTTCTTTGTAAGTACATAAAATCTATATTATTCTCCGGATTAACATTGCGCTCTTCTTATTGTAACGCTTGCGTTAAAAGGTCAAACTATTATCTCCAGGTGTGGTATCCATAAATATTCCACCATCTATTGAAACACTTTTTATTTTTTGAGTACTCGTTGTTTTTATATTGATGGCTTTAGTATTCATCCAAACCGATGGGGTATAATGGTTCACCATTTCCTTTCCATTTTCTAGTACAGTTTTCACATCAAATGGTATAGCAAAACCTCCTACATTCTCTACTTGCACAGTGTTATTGTCCAGTCGGGTAACTTTCAGATCAATATAGTGGTGGGTAAAAAACCAGTTCTGAAAAAACCAATTGAGATTTTGTCCTGATCCGGTGTTCATGCAATTGAAGAAATCCCAGGGTATTGGATGTTTGCCATTCCACATATTCATGTAATGATGCAATGCTTTCTTAAACAAATCATCTCCCAATAAATCTTTTAGAGCCAAATAGGATAAAGAAGATTTAACATAGGAATTCAGGCTATACCCTGCACCACTTACTTGCGTACTCATGCTGATGATTGGAAGATCCACCTCACCTGCATTACTATGAACATATCGGCTTACACGAAAGTTTTTGTAAAACCGATCTGCCGCATCTTTTCCTTTTTCTGCAATACCCACCAGATATTCCAAGGTAGTTGCCCATCCTTCATCCATAAATGCATAGCGGGTTTCATTTGTGCCCATGTAAAAAGGGAAGTAAGTGTGCGCCACTTCATGATCCTGTAACAATTTGGCAAAATCAGTATTTCCTGTTTGCGCATCGTTCACCATCATAGGATATTCCATATCGGCAAATCCCTGAAAGGCCGTCATTTTAGCATAGGGATACGGAATGCCTGGCCAGTATTCGCTAAACCAGGCCAATGAGAAATTATTGTTCTTTACAGAATGGATAAAGTCGGTACCTTTTACTGCATCATAGGCCGCCTGTGTACTGGCTCGTCGTCCGGTTTTTTTATCTACTACCACACTGCTGGCATCCCATACGTAGGAACTGCTCAGTGCAAAACAAACATCCGGTATATGGCTGGCTTTAAACTTCCATTCGTTCCAATCTTTTTGTCGGGTTACTCTGCCGGACTTCATATCGCTTGCATTGGCTATATGAATGACTTCATCGCTGGCATAGGATTTTTTTAATCGGTTTGCAAATTCAGGCTGCAACACTTCATCAGGATTTAGCAGATCACCGGTGGCATACACGACATAGTTTTTGGGAACCATCACCGAAAAAGCATAATCATTAAAATCGTTATAAAACTCTTGTCTGTCGCTATGCGGAATTATATCCCAGCCATTATAATCATCATACACCGAGATACGAGGATAGCTATAGGCTACATACATAGTGTGTTCATCTATCTGACCTTCGCGTCCACTCTGTTTTGAAAGCGGATAACTCCATTCTATATACACTGAGGTGTTGGTGCCTGGCAAAATAGGTTTAGTAAGTTTTACATCATTTACCGTACCCCAGTCTTTTGCATTTATATTATAGGTCTGTTCATTTATTTTCAAACTGGAAATACTCAGGCCTTCACTCAAAAAATCTTCACTTACCTGTCCGCTTCGTGGTGATGTAGGTTTATGCAGATTATTCACAAAACGAATAGGCAATACAAGAAGCGTATCCGAACTATTATTGCTATAAATAATGGTTTCTTTTCCACTTACAATTTTGGTGTCCACATCCACCTTGATTTTGATATCATATACTCCTTTGTTTTGCCAATACTTAGCTCCAGGAGCTCCGTTCATCGACCGGGTTTGGTTTGCATAAGCTGCTTTAATATTTCTGGGCATATACAAGTCCTGTGCTGTGGCCTGCACCTGAATGGCAATCGCAATGAAGAAACTTAGAAAACATTTTACTATACGCATATTCTATAAATTTTTACGCCAGATAATCTCTTACTTGTTTTTGTAGATGCTTTTTCATGCTGCCCCATGTTTGATCCTGTAGGCTCACCGGATCTTCTGAGTCTTCGGCATCATCAAAATAGGTGATAGCGGTTGGGATGGAAATTTCTAACCGTTGATCTGAGAATTTCTGATGATAAAATCCAATGCAATCTGAAAGCTTATAATGATGTAAAAATTCTGAGCTATCCCAAAAATTTTTCTTGTCGGCTCTTCTAAGAATTGCATTTATTTTCATGCCAATAATATCTTCATCACATGATATTCTAGTTCCATCCCACTCAATGCAAGGTTTTAACCAGAGTATTCTATGGTGTTTTACCAAATCAACTTTTACATCATCAATATAACCAAATAATCCAATCGGATTATTTAGCCTTCGGTATAAAAAAGCAGGAAAAGTCTTTTCAAGTACTTTAGCGATTTGTTCATTATTAGAGTCCTCTGATACAAACAAATCAACATCAATTGGCTTTCGATGACCATATCGTAATGCGAGAACAGTACCGCCCACCAGGTAAAAATCTTTTAATTCTGCTATACCCATCAAACGTTTCAATACAGCCAGCGTTCCGGGTTCGACTGCGCCAATTTGTAACATTGATACTCTTTTATATCATTATCTAAAATTGCACTTGCCCAATACAATGCTTGTTTTGATAGCCATTTTGCATTCACCAATACCTCTTTTATCAATGCATCGCCATCGTATCTTCTGCCTTGTCGGATATCATCCACATCACCCCGGTCAAACACAGGCTCTATCGCAAACTTATGCCGATTGTCATCATCGAGGTTTTCAAAATCCACGTCCCAAAAAATTCTTTTATGAAATACGGGTTTTTGCATCACTCAGCAAATTTACCATTATTACCATTGATATTCCTTCACTGCATTTACAAATGCCTTTGCATGATCCACCGGAATATTGGGTAAAATGCCATGTCCCAGATTGGCAATATGTTTTTCTTTTCCAAATGCTTTCAGCATTTTTTTTACGGAGTTTTCAATCTCGGCAATGGGTGCCTGTAGTTTTGCTGGATCAAAATTTCCTTGTAGCGTTATTTTGTCTCCGGTCATTTGTCTGGCTATCTGTGGCTCTATGGCCCAGTCAATGCCCAGACCATGTGCTCCAGTGGCAGCCATCTCTGATAGCGATCCCCAGGCACCTTTTGCAAAAATGATAACCGGCACTTCATCTTGCAGTGCTGTCACTATCTGTCTGATATACTGCAATGAAAATATTTCAAAATCTTCCTTAGCCAACAAACCTCCCCAACTGTCGAAAACCTGTAGCGTGTCGGCACCGGCAGCTATTTGTCCTTTCAAATAGGCAATAGTGGTATCGGTGATCATTTGCAACAACTGATGAGCCAACGCCGGCTGCTGAAAACAGAACCCTTTGGCTTCATCAAATGTTTTTGAACCCATACCCTGAACCATATAACACAATAAAGTGAAAGGAGCCCCTGCAAAACCGATCAAAGGAACTCGGCCATTCAATTCTTGCTTAATAAGTTTGATGGCATCAAATACATATCCCAATCTTTCATTCACATCCGGCACTTGTATTCTTTGTAAATCGCTCTGGGTCTTGATGGGATTGGGAAGCAATGGACCCTTTTTCTCTATCAACTGCACTTCCAGACCCATAGCCTGGGGAACCACCAAAATGTCGGAAAACAAAATAGCCGCATCCACACCCACTATATCCACTGGCTGTAGGGTTATTTCACAAGCCAGTTCTGGATTCTGACATCTTTCAAAAAAAGAATATTGCTCTCGTAGCTTGATATACTCTGGTAAATATCGGCCTGCTTGGCGCATCATCCAAACTGGCGTGCGCTCTGTCTTTTCCCCTAAAAGTGTCCTAATAATCAGATCATTCTTTAATGTCTTATCCCTTCTCATTCTTCCATTATTTTATCCATCATTGCCTGAATGGTTGGCCTTTCTCCAATGATGATATTTTGATTAATATATTTTGCGATTGCTTTTGCCGTGGTATTTCCAATGCAGTAATAATGCTGGTTTTTGTTTATTTCATTCACACTAAAATAACTCTCCACGCCAGATGGACTGTAAAACATGACCCCATCATACTGTTCGGTTACCCTTTGTGGGCTTGCTATATTTTCATAACAAACCACTTCTTGTAAGTGTAATTTTTGTGCTATAAAAAAGTCAGGAATGGTGGGCAGTCTTTTATCGCCACAAAACAGGATATACTGTAGATCACTATTTCTTTCCATCAACAACACCAAATCGCTAGCATAGTCGGCATTTGCCAAAATTTTGAGTCTGGTTTGCTGAACCTCCTGACGGGTTACTCCTGAGATACAATAAGAACTATTGCTTAAATTCTTTATTAATTCGTATGCCGCTTTTACAGCATGCTGGCTCGTAAAAATAAATATATCCGATTCAGAAATGTCTTTGAATTGCCCGGCTATATCCTTTTCAGACTTGTACCGGATATCGATAAAAGGAATACAATCGATCCATATTCCCTGCACTCTGGCTTTACTGATGACCTCCTGATCTAAAGCTCTTGTACTTAATATTTTTTTTTTGACATCAGGCATGCTTTAGCTTTTCAATGATCCGATCGCCTCCTTTTTCTAAAATCATTTGTGCTGCTTTTGCTCCGGCTGATGGAATACTATCAAGTAGGAACAACTGTTCTACCTCCACACTTTCCTTCCCATCGGGAGATACAATATTGCCTCTAAAGAATACTTTGTCGTCCACCATCGAAGCCAATGCACTGATAGGCGTGGAACAACCTCCCATCAAGCCACTCAAGAAATCTCGTTCGATTTTCACACAGATAGCCGTTGATTCATCATTTAGCGGCACACATGCTTCCAAAGCCCTATTATCATTCTGCCTAGACACTACCATAATGGCTCCTTGTGCTGGAGCTGGCAGCATCCAATCCAGATCAATCCCATTTTCTGGTCGCACCTGAATACGTTCCAAACCGGCCGCTGCAAATATGGCACCGTCCCAATTGCTTTCGGCCACTTTGCGCAAACGGGTATTCACATTGCCCCTCAAATTTTCTATTGCTGTATCGGGAAAGCGATGTAACCATTGTGCCTTCCTACGAATACTGCTGGTAGCAATGGTGAGTGAGGTAGATGAATGTGGGATGGCAGTCAGGTTTTGGCCATCCTTTAGCTTTTGAACATTTTCATTGGCTAACGAACTATTGAAAACCAAAATATCTTTATGGCTGGCACGGGATAATACAGCAGTCTGCACAAGACCTTGAGGTAGTTGCACCGGCACATCCTTCATGCTATGTACAGCTATATCTATTTTATCATTAAGCAATGCTGCGTCTAAACTACGAGTGAACACACCTTGCACACCCATTGCATATAATGGCGTTACGAGATCTATATCTCCTTCGCTTTTTATAAAAATCAGCTCGGCATCTTGGCCATTTTGTTCCAATAAATCTTTTACTAAGGTAGCCTGCCACACAGCCAATTGGCTTTCTCGGGTACCGATTCGGATAGGATTAAATTGCATTTCCAGGTTGCAGATAATCATTTATTAAATTGATAAATTGGCAGCCTTTATCGTTTTTTGTCTTCAGGTTTACAGCTAATTGCTTTACTGCCTTTTGTGCTTTCACCGCATGGACTTTCAGCCTGGCATCTCTGGCAAACTCACATTCATGCAAAGACAGTTTGTCCAATTCTTCCAGTTTGTTTTTCCAGGTTTTCAAATGCAAGGCAAAGCGGTAATCTTTCAACCACTGCCAAAACTCTTTGGTATAGTTTTCAATGATGGCTTCCGCCTTGGGTACTTCGGCTCTTCGATTAGCCAGGGTTTTATCCAAAATGGTGGATGATATTTCATCTACATCTATCACTCGTTTTCCAGCCATTTGCTTTACTGCTGGATGCACATTTACCGGCACCGATAAGTCCAGTATTAATTTATCTCCTGTCTCTACAAAATACTCAGGTAGTACAGTAGGTTCGGAGGCATTGGTACAGACAATCACCACATCCGCTTTGGCAATCGCCATTGCCCGATCTTTATACGCTGCAAAATGAATACCGCTGGTTTGTGACAAAACCAAGGCTGTTTCATCTGTTCGATTCATAATCGTGATAGGAACTTCCGGAAAGTAGTGTGCCATGTTTTTACAAACATTCGACCCAAACTTACCCGCACCAATCACCAGAATACTTTTTGTTTTTATTCCCTCCACCGCCTGCAATAACTCAATGGCTGCAAAAGACACCGAAACAGTTCCATTGCTTAGTCCGGTTTCTGTTTTAATCCTTTTGGAAGCCTGAAATACAAAGTTCAACACTCTGTCCATCACTGGTCCAATCACTTCATGCACTTTGGCCAGATCCACCGCTTTTTTTATCTGCCCCAGTACTTCGTAGTCGCCCAATATCTGTGAATCCAATCCCGATGATACCCGAAACAAATGCTGTAAAGCCTCATTCCCATTTTTTAGAAAGGCATACTGTAAGAAAGTTTTTCGTTCTGCGGGGCATTGCTCACATAGTAAATCCACCAATTGCATGACCGATTCGGCAAAGCCATAAATTTCAGTACGGTTGCAGGTGGACACCACAAATACACTTCTGATACCGGCAGTCTTCGCTGTGGCTGCAATAGTAGCAAAATCATCCCTACTAACCGAAAACAGACCACGTGTAGAGGTATCGGCTTTGTGGTAGTTGATACCGGCTACACAGAACCGATCCAACACCTGCTTAGAGATATGAAATTCTTCTGAAGACATGTGAATGGTGCAAATGTAGACAAGCTTTGTCATCCAACCGTCATACAATTGTCATCTGAAACAAATAAAATGCATTAATCTTTTCCCTTCCTAAATACCATGTATGGCAAAGCATTTTCGCTACATTTGCCAAAATTTTTATTGCCTGGGTAGTCGAAAATATGGTATCGATTTTCCCACTGTTTATCCCAAACATTGGGACTCGGTTCATGGTTCCGACTATATAGCATCTATAAAAATCAATCCAACCAACAGCATCTATTATACAATGAGCAGAGGAATAATATTAATGAACTTAGGTTCTCCTGACAGCACCAGCATCCCTGATCTGAAAGTGTATCTAAAAGAATTTTTAATGGATGAGCGTGTCATCGACAAACCATTTTGGCAAAGAACCTTACTGGTAAAAGGCATCATTGTTCCGTTTCGCGCACCCAAATCCGCCGAAGCCTACAAATCCATTTGGTGGCCGGAAGGATCGCCCTTGGTGGTGCTCACCACACGTTTACAAAAAGCCCTGCAGGAAAAAGTAACCGAACCAGTGGAAGTGGCCATGCGCTATCGCCTACCGCATCCTAAAACAGCTTATGACAATCTTTTAAAAAAACTGCCTAATTTGGATGAAGTTGTTTTAGTTCCCCTTTATCCGCACTATGCCATGAGCAGTTGGGAAACTGCCGTGGAGTATATGAAAGAAATCCATAAAAAATATAATTACAATTTTAAACTAAAAACTGTTCCTCCATTTTTTAAGCATCCAGCTTACATTCATGCATTGGCCGAAAGTATGCGTCCTCATTTGCAAAACGATTACGATCAATTGCTATTTAGTTATCATGGCATTCCACAATCACATATTTTCAAAACAGGCAAACCCGGTGCCAAACACGACCTGGATGCTCCTGATAAATGCTGTGATGATACAACTGCTCAAGACACTTGCTATCGTCACCAGGTAATTCAAACCACTTTACTCGCCACAAAAGCACTAGGTATTCCTCGTGACAAATGGGCCATTTCTTTTCAAAGTCGGCTGGGTCGGGATCCCTGGCTATTACCTAGCTCCCAGGAACGAATACCTAACCTGCCGAATGAGGGTGTTAAAAAGATAAAAGTGATTTGCCCTTCGTTTATCAGCGATTGTCTGGAAACGCTGGAAGAAATAGATACTGAAGGAAAGAAAGATTTTCTGGCACATGGAGGTGAGTCGTTTGATTATATCCCCTGCCTCAACACCCATGAAGTCTGGGTAGACTCTTTGGTGCAATTGATCAAGGAAGCAAAAGATTGACCCCTCTGTCACAATGAACAAACAACATCAATATCAAATTCAGGTGCACTGGCAGAGTGAGTCGGGCACTACCGGATATAATAACTATAGCCGTGATCATGAATTAAGAATAAACAATAAAGCTACACTTGCCTGCTCCTCTGACCCTTCTTTTTTGGGCAACCCCTCAAAATATAATCCTGAAGAACTGTTTCTGGCTTCCATCTCCAGTTGCCACATGCTCTGGTATTTGCATCTATGTGCTACAAAAAGTATTGTGGTATTGAGCTATGAAGATCAGGCTACAGGCAGCATGTCAGAAACCGCCGATGGTAGCGGACAATTCACGGAAGTAACATTGTTTCCAAAGGTTACTGTATTGAGAAAAGACATGATAGAACAAGCTCTGGAATTGCATCAGGCAGCGCATCAATATTGTTTTATTGCCAATTCCCTCAACTTTGCAGTACATCACCAACCCACTATTATTTCTAAAGAAAGCTGATGACTGATTCCTATTTATATTTAAAGGCCATACACATCATATTTGTGGTTACCTGGTTTGCGGGATTGTTCTATATGCCTCGGCTGCTTATTTACAATGTAGAAGCCAACGAAAAACCTCAGGAAATAAAAGAGGCTTTGCAAAGTCAGTTTAGGTTAATGATGAAAAGGCTTTGGTATGGGATCACCTGGCCATCCGCAATTATTACCTTGATTTTTGGATTAACTATTTTGATTAAAGGGGGATGGTGGGCGATGGTATTTGAACCTCAAGGTAGATGGTTATTGATTAAACTTATTTTGGTAATACTACTTTACGGCTATCACCTGCATACTCAAAAAATATTCAGGCAACAATTAAAAGGCGTGTTTCGATATAGCTCGCAGCAGCTTCGCTTGTGGAATGAAGTGGCTACTTTGTTTCTGATCTCCATAGTGATGCTGGTGGTGGTAAAACAAAGTATGAGTTTGCTATGGGGTTTGGTAGGTATTGCTTTGCTCATATTGTTGCTCATGCTGGCCATACGTATTTACAAAAGCATACGAACAAAAAACCTCAATCAGAAAGATTGAGGTTCCCAAATATTTAGCAAAGAAAATTATCTCACTTTATAAATAAAGTCATTGTTCTTAAACTGTTTCGCTATCACGCGTAAGTCATAAGCTATACTGGCATCCACCATCTTATCTCCCATCTGCAATACAAAGCCGCCAATCAAATCTGGATTCACCAATTCTTCCAGTTCTATCTTTTCTACATTTGCCGATTTTTTCACTTGATCAATGATCGTATTTTTCAGAGACTCGCTTACAGGAACTGCCGTAGTTAAAGATACTGTATGAATATTATTATACTTCTTGTAGTCGTTTATAAACGCAGGCAAAATTTCTGGCAGGTTAGATTCACGACTTTTAGAAATCACTAGTTTGATAAAACTTTGGCTTATCACACCAATATTTTCCTTAGTAATAGCGTCCACGATCTTTTGCTTTTTATCAGCCTTGATGATTGGACTGCGCAAAAGATTTACAAAATCTCTGCTACTGTTACAAACAGATTGTAACCATTGCACATCGCCAAACACAATATCCAATTGCCCTTTCTCCACTGCAATTTCCAGCAAAGCCTTTGCATATCTAGATGCTAAACGAGGATTAAGCATTTTTTATTTTTGATTTAATATTTTCAAATTAATATTATCCTATTCACCACAGGCCATTCACCAATCGTCTAGTTCAACTTAACACTATCTACCAGGCTATTGATATGAGTTTCCTGTCTGTTAGCACCGCTTAACTCTTGTTTCAAAATCTTTTCACTCACTTCAATCACCAGTTTACCCACTTCATTTTTCACATCGGTAAGTGCAGCCATTTTCTGAGCATTGATAGCCAATTGAGCATCTGCAATAATTTTTGCAGCTTCAGATTTAGCCTGTTCTTTTGCTTCGTTAACAATTTTATCTTTTGTTTCGCGTGCTTCTTTCAGTAGATGGGCTCTTTCTTCACGTGCTTTGTTCAACAATGCTTCGTTTTCATTTTTCATTTGAGCCATTTCAGCTTTCACCTTTTCGGCAGCTGCAATAGAACCAGCAATGTTTTGCTCGCGCTCGTTCAATGATTTGATTATTGGTTTCCAGGCATACTTAGTCAGTATAAATAATACTACTAAAAAGGCTACCAAAGCCCATACAAAATAACCCAGATCAGGAGTAAGTAATCCCATTTTAATAAAGTTGAAAAGTTGATATTCTATAAGGTTGATAGGTCCGTAAAAAGCCCCTTCAACCGAAAATTAAAAAACAATAATACTGCACCCGCCGCCCTTTGCTTTAGGTGCAGTAAAAATTTGGGGAACAATTATTTCAACACTGCCAACAAGCCTGCGATTACCGCAAACAGGGCAACACCCTCAATAAGGGCTGCTGATAAGATCATAGCTCCACGAATGTCGTTAGCTGCTTCTGGCTGACGGGCGATACCTTCGGTAGCACCTTTACCAATTTGACCGATACCGATACCAGCACCAATAGCTGCTAGGCCTGCGCCCACGGCACCACCAAAGTGTGACCAGCTTCCGCTTACTTCCAACAATGTGTTTAATAAACTCATGACTCTGATTTTATATAATGATTAAAAATAAAAAACAATATTAATGATGCACTTTACTTGGATCTATATCCTCTTCATAATGATGATCGCCAATAGCCTCCCCAATAAAAATAGCCGTAAGGTTTGCAAAAATGAAGGCCTGGATAAATGCTACTAGAATTTCAATTAAATAAATAAATACAGCGAAAGCAATAGACACTGGTGCAAATGCCACACCGGCCACTTTTGTCATCTCGGAGAAAATGAAAATAAGGCTAATAAAACTAAGGATCACAATATGACCCGCAGTCATGTTCGCAAAAAGACGGACAATCAATGCAAATGGCTTAGTGAAAATGCCCATTATTTCCACCGGAATCATCAATAATTTTACAGGAACAGGAACACCCGGGAACCAAAAGATATGTTGCCAGTAATGTTTATTGGTATTAAAAATAATTACGAAAAATGCGATTAAACCCAAAATTGCAGTAAAAGCAATATTACCTGTTACATTGGCTGCACCAGGCAACATTCCAAACAAAGCATTGATAAGAATAAAGAAGAAAATAGTTAGCAGGTAGGGTAAAAACTTTTGATACTTTGGCCCCAGGTTGGGTTTAGCTATATCGTTTATTACAAATTCAATTACTGGCTCAATGGCATTCTGAATACCGCTTGGAGCAGAAGTTACGCCCTTGCCCGTTTTATACTTTTTAGCCATTGAAGTCATTAGCCACACCAGTACTACTAAAGCAAATAATAACTGAAGCACATTCTTGGTAAGTGAAAAATCGTACACTTTCACGGCCGCATCGGCGTTGCCAGCTGCATCTACTGCTACTACTTTATCATGCTCTAATTTATACCCATTATGAACCTCTGTACCATGATGAAAAACGGAGGACATGAAAACACTAAACCCTCTTTGAGGAGAATAAAGCAAAACAGGGAGTGGTAAGGTACCATGAAATACGGAACCATCCGACTTCTTAATGGAAAAGAAATGCCATTCGTGAGAATCGGCTATGTGATGAAGAATGGCTTCACCCGGATTGAATTTTCCTTCGGCTTCATGACTATCGTGTGCCTCAACTGGCGCCACAGCTACTGGTTCCTGTGCTTTAGAAGCCTCACTACTAAAGACAAAAAAAAGGCTTAAAGCCGCAATGATAAAGGATTTTAATCTGATTGACACCATATCTTCCCTGAAATTTGGCGCAAAGATAAGGGGAGTATGGGAAAGTTTGGTCGATTTACCGGCTGAATTTGGAAAATATCCTAGTTCGGATTTACCAAATTTCACGAGCAATAAACACATTTCTTTTTGAGCTGGTGAAAGCCAGTCAAATGAGGTAAGGAATGGCCTTTTACGGTTAATGTGAATTCCGAATCTCTACGTGCAAATTTGGCACACCTAAAAAAGAGTATCGGCATTTTAAACCGCCTTATGAAAAGTTGTTTTTTTTACAACCTCTATCTCGAAAAGGTTATGATGTCTCCATTTTTCACCATGATCACTTTATGGGCCAAATTGTTGAACAAGCCATGCTCTACCACGCCTACCACCTGGTTTAACCGTTGATCTAAGGTTTCAGGATCATTGATCAATCCAAAGTCAGTATCAATGATCAGGTTTCCCTGATCCGTTATATAGTCATTATCGCCCTGCTTTCTGACAACACCCAATCCTCCCAACTTGCGCAGCTCCCGCATCACATATTCACAGGCAAATGGGATCACCTCTACAGGCAATTTGAAACGACCTAATTCTTGTACTAGTTTTGAGCTATCGGTTACAATAATTTGATGTGTTGTGAGACTGGCCACGATCTTTTCTCGCAACAGCGCACCACCACCTCCTTTGATCAAAGCTAGTGATTGAGTGAACTCATCTGCACCATCTATGGTCAGATCAATGTGATCGATCGAGTTTATATCCACCATCGGAATGCCCAATGCTTCAGACATCTGACGGGTTTGTTCAGAGGTGGGAATAGTTTTCAGACTCATTCCTGCTTTTACTAAATCAGCTACTGCATGAATCGCATAATAAGCAGTGGAGCCAGTACCCAGGCCAACAATCATCCCTTCTCGTATTTCTTTTACGGCCTCTAAAGCTGCCTGTTTTTTTTCGTCGTTGATAATATTCATGCTTGTTCTTGGTATTTCTTTTTTATTGCGTTGCAAAGATGCGCAAATTATTCACTTTCGGTTCTCAAATTCAGATATACATTTTACCAAAACCAAAATTCCGCTTCTATTCAGAAAAGAAGATTTTTAAAAATTATAAATACAGTAGGTTTGTTTAAATTTATTTTATGGCTCGGATCAAATTGACAGCTCCCGAAAAATTCAATTTCACATCGATCATTCCAGTTCGAATAACCGACCTGAACTACGGTGGGCATGTGGGCAATGATGCTTTGCTGAGCATCATTCACGAAGCCAGGCTTCAATTTTTGAATCATCATGGATATAGTGAAATGGATTTAGGAGGTGTGGGTATGATCATGGCAGATGTCGCCATCGAGTTTAAACAAGAAGCTTTTTATGGAGATATTCTCATTGCTTCTGTGAAAGCACATGATTTTAACCGAATTGGTTTCGACCTTTTTTACCGGCTGGAAAAAGAAATAAATGGTGAAAAAGTGTTGGTGGCTCTTGCCAAAACCGGAATGATTTGTTACCACTATACAACAAAAAAAATATCAGCTATCCCTTCGGAGGTTTTAGAAAAACTTCAGGAATCTGGTAGCTAATCTTTTTACTAATCGGGATTTTGACTCATCGCCCATTTCAAATTGGCCGGTGCATTAGGGTGTACCGGATTTAGTTGCAAGGCCTTTGTACAAGCCTCTTTGGCCTTATCCCATTGCTTTAGCATATTATAGGATGCGCAAATATTATTATACGCATTGGCACTCTTTGGATCTATTTCCAATACCTTTTCACAAGTCTTAATACATTCTTCAAACCGACCTTCGTTGTACAATCGCAGGCTTTCGTTCAGTAAACCATCCTGAACCGAAACAGCTGCAAAAGTGTCTTGCGAAATAACCATTACCTTTTTATTCTTTGCCGCATTCAGATATTGCAAAGATTTAGAATCATTGGGCACAATGGCCAGTGTACTATTTGCAAGATTTTCCAGCTCCGTCCACAGGCCCAAATGTTGATAGGTATCCATGGCAATATCCCGAGCCATATAGGCTGTGCTGTTTAACGACATGGCTTGCTCAGCAAGTCTTTTTGCCTCGGTATAGTTTTTATGCTCGACATAGTATCTGGCAAAATAAATATAACTTTCAAAATTCCCCGGAGCCAGAGAAACTGCTCGATTGAAACTCTCTACTGCATGTTCGTTTTCACCCAATTTGCTGTAAGCAATACCAAAATTGATAAATAGTGTGCTGTAATTGGGAGAAGTTTTTTGGGCTTCGGTATAAGCTTCTATCGAGCCTTTAAAATCCCCTCTGGCCATCAGTGCCAATCCATAATTCATCCAACCTCGGCCATTGTTAGGACTTTTTTCGGTTACATCTTTCCAAAGCGATTCTTCATTATCCCAAACCTGATTTCGTTTGAAAGTGCCAAAGGCATTCAAGCCAATGATCAAGAAAGCCAATCCCAATAATAATTTTTGCCGACCTGGCTTTTCAAAATATTTTTGATACTTAACCGCCAATAATCCCAATAATGTCACAATACTTAGTGTCAATCCAACAAAAGCAAAATACATTCGGTGATCGTTCATCACTTCGGCAAAAGGCACGAGCGAGGTAGGCAATAAGGAAGCAGCAAACCAGATTAATCCAAACGCAATGGGTCGGGTTTCGCGTGTTTTGGAAGTACGGAAAATGGTATAGACCAGTGCCAGCAGAAAGATCGTCCCAACAATTATTCGCGGATCATAGATATCGTTGATCACCCCTAAATCCGAATCGGCACTTAGGTCATAAGGTGCAAAATAGGATCTGAAATAATGAGCCCAAACATAGGTTTGAGTCAGCAGGTAATATCCTAGTGGATTGGATATGCCGGCAGAAGCCGAGCTATCCGAAATTTTAGATATAAAAAACCACTGCAAGGCAGCAATCGCTATGGCCAATGGAAGCAATATATATATCGACCTGAAAACTTTTTTCAGATTACTTTTTTTAAAAATATCAGTCAAGGAAAGCTGATGTTCAAAAAGTAGCAGGTAAAAAAACAGCAAAATTGGTAGCACCGGAATGGTTTCCTTTGCCAGCACACCCACCAGGGCCAGTAAAATATAAATGCCAAATTTCCTTTTTTCGGGATAAGCCACATAGGTGAGAAAGGAAGCTGCAATAAAAAAGGTGGATAAGACATCGGATCTGGAAATAATATAATTGATGGTTTCCGCATTCACGGTATGTGTTCCGAACCAGGCTGCACCAAAAAGAGCGACATACTGAATCCATTTATGCTGAAAAGATTTGGACATCAACTGTCGAAACATGAAAAATAAAAGAATGCACAAGCCAATATGCCATAAAAAAGTAGATATCTGAAAAGCCACTGGGTCAAGTCCTCCAGCCAGCCAATAGTCGATGGCCAGACTAGTAGTAACCAATGGTCGCAGTCCACGATGGTTCTGACTTACACTAAAAGTGGTAGGATCGTAAAAGAAACTGGGAATATTTTTTAATGACCTAATGGCCATATTCCCCTGAATGGTATGGCTGTCATCAAAATGAAATGTATTATCGAAATGGTTAGCGTAGGCGATCAACAAAATCGAAAATAAAATACCGGCAAATATCAAAAGTCTTTTCTTATCGGACATAAATTCGAAATGATTAATGATGAATTTTTAATGATTAGTTTTTGATTCAATCCTCAATACCCTGCATCGCCATCTTTCAAAACACTGCTTTTTCTGATCTGGCTCAATTGTTCGCTAATAAGGCCGATAGCAAAAAAAAGCACACCCACTGAGATGAGCATAGAAGCACCAATACTCAGCCCTCTATTTATAATCAGAAACTGTAAAGCCCATACCATTCCCAAAAAAACAAAAACCAGGGATAAAGGAAGAAAAATACGCATGGGTTTGAACAAAATCACCACATTCAGAATTTCCATCAAGGTATCAAAGGCTGTTCTCACGCCAATGGTGCTCTTTCCTTCCACACGTGGTTTGATATTGATAGGATGTTCCAGTACCAAATGGCGCTGACTAATAAACACCAATCCAATAATATCGCTATAAGCCATGGAGTTTGGACATAGTTTGATGTAGGTTTTGGCCAGACTGGAATTATAAATTTTCATTCCCGAATTGATATCATAAATATTCAGGGGCATCATTTTTTTTGCTACCCAGCGAATAATATATTTTCCAACCCCTCTGAAAACCGAAGCTTCTTTCAAACCCTTTCTGCTCCCCACAATCATATCCGCATCTGTTTCCTTCAGGTAATGAAAAAGGTGATTCACATCTTCCAGATAATGCTGCCCATCCGCATCAATCGTAATGACATAATCTGTTTCTGCTGCTAAAATCCCTGATTTGATGGCACCACCATACCCTTTATTTAGTTTATGGCTTACTATTTTATAGTGATCATAATGGTTAGTAAATTGTTCCAACACCTGTAAGGATCTATCCTTAGAACCATCATTGACCATAATCAGATGATACCCATTCCTTATTACAAAATCCATTACATCCGGCAAAACCAAAGGCAATGCCCCTTCTTCGTTATAAACAGGAATGATAATACTGAGCGTTTTCTCCATAAACATCTAATAGCTTGCAAAATTAGAGAACTGTATTCTTACAAAAAAATACGGTTGAAATAAATTCAACCGTATGATAAAATTTAAAAGTTTGGCCTTATTCAACAAACTAATCAACACCAAGTACAATTTGTTACTTATCCACCAATTCAAGTTTGAAGCTCAAAGTGTGGTAAGGGGACCCCGTAGTATTAGCTTTTACATATACATGTCTTTCCATCATAGCCAACGGAAGATCTTTACTTACAAATCTCACCATAATTTTTCCTTTCTTGCCAGGCTTGATGGGCTCTTTAGGAATATTGAACAAAGTACATCCACAAGTAACGATAACAGAATCAATTATTAGTGGCTTATCACCCGTATTCTTAAAAGGAAACTCAATATCCTTATCACCACCTCTAACCATCTTGCCCAAATCAATATGTGGCTGCTTCCATTCCAGACTTGTAAAATCTTCAGGAGCCACTTTTTTGCTATTGGCATATTCTGATAAGAACTCTGAGGGTTCAACACTTTGTGTTTCTTCCTCATTACAGGAAAAAAACAAAAAAAGTATTAATAGAGCAAAAATATAACGAACCATAACAAAAATAAATTTCATCAAACCTAAATGAAATTATCTAATTCACAAACTAAAATGGATGAACAAAAGAGAAGTCTTTTATTCATCCATCAAAAAAAATAAAATAAATAATATAGGCAAAAACTAAAAAGATAATGCTGTCGTATCTCTTTTCTTAGGCTTTTCCTTTACAAAATACTTTTGTTTATAGGCACTTGCAATGTTTCCATCAGAACTCACCAATTTAAAAAAGGCAGAGTCTATCTTTTCTATTAACCAATATTCATGACCCGCCAAATACGTCATATATCCACCCACTCTTTGAAATCTAATAGTATCTTTATTTACCTTAAAAGTAGAAATCTCAGTACTATAATTCATATTAAAATAAGAAACACTATCTCTAAAAACAAAAGTACCAAAAGTATCCACCTGATTATCCCAAAGTATCAAATTCCATTTACCCTGAAGAGCCGAACTATTATCTTTACTCTCTTGTTTACTACAAGAAATTAATAATACCACCGAAAAAGTAATTATACTAAAAGAAACAAAAAATGATTTACGCATAAAACAAACCTAAGTTAAAAAAAAGAATTACTGTACTGCTTTAAAGGAAGTAGCTTTGCCTCCTGATTTAATAGTTATATCAGCACCTTTAGTTTCTAATGTAGTACTCCCATCAGAAAAAACCATATCAGTTACATTAACTTGTTTTGTTTGAGGAAGTTTGATTGACTCCTTTCCTTCAAACTGCAAGATTGCTGTGCCCATTTTCCCTTCTTTCCTGAGACCGTATACAACAGCTAGTCTTTCACCATTAAGCCCTCGATACAGGTTTTTCAATTGCATAGATAATGTGGTATCACTCTTATCTAAATCATTGATAGAAATTGTAGTTTTATCCTCCTTATAGGCTTGCATGATCATTGAATCTTTCTTGGTCATCCAATTTTCAGATTTACCCATTTCCTGAGCTAGCATATCCTCGATAGCTGCTTCACTCTCCTGATCCACACTAGGTTTATCTTCTGCTTTCTTATCTGTAGAATTACAAGCAACAAATGTTCCAGCAACAACCAAAGTAAATAACAAAAATAATTTTCCAGGAAATTTCATAAACTTTCAGAATTTAAGAACGCAAAAATAAGGGTAAAAACAAATATTGAAAGAAAAAAAAAGTTAAGAAAACTAAATAATTAGAAGCCGAAGAAAACTAAAAACTAAAAGATCTACCAAAACTGAAATAGCAAATGAAGTTTTAGCAACCTAAAATAACACTATTGTGGGACTCTAATTGCTTGTGGTCAGAACCTTTCAACAAAAACACTTCGCAAATATTACACTTCAAACAACTACAATAATAAAAAAGACCGGATTACTCCGGTCTTTTTTATTCATTTACTAAACTTGTAAGAATGGGATTTCGATTATTTTTCGGCTCTTATACCATCGTGTCTGCTAGAAGGTTGAGTTTGAATCTTAAATGTCATTAAGATATCATCATGTCTTTGAGCAACAGTTGGGATAAATTCACCTCTCCAGTAGAAACCTTCACATGTACGGTTTTGGTTAGCCGGCCATGGACCTTGTGTATAAGGATTGTCGTTCCAGCTAACATAACGAGATACATAACCTTTAGGAATGATGAAGCTATATGTGAAACAATCAGCATCAGCACCAGTTGTATCTTGATAATGCCAGTATGGAGTGGTATAAGCATAATTCAAACCCTCTTGACCTCTCTGGAATCTCATATCTGTCTTGCAACGAGTAACCGCACCACCATTAGCAATGAAGTAGTTTACATAGATAATACCATTACGCATTACTATACCACCCCAAGGATAATTAGCAGTAGTAATTGGAGCAGGAATCCAGTTTACTCCATAAGGAATGTTCGCATTTGCAAATCCAACTTTACCATTAATATGAGTCCAGTGATTGAAAGTATAAGAAGGAGGAGTTACATCGTAAGCACCACCATCAGAATGTACTTTACCATAATCATTGATTGGACCACTACCTAAACCAAGACCAGTTCCATTGCTGCTGATATTGAATGCACCAGCGTTATTCAATGAAATCCAAGTATTATACCAAGACTGAATCCAAAGTGGAGCAATTGTAGATTGAGCTACAACAGGACCAGGAGTTGGAGTTGGTACACCTGTAGTTAAAGAAGAAGCTGCGTTCCAAAGATCATCATAACAATTCATAGTAGGTCTAGGAGTCAACTGATTCCATATAGTACTATAGGCAGTATTACCTGGATTTGGAATGATATGATTTAAATTGTTATTAGTGCTAGAGGCTAAAGTAATGCCATTAATGCTAGACATTGTTGGACTATATCCTACTGGAGCACGATAAGTAAAGCTCAAATCAACACTTGCAGAATCTCTGGCATAAGTCCAAGCTTTACCTAATGCAGTCAAGTTTGCATTCAAATCTTGCCAAGCACCTTCAAAGTATTTGATCTTACCCAAGTTCAAACTGATTTGTTTTTTCAATGAGTAGTCATAATTGTCGCCTGTCATAGTTCTACCAACTTTTCTCCAATAAGGATGGAAGTTAACATAGTCACCAATATTTGCTGTTTTGTTTTCTGTTCCACCAGCAGTGTATTGTGTAAATGCATCTGCATACATCCACAGACAAAGTGCATTAACCTTTCTACCATCGCTAACACTATGTGTTTCTAATAAGAAATCATACAAGTCATCAGACATTGTGAACACACGGTTAGGAGCAGGAATAGGTCCAGCATTTGTCAGGTCGTACTGAGGAGCAGCCCATCCATATCTCAAACCACCAGCTGTAGTTCCGTAACCAGTATTATTTCTGTTATCAGTTGGAGGATTTGCACCAAAAATGTATCTGTGTCCGCTGAACTCAGCAGGAGTAGATGGAGCAATGTTTGGATAAGTTGGGTTTCCAGACAAATGAGGATAAGAAGATACTGGGCCAGGAAGAATTGGAGGATTTGGAGGAGTTACAATCAAATGCCAGTAAGGATCTGTAACAGGGTTCATTCTGTTTAAAGCATTCATACCGATCTTTCTCAAACCTTCAATAAATCCTTGATTTTGAGCATCTCTAGTATAGATAAATCTACGTTTTTCTATTCTTCTCAAATCATCACGGTCAGTAGGAATCATGTATAATTGTGGGCTATTTTGAGCCTCATCAATGAACAGGATTTCTCTTCCGTTAGCATCCCACCATCCTTGATAGTTAGCAACACCGGTAACTTGTTTCACATCATACTCAGACATTTTGTAATCAGAATAAACGTGAGACTCTTTATCAATGGCTAAAGTAGTATCGTGGAAAGTAGAAACTTTAGTAGTGCCACCATTCCAGCAACAAGCACTTTCATTGTCCAAATATTCTTTAGCATCAGTTTTACCATCTAAAGAAATATCCAGGAAGAAAGTTCTTGGAGTAGCGGTTACACCAATAGCTGTACCAGCACCCCAGCAAGGTTCTGTATTACCTGCACTTCTTGGACCATAGATCATAGAAGTTACAATATCAAAGTAATAGTCGCCTGCTGCACCAATTGCACAAGTAGGCGCACCTGAACCAGCCAAGAAGTTTGTACCGTTGGCACCAGAAGCACCAGTAGCACCAGTAGAACCTGTAGAACCTGTAGAACCAGTCATACCAGTAGAACCAGTCATACCTGTTGCACCAGTAGAACCATGCTCACCAGCAGCACCCTGACCACCAGTTGCACCAGTTGCACCGTTGGCACCGTTGGCACCATTAGCACCCTTTAGTGAGGTACCTGTTGTAGGCCATGCGGTAGCAGATGTTTTAGGTCCATAAAGAATTCCAGACTGAGAGTCTAGATAAAAATCGTTTACAACACCAAGGCTTCCGGCAGGAAGTCCAGCACCAGAATAAACTCTGGTACCATCTTTACCGGCAACGCCTGTTGCACCGGCAGCACCAGCAGAGCCATTAGCTCCGGCTGAACCGGTAGGGCCAGCAGGACCCGCAGGACCTGTGTCGCCTTTTTTACATGAGTCTGCGCCTACTAAAATAGAGGCCAGTACTAGGACGGATAAGAAGGATCGTCTCATAGTAATTAAGTTTTTTTTGTGATTAATTAAGTTTTTGTTTAATAAATGATGCCTACTCTCGATTCGTTTTTCTGCTTTTCGGCTAACGCAGGATTTAATTCAGCTACAAGATTAGCATAATATTTTAATAATTCTTAACAAAAAGGACATAAAGTCAATAAACAAGGACAAAACATTATTTTATCAAACTTTGGCTATTTGTTACACTATCTTTTGCAAACATTTTGTATAATCTGTTCATCGCAATTTTGCTCAAGGTCTTTGAAATTTCTGTACCATTCTCCAATTTAAACCGGCATTCTCTGTTGTATCGGTCTGCCGCGAGAAAGGATATTCGAGACAAATGAATAATAGTACTTTTATCAATTCGAACGAGGTCGTTGACAGCCAGACGTTTTCCGATAGCTGAAATATTTTCATTTACGACCTGCTGACTACCGTCATGAATTGTAATGGTGCAAATATTTCTGTTGGATTCTATTAATAGGATATCATGCTGGTTGAGATACAAGCTGGAACGATTTGTTTTGAAAGTAATAAACAAGCCAGCTGGTTCTACCATGTTTTTGCTATCCTGTTCTATCAAGCTTCCAATGCGCAGTAGTGCCCGGTGGATATTTTGTGAAGTGACCGGTTTCAATACTAATGCAGATACACCAATTTCAGAGATACGCTGCAAGCCTTGAAGTTGGTCTGGAGACAATAATACCACTAATTTGGTTTTGTTATTATTGTGATTGATGAGATCTTCCAACAGATCCAGATTGAAATCGAAATTGGTTTTCAAGTCAGCCACCAATATTTGTGGCTGTTGGCTGGCAAATGCCTGATATGCCTCTTTCACCGTAGGAAAAAATGGAAGCACCTCAAACTTTTTGTCACCCACACTTTCGATTTTGAACCTTAATAGTTCCCAGGCGGTTTTGCCTGATTCAATTATTTGTACCTGAATAGCCATCCTCCCGAAAATAATAAATCGTTTTGAAAAACAGGAGAGAATTTAATTGGGGATTGAAGTTTGAAAATAGAGGATTTGGTGAATCGATCAAAAAAAATCAGATAATTCATTAATTGCAAAAATAATTGTGTCACTTCCTGTCTTTCCATCCTCTTCTTCAAGCCAATCCTACATCAATGCAAAAAAATATAAAATGGCTCACTCATATTTTCCAAACTTATTGTTAGCCGTAAATGGGATACTATTCCCTGCTCAACTAATCAATCTATATAATCCTTATTCGTTTTCGATCATCTGCAGATTCCTGAGCATATCCTCCGTCATCATGCTCAGATCGTATTCGGGTTTCCAGCCCCAGTCGCTTTGAGCCACACTGTCATCGATACTTTGAGGCCAACTATTGGCGATCTGCTGTCTGTAATCTGGTTTGTAGGTGATCTCAAATGCTGGAATATGTTTTTTGATTTCAGCAGCAATTTCTTTGGGTGAAAAACTGAGTGCCGATAGATTATAGGAAGTGTGTACGGAAATATTTTCTGCCGGCGATTCCATTAGTTCAATGGTTGCCCTTATGGCATCCGGCATATACATCATAGGCAGATAGGTATCCTCTGCCAAAAAACTTTCATATCTATTTTCTTCGAGTGCCTCATGAAAAATTTCTACTGCATAATCAGTAGTGCCACCACCTGGTGCTGATTTATAAGATATGAGCCCCGGATACCGAAGACTTCGCACATCCACTCCATATTTCATGTGATAATAATGACACCAGAACTCACCGGCAAATTTGCTGATGCCATAAACTGTAGTGGGTTCAATAATGGTTTTCTGCGGACAATTTTGTTTTGGAGAAGTGGGCCCAAATACCGCTATGGAAGAAGGCCAGTACACTTTTTTAAGATTTTCTTCACGGGCTATTTCAAGCACGTTCAACAAGCTTTGCATATTCAGATGCCAGGCCAGGCCTGGATTTTTTTCACCAGTAGCGGACAAGATGGCGGCAAGCAAATAGATCTGTGTAATATTCTGCCTAATCACTTGCACATGCAACATTTCTTTGTTCATCACATCCAAACTCACATAAGGACCCGTCCCTTTCAACAGCGGGTTTTCCTCTCTCAAGTCAGAGGCAATCACATTGTTGTTCCCATATATTTTTCTTAAAGCAAGAGTTAGCTCTACACCTATTTGTCCAGAGGAACCAATTACCAAAATCTTATCCTTTACCATAGCAAAAAAATTATTTGCAAACATATCAAAATAATGAATGATAAACTTGGCCTGCGCAATCGTTTCCCCATGCTTTGAACTATTTAAAAAGTCTGAATTTCGTGTGCTGTACAATACATCATACCTCCCGATGACACTCTCTGGCTACAATCCTTCTCGATATAAATATTTAACTCAAGTAACAGATAAGTCCAGAAGCGAGGTGAAAATTTTTCAATAGTTTTGCCGGATGCAAACTTTTTTACAACCCCTTTTCAGACATCAAACCTACCAGTCCAACAATTTTTTTCTGCTTGCAGGTCCCTGTGTGATTGAAAGTGAAACACTCCTGATGGAGGTAGCGGAAAAAGTGTATGGCATTTGTCAGAAACTGGGTATTCCTTATGTTTTCAAATCATCTTACCGCAAGGCTAACCGAACCAGTGCCAACTCTTTTACAGGCATTGGAGATGAAGCCGCACTGAAGTTATTGAAAAAAGTGCGTGATCAATTTGGCATTCCTGTGGTTACAGATATTCATACGGCAGAAGATGCTGCTATGGCCGCAGAATATGTGGACATGCTACAGATTCCAGCCTTTCTTTGCAGACAAACAGACTTGCTGGAAGCCGCAGCGAGAACGGGTAAAATTGTGAATGTAAAAAAGGGTCAATTTGTAAGTGGACCGGCTATGAAATTTGCTGTAGAAAAAATCAAGAATGCCGGCAATGAACAGGTGCTGCTTACGGAGCGGGGCAATAGTTTTGGATATACCGATCTGGTGGTGGATTATCGAAATATTCCCTGGATGCAGGAGTACGCTCCGGTGGTGATGGATTGCACTCATAGTCTGCAACAACCCAACCAAACATCGGGCATTACAGGAGGAAATCCACAATTGATCGGTACAATGGCGAAAGCGGCTATTGCTACTGGTGCGGATGGATTGTTTATAGAAACTCACCCTCAACCATCGCAGGCCAAAAGTGATGGAGCCAATATGCTGAGACTGGATTTGATTGAAGATCTTTTGACCGGATTGGTAAAAATCAGAGAAGCAATTTTTTGAGAATTGAGTATTGAACACTGATGATGGCCGAGGTTGGTGCTTTGTTCAGATTTGATGGAATGGCGCCAATCGAACTCAAACCTGGTTTGAACAAATTGAATCTACCTCAGCTTCCTATTTTTTGGGTAAAACAGTGTTATCGTTGTGTCCTTTTATATACAAATTGGCAATGATTCTGGCTATTGCATTTCCCCATACCGAACCTAACACAGCTACTTCTTCCTGATATCGTTTCCCCAATTTTATCTGGTGGGTAGTTTCCGAATCGATATGAATACGATGCTTTACTAATTTCTTATTGATGTAAATAAATGTGCCTTTTCTATTTGCTAATTGCATCCAGGCTTCCCAATCTAATACGCAGGTAAAGGCTTCGGAAAATTGAAAATCGCCTGTATTAATTCTGTCCAGGGTAACCGACGGACAACAAATAGAATTGCCCAAAGCCAATGAAGCTTTTCTGAAAAATCGGCTACTGATTTGACTTTTGATTTTGTAGGGCAACAACAATGCATTTTTCACCCATGCATTTAGCGATCCAGTTCTAGTTGCTCCATTTACCACATCGGCATAATCTGTAAAAACCAATAAAGGCTGGTTTGATTGCGCTTTTTCAAAACTTGCTAACACTTTGGTGGTGAAATAGGGATCATAAATATCATCCTGGTGAGCGATGGTAACAAATCTGGAGCTGGTACAACTTATGGCAAAATTCCAGTCACCGCCAATTGATGGTGATTTGGAGGAAACAAAATAGGGAATATTGTATTTGAACGCTATGTTTTCTATATAGGATGAAGGCGTAGCCGTAGCTATTAGAATATTTGTGGGCAGAACCTGATTTTTAAGGCTACGCACACACTCCTCAAGATAAACCGAATCTTTGTAGGCCGGAATAACGAATGTATGATTTAGAGATTCCATAATGAAAAAAAACGATCTAAAAACTCAAATATTTGGGGGCAGGGAATTAGGAAACCTTTTTTATTAATTCGTTTACTCTAAAGCAACTAATTCATTGATTCATAGATCCATATACTAAAAAAAGCAGCCGATAAAAGCTGCTTTCAAAACCTAATTATTTACTATTCTGAATCCCTTCTCCACCCATTGGCCGACAAGATAAGAAAAATAAATTAATCTGTTAATATTCTTTTAATAAAAAATTAATTTGTGTAAAAAATGTGTACATCAAACTCAAAAATCAACAGTTCAGATATCAAAAAGGATTAGAAGTTGAACAGATCTCCTGACACAGATTGTGGTTCCTCGGCTACTATAGTTCACGGATCCAAATATTTCTATAACTAACCGCATCTCCGTGATCTTGTAATTTTATCGGTAATTTTTCATTGTGCCATTTGTTGTTGGCAATGCCAATGTATTGGGTTGCTCCCCAGATGGTGGTATTGTTTTGAACCAGCACGCCGTTGTGTAAAACGGTAATTCGTCCTGGAGACTTTAAAGCACTATCCTTATTAAAGGTTGGTGCTGTAAAAATGATATCATATTGCTGCCATTGTCCGGGTTTTCGGCTGGCGTTCACCAACGGGGCAGCTTGTTTATAAATGCTTCCTGCCTGACCATTTGAATAGGTTTTATTCTCGTAATTATCCAGCACCTGAAGCTCATATTTTCCCATTAGAAAAATACCACTGTTGCCCCTACCCTGCCCTTCGCCTTTAACCAAAGCAGGGCTTCGCCATTCTATATGAAGCTGACAATCACCAAATGATTTTTTAGTCTGAATTTCTCCCATTCCTTTGGTTACTGTCAGGATTCCATTTTCCAAATTCCAGGAAGCCGCTTTGCCATTTTCAAATGCCCATTCATTTAGATTTTTTCCATCAAACAACACAATGGCATCAGAAGGTGCGTCGGTGGAATTTGTTCCAGGTATCACTATTCGAGGTTGTGGATTCCAAACCTCAGTGAGCCTTGCTGGATCATTTTGACTAAAAGCATTAAGTGTTGATACGAGTAGTACGGCTATGCCTATTTTCTTCATGTTTATATATTTTGACTTTAAGGAATCTTATTAAATAATTTCAAAATCTTCAAATACCAGATTGGGCAAAACCTCTTTTGAAACAGACTGTACAATGGCTTTGGGTGGACCAATCTGGCACCATTGGTACAAGCATGCCAGGAAATCGGCCGAGCCGGTCGCCACTATTTCTACCGAATCTCCATCAGGAAGATTTTTTACATACCCTGTCAGGCCCAGTGCCAAAGCCGTGTCTCTGGTTGATTTTCGAAAAAAAACACCCTGCACTTTTCCATGAACAATAAACCTAAAAGTTTGACTAGCCCCCACTTTCAACAGGTCAAGAATCGCAAGCAGGTTTTCTTTATCCACTTCATCGAAATGGCTATAATATTCGCTATCTATATCCAGCACAGCCTTCACTTCTCCATTTCGAATCACGGGCACGACGATTTCAGATTTTGAAAAACTGCTACATGCTATATGACCCGGAAACTGATTGACATCGGGCACTATCAGCGTTTCGGCTTTTTGCCATGCCGTACCACAAACCCCTTTTCCTTTTTTGATCCGTGTACAGGCAATAGGTCCCTGAAAAGGTCCCAGCACTAATTCATCCTTTTCTACCAAATAAAAACCGATCCACCACCAGCGGAACTGCTCCTTTAAAGCAGCTGTAATATTGGCCATGTTGGCAATCAGATTTCCTTCACCTTCCAACAAGGCTTCGATCTGAGGAATGATTGACCGATACTGCTCCTCTTTGCCCCCTCTTACTATTGCTAAATCTTCCGACATAAGATATTCACTCCTTCATTTTTTGATTAAATGCCCCTGACCCACCGGGGGCAATTGATAAAGTTTGCCAATCATTGCCCACAATGATTTTTCCCAAAAAAATTATCTGCCCTACATGGGATGCATAATGAGTCAACTGCCTGTGTATGGCATCGATCACTGAAAGTGGTTTGGTTCTGATAAAAATAGTTTTGTCCAGATCCTCAACGGTCAATTGATTTAAGGTTGCGAACAAGACCTTCCATCCTTGTTCCCAAAGTTCAATTAGCTCTGGTCTGGAAAGGGTTTCCGGCTCAAACTCTTTATCGCGATGTCGCCATTCTTTCTCACCATCTTCGGTTAAAAAATTGGTCCACCTGCTCAGCATATTGCCATGCATGTGTGTAATAATAGTAGAAAGACTATTGCTGACATCGTTGGGTTTCCAGGTGAATTTCTCTTCAGAAATTTGCAGAAAGGTTTTGTCGGCAAGGGATTTATAATCCGTAAACTGCTGTATTGCACTTTTTAAAAAATTTTCTCCATCCATGTCTATTAAGAAATTAAAATTTAACCCTTTGATTTTGCACATCCATTGCACCAAGAAAAAAAGCTTCTCATCTAAAGAAGAGAAGCCCGATCAAATATCATCGCATATTGTTATCTAAGATCTACCACTTCTACGCCAGGAAATTTTGATTTATCGAAATTGAATTCACCATCAGCTATTGTGGTATTAGGTTTAAAATCACTTACCGAGTAAACATATCTGTTTCCGGTTTTTTCCACAATCATCGTACTAATGATATTCATGGAGGCCTTATCTACAGCCAGATAAACTCTTGAAAAAGGTTTGCTTTTATCAATGGGCTGAAGGATAATCTTACTAGTCATTTTTCCTCCTACTTTTTCGTCTTTGCCCAGGATATACATGAAGTCTTTGTTATAAAAATCTGTAAAAAGTTTTTGAGGGGTGATGGTGGATTCTTTTGTTTCCACACTATTCACCGTTACTTCTTGAGCAGCTGGATCATAATTCCAAATGGTAGTGCCATCGCTGATGATTTTATTTCCACCCAGGTTGATCACATAACTATCACCCTTCATCTTTATCACTCCTTTTTTGTTGGCCATTACCTTTCCTGCATTATTCATAATCTGATACCCAAAATTGGCTGTAACCGATTTATAGGTTTTAAACTTGGCACTCACCTGATCCAGAATAGCTTTTGCCTTGGGATCTCGCTGTTGGGCAAATCCACTAATTGTCAATACTGTGATCATCACTGTAAAAATCCAATGCTTCATTTTCTTTTGTTTTTAATATTTGACTAAAACCAAAAATGTCTGGTTTAATTATTATGCTTTTTAGGACGTTTATTCTTTTTTATTCGTGCGACCGGAAAATACAATTAACAAAAATTAACAGGCCACGGGGGAGGTGTTACCCCAACATTTCCAAATGTTGCTGCAAATCAGCATCTGTTTTAATCAATACTTCACGCGCTTTGCTACCCTGATTGGGACCCACAATTCCGGCACTTTCCAGTTGATCCATTAATCGACCCGCACGATTGTAGCCCAACTTCATTCTTCGCTGTAGCAAAGAAGTAGAACCGATCTGATTGGCCACCAAAAGACGGGCAGCCTCTTCGAACAAAGCGTCTCTGTCTCCCAGATCAAAATCACCACTTTCCAATTCTTTATCATCCACATACTCCGGCAATAGGAAAGGCAGAGGATATCCCTCCTGAAAGGCAATGCTTTCCACCACTTTGTCCACTTCGGGCGTATCCACAAAAGCGCATTGTAGTCTGGCTATTTCACCGTTCAGGCTGATAAGCATATCCCCTTTACCAATGAGTTGTTCTGCACCACCAGCATCCAGAATGGTACGGCTATCAATTTTACTACTCACCTTAAACGCCACTCTGGCCGGGAAATTGGCTTTAATAGTACCGGTAATAATATTCACGGATGGCCTTTGGGTAGCAATAATCAGATGGATTCCTACGGCCCGTGCTAACTGAGCCAAACGAGCAATGGGCATTTCGATTTCTTTACCGGCCGTCATGATCAAATCGGCAAATTCATCCACCACCAATACAATAAAGGGCAGATACTGATGTCCTTTTTCGGGGTTCAATCTTCGGGAGTTAAACTTCACATTATACTCTTTGATGTTTCGACAACCAGCCTCCTTCAACAGATCATACCGGTTATCCATTTCAATACAAAGCGCATTAAGGGTACTAATCACTTTTTTAGTATCTGTAATGATAGCATCTTCCTCATTGGGGAGTTTGGCCAGAAAATGTCTTTCTATATGACTGTAAATACTCAGCTCCACTTTCTTGGGATCTACCAATACAAACTTTAGATGCGAAGGATGTTTTTTATATAACAACGAAACCAGAATGGCATTAATGCCCACTGATTTACCCTGACCGGTAGCCCCTGCCATCAACAAATGTGGCATGGTGGCCAGATCTACAATAAAATTTTCGTTGTCGATTTTTTTCCCAAGTGCTATGGGCAATGCATGAGTACTTTTTTGATATTTGTCCGAAGCCAGCAGGGTTTTCATACTCACGATGGTTTTCTTTGCATTTGGCACTTCTATACCAATGGTTCCCCGGCCAGGTATCGGTGCAATGATGCGTATTCCTAATGCCGACAGACTAAGTGCAATATCATCTTCCAGATTTTTTATTCTTGAGATGCGCACTCCTGCGGCCGGTACAATTTCGTACAAAGTAACAGTAGGGCCTACTGTAGCACTAATGCGCTGAATTTCGATATCATAGTTCCGAAGTGTATTTACAATCTGATTTTTATTGGTTTCCAATTCTTCGGGATCATGCTCCACCTTTTCGCTGCCATGATTTTCCAACAGATCCAAGGACGGTAATTTGTAATCCTTCAGATCTAATGTTGGTTCATACGGTTTACTAGCCGGAAGAGGAACGGATGCGGTCACCTTAGCTTCCTCTTCGGTTTCGGGCAATGGGGCATCATTTATTTCCAACTTCAGGCTCTCATCTGCCTTGGATTTTGATGTACCCTTATCGGACACTTTTTTGTCTGTTTCAAAATCAATTCTGGCTTCCGGCTTAAGTACCGTAATACGATCAAACCCTTTTTCTTCTTCCATCTGTTTGATATTATCTTCTATCTCCACCAAATCAAACTCTTTCTTTGTCTTCTTTTTTTCCCGTTCAATAACCAACCTGGCACCACCCTTGCTATCGTTTCCATCCTCTGCAATAAAATCGTGATCAGCTAAAGCGGAATTTTCCCGACTGATCTCCAATTGACTGTTTGGGCTTGTGATTTCTTTGGGCTGTTTTTGAGGAAAACTAAATACAGGATTGAACTGCCAAACCAGATAGGCAATGACGATCAATAACAAAATAGCAGCCGTGCCTATAAATCCTAAGGAAGCCAGAAGCCAGTCGCTGATGACATTGCCTACTCCACCACCCCAACTAAATTCTTCTTTTCTAAATATGAATGCCAAAATGGTCGCTACCAGCAACATACCAAGGGTTACATACTTCAGGTTTCGGTTGATGGAAAATACCTTTCTGTTCACCATTTTATTTATACCCAACACAAAAAAGAAAGTACAGATCAGCACGGATGCAACGCCAAATAGTTTTTTGATAAACAGATTGCTCACCAAAGCTCCTGCATTTCCTAAAAGGTTTTGCGCGGTTGTGTCAAAATCAAACAAAATGGAAGCCCCTCTGGAAACCTGTACGAAATCTTGTTTCCAGGTAAAAAAATAGGATACAAAAGAGATGAGAAGAAAAAGAGAGATAAGCAAAAAACTCAGACCCATTATTTTCTGGGTACGTTCATCTTTAGCCAATTCTTTTAATCTGATTTTATCTTCCTTTTCAGCCTTAAAATTGGGTGCTGCATTATTAGCCTTAGTTACCGTCTTTTTACTCTTCGAATTACTCTTGTTCGCCATGGCAACAAAGATAAATGATGTTGATTGAAGTATTCATCATGTGCTACATGGAACCCAATCAGGTAAATAATTAATCTTAGGTTCGCAATTAAGAAACAATTCGTTTAGATCATATTTCCGGATTAGACTTTAACATATCATACACTTCCGCAGATGACCTGACCTAGAGATTTCAGGATAGGATAGAATTGATCAGAGGTCGGATTTTTAGAATGAGCCCGGCTCCCAGAGTAAATCATCAGCGATCTTCTGGGAATATTTATGTTGTCATTCACAATTTTCTGATTAATAAAAAATATAAAGTTTTTTCGGCTTCCTTTGATGTAAGGCTCACCATAAGAAATGTGCAGAACGAAATGGTGAAAACGGTGGTATGGCCAGATATTTGTGTGATTTGCGACTCGTAAAAGCTGGATGAATTTGGCTGAGTGAGAGCTCCTGACATCATTGTAGGAATACTCTCGCCGGGCAACAATACCAAAGACCTAAAAAAACAAAATGAGGTTTATGAAGAAAATGGCATACAGGAATACTGGATCATCCATCCCGAAGAAAAAATTTTCCTTGCTTATTCTTTAAGCCTCGAAAGAAAATACATTCCCTCCGCTTTGAAAACTATTGGCGATGAAATCATCACCCCTATCCTGCCAAGCTTTGTGCTAGACCTGGAAAAAGTTTTCGACTATTAATGTTTTGAGATTATTTTTTCACAATAGCTAACAGCAATGCCACCCATCCTACTATAAAAAACAAGCCGCCAATAGGTGTTATAATGCCTACACCACCCAATCCAACTTTTCCTGTGGCTTTTAAAAGAGCCAATGCATAAAGTGAACCGGAAAATAATAGTATCCCAATGAAAAATGACATCCCGGCCCAGGTCATGGATTTCACAGGAAATTTCTCTGATAATATTCCTACCACTATCAACGCAAATGCATGATACATCTGATATTGCACCCCGGTTTGAAATGTGGGTACAGAATCTGGCGCAATTTCTTTTAACTTATGTGCACCAAATGCGCCCAGAATGACGCCTATTCCTGCTAAGGCAGTTCCTAAAGTTAGATACAATTTGTTCATCAGTCTATTGAGGTATTACTATAAAATAATTTTTCGATTCAATTTGTTTTTGTTTCAATATTGAAACTATCTGCTAATAGTTTCCTCTACGATCAATTTTAGAAAATCGTCCGTTTTGATTTCCTGATTTTCTATCCGAAGTTTTGCCCGCTCGTAATAGATTCGGCGGTCGTTGCATTTCTTAATAATATATGCTTTCAATTGTTCATCATCCAAATCTTTCAGTAGGGGGCGATGGCTCTTTTGTATGCGCAGTCTTCCCAAGAGAATTTCAAAAGGAGCATCTAACCAAACGGTGATACCCTTTTCGTTCATATAATCAATGTTATTGAAAAAACAGGGAGCACCGCCACCACAGGAGAGCACCATTGCTTCGTGTGTTTCGGTCACCCATTGCAGTATTTCCGACTCTTTTGTTCTAAAATATTCTTCTCCTTCCTGTTCAAATATTTCACTGATCGTTTTGTTGGTATCACTTTCTATCAGTTCATCCAAATCGAAAAAAGGGATACCCATCTTTTTGCTGATCAACCTGCCCCAGTGGGTTTTTCCAGCTCCCATAAATCCTATTAAAAATATTCTCACCTATAAAATATTAATGATTCAAAGTTTATTTATTCTATTTAAATGCATTCAACCCGGTTACATCCATACCCGTGATGAGCAAATGTATATCATGCGTGCCTTCGTAGGTAATCACACTTTCCAGATTCATCATGTGGCGCATGATTGGAAATTCCCCGGTGATACCCATGCCACCCAACATCTGCCTAGCATCTCTGCAAATATTAGTTGCTATTTCGCAACTATTGCGCTTGGCCATACTTACTTGCTGAGGTGTAGCCTTTCCTTCATTCATGAGCACACCTAATCGCCAATTTAATAACTGCGCTTTGGTAATTTCTGTAATCATTTCTGCCAGTTTTTTTTGCTGCAACTGGAAACCACCAATAGGTCTGTCAAATTGTTTTCTTTCTTTTGAGTAACGCAATGCGGTGTCATAACAATCCATTGCTGCACCTACAACGCCCCAAGCTATCCCATATCTTGCTTTTGACAAACAACTCAATGGTCCTTTCATTCCGGACACACCGGGAAGAATATTTGCTTTTGGCACTTTTACATTGTCGAATACTAATTCCCCGGTGGCCGAAGCTCTCAAGCTCCATTTACTGTGTGTAGTGGGGGTTGAAAATCCCGGGATTCCTCTTTCTACAATCAGGCCATGTACTAATCCTGCTTCATCTTTTGCCCATACCACTGCTACCTGGGAATAGGGTGCATTGCTGATCCACATCTTGGAACCATTTAATATTACCTGATCGCCTGCCTCTTCAAAATGAGTCAGCATACCAGCGGGATCGCTTCCCTGATCAGGTTCTGTAAGTCCAAAACAACCCAGCCATTCTCCAGATGCCAGCTTGGGTAAATACTTTCTTTTTTGTTCTTCGCTGCCATAGGCAAATATGGGGAACATGACCAGCGACCCCTGAACAGAGGCCGTTGAACGCACACCACTATCGCCTCTTTCCAGTTCCTGCATCATAAGACCATAGCTGATATAGTCCAATCCTCCACCACCATATTCCTGCGGTATGGTGGGACCAAAGCATCCTAAATCTCCCAATTGTTTCACGATCTGCTCTGGAAATGCGGCACGCTGGGCATAATCTTCGATTATGGGCGAGATTTCTTTTTTCACATAACCACGAACAGCCTCCCTCACCATCAACTGTTCCTCCGTAAGCAGCTCATCTACTTTGAAATAATCAGGGCTTTCGAATAAGTCTTTTTTTACTGACATAGCTATCAAAAATAAGATACAATATTAAAAGTCCAATGATAAAATTAATGTTATCCTAAAGGAAAAGGGTATGAATTACTAGGCATTCTTCGCAATTCGTTTTATTGTATGGACAAACCAATATATCGAATTTCGCCGCGCTCTTCCTTGATCTGATATTTTACAATCCAACGGCTATATACAAATTTGAATTTTATTGCTTTGAACAATCATCAATTCAAAAAACGAATATAGATCTCCTTCTTTTTCCGTATTGATTGTATCAGTATTAAAAAAGGCTACCCCCAAAAAGGCAGCCTATCAAATTTCCTAATTCTAAAAAACTATGCTTTTAAATTTAAACCCGCAATGATTGCCTTAATTTTCGCTTCCAGTTTTTCATTCACTTCATCGAACTGGTCGGCAGTTGCCAACTTTTCTTTTACACTGAAATAGAATTTAATTTTTGGCTCAGTACCACTGGGTCTTGCGGAGATCAATGAACCATCTTCGGTTACAAACTGCAATACATTGGATTTAGGCAGACTGATATTGGTCACATCGCCAGTCAACAGACTGGTGGCTTTCCCTGATTCATAATCCAGGATTTGCGAAACCTTTATACCATCTATTTCCATAGGTGGGTTTTCTCTGTATCCCTTCATCATGTCAGCAATCTGTTGCTGTCCATCCATCCCCTTTTTGGTAATTGAAATAAGATCTTCTTTATAAAACCCGTACTGCACATATAGTTCTAATAACTTATCAAAGAGCGTATTCCCTTTTTCTTTTTCGTAGGCCGCCATTTCGCATAAAAGTGCTACGGCACTTACTGCGTCTTTGTCGCGGACTTTGTCTCCAATCATCAATCCAAAGCTTTCTTCGCCACCAATGATGTATTGTTGTTTCCCTTCGTTTTCACGAATCAACTCAGCAATCCATTTGAAACCGGTAAGCACCCGATAGCAGGCAACATTATTCCCCTTAGCCACTTCATCGGCCATGCCTGTGGTGACAATGGTAGTCACCACCATATCATTCGGTTGATTAATCCCTTTGTTTTTGCGTGCTTCCAGCATATAGCTCAGGGCGAGAATCAGCGTCTGGTTGCCGTTCATCAATACCCATTCTCCCTTTTTGTTTTTGATACCAATACCCACGCGATCGGCATCTGGATCGGTACCAAGCAATATGTCGGCATCCATTTCTTTGGCCATTTGCAGACCAAGGCTCATGGTTTCTCTCTCCTCCGGATTGGGATACCCAACGGTTGGAAAATTACCATCGGGTGTTTTTTGTGTCTCCACCACGGATACATTCTTAAACCCAAAACTTTCCAAAACCTTTGGCACTAGCATGATGCCTGTACCATGAATGGGTGAATACACTATTTTTATATCGCTTTGCTTTTCAATCACCTCTGGATACACACTCAGGCTCTTGGCCATCGCAATATATTGATCATCCATTTCTTTACCAATGATGGTAATATTAGCTTCCCCTCCGGTCCATTTTACATCATCCACCGACAGAATTTTCTCCACTTCTTTAATCACATTTTTATCATGCGGTGGTACCAATTGCCCCCCATCGTTCCAATAGGCTTTGTAACCATTATACTCCTTTGGATTGTGTGAGGCGGTACAAACCACTCCTCCTTTGCATCCCAGAGTTCTGATAGCAAATGAGAGTTCGGGCGTCGGCCGCAAGCTTTCAAACAAAAAAACCTTAATGCCATTGGCACCAAAAACACTGGCGGTGGTCTCTGCAAAAAAACGACTATTGTTTCTGCTGTCATGGGCAATCGCTACACTTACATCCCCTTCGGGGTAGGATAGTTGCAGATAATTTGCAAAACCCTGGGTAGCCATGCCTATCGTATATTTATTCATCCGATTGGTGCCGACACCCATGATGCCACGAAGACCTCCGGTGCCAAATTCAAGATTTTGATAAAAAGACTCCATCAATTCACTGGGATCTGAAGTTTGCAGTTTTGCAATTTCATTTTTGGTTTCGGTATCATAGTTGCCCTGCAACCATTGGTCTATCTTTTGTTGAATTGCGCTATCCATTTTTAGAAGTTTTGGGTTGGAAGATACTAATGTTCATCTGAATGATGAAAATCAAATTAATGAATCTATAAAAATCTCCCTGGTGGGCGAATGAGAGAAAGATTGATTGAAAAAATGCCATTCAGTAGCATGCGGTTTAGTTGAGCATGTGCTTACTCTTTTGCAGTTTTTCCCGCCTTTTTTTAGCCAGGCTGATGAAAAACACACTGCATAAAATTATAGCCAACCCGCCCAATTGAAGGGTGGTAAGATGGTCGTGATTGATGTAAACACCTAATATCACGGCTACCAATGGATTTACATAGGCATAGGTGCTCACTTGTGTCGCACTTCGAACTTTAAGCAAAAAAACATACGCACTATACCCAATGATGGAACCAAATACAATGAGATAAAGAATAGCCCACCAAGCTTTTGCAGGTACGGAAGACCAACTCATAAAACTAAATTCCTGATTGAAAGTGCCCACAATGGCAAAGGCCAATCCAGCTGCGATCATTTGCCAGGCCGAATTTACCGATGGGGATATATTCGGCACTTTATATTTCGAATAAAGCGATCCCAATACCCAACCAATATTGGCAATCACTAAAATTATAAGCGGTATTATATTTTTAGAAGAAAGGCTTCCCTGAAGTTTTTCATAGAACAATGCCAGTACACCGAGCATTCCAAAAGCTATACCAGCCAGGGTAAATGGATTGCTAAAGTTGAGTTTCCAGTTGATCTTGTCAAAAATTAGGAACCACAAAGGAGCGGAAGCCAGAAAAATGGCGACAAAGGAACTTGGAAGAAATTGCTCCACCCATATCACGCCCCCATTTCCCAAAAACAACATAAGCAAACCACTTATTGCAGCAGGTAACATGGCTTTCCTATTCCAGATTTTCTCACCTCTCACTGTCACCATGAGCAACATGACCAACCCGGATGCTAAAAACCTTAATGCCCCTAACACCATGGGCGGTAGAAACTTCACAGCCATCTCAATAAAAAAATAGGTGGACCCCCAAATAATATAGACTGCTGCAAAAGCCAGCACCACCAATACGAGCGAAGGTTGTTTGTTTGATAACATTTTTACTAACTCCTGATTTATGATCTGGGAATAACCCTAAAATCAATTATGTTTCAACTGAAAAAGTGTGCAAAGATATCTAATGTGTCAAATAGAAGATAGACAACTTTATGAATATATTCAATCTTCCAAGCCTACATTTGTACCCTTATTTTAAAAAGGTATGAAGCGGTTTATTATTTGTTTATCGGTTTTGGTTTCAATCTATGGTTGTAAAAACAATGAAAACAGCAGTCCGTCGAATGAGGTGAATCCATCCAATCAGAATAAAGTTCAATCGATCAGCCTGTCTGTGATCAAAGGTTATCCGCACGACACATCTTCATTTACTCAGGGACTCACCGTCTATAAAGGTAAAATGTATGAAGGCACTGGTGGGGCCGATTACGATGTAGTTGGTAGTAAGTTTTCCAGACTGATGCAGGTGAACATTGAAACCGGCAAAGCCGAAAAGTCTATACAACTCAATCCAAAATATTTCGGCGAAGGCATTACTATTTTAAACGATACACTATACCAACTTACCTGGAGGGAACATACGGTGTTTGTGTACACCTTGCCTGATTTTAAAAAAGTAAAGGAATTTCCACTAAATACAGAAGGCTGGGGCATTACCACCAATGGCAAAGAACTGATCGTGAGTGATGGGAGCAGCAACCTCTATTTCTACAATCCATCCACTTTTCAGTTGATGCACACACAGGCAGTTACTCAAAATGGCGACTTATCCTTTAATTTGAATGAACTCGAATATATTGATGGATTTGTATATGCCAACCAGTGGCAGCAACCCTATATTTTCAAAATAGATCCTAATAGCGGACAAATTGTGGGTCGGATAGATGTGACTCAAATTTGGGAAAGAATCAAAAAAATAGATCCCGTAGCCGATGTACCGAATGGTATCGCTTACGATGAGCATACAAAAAAGATTTTTATCACAGGCAAAAAATGGCCGGAACTGTATGAAGTGCAATTAGGTCAGTAGTGCTGCTTCTTACTTCTTTTCCACCACATAAATCACGGAACAACATGCTTCCACTTTACCAATCGCATTGATATTGGAAGCCAGACCATGAAGCCCGGCACTGAGGTATTTGATGCTACCGGTTTTGTATTTGCTACTGAGCATATCTACATAAAAACTATCGAACCACATGGGCAACATTTTCACCAGCCTTAGTGTATGCTGATGCAAAAGTGTTTGCATGGCCTTTGGTGAAAAATGATATAAATGTCTTGGCACATCATATCCTGCCCAGAACTTGCCATAAACATTAGCATCCTTACTGCTGTAGTTTGGAACTGCTACAATTAGTTTCCCACCCGGTTTAAGCAGTAAATTAATCTGTGCCATATACTCCTGCAAGGGATGAATATGCTCGAGCACATGCCACATGGTAATGGCATCAAAACTGTGAGGTGCTAATGAAAAAAGATTGTCAGACGGAGCCGCTTCTATCTCATAAGTAACCCGGCAAACCTTACGGGCATCAGCATCCGGCTCCAAACCCATTACCTGCCAGTTTTGCTGTTTCATGGTATGCAGAAAGGTTCCGGTACCACAACCAATATCCAATAAAGAACCGACTTGTAAGCCCGTATATTTTTTGATGATCCCTGCTTTTTGTTTCATGGTGCGTATCCGCACTTTCTGATACAAGGTATTAATAAGTCCTTTGCTGGTATTGGTATGAGAAATATAATCCTCCGATTTATAGTATTGACCAATTGCATTGATGTCCGGCACATCCTGTGTGAACCTCAAAGTGCAGTTATCACAATGTTGTATTTGGAATTCCTGCTGACTAACCGTATAATCCTGAACGTTGAAAACAGGATGTACATTTTCTGAACCACAAACCGGACAATGAGAATAATGGATATTTGGCATGAAGGATTTTGTTAAACAGCAAAACTGGTACCACAGCCACAGGTGCTGCTTGCATTAGGATTAGTAAAGGTGAACCCACGATTGTCGAGCCCATCACTCCAATCTATTTCCATTCCGGCCAGGTACAGTTCGTGTGCTTTATTTATAATGCAGGTTACTCCTTCCACTTCAAAATCTTTATCGTTTTCCGCCTTGCTGTCAAAACCCAAAATATAGCTCATACCACTACATCCGCCTCCTTTTACCCCTACCCGCAAGTACTGAGTTGTGTCAAAACCAGGTTCGCTGATCAGTCTTTTTATTTCCTTTACAGCTCCGGAAGTGAAACTCACCGGACTGCTTATGATTGTTGATTGCATTGGGCAAAATTAGCCAAAAGAAAGTGAATTCAACCTACACAACAGCCGCAAAAATCTGCTAAACCTTTTTTGTGTTCGCTTTAAATATTTACCCTCCCACAAAAACGATCGATGCCGCTTACACACCTTTTAGTGTGCTATTTATCAAACTTCTTTCTCAACGCATCCAAACTGGAATGGAAGTTGTTTTTCGATTTACTGTCCACCTGCACATCTTTTGTCACTTGAGTCTTTGGTTTTGATTCTATTCTGTTCTCCTCTTTCATACTAAGGGAGATACGCTTCCGCTGCGCATCCACTTCCAGCACAGTGACCATTACTTTCTGATTCAGTTTCACCACTTCGTTGGGATCGCTTACAAACTTATTGGCCAGATGGGATACATGCACCAAACCATCCTGCTTCACACCCACATCCACAAAAGCACCAAAATTGGTAATATTGGTAACAATACCGGGCAATCTCATTCCGGGTTTCAAATCCACCATAGTGGACACGCCATCAGCAAACCTAAATTCTTCAATCGTATCACGAGGATCACGACCCGGCTTTTCCAATTCTTTTAAAATATCATCAACGGTGTATGCACCTACTGTTTCGCTAATGAAATCTTTTACATGGATTTGTTTTCTGATGTCAGGTTTGGAAATAATATCATTCACCGTGCAATTGAGCTTTTCAGCCATATCTGCTACTACGCCATAGCTTTCTGGGTGTACGGCCGAGTTGTCTAAAGGGTTTGATGCATTGGGAATTCTTAAAAACCCGGCACACTGTTCAAAAGCCTTTGGGCCGAGCATGGACACTTTGAGCAGATCCTTTCGTGAAATGAAGGCACCATTTTTTGTGCGGTACTCCACTATGTTTTTGGCTGTTGTAGCCGTGAGTCCGGATACATAATTGAGCAAATGTTTACTCGCTGTGTTCAAATCCACTCCTACAAAGTTCACACAACTTTGAACCACATTGTCCAAACTTTCTTTGAGTCGATTCTGGTTCACATCATGCTGGTATTGTCCTACGCCAATACTCTTAGCATCTATTTTCACCAATTCACTCAATGGATCCAGCAACCGGCGGCCAATACTAATAGCACCGCGCACTGTTACATCCTGATCCGGAAACTCTTCTCTGGCTACTTCACTAGCCGAGTAGATAGAGGCGCCACTTTCATTAACCATAAACACCGATACCTGCCTGCCAAAATCGATACCACGTACCAATTTATCGGTTTCTTTACTGGCGGTTCCATTACCATATCCTATTGCCTCAATATTGAACTTTTCTACCAAATCTTTGATGGTATAAGTAGCAGCAGCCCATTCGTTTTGGGGTGCATGAGGGAAAATGGTAACATATTTTAAGAAACTCCCATTCTCGTCAAGACAAACCACTTTGCAACCAGTTCTAAAGCCTGGATCAATGGCCAATACTCGCTTGTTCCCTAATGGAGAGGCCAGCATTAACTGGCGAAGATTTTCGGCAAAAACCCGGATGGCCTCTTCATCAGCCGCAGTTTTACTACTCATTCTAAACTCGGTTTCGATAGCAGGTTTCAGCAATCGACCGTATGCATCTTCGGTAGCCAGGGCCACCTGCTGTCCGGCTGCGCTGGATGATTTTACAAAAGTCTCTTTGAGTGCACCAACTGCGGAGTCCTTTTCTATCGCAATATCCATGATCAAAAAACCTTCTTTCTCACCGCGCCGGATGGCCAACAATCGATGCGAGGGACAATCTGTCAACGATTCTTTTAAATCAAAATAATCTCTATACTTCTGTGCTTCTTCTGATTCTTTTTTAGTGGTAAGCACTCGGGCTGCAATCTGTGCATTTTCCTGAAACATAGATCGCACCTGGGTTCTGGCTTGTTCACTTTCTGCAATCCATTCGGCAATAATATCTCTTGCTCCCTGTAGGGCTTCGGCATTATCTTTTACCTGATCATTGAAAAACCCGGCCAGATCAGCATCCGAAAAAGTTTTATTCTGGTCAAATATTAGTTGTGCCAATGGTTCCAACCCTTTTTCGATAGCCACCGTTGCCTTGGTTTTGCGTTTAGGTTTATAGGGCAGATAGATGTCTTCCAACTCTGTAGCATTAAGACATTGTTCAATTCTTTTTTTCAGTTCTTCCGAAAGTTTCCCAGCAGCTTCGATGGTTTTCAGCACCGTTTCTTTTCTCTTTTCTAGTTCATCATAATACTTGATCTTATCAATTACATTACCCACCTGCACTTCATCCATATTGCCGGTAGCTTCCTTTCGGTAGCGACTAATGAAAGGGATGGTGGCTCCTTCTTCATGCAATTGTTGCAGATTAGTTACATGTTTTAAAGGCAGTGATAAATCGATTGCTATTTGATGAATATATTTTGATTCCATTGTATTTTTTTGAGTCTGAAATGTTCAGGGCTGCAAAACTAACCGGCTATAAAGAAGAAAAAAATATTTTTTGAGTAGTAGTTTTTGTATATGGGTTTTGAGCGCCATTGATCTTTGTGGTCTATTCACAAAATATATAGTCAGCAATATGCTATGAATCAGATCTCTCGGACAGGAGATCTATATTGATATTTATCCTTATTGGTTTAAAGGTAAATCCATAATTTCACGCTAATAAACATATTTTAATAAATGGTTTTAAGTAGAATCTGGAGTGCATTCATTCTAATTGCTTTAACAGTTGCCTTAGGTCGCTATATATTTCAGGAAGGGGAGCAGCAAATTTTCACTCAAATGGTAACGGGGAAAAGTGGCGATACCAGTTTTGTAAAAGAAGTGGCGGCTACTGTTTTACCTGCTAGCATCACTGCACAAATTTCAGATGACCATAAACCTGTGATTTGGGAAGGCAGAAATGTATTGCCTTTGAGCAATGGAAATTTTAAGGTTTATCGCCTGCAATCTGCCAATGGTGTTTTTGAAACAACCAAGGATGCTGTCAATTTGTGTATTGGATTAATAGGGATCATGGCTTTGTTTTTGGGCTTTATGAACATTGCGGAAAAAGCAGGCGGAGTTAGGTTCTTATCAAAAATAATAGGTCCTTTTTTTTCCAAAATTTTTCCTGAGGTTCCAAAGAATCATCCGGCGATGGGACACATGGTGATGAATTTTTCTGCTAACCTGCTGGGCTTGGACAATGCCGCTACACCTTTTGGCATCAAATCCATGGAAAGCCTTCAGGAACTGAATCCTGATAAAACCAAGGCCACCAATGCTCAAATCATGTTTTTGTGTTTGCATGCTTCCGGCCTTACGCTGATACCCACTACTATTATTGCAGATCGGGTGGCACTAAAATCGCAGTTCCCTACCGAAATATTTATTCCCTGTATGATTGCCACCTTTGTGGCCACTATTACTGCTATGCTGGTGGTTTCTTTTAAACAGGGCATTAGAGTTTTTCAGCCCGTAATTTTAGCTTGGGTAATGGGCATTACCGGATTGTTCACTGCATTGATTTTATACGTTAGAACCCTTGATATAAAAGGCGTACAGTTGTTTTCGGGTAGTTTGAGCAATGGACTTATCCTGCTTATTTTTCTGCTTATTATACTTGGTGCACTTTATAAAAAAGCCCCCATTTTTGATGCTTTTGTGGATGGTGCCAAAGAAGGTTTTAATGTGGCAATAAGAATAATTCCTTATCTGGTAGGGTTATTGGTGGCTATTAGTCTGTTAAGGAACAGTGGGGCTTTTGACTTTGTGATGGATGGTATAAAACAGATATTTATCTGGGTTGGAGCAGACGGTAGAATAGTGGATGCATTGCCCACTGCCATTTTGAAACCTTTTAGTGGTAGCGGTGCCAGGGCGATGATGATTGATACCCTAAAAAGTCAGGGACCAGATTCCTTTGCCGGCAACCTGGCATCGGTGTTCAGAGGTTCGGCAGATACTACATTTTATATCATTGCGGTTTACTTTGGAGCAGTAGGAATAAAAAACACTCGTTATGCGGTGGGTGCTATGTTGCTGGCCGATTTGGCAGGTATTATTACTGCAGTAGCTGTAAGTTATTTGTTTTTTGGATAGGGGTTGGTGAGGAAATTAACAGCGAAGTTTGCCATGGACTTGATATTGTAAAAAACCGCTAAACATTTACTCTATTAAAGAGTGTTCAGCGGTTGTTCTATCTCTCATGTAATTATGGTAGAAGTAGGAATTAAGGTTTAAGCATTTGATTGATGATATAAAAAACTCCGCTGCCGGTTGCCACTCCATTTCCTATTTGTTCTGCGGTTGAATTATTCTTTCCCTTCACCGTGAAACTTCCAAAGGAACCTCCAATAGTTACACTATTGCCTGTAAATCTGGTGACCACATTTCCCAACCTGAAATCACTTTTAAAAATGCGCTGTGGAATTACATGGTAACGCATGATATTTGTGAGCGAGGTAGCAGCAACACCAGAAATGCCTGCAATGGTTGTAGAGTCATATCCATTAGCAAGCATCACCGAATTTGGAATGGCAAAAACGGTGGAAGCAGTGGTAGTAAAACTTGTGGTTGTTGCCGTTTTTGCAATGGCCTGTAGCATCAAACTATAATTAGCACCCAATGACTGCATCATAATGATGGCACTTGAAAAATAGGGTGGTTGAATTACTTCATTCACTTTGTAATAAATACCATTTGCCGCTTTTGTTCCTTTATCCTGCAACTCTACGCCATTTACATAGGCCTTATCTGTACTCACGAAACGGGTACCATACTGTACTGTTCCAGTTTGGGTTCCCATGCTGGCATTTGGCCCTTCCGGTATTTCATAGAACGTTCTTTCTGTGCCTTGAAAATGGTAGGCGGTCAATATTGCCAAATAAAGAGGATCTAGCTTGTCTAGGTCAGCAGTAGAATTTAGTCCAATTGATGAAAAAGCGGTATTACTTGGAATAAAAAAAGTGAATGGCCCTGGCCCTTTGGTAAAAATGTCCAGATTGGTTTTTTTTATCGCATAGGCATACATTGAATAATCGGGGTTAGATTCAAGCACTTCATTGATATTTTGCTTAGTGGAAATCTCCACTTTCTTTTTACAAGAAAAACCCAAAAGCATCAATATAGCAAAGCAACAGACGAAAATAGATTTGATGTTTGTTTTCATTATCAATATTTTATTTATTTATGATAAGTGATATTGTCGGGTTTCTTGGAGTGGCGCTTCCTATATATCCTCTTGAAACCATGGTATAAATTCTTTTATTGGTATTGGTTGCCAATCTGTAATAGGCTGTTGCATTTTTGGCAAATCCTCCAGGGCTACCAGCCGGTCTTATAGCAAATGAATCCGCTAGTGAAGCAGGCAAGCTGATTAAATCACTACTTGCTTTGTAGGCGATATTAGAAGCAATAAGGCTATCATTTTTGTAGAAATCCAAACTACCAGAATTGGGAATTAGGTTGCTGATTCGAAACCAGGCATATCCCGAATCCAATACAGACGGAAAATTATCTTCCAACAAAATGGAGGTAGTAGAAGTAGAAGTATCGGCCACCAAAATTGTATACTTTTTATTTCCACTAAGATCATAAGTGGTATTATACACATTACTCAGGATATAGTTGACATTGGGATACACTGTGGCTATATCAAACCTTACGCTTCCCGGATCAATGGCCAGATAATCGGCATAGGAATTCCCTCCTGTGTTAAAACCACCACCTGGAAAACCATAAGGGCTGGCAATGGAAGATGAAAGTTTAATATTATTTTGAAAAATTGTAAGGGAAGTACTGGTTGGGTACATACTAAACAACCCAAACTTCACCAAAGCTTTTCCTTCTGGACTAGTACGTTCCGTAGTCGAGAAGGTATTTTTTTTACATCCGGCAAAAGCTAGACATAAAATAAGTATATGAAATAAAAATATTTTTCTCATCTTATTCAATTTTATAGTGATAAAATTAAGGTTGACTAAACCAACACTCATAGGTATGATAATCTGGGTTCAATCCTCCAAGTCTTCTTAGTTCTTCCATATTCCAAACATACTCCGAATTGTATCTTGGACGCGCCCTATAAACTGGCTTTCCATTATTCTCCGAAGCAAGTGTTACCGGTAAAGCAAAACCTGTGTAAACCTGAACACCTGTTTCTACATCCAAATCGGTATAGTGATATCTTCTAAGATCTACCCATGTTTCAAAGAAGCCCCATCCCCAAAGAGCTATATATTTTTGCAACATAATATCTGACAGTGTGAGAGAAGTAGCATTTTGCTTTACATTGTTTCCTGCCATGTATGCATTTTTCTCTGCTGTTGTGATGGGATTAATACTGTAAAAAGGAGTGCCTCCTCTTGGAAAACTTGCCCGATTGATAAAATCAAAATGATCATTAATTCCTTTTATGTAGGCAGCGTATGCAGTGTTTTTATCTCCTTTCCTATATGCGGCTTCCGCTTTCATAAAGTCTATTTCTGAGGCTGTCATTACAGGCATAGCAGCTTTGTTTCCAAACAAATATTTTTGATATGTGGTAGAAAAAGTGCTAGCTGTGGGGTTTGCATAAGTGGTATCTCCCCATACCGATCCTACTTTTTTTCTAGCATTATTATAGTTGGTAGTACCTGCTGTATAGGTCCACCAATTATTTAGTGCGCTATAGGGATCTCCAATTCCTGGATCCACTCCTCTGTATCCACCATTGCCATTGGTGGTGTCATTACTTGCGGAAAGCAGGTGCCTCATACGGGGATCTCTATTATTAGCGGTTACGACACTAGCCGGAACTCCTGTCAAAGTGGTGCCATCCAGAAGTCGAACAATAAAATTGGTTTGTCGGTGATCTGACAAATTGTTTCGATAAGTTCCGAAAAAGTTTGCATCATCATTTCTGGTAGCATCAAAGGCTACAAGAAAATCATCGCTCGTAGAAGCAAGCGATTTGTCGCAATAGTATATTACAGAATCTGCATTGTAGCTTGGCTTGTTTGTAATCCGATGAAAATTTCTTGCCAAAATGCCATAGGCATACTTTAGCCATTTTTCAGCATCACCATTATATACATAGTCGCCTTTGGAAAGCCTATCCTGGTTCGGACTGTAGTTAGTGTTGCTTAAATAGGTGATGGCTAACCGGCAAATAGAATCAATTCCATTGTAAACCGTTTCCTGATCATCAAATCTAAAAGCTGTTTGATTATCACTAAACGCTTCCTTGAAAATAATGTCGTTATGATAGTCTGTAGTATATTGATAGATAGCAGCCTGCATAGCCAACCCTGCACCTGCATAGTCCCATTGCTGGTTTTTGATACTGGTCTCGATGATGTACTTCAGATTTCGTCCAAAACCGATGTAAGCCTGCCTCCAGATATCTCCATTTGCATCGCTCGCTGCCACATAGCCCATATTATCCCAGTTCTTATTGGCAGCACTGGTAGTATAAGTCGCAAAATTTTGGATATACCTTGACACATAGCGTCCATCATATTGCAATCCTCTTGGATAAGCAGCAATCTGTGTGGGAAAAACAGATGACACATTTGGGAACTGTGGTACAACTGGATTTGTATTGACATCCAGCCACTTTTTGCATCCCGAAGAACTTATCAGCATTACTGAAATAAAAATATAAATAAAACTCTTTTTCATTTTCTTGATTTTTGCTTGCATTAAAATCTAACTCTAACCCCAAAGTTTATACCACGTGGCATACTTAAAGCGCCAAAGTCAATACCCACACCACCAGCACCCCGGCTGGAGGCATTGTTTGCATTTACACTTGGATCCATTCCGGTATAATTTGTAATCATAAACAACTCGGTACCTGTTACAAAAACAGAAGCAGAAGAAATGAATTTTGTTTTTGTGAGAACCTTTGCTGGAATATTATAGGACAATGTGGCATCGCGCATACGCATCCAATTTACATTTTCTATAAAATCTGCTTCGGTGGAAGAGGATGATGAAGTATAATAATCATTTCGGTTAAAGGGCACAATCACAATTGTATTTGGAGTAGGCGTAGTACTGTTTTGCAAACCATCATTCAATACGCCTTTTATCACAATAGGCTCTTCTCTGCTGAGCGTTTTTTTGCTCAACCCGGTCAGGAACAAATAATACTCCATCCCATTCCATACATCTCCCCCTTTTCTAAATTCTATATTGAATGAAAGATTGAAATTTTTGTAATTAAAATTATTGATTAGACCCACTTTGTAGTCCACCTGCCTGTCGCCGACCTCCATAAAATTATTGGAAGTAGCAGGTAGCCCTGTAGTAGGACTTATGACCACATCGCCATTGTTATTCCGCACTACTGTGTAACTAGCTAAATTGTAAGGACTGGCTCCTACAAACATTTGAGATCTCATATTTCCAAACACCCAGGTATCTGAATCGTAATAGGTGGGAAGACCTCCTGGCATTTCCAGTACTTCTCCCCGGTTGCGATCAAAGTTGGCTGTCACATCCCATTTAAAATTCTTACTCTGAATAGCTTTCACGTTCAATATTGTTTCTATCCCTTTGTTAGAAACCAATCCTCCATTAATAAATCTGATGGCAAAACCGCTTCCATAGGAATAACGTGCAGCAATAATCTGATTATCACTTCTAAGATCGTACCTAGTAACATCTAAAGAAATTCTGTCTTTAAAAAATCTAAGTTCTCCTCCAAATTCAAAATTTTTGGTAAACTCAGGCTGTAGAGAATAGTTGTTACCTGCAGCAAGATCATAGGCGAAGCCACCTCCAGTAGAAATTTGGCCTGAGAAGCTATTGTCAATGATGTACGGACGATAAGGCCCCTTACCAGTGGTTCCGTAGGATACCCTCAGCTTACCAAAACTAAGCCAGGGAAGGCTTTTCTTAACATTACCAATATCACTAAAGATAAGGCTGGAAGAAGCAGACCCAAAATTGTAGTAGGGATCCTTGTCCACAGCTCTTGAGACCAGTTTAGAATTCCCTTCTCTGGAACCAGCCAATGAAACATAAAATATTCTATTAAAATCAAAAGAATAATTAGCAAACCATCTGGCCAATCTTTCCACATTTTGGACTGTTTTTGCATCCCGGCTAATCGGGTCGGTGTTCAGAATAGAGTAAAAATCTCTTTCAAAAAATCTTTCTCCTTTCTGCGATTCAATTTTCGTACTCCGATTATCGAATGCCATACCCGCTATCAATGAATTATTGAACTTACCAAAGGATTTATTGAAATTTAAGGAAGTATTATTACTAATATTTCGCGTAACCTGCTCATACAATGAATATGTACCATTGAGTGAAAATCCTGCACGAGACAAAGGATGCACCACACTAAAACCGGTTTGAGAATAATAGTCCACCCCAAAATTGTTCAGTAAGGAAATCCATTTTGCAATATTGAAAGTATAGTTGGCTGTCACCGAAGTTCTGTCTATCTTATCCTGAGATCGATTTTTGTTTACATCCCAAAAAGGATTATCAAACTCCGCAGAAAGGCTTGCGTTTCCCTGGCGATAAAGCTTTCTGGTACCATCCGGATTGATCCAATCTGTCACATCAATATCCGAAGGAAAATTGATCAAATTGTACAAATAGCCGCCAGCCCCTTTGGTTGCTTTATCTGTAATGATGTTGGTGTACGCAAGAGAGGTAGTCAGTTTCATCTTTGGCGTAATATTTACCCCACCTGTCAGCTTGGTGGAAATTTGTTCATCCCCAGTCATTGGAACCACACCCTCCTGATTTCTATAGCTCACAGAAAGTCGATAAGTGGCCACATTGGATCCTCCATCCAGATTCAGGTTATGTCTTTGCGATTTACCTGTTCTAAAAAAAGCACGGGCATTATCATATATTTTGGTACCCTCCGGATACTTATCACCAAAGTATTGGTAAACAGTACCTGAACTAAAAGGATTCCCGGTGGAGGTAAGGTCTGAAATTCCATTAGAACCACGTGTATATACAGTTTGAATTTCTGGAAAACGGTAAATGTTTTCAAATCGAAAACTATTATCATAACTAACTACAGCTCTTCCGGATTTACCTTTTTTTGTAGTGATTACGATAGCTCCGGACGCTCCCTCAGAGCCATATAATGCAGAGGCCTCGGGCCCTTTTAGGATAGTTATAGTCTCTATATCATTGGAATTAATATCTGCAGCCCTGTTGCCATAATCGCTATTTCTGTTGGCACCACTTGAGTTTCCTAACAGGTTATCCTGATTGATGGTTTGGTTGTCATAAGGAACCCCATCCACCACAAATAGTGGTTGGTTGTTGCCACCCAAAGAAACTGGTCCGCGCAATACAATAGTAGTGGATGCCCCGGGAGCACCGGAAGAAGGAGTGATATTGGCACCAGCTACCCGGCCTATCAATCCATTTACCCAATTGTCCCGTTGTGTTTCGGCTATCTCATCACCTTTTAACTGTTGAGCCTGATAGGTCAACCCTCGTTTTCCTTTTGTTTGGCCATAAGCAGTCACAATCACTTCATCTTCCTGAGTTCCTTTTCCTTCCACCATTACAATTCTAATGGTATTTTCATTTCCAATTCTTCTGGATTGCGTTTCATAACCAATCGAACTAAACTCCAGAGTTTGCCCTGTTTCAATCAAAATATTGAAGGTACCATCCTGCTCTGTGGAGGTTGCTCTGGCTGTACCATTAACGGAAACCGTGACACCCTGAATTGGTTTTCCATCCTTTGTTTCTACTACACCATTTATTGACCGGCTTTGAGCAAAAGCCAATCCTGGTATTAGCAAACAAGATAACCAACACAAGATAAAACTTGCAGTCGTCTTTCTCATAATACGTATTTATTTTTTTTACAAAACATTGATTCCAAAACTTTTAAAAGGCTTCAACTTATTATCTGTCGCGTCACATTCTGTCACTAGAAAATCGATTTTATCCAAACCACAAATTTTTATAGTCTGATATGTTTCTAATTTTTCAGCAATCGTTACACATATTATTTTGGATGAAGCATTCACCATCGCTTTTTTTACCTGAACTACCTCCCAGTCGCTATCCGTTACGCCGTGCTCAATATCAATAGCATTGGTACCCAAAAAACACAGATCGGCATTTATGCTATTTATTTTCTGTATTGCTTCGGCACCTACGGTTATTTTTGAATCTTTTGAAAGCCGGTCACCTATCACCACGATATCCAGATTGGGATGAGACAAACAAGCATTGATCACTGGAATACTACCCGATACAATGGTCAGTTTTAGTTGCGGAGGAATAGCTCTGATCATTTCCAAAATAGTGGTTCCCCCGCTGGTGAGGATAAACATGCCCTCTTTTAAAAGTTGCAAAGCCTTGGTAGCAATGATTTTTTTCTGAGACTGAGAATACACGTTTCTAGGCTCTGGTCGCACTTCGTTAAAGGCCATGGACAAAGCACCGCCATGCACTTTTATCAACCTACCAGCATCCGACAGCTCCTGAAGATCCCGTCTCACGGTATCTTCCGAAACGGCAATCTCCTTACACATATCCATACTCAATACCTTATTGTGCAAATTGAGCTGGTGCAGGATATAAGCTTGTCTCTCCTTCTTTAGCATAATATTCAGGCAATCATTGTTAATACAATCCTAAAGATAAAGTATTAACCTGCACAAAAGCGCAAATAAGTATAAATAAATGCAAAAACCTGCAAAAATAATTTTGTCACCTCCTGCTGACTTTGAAGGGTAGATGGAAACAGTAGGCATTTCTATTTTGCTTTCTTCAAATCAATAAAAAAAACCGCCAAACTTTGAATTTCTATTGACAAAGTTTGGCAGTTTTTTTTTATGGGAAAGAAGAACCAATGATTAATTAAACATACAACAATGTTGATTTACCATCCGGTTGTTTGGGTTAAAGTGGATCCTTTTTCCTGATACTCGTTTATTTGTTGTGTTCCAACTGGTGACAGATAAGATTTTTCGGTAAATGCTAATCTGTTTTGGGCGTTTTCTACCATCCAATAACCAACCATATCTGTTTTATTGCTCCCATTCCAGATAACTATAGTACCATCCTGTTTTTTTACTCTTACCTTATTTTTTGTAGCTGTGGTAAGATAACTTGGAATTTCTGCATTAATATCAACCCATGGTCCAAGGAAATAATCTGGGTTTGTACTGTAATCCATATAATTAAGTTTATGCCATCTCTTTATATCTAATAATCTGAAATTTTCAAAAACAAATTCCATCCTTCTTTCCCTTCTTATTTCCCAAATAAGTGCAGGAACATCAGCATCTCGTGCAGGATCATTTGGCAAATTTGATAAATTCAAAGCTGCTGTTTTCTGAACACCTTTTGCAATTGCTGCTCCCTCCAAAGGACGACTACGAATGGCATTAATGGACTTATCAATATCAGCCTGTGTTACTGCAGGTCCTCCAAAATACTGTGCTAGCACGGCTTTTGCTTCTATCCAATTAAGCACCACTTCTCCAAGTCTGATAATAGGCGCATCACTGGTGTTTGTATTACTGCCCCAGGCTGCCGGATATGTTTTTCCAATAAAGGTGATCGCTTCGCGTGATGCAAATTTATATCCATATAACAATGTTGCCGAAGCACCATTGGCTATGTCCATGAAAGAGGCTTCGAAACGAGGGTCTCGGGTTTTAGCAAGATTTGAAATAGTAAAACTAGCTGCGTTAGGTACTGTAGAATTTTGCCAAACGTTTCCATCATTTGCAATAAATGACTTAATTAATACAAGGTTTGGATCTACACCTACCACCTCGGTTCCATTTGAGTAGGATCCAATACAATGTGTTACCTGCAATGCTGCGTCATAAGCCCTGTATAGGATAACTTCCGGATTTCCTGCAAGATTATCTGAGGTAAATAATGCTTTAAAATCACTTGTAAATTTATACCCTGTGTTACTCATAACTACTTCGGCAGCCTGCACAGCAAGCTCCAGGTAATTTTTAGCACGGGCAGCATCCAGATTGTGATAGTGCTGGTAGGTACCTTCAAATAACATCAATCTTGAAATGAAGGCAGCTGCGATATATTTATTCAAATATTGCGCTCCATCATTAACTCTGATATTGTCGAGCACATATTTAAAATCATCATACACTTTATCCATCACAACGCCCCTATTATCTCTATCCTTGAAAAGTTCACTTAGATTCTTCTCTGAAACGACTGACCCAAAATATGGCACATCGCCAAAAACACTAACCAATCGGCTATACTCATACCCTCTAAAAAATCTGGCGACTGCACTCCAATGTTTATATGCATCAGCAGAAATTCGTGATTTGGATATGCTATCAATTCGACTTATAAATATATTAGCCTTGCGTATCCATGCAAAATTCCAGGTAGGTCCGGCATACTGACTTTGCCAGGCAGCACTTTCAGAACTGGATCCTCTGGAAGAAGGAATATTGCTTTCAAAATTTGATTGAACATTTTTTCCGGTAAGATCATCATTAAAGGTATAGCCTCTTACAGGAGTATAATCAGCTGTAAAACTGGTATTGTAGCCACTAAAATAATTTGAATAAAAACCATTAGCAAACATGCGAATATCATCTTCATTTCTCCAGTACTGATTGGCATCATCCACATAGCTTGTTTGAGGAGGCCTGTCTAAAAGATCCTTATTGCATGATAGGAAACACTGACTGGTGAATGCAAAAAGACAGATATATAAAAACTTGTTCATAATTAAATTTTTAGAAGTTAAGTTGAATTCCAAATGAAACACTCTTAAATGTTGGGATACCAATACCTGTTCGACCTAGGTTATAATTTGAAGTATTCCACATTGAGTAGCCATTGATACTTTCAGGATCTATTGGAAGTCCTCCTAAATGATCCCAGGTAATAAAGTTCTCTAATGCTCCATATATTCGTAAAGAATTCACAGAAATCCTATTCAGGATACTTTGAGGCAAGGAATATCCAACAGACAAATTTTTCAATCGCAGGTAAGACATATTCAGCAAGTACCTGTCCTGAACTTGCATATTATTGGATGTAGCACTTCCTCCATTATTATATGCTGCTGGGTAGAATGCATCGGTATGATCAGGCCGCCAATAATTATCTGCAATAGCTGCTGGCATAGCACCATCCGCAGAGTTATACCCCGGGATTGCAAGGAAACCATCACCCCAAATTGAACGATTGCCGACCCCTTGAAAAAACACACTAAAATCAACACCTCTAAAATCAGCACCAAGCCTTATTCCATATTCATATCTGGGTGTAGAATTGCCAATAACTTCCCAATCACCGTGGTCGCTTAATGAAGTACCCCCATTATCAATGACACCATCGGCATTCAGATCCCTAAACTTAACATCTCCGGGACCAAAGAAAAAGTTTGCAGAATTTTGAAGGAAAACCTGATAGACGGGTTTTTCACCATTTGCTCCACTTTTTAATTTGTATGCACGCTTTCCAACATATTTCGCTGGTACCTCATTGGCCGTAAGTGTGATAAGCTGTAAGCTTCCATTGCCATCCAACTCAAAGTCTTCCATTTGGTAAAGCCGGTCAGTTCGATACCCCCATATTTCGCCAATATCCTTCCCGTTATAGTTGGCATTTACCTGTGAGGAAGAGCCGTATTCCTTTATTCTAGTTTTTGCATCCGAAATATTTCCCCTGAAATTAATACCCACTCCATTGTCAAACCTATGGTTTAAGTCGAGTGTAAGTTCCCAACCATTTGTTTGAAGGGATCCGAAATTGCCTTGGGGAGCACCCACGCCAAAAGTTAATGGAATACCTTCAAGTGGAACAATCATATTATTGGTATTCCTTTGAAATAAATCAAAAGTAAGATTGATTTTATTTCTGAGAAAGGACAAATCCACTCCCAGATTTTTTGTTTCAATATCCTGCCAAGTAATATCATTTACAATAGCAGGAGGAGTGCTCACAAAAGGAACTTTTTGTCCATTTGATCCTATCCATGTGGAAAGCCCGCTACCCATCAATGGTAGATACAGCGTATTGGGTACGGTCTGGTCACCGATAGACCCCCAGGATCCTCTTATTTTAAAGAAACTCAGTACTGGATTAGTCCATTCCATAAATTTCTCCTGACTTATAACCCATCCTGCAGAAAAAGAAGGATACCATCTCCACCATAGATCTGAACGGAATTTTGAAGATCCATCATAACGCAAGTTCCCCTCAATCAGATATTTATTTCTAAAAGCGTAGTTAACCCTTCCAAAATATCCCAATTGTGATTCCCAAGTTTTATCGCCTCCTACCACTGGTGGAGCACCTACTGCAAAATCAAACTGTGGATTATTAATATCTGTTAATTGGCTCACCTGTTGAGATTGCCACTCATTTTCCTGAGCGACCCTGTTTAAACCCAGAATAAATTTTAAATTGTGGTCCTCTTTAAGATCCAGATTGTAGGTTGTATATGCATTGATGGTGCTACTGGTAAAATCAGATACCTGACGATAAAGATGATCAGGGTTTGCTCCTGCAGAAGTGTAAGTGTCATAAGATAAATCATAAGCCTTAAAAGCACCAGGAGAACCCACGGGCACTTCAACACCTGTGCTATCTACATATATCTGCTGACCATTTGCATCCACCCTAGATTTAGGAGCCGCCCAAGAATTTCGAGCAGTATATCTGGTACCGGGTCTTCTCCAGATTTGATTCTGGTTTGAATAGGTGTAGTCAAAATCAAATTTCCAGTTACTAGTAAAATTAAGCGTAGTACCAAGCGTTACATTCATGTAGTTCTGGAGAATGTTGGCAGTATTCGCCGCAGCGGCCTCACTGACAGGGCTTCTAATGGGATCTCCATTTCCATCGTTCCCAAATGGATACAAAGGCCCCCATCTGTACAAATACAACCAAGGGTCAGCAGTTGTTGAATTGGTTACATAAGGATACTCTTTGTTTCTACTTGAATAAATTGCTCCTCCTCTAATCGTTATCAGTTTATTTATCTCGCTGGACAATCTTATTGATGCATTGTGCCGGGTAAACTCATCCTTCTTTGCCGGTTTTATCATTCCACTTTGATTAAGCAATCCTAAACCAATATTATAAGATGTCTTTCCCACTGTCTGACCTATCGTGAGATCATGTTGCTGAGTGGGAGCCCATTCTTTTACCATATAATCATAAGGATCATAAGTTCTCATCCCCATTTTTTGATTGGTTGCTCCCTGCACGTACCAATCTCTACCAAAAACAGTAGGGTCATCGGCACCTATAGAAGAGCCATACTTATTCTTCCATTCCACCGCTTTTAAATAGCTGGCTTTATCAACATAATAAAATGCTCCAGTAGGCGTAGTAATACCAATTCTTTCAACTGCATCCACGGTGTAGCGTAATGCATTTACATCACCCATTTTTAATTCCTTCCATACATTTTGCCATGAAAAATTATCAGAATAATTGATTTGTGGCTTTGCAGTTCCAGAACCTTTTTTTGTAGTAATCAAAATAACACCATTAGAAGCTTTTGCTCCATAAATGGAAGCGGCAGCAGCATCCTTTAATACCGTGATAGATGCAATATCATTTGGATTTACAATTTGGATACTGGGAATCTCAACATTATCCAATAAGATTAAAGGTGAGCTAGCCCCCCTGAAAGAAGTCAACTGTCCACGAATTTTGATAATTGGATCCGAGCCTACCTCACCACTTGGAATCACAACACTTAAACCGGATGCTGCACCTTGTAACCCCCGTCCCACATCCGCAATAGGCCTTCCATGCAAACTTTTATCAATATCAACTGTGGACACAGCACCAGTAAGGTTTCCTTTTTTCTGGGTACCATAACCCACCACTACCACTTCCTCCAGATTAGATAGTTTTTGGATTAATGTTACTGTTATAAAACTGGAATTCCCAACCAGTACTTCATTACTATTGTATCCAACCATAGTAAAAACAAGTGTTTCTCCAGGAGAAGCACTAATTGAAAAGACGCCACCTTGATCTGTGGAAGTAGCCCGATTAGTTTGCCTAACCACCACAGTAACCCCATCTAAGACTTTACCGTTTTGATCAGTTACTTTTCCGGCAACTACTTTGGATTGCGCATAGGCTGAACTAAGTGCAGAACAGACCAGCAATATGCACCCGATTAAACTTGCAATTCTACTTTTCATCTGTTTATTTTTTTATTGTTTTAAATGGTTAAATCGAATAGCCAGAATAAAATTCTCCCGGACTGGAAGTTTTTTTGCAGCTATTTCTTACTTTGAAAACTTTAAACTATAAACTCTTTATACCAGCTTTTTGATACGCCTTTAGTTTGTTGTCTTCCGGATCAAGTTCTGTAATTAAATAATCCACTCTATCTGTAGGACAAATTTTTATAGACTGATATGTTTCTAATTTTTCAGCAATCGTTACACATATTATTTGGGATGAAGCATTCACCATCGCTTTTTTTACCTGAACTACCTCCCAGTCGCTATCCGTTACGCCGTGCTCAATATCAATAGCATTGGTACCCAAAAAACACAGATCGGCATTTATGCTATTTATTTTCTGTATTGCTTCGGCACCTACGGTTATTTTTGAATCTTTTGAAAGCCGGTCACCTATCACCACGATATCCAGATTGGGATGAGACAAACAAGCATTGATCACTGGAATACTACCCGATACAATGGTCAGTTTTAGTTGCGGAGGAATAGCTCTGATCATTTCCAAAATAGTGGTTCCCCCGCTGGTGAGGATAAACATGCCCTCTTTTAAAAGTTGCAAAGCCTTGGTAGCAATGATTTTTTTCTGAGACTGAGAATACACGTTTCTAGGCTCTGGTCGCACTTCGTTAAAGGCCATGGACAAAGCACCGCCATGCACTTTTATCAACCTACCAGCATCCGACAGCTCCTGAAGATCCCGTCTCACGGTATCTTCCGAAACGGCAATCTCCTTACACATATCCATACTCAATACCTTATTGTGCAAATTGAGCTGGTGCAGGATATAGGCTTGTCTTTCCTTCTTTAGCATTGTACTAAGGCAATCGTTGTTAATACAATCCTAAAGATAAAGCATTAACCTGCAAAAAAGCGCAAACAAGTATAAATAAATGCAAAAACCTGCAAAAATAATTTTTTCACCTCCTGCGCTCCCCCTCTATCAATATCACACAAAAAGAAAACCCCAAAGAAATATTGAACAACATTTCTTTGGGGTCCGGCAGATCAGAAAATCAATATTAGTGCTTGTTTTCTCTGATCATGGTTATAAAGTCATCAAATAAATATCTTGAGTCATTGGGGCCTGGTGTACTCTCCGGATGGTACTGCACCGAGAAGGCATTTTTACCCTTCACTCGAATACCTTCAATAGACTGGTCATTCAAGTTCAGGTGAGTTACTTCCACTTTCTCCGAGTTTTTAACAGATTCAGGATCCACCCCAAACCCGTGGTTTTGGGTGGTAATCTCTGACCGGCCAGTTACCAGATTTTTCACCGGATGGTTCAGCCCTCTGTGACCGTGGTGCATTTTAAAAGTATCAATGCCATTGGCCAATGCCAGCAACTGATGCCCCAAGCAAATGCCAAAAACAGGTTTATTTTCGTCCAAAATTTCTTTCAGATTGTTCACCGCATAATCCATAGATGCAGGATCGCCAGGACCGTTAGAGATAAAATATCCATCTGGATTGAACTGCTTCACTTCTGCTAAAGGAGTTTTGGCAGGAAACACTTTCACAAAAGCACCTCGATCCACCATACACTTCAGAATATTTCTTTTGGTGCCATAATCCATCACCGCTATTCTAACATCCGAAGCCGCATCGCCCATTTCATACACCGTTTTGGTAGATACTTTTGAAGCCAGTTCCAGCCCCGCCATATCCGGTGCTTCAGCCAATTTTTGTTTCAGCAGTTCCACATCAAAAATGTCGGAAGAAATGATACAGTTCATAGCACCTTTGGTACGAATATGAGCGACCAGTGCCCTCGTATCCACTCCGTGAATGGACACAATACCATTCTTTTTCAGGTAAGCATCCAAAGAATCATCCGCCATTTTGCGAGAGTAATTTTCGTTGAGGTTTTTAGCAATCACCCCCAAAATTTTCACACTGTCACTTTCCACATCTGCTGGCATGGTACCATAGTTTCCCACATGCACCGCATTCATAATTACGATCTGCCCAAAATAACTCGGATCAGTAAACACTTCCTGATAGCCTGTCATTCCGGTATTAAAACAAATTTCGCCAGTGGTCGTTCCAATGGCCCCAAAAGCAAAACCTTCGGCAATAGTTCCATCCTGTAAAAGTAAAATAGCGCGTGATTGTGTATCTGACATCAAAAATTTTTTTTATGTTCCCTGCAGCGGTGCATTGCCCATCATTGTTACATCGCACTCTTGTACTGCAGAATAAATAGCATCAAAAAATCGTGCAAAAATAAGGTGAAAAACTGTATTGGGTTTCTCCTTTTTTGAAATTTGAGAAAAAAATCACCTAGCTGATGAATGAAATATCAAAGTTGAAACAATTTCGAACAATATTACTTAAAGATTCGAATCATCAAACCTCTTGATAACAAAACCTATTTACAAACGAGCATATCCTGTTTTAGATATCCGATATTTATTCCGTCCCAGAAGTAACACATAAAGCTATTGTGTTATCTTTACGACTGACTAATTTGAAATAATTGAATGAGAAATAAATACCTAAACTACATTTCGGACAAGCATTTATTGGACTGCATTGGCAATTTACACCAAGCCTATTTAAAAGCTAAGAACAACATTACCAAAAAGAACTTTTATTCAAACAAGGTGGATACAATTAAACTAACCTTTGATGCAAAGTTCAATGACATAAATGAGGAAAATCTTATTCAATCAGAAATTTTAAGACAAATAGACAAATCAATAAATAATTCCATTGGAACTTTTCACGAACAGATATTGGGTGGAATAAAGGGTTATGAAGTTGGGAATTTGAGTGGTTTTGATATTAAAGCGACAGACAATACACTTTTTGCTATTTTCGGATACAGAGATATTTCTACAAATATTTCTGATGCTATTTTTGAAAAATTAGCAAATGCTTCCCGAGTATTTTTAAAAGCAAAATTTTATTACATTCTATTAGACGACCTTTCAAATACAAATGAAAAATGGATTATTGGAAACGAAGAATATAGTATAAGCCAAAAACGAGTTTTCAAAATTTCTTTATCTGAGTTTTATGCGACCATTACAACGGAGGCAGATGCTTATGCTCAACTTTATGAGAAATTACCCATCGTGATAAAACTCTGCGATTCTATCCAATAGCCATTTTAGCAGAGTCTTTCCATAAGTATGGCGGCATCGGTTCGTGCAATTCCCATTTAATACTCATTGGTTTATTGCCATAGTATTCATTAATTTTTGCTTCGCCTAAAAAGACTGAGCCCATTGTGTTTCCAAACTCATCTTCGCCCTTTTCTCTAACAAAAAGTAAAATTTTTTTATTCTCTTGTTGATGATTGATATAGGATAGCCCTTTTGCGCTTTCTTGCTTTACATTATTTTGACTTTGCCAATGAAATAATGTTTCGCTAATCGCAAAATCTTCATATAATGTTGTAGGTGAAAAATTCTTTTCCGACTTATTAAGGGTGATGAAGAGGAGTTCTAATTTTTTATCATTTGATAATGCAATTCCCTCTCGAATACTACTTTTACTTTCAAATGTACTGAACCCAAAAGCAGCCAAAATTTGTTCTCTCGTATATCGGCTATGAACTTTTAGTGGTTGTTCCATTGGTAGCAAAATATCGGTTTCTAAGTAGTCTATTTGATTGCATAAAATTTGCATCACCTCAATAATCTCCTGATTTAAAATAGAATTTCTGCCAATTGCTCGAATGCTTTCTTCCAAAGAATCAAATCCGCCTGCATCCTGCCATACATCATAATGCAACATTAAGCACATTTGTTTTTCAGTTGCAGACAATTCATACAAATCAATATCGAAATTTTTTTCTGCTATCCTTTTAATAAATTCAAAATAACTGTATGAATGACAGGAAAGCCACTTCTTCTTGATCGCTCGGTGAATTTCTATTTCATTGACATCACCCATTTCATCAATTTTTCCGGCTAACAGACAAAGTCTTTTCCAGCTTCCTCGTTTGTAAATTAACTGCAATCGAATGTGGTAAAATTTAGAAAAATTATTTAACGATAATGGTAAGGTGGTTTGGTGCTGATAATTTTGAATTTTTTGTACTAACTGATTTTTATTTAGCGAAGTAGCGTTTCTAATATTTTCTAAGATAAACTCTTTTGCCTTTTTCTCTAAAACAATAGAACATCCCAAAGGCAGATGTGGAAAATCGTCCTCTATCTCTTTTTGAATTGGCGTTGTGGTTTTACCGACCAAGGCTCTAAATTTTCCTTCATAATCATATTCAGGGCGTGAGTTGCCTACGAAATCTAAAACCGTGAGGCAGTCTTTATTATCAGCCAATCGTAAACCACGACCTAATTGTTGTAGAAAAACAGTTAAACTTTCTGTTGGTCTTAAAAACAAAACGGTATCTATTTCTGGAATATCAACGCCTTCATTAAAAATATCGACAACAAAAAGATAGTTGATTTCTTTCTGTGTAAATTTTCTACGCAATTCACTCCGCTCGTTATTACGAGTGCTCACTAAATAATCAGCTTTTAGTCCTGCCAGCGTAAACTTTTCTGCCATAAATTGAGCGTGTTCCTGTGTAACACAAAAACACAATGCGCTTACTTGGTGAATGTTATTTAAGTATTTATTGACATTCGTTAAAATATGATTAACACGCAAATCATTTTGTGTAAAAAGTTTTGACAATTCACCGGGCAAATATCTTCCATTCTGCCAGGTTAAATTTGATAAATCCACATTATCGGTTACGCCGAAGTACTGAAATGGGCATAGTAATTTTCTATTGAGTGCTTCTGGTAATCGAATTTCAGCCGCAATTGTGTCACAAAAATCTTTTAAAATATCTTCGCCATCCATTCTTTCTGGTGTGGCTGTTAATCCTAATAAAACGATTGGTGCAAATTTTTCCAAAACAGATCGATAACTTGATGCCGATATGTGATGCACTTCATCTATGATAATAAAATCGTAATAATTGGGCGTTAAATTTAAATTGAAAATTTGATTGTTTAGCGTTTGAACAGATGCGAATACATATTCAAACCGTTCAGGCATTAAACCATCAACCCAAAGCTCACCAAAATTTTGATCTTTCAGAATACCTTGAAAAGTAGCCTGAGCTTGTTGAAGAATTTCTTTTCGATGTGCTACAAATAATAATTTAGCGGGTTGGTTTACTTGCCTAAACCGCTTATAATCAAATGCAGAAATGACCGTCTTCCCTGTTCCAGTAGCCGCCACCAAAAGATTTCTATTGCGATGATGAATCCTTCTTTCGGTGAATAGTTTTTCTAAAATTTCGTCTTGATAGTGAAATGGCTTGATATCAAAATAGGCAGCAATATTGGTTGCATCATGTTGTTTTTCTTTTTTTAGTGCTATTCTTAATTTATCCGTGTCTTTTTTTGCGTCAAAATATTCAAACTCTTTATCTTGCCAATAGGTATCAAAGGTTTTTTGAAACTTATCAATGATATGATTGATTTCTTGCGTGGTAATTTTTAAATTCCATTCCAAACCATTGGTGAGTGCAGACCTCGACAAATTCGAAGAACCAATATATCCAGTATGAAATCCTGTATTTCGATAAAATAAATAAGCCTTTGCGTGTAGTCTTTCGTTTTCGGTATTATAGGATACTTTTATTTCAGTGTTTTTTAATGACGCTAAAAACTCAATAGCTTTCAAATCAGTAGCTCCCATATAAGAAGTGGTAATAACCTGGAGTATTCCGCCTCTTTCAGTAAATTCAGTAAGTTCTCTTTCAAATATTCTGATGCCTGTCCATTTGATAAAAGAAACCAAGAAATTAATTTTATCAGCCGATAAAATTTCCTTTTTTATTTCACTTTCCAATGAGATGCCAGAATTACTTCCAGTAAAAAGCTCACTATGAGAAAGTCTAGAATAAGGTGTAATTGCTTTTAAATGCTTGTCTATATCGGAAAATCCTGCATCAATTTTAGAAAAAATAGCCGAAAGGATTTTAGCTTCCACGGCAATTAAATCATTATCAAAATCTTGATAACTCAATTCATCTTTTAGAAGACGAATTATTTTATTAGCTAAATCTATCTGTTTTTCAACTAAGTCATCTCCATTAATTAAACTAAGTGCATACCGAACAACATTGCTCAAATACTGTCCCAAAACTTTGGCAGCTTCAGCTTTGTCAATATTCGTTTCACTTATAAAAAATTGATCTTTATCTAATTGATTTATCTGCGATAAAATAATTTTATTGATAAGCTGTTCGTATAATCCTATTTGCATTTTCCTGTATAATAAGAGTTTAAAAAAGCGACCACACTGAACCCCATTTCTTTCCAAAAATTAATAGAACCACTTGTAGCTATTTGTTTGTATTGTTGTGCCATAGAACCAACAAAATCCCAATCATCAGGAAAGGTTTGAATTCGGGCATATTCACGAACAGTAAAAGGACGAGTTTCGTCGGGATGACAACGCTCGGTTTGTTTTTGTGCAGGACTGCAAGTCAAAGTCAAACAAGGTTCGTCCCAACCAATTCTACGAGCAATACCGGTTTTTCCACCGCCTAAATGGAAACTACCACCCATAAATTCTTTTTGAATTTCGAGTGGCAAATCACGCCAATATCCTCTTTGAGGAACCAGATCTAAAACATCTTTTTTGTTTTGTGGATATTTAGCACCCATAGATTTTGGAACATCTGTACTAAACAATTCACCGTTCTTCAATGCGTCTATTAAATTATAGATTTTCCCATAAGGTTTTGGATACTCAAACTGCAAATCAATATCCTTTCTAATTCCTACCAAAATTAATCGTTCTCGTTTTTGGGGTACCCGGTAGTTTATTGCCTTCAAAACCTGAACAGGCACTACTTTGTAACCTATTTCATCCAAAATCGAAATCATTCCTCTCAAAGTTTTTCCTTTTTCATGACTCAATAATCCACGCACATTTTCTCCTATACAAATTGGGGGATTAACCTCGTTCACTACTCTGGAAAACTCATAAAAAAGAGTACCACGTGCATCAGCCAATCCCAATTTTTTTCCTGCATAACTAAAGGCCTGACAAGGGAATCCGCCTGTTACAACATCTACTTTGTTATGGTACACTTTAAAGTCAAAATTCTTGACATCACCTTCCAAGACATTCCAATGAGGACGATTTTTTCTCAAAGTCTGACATGCCCACTTATCAATTTCGTTCAATGCAACACACTTTAATCCCGCTTTTTCCAAACCTACAGCCAGCCCACCTGCGCCCGCAAACAATTCCAATACTGAGTAGTCATGTAGTGGTTCAACAAAATTATTTTCAACATCCTTTGATTTAGTATTAATAAAATTGCCAAACAACAGTTCGACTTGGTCTCGTCTATACACTCGGTAGTTACTCATAGGTTCTCGTACAGCAGATAACTTGCCTTCTCTATCCCATCGCCTTAGCGTTTCTTTACTTTTACCTATTAATTCTGATGTCTCGGAAATTGTCAAATATTCATTCATAACCACATGTATTAACATTATACAATGGTTACAAATTTATTATTTAGTTTGACATTTATGTGATCCAATTCCATAAAATTTTTGCTTCCCAAAAAACAATCTAAAAAAAGTAAATTACTTGACTATAAATTCATATTACATAATAAAAGAATTCAGATCATTTCTGTCCAGTATCAGAAATTTTTCACGCTTTAGATGCATGACATCTGCCTATCCGGGTAGTGATTTCAGCCCCCCCTTTCACCAGTACTTTGTTTAACATTGTGTATCATTTGAAGTCGAAAGCACTCAAGATCAACCAAAACAAAAAATCCATTAGGTACAAATCTATTTGCACGCTAATGGATTTTTGAAAAATTCTTTATAAGAATCTGGTTACCCTAATTATACATTAAACCTAAAATGCATAATGTCGCCATCTTTCACTATATATTCTTTTCCTTCAATCCTCAATTTTCCGGCTTCACGGCAGGCCGCTTCACTTTTATATTGTAGATAATCAGTAAACCCAATCACTTCGGCCTTGATAAATCCTTTCTCAAAATCTGTATGAATTACGCCGGCACATTGTGGCGCTTTCCACCCCTCATGAAAAGTCCAGGCACGCACTTCCTGCACTCCGGCTGTAAAATAGGTTTGTAATCCTAACAATTTATAAGCAGAACGAATGAGGCGGTTCAGAGCGGGTTCGCTCATTTTGTACTCATCCATGAACAAAGCCTTGTCATCCGGATCTTCCATTTCAGAAATCTGTGCTTCGATATTGTTGTTCATCACAATAATCCCGGCACCTTCTTCTTCGGCCACTTTCTTTAACGCATCAGAATACTTATTTCCAGTGTGCATAGAGGGTTCATCCACATTCGCCACATATAGTACCAGCTTTCCGGTCAGCAAAAACAAATCTGCAATAGCTTCTTTTTCTTCCTTGTTCAAATCCAGCGAACGAATACTTTTTCCTTGTTCCAGATGTGCTTTGCAACGCAGTAACACTTCCAGTTCTATTTTTGCTTTGGGATCGGTTTTGGCTTGCTTTTCTTTTTTCTGAATTTGTTTCTCCACACTATCCAAATCCTTCAGTTGCAGTTCTGTATCTATTATTTCCTTGTCGCTAACAGGATTGATTGCTCCTTCTTCACGCAATACATTTTCATCTTCAAAGCATCGCACCACATGAATGATGGCATCTACTTCTCTGATATTTGCCAGAAACTTATTTCCTAGTCCTTCTCCTTTACTGGCTCCCTTTACCAAACCAGCAATATCTACAATCTCGATTTGTGTGGGCACGGTACGATCAGGCACCACCAGTTCTGCTAATTTGTCGATACGCTCATCAGGCACATCCACCAGGCCGGTATTGGGCTCGATGGTGCAAAAACGATAGTTGCTAGCCTGTGCCTTGGCACTATTGCTGACTGCATTAAACAAAGTTGATTTTCCTACATTGGGTAGACCCACAATTCCTGCTTGTAAAGCCATTATTACTTAAGATTTAAATTTTATTCTATCGCATATAGCCTTTAGGCACATGCTAAAAAGTTGGCGAAGGTACAAATACATTGCCTAGGAAAAAAACGATTCAGTTTTAGGCACAATTCCGAACAGGGATTGCGGCAGAAACATCATCCCAAAAAATCGTTTGGATTAAATACGCCATCCATTACCGCAACCAGGCTCTGGGATCTACATTTCGTTCTTCGATCATGAGAATAAAATCAAGTTTGCCAGATCCGGTTTCTTCATCAGCAGCCACAGAACCAATGCTCTGACCGCTTTGCACGGTGGCCCCTTTGCCTACCGAAACAGAAGCCATATTGCTATAGGCCGTAAAATATTTTCCATGCCGGATCACGACAAAAGAAGTGTTCCCCACATTGGATATGCTCACTACTTCTCCGTTAAATACAGCTCTCACCGATGCCCCTACCTGAGTGGTGTAGGTTACTCCAGGATTATCCCCAACAATGTCCGGCCCCACTCCCTCAATTTTATATCTTCCAAATCCCAGCGTGATCACACCATCTACCGGAGCAGGCAAACGACCTCTATTTTGTGAAAAGTTGCTATTGAGTGCGATATCCGCTGCCTGATAATTCAGATATCCGCCGACAGGTGTTTTATTGACATTGATGCTTGGCGGCAGTGGCGAGGGTGCTTTGCCTTTTGGAACCACTACCGGTTTCGAATTGGCCGCAATCTCATTATTAGATCCCGGTACATTTCGATAGGTAGTTGTACTCCCCGGATCTACCGGATCAAACTTCAATTCTCTTGGCGGCGTGGACGCTATTTCCTTCTGTGGCTCTGCCTTATTTTCCGGCATAGCCGAAGGATTGATTTTCACATTTTGCAAGGCTTTTTCTGTTTCCAGATTGCGCTGTTTTGTCATTTCCTGCTGCCTTGCCTTGGCTTCTTCGGCTGCTCTTTTCCTGGCCTCTTCCTGAGCAATTTTTTTTGCCTCAGCTATCTCCTGCCTTACTACTGAAGCTATATCCAGTTTTAGCTGCCGATCCTGCTCTTTCTTTTTTACAATTTGTTTTTGAAGTAGCCCGGCCTGAGATTGTAATAGTTTGGCAACAGAATCTTTTTCCACCCGCTGTCCGTCCAACACATTATATTCATTGGTTCTGCTACCCAGAGCCGTTTCTTTTTTTTGCTTGCTCACCAGTTGCTGACTGTACCTGGTATTTATCAAGTCTCTGGTTTTTACAATGGTTTGCATTTGTTGTTCCCGATAGTTGCGATAGCTTTTCAGATACTCTACCCGCTTCATTGCATCATTAAAACTCTTGGCAGAAAAAATAAAGTTCAGGTAATCATAGTTGCTTCTGTTTTTATAGGCATACACAACAATTTTAGCGTATTGTGCTTTCAAAGTATCCATTTGTGTTTTCAAACGCTTAATCTCGATAGCACTGTAGTAAATATCATCATTGATCAATGTGATTTCCTTACCAATATTTCTAATAAATTTTTCCTGTACATCTATTTTTTTATTCAGCGCAGCCAATTGCATCAAGCTGTTTTTACTTTGTCCTTTCACGGCATCATAGGATTCTTGTATCTGTCTTAGTTCTCTTTGCAAATGTCTGCGTTCAGCCTCCATATCGGATTTATCGCTGGTTTTTTGAGCCAGCAATGGTTGTGCAACCCAAAAGAAAATAAATAAAAAGGCAATTCTAAAATATCCGATGCTGGACATTTTCCAATTCGGGGCGAACAATTTGAAGACGCTATTTCCAAGACTTGAAAAAATCATTACTAATGCTAAATTCTATTAATACTAAATGCAGAGGTCAATTATTTTACTTTATAACTCGAAGGCACCGTAAAAGGGATGGAGACTTCTCCATCAAAATCGGCTGATCTGTAATTGAGTTTTATCTTAATATTATTCTTATACTTCACACTGATATTTCGAAGGGCAGAAAAATTTCTGCCACTGATAGACCTGTAATCCGCATAATCTAATTGAGCCGTTCTTTTTTGAGTCTCATCCGTATCGGTTAACTGGCTAACAGATGGCAGGTATCCGGGCAACAGCACGGTCAGTACGTTTTTGAATTTGTCGCTTTGAGTAGATACCACATACCTATCCGTCCCTTTTTCCATTGTGGCATTCTCCTTATTTACAAAAACGGCATTCCCAATCAGTAGATTTTGAAGAGTTTCAAAATCTGCAGGCAGCCCTATCTTATCTTGCAAATAGGCCAAGCTGGAGGCGGTATATTCTTTTTCCAGTTTGTTCAGCATTTTTACAGAATCTTTGGTGATGAGTACGCGTACTCCTTCAAAACCCATCAACCCTGCTGATATCCAGATGGCATTGTCTTTTATCATCACCAATTTGGCACTTAGACTTCGTTGGTTTCCTTTTCCATCGTCAAAATCCACATCAGCTTTGCCTGAGAAAGTTTTGAAGTCGATATGATTCAAACTACCTATCACCGAAGCAGGTGTTTCTGTTTCGATTGGAGCTGAGGCTGTATCCCTGATTACTGGTGGTGCTTTAGGTATTTTCTTTGCAGCACTACAAGAAAATAACATGGTTGCTGTTAATACTATAAATAAATCTTTCATGCCTGGCATATTCTAATTTTTTCCGGTGTGACCAAAACCTCCTGCGGCCCGAACAGTTTCATTCAATTCCTCCACTGGAATCCATTGAATCATTTCAACTTTCTGAATGACCATTTGCGCCACCCGGTCTCCGCTATGAATGGTTTGTGGGTCGTTTGATAAATTTATTAAAATCACTTTTATTTCTCCCCGGTAGTCCGCATCAATGGTGCCGGGAGTATTCAGACAGGTAAGCCCCTGTTTGATAGCCAAGCCACTTCGAGGTCTGATTTGAGCTTCAAAGCCCTCTGGCAGTTCAATAAATAATCCGGTTGGCACCAAAGTTCTTTCCAGTGGGTTCAGCACTATATCCTCTGAAATAGAGGCTTTTAGATCCATGCCCGAAGAGCCGGAAGTGGCGTATGCAGGCAGCGGATGTTCCGACTGATTGACAATTTTTACTTTTAACTGTGGCATTGGGCAAAGATAAAGGCTTGCATGTAAAGACGGCGGAGCTTATATAATAAATAACAAATCGTAAAATGATAATATCTTTGCCGCCTTTTAAGAAAATACGAAATGAAGTTTCACGATGAAATAATGAGGCGACGCACTTTTGCGATTATCAGCCACCCAGATGCGGGAAAGACAACCCTAACTGAAAAATTTCTGCTTTTTGGTGGAGCCATTCAGGTGGCAGGGGCTGTAAAAAGCAATAAAATCAAGAAGTCGGCTACTTCTGATTTCATGGAGATTGAAAGGCAACGTGGCATTTCGGTGGCCACTTCGGTGATGAGTTTTGAATACAACGGCATTCTAATCAACCTGTTGGACACCCCCGGTCACAAAGACTTTGCAGAGGACACTTACCGTACTCTTACCGCTGTGGACAGTGTTATTCTGGTGATAGACAGCGTGAACGGCGTGGAGGACCAAACCCGAAGACTGATGGAAGTGTGCCGGATGCGCGATACGCCAGTAATTGTTTTCATCAACAAAATGGATCGGGATGGTAAAAATCGATTTGATCTGTTGGAGGAAATTGAAAAGGAACTGAACATACAATTACATCCCATGACCTGGCCCATCAATAGTGGAAAGGAGTTCAAAGGAGTATATAACCTGCACGATAAGAACTTAAGACTTTTTGCCGCCAACACAAAAGCCGAAGATGAAGATGCTATTGCCATAGAAGACATTTCCGATGCCTTACTTACTGAAAAACTGGGAGCATCTGACGCTACTGTTTTAAGAGAAGATGTAGAACTGGTGGATGGTGTAAATGGTGAGTTGAATGTGGCGGACTATCTCGCCGCAAAAGTATCTCCTGTTTTTTTTGGAAGTGCTATCAACAATTTTGGGGTGAAAGAAATGCTGGATACTTTTATTCGCATTGCGCCAATGCCCCAAAGCAGAGAAACCAGCGAGCGCAAAGTGGAGGTAGAAGAACCTAAACTTAGTGGCTTTATTTTTAAAATACATGCCAATCTGGATCCAAAACACCGCGATCGTATTGCCTTTTTCAGAGTATGTAGCGGAAGATTTGAACGCAACAAATATTTTCACCATGTGCGATTAGATAAAGATGTACGATTTAGCAATCCCTATTCGTTTCTGGCCAGGGACAAAAGTGTGATTGAGGATGCTTATGCCGGAGATGTGGTGGGCTTGTTTGATACCGGCAATTTTAAGATTGGAGATACGCTGACGGAGGGTGAAAACTTCTATTTTACAGGCATCCCTTCCTTCTCCCCTGAAATATTTAAGGAGGTGGTAAACAAAGACCCGATGAAGACCAAACAACTTGAAAAGGGTTTGGCGCAATTAACGGATGAGGGAGTGGCGCAATTGTTTACCCAGTTTGGTGGCACCAAAAAAATTATTGGCTGTGTGGGCGAACTACAGTTTGAAGTGATTCAATACCGTTTATTGCACGAGTATGGTGCGGCGGTTGAGTTTCGGGCTTTACCGTTTTACAAAGCCACTTGGCTCACCAGCACGGATCACAAAAAACTACACGATTTTGTAAGATTCAAACAAGCTAATAGCGGATTGGACAAGGACGGACATGATGTATATCTGGCTCAAAGTGAGTGGTTTCTGAATACTGAAATATCGAACAACCCAGATATTCAGTTTCACTTTACCAGTGAGATACATAAAGGAGAATAAGTGATATCATAAAAAAAACACCTCGAAATTTTCTAATCTTTCGAGGTGTTTTTTTATTTGCCTAAGTTTTCTACGAATAGGTGGGATGCCATATATTCCACAAGCCAACTGAGCGTAGCAAGAAAGTTGCTCTATGTTCTGCTGCTGACTAAAAAAAAATAAATGTGGTTTAATATTGTGCCACTACACCCGTATAGTTATCTGGGGTGATTTTTTTCAACTCTGCTTTTATGGTGGCTGATACTTTTAATGTACCGATAAATTTGTGTAGAGATACTTTTGTGATTCCATCCTTGCCTCTGGTTAGTTCTTTAAGTGCTTCGTAAGGATTGGGGTATTTTTCCCGACGCAAAATGGTTTGAATGGCTTCTGCTACTACAGCCCAGTTATTATCCAGATCGGCCGCTATGGCTTTCTCGTTTAGCAACAATTTGTTCATGCCCTTTTCAATACTTTTAATAGCAATGATGGTATGAGCCATGGGCACACCAATGTTTCGCAAAACGGTACTGTCCGTGAGATCTCTTTGCAATCTGCTGATGGGCAATTTGGCTGAAAGGTGCTCCAGCATGGCATTAGCCATACCCAGATTTCCTTCGGCATTTTCAAAATCGATGGGATTTACTTTATGTGGCATGGCCGAAGAACCCACTTCGCCTGCTTTTGTTTTTTGTTTGAAATACTCCATGCTGATATAGGTCCACATGTCTCGGCACAAATCTATCAGAATGGTATTGATTCTTTTAATGGAATCGAAATGAGCCGCCAGGTTGTCGTAGTGTTCAATTTGAGTGGTGAACTGCATTCTTTGCAATCCCAAAACATCTTCCACAAACTGATTGCCAAATTTCACCCAGTCCGTTTTTGGATAGGCTACATGGTGGGCATTGAAATTTCCGGTGGCTCCGCCAAACTTGGCTGCAAATGGGATATAGGACAATAACTGAATCTGATTATCTATTCTTTCTACAAACACCATCAGCTCTTTGCCCAACTTGGTGGGTGAGGCCGGTTGTCCGTGAGTTTTGGCTAGCATAGAAATATCCTGCCATTGTTGGGCCAGTTCCAGCAACCTATTTTCCAGGTTCAGATAGGCCGGTAACAGTTCGTACTCCAGACTATGTTTCCATAGCAAAGGAATGGCGGTATTATTAATATCCTGAGAAGTTAGCCCAAAATGAATCCATTCTTTTGCATCTTTGGAATCTGTTTTATCCATTTCACTTTTCAAAAAATACTCCACAGCCTTAACATCATGGTTTGTAGTCTTCTCAATTTCCTTGATCATTTCGGCCTGCTCCACACTAAAGTTTTCCTTTAATGTACTCAGATGTTTCTTAGTCGCTGCCGACAATTTCAGAAACTTTTTATCGGCCAGCAGAAAAAGGTATTCTATTTCGATAACAACCCGGTATTTAATCAGAGCGTACTCGCTAAAATAATCTTGAAGAGTTTGTACCTGTTTGCTGTATCGGCCATCAATAGGCGAAATTGCTGTTAAAGACATTGATTTTTTTGATATTGAAGATTACAATTTGTCGATTTGTAAAGACAGTTGGCACTCAATCCAAATTTAAAAAACCGATTCCCGGAATAATAACAGTTTTAAACCCTTTGAACTTTTCAAACCACTTAAACCTTCCAACTTGTCTATCTTTGCCGCGCAAAAATAAGCATTCAGCGTGGAAGAAAAGATAAGAGTAGGCATAGTGAGTTATTTAAACTCCCGTCCCCTGATTTACGGATTAGAAAGATTGCCGATTAAAAACAGGATTCAACTGATCGAGGCCCACCCAGCTTTGCTGGCGGATAAACTTAAAAACAATGAAATAGATCTGGGTTTGGTTCCGGTGGCCATTATTCCACAATTGGAAAACTATTACATCAATGGAAGTTTTTGCATTGGTGCAGTGGGCGATGTGGCATCTGTGGCACTTTTCAGCGAAGTGCCTATCGGTCATGTTAAAAAAATATATTTAGATTACCAAAGTCGATCTTCGGTACAATTGCTAAAATGGCTTTTGAAGCACCATTGGCAGATTTCCCCTCAACTGGTCGAAACCTCAGACGAATCTTATATTTCAAAAATAAAGGAAGATACTGCTGCGCTGATTATTGGCGATCGGGCACTAGAAAAGAGAAGTTCATCCACATACATTTTTGATCTAGCTGGCGAATGGAAACAAGCCACCGGGCTGCCTTTTGTATTTGCAGCTTGGGTAAGCACAAAACAATTACCTACAGAATTTATTGAGGAATTTGATCAGGCTAATGCCTTTGGTTTGCATCATATTGATGAAATAGCCAGGGAACATCATAACGACATTTATGATTTGAAAAAGTATTTTTCGATCAATCTTAGTTATACCATGGATGAAAAAAAGAAAAAAGGGTTAGATAAATTTTTAAGAGAATTGGCGTTGCCGATTAATATCTGATAATCATGTGCTTTACCTCAAGTACTTAAAACAGATAGGCCACAATTTACTTCCTTTAAAAAATGATGAGGTTGGTGGTATAGCCTTAATTTTGCTTGTTCTGTTTTTTGACCATTTTTTCACAGACTTTCTTTGGTGCAATGACTGACCAAGCGGCTAGCAAAGAAAATCTGCATCTGTAAAAGCAATTTTTTTTATAGAACTTGAAATAAAATTTATGACATTTGACCCCACTCCTCTGTCAGGAAGTTATATAGTTACTCCAATGCCCAGAATAGATAACCGGGGTTGGTTTATGCGCAGCTTCTGTAAACAGGAGTTTATGAAAATTGGACATACTAAAGAGTGGGTTCAGATGAACCATTCCTATACATCAAAAAAAGGCACTATCCGTGGAATGCATTTTCAACTACCTCCCTATCAAGAGACCAAACTGGTTAGATGCATTACCGGATCTATGTATGACGTGATCATAGACCTTCGGGAGTCATCGCCTACTTACTTGCAATGGTATGGCATTGAATTGTCAGCCCAAAATAGATTGATGATTTATATTCCCGAAGGCTTTGCACATGGTTTTCAAACATTAACTGACGATGTGGAATTCTTATATCATCACACACAATTTTATCAACCCGGATACGAATCGGGTATTTTGTACAACGAATCTAAAATAAAAATTCAATGGCCTCTTCCAGTTGCCGAAATTTCTGAAAGAGATCTGAATCACCTACCCCTGTAATACTAAATTTGGATGAACTGTAGATTTTGCAAAACCAACCTTACGGATGTTTTTATCGATTTGGGCAACTCCCCTGCCTCAAATTCCTTTTTGACTAAAGAGCAACTGAACGAACCTGAAACCTTTTTTCCGTTAAAGGTTTTCACCTGTCCCCAATGTTTTTTGGTGCAGGTGGATGAATTTAAAAAGTCGGAGGCGATTTTCAATAATGAGTATGTTTACTTCTCCTCTTTTTCCAGCAGTTGGCTTGCACATGCCAAACACTATGCAGACAAAATGCAGGATCGATTTGGGTTTGATGAAAATTCGTTCATTGTAGAAATTGCCAGCAATGATGGCTACCTGTTGCAATATTTTAAAGAAAAAAACATTCCGGTGCTGGGCATTGAGCCTTCTGCCAATACTGCGGAAGCTGCAGCCAAAAAAGGCATTGAAAGTGTGGTAGACTTTTTTGGAGTAAGACTAGCCACTGAACTTGCCGGTCAGCAAAGAAAGGCAGATCTTCTTTTAGGTAATAACGTATTAGCACATGTCCCCGACATTAAAGATTTTGTAGGTGGCATGAAAATCATCCTAAAACAAGGTGGTGTGATCACTATGGAATTTCCTCACTTGTTGCAATTGATTCAAAACAATCAGTTTGACACCATCTACCATGAACATTTTTCTTACCTTTCTTTTTTTACAGTAAAGCAAATTTTTGAATCACAAGGTTTGGACATGTTTGATGTGGAGGAGATTTCCACACATGGAGGTTCGTTAAGAATCTATGCAAAACATGCTGGCGATGACAAACATCCTGCCTCGCCCAATGTGCAGCATCTGTTGGACAAAGAACTTGCCTTTGGCATTTCGAACCTAGACAGATATAAAAACTTTCAGGAGAAAGCGTTCAAAATAAAAACCGACCTCATTCAATTTTTGATACAACAAAAAACAAAAGGCAAAAAAGTAGCCGCCTATGGTGCCGCTGCAAAGGGCAATACCCTGTTGAACTATTGTGGTATAAAAAGTGATTTGATCAATTTTGTAGTAGATGCCAATCCACACAAGCAAAACAAATATTTACCCGCCAGCCATATTCCAGTGGTGACCGAATCTGTCATTAAAGAAACAAAACCAGATTACGTTTTCATTCTTCCCTGGAATATAAAGGAAGAGGTTTCGCAACAACTGAGTTATATAAAAGACTGGGGAGGCAAATTTGTGGTAGCCATTCCGGGCTTACAAATTATAGATTAGGCCATGAAAGTATTGGTAACCGGAGCCTCTGGATTTATAGGTAATCATGTAGTGAGAACCCTGCTTCAACAAGGGCACACCGTGATTGCCAGTTCCACTGACATTGAAAAAGCTTCTAGCGCTGGGTGGTTTAGCCAGGTGATTTATATTCCGCTAGAAATTGGACATATTGATAAAGTCGAAAACCTATTCGAGTTCTTTCACCGTCCCGACTGCCTGATACATCTGGCATGGGCTGGTTTGCCCAACTACAAATCTGCACATCATACAAAAGAAAACTTACCGGCACATAAATATTTTTTGGAAAAAATAATATCCGAAGGATTAAAAAATATAAACATCATTGGCACTTGTTTTGAGTATGGTATGCAGGAAGGTGCCTTAACCGAAGAAATGGTAGCAGCACCGGATAATCAGTATGCCATTGCTAAAAATGAATTGCGGCTTTTTATTACCAATTTACAAAGGCAATTCCAATTTGATTTCAAATGGCTTCGATTGTTTTATATGTATGGTTCCGGACAGGCTTCCAACTCATTGATCCCTCAATTGGATGCAGCAATCAAAAAAGGTGATCAGTTCTTCAATATGAGTGGTGGTGAGCAGATTAGAGATTTTTTGCCAGTGGAAACAGTAGCAAAATATATTGTGGCAGCAAGTCTTCAATCTTCAATTACAGGCATTGTAAACATTTGTAGCAATCAGCCAATATGTGTGAAAGATTTTGTCATGAACTATTTAAGACAAAAGAAGCATTTCATCCATTTGAATCTTGGATTTTATCCTTATGCTGACTTCGAACCCATGAGTTTTTGGGGAGATAATGAAAAACTTAAAAAGATAATTCGGTAAAGCATTATATATGAAGACTTCTCTTATAGGTGAATTTTTAAAGGCAGTACCACGAAAAATAAGCCAGTTATTCACCAGCCCATATTCAAAGATTGGGATCACTTGGGTTCAGGAAAAAAAAATAAAACACCAACTCTATAACAAACCAGGTGAGGTTACCATCCATGGGATAAAGGTGCAGTATCAACATCCGGTGGAGTTGATTCATGCGCTTAAGGAAATATTTTTTGGTGAGATTTACAAATTCAGAACAAGGAATGAGCAACCGGTTATTATAGATTGTGGAGCCAATATTGGCCTTAGTACTATCAGCTTTAAGCTTCAATATCCCCAAGCAGAAATTATAGCCTTTGAACCCGATATTTTCAACTTTGAATTATTGAAAATAAACACTACTAGTTTTGCAAATATTACTTTGTTCAATCAGGCTATTTGGGACAAGGAGGAACTTCTTGAGTTTGATATGAGTGGCACCATGAGTAGCAATACAGACACAGCTTTCCAGTCAAAAAAATCGCAAACCATTCAGGCTGTGCCACTGAAAACTTTTCTAAATCGAAAAATTGATTTTTTGAAATTGGACATTGAAGGTGCTGAATACAGGGTCATAAAAGACTGTATAGACGAACTGAAAAATGTTCAAAATTTCTTTATCGAATATCATGGCTACTTTGACAATACAAAGGAGTTGAATGAACTGTTTGATATCCTGATACAGTCAGGCTTTATGTACTACATCAAAGAAGCAGACAATATTTACGCGAACCCATTTTATATAACCAAACGCAGAACGTTTGACCTGCAACTTAATATTTTTGCGTTCAGGGATATCCCTCCAAAATAATAATCTATCTTTCCTTTTCCATGCCCAGATTCAGCATCATACTTCCGGTAAAAAATGGTGGCAACTACATAAAAAGTTGTATTGAAAGTGTTTTGAACCAGCGTATAGCCGATTTTGAACTAATCATTCTTGAAAACCAGAGTACAGATAAGACTCTTGAAATCATTCAGTCATTCCGGGATGACAGAATAAGCGTTGTTGCTGCCGACACTGCATTGGCCATTCAAGAAAATTGGGCCAGAATCGTTCAGATTCCAAAAGGAACTTTTATGACGATTATTGGACATGACGACTTATTGCTCCCTGACTATCTGGAGGAAATGAGTCGGTTGATTACGAACTATCCGGATTGCAGTTTGTATCAAACGCATTTTAATTTTATAGATGGAGGGGGTAAATTTTTGAGATCCTGCAGGCCCATGAAGCCTAACTATACAAAAGAAGAAGCAATAGCTACTTTCATGCTCGGCGGTATTGATCTGATGGGGACAGGGTTTATGATGAGAGCCAGAGATTATGATGAAGTGGGCGGCATTCCCCCATACCCCAATCTGCTTTTTGCCGATATGGAATTGTTTATTGCCCTGGCGTTAAAAGGAGGAATGGCCGTCTCCGACAAAAAATGTTTTGAGTACCGCATTCATCAGAACGCTACTACCAGCTCCTCTTCTACCGATTTGTATTACAAAGGATTTGACCATTTGGTTCAATATCTGATACATCTAAAATCTCAGTTGCCAGCATTCACTTCTGTTATTGAAAATAATGGGGAACAATTCATGCATAAGTATAGCCAAACCATTGTACACAAAATTTTAAAAATCAAAAAAAGACAGAGACAAACTATCGATGTAAGCGAAATGATTCGGGAGCTAAATAGTTCCGGATCCAAACTGATTGGCCGCCCCTATGCTGCCTCCCAAAATGCAAAAACAAAACTTGCTGCCATCATAGATAAAAGCAAGTTGCTCCACTCGCTATATTTGCTATTTAGAAAAATGTATAAAAAGCCGGTTTTTGTTTCCTAATGCTTTCCATCATTTATATCAATTATAACAGTACTGACTTTATTTTGCAAAGCATAAAAAGTCTGTACCAATATGGACTAAATATCCCTCACGAAATCATTGTGGTGAACAATAGTCCTGAGGATCTTTCCGTTATTGAAATTAAAAAAAACTTTGAGAATACCCTCCTTTTAGAAACTGGGTACAATGCTGGTTTTGCTAGAGCGAACAACTGCGGACTGGAGTTGGCTTCAGGCGATATCGTCCTGCTTCTAAATCCCGACACTTATGTGGTGGACAACTCCATAGAACAACTATACCTGAGTTTTAGCTCATCAGATTTGGGGGCTGCCACCTTACAATTATATTTTGAAGATGGATCTAAACAACTCTCGGCCTTTTACAACGTAAAAGGAGGTCTAAATACTTTATTGCCACTGCCAGGCGTGGGCACCATCTTAAGAAAGATAAACAATGGGCTTAGGATAAAAAAAACCTATGCCGATACCGAAACGCCACAAATGGTGGAAGTGGACTGGATACATGGTGCCTGCCTGATGTTCAGAAAAGAAATTCTGAAAATAACCGGATCGCTGGACGAGGATTTTTTTCTTTATTCCGAGGAAATAGAATGGTGTGGCAGAATAAAAAAACAGTATAAAATCGGTTTCTATAATTATTACAAACTCATTCATCTGGAAGGAAAATCTTCCGGACAACTATTCAATAATAAACAGAGTGGGTATTTAAATGTATATGGGAAGAAAGGTTTGCAACTGATGTTGAGCAATTTGGTACGCATCCGAAAAGAGTTTGGTTCGGGTTGGTTTTTACTTCATTTATTGACTTATACAATGACCATTCCTCTGTTATTTTTGATGCGTGTTTTTGACAAAAAAACGAAACCCTTGGATTTTGCTAAAAATGTGAAATATCTGATTGGCAAAGCACCTGTCATTTTAGCCAATAAGCCTTATTTCTACAAAGTATTATAACTTGTGTTTACCAGTCATTTTGATCACTTGTAAAATACCCCATTGTTTGAGGCCGAATATTGCTTTCCACACATACCATAGGAATCCATTATACATTTGTTTCATGAAGATGGCATGATGCCTGTTGCTGGCATTTCTAGTTCGTTTCCATTTTGCGGCATCGCCACTCCCCCGATGGATATGCATTGTTTTCGCTGTTGCTAAAAAATGAATTTCGTACCCCAACTGTTTTATCTCCCAGCACCACAACACATCTTCTCCATACATAAAAAACATTGAGTTCAGTTCTTTATGAGGCAGTCTGGGAACAATAGCAGCTTCAAACATCATAAAAGTGCCCCAAACCCAGTCGGCCTGCACATTGCGCTGGTGATCAAAATAGTGATGAAGCATCAGGGTTTCCTGTCTATGCTTTGGCAACAATTTATACACCGGAAAAATTTCCAATAGTTCCCATCCTATTGTTCTAAAACGACGGGCATTGTGTTGTATTTTCCCATCGGGATACTGTAGCTGCGCAGCCACCAAACCTACTTCAGGATGGCGTTTCAGATAATCCAGACAAATACCCGGAGCATTATTTATGAGCTCAGTATCACTATTCAGGAGCAACAAATATTTCCCATGAGCTTTTTTTACACCCAGATTATTTCCTCCAGCAAAACCCAAATTCTGGTCAGAAACTATCAGTGTGATTTCTGGAAATTTTTCCAGAAACAATCTAGCATCACATTCCGTGGAGGCATTGTCCACCAATACTACTTCAAATTCAATATCCACAATTTTGTCGTACAGTGACTGGATACAGTTACACGACAACTGAAAGGTATTGTAATTGACAATGATTATGGACAGTTCTTTATTCAAAACAATCTGCTATGATGCATTCTTTGTAGCACTTTGCTTATTTTTTTTAATGGTACTAAACACAAACATGACAATGAAACCCGCCAGCAATACCCACGAAATTTTTGCAAGAGATTTACTGGTGGATACAGACTTTGGCTCGAACCTAAATTGAATCTGATGCTTACCTGCCGGTACTGAAATTCCACGCAACACATAGTTCACTCTAGCAATCGGCACTTCTTTATTATCCACAAAAGCTTTCCAGCCCGATGGATAATAGATTTCGCTAAATACAGCAAACTGGTTGTTAGCTGCTTTGAAATTATAATCTATCACATCGTTATCATTTTTCACCAACTGAATGGAGGCCGTTGAATCATATTGAGGTGTAGCTAGAACATCTGTTTTGAAATGTGCTAATACAAATGCCGTATCCTTTGCATTGAAGTGATCCAATGATTTCATTTCTTCATCTGCTGTCTTTACATACTGAATATGCTTAACCAACCAACAAGGACCCAAAGCAGCATCATTTTTTTGATACCCTTCGGTAACACCATTATTATCTTTCTTAATGATATACTTTGCATTAAGCATGTTCAATACAGAAAAATTCAGATTAGGTTTGCTTAACTGATGCTCGATGAGATCCTGATAGATACGCAGTTTTGCAGGATGATATCCACCTACTGAATTGTATAGATATGAAGTAATGTTTTCTGAAAAACTACCTGCCACATTAAACACTCTATAGTAAGTTGAATCCATCAAAATATTCTTATCCGGTTCTGCCGGAACCAAATCAGTTTCCAAGTGATGATTTTCTACAAAACTTTCGCTGTTGAAATATTTTTGATTTACTAAAAAGATATCCAGCATAGCCCAAAAACAAAATACGATGACTAATGCAGTGGCCTTTAACTTTTCTTTTATAGCCAGATATACCAGAAGCATCGCCACTCCACCAAAAAACAAACTCCGCATGATCGTTCCCATAAATAAGGATTTTCTATCTGCTTTCAATCCTTCAAAAAAAGATTTCAGATATTCAAAAACCTCCGGCTGATTGGAATCGCCCACTTGTCTCAAAATACTTTTATCACTTGCACTCAGGTAATCGAAAGAAACATACAATAGCAATGCCAATATAAACAGGCCACCAGCCGCCATCAAGGTCTGTTTAAAGATTTTGGCATTTTCTGCTTTGTCTTTGTTTTCCAATAAATAGTTTACGGTAATGGCAGCTGACAAAGCCAATAGCAATTGTGGGATAACCAAAATCATGGAAGGTGCCCGGAACTTATTATAAAGCGGTAAATACTGGAACAGAAAATTATTCACCACTTCAAAATAACTACCCCATGAAAGGACAATACTGATGCCCACACAAATCAAGATCCATCTTCTGAATCGATTGGTTTTTATAAAGAATGAAAATATAGCTAACAAACAAATCACTATGCCCACGTAAGCCGGGCCAGAGGATCCCACTTCGCCCTCTTTGGTCATTCCGCCCCAATAATATCGTAAGGGCAATTGTCTGCCCAGATCAGCTGGCATAGATTGGATAGCTTCAATAGCTTTGGATTTTTCTTGAGACACTTCGTCCTTATCGCTACTGCCTCCATAAATCTTAGGAAACATCATGATCAGTGGTTCAGGAATCGCAAGGCTATAGCTCAATCCATACGTTTGATCCAAACCGGTGGTTTGCACCTCCCCTTTTTTAGTTACATACAATTCAGAACTACCACCCCGGATGGTGTACTTTTGGTAGTCGTAGGTGGTCATTAACAAAATAGCATTGGTTAATACCCCGGTAAGTCCTGCTACAATAGCAATACAGGACGCCATGATCAGGTGCTTATATTCCTTTGCTTTTATCCAGTCTATCAGTTTCACTATTGAAAACACCAAAATCACAATCAACAAATAATACACAATCTGCACATGGTTCATAGCTAGAATGGCTGATGTAAACAGTGCAGTGAGCAGTCCGCCAATCCAATACTTCTTATCAAAAATCAGCAACAACCCGGCTAGCACAGCAGGCATATATGCCATCGACAACATCTTGGTATCGTGCCCAACTGAAATAATCACAGGATCGTAGGTAGCATAGGCAAATGCAAGTCCTCCCATGATACCGGCATAAGGATTGATCCGAAGGGTAAGACAAAAAAGGTAAAAACAAATACTGGCCAAAAAGAAAAACTGAAATGGTTTAGGCAGACCCAATGTCATGATATTGGTCACATACACCGCAATGCTATTGTCGGCCACTCCACCAATTTGGTAAGCAGGCATCCCTCCGAACAAGCCGTTTGACCACATGGGAAACTGACCATTGTGCCGTTGGCTGTACTCCACCGAATTGTGCATCGCTCCCAGGGCATTTCTATTGTCTATCTGGTTCAACACTTTTCCGTCCAATGCCGGTTTGCAATAAATAAGTGCCACCACCAAAAAAACAATAATGGCCACCAAATGAGGCAAGGCCTTTTTAACCCAGTTATTCTTCATGTATAAATTGTTTTAAGTCTTCTATTTTCATCAATTTGGCTGTAAAAGTTTTATGAGACATAGAATGACAAGTTTTGAAATAAGCATTTCCTGCCCTGGCACTCACCATACCAATTGTGAAAACATTTGGGCAAAATAATACTATTTTACACGAAATTCGCAGATGCGCTGGTTATTATTTTTATCGAGAGTGGGAGCTCTTTCCGGCATTATGATGTTGCTGGCCTTTTCGCTACTCTTGTTCAACTGGAATGGAGATGAGGTGATGAGCAGCACCATCATTACAGCCGGATATGGGTTAAGTCTTGTGGTTATCCCGTTGATCAATTTGCTGTATCTGATCATATTTTTGTTTCGCAAAAAATTGTTCGGGCACACTCCGGTCTGGCTTATTGGTTTTAACCTGATCTGTTTTGTAATATTGCTTTTATTTTTGTTTTATTTAAATGATCCATACTATTTTCAGAAATAAGCCGGTAAAACTCTTCCTCCTTCTGAGTGCTTTTTTTGTGGCCAATGCCATCATTGCCGAAGTGGTGGGGGTGAAAATTTTTTCTCTGGAAAAAACATTGGGTGTAGAAGCCTTAAATCTAAATATTCTTGGCACCCCTTTTTCTTTTAACCTTACTGCAGGCGTATTGTTGTGGCCGGTAGTATTTGTGATGACGGATATCATCAATGAGTATTATGGCGTTCGCGGAGTGCGTTTTTTATCCTATTTGGCTGCCAGTTTAATTGCTTATACTTTTCTCATGTTTCAGGGTGCCATTTTCCTAAAGCCTGCCGATTTCTGGATCAACAATTTCACCAATCAAAATATTGATAATGCAGATAATGCTTATCGAATTATTTTGGGTCAGGGATCCTGGATCATTATAGGTTCACTCACCGCTTTTTTAATTGGGCAAATTCTGGATGTTTTCATTTTTCATAGCATCAAAAGAGTCACAGGAGAAAAAGCTATCTGGCTCAGAGCTACAGGCTCTACCGTGGTTTCCCAATTCATTGACAGTTTTGTTGTCCTGTTTATTGCCTTTTATGTAGGTCCTCGCATCAGCAACAATCAGGGCGATCCCTGGAGTTTCAGGTTGGTAATGGGCATTTGCATCGGCAATTATTTATATAAATTTTTGGTAGCAATTCTGATGACTCCGGTTATTTACTTCATACATGCCGGAATAGAAAAATATCTGGGAAAAGACCTGGCCGACAACATGAAAAGAAATGCGATGAAGAAATAAAAACCTCGCTATAAGCTACAATTGGAGGTGCCTGCAATTATTTAATCAAACAATATTTATTCCTTTCATCCGGTTTTCATGCCTACTTTTGCAACTACCACAAGCCCGTTTTATTGGGTAATATTTATTATGAAGAAATCTTATTTACGAATTGCTATCGCAGGTATGTATTGTTTGATGTTGACAAGTTTGCTAGCTGCCTGTTCCAAAAATGAAGAAGTTAAAAAACAAGATCCGCCTCCGCCAATAGTTGACACGCGTGATTCTACCATAAAAGTCACTTCCTTTATTCTGGAAAAAAAGAACAATCCTCAATTGCTCAACGATATTGTACTCACTGTTAATGGTGATAATATCACAGGAAGGCTTTCCAAATTTCACCACAATATCATCCCAAGTTTTGCATCCAATGCTTCCAAAGTGCTTTTAAACAGTCTGGATCAGACTAGTGGTACCAGCATAGTGGATTTTAGGAAGGATACTGTTTACTCATTTTATGCAGAGAATGGCAAAAGACACGATTTCAAAATCAGGATCAACTGGAATGACAGTTTGCCTCACCTCACCATTAATACGAACGGTAATACTCCTATTACTTCAAAAGACGACTATCTAAAAGCTACAGTTAGTATTGATGGAAAAGGGATTTATAATAATTTTTCTGCTTCCACTCAGATAAAAGGAAGAGGCAATTCCACATGGAGCTATCCCAAAAAACCATACCGATTAAAATTAGATAGTAAGGCTTCCTTATTTGGACTGGCAGAAGAAAAAGATTGGGTGTTATTAGCCAACTATCTGGACGAAACTCATTTGCTCAACAGCATTGCCTTTACTATGGGTAAAAAACTTTCCATGCCATATACTAACAATTTCATTCCGGTGGAACTAACAATAAATGGAACATACAAGGGCTTGTATCTTTTTACAGAACAGGTAGAACTGGATGACAACCGGGTAAATGTGGGTGATGATGGATTGCTATTGGAGATGGATGCTTATTACGATGAAGATTGGAAATTTAAGTCGGACAACTATCAACTTCCGGTGATGGTGAAAGACCCTGAACCAGACAATGCCACTCAATTGGCACAAATAAAAAGTCAATTTCAGCAAATGGAAAACTTAGTGTGGGCTTCCTCCTTTCCCAATAATAATTATGCCGACTATATTGACCCCCGATCCGTGGCAAACTTCTTAATCGTTTATTTGCTAACAGATAATGAGGAGCTCAATCATCCCAAAAGCACATATATGCATAAGACCGCTACCGGAAAATTTTCGATGGGACCAATTTGGGATTTCGATTGGGCTTATGGATACGAAGGCACACAAAAACATTTTGTCCACTATAATAACTTTTTCTGGCAGGGATCAAAATCCAAGCCAGGCACTAAGTTTTTTTCAAGATTTCTGGCAGACCCTCAGGTAGTAACTATTTTAAAACAAAAATGGGCCTCTTTTACCAGCACCAATAATCTGGAATCTTTAGTAAATGAATGGGCATACCTAAATGAAGGTGCTCGTAATAGAGACTATTCACTATGGAAGCGAGGCAGTGCCAATTACCAAACGGATATAAATGCGCTGAATACATGGCTCAAAAACAGGGTAAATTATCTTACCACTTATATCAATGGATTGTAGGTGTGAAGCTTATAGGGATAGCAAACTGCACCCACGCAAATCGCTATTATCCAACCGACCGGTTATCTCGAAAGATCCATCAGGATAAAGGGCACCCAGATCATCTGTAGCAATAAAACTGCATGAATAGATATTTGCTAGGTCAATAATGTTTATGAGGCCACGTGTTTTGTGATCGGTATTGTGTTTTATGGTAAGCGGATCGTCTTCCTCTCTCAAAACAATACGCATCCAGTCCGGTGTATAAAAAATGCCTTCGGATTTGGAATAAGCTTGAGACAACAATTCTGTCATTCCATATTCCGAATGAATAGCGACCTGTTCAAATGAGGTTTTTAATATATCCTGTACTTCGTTTCTGATCAGATCTCTTCTTCGGCCTTTCATTCCACCGGTTTCCATAATGATGGTATGATGCAAAGGCTGCTTATACTTTTCAGCAAAGTCTAGCAGCGCAAAAGTTACGCCTATCAATAAGGTAGGCTGCCTATTCTGTTCTAACTGCTTTAGCGTATCAGACAGCTTATTAAAATCGTATAAATAAAACCCACTTTGCGGGTGCTTGCTTTCTTCCACCAGCGACTGAACCATATAGACCAGAGAAGAATTCTTTCTTTCCAGATAGGAAGGGAGCAAACCCAGAATACACCAATTTTTTATATCCCCATAAAATTGTGCAAAACCCGCTTTAAAACTATGTTCATAAATTGCAGTACTTTTTATATAGTGCTTACTATTGACGGTTGCAGTGGTGCCGCTACTTTCAAAAACAAGTTCAGCCTCAAAATCGGTACTAAGCACTTTATGGGTTTTAAAAAAGCGGATAGGTAAAAAAGGAATAGAACGCAAGTTTTTGATGGATGCTACTTCCACCTTCAGTGCATCTACATATTGCTGATAAACAGTATTTTGTTGATATTGAAATCTGAAAACCTTGAGAGCTGTTTCCTCAAAATTCATTGCATCGCTAAAAACTTCTTTTGTCAGGTTTACACCTAAATCCATAATGTTTTTAAATATTTTTGTGTAAAAATAATTTTTAATTGTCATCAACTCATAACAGAAAGTTTTTCGACTTCATCATTTTCAGCAATCTGTTCATTGCATTTTGTGCTGTGGTCATGGCAGGCTATACCACCCATCTTTTTTCAATCGGTTTTCCACCTTCTCATTTTGGGTGGTTTCTATTCTTTTCCACTTTGGCCAGTTACAGTATTCATTGGTATCTTACAGATGAAAAAACAGAAATTACAGATTCCAGAACTTTTTGGCTAGGAAGAAACAAACCGGTCCATTTGTTCTTTTTTGTCAGCAGTGCCATTGGAAGTGGCATTTTTTTGCTTCAGGAATTAGGATACATAAAATGGATCATTCCGGCCATTTTTCTCACTATTATGTACACTGCGCCCAAGTTTCCTTTCAAACCATTTTTTGTTCTCAGAAAAGTGATCTATGCCAAAACAATTCTATTGGCTGTGATGTGGACATATATCACCAGTATTTTACCACTTTTGGTCACAACCAAAGAATGGGAAGTTGGGTTTACATTGTTTGCAATAAATCGATTTACACTTATTTTTCCCATTTGTATTCTTTTTGACTTAAGGGATAGGGACTACGACAAAGCTGGTGGTGTAAAGAGTTTAGTCACTATTTTATCCCCTCTACAAATAAAATACCTCTTTGATTTTTTGATCTCAGTCAATGTTGTTTCTGCTATATTGATGTTAAATTTTGAAAATCTTAAAATAATTGACCTGCTTATTCTGCTGGTTCCCACACTCTTAACATTTGCACTTTATCACCGGGCTGTCAAAACAAAAAATGATTACTTGTTTTACTTTATCTTAGACGGCTTAATGGCCCTGTCGCCACTATTGTATTTTGCTAAACTCATTTATGAAAATACTATAGCGGCAGTTGGATAAAAGGTGATAAAAGATATGCATACTTCATTTGTAAAGATTATTCATTTTAGCAGATTAGTTAAAATAGAGGATAGACTAAGAGAGTTCAATTTCAAGAAAAACAATAACGCCGGTGATTATGTGTTTGATGTGGATACCGCCAATGATCGTGGCAACCGCATTTTTTTTAGAATGCAGAGAACGGGCAACGAGTGGTCGGCAAGTTCAGAACAACCTATGCCAGAATGGGTGCAAACGCATTTGGACCAACTGGTTATGGAACTGGAAGAAGGAGTTCAAACAAATTAAGAATGTAGAAATTTATTTTCCTCATTCGCTTCATCCTACATTAGAATATTCAAAAGTCAGGGATTGTTTCAGCAAACCCTGACTTTAATGATTTTACTCGAACTCGTAGCCGATATCTCTCCGATAGTACATCTCATCATAGTGAATACTGGAAAGTGTATTCTTTGATGTAGCTACTGCATTTGCTATGGTGTTTCCAAAAGAGGTTACACAAAGCACCCTTCCACCATTTGTTACAATCAGCCCTTCGTGCTCCTTTGTTCCTGCATGGAAAATAATAGAATTGGCAGGTGCCGGTTCCAGACCAGTAATTTTGTATCCTTTTTCAAAACTTCCAGGATAGCCACCACTCACTGCCACTACTGTTGCGGCACACCGAGGGTCAGATTCAATCTTAATTCCTTTTAAAGTATTCGTTGCGGCAGCCAGGCATAGTTCAGCTATATCATTTTGCAATCTTGGCATCACTACCTCAGTTTCCGGATCGCCCATACGACAATTATATTCGATCACATAAGGTTCATCATCCACTTTTATCAGTCCGATAAATACAAACCCTGTATAATGAATCCCCTCTTGATGTAGCCCATTCACTGTAGGTTCAATAATTCTTTGTACTACTTTTTGCATAAACGCTTCTGTAGCAAAAGGCACCGGACTCACGGCTCCCATACCACCGGTATTAAGACCGCTATCCTTTTCCCCAATTCTTTTGTAATCTTTTGCATCAGGCAATATCACATATTCTTTCCCATCTGTGAGCACAAATACACTCATTTCTATTCCGTTCAAAAATTGCTCTACAACTACTGTTTTACTGGCGTCTCCAAATTTTGCATTCACCACCATTTCCTCAAACTCCTGAACAGCCTCTTTAGTAGATGCACAAATTACCACCCCCTTTCCGGCTGCCAACCCATCTGCTTTCAATACGATGGGGAGTGAATGATTGTTCAAATATTCAAGCCCTTCTTCAAACTGATCTCCTGAAAATTCTTTATATGCTGCAGTAGGAATGTGATGCCGTTCCATAAATGCTTTCGCAAAGGATTTGCTACCCTCCAATTGAGCACCAAACTGAGATGGCCCTATAAAATGAATATGTTTTAATTCTTCTTGGTGGAAAAAATCCCAGGCTCCTTTCACCAATGGCTCCTCGGGACCAGCTATCACCATCTCAATGGCATGGTCCAAACAGAATTTTCCCAAGGCCTCAAAATCGGTGATGGCAATGGATATATTAATCCCACAGTCAGCAGTACCAGGGTTGCCGGGAGCAATAAATAAGTCATGGCTACCTTTTCCTCTTTCTTTCATATTCCAGGCTAGTGCATGTTCCCTGCCACCACCACCAAGTAGTAATATTTTCATTCGCTTATATTTAATTTGAAATCAGGGGCGAAAGATAGTTATAAAATGAAAATTTCGGTTTGTGATTTTTGCGTATTTTGGGCACTCTTTGCTCATATAAAAAAATCTAAAATGAATACAATGGAAACGATTCCTTCCAAAACTAAACATCCCAAAGGCTTATGGGTGCTGTTCGGCACCGAAATGTGGGAACGCTTCAACTTTTATGGAATGCGTGCGCTGCTCACATTATTCATGATCAATTCGCTGGGAATCATTGAATCAGAAACTTCCATTATCTATGGTGGTTTTCTGGCACTTTGTTACCTCACACCTATGCTTGGAGGTTTTATTGCCGACAAATATCTAGGTAACAGAAACTGTATTTTGCTCGGAGGTACGCTGATGGCTATTGGCCAGCTTTTCATGTTTAGCAGTGCTTCTTTGTTTAGTCAAAATATGGATCTGGCAAAAACACTTTTGTGGGTAGGCCTGGGTATAATCATTTTTGGAAATGGTTTTTTCAAACCCAATATTTCCTCCATGGTGGGCAGCCTGTATCCCAAGCAGGAAAAAAACAAATTAGATTCTGCCTTTACCATTTTTTACATGGGTATCAATTTAGGTGCATTTCTAGGACAGCTGATCTGCCCGCTGTTAGGCGATGTGAAGGATGTGGATGGCATCAGAGATATTCACGCTTTTCGCTGGGGATTTCTAGCCGCCTCCTTAGCCATGATGCTGGGAACGATCACCTTTTTCATTCTTAAGAATAAGTATGTAGTCACTCCCGAAGGCCGGGCAATTGGTGGTCTTCCCAAAAACAATACAGCGGCAGACTTTGAAGAAGGCGAAGCACAAACAGCTAATTTCTCCAAAAAATCTATCCTCTCTGCCATCCTTGCGTTTGTCGGTCTTGGTTTGTTGTTTCATTTTTTAATGGGTCAAAATCTTGTGTACTCTTCCGTTTATGCCGCCGGCCTAACATTGGCGGGCCTTATCATTTCAGATACCTCGATCACAAAGATTGAAAGAGACCGGATACTGGTGATATATGTAGTATCATTCTTTGTAATCTTCTTCTGGGCTGCCTTTGAGCAAGCCGGATCTTCACTCACCTTTATTGCCGACAACCAAACCGACCGAAACTTTTTTGGCTGGAATATGCCGCCTTCCATGGTTCAAATATTCAATGGGCTTTTCATTGTTATAATGGCTGTTCCTTTTAGTTTTCTTTGGGATAAATTGAGAGCAAATGGAAAGGAACCTGTATCTCCATTGAAACAGGCCTTTGGTCTGGTCATTATTGCATTGAGTTATTTTATCATTGCGCATAATGTAAAAGACTTAGGCAACTCTGGCTTATTGGCCATCAAATGGTTGATTCTATTATATTTTTTACAAACCTGTGGTGAGCTTTGCTTATCCCCTATTGGACTTTCGCTGGTAGGAAAACTGGCACCGAAAAGATTCTCCTCTCTTTTATATGGCGTGTTCTTTATTTCAAATGCAGCAGGGTATGCTTTGGCGGGAACGCTTGGTTCCATCATGCCTGCCACCGGAGATAAATTTAAAAAAGCAAGTGAACTAGGAATCAACCTTCAGGATGTGCTAGACAAGAAAGTAACACTGACTCCCGAACAAGCCGATTTGATGTTTCAGAACCAAATACCTACTGCCAATCATGTTTTTGTTGGATTTGAGATACATAATCTCTATGAATTCTTCATGGTATTTGTGGTGCTTTGCGGTATTGCAGGTATCCTTCTGGTATTTATTTCTCCTTTGCTAAAAAAGATGATGCACGGTGTGAAATAACCGAAGCAATAAATAATTTGGAAAAAAGCCACTTTTCAGGAAGTGGCTTTTTGTTATTTTTATCTTTATAATAAAACAAAAAAATATGTGGAAGAATCACCCAAAAGCTTTGCCCTTTCTTTTCTTTAGTGAGATGTGGGAACGTTTCGGATTTTATTTGTTGTTGGGCATATTTACATTTTATTTAAAAGATGCCACCGCCGGTTTTGGTATGGATGAGAAAGACTCCGCCTCTCTTTATGGAACCTTCATCGCATTGATCTATTTCACACCCTTTTTGGGAGGTATGCTGGCCGATCGAAAAATTGGTTACAGCAATTCCATTGTGTTAGGAGGAATTCTGATGGGTCTTGGATATTGCCTGATGAGTATTCGAAGCCTGCCAATGCTGTACACTTCAATGGTTTTAATTATTTTGGGTAATGGCTTTTTTAAACCCAATATCTCTACCTTATTGGGGAACACTTATTCCACCGAAACATACCAATCGAAAAAAGACGAGGGCTATAACATTTTTTATATGGGTATCAATATTGGTGCCTTTGTTTGCAATTTCTTCGGAGCCGCATTATATTCCACCATTGGCTGGGGTGCGGCATTTATTGCTGCCGGTGTGGGCATGTTCTTAGGAGTCATCATTTTTATCACTGGCAAAAAACATTTTAAAGAATACGACACCCGCAAACCGTTGAAAGAAGGCGACATGACCATCGCCAAAGTGTTTAGCTTAGTGATTTTACCTGCCATTGTATTTGCCGTAATTGGTTATTTTATTTTGGGTACAGATGGTGCTATTTTCGACAGCAACAGCACCGACGCTTTCATCTTTGCCTGTATACCGGTGATGGTTTTCTTCCTCACCTTGTTGATAAGAAGTCCTAAGGACGAACGCCGTCCAATGGCTGCGCTACTTTCTATTTTCGCAGTGGTGATTCTTTTCTGGGCAATCTTCAAGCAGAATGGTTCTGCACTTAACACCTGGGCCAGCCGCTATACCGAGCGCCACGTGGACGGAACAGGAGGCAAACTACTCAGTTCGCTGAAACTTACGGAGACGCTGACCTATAAAAAAGATTCCACCATTTTGCTGGACCAGCAATTTAGGAAAATAAAGGAACATGGAGTAGAGGTAAGCGGCATGGAATATCCAACTTACTTTAAAAATATGAATCTGGCAGAAACACCCCTTTTGGATGGAGACCAGGTTCAGGTATGGCTACCATCGCTCACTCAGTCCATCAATCCTTTTTGGGTAATCCTGCTTACCCCGTTGATAGTGGCATTTTTTACCTGGCTGAGGAAAAAAGGAAAAGAGCCCAGCACGCCATCCAAAATTGCTTTGGGATTATTGATATCCGCTTTGTCTGTACTGGTTATGATTTGGGCGGTGAAAACAGGAAGCAATGGAGCAGATAAAGTAAGTGTTTGGTGGCTAATGGCCAGTTATGGAGTCATCACTATAGGAGAACTATTTCTGAGCCCAATGGGGCTTTCGCTGGTATCCAAACTGAGCCCGGCACGCATCACTTCGCTGATGATGGGCGGATGGTTTTTGTCCACCTCCATTGGCAATAAGCTGAGTGGAGTGCTATCCAGCAAATGGGACGAATACACCAATAAGGAGAGCTATTTCTGGCTAAATTTTATGTTGCTGTTTGGAGCAGCTTTGTTCTTATTTATCCTATTAAAATGGCTGAACAAAGTGATGAAAGAAAAGGGGATATCGTAGGGATTTTACTACACTATCTTATAAATATAAAATGCAGCTACTTTTTTGTAGCTGCATTTTTATATTGTGCTTTCGGGATTTTTTCACTATTTCCCAGCTATCAACTTCTATTCAAAATCTTTATCACTTACTCCTTCGTTTATTTTATAGTTTGTCAAAGTCAAACTAAACGGTTGACCAGCTACTGACTGTGTCATTTCACCTGGAAATTTCACCCCACCAACAGTTACATAGTTTCCATATTCAAAAGAGGTTTCCACTTCCTGACCTGCTGCTTTCACTTTGATCTCCTCTCTTAATAGCAGTCCTGTTTTTATCGAGTAAAACTCACTAGAAACCTTACCGCTTGGTTTTGTAACTACTACCTTATAAGCATCCTCGCCATTTACTTTTTCGATCGAAGGCTGACTCATTTTGTAACCGGCGTCCGTATAAAAAATCTGATCGAAAACACCTCTGGCATCTGAATAGTTGGCAATATCATCAGCACCCATTTCCTTCTTTTGTCCCATTTGCTCCTGATACCCTGCTTTACCGTTAAACGCCATTTTCATCACTGTCATTCCCTGCATGGTTAGTTGCATCAAAAACTTATTCGGTGCAGCTTTCTTCATGATGCCATCCAAATTCTGTCCACTTACACTCATCACCATATCAGCACTAAAAGCCTTCACTTTTTCCAGTGCAGCTTTGCCGCCAATGGCTGCAAGGTATTTATCAATTACTGTTTGGGCGGTCAGGTTATTGTCGATGGCGGTGGTCTTTGTTTCTGTAACCGGATTGGCGAACGCATCATACAATTTTACCGGATAACCCAATTTTTCCAGCCCTGGTTTTACTACGGATGATTTACCCACCACAAAGATTCTGGTATTGGATGTGGAAAAATACTTCTGTGCTACACGCTTAATGTCTGCAACGGTAACAGCATTTATTTTTTGCAAATAGGTTCTGTAAAAATCCTTGGGTAAATTATTAATTAAGATATTGCTGGCATAAGTTGCCGCAGTTTGAGGGCTTTCCATTCTAAGAGCGAAACCACCATTGTACACTGCTTTGGCAATGGCTAATTCATCAGCCGATATATTGCCTGCACGCATATTATTAATTTCCTTTACAATTTCTGCCACCGCACTATCCACTTTATCATTTCTGACAGAAGCACTGGAACTAACCTTTGCCTGATATCGACCGGCTCCCACGGTACTATAGGCACCATAGGTAAACCCATGTTTTTCTCTGAGATTCATAAATAATTTCCCCTCGGAACCACCACCCAAAATATGATTAGCCAGCACCAATGCATGATGGTCAGGATTACTCATAGGATTGGTTATCAAACTTGCAACAGTCACCTCGCTTTGTACTGCTGATGGCACATCTACCAGATCTATTTCGGTCTGTTTCGGATTGGGAACTGGTGCGTCTTTTGCAATTGGAATCTTTGCTCCTTTCCAGCTACCAAAAGCTTTCAAGGTCAGTTCTTTTGCTTTGGCAGGAGTAATATCGCCTACAAAAGTCAAAATCATATTTGCCGGGCTAAGGTATTTTTGATAGGCTTCCTTTACATCAGCCATCCTTAATCCTTCGATAGACTTGATTGTTTCAAATTCACCCTGGGCACTGTTTTTTCCAAAAGCAATGGCGTTTACAATTCTACCAGAAATAGCTTTTGCATTTTTTTCCTGACTCTTAAGCGCTGTAATCGTTTGAGATTTTAGTTTATCTAAACTTTCCTCCTTAAAGGCTGGATTTCTAAGTGCCTCGGCCATCAACATTAGGCTGGGTGCAAAATAGCGGGTAAGCGCCGCTACACTACCACCACCAGCATCAAGCGAAACAGAGGCGCCCATCATTTCTACTTTTTCATCAAACTGTTCTTTGGTCAATGTTTTGGTTCCCTCGTTTAGCATAGTTCCCATCAGGCTAATAACACCTGCTTTTTCTCCCTCGATAATACTGCCCCTGTTGGAACTAAGACTGGCGGTTATCTTAGGAAGTTTATGATTTTCTACTACCAACACGGTCATTCCATTTGGCAATACAAAGTTTGCAGGATCGGCAATCTTAATGACAGGAGCCGGCCCTGATTTGGGCTGTTTGGTCCGATCAATTTTTATTTGAGCAAAAACCGAAGTGGTGCATACAATAGCGGTAAATGCGATAAATATTTTTTTCATCCGTATTATTTTTATTTTATTGTGAAACGGATGGAACGCCAGACATTTATTGCCCTGTGTGAAAAAAATCATTCACAGGCGTTTCATCTTTAAAAAATTTTGGTTGGTCTTTTGCTTTCTTTGGAATTGCAAAAACTTTCGGTTGTAATCTAATTTGTCATGTAGCTTCAGCACTTCGAATGTGCAGCATGTTGTTCACAAAGGCTACCACATTTTATTTAGCCTCTTTATGCTCCGGCAAATAGTACAAAACCACACGTTGATTTTTGTTTAGATACTTTTTGGCTACATCCTGAATATCTTTTTTAGTAATAGACATGATCAAATCCAGTTCTGTATTCAGATAATTGGTGTTGCCATGAAAAGTAAATCCATTCGCCAGACTTTCAGCAATACCCATCATTGTATTATTGCCACTCACAAAATCGTTTTCGGCCTGATTTTGTAATTTGGTAAATTCTGCATCTGAAATCAGGGTGGTTTGCAGCCTGACAATTTCCGCATCTATGTCGGCCAACAGTGAGTCTAAATTTTGATTGCCATTGGGCAAGGCAAAAGTGAGATAAGCACCATAATCCTCCAAGGTATAATTAAAGGCCGCTACCTGCAATGCATTTTTCTTTTGATCCACCATTTTCTTATACATCCGGCTACTGGCACCTCCACTAAGAATCTGTGAAGCCATGTCCAATGCCACAGCATCTCTCGACTTCATACCCGGTGTGCGATAGGCCGCTATAATACCCGGAATTTGAATATTGGCATCGTAAGCAGTATCTGTAATCTGTTGCGTAACCGGAGCTTCTTGCACATTCACTCTTGGAATTGAAGGACCTTTTGGTATTGGACCAAAATAAGCTTCTACTAATTGTTTGGTCTTTACGGGATCTATATCACCAGCGATCACCAACACGGCATTATTGGGGGCATAATACCTTTTGTTGAAAGCCAGAAAATCGGGGAGCGTGGTATTGTCCAGATCTTGCATGCTTCCAATGATTGGCCAATGGTATGGATGTTGTGCAAACAACCTGTCAAACACTGAGCTAATCAGATTGCCATAAGGTTGATTGTCCATCCGCATTCTTTTTTCTTCTTTCACTACCTCATTTTGAGTCTTTACACCCACTTCATTGATCACAGGATGCATCAGTCTTTCGCTCTCCAGCCACAGACCAGTTGCTAACTGATTGCTGGGAAAAATTTCATAATAGAATGTACGATCTTGTGTGGTGTTGGCATTGGCTCTTCCGCCATTCTTAGATACGTATTTATCAAATTCCCCACGTTTGATATTTTCTGAACCTTCAAACAATAAATGTTCAAAAAAATGAGCCATTCCAGTGCGTCCGGACATTTCGTCCTTACTGCCCACATGGTACATTATCGAGGAGACTACCACCGGTGCTGTGTGATCTTCGTGAAGGACCACATGCAGCCCATTGCTCAAATCGAATTCTGTAAACTTCACCTTTTGGGACAGTGCCGGCAGAGCACCTGCCAGCATCAAAAGGCCAATGCTGATTCTTTTCATCTGAATTTATTAATAAATGAATGTTTAAGATAAAAAAGGATTTGGCTCCTCTTCTACGGATTAGGAGCGAATATATTTAAAAAATGAATCTGACTAACTACAGTTAGGATAAATTGAAACTACACAATCAGATTTGCTATCCATACGGCCAGTGTTCCAGCACCAAGTCCGGCATAATACTCTACAGGTTCATGAGCTTTCAGTAATAGTCGGGCCGACCCCAGCAATCCGGTAATTAACAAGGCAAAGGCAAGATAAATAGTGATATTAGAAGAAATAGGATTGATCGCCAATAGACATAAATAAGTTGTAGCCGTTCCCAGTGCTATGCCGTGCATACTTATTTTCAAATATGTATTAGCGAGCAGCCCAATGGAGGAAGCAATAAACACACTAAAGGCAAACACAATTAAAAACCTTGGAGCATCAGGCAATCCACGCCACACATACCAAATCCAGAAATACCAAATATTACAAATAATAAAAGGTATAATTCGATCTTTACGATCTTGTAGTTTTATTGATTTGATCAGGTTAAGCCCTTTTAAAAGCAATATGCTTACAAGTGGGAAAAATGTATAATTGATAAATGCCCTACCCAGGGTGAGCACCTTGTCACGTGCAGATTCGCCTACAAAAAGAAAAGGCTCGATATATAACAAAAATGCTATTACATACACTGGAATAAACACCGGATGAAAAATATAAGAAAGAATTGTAGCGGCCACTCTCAAAGCCGGATGAGCTTTGGGTGTATCTTTGATTTCTTCCAATTCGTTATTATCTGTAATTACAAGATGTGACATAAGATTGCAAAAATACAGGTAATCGAACCGATGGCATAAAGCTTAAAAAAATAATGATTTTCATCGCCAGCACTCTACCAATTCTCTTCCGGTAAAATTCCGTCAAGCCTAAGTCAAATAAAAATAAGCAAAGGAATAAAATCACTATTTTACACAAAAATTGGACATGCCCATTGTCAACATTCCTACAAGTTTTAATATCAACCTGGCCTTTGATGCGCCAGGGTTGGGGCGTAGAACTATGGCTTTGTTAATAGATATGCTGGTACAATATCTGTACATTGTTCTGGCAATGAAAATCTTGGATCTGTTTCCTTTTGGCGGACCAGGGGATGAAGGCTTCAATTTATGGGCCATTCAGTTAATCTTGTTTTCGCCTGTATTTCTATATCATATATTGATGGAGATTAGCACCAATGGCCTAAGTATTGGAAAGAGAATCATGAACCTCAGGGTTGTGAGCCTGAATGGAGGGCGACCGTCGATCAGTCAGTTCCTGATAAGATGGTTGCTACGCATTTCCGATTTATGGATTATCATTTTGGCTTTTCTGCTTATATATGCCCTATCTGGATTTGCCACCACAGAAATCGTGCTGACTATTGTATTTGGAATTGGTTTTTTTCTGACAGATGTACTCCTTGTGGCCAACTCAAAAAAAGCGCAACGCATTGGAGATATACTTGCGCAGACCATCGTGATAAAAACCAATACCCAGGAAACCTTGGATAGCACTGTGTTTCGGGAAGTAGCAACAGACTATGTGCCCCTATTCCCACAAGTGATGCACATTAGCGACCGTGATCTGAATGCCATAAAAAATCTACTGTCTCGCTATCGGGAAAACAGAAATGACACATCTGTAATCAGTGCTGCAGAAAAAGTAAAAAAATATTTGCAGATAGAATCAGCAATGAGTGCTTATGATTTTTTGGATAAACTTTTGATGGATTATAATTTCCTATCTACAAAATAGCGTGTTCTTTAGTTAAACAAGGAACTTAGAATGCCGCCAATAAACGCCATTCCCAAAAAACTAATCACCACAAATAATAGTACTGCCCAAAGCCTAAAGTAACCTGCAAGACTTTTAAGTCCCGCTACCAAAGGTGTGTGATCGCCTGTCTTGCCTGCTTTTTTCGCAAATACAGAAAATCGATATAAACAATAAAAAGAAATGCCTCCAATGATGGCCGACATGAACGCTGAAATATAGGGTGTGGTTTTGGCCACCTGGGCGGCAGCCTCATCCAGTCCCTCCTGTTGTACAACTACATCCGATGAAGGAGAAACAATTAAAACCAAAATGCCCGCAATGGTACCCAGAATAGAGATAATGGCCGCCACGCCAGCAATTTTTGCCACCGGCAGTATCTCTCTGCTTTTCTCCAAATCATCGTTGTTTTCCTGTTCCGGAAATTCGTTCATAGTTAAAATAAATTAGACAGATTGAACAGAAACTGAACCACGCCAATCACTGCAAGTGTGATAAAAAACTTTTTTAGAAACCCAAATCCCTGGCCAATCATGACATTGTTCTTTTGCTGAAGACCCTGGATGATAAAGGTTACCGCCCGGTGAAGGGAATACAATAATAAGGCAGTTATAAAAAACACAACAAAAAATACAGCCACCAATATACCATACAATCCTTTGATTTTATAGGGTAAGGTCTCTGCAAACTGGTGAAGAATATCAGAACCATTCATCAGCATGGCTACCACAACAATAGCACCAATTGAAAAACCGGCTACCGATACCAATCGAATCCATTTGCAGAGTTGCAAAATGGCATTCTCTGTTTCGGAAAGGGAATTGGTGTCCAATAAATTTCTGGGAGAATCTTCCATTATTTCATCTTAAAAGGCCGCAAAGATAGCTACTATAGTTGATTTTTTGGAAAGATGCATTAAGACTTTTGCAGTGTATTGATGGAACTTTATCTTGCATAAATGCGCCAGCTATTTTTGCAGACTATCCACTCTAATTCGCTCAAGCATGATTTAATTCATATATCCTAATTTTAGACTTATTTATGTCCTACTTATTCACAGCAACTTAAACACGAGGCAGTTCCTCCCTATTTTATTTAATAAATAGGGTATCCCATCTTGCTTTTTGATAGTAGTATTTGGAAGAAATTCCTCACTAAGTTCCTAAATCAGGTTATATGATGAAAGTTGAATTGGGATTGATATTGTAGTTCCTATTTCTTTACGTTTCTCTTTTTCAACTGAAAAAAAAGTTACATCATGATAGTTCATACACTTCTGTTGGAAGGCAGTACTTTGGGAAGAAGCAGGTTTAAATGCTTCTTGCTTATTAAAAATTGAACCTGTTTGTTTCAAATCCTGAATCTTCTTGTACAATAAATTTTCCTGAGTATTTCCAATATTTATTCCGAATAGAAAAGTTATTAGCCGGTGAGTAAGGTTCTTTATCTTGGGGTTTATTTTTGGGCATCGCAGAGGAAAGAGTTTTCTGTAATCAAACCAAAAAGTATTCTATTGTTTTCATTATCGCAGATTCAATTTATAATGCACAACTCTCAGCTTCTTTTCACCTTTCTTATTTTTCGTTTTCTGTCCTGCATTCCAGATCTAGATTAGCCCCCCTGGAACAAAAGTGCCACAACAGTGCTTAAATTCTTTGTCAGCTCTAAATCTACCCAATGCATATTCTCCTGTTTTTTAAACCAGGTCATTTGCCTTTTGGCATAGTGCCGGGTATTTTGTTTTATCAGTTCAATGGCTCTTTCCTTACTAGTTTCCCCATCAAAATAGTCAAACATTTCTCTGTATCCTACTGTGTGCAAAGCATTCAATTTCCGATATGGTAACAACTGCCTTACTTCTTCTTCCAGCCCTGCCTCCATCATAGCATCCACCCGGGCATTTATTCTTTCATACAGTATATCCCTGCTCAGCTCCAAACCCAGTTTGATGATATTAAATGGCCTTGCAGCCTGATCTTTTTTGTGAAAACTAATTATAGACTGGCCGGTAGCTTCTACTACCTCCAGTGCCCGCATCATCCTTTGAGGATTTTGCATTTCGCCCTGGGAGGCAAAAAGAGGGTCTTTCAACAATAGTTCCTGTTTCAACCAACCTATTCCATTCTCCTTATAACCACTCACTATTTTTTGCCGAATAGTAGTCCCTACCTCTGGTATAGTATCCAGTCCTTCCGTTAGGGCTTTAATATACAAACCGGTACCACCGCAAACCACCACGATATCTTTTGTTTCGAATAGTTGATGAAGCAGGTTCAGGGAGTATGTTTCATACCAGGCAGCATTCAATTCCTCATGGATGCTATGTGAGGCTATAAAAAAATGCGGAACCATTTGCAACTCAGCCACTGTTGGTCTGGCCACACCTATATTTAGCTCCTGAAAGCATTGTCTGCTATCGGCAGAAAGTATAACCGTATTAAAATAGGAGGCCAGTTCAATAGCACAGGCCGTTTTGCCCACGGCAGTAGGTCCTGCAACGACAATTATTGTTTTGATAACTGAAAATTAATGTGAAAGGATAATAAATTAATCTTCCTCTTCCTGATATTCATCTGAGGCTTCTTCAATTCCTAAATCTTCCCCTTCCGCATCTTTTACATTAAATCCTTCGGCACCACGTGTCAAATCGTACTTTTCTTCGATGTCTGCAAACTTATCACCCAACAAACCTTTGGTGCCATACTGTTTGGGGCCCAGCCCTTCCGCTCTCACTACCGAAGGATAGACCACTTTGGCGGATTCTTCTTTGGCTACATTTATTAGTTCAATCAGAAAGTTCCATTGTTTATGAAAATCGTAGGTATATGTAAATCTTTGGTTGGTGTTTTTTATTTCAGACCCAATCGTAGTATCCTTCATTAATAAAGGATCGGCCTTATAGTTCTTGTCATATTTTTCAAATGTAATTTCACGGCCTTTTTGCCAGTAGTCGTTGCTTCGAAAAAAAGTAGCCTGATGTTTATTGTCAAACTCGTAAGCTTTTAAAATCACTTCGTGCAACTGCAAAAAAGTTTGTGTATGCTTTATCACTACGTCTCGATAAACACTGTCATCGTCCTCAAAATATATTCTAAATTTAAAAATTGCCATGAGCGAATTTACGAAAATGTATGAATGTACAGATATCCCGATGATATAACATTCATATAACCTCTAGCGATGCATCTCATTTTATGGTTTTAACGAAAAACATATAGCCGCTTTGTTACCACGGTTTCTCTCGGGTATTGAGATTCGGTTAAAGGCATCCATGAAATTATATCAGTTTAAAGGCCGCTTACCCTGAACTTGAAGAAGCAGCGCACACTTATGCTGGTGAATAAAAAGTGTCCCACCTATTCTTCGCCTCTAATAACCACTTACGGTTTTTAAGAAATCAATATCAAACTTAAAAATAATAGATACCTCCATCTCTATACTTTTGAAAAAAATAGTTTCACTGAAGCCACTCTTTCTATATTTAATGCGAGTTGCCTTTACTCATTGATACACCTTCGTCTGCTACATTTTTTTCTAGTAAACCCTGATTTGCAAATCCCCTACAGACTGGTAAAATATCCACTCTTTAATTCTTTACAGTATTAAAAAATAAGATTCTATAGTTGAACAAAATCCAAAACACAAAAAAGGAGAACAGATAAAATACATGTGCAGAAACCTGTGCATAAGCGGTGCGAACCTGTGCATAACCCTCAGGGTAAGATGTGCATTTCTTTGTTCATAAGAGGTGCTTATATATAAAAAGAATAATTTGGAAACCCCATGCTTGAAATCGTATATTCATCATGCACTTCAGAAATAACAAGTTTAGTTTTCGAAAGATTAATAAAGATGTGGTTTTAAAGAGTGCAATTACAGCAGATTCTTTGAAATATGTATCGTGGAAAAAACAAAAGGCTTACAATGCAGCAATGCACGCAGGATGTTGTTTTGGAAACATACAGAACGCAAATGCAAGAAGCTGTAAACAAGCTGAAGCATTATCAGGATGCTGGTCAATGAGTCGATGCAAAAATGATTAACAGGTAGTAAAATACCTGAAGATGTTTAGGCAAAGTGCATTGAACCACTCCCGATAAGTACCAGCAAACATTTTAGCGGAAGCCTTGCCAGTTGTTCTGTGGGTTGGAGGCTGTTTAACTTTGCATAGCAATATGCTTACTTAAAACAGGCGATATCTACTCTACAAGACAATGCAGAAGCTATTAAAAGCATCGGGTTTAAGTGATGGACAGGGCAACCTGTCGGCACCAAAAACCGATGCTTTTTTTATGCCTATTCCTAAAATGCCCATACCAGATATTGGTTCTGTAAAGTCCGTTTGAAGATTCTGAGTAATCGGCTTTAGGCCTCAATGGATTTATTTAGCAGATATCTGACACAGCCTTTCACAATTAGCCATTGCGCCAGAATGTAAGTAATCATTATTGCCCATGCACCCCACTCATAAGGCTGGTAAAATTTATTAATCGCCAAAACAGAATCCGAGACCACAAAGAATATTGCCCCGGTTAATATATATCTTGCTGTCAGGTTGTCTTTCAGGTCAAATATATGTGTGGCAATGAGCAGCATAAAACTAATCACCAAACCATAAATAATAACTGGAAACTTCATAGAACCCAGGTAGGGCATTAGCAACCCAATCAGCAAAAAATAATACACGGCTACAATAATTGCCACCTGCCATTTGCCCGAAATATTTTCGGTGGTTCGTATGTGGTGAAAAGTAATGATATAAAAAATATGTGCCAGCAAAAAAGCTATGAGTCCCCATAAAAAAAACCCTTCATGCTGATTGGCAAACATGAGCAGGGTGTCACCGGCTATTGAAAAAACCAGGGCGGTGATGATCCACTTTTTCAAATTGCTTTCCCTTGCCAGGGTAGCAGAAACAAAATACCCCAGCATGGTGCTTACTAACAAAGGCTTAAATACCATCTGTATGGCATGCTGCTGAAAAACCATTCCGGCGAAATAAATCACCATTACGATTGAAACTAAAAAGGACCAGATTCGAGGTTTCATTAGTATTGTTTTGAGATCTACAAACCAAACAGATATACTGAAAAAACAATCCCTCCGTCAGCTTCTTTATCCTGAGATCCTGATGCATCAATCATCTTGGCTCCAGTTCAATCACTTCACAATCCTTAATCTGATTGCCATCTATACAAAACCGCACAATCGTTCTTTTCTTGTGCCAACCTTGTCGGCCTGCCGCACCGGGATTGATATGCAGGCAGTGCATTGATTCGTCAAACATAATTTTGAGAATATGAGAATGACCACTAATAAATAGTAACGGTTTTTCTATCATAATCTGTTTTCTTGTCTCCACATTGTATTTGGGTGGATAACCACCAATATGCTTTATCATCACTTTTACATCCTCACACCGAAAAATGGCAGACTCATTATACGATGCTCTAATATCCATTCCATCAATATTTCCATAAACCCCCCTCAGGGGTTTGAAATTTCTTAGTGCTTCGGCAATTTGTATCGACCCAAAATCGCCCGCGTGCCAAATTTCATCACAAGAGGAAAAATATTTAAATACCGCCTCGTCCAGAAAATGATGTGTATCCGATATCAGCCCTATTCTTGTCATGGATTTAAAATAAATACTTCACTAGGCACTAGTCCCGATTTCTTCTTTGGGTGGCAATCAGCATCCGCTTTTTCATCAACTGATTTTTTTTGAACGCCTTTCTTTCGGTTTTAAAAACGCACTTGTAGTACGGTCTTTTCAATATTGAATTCAAATCCGGTTTGCCGGCATTGACCCAGGCTGTGTACCAGAAATCTGAGATATGATTGGCCGAAGCGATTAACTGATCATTAATTGATGCGCCTAATGCTGCGCTATATTGCCGGGCAAACTCCGTTGTATAAAATCGTCTGTTTTTCCCCCAACGCACTTCCCAACGGTACTTGGTGGCTTCGGTAAAATTTTTTGACACCACTTTTTCCTTGGCCAGCATATCAGGCAATAAAGCATGACTTTGCGCCAGTATTTTCCAGATCAATTGAGAAGGATCCGCAATATAAGTGGCTTTATGACGGCTGCTTAAATCATAATTGGATACCCCCACTTCTGGCACTGTAGTTTCCCAAAGGTCATGAAGCCCATCCTGACCAGTAAGCTGCCCGTCATAATTGATAGAGGTATGCAAGGGTACATGTGCATCCGAAATATAATGACTCAAATCACTGGCATAAAAAAGAATACTATCTGCATTTTGTGTCCGAAAGGCATCTGTAAGTTTTTGCAAATTCTCCTCTATAACATAGGGTAGTGTTCCATACTTTTTTAAGGTATCTAAACTGTATTGATTAATGGCCTTAGAAAACTGTCGGGGAATATTTTCAATAGGGTTATCTCCAAAATACTCTAAATCCAGAAAGTGCTTACTTCCTTCATCCGGCATAGCATTTCGCCTTATATCTGGACGAGGGGCTCCATAAACTAAAGAGTCCTTATTGGCAAAAAAGAATGCCTGCATCGGTTTGGGCAATTCATAAATGGCCAATTGCGCAACGGTACGATGCACTAAAAAGCCCCAGCCAGTAAGCAATAGAATAATTGTCACCAATAAAGAAGATAGAAATATTCTTTTCATTTATATGATAGTTAAGATACAAAGTTGCAGGAATTGATTAAACAATCTTGAGGAAATAAAAAATTTTGACAGGTACAAAAACCTTAACTGCTTGAATTAAGAATAAATACTTATCAGAAATTATGATTCAGAAAGAAAGCCTAACCCTCTATCTTTGTTAAGCACTTAAAAAAACAATCCATATCCGAATGCCACTACTTGAAGTTAAGAATTTAAATAAAAATTTCGCTACACAAAAAGCAGTAGACGATATAAGCCTCAGCATAGAACAGGGACAAATATTTGGTCTGTTGGGACCAAACGGCGCAGGCAAAACCACTTTAATAAGAATGATTACGGGAATTTTTTACCCGGATAGTGGCTCCATTATTTTTGATGGAAAACCATTTGACCCGTCTGCCGATATTTCCAAAATCGGATATATGCCCGAAGAACGAGGCTTGTACAAGAAAATGAAAATTGGTGAGCAAACCCTTTATCTGGCACAATTGAAAGGACTTCCCAAAAAAGAAGCTACAGAAAAAATTAAGCAATGGTTTGCAAAATTTGAAATGGAAAGCTGGTGGAATAAAAAAGTGGAAGACCTGTCCAAAGGAATGCAGCAAAAGCTTCAATTTGTGACCACCGTACTACACAATCCAAAATTGATAATACTGGACGAACCCTTTAGTGGCTTAGATCCGGTGAATAGCAATCTGATTAAGGATGAGATTTACGATCTGGCAAAAAAAGGAGCCACCATCATCTTTAGTACCCATCGTATGGAGCAAGTGGAAGAAATTTGCGATCACATTATTCTGGTAAACAAAGGTCAAAAGATTTTGGATGGCACCGTAAATCAGGTGAAACAGGATTTCAAAGAAAACATTTATAAAGTTTCTTTTTCTAATCCGATAGCATTAAAAAGCAATGATATTTTTGAAATAAAACAGGCCACCGAAAAAAGCATTGTTCTTCAAAAACATGAAGGCCGGTCTAACAATGACATTTTGCAATACTTGCTCCAACAGGGTGTAGCCATTGACGCTTTCAATGAAATATTGCCTAGTCTCAATGAAATATTTATAAAACAAGTGGAAGGCACGCCACTTGCCCGACGTTTTCAGGAAATGAATAATTAATCATTACCCAACAGCATAAACTAAAATGAACAAAACAATCTTAATCATACAGCGCGAATACCTAACCCGTGTGAGAAAAAAAACATTCATTATCTCCACCCTACTTTTTCCGCTTTTATATTTTGGGTTAATTTTTGGCACTACCTATATTGGAGAAAAATCCGGCACACATCTTAAGATAGCCCTTATAGATTCTTCCGGAAAATTCACTGCCGAAAAAATAGACAGAGTCAATAAGGAATACCCGTCCAATACCTTAGAACTCGTCCATGAAGATCTAGATAGTTTTTCAAAGCAATTTGAAAATAAAGGATATGATGGATATGCCGTCATTCCATCCAATATTATTGTTTCCAATAGTCCGGATCGCATATCCATAAAAGCAAACCGAACCCTGGGTGCTATGTCCGAAGTGCAGTCCAAACTAAATAGCATTTGGAATGATATCAAATATGAGGAGCTTGGAATTGATCAAGAAAAACGAGCTACTCTAACAGAAAGCCACTTAGATGTGTCGGCAGAAAATCTGAAGGATAAAACTGCGGATGGCACCAATGCCATGCTGATAGGGTATGTAGCCGGATTCTTGATTTACTTTATTTTGTTGATTTATGGCTCGCAGGTAATGATGGGCGTGATGGAGGAAAAAACCAATCGTATAGCTGAAGTAATGGTGTCTTCCGTCAAACCATTTCAATTGATGTTGGGTAAAATATTAGGAGTAGCTCTGGTAGCCCTCACCCAGTTTTTGCTATGGATTGCTTTTGTTTTTATTCTGTACAATATTAGCAAGGCAGCAGTAACCGCCAACCCATCCATGAGCCAGGTGGTAGGAGGTGTACAGTCTGTGTTCACAAGTGTCAATATGGGCGTACTTCTAGTGCTGTTTGGGTTTTATTTTTTGGGAGGTTTCTTTTTTTACTCCTCCATCTATGCAGCCATTGGTAGTGCGGTGAACGAGGATGTGAGAGAAGCGCAATCACTTTCTTTCCCGGTAACACTGATCATCATTTTCGCCATTTTCATGCTTACCATTGCCATGAAAGACCCCACAAGTCCAATAGCAGTATGGGCCAGCATCATCCCTTTCACCTCTCCCATTGTGATGATAGCAAGGGTTGCTTATGGATTGCCGGGCACGGTTCCTTACTGGCAATTGTTTTTGAGCATGGGGTTGTTAATCGGGTCTTTTATACTGATGGTATGGTTTTCAGGGAAAATTTACCGTACCGGCATTTTGATGTATGGTAAAAAACCAACCTGGAAAGAAATGATAAAGTGGGCATTGAGAAAGTAATGTAGTGAGTTAATATTGATTCTTAAATATTGATTATTGAATCATTGATTATTGAATATTGATTATTGATTATTGAATATTGATTATTAAATATTGATTATACGTTTCCTGCCGACTAACAAAAGCAGTTTACCGATTTTCAGTAGCGATAAAAAGTAGTGCGCCTTAGATTTACATTTCAAATTGAAAAAATGCACCGACTTTTAAGAAAATATCATGAAGTTATTATTTGGAATGGAGTCTTGATTGTTTTAGCTTCAATGGATGTAGAAAGTGGAATATCCTTTTGCCTGTTGAAGACTTTGGGACTCTCTTGGTGTCCGGGTTGTGGAATTGGACACGCCATGCACTATGCGCTGCATTTTGAGTTTGCCAAATCGTTTGACGCACATATTTTAGGAATTCCTGGAGTGCTTATTATTTTTTATCAAAGTTGCAAATCAATTTATACACTAAATAAAATAAATAAATATGGACCAACAACAACTACTAAGAATGTTTCCGGATATGGAGTATGATGAAATTGTAACGGTAATGAACCTAACCAATACCATGACCGAACAACAGCAACAAAGTTTTCTTGCTATCTATCAGGGTAAAAGACGAGATACTACTTTGATGCTAGTACTCACGCTGATAGGCTTTGTAGGTGTAGCAGGTATTCAAAGATTCATCATTGGGGATATTGGCCTGGGTATTCTGTATTTTTTTACCGGAGGACTTTGCCTAATTGGTACCATCATTGATTTGATCAATTACAAAAAACTAACATCTACCTACAACCAAAAAATGGCTATAGAGGCGGCTAGTCTTACTACTACAATATTTAGATAATAGCTACTTGAATAAACTAAATGCCGCTCCTGTAAAAAAGTTTCTTGCAGGTGCGGCATTGTAATATCGGCCACCCAGTGCATTGATATCATTTCCCAAACTATACCTTTCGTTCAACAGGTTTTCAGCACCTACATAAAAATTCAATCGCATTTTTTTAAAAAAAAGATTATACCCCAGTCTGGCTCCTAGGAGATGATACGGTTTGGCTGAAGCCGTGTTCGCATCGTTCAAAAAAATTTCTGCATTACCAAAATAAGAAGCCGAGCAATAAAATCCATTTCTGAAATAAATATCGTTCATCAAAGTGAACGTGTTGTTAGGTACTCCTGGAATTTTATTCCCGGAAAAATCAATATTGTCTTTTATAAATTCCTCATACCTGAAATAATTTTTTGTGAAAGCAGCAACAATTTTTCCATCTTTCAATATGCCATTCCTGGCTTGTATAGGCAAGGTTTCCAGATGTCCGAAAAACAAAGAGTAAAAAAAAGCCGAAAAACCTAATGTTTATAAGGGTTTGAAGCAAAAAAAGCTGAAACACCAAGAAAAAACCAAATGTCCACATTTTACAATTAACCACTATTTTGGGTGGTGAATTATAAGCCCCTTAATTGGGGTTTTTTAGTATAGGTAAATACAATGTGGTGAAATAGCCAGAATAACCGTGTGTATTGCATTACAGCCCATTTAAACAAACCCTAAATATAGACAAACAACCCATAGAAAACAACCCAAACATTACCATGCCAAAAAGCCCCAAAAAATGACAAAAATAGAGTTGGAGCAACAGTTGGAGCAACAGTTGGAGCAACAAAACGTGGTTTAAAAATGCGAGTAAAAGCATTTCAATCAGCGAAAAAGGGCGTTTTTGGCATAAAAATGCGCCCAAACGCAATTTCGATTGTGTGGAAAATTGCAAATCAGTGCGCCCTGAAAGCTAATAGAATCAACCATATTAAAGAAAAAGTATATATCAAAATGGCCTAAAAAGGGGGGTTTATATATACGCACACACTATTTATTGGACATTTGGAACCTATTCTATGTTCGTTTATTGATCCATCCATGTATCAACCATAGGGATTTTATGGCTGACTTTGGCAGTTCGAAGTCGTCGTAATCTTTGTTTTCTGAACGAAGCAGGAAATGTGTTTTAGGGCTTTCGGCATATTTCCGGATGTATTTTAGATACTTCCGATTGTCGTGGCACACGATGCCATATATCTGCCCGTACTCCAAGTGGCTTTGCCACTCCTGTACCAAGGTAGCAAACAGTATGCTGCCCGATTTTATTAAGGTTTCCATACTATCTCCATAGGTTCTAAACGCAGTGCAACCACCAAACTCTGGTATGTCCATAGTATAGGCTGGGCTGATAGTGTCTGTGTCGCTTATAAAAAGCACATCGCCTGCGGCAAAGTCCACATCATAGAACTTGATGGATGCTTGTGGCTGGCTGGGCCTTGGCAGCCTGCCAGCCGGTGCCTGCTGTATAGTTCTCTCCCTTAGCATAGAGCCATTTCCAGTTAATAACCAATCTGTTGAAATATCAGGGAAAGCGGCAACTATTATTGCCAATGTTTCTGAACTTAATGCTTTTTCTTTTGCTTTTCCTTTGAAATTACCATAAGAAAGCCCTAATGTATCAAAAAATAATTCCCTGCTAATTCCTTTATAATCACTTAGATGCAATACTCGTTCCTTTACATTGGTTAAATTAGTTGCCATAAAATTTGGTTTAAGATACTATTGTTGCTATAATTGCATAATTAAACAAGTAAACACAGTAGAAAATGAGTAAAAATACTAAAAAACCTGTAAGGCGAGACAGAATGAAAGCTGAGGCGGCCTACTGGGTGGCCGAAAAGTTTGAAGTAACGGTGCAATATGTTTACGGCATCCTGAACGGTCAGCACACAGCAGGGCGATTTGAAGAGATCAGAAAAGCCTGGCAAAAAAAATATGATGAGCTGAAAGCAGTAACACGCTAAACAAATTTCTAAATCAATTTTTTCAAATATGCCTTTCGAGTGGAATAATATACTGGTGGTGGACAAGGATGAACTGGTTCCGGCGTTTTACAAAAGCGAAGGATCTCTGAAACTGGAGATATCTCGCTACAACGCTAAAGACTACGGCATCAAAAAGATTCGCAAGGGTGGCAATGGTCGTCAAATGCTGGTGGCTTATGACAGCCTGCGGGCCGACATTCAGGAAGCCCTGGGCGATCCGCGAAAGATAAGTAATTCCCTGGAGCGTTTTTACCAAACCGACAAAGCTGCCGTTCATTACTACACTAAGGTATTTCAGTTTGAGGATGGCAGCCGCCTAAGCCTGACCCAGCAGGAGCAATATATTGTGAACGCCTCGGTACTAGCGGCCTGTGTGCGCCTGCAAAAGGCCCGAGAACTGGAACGACGCAGCAAAGGTGGAAGTTGTAAGGGGATGATGGCCAGTATATGCCGCGATGTGGCCGCTTTTGGAACCATCCTGGTGGCTAAATACCGCACGGCGGCACCTAGCCTACCCACAACTGAAAGACGCTTTAAAGATGCTTATAAAGCCTTTGTAAAGGATGGTGAATATGATTATGCCGGGCTTATAGATGGCCGGGCCAAAAACCAAAACCGCCGCCTGATGACCACCGATATGCTGTCCCTGCTGAACGGTCTGTTTGCCACCCAAACCCACAAACCCACTCGCACCGAAGTGAGCCGCCAATACGAAGCTTTTTTGAACGGATATGTGGAGGTGGTGGATACCGAAAGTGGCGAAGTGTTCAGCCCTTCCGATTTCAAACCCATCACAGACGGGGTGATCGTGCACTATCTGGGGCAGTGGTACGACAAAATAGGCACCGGACTGGCTCGTAGTGGCGACCGCCAGCAGTACATGGGGCAGTTCCTTCCCTACCACTCCCTTAGTTTGCCCGAGTATGCAGGAGAAATAATGAGCATAGACGACCGGCAGCCCCCATTTGAGTACAGTAAGGGCGAGCGTGTCTGGCTGTACATGGGCATAGACATTGGCAGCCAAGCCTGGACGGTGATGGTGCATGGCAAAAGCAAGGAGGGGATTATAGTGGATTTTTACCGGCAGTTACTGCGCAACTACACCCAGTGGGGATTCCGGCTGCCTGCTGAGTTGGAATGCGAAAGCAGCTTGAACAGTATGTTCAAAAACACTTTTTTAAGGCCGGGAGCCCTGTTTGACCACGTGCGCATAGAGGCCAATAATGCCAGGGGCAAATATATAGAGCGGATGTTTGGTAAGCTGCGCTACGAAAAAGAAAAAAGCAAGGCCGGATGGATTGGCCGTCCGTTTGCCAAAAAAGAAGACAATCAGAAAGGTAGTGTGCCGGTACCCATAGTGCCTTATGACCAAATTATTCAAAACAGCCTAAGAGACATAGAAGACTGGAACAATAGTCCGCATCCCAAACACGAAGAAATGACCTGCTGGGAAGTGTTTACCAGCAAGCAGCATCCGGCACTAAGCGACACCAACTGGGAAGCCATACTGCCGCACCTGGGCTACAAAACCCAAACGAGCTGCAAAGCAGGAATCATACAACTAAACAACCATGAGCACCTGATAGCCGACAAAGGCGTGGTGCTGACAGGCCGCCCCCTAATAGAGAAGATGAAGCATGTGGAAGGGCAGGCTCTGGACATTTACTGGCTGGATGGCAATGACGGGCAGGTGCTTCATGCTGTGGTGTTTTTGCGTGGTGGAGAAGTGCAGATCTGCGAAGCAATGGCCAAGCCCACCTATAGCCGAAGTGTGATAGGCCGCACAGCCGATCAGGAAAAAGGTCGCAAGTTGATGAGTGCCTATGCGAACACGATAGAAGCCTTTGGGCGTGAGCAAAAAAACAATTTGACAGCCGTGCAGGTGATAGACCACCGCGAGCCTGCCGCCAACCGAAAATTTGTAATGCCGGGATTGAAAAGATATGACCCTTCGACCCCTTCCTCAGGCTCAGTGAGACACCATCCGGAAGGATCAGAGGGAATGAGGGAAACAGAAACAGAAATACTGCAGGAACGGAACATGGAGGAGATGGAAGCCGTGCCAGTGGGTGGCAATACCATTTACGATAGATTTTGATTTAGGATAAGAAGGACGGAGGAGGGTGTTCACTCACCTCCCTTTTAAAAAAAAAGTAAAAAAAACTTACCGAGATGATACAGATTGACCCAGCATTCAAAAAACAGATAGCGGCCTCCCTGCTGGAGCGGCGCAAAAACTTTGATGGCACAGATCAGCAGTTTGCTAAACAGTTCGAAATCAACTATAGCGTATTTAGCCGCATCAAAAACAGCGATAGACTGGAAGGCTTGTTGCGCGATGGGCAATGGCTGAACCTGGCCAGAGAACTGAACGTGGAAACAGCCGAGCGCAAATGGGTGGCCGCCCGCACCGACGTGTTTACGCTGATAGAGCAGGAAGTGCTTTTTTGCCAAGCCCATAGTAAGGCTATGATTTGTGTGGATGATTGCGGCATTGGCAAAACCTACACTGCCCGCTACCTGAGCCGCAACTTGAAGAACTGTTTTTACATAGATGCCAGCCAGGCCAAAGGAAAACAACAGTTTGTGCGGCTGCTGGCCAAAACCATTGGTGTGGACAGTAGCGACAAGCTGGTGAAAGTGAAGGAAAATACCAAGTATGCGCTAAAGATGCTACCCCAGCCCATCATCATCATAGACGAAGCCGGAGACCTGGAATACACGGCTTTTCTGGAGCTAAAAGAGTACTGGAACGCCACGGACAAGCATTGCGGTTGGTATATGATGGGAGCCGATGGACTGCGCCAGAAAATAGAGCGGGGGATTGCCAATAAAAAAGTAGGCTACCGCGAACTATTTAGCCGGTTTAGCGAGCGGTACACCACCATTGTGCCGCTGGACCGGCATGAAAAAACAGCTTTTTACCGAAAGTTGATTACCGATGTGCTTAGTGTGAACATGAAGAACAAAGTGCGGATGAATGAGATTGTAAAAAAATGTATCACCACAGACGATAGCGGCAATATAGGCGGGCTTAGGCGAGCAGAAAGCTTGCTGATACTGGCCAGCCCACAACAGGAACAATAGACAAACAGACAGGAACCGAACCAACAGCAAGCGGCATGAAGCGACCCTTCACTATCAACAAAATATTAGACAAAGTGCATACAGTATTTCCATTTGACGGTCTTTACCAGCAGGTTTTCGGACATCCGGAAACCAGTGGGCTATGGCTGCTCTACGGGATGGAGAAAAACGGCAAGACCTGGTTTGCGCTCAAACTGAGCGAGTACCTGAGCCAGTTTAGAAAAGTGCTGTATGTGAGTGCGGAGGAAGGCACGGGCAGCAATTTTCAGCAGGCCGTGAAGCGTGCCAAACTGCACCATCGAAACAGCCGCCTGCTGTTTGTGGACTACCTGCCTGTGGCAGATATACACCTTATGCTTACACGCCGCCACGCTCCGGGAGTGGTGCTTATAGACAATACTACCGTGTATGGTCGTGAGCTACGCAGTACCGATCTGGTGGGCCTGATGCGGGAGCATAAGCACACCCTGTTTGTGGTGCTGGCACATGAACGCAGGGGAGAGCCGGAAGGAGCCACGGCGGTAATGAGCAAAAAGCTGGCACAGGTGATCATTAGGGTGCAGGGACTTAGTGCGCAGATAAGTGGCCGGGTGCCAGGTGGCGTGATCGGTGTGGATGAGGAAAAAGCAATGCTGTATTGGGGGGCTCAATAATCAATAATCAATAATCAATAATCAATTTTTAATAATCAATAATCACTTAAAACAATAACGATGGAAAAGGTTTACATGATTCTAGAGATTAACACCGAAGAGAGGATATTGGAAGGCGATGTGTATGCGGACCCGGTATTTTATACCCATTACGACCATTCTTTCGATGCCTTCAACCACCGAGTGGGGGAAGAAATAGGCATAGAGGTGAAGCAGCCCCGTCAGGAAAAGCCACTGAGCGTAAAAATAGGCAAAAGCCTGCAACTGGAACTGTGGATAGCCAATCGAGAAGCGATGTTATTAAATGCTTCCCTATGAGTGCCGTAGCCGCTGTACAGGAATGGGTGCTGGCTTTCGAAAAGCACTTGCAGGAGCGGTTCGACCATCGCATTCACCTGCTGGTGCTGGAGAACAACGAGATGTACCGCATGGACATGGCCGAAATATCCAGAATAGTGGCCAGTGTGTCGGGCGTGAGCATGCCCAATATCTATGGCAGCAGCCGAAAAAGGGAGTGGGTGAATGCCCGGCACACGGCCATGTACTTGAGTTGCAAATACACGCTTTGCTCCCTCAAAGAAATAGGTTATCACTTTGGCCAGCGAGATCACAGTGCCGTGATACATGCCAGAGACACGGTGAAAGACAGGCTGGAAGTACAGGACCAAATGACCCTGGTGCTGGTGACCAAAACCGAAGCCATCATAAAAAAACTGATTCATGAAAAAGCAAATGAGCCATGTGGCACTGATAGCCAATCAGCGCATAGACAGTAGCCTGCAAATGATGCAGCATAGCGGCATGACGGTGGAGCAGTGGAACCACCTGCTGTTTGAGGCCGGTTGTGCCATTGTGGAACGCTGGATACTTCGCCTATATCAGCAAGAATGTTTTTTACAAAATCCTGAGCTGGCTTTTTGGGACTGGTGGCTGGCCATGTGGATGGACCATGATCAGGAGCTGCTGCGCTACCGCATACAAAGCCTGGAGCAGTACCACCAGCAGAAAGAAGTGTGGGTGCAGGACAAAGCACTCTACACCTTGTTTGAACAGTTTTTGAAACGAAACCGAATATTTACCCAACCCACACAGCATGAAGAAATACAAGCTCACTCTTAGCGAAACAGACATAAGCACACTGCAAAGAATGATAGAGCACATCATTAGCATCGAGCCCATGCCCCCATTGGAGGATCAGTTGCTGTTTTGCGGCCTGCAAGAAGTGCTGGCCGTGCTGAAACGCAAGCAACTGGAATGGCGCAAGCAATACAAAATCACTCTTAGTCCAATGCAGGCCATATCCCTACGGGTGATGTTCAACGATTATATAGCACCCAACCGCGACTATACCAATGCGGCTTATGTGGCACTACTTAAAATCAACAACGATATACATCAAAAATACTACGTATGACCTCCAAACATTTCGCACCCTACCAGCAGGTGATCGCTGCCAGCATACGCAGCTGCACCAACAATGAGCAACTGTTTTGTTGCTACGACATGATAGACCGGTTCAAAGAAATATTCAAACCCTTTATGAGCGGCCTTAGCGTGCACCAGGCGGCAGGCGATCTGTACGAAGCCTACCACCGACGGCAGGCCGAACTGGGCGTGCAGCTTTAAAATTTAATGATCAATTCAATTTTTAAATACAACAAAATGACAAGAACAACAAAAAAGACAGTAGTAGGTGTGAGCCTATCCGAAGCACAACAAGCGGCAAACACCTATTCAAGTGTAAGTGCCTCACTGGGCAAGCTGGAAGCCCAACTGAACGAAAAACTACAGCAGGTGCGGGAGCAGTACGAGTTCAAGATTACCGACCTGCGCGAGCAGCTGGCCCAGCCTGTGGACCTGCTGGAAGCCTATGCCAAAGAAAACAGGGGCGAGTGGGAAGGCAAAAGCCTGGAGCTGAGCAACTGCGTCATCGGCTTTAGAACCAACCCGCCCAGTGTGGCCAAAAAAAGGGGTATTACCTGGGATGCTGTGGTAAGCCTGCTCAAAGGCAACCGACTGCTAAAAGCATTTGTGAAGGTGAAGGAAGATGTGGACAAAACCGCAATTCTAAAATCGCAAACCGATGCCAAAGTGATGAAGCAGTTGGAAGCCATTGGGGTGTGCATAGAGCAGGAAGAACAGTTCTATGTGGACGTAAAGAAGGATAAGGTGGCGTAATGAGGAATGGGGAATGATGAATGGTGAATGGTGAATGGTGAATGATGAATGATGAATGATGAATGTTTGAGGTTTGAGGTTTGAGGTTCAAACCTCAAACCTCAAACAATTAACAATTAACAATTAACAATTTGATAAATGTTCAGTGTATTAATCATTTCGGCGGTGGTGGTTCTGGTGGATGGGGTGTTTATGGCGCAGGTGCCTACCGAAGTTCGGGAGCAGTACTCCCCGTTTTTTAGAAACTATGTGCCGGGTGCAGGGGTGGTGATGTGGTGGCGGTGGTGGAATGGGGAATGATGAATGGTGAATGGTTAATTGTGAATGGTGAATTGTGAATTATGAATGGTGAATGGTTTGGGGATTACAAACTTTAAATAAAACATAAAATGACTAAATTAGAAATTATGAGTAAAGAAGAAGTAAAAAAAGAAATAGAGTATCTTAGAGATAAAAGGTCAAAATATGGATGGCGTGATGGAGATAGCGAAAGGTTCAACGAGTTGCAAAAATTATGGGAAAATTTCTCCCATATTGACGAAAAAGGTAAATATACAAAAGCCCCTGAATTATGAGTTACGATGAAAATAGAATTTCAGACCTTATAGATGGGGGTTTAAAGCATCAAGAAGAATCAATACGTATTGATTACGCTATCTACGGAAAAGTAATTGACAAATCCCCGCTGATTAGATATAAAACATTAAAAGAAGCGAAAGAAGCTTATTTTGTCACCGAAAATGCGATGATAGTTACGGAAGTTTCAGAAGTTCAAAAAGATGGTAGTTTACTAATTAAACAAGAACGTGTTGTTAAATCTCCACAAATATGGTTACCGAATAATTTTATACCTGAATTTGACGATGATTATTTGTGCTACATAACTCGTAAATACGATGTTACTGGTAAATCAAATTGGCAGGAAGTTATACCTTTTAATAAAGGTAATTGGCAAATTTCAAATGAATTAGAGGTTATTTTTTGGATGATTGTTGAAGACCCTAATCTTCGTTTAGTGCCGAAATTTTAGCCTTGCACATAACGGTTCACGGCTTTGCGTTAGTGCCGTGATTGAAAAACTAACGTTCACTTTAAAACAAATGTAAAATGGAACTACAAAACTTGACTAAAGAACAAATGCAGGCATTACGCAAAACCGATGTTAGCGGTGCGGTTGCCTTGCTCAAATTTCTCAAAGAAGAACAGCAAGATGATTACAAAAAAGCAAGTGGAGTATTTGATGCAAGTGTTCATCAGTATTACGAAGAAGCTCTGATGGCTGTTCTTGAATTGTTGGAAAGTCGTTTTGGCAACTGACCGCTAACGTTAAAGCATTGGTGTTTGTGGTGGAAATCGAAGAACGTCTGCTGAATATAGCACAAAAGCCAAATAGCAGCACACAGTTGAGCATTTAACGTCAAGCCACCATAACGCCAATGTAATGTTATGTGAGGTGCATTTGAGGAACTAATTAAAAATTATTATGAAAATATGGAGTACAGAAATGCAAGTCTTAAACCAACAAACCAAAGAATTACATTGGGTTGAAGGAATGAAAGTAAAGGCATTTACAAGAGAAAAAGCACAAGAGTTGCTTGATAAATACAATTATCATTATTTGGTTTTAGGAGATGAAATAGTAGCCGAAATCCAATGCAAGCCAGGAACACTAGAACCTGATTGGAATAAAATGATTGATTACGAAACAATTCAAAATAATTAATTATGGTAAGTATCTATGGGTGTATAGGATTATTTTTAGGGATTACAATAATAATAATAAAAGCAATAAAAGATAGACATAATGGCAATATTTAAAGAAGCGGAAATTAAAAAAATGCTTGGCTATGTCGAAGCAGGACAAGTGTCTTTTAGCCGAATGGTTGAACTTCTTAATCAAGCAGCTTATAAGGAATTAGCATATAAAGGTCAATTGGTTACAATGATGGATGCTGTTAGGACATTGGAAGCCTTTTTAAATCACAATGACAAAAACTGTAAATCAGAAATGAAAGTCAAAATACAAACTTTGATATCATGTCTAAAGTCGGAAGTTATACAAGGTGCGAAGTCGCATCTCACATAACTCCCCGCTTAACGAAGGTTTTTTAAAAAAAATACGAAGTATGAAAAATAAATATGCCCGATTTTTTACGGTGCTACGCAGGCACCCGCACCTGACCAAGGAGCAGGCTGTACTAAGCTTTACCAACGGGGCTACCGATAGCCTCAAAGCCCTGGACAGTGTGGCCCTGCACGAGCTCACCCTGAGGCTGGACAGCATGGCCGCTGCCACTCCGCCACCGCCCAAGGCCAACACCTGGCAATACCCTGGCGGCGAAAAAGCCAACAACATGCGCCGCGGCATCATTGCCATTTTCAAAAACACAGGCCGCAGCACCGCACAGGCTATTGCATGGGCCGAAAAACAAGGCGTGCACGGACAAAAAAAAGCCTTTAACGACTACACCACCGGAGAGCTTTATGTGCTGCTGGGCCTGGCAGAAAAAATAAGAACACAGCAGGAACAAAAAACGAGGAAAACATTTCTTGATCAATAATCAATATTCAATATTCAATATTCAACTATCAATAATCAATTATCAATTTTCAATTATCAATTTTCAATTTTCAATTATCAGTAAAAGATGAAAACATACCTGCTTACCAGTACCGAGTTTGAGGGCGAAGTGCTGTTTAGGTTCGACCAGCAAGGGCTGCTGATGCAGTTTGATCTGACGGGGGCCACACTCACAGCCCTGCAAATGCAATGGCTGAACAATAGGATGCCCCGCACATTAAGCGAGCTTAAAACCGTTTTAAAAAGCAGCAAACAGGCACGGCTTACCGAGCAAAAACAAACCGCCGTAAGCTTCGACCAGTTTTGGAAACGACCCGATGGCCGCTGCCGATGGCCAGCCAATAGCAGCAAAAAGAAAGCCGAAAAAAAATGGAACCAACTGGCGCAACGCCAGCAGGATCGTGCCTACAACTACCTGGAGGCCTACCTGCACCAAATACCCGACGGCGTGGCCATGATGTATGCCGAAACCTACCTGAATAAAGAATTGTGGAACAACTAAAAAAACAAAAGGATGAAAACAGTAAAACAAATGTTGTATGGTGGCTTTTTGCTACTGGTGGTGTGGCCCTGCAAAGCCATATTTGAAGGCTGGAAAGCCTATATTTTTAAAAGAGATATAGCCTCAAGAATCAAGAATGCTGGCTACCAGCCCGGTGAGGGACATAAGGAGCGCAATGATACTGAGCCAAAATGGAAAATCGGCTCTTTTGCTCTTCTTCACCTGGTTTAAGTAGCCGCCCTTGGATAGGTGCAGCATGCCTTTGGAGGTGATGATAAAATCATGACCCATCGTTTTCAGGAAGCCATCGTCCAGCAGCATTTGCATTTTTCTTTCCAGATCGTGCTGGGTAATTTCGCCGCTAGGCTCGTAAAAAACCCGCTGTGGGCGTGGCTGCCCATCGTGGCAGGCACTTAGTATCATATCTAGCGTTTTGGCCTCCAGTATCGACGGACCATATACCAACAGTTCAAAACGATTGTTTAGTTTCATGCTCGTAAAGTTACTGATTGATAAGGCAGGATTGCGGATTAAATATATAAAACAAGAAGCGGTATATTTAGGGTTATTTTATTTAAAAAAACACACAAATTATGAAGAAAATTATTATCCCCATCGTTGTATTTATTCTATTAGTTGCAGGATGCAGAACCTGTATGAAAGGATGTTCCCCTACGGATAAAGCTATTGTACAATCACAACCAACATCCACATCAGATACAAATGCCATACCGCCAAAGAACAACACCTCGCTGATACCGAATGCCACAAACGACAATGTTACAAAATGGAGCTACACCGAAGAAGAAGACCCACTGGATGGCGGAAAAAGAATAATTGCCACTGTAATTGCCGATAGTCCTGTAACCTTTGATATGCCATACGGAGAATCGCAATTTCAACTTTCTATTAGAAAATGGAAAAGTTCTACCGAAGTTTATATTTATTGTACCTCCTGCCAGTTTCTTACAGGGTTTATGGACGATAAAACATACCGCATACGGTTTGATGAGGAACCACCAATACGGGTTCTGGCCCAAGGAAGTACTTCGGGAGGTTCTGATGTAGTTTTTTTAGGGAGTGAGCAAAAAATAATAAAAAAACTTAAAACGGCTAGAAAATTAGTTATCGAACCTGAGTTTTACAATACGGGCTTTGTTCCTATTACATTTTCAGTTGAAGGTCTCAAATGGTAAATAACTGCTTTTTAAAAATATATTCGCCCATTAAATTATTTCCTATATTTGCCCTGACTTCCAATTTTACTAATCAGGGCAAAAACTCAGATTTCATTTATTATTAATAACGAAAGCCTCGTTATAAGGTGGTGCAAAGGAAACAATGCACTGATTCTACGCCCAGCGTAAAATTGGAAGTCACACCTAAGTAATGAGGCTTTCGTTTTAATTTTTTTGTATGACTTCCACAAAAAACGAACTATTGCCAATTGTAGTTCAAAACAGCGTTCAATTGGTTGATGCAAGGTTGCTGCATCAAAAATTAAAATCAAAGCAACAGTTTTCTAATTGGGTACAAAACCGAATTAAAGATTTTGGTTTTGAAATTGGCAAGGACTTTTATACAAATTTGTATAAAAGTTCGGGCCGCCCTGGCACAGATTATCTTCTCACCCTTGACATGGCCAAAGAGCTGGCCATGCTGGAACGCAACGAGACAGGCCGTTCCATTCGCCGTTATTTTATTGCTAAAGAAAAAGAGTTGCGGGCTATCAGCCACCTGCCAAAAGAAACTACCCTGTTCAAGGGGCTAAAACCTCGTCGCATCAACGACAGGGTGCTGTACCCGTACCGGGAGATACTCACCCGGGCAGGCTACAAAGCCAACAACAATGGTGACCGCCGCCACCGCTACTGGATGCACTTTGTAAAGGAGGGCAGCAAGCTGTACATTACCGATGAGTTTGCCCTGCACCTATACCGCCAGAAACAGGTAATGAACAACCGGCATGTAATGCTGGCAGCCCAGCCGGTGCTGGCCCTAGAGTTTTACCCTAATCAAACAAAAGGAGGTACCCTATGAAACCCGTAAATCAACTAATGAAGGAGCTAAGAGCCAATGGTGGCGTTACCATTAATGGCCGGTGGTATGTGAACTACACGGCGTTTATGTGGCTGCTGCAGCAAAGCACACATGCAAATCAGTTGGCCAGAAAGCAGGACAAATACCCGGCGCATTTTATTACGGTGAATGAGCAGCCTTTTGTAACCGAGGACTATGCGCGCCACATCTTGGATCACCATCGCCTTCAGCAGGCTCAGGCGGACATTCTTCGGCAGGCTCCGGTGGAGACCTCACCCCCAGCCCCTCTCCAAAGGAGAGGGGTGGAGGAGCAAACCACCAAAAAGGAGGTGCGCCATGCCTACTGAGCCCATCAACCTGGCGGCACTACAGGAGTTGCTGACCAAAGAGGTGAGCCCGCAGGAGCTCAAGGACCGGCTGGACGACCTGGCCTACCGCTACAGCCGCCTGGCCTTGCTGGATGCAGAGGCCTGCGGCCCACAGGCCGACGAGGCGGACGACCTGGTATTTCTTCGTCTGCTAAGGAATGCCGTAGCCGCCGCCATCCCGCCGCCCACTAGGGTGTAAACAAGGTGTGAACAACTGTGCAAAGGTGTTATCCTCAATGGATAATACCTTTTTTAGTTTTGTGTGTTCCCCACCCCCTGGCATGTACACCCGACACAATTACATAAAATGGATCAAATCTGTGATTGCTGTGTATCAGCAGCACAAGCATCCCGATGTGCCAGACACGCATATAGTGCGGCATGTGTTTCCAAAGCACAATATTTTCATCAGCTACCGCGCCTGGATGAACATAAAAGGCACCCCACTTACGGCGACACCCCCACCCGATCCCCATCAGATGTCTTTGTTTTAGCCTCGCCCCCGTTTGGCAGACTCAGGCTCATTCATCAAACGGGATGAACTCTGGTCCCTGAATTTCTATAGTGATAGGTTTTTGGATGTCGCGAGGCTGCATGGCACTGTCGTCCCTAATGGCGGCTTCGAAATAGAGGTCGAAAAGGCCAATGCCGTCATCGTTTTTTCTACGCACCATTTGTGTGCGGGTGAGCGGACCAAAGGCCGATGGGGTGGCCTGTGTCCATCCCTGCAAAGCCTGGTACACGGCCAGTATGGTATCGTACACTTTCCAGGCCTGCTGTTTTTGCAGCAGGGGGGCATTGCTGCTGGTGTTGGTGAACTTGACATCGGCCACCGTAATCACCACAGTGGCTACACCGTGCTGCAGTTTGTGCCCCAGGGTTTGGTAGCGTATGTTGCCCACATGAATGAGTGCACAGGGATATTTTACCGGAGCGGCAGGCATGAAGTAGTCCAGTTGGCCCCAGTCCTCGTCCACAAACAGGGTGGGGATTTCGGTTTTCAACCGGGTTTGAATATTGTTTAAAAGCTGTTTCATCCGTTATCGTTGTTTTAAGGCTTGGGTTATTTGGTTGTTCAGGAGTGCTACATGCTTGTCGGTGTTGCGTTTCACCAGTTCGTCCACCTGTGGGTGGTGGCCTATCCACTGTCTTTGTCGGATGGTGATTTTGCTGCCCACTTTCATCAGTGCCAGGCTTTTCCAGTAGGCGGCATCGGCACTCAGGTTTCGGTTGCGTGCGGTGTTGGCTGCGGCACGGGTTTTCACCTTGAACACCAAGCCATTGGAGGCCTGGTAGTACTTGTACCAAAAAAAACGTTTCATGGCGGCAGTAACGGTGATGGTGCCGCCTTGGTTGTGCAGGCTGGCGTAGGGCTGGCTGTTGCTAAACACAATGGTGTGCCCCACCACCACTGCCCGGTTTCCGCGGCGTAGGGTTCCGGTGCGCATCATCAGGCTGCCCCGGCTGATGGCGTGTTTGGTTTGTGGCCAGTTTTGTCCAAAAAAAGATTTGTTCTGAAAGTTGAGGTCAAACACTTCGGCGGCATTGGTCTTAATGTCGGCCAGCAAAGCGGGGAAGAAAGTATTAAAGTCCAGCATGGTTAATTGTGAATTGTGAATTGTGAATGGTTAATTGTGAATTGTGAATGGGTGATTTTAAAGTGTCAATCTGCAATCCGTAATCTGTCAAATGCAAAGCGATGAATATATTTGAGAGAAAAATGTTTATGAATGAGAAAATAAATTCACTTATTAGCAAATACGCTGACCTGAAACTAACCAGGTTAGATTTTCGTATTTCTCTGGTAAAGCATACGGTTACTGCCGCTGCGGCTTTAGTGGTGCTATGTTTTTCAGTTGATTTTTCAAAAATGCGAGGCTATTGGCCGTGGATTCAATGGGTATCTGTTCTATTGTCCATTTGTATCCTTTTTGGTGCAGCATTTTTATGGTTGACGTTAAAACAGTACAGCAGGATGGACAAAGATGTTTTGGAACAAATACAACACTTACTGGAGCATCCTGAAGCAGATATGCAACCTGTTTTGTCAAAGTACAACAAAGGTCAATTGCTTTGCGAAACCATTTGCCTGATGGCTTTTCTTTTGGCAATACTGTTGCTGGCTGGCTGGCTTTGGTGGTCCACCACCTGACTGTTAATTTACCTGCATTATTTGCCTGGTTAATGGTATCCTTGCAGTTTTTGATAAAGATTTTCATTTGTGAAAAGTTTTTGAAATAGTTGTATATTTGCATTGTCGATTCTACGGATTCGGCGTCAGTGCAGCTATCTTCGGGTAGCTGTTTCTTTTTAATCTACTTTTTGCAAAACCCCGTTCTTAAATATCCAAACTTCATCAATGGTAATTCCGCCTTTTTTTCTGTAGAAAATAGTTCTTTTAATATTTGTTATTGAAAGGCCGACATCTTCAATAACAATTCGTGATGCCTGCTTTAGTCCTCGTTTTAGCATATTATTAACTGCCTTATCTAAATTATTGGTGGTAAATCCTTCCAGTTCGTAATATTTTCCATTTACCCTAAAGTCGGGGCATTTTCCTTCGTATTTGGTGCCCATAAGGTCGCCAAAGAAGTTTTGGTATGCCGGATCGTCTTTGTGTACTTTAGGCAATATTTCTGTCTGTTGCCCGTTTTTGGCAAAATGGTCGCAACATTGATATACATTTTTATAATCCTTGGCCAACTGGTTTACCAATATTGACTGGTTGATACTGCCACCATTGCCGTACTCTTTTATTTTTTGGGAAACAAGGGTACTATCCTTTGTTTTTTGTTGCCACTGGCATTTGTCTTTTTCGTTGTTGAGGGTGATGCGAATGCTGTTGGCCGAGCCGCGCAGGTGCAGGTGTTTGCCGCAGTGCTGTGCGTAGTAGGGATGCGATGGCGGAAAAACAACGCCTTGTTTGCCGGGATTGAACCGGAACATGGCGGCCATGTTTCGTCCGTTTTTGTCGGGTTGGGTGGTGGCAGCATCGCCCTGGGCAATAGCCTCATCGCTTATGGAACGGGCATATTGGCCGGGCAGCACTTCTACCGCCAAGCAACGGCAGTTCCACCCGTTGGGTGGGTAGTAGCTGTCCCAAAAAGCATCGGTGGCCGGCAGGGTGATGCCGTGCATGGCGGCATGGTCGCTACGCACTTTGCTATCCTGTGCTGTGCGGTACTGCAGGTCGTTTTTGGGGTTCACCTCAGCCCACTGAGCGGCCATTTGGGCACTGCCCATTGCAAACTGGTGCTCGGTGCGCAGGTAGTCCTCGTTGTAGGTTTTGTTGAGTTTTTTTATGTCTTCGGCAAACTGACTAAACGGTTTTGGCTGGCCCTGTGGGGTGGTGAGCAGTTGGCTGGCTTCTTTTAGCTCGGCATAGGTTTTCATGCCGCTAAACACAAACACATCGGTTTGCAGTTTTTGCCTCAGCACATCGGGCACCTGGTGTAGAATGCTGCCGGAGAGGGCATCCTGCAAACTGGCGTTGATGGCTTGGTGCAGCTCCTGCACGGGTTTGTCCTCGTAGGCAAATTGCCGGGTGCTGTGCAGGTGGCTGGCAGCTTTGTCAAAGGCTTTGCGGGCACGGCTTATGAGTTTGCGCAACCGATCGCCACCGCTACTAAGGTGTGCCGGGCAACAGGCATGGCCATAGGTGGCCTGCAAACTGGCATGAAGCAGCCCAAAAGAAAGGCTTTGTTTATACAAGGTATTGTCCACCGGCGGCATTTTGAATGATTTGTAACTGAGCCAGTTTAAGGGCTTTGTCTTCCGGAGTGTCTGTGGGGGTTTTGTCGCCCGATATCTTCACCCCAAATTTATCTTCCAGCCATTGGTTGTCTATGTTTTTGTACGGCAGCAAGCCGGTGGCGAACTGAAACAGTTGTTCCAGGTCTTCGCTGGGGTCGAACTGAAACCGGATATCGCCCTTTAGCCAGCCTATTTTTTGCAAAGCCGGAATGACCTGTGCGTTCCAGATTTGCTCCACTTTTTCCATGTCGGCCTGCACTATCTGCCAAAGAATGTCCTGAGCGGACTCGTCTTTGGAACGGTTGCCGTTTTTGGTGTCTTGGCCTATGATGGCTCCGCTAATGGCCATGCTGATTTCGTTGTTGCAAAGGTGTATAAGCTCGCCATACACTTCGCCCTTAGTGGCAATGGCATTGGCCCACTCGAAGTTTTCGTTATTGTCGATGATGAACCAGGCGGCAGAGCCCATTTGCTGCATCATGGTTTTGGCACGGGTGAGCTGGGCGGTGTCGCGGGTGTTGGTTTTCATCACCCTTGGCGGAATGCCATAGATTTCGCAAAGCTCGCTCCAGCAGCTTTGGGCAAATTTTTTCATGAGCGCGTGAGGTACTATCTTATTCAGCAGTCCCAGGTGCTGACCACCGGAGAACTCCAACAGGTATTTGCCAAACTCTGGCAACTCTCGGTAATTGATGGGGTTGTCCTCTTCCTGGTAGTTTTTGTAAAAAACGCCAGCCTGAGGCAGCACATTGGTGCGTGGAATGGAAATGCACTTGAGCTCGTGCTGGTTGCCTTGCAGTTCTATGAGGCTGTACCAGCGGTAATCGGCGTCCAAAATTTCGTTGGTAATGTCGCGGTACAAGGCCGTCTGTTTTAGCCGGGCGGTTTGTTCCTCGTCGGTATCGCCCTTGCTGTTTACCAGGCTAAAGGAGGACGTGAACAATTGCTGCTTTCTGTTTTGGATTTGGGAATAGGTGAGTGTGTCGTTGATGATTTGATCCATCAGCAATTGCAGAGAGTAGTTTTTGGGTTCCTCGGCCAGTGCCATGTTTTCTGCTTTTCGCCAGGCGGCAATGTCGGCTCTCATGCGAGAGGTGGACTGAAGATCCCAGGGCAGGATGCGGCCTGTCATTTCTTTTTTAAAATTGTCGCTGGCCACAGATAGCCTGGCGGTTCTTGAAGATTTTCTGCTCATATTGTACAAAGATTATTCGTGATTGAATTTTTGACGGCTGCCCCAGATGGCGATGCCACCGTCGTGGGGGTCATCGGTGTTGGGGTCGGGAGCCGGTGGGGAGATGACAGGCAGGCTGCCGATGGTGATGTCGCCTTTGGCCACTTTTGCCAGGTAGGCAATGGAGCGGTCGTAGCGTTCTTTCACCTGTTCGTAAATAATGTCGGGGTTGCTGAGCAGGATGATCCACCATTTGGCCACGGTTTTGGTGTGTGCCAAAATCAGTGCACTCCGATTGCTGCCTGTGGTGCTAAAGATGGCGTCCACATCGTAGCGGAGGCGGCCATCGAACCACTCGGCTTTGTTGTTGCCAGTGAGGTAGCTGGCTACTTCGTCAATAGCGGCTTGTATGGCGTTTTCTACAATAGTATCATCGCCTTCGGTGATTTCGGTTACCTGGTATTCGTAGATCGTATCTTTGAGCTCGGCTGGAGTTAGGAACATGATTAATTATTAATGGTTAATTATTAATTGTTAATGGTTAATTGTTAATGGTTAATTGTTTGAGGTTTGAGGTTTGAGAATTGATTATTGAAAATTAATTCACCATTCATCATTCACCATCAATAATGGTGATTGATGCGTTCGCCAAAGGCATACTGGTGCGTGGCCGATGCGGTGTAGGCGTTTAGAATGCTAAAAGCTCCGTGCAGGGCATCGGGTCCATCGTCGTGCGCATTGCTGCCTTTTTCGAAGGCCAGAAGCTGGCTAATCAGTTCCTGCTGGTCGGCATTGTCTTTTTGCTGCTCGTTGAAGTGCACATTTCGGCGTTCAAAAAATCCGGCCATACTTTCTATCCGGTCATACTTATTGTCTTTGGGTCGTTTGCTGGCCAGTACGGGCACGTAGTAGCCTCGTTTGTCGCCTTCGGTATCAAAGTCGTTCACAAACTCGTCCATCGCAAACAGCCCCTCTATTATGTAGCTGATGTTGAAATTGTTCAGGTGGTGCTGTTCGTACAGGTCGTAGAGCCAGGCGGCACAGTCGGCACGGCTTTTTTGCCGCACGTAGGACAATAGTATATGAAACTCCCTGCCTTTTTTACCCACCAGAATAAGTGCTTTGTAATCGGCCTGAGCTTTGTAGCTCAAATCGCCATAAAAGCAAAGAGCATCGTACTGCTGCAGGGGCAGGCATTTACGATGCTGGATGTCGTCGAACTTAAATATTTTGCCTTCCTCCACATGCTGGTGCATGTACTCCCGCAGAAAACTACGTCGGGGCATATCCTCCCACTTGTGTTGCCAGTATTTGGCCGATGTTTTTTCAGGCCACTCCGGTGTGAAGTCGGTGAGGTTTTTTACAGCACACACGGTCATGGTATGGTAAAGGGTGTTGGTTTTTTCCTTACGCTGTTTGCGTTTGGTGTTCACCTCCTGAAAGTAGGTTTTGAGGCGGTTGGTGATGCTGTTTTTGTGAAAGTTGTTATTGGCATACACAAAGCGTTCGGTGCCCTGCTCTTTGGCATCGAAAGTGCCCCAAATGTCTTCGGTGATGTAGTCCAGGCTTTCGCGCATGAGGCGGTCGTTGTTTACGTGTTTTTTGCTGTCCACGTCATCGCACACAATGTAGTCGGGTCTTTGGGCTCCCTGCCTCACCCCTCTGGGTGATTGGCCAAAGCCAATGGCCATAAACTTGACCCCGTCGGTGGTGGTAAAGTCTCCGTTGGCCCAGTCGCCCTGTTGCCATTTTTCGCCATAATCATTTTTCAGGCGGTTGTTGTGCAGCAGTTCGGCCTGCAAGCCACTGAGTAGCTGGTTGGCCTTGGGCTCTGTTTCGCCAATGAGCAGCATAAAGTGCAGCTCCTTTTTTACCAGGTACAAATAGAGCGGCAGACCCAGGCAGATGTGTACTGATTTGGCGGCACTGCGGTACCACTCCGCCAGCAGCCGGAGCATGGGGTTTTTGATAACCTGTGTAGCTAGTTTCAGGTGAAACCAGGCACAGGGGCTTTTGGCAAAATTGGGGAAATAATATTCGAACCACTGGCTGTAGTTGGCCTCCAGTTTGTGGATCCGCAGGAGCTTATCGGCGGGTGTTTCGTGAATATCAATAGTGGTGGCCTGAGCAATGCGGATGCAGTGCTTGTCGTAGTCCACCAGTAGTTTGTTGTATTTATTGTCTTTGGTACTCATTGCTCCAGGCTGATGCGATGTTGAAGAAATAGTTTATGAAAAGGGGTGCATTGGGTGGCGAAGGCCGGGTCGTGTTTGGAAATAAAGTTGTCCAGCTCTTTTAGCAGTTTATGCACTACGGTGGGATCCAGTTTTCGTTCGCAACGGTCCAGGGCAGCCATTAGCTTGCTCACGCCATCGGCTTTCAGTTTGGGCTGGTTGCCTTGTGCCACGCTTAGTAGCTCGTCCTGCAGAAGTTGTTTGATCTTTACTGGAGAGGCGTGGTAGTCTCGCCGGGCGGTTTCCCAGTCGTCCTTGTTTTTCCACTCGCTCACGGTTTTGGTGGTGATGCCATACATTTCGGCAATTTCCTGCTGGGTGGCGTCCATGTTTTGTACAAAGAAGTCTTTGGCCAGTTCTTTTATTCTGCTTTTTTTAAGCCCCATTTAAAACGGTTTTAAATGCAAAACTGCCCTTAATATCATCCCTTTGAAAATATTTGCGCAAGGTCTGCGCAGTTATTTGACGGCGGTAAAAGGGGTTTATAAGTTTGTGATTCGAAGGCTTTTATAAAAACGATCCAATTTTGAAAAGATTTACGCTCAATGACGGCAACAAGGTGAACAGCTACGGGTTTCGGGTGCGAAACAGTGGGATAGACCTAAGCCGTTTTAGTGCCAATCCGGTGATGCTGGACGAGCATTGGAGCAGTACCCGTGCCGTGCTGGGAAAATGGACCGATGTGCAGGTGGAGGGAGACAGGCTTACTGCACTGTCGGAATTTGATACGGCAGATAATGATGCTGCCCGCATTGCTGGCAAGGTGGATAGGGGGTATATAAACGGAGCCTCGATAGGGGTGCTGTTTAATCCGGGGGATATGCAAATGCAAGCCGACGGTGTGTACGAACTGGTACGATGCGAGCTGATGGAAGCTAGTATTTGTGCCATACCTGCCAATGCCAATGCCATTAGGCTATATGCAGCAGATGCTACCGAACCCATGAGTGAAGATGCGATAAAACTAACCATGAAGCCGATAACCCATCCTGAAGAGAAATATACAAAACCCGAAAATACAGATATGAAAAAAATAGTACTAAGCGTGGCTGCGTTGGTGGCACTTGGTTTGGATAAAACCATTACAAACCCGGCTGATGGCGTGGATGACAACACCTTGAACACGGCCATTGGTAATCTAAAAAGCCAATTAGAAAACACGGAACAAAAACTGAGTGCCTCCCAGCTTGCGCTGAAAGCCTTGCAGGATGCTGCAATGGCGCAAAAGAAGCTGTCGGCGGAAAAGCTGGTGAACGAGGCGGTGGACGCCGGTAAGATAGATGCTACGGCCAAGGCCGACTGGCTGAAACTGGCTACCGAAAACGAGGCGTTGGCCTGCAGTACCCTGGCGGCATTGCCCAGCAAAAAAAGCCTGGCAGATGGGGTGGATAATCCAGGGAAACCAGGTGCCGAAGACATGACCATTGAAAAGTTTGAGAAACTAACCGAAGCCGAGCAGTTGGCTTTTAGAGCCGAAAACAAAGCGGCCTTTGAGAAGATGGTGCATGGGTAGAGGTGAGAGGATTAGGAGATCCTTTGCCGCTCAGGAATTTATAAAAAATATATAAACAAAAAAAGAAATAAGATGCCAAGTTTAGTGAATTTTCCGGAAGTGTGGTCGAGTAGATTTATTCGTCAGTTGTCCTCTACGGCGAGAGCTCCGTGGTTGGATGGGATTGCCGAACTAGATGTGGATGTGTCGGTGATCAATGCCGGGGACCTATCGGAAAGCAATAAAATATATGTGCCTACCAGCAGTTTTGAACCGGATGTGTTGATCAACAACGCGGTGGCACTGGCCGAGCAGGTATATACCCATGCTCAAATAGAGCTGACGCTGGACAAGTACCAGACCAAGAGCACCACACTGAGCGATGATCAGATAGTGGGTGCCTCGTTCAACAAGATAGACGATGCGGTAAAGTCGCACGCTATAGCCATTGCCAAAAAGAAGTATGGCAAGGCAGCTCACTCTTTAGCTCCCCAAACCAATGGGGCCACTACGCCCGTGGTGGTGACCACCGGCACACTAGCCGGAGGTAAGCGACAGATGAAGTATGATGACCTGGTGGCGTTGAGGGCGGCCATGAAGTTGGAAGTGGATGACGAAGTGGTGTTGGTGCTTTGCAGCGACCACTGGAACAACCTACTACTGGACCGCCAGAACTTTGGCAACCAGCTAATAGATTACAATGTGGGCAAACCGGCACCGATGATTGCGGGCTTTGAGTTGCATTTTTATGCCAACAACCCGTTGTACAGTGCAGCTGGAGCCAAACTGGCTTATGGTGCTGCAGGAGGCGGAACCGATTTTCAGGGGTCGTTTGCTTTTGTGAAAAACAATGTGGCGAAGAAATCAGGCATTACCAAGGCCTACTTCACTCCGTCCGCCATTGACACCATTACGCAAACCAATAAGATGAATTTTAGGCACTACTTTATGACGTTGCCGTTTACTACGGGGCGTTGTGGAGCCATTATAAGTGCTCAATCGTAATACTTGTTTGATGCGGTGTGTTTAGATGTTGGTTATAAGAAGGGTGTGGCCGCAAGGCTGCACTCTTTTAACCACAAAAATCAAAATAGAAGATGGCCGATTTTTTAGCAGCATATAACCGAACCAAAAAATATGAAGGTGGCTATGCCCATGTGGCTGGCGACCGTGGTGGCGAAACCTATATGGGGATTGCCCGCAACATGCACCCCGGCTGGCGGGGATGGGGATTGCTGAAAAAGTACCAACCCCTTCGCTACAACCAGGTGGTGAACGACATGGCGGTGGAGGCAGCGGTGCAGGATTATTACAGAGAACAGTTCTGGAGCCGGATCAAAGGTTCGGGAATCATGAACCAACGACTGGCCGAACTGCTGTACGACTACACGGTGCACAGTGGCAACCGTGGGGTGAAAGCCTTGCAAAAAATATGCGGCATAACAGCCGATGGTGTGGTGGGTGCCGTAACGCTAACTACCATTAATGGCAGGGATGCTAAAACACTGTTTGACGCATTGAAAAGAGAAAGAACAATTTTTTTGACCCAACTGAGCCACCAGCCAGGACAGGCAAAGTTTAGAACAGGGTGGTTGAACAGGGTGAACTCCTTTTAGCCCTCCCCTCCTTGGTAAGCTACAGGGGGTTATTATAAAAACTTAAAACCATAAATATGGCAAAGAATAAGGTACAGGAATATTTTGACAGTTATCCGGGCAGTAAGGAATGTTTTGAAACGGCGGACGGGATGCTCTTTCACCAGGAAGGGGATGCCCGATTGCACCAAACCAGTACGCTAAAGGAAACAGAGCCCGTGAAGGGGCATTATCGTTCTTCGACAAGCTCAGAGGAATCAAGCTCAGAAGATCCTTCGACAGGCTCAGGAGATCCTTCGACAGGCTCAGGAGATCCTTCGACAAGCTCAGAGGGATCAGGACGGAAATCTACAACTAAAAAAAACAATAAATAATTATGTTACCTCGCGTAAAACTCTATTTTGAAAACGGGGCGTTGCGAAGCTCCACGCCCATGCCCGATGGTGTGGGAGGAGCGGTGCTTACGGGTGTGGCCGTGCCCAGCACTTTTGCGCTGGCCACTCCTTACATTATAAAAAACTTTGACAGCCTGGTGGGGTTGGGCATTACCGAGGGCAATAACCCTTACATCTACAAGTATGTGAAGGAGTTCTACAATGAGGCAAAGGCCGATGTGGAAACCTGGATCATGGGTGTGGTGGACACGGTGAAGCTGAGTGATATGGCCGACAATGCCCAGGACTATGGCAAAAAACTACTGACGGCTGCCCAGGGCAGACTGCGTTGGATAGCTTTTGGCCGCAAACCTGCCATTGGCTACACGCCTACCATCACCACCGGACTGGATGCCGATGTGTGGCTGGCCAAGGCCAATGCACAAACGCTTTGTGAGTACTTTACGGTGAGCCGCTATGCCCCTTTGTTTGCGATAGTGGAGGGTGCAGGGTTTGACAATAATGTGATAGACCTGGTGGACATAAGAACCGCCACGCACAACCGTGTAGGCATTATGATAGGCGATACGGTGAGCGACAGTAAGGGAGCCAGCCTGGGCACGCTGATGGGCAGAATATCTGTGAGCCCAGTACAACGCAGCATAGCCAGGGTGAAGGATGGCGCGGTGCAACCCGTGACCCTGTTTGTGGGAAACAAAGCCGTGGAAGTGGCCGATTTTGAAACGGTGGATGCTAAGGGGTATATCACCTTTAGGACCTTTGTGGACCGAAGCGGATACTTCTTCAACAACGACTTTTTGGCGGCCCCGGATTTGGACGATTACAGCCTGATTCCCCGACGCAGAACCATTGACAAGGCATATCGCATAGCTTATCAAACGCTGCTGAACGAGCTGAACGATGAGGTGGCTATAAACAAAGACGGCACCCTGCCGGAGGGTTTTATAAAAAGCTGGCAGGCGAATGTGGAAGTGGCCATTGCCAACCAGATGAGTGCCAATGGGGAGCTGAGTGCCGACCTGAAGAATGGCGACCGTGGAGTGGAATGCCTGATAGACCCTGCCCAAAATGTGGTAAGCACCAGCAAGATAGTGGTGAAGATAAGGGTGAGGCCGTTTGGCTATGCCAAATACATAGATGTGTTCCTGGGATTTACGGCGGTGTATGAAAATCAATAATTAATTGCTAATGGTTAATTGCTAATGATGAATATTAAATATTCAATATTCAATGATCAATGATCAATGATCAATTTTCAATTATTAAATATCAAACCATTAACCATTCACAATTCACAATTAATAATTAACCCTTAATAATTAAAAAAAATGTTTGACAGCAGAGATTACGAATTTGCCGATCTGGAACTGATACTGGCGGGTAAGGACGTAGTAGATATAAAAGCTTTGAAATGGAAAAGCAAGATAGAGCGTGAACCCAAGCACGCCAAGGGCCGCGAGCCGCACAGCATACAGAGCGGCAACAAGACCTACGAGGGTGAAATAACCGTGACCCTGGCAGGCTATTATAAGCTACTGAACGCGGCACCAAAAAGAGATATACTGGAGCTGCGGGGCACCACGGCTACGGCCACATTTGGCAACCCCAGCGAAGGGGTGCCTCCTAACCTGAACGTGATTACAGGCATATACTTTACCGAGCATGGCCCGGAAACCAAACAGGGCGATAAGGTGATGGATGTGACCTTACCGTTCATTGCGCTGAAAGTGGCTTGATGAATG
>DAORWU010000001.1:0-153948 GCA_035434405.1 Niabella sp. | reverse complement strand
GTGAATGGTGAATGGTGAATGGTGAATGGTGAATGGTGAATGGTGAATGGTGAATGGTGAATTTTCAATTTTCAATAATCAATAAAAAAACAACACACAGATGGAAGAGAATGTAGCAACAGGGGCGGTAACGCCTAAAATGATAGCGGACTGGAAAGCGAAGCACGGGGATGTATTTAAGATTTCCGTGGATGGCAAAGAGGCTTACCTGAAAAGACCAGACCGCAAGACCCTGTCTTATGCGAGCTCGGTAGTGAGCAGCAACCCGATTAAATTCAACGAAATAATCCTAAATGGATGCTGGCTGGCGGGCGATGAAGAAATAAAAACCGATGATGCCTTGTTCCTGAGCGCATCGGGTAAGATAGCCGAGCTGATAGAGGTGAAAGAAAGTGTGCTGGTAAAGCTATAGAGGATACGGCCATAGTGGATGAAGAAAAGGAGTGGCTGCGCATTGCCAATGCCATGATCCGATATTATTTTCATCTGGATCCCGATATCCTCAGCGACGAAGAATGGGCAATGCGGTACAATGAACTGATATGGGTGAGAAAAAAAGAAGCAGGAAAATAAGTGCTTACTCAAAAAACATTTGATACAGCCATCGAATAAACCCGATGACTATCAGCACCAAAAAAAGAAAGCCCCAGAAGTTCATGTGATATTCCATACCAGTAGTATTTAACGAATGAAAAGAAAAAGTCCCAATAGCAGGCCTGCCAACAAAAACAGCAGGCCTGCTGTTTGCCAAAGCAGCTTATCCTTTCGGGAGCAGGACTTGTAGTTGCTGAAAAAGGAAAAGGGAATAGCGGCAACGATAAACAACAATTTGACAGCATGCCTTGTGAAAATGATAAAAAGGTAGGCTACAAAACAAATAAAGAAGATTGTAAGTAATAGTTCCAGCATGTCAGATATTTTACAATATACACTTTCGCTTCAAGAAAATCTCAGCACGAAATTACAAAATATTGGTGTTGCCTCTGACAGAACGCTTGACAAATTTGCCAGGCTGGAAAAACAGAGCCTGGAAACTGCCGGATTACTGAAAGAAACAGGCGGAGCTGTGGGTGCTCTGCGCGAAAGACTAAACTTGTTGCGAGCGGAGCGGGACTGGATACCTGCCAAGAACCTAAAAGACATACGCACCTACAACAGCGAAATACATAAGCTGGAAAGAAACATCAATAAGCTGGAAACCATCAATGGTAGCCGGATAAAGAAATGGGGGAAGGAAGCGTTTGACGCCATACCTGGTGCCAGCGTGGTTACTAACCCGTTGGTGCTGGCGGCTACGGCCATAGGCGTGGCTGGTAAAGCAGCCCTAAACTTTGATGACGGCATGGCAAAGGTGAACGTGACTGCCGAACTATCTAAAGAAAAACTGGCCGGGCTAAAGACAGAGCTGGTGGACTTGGGGCAAAAATATGGTGCCGAAATGAGCAAGGTGCCCCAGAGTTTTGAATCTATACTAAGTGTGGTGGGTGAGGTGAACCCGTCTTTAAAAATATTTGAAACCTCTTTGAAAGGAGCTAAAGCCACCGGAGCCGATCTGGACGTGGTGAGCAAAGCCCTTGCCTCTACCAAATCTATACTGAATGATAGCCGTGTGTCGGCAGATGAAGTGCTGAATACCTTTTTAGCCGCCAAACGAGTGGGTGCTGGAGAGTTTTCGGACTTTGCCAGTTATATGCCTGGATTGATAGCTTCGGCAGGAAACCTGGGTATAGAGTGGAAGCAGGCTACTGGCCTGTTTTCGTATATGACCACCAAAGTGGCCTCGGCGGCAGATGCCAGTGTGTTGATGCAAAACGTGTTTACGGCATTTGGCAAAAGCGATGTGCAGCAGGGGTTGGCCAAAGAGGGGGTGCAGATCTTTAATGCCAAAGACAGCCTGAAAAGTTTTGATACCATTATGAAATCGGTGTCCGAAAAAATGCAGGGAATGACACAGGGGCAGAAACTAAAATTTGTTGCCGACATTGGTATCAATGACAGTTACTCTAAAAAAGTGCTGAAAGGCGAGGTGAAGGATGAGCGGAAGCTCACAGAAATAAAAGACAAGCTGAAAGGCTCCGGTATTGCCATTTTTGACAAAAAGGGGTCGATGCGGCAAATAGAAGAAATAATGGGCGACCTGCAGGGCAGGATGAAAGGGATGAGTGATGAGCAGAAATCGAATTTCCTGGAAAGCGTAGGCCTAAGAGATGCACAGGCCAAACAGGGTATAGCCGCTATGGTGAGCGACCCGGCCAAACTGGGCAGCATGATGAAGGATGTGCAAGGCAGTGCAGGCGAAATAGATGCCGCCCTAAACCTAAGCAAAAGTGGGATGCAGGAAATAGAAGAAATGTGGGCCAGGTTGCAGGCATTTGCCATAAAAGGAGGCGGCCTGCTGATGACGGTGCTTACACCCGTGTTGAGCCTGGTGAACATAGTGCTGGGCGGCATTGCCGATACGGTGAAATGGGTGGCAGATAAGTTTGAATGGATGGCCACTAAAGTGCGAGAAGGGAACCCCTACATGGTAGGGTTGGCGACCATTCTGGGTATTGTGGCTACTAAACTAATGCTAAACTACCTGTGGACAAACCGACTGGTAGCTGCACAAAAAACAAAGGCGATATGGGATGGTATAGTAGCAGTGGCTACCAATGGGTGGGCGGCAGCCAGTACCTTTTTAAGTACTACACTGTGGGCCAACCCCATTACCTGGGTGGTGGCCGGGGTGATAGCCCTGATAGCGGTGATTGGCTATGTGATCTACAAAACCACCGGCTGGGGCGAGGCCTGGCAGCATGTGGTGAATGGCAGCAAGTTGCTTTTTGGTGCTTTTGTGGAAAATGTGAAGTATCAGTTCAGTACCCTGGTGGATAACCTGATGATACTTGAACATAGGCATAGGAAGCAAACAGCTCTACCCCATTTTGTCTGGCACCTCCGGCATTTATGAAATAATCTGCTCCTGCATTATCCCTTCTTTGAACCAGGGCATCCCTTAGTCTGAAACTAAAAAGTGATGCTTCTAGACTAAGCCCTGCTACCGCTTGCGAATTTAGAACCAACTCATAGTTCCAACCCTTTTCCGCCTGCAAGGAGGTATTAATAATTCCTGTGGACGGCAACAGCTCTCCAATGGTGGGAGCAGAAAAACTCTTTGCTATCATAGCCGACAGATTCAACTGGTGGCCAAAACTTTTTGTTAATGCCACACGCGGCACCCATTCACTACTAAATGAAAAAGGTTGTTGCAAGGCAGGGTTTTCGCTCAACCTGGTAAAGGCTGTTTTAATTTTATTGTATCTGATTGCTGCAGTAGCGGTCCATTTATTAGGGGTAGAAAAAACAAACTGCGTAAATAAATTATAGGTCGATGTCGCTACTTTATCATTCGTTTGCAAGGTATCTGGCTTGCCTACTTTATTGCCAAATACTTTAATACTAAATTGCCCGGTTCTGATTTCCGCACCTGCATGTATGTTTAACCAGCTTCCACTTTTAAACTTCTTAGAAAATCCCAACAATTGCCGACCGCCAAAATGTGGCTCAACTCTCTTTTCATAATTTCTGATGGCACTGTTCTTAATATTATTGTAAGAACCATAAACAGTTGTAGAGGAAATGATGCTGGAAAAAAATTTATTCTTTAGAGTAAGCCCGCCGGTCAGATTATCCTGAAAGATAGCAGCCTTTGCATCTTCTGCCGATGGAAAAATTCCTGAAGCGGGTCTGGCGGCTTTGGGGTTGGCCTCATATTGAGCCAATGTAAGCGCACCGGGAGTTTGGTAATACAAGTTGGCATATAGCACACTGGCAGTAAGCTGATGGGTAGGCGACAATTTAAAATCGCTCACCCAAGACAAATTATCGCGCAGCATGTCAGATTGCACTCGATATCCTTCGGTTTGATTATGGGCATAAGTAAGCTTATGTCTCGCTTGATGGTGAACTATGTTCCCTGAAGCTAACATTGTTTTCAATCCATAACTTCCACCAATAAGCTCCAGAGAGGCTTCATTTTGTTTGGTTGGCATTTGCTCAATCAAAATTTGTCCTCCAGTACCAGCCCCATAAATGGTGGAAGCGGTGCTTTTAACAAAGTTCATTGAGGTGAAATTATTATAGGCCACCTGATTGAAATAGGTACTACCTCCAGGATCGGTAAGAGGTATATTATTCCAGTAAATATCCACGTTTCTTACTCCAAACGGAGCGCGCAATGAACTACCCCGCATATTTAGCCGATAGCTGCCTGGAGATCTTTCTTCCATTCTAACCCCAGGAACAGTATTTATAAGGGTATGCACAGAGGTCATCGAAGTGGTAGGAGCATGATCGCCGATTTGTATTTGCGAAGGCGACACCTGCTCAAATTTACCATATCGGACAAAAGCAGTATCCTCCACCGAAACATACACAGAGTCTCTTACCTGAGCAACTCCGGCAACACTTGCGAACAATAAAGTTAGAATTAAGAAAATGCTACATCTACTTGCCATTGCTATTGTGAAAAACCAGATGGATCTTTTGTAGAAAGACTCTCTTTCCCAATGCAGAATACAAATATTCAAACAAAAAAAATTTAGTGCCAAAGTTAAGCAGGTCATTGTAATTTTGAAACCCAGAACAAAAACCTTTTCACTATGACCCGTGCATATTTATTTCTTATTTTCTTTATTTCACTTTTTACTGCCTGCAAAAACGAGGATACCCAAAAGCCTGCATTAGATAATACGGCAACAATGACACCCAATACCGGCACGTTTACCAAAAACGCATTTCTCTATAAAACATTGGAAGGTACTATTGCAGGAAAACAGGTAGTGATGAACTTTTTAAAGTATCATAATAATATAGATGCCAATTACTATTATGTAGAAAAAGGGGAACCCATTTTCTTGATAAAAGATTGGGAACAGGAAGACAGTGATAGTATATATTTATTTGAAGAAGTTGCTAATTCAGATGGTTTGTCTGCAAATCTTTCAGTATTCATCAGCGATAGCAGCTTAACAGGAGTTTGGACCAGTGCAGACAGAAAGAAAAGTTATCCTTTTGAGCTAAAAGAAAGAAAGACCATCAATAGCTTGCAATTTGCTGGTATTGGAGTTTACGATTCAGCGCAATATCTTGGATTTAAAAAGGATACTCCCATGCTGCGGATTTCAATAGCTATGACAGAAGCATCCGGCACTTCGGAGGAAGCAAATTGGCTAAATGGTCAGTTTAAAAAAATCATGGCAGAAGGCAATAAAAAATATAGTTCGTTAAATCTTGGCCAAACGCTTCATGCTATTGCAAAGGAATACGTATCAGAATACAAAGCTGATGTGGACAGCAGTTTGGTTGGCGTAAATACAGCACCGGATGAGGAGCATTATTTTTTAAATAGGGAATATGATAACGTAGGCAATATTATTTTCCTGGATAACAATTTTGTTTCATTTAGCCTGTATGTTTATGAATATACTGGCGGCGCACATGGGAATTATGGAACCAATGTATTTTGCTATGATATTGAGCAGAAAAAACGATTGAAATTAAATGATATCCTCACAATGGATAGTTCCATTCTTAGCGGACTATTGGATAAAAGCTATCGCAAAAAGTATCAGATCAAAGCATCGGACTTGTTGAGTAATCAATTGTTTGTAGATAAGATTCCGGTAAATGATAATTTCTATATCACCAGTACTGGAATTGGTTTCATATACACACCATACGAAATTGCAGCGTACGCCATGGGGCAGATAAAGCTTTGGATTCCCTTTAGTGATTTGAAACCCTATCTGCACCCTGATTTCGCCAAACGGATAGGTCTTTTGTAACCCCTAAATTTCTTATTGCTTTAACAAATCCATAAACATCCGGAATTGTTTATAGTTTACCTTAGTCTTAATGTTCAGACTGCTATTGATTTTTTTTCTGTGTCCCCTTTCCTTGTCTGTGTCAGCACAGGCACCCGATTTTATTTCTGTCAAAAAAAGAAATGGGATTACGGTAAAAAGTTATTACGCAGGTATAGACATTTCGATGATCACCAAAGATGGCCGCCAATATGACGCCCTGATAGACAAAGTAGCCAATGACAGTATTTATCTTAGATATTTTAACGTGTATCGATATGTAAATCTGATAGGAACAATAAGCTACGATACCCTCACTACTTATATTTTGCCCATTCATTATGCCGATATCAAATATGTATTAACGCCAAAAATAAAATATCGAAACGGGTACCTAAGAAAATTGGGGACTTACGCCGCCATCGGAGGTTTTGGCTACGACTTTCTAAATGTTTTTAACGGGCTCACACAGAAATATCAACCTCTTTTTTCTCAAAGAGATATAAGAAATATGGCCATAGCTACAGGTATCGGAGCCTTGGGTCTTTCTGTCAGCAATATATTTAGAAAGCCTCAAAACAAGTATAAGGTTGTATATGTGAATATGAGTTTAGATACAAAAAATTGACTCAATCATTGCAAAAAAAATGGAAGCACTTGGCTTCCAAATTCAGTAATGATCTGGCAGTATGTGACTAATCCACCCGAAAGGATATTTTGCAAACACACCCAAAAGTGGTAACCTGTCCATCTTTCACATGCGCTTTAATATCTTGTACATACACCGAATCAATATTTCTAATGGTTTTGGAGGCTTCCGCAACGGCTTGCCTCACAGCATCATCAATTCCTACTTCTGAAGTGGCAATGACTTCAACTACTTTTACAATTGGCATAACAAAAAATTTAGTTTAAGAATAACGTAACCATTGGAAGGTAAGTATTAAATATTTTAAACCTACAATTTTCTATTTCTAAAAAGACAATTCTCCTCCTTTTCAATAATAAGAAAGCCCCAAAAAGGGGCTTCTAAAAATAAATATTCAAATAGCTACTACTAATTTTCTGACTCAGAATTTGCCCGATCAATTCTTTTGGCTCCCAAATATCTGGTAGAGTAATATTTTTCATTTAACCCACTAACGGTCACACCATGACTGGAAGAAGCGTGTACAAATTTATTATTGCCTAAATAAACTCCTACATGCGAAACCCCACCTCTGGTATTAAAGAAAAGCAAATCTCCCGCTTTCAGATAAGCAGTTGAAATGGCTTCGTTGGCATAATTAAATTGTTCTCTTGCTGTTCTAGGTAAATCGATTCCAAAAGCCACTTTGTACACTGCTCGTACAAATGCGCTACAATCAATACCGCTTTTAGAAGTACCACCATATCTGTATCTGGTTCCATACCAGTCATCTATAGCTTCCAAAAGCTTTACATTGGTAAGCATTCCCGGAAGTATCTGTAACAAAGTAGCATATTTAACCTGAACACTCAAAGGTGTAAAAAACTGTTTTGCAGCCTCCAAAAGACTTTCTTTGGCAGAATTATTTTTTATCATTCCTGAACTGTTAATTTCAGCAATAATGCGTTCTTCTTCAGCGGAATATTTGGATTGAGCGGTAGTTGCTCTTGCTTGAGATGATGTTTGCCCAGCCTGTCTGATTGGGCTTAGTTGAGCAAAACAAGTATTTATATATAAAAAGAATATTAATCCTAAAAAACTCACACGAACCATATATAACTAAATCTTTTTTTGGTTTATGATTTAAGGCTCCAGTGGGAACCGATTACTAAGACTTATAAACGCATTTCAGGAAACAATATTGTGCAGAATGAAAATTGTTTTGAAATAAGTCTTAAATAAATAATAAACAACATTTTACAAATCAAATCACTCATCTTTTCCCGGACAATCCACTCGCCAGAACAGCAATAAAGCCGAAACAAGACTATTTCACTCTTCCCATAGCAGGATCCGTATTGCTGTCCAATCCTGTATCAACATGTCCTGCAAATTTTTGGCTAAATTTGTCGAAGCCTGCCAATTTTATGGAATAATCGTACCATCCAGAAGATTTTTTCAGGTTCAAAACAATTCGAAATTCATTCTTTCCTGCCGGGATGTTGTGTAAAACAGTGGCATTGCCATAGCTTCTGTCTTTGATTTCAATAGTAATATCTCGATTCATTTCATTGGAAATCAATATCTCGATATTTCCAGTAAGGCCATTTTGGTTTTGATATCCACAAAAAACAGAAATATCAGGATCGTACCGATCTCCCTTAAACTCTCTAAAAAAACCATTAGGCCCATAGAGTCTTAACTGATACTGCTGCCGTTCAAAATCAGCAAGTTGCCATTGATCGGATAGTTTATTACCTGCTGCTACCGAATAGTTCCAGTTCCGATTTAGCTCAAACTTCTTATTGTCTGCCAATGCTTTATGATTTCCTATTGCATATACTCTGAAAGGTGCACCAGCGGCTTTTGCCCCAAAATGTTCGCTTGAGGCTTCCATGTTAATAGAAAATTGCTCTTTGTTTACATCCAGTTTCCCATCAGCAAAAAGCTGATAAGGCAGTGCACAGGCAGGTCGGGTTCCTGGTTCTTGCTCAGGCAACCATTCTAATAAGTTACCATTTTTCAAATCATTTTCCCCCACCTTATTAAACCCAGTTGGTTCATTCCTGAATTTTGCATTATAAATTGTTTCGATAAATTTATTTCGATTCAGAAAGGCTAGGGATCGATCTGGTGCATTTTTAAAAATAGAAAACGAGGACGTAAGATTGCCACTGATGGATCTGCGCCATGGATTGATATTATCAAAATGAATTTTCTTATTGAACTTATTACTACAAAAAACTTCTAAAAATTGTAGTGTGGACGTATGTTCAAAAATCTGTGAACAGACCTTTCCACCCCTGCTCCACGGGGAAGCAATAATCATTGGAACTCTGAATCCCAAACCAATCGGTGCTTCACGGGCTTGCTTTTCAGGTATCCCCTGCATCAATTCATTTTTCAGTCGCACAAATTCCTTTTCGGTATCCATGGCGGGTGCACATTTCCCTGTTCCCGGGGTTTTATTATCCGAAATGGAAAAAGGAGGTATATGATCATAATACCCATCGTTCTCGTCATAAGTAACAATAAAAATCGTTTTTCGCCAGACATCCGGATTTTTGGTCAAAATATCCATTATTTCGGAAAGGTACCAGGCACCATACCAGGGAGCACTTGGATGATCGGAAAAGTTTTGTGGACCAGCCATCCAGGAAACAGTAGGCAATTTCCCCTCCTTCACATCTTTGCGAAACTGATAAAAGATATCTCCAGCCGGCACTTTCAATTCGCGTTCCTTTCCCTGATCATCATATTGCAGAGTGGTCAATTTTCTAAATTCAGGATCATTGATATTCGTAACAAATGCATTTGCAAATAACTGCTTTTGTGCATCTGATAATTTTTCAAAATTCGCCATGTTCCAGTGCTTCAACTCTTCCATAGCCTTATTCAAGGCCTTTTGCTTATTTTGAATAGCTGCTTTGGTTTTATCGCTTTCGGTTTCTCCAGGACTAGCGGTCTGTACATTTTCTATTTCTGCCTGTAGTGCAATCACCTGATTTTGAAGACCCTGAATATACATAGGGGCGAACTTCACATTGTATGCGGCAAAAAACTCAAGAAGGTTACATCCAAAATTTGCCAGCCATGATCTTTCCTCACCCTTAAATCCTCCGCCACAAGTAATTTCATTTTGATAAAATTTCCAATCAATATCATGCTTTGACAAAAGCTCGGGAAAACTGGGCCATTTATGTTTTGCATGAGCATAATCTGTATTCCGGATATTAGCTTTGGGTAATCCATTTTCCTCACTCTGGATATTAGCCGTCCAAAACATAGAACGATTGGGCGTGGTACTGGTCATTGCTGAACAAAAATTTTGATCACAAACTGTAAAAGCATCCGCCAAAGCATAATAAAAGGGCAAGTCTTCGCGAGTATAATAGCCCATAGTAAGCGGCAGATTTGCATATTTTTTGTTGCCAGATTTTTTTGAAGGCAGCCAGTTATCATACTTCCCATTATTGTGCGCATCTACCTGACTGGCACGGGAATGCGGCAGGTCGCCCATCCAGGTAATTTTTGTATTCTTTATATCCAATCTGAAAGGACCAAAGGTTTCCCCTTCCTCATTTTCCTGAAACCAAACCGGATTCCCATTTGGCAAATCTATAGCACGAGGGTCATTAAATCCTCTCACCCCCTGCAAAGTACCAAAACTGTGATCGAAAGATCTATTCTCCTGCATCAGTATGACTACATGCTCTGCATCCAAAAAACTACTACCCGGTTTAGGATCAATGGTTAATGCTGCTTGTATAGATTCGGGAATGACAGCTGAAAATCCGGCGGCACCTGAAAGCATCATGGCTTTCTTTATAAATTCTCTTCTTTTGTCCATTTTTCAATAACTTCTCTGTGAAACAAATTTTTATCCTTATAAAATTAATGATTCTTATTACTACTGTTTCATTTTATTTATTCTTATTTCGATTTGTTTCTTTTATCGGTATAAATTAGCACGGCTTCATTCTGAAAACAAACAAATTGAGAGATGATTTTGTTAGCTTCTTTGGGTTGTGGATAATTCCTCAAATTGAGCCTTGACCATCGTTTTAGGTATTCTTGCCGGCGAATGTGTATAAAGAGTTTGGTTTGAAATAGAAATTTTTTGCAGATTGCAAATCGGATTATTAAAGACCACTCTACGTAGAGTTTTTACTTCCGGTTGACTGTTTTTAAGATTAGTAGATAATAAAAGATTAATCCATGAAATTTTCGCATTTACACGTCCATACTCAATATTCACTTTTGGATGGAGCCGCCCCCATTGGCAGCCTTTACAAAAAAGCCATTGCCGACGGTATGCCTGCCTTAGCCATTAGCGACCACGGAAATATGTATGGCGTGTTCCAGTTTGTGGCAGAAGCCTATAAGCATGTAGATGAAAATGGCAAACCCAAAGTGAAACCGGTGGTGGGTTGCGAATTTTATTTAGTGGAAGACCGGCATCAAAAAACATTTACCAAGGATAGAAAGGACAAAAGATTCCATCAGATTCTGTTGGCAAAAAATGAACAAGGTTATAAAAATTTGACCAAGCTCACTTCACTGGGCTTTATTGAAGGGCTTTATGGCAAGTATCCCCGTATAGACAAAGAATTGATTCTGCAATACCACGAAGGACTCATTGCCACCACCTGTTGTTTGGGTGCTTCCGTACCTCAGGCCATATTAAGAAATGGAGAAACAGCAGCGGAGACAGAATTCAAATGGTGGCTGGATTTGTTTGGAGAAGACTTTTATGTAGAGCTTCAACGACACGAAATTCCGGACCAGGAAAAAGTAAATGCCGTGCTGATTAAGTTTGCGGCCAAGTACAACGTACCCATCATTGCCAGTAATGATTCGCACTATGTGAACCAGGAAGATTTCAATGCACACGATATTTTACTTTGTATCAATACTGGTGAAAAGCAGTCCACGCCCGCCTATCGCGGAGACTTTTCCGATGATGATGTGAACATGAAAAACATGCGTTTTGCTTTTGCCAACGATCAGTTTTATTTTAAAACCACCCAGGAAATGTCCACCTTATTTGCGGATATTCCTCAGGCTATTGACAATACAAATGCCATTGTAGATAAAATAGAATTGCTGGATCTGAAACGCAGTATTCTACTCCCCAATTTCCCCATTCCCGATAATTTCAAAATTCACAATACCGATCAGCACACTGAAAAAGGAGATTTGATTCTAGCGGATTCTTTAAATCAGTGGGAGTATCTTAAATGTCTCACTTTTGAAGGAGCTCAACAACGATATGGCTCATTGTCGCCAGAAGTTCAGGAACGTATTGACTTTGAGCTTTTCACTATCAAAACAATGGGTTTTGCCGGTTACTTTCTGATAGTGAGTGATTTTATTAAGGCTGGTCGGGACACAGGCGTATTCATTGGTCCCGGACGTGGTTCCGCTGCAGGCTCGGTGGTGGCCTATTGTATTGGAATTACAAATATCGACCCCATAAAATACAACCTCCTTTTTGAGCGATTCCTCAATCCCGACAGAAAGAGTATGCCCGATATAGATACAGATTTTGATGATGAAGGCCGCCAGAAAGTGATAGACTATGTAGTTCAGAAATATGGCAAAAACCAGGTGGCACAAATCATCACTTATGGTACCATGGCTGCCAAAATGAGCATCAAGGACGTTGCCCGTGTCATGGATCTGCCTTTGCCAGAATCAAATGCGTTGACAAAATTAGTTCCTGAAAAACCTGGGATTTCTTTAAAAAGGGTGCTTCATGCCCCACTTCAACAATCTAAGGAAGGTGAAAAATCTTTGTTGGAAAAGGAAGCATTAAGTACAGATGACCTGGAAAATGTGAAGCGCATCAGAGAAATTTATAATGGTAATGATTTGCAGAGCAGAGTGCTTCATGAGGCAGAAATACTGGAAGGCTCAGTAAGAAACACCGGCATACATGCAGCCGGCATCATCATTGCGCCTCAAGACTTAACCGACTTATTGCCCGTAAGCACCGCCAAAGATTCCGACTTGTGGGTAACACAAATAGAAGGCAGTGTGATAGAAGAAGCTGGCGTAATCAAGATGGACTTTTTGGGTCTGAAAACCCTGACCATTATTAAGAATGCGCTGCAACTGATCAAGCTAAATTATGGCTTGGATATAGTGATTGACGATATTCCATTGGATGATAAGATAACCTATGAACTTTATCAGAAAGGAGAAACCAATGGCACTTTTCAGTTTGAAAGTGCTGGTATGCAAAAATATTTGCGTGAGCTAAAACCTGATAGATTTGATGACCTGATTGCCATGAACGCTTTGTATCGTCCGGGTCCCATTGCCTATATCCCAAACTTCATTGACAGAAAACACGGCAGAGAAGAAGTGATTTATGATTTGCCTGAAATGGAAGAATACTTAAAGGATACTTATGGCATTACCGTTTATCAGGAACAGGTAATGTTGCTCAGTCAAAAGATAGGAGGCTTTAGTAAGGGTGATGCGGATGTGCTTAGAAAAGCTATGGGTAAAAAGCAAAAGTCCACCCTGGACAAAATGAAAAAACAATTTTTGGAAGGTGCAGTTCAGAAGGGACATCCGGAAGAAACACTTGAAAAAATATGGACCGACTGGGAGGCTTTTGCACAGTACGCTTTCAACAAATCTCACTCTACCTGCTATGCTTTTGTGGCTTACCAAACGGCTTATCTGAAAGCACACTACCCAAGCGAATACATGGCCGCTGTATTGAACAACGCCGGGTCTCTGGAAAAAATCACTTTCTTTATGGAAGAGTGTAAACGAATGGGCATAATGGTGCTTGGGCCCGATATCAACGAATCGCTAAAAGGATTTGCTGTAAACAAAAACAAAGAAATTCGTTTTGGACTTGGTGGATTGAAAGGCGTGGGCGAAGCAGCCGTGGAAAGCATTATAGAAGAACGAAATGCTAAAGGCGTTTTCGATTCCATTTTCGATCTGGTAAAACGGGTAAACCAACGCACCGTGAATAAAAAAACAATGGAAAGCCTCGCCTATGCAGGATCCTTCGATTGCTTTACCGAATTGCATCGTGCCCAATATTTCTTTACACCCCCCACGGATATCACCACTGGATTAGAAAAGATTATTAGATACGGGCAGGTAAGCCAGTCTCAATCTCAAAACAATACCAATACTCTTTTTGGCGATCTGAGCGAAGTGATGGAAGTACAAAAACCAAAACTCCCCGATTGCCCGCATTGGCCACTGGTAGTACAACTGGACTTTGAAAAAGAAGTGACTGGTATCTATATCAGTGGGCATCCATTGGATGATTATAAGTTTGAAATGAAACATTATGGCATTGCAAAAATTGCCTATGTCAATGAGTATAAAGAACAGGAGGCGGAAAAGATAAGTTCAAATGCTACTTTCCGTATCATGGGTTTGGTGAGCGATGCACAACATAGAATTTCCAAAAGCGGAACCAAATTCGGCAGTTTCGCACTGGAAGATTACAGTGGCAAAATGGAACTGGTGTTATTTTCTGAAGACTACCTGCGATTTTCATCTATTCTGCAATTGGGGGCTTCTGTATTTATCACAGGCTTTTTCAAACAGCGATACAATGGTGGATTTGACTTTAAGATCTCTTCCATTTGTCTGGCAGAAACTATTAAGTCCAATTTTACAAAGCAATTAAAAATTCAGATTCCGGCATCAGAAATCAGCAAAGAAGTAATCAGCTTTTTAGAAACCAATCTCAAAGGCAACAAGGGTTCCACTTCATTGAGCCTTATTTTTATAGACCAGGATCCAGAAATTCAGGTGGAGCTTTTATCCACCGGAAAAGGATTTACCCTCACTCAGGAATTCGTATCTTTTCTGGAAGACAAAACAGACTGGAATATAAAAGTAGAGTACAATTAAAGAATGAGGCTAGCAGTTATTTTATTAACCCGACAACGTACAAATGCGCAGACAGAAAAAGCTAACTTTGATCAGCAACTTTGAGAACAAAACAAATGACTTTAGACCAATACATTGACAACATAAATAAACGCTATAAACTTGGAAATGCCACCGAACATACTTTTCGAGGTGATTTGCAACAACTATTAGAAAGTTTAATCCCAACAATCAGAGCGACCAATGAACCTAAAAGACAATCATGTGGAGCACCTGACTTTATCCTAACCAAAAAGGATATTCCTGTTGGGTTTATAGAAGCCAAAGACATAGGCGACAAAGACCTTGATGGCACAAAGATAACAGGAAACAAAGAACAGTTTGACCGTTACAAAGCATCGCTCAACAATTTAATCTTTACAGATTATCTTGATTTCCATTTATACATTGATGGGATTTTTATAACAAAAATTGCCATTGCTGAAATACAAAATGGAACCATTATTCCATTGCCTAACAACTATGCAACTTTTACAAATCTCATTAAAGACTTTGCTACCCACGTTGGGCAAACGATAAAAAGCAGCAGAAAATTAGCAGAAATGATGGCGGGCAAAGCACGCCTGCTTTCTGATGTGATTGAAAAGGCATTGACAAGCGACGAATACAATCACGCAAACAGCACACTTAAAGATCAAATGATTGCCTTTAAGCAAATCCTTATTCACGATATTACACCCAAAGGATTTGCTGATGTATACGCTCAAACCATCGCTTACGGAATGTTTGCTGCTCGTCTGCACGACCCAACTTTGCCCACTTTCAGCAGACAAGAAGCCGCTGAACTCATTCCAAAATCAAATCCGTTTTTACGCAAACTGTTTGGCTACATTGCCGGCCCCGATATTGATGATCGCATCAAATGGATTGTAGATAGTTTGGTAGATATTTTCTTGGCGTGTAATGTGGAAGAAATCTTGAAAAACTATGGTAAATCAACAAAAATGGAAGACCCAATTATCCATTTTTACGAAACTTTCCTGAGCGAATACGACCCAAAATTGCGAAAGGCTCGTGGTGTTTGGTACACACCGCAACCTGTTGTAAACTTTATTATTCGGGCGGTGGACGACATTCTTAAAACCGAATTTAATTTACCACAAGGTTTAGCCGATACCAGCAAAACCAAAATAAAAGTAGAGTTACAAGGCAAAAAGGTAGAACAAGAAGTGCATAAAGTACAAATACTTGATCCCGCCACTGGAACAGGAACTTTTTTGGCAGAAATAGTAAAACACATTCACAAAAAATTTGAAGGACTACAAGGCATTTGGAGCAATTATGTTGAAACCCATTTATTGCCTCGCTTGAACGGTTTTGAATTGCTCATGGCTAGTTACGCTATGGCACATCTGCAGTTGGATTTATTGTTATCCGAAACGGGTTACAAACCAACCAAAGACCAACGTTTACGGGTTTATCTTACCAATAGTTTAGAAGAACACCATCAAGATACAGGAACGTTATTTGCCAATTGGTTAAGCACCGAAGCCAACGAAGCCAACCATATCAAACGAGATACACCCGTAATGTGTGTGATTGGAAATCCGCCCTATGCAGTAAGTAGCACGAATAAAGGTGAATGGATTGAAAGTCTAACCGCTGATTATAAAAAAGATTTAAACGAACGAAATATTCAGCCGCTTTCCGATGATTATATCAAATTTCTTCGGTTAGGTCAATATTATGTAGAGAAAACAGGCGAAGGAATTTTAGCTTTTATCTCGAACAATAGTTTTATTGACGGCATTATTCATCGAAAAATGCGTAAAGAACTAATGAAAACATTTGATAAAGTTTACATCCTCGATTTGCATGGAAACGCCAAGAAAAAAGAAGTTTGCCCAGACGGCAGTGCCGACCAAAATGTTTTCGACATTATGCAGGGTGTGAGCATTAATATCTTTGTGAAGAAGAAAAAGTAAAATAATAATTTCAAAGTGGTCGAATTCGACCCCCTTTTGAAAGAAGCAGGAAGAAATGCGTTTACAATGAGTCCCACACGTTGATGACTATTTTACAAGAAATAGAAAACCGAAACTTATTGAAATGAAAAACAAAAATAACCAAGCTCCCGACGGCGGTATCAACCAAAATGTTTTCGACATTATGCAAGGGGCGAGCATTAATATCTTTGTGAAGAAGCAAAACGGAAATAGCTATGGCAAAAATCAATGTAAAAGAAACGGAAATAACTCTATTTAGAAAAGAGCAAGAAGATTATATTTCTCTTACCGATATTGCTAAAACTCGGGATAAAGAAAACCCTTCGCAAATCATCAGTTTATGGTTAAGAACTTTTAACACCATTGAATACATTGGTTTATGGGAAATGTTGAACAATCCCGATTTTAAACCCCACATTTATGAGGGGTTTAAAAATGAATCCGCTAAACCCCACTTTTGGATGTCGCCTCAAAAATGGAGCAAAGAAACGAATGCCATTGGAATAATTTCAAAATCAGGAAGATATGGAGGTGGAACATTTGCTCATTCGGATATTGCATTCAAATTTGCATCGTGGATTTCGGCAGAGTTTGAATTGTATCTTGTTCGAGAATTTAAACGCCTAAAAGAAGAAGAACAAAAACAAATTGGTTGGTCAGCCAAACGTGAATTAGCTAAAATCAATTATCATATCCACACCGATGCTATTAAAACACATTTGATTCCCAAAGAACTTACCTCCCAAGAAACATCCATTATTTATGCCAACGAAGCGGATGTTCTCAATATGGCACTCTTTGGAATGACTGCAAAACAATGGCGAGAACAAAATCCAAAATTGAAAGGCAATGTTCGAGATTATGCCACTATCAATGAGCTGATTTGTCTTTCTAATTTAGAAAACATAAATGCTTTATTGATAAATGAACAGGTAGCTCAAAATGAGCGATTGATAAAATTAAATCACATTGCCATCCAACAAATGAGCGTTTTGCAACAGGTAGAAAACCGAAACTTATTGAAATGAAAAACAAAAATAACCAAGCTCCCGACGGCGGTCCCGACCAAAATGTTTTCGACATTATGCAAGGGGCGAGCAATATTCTATTTATGAAAAATAAGAAATAAAACACATGAATTATCTCATCGAAATAAAATCCATCCTTTCGCAAGCCAGACAAAAAGCCTATGCAGCTATTAATTCAGCGATGGTGGAAGCCTACTGGAAAATCGGTAAACGAATAGTGGACGAAGAACAAAACGGTGCGGATAGAGCAGTTTACGGAAAACAAATTATTCAAACCATTTCTGATGAATTAACACAGGAATTTGGAAAAGGATTTAGCAAGAGAACCATTTGGGAAATTCGCCAATTCTACAGTTATTTCTCCGAATATGAGATTATGCGAACACTGTTCGCACAATTGTCATGGTCTCATTTTCAGCGAGTTTTAAAGGTTTCTAATGAGAATGCAAGAATGTATTATCTCAACGAAGCTGCGGAAAACACTTGGTCGGTAAGAACGTTGGACCGGAATATTTCCACACTTTATTATGATCGGTTAATTTCTTCCTCAGATAAAGAAATGGTGAAAAATGAGATGATTCAAAAAACGGAGAAAATCCCATTAAATCCATCTGATTTTATAAAAAATCCAACTGTATTAGAATTTCTGAATTTACCTACTAATAAATCTTACACCGAGGCCACCTTAGAAAAAGCATTGATCGACAATCTGCAGGAATTTATTCTGGAATTAGGTAAAGGTTTTGCCTTTGTAGCTCGGCAAGAACATATCCGCACCGAAACCTCCGATTTTTATATTGACCTGGTTTTTTACAATTACCTCCTGAAATGTTTTGTGATTATAGAACTAAAAACCAATAAACTCACCCATCAAGATTTGGGGCAGTTGGATATGTATGTGCGGATGTACAACGATTTGAAAAGACAAGCCGATGATAACCCAACTATTGGTCTATTGCTTTGTACAGAAACCGACAACGTAGTAGCCAAATATTCGGTGTTGCAAGACAATAAACAACTTTTTGCCAGTAAATACATGGCATATTTGCCCACCGAAGAAGAATTGATAAGGGAAATAGAACAACAAAAAATATTTATACAAGAACAACAAAACAAACACCATGGCGAATAAACCAGCACAAATTCTCCATTTCGACCTCTACGGAAAACGAGAAGATAAATACGATTTCTTAAACGAAAATACCTTAGATTCTATACCCTGGAACGAACTGCAACCACAAGAACCCAACTTCTTTTTTGTGAAAAAGGATTTTGAAGGAATTGAAGTGTATGAGAAGGGGTTTAAAGTGGATGAATTGTTTTCAATTAATACAAGTGGCGTAAAAACACACAATGATGGCAACTTAATAAGTTTACAAAAATTCCAAGAAAACAATCATAAATACTATTATCGTCCGTTTGACATTCAAAATATTGAGTACGATTTATATAAAGTTGTTCGTCATAGATTTTCAGTAATGAAACATTTATTGAAAGAAAACATTGCAATTTTATTTCCACGTCAAGCAATTACAGAAAAATTTGGCTTTTTTGTAAGTAAAGGTTTGACAGATATAAATTACACAGGAACTGCAGGGCAATTCGGAGCTGGTTTAGTTTTCCCCCTCTACCTCTACCCCGACAATTCATCCACGCTTTTAGATAACGAAACAGCGGAGCGAGTTCCCAATCTCCACCCAGAAATTGTAAACCAAATAGCTAAAAAATTAGGTTTAACTTTTACCACCGAAAAAGATACTTCGATAGACTCAGTATCCGAAAACACTTTTGCCCCAATCGACATGTTAGATTACATCTATGCCGTTTTACATTCACCAACATACCGAGAAAAATACAAGGAATTTTTAAAAATAGATTTTCCGAGAGTGCCTTACCCAAAAGATGCCACCACGTTTTGGCATTTGGTAAAATTAGGCGGTGAACTACGCCAAATTCATTTATTAGAAAGTCCGTTGGTAGCGCATTACATCACACAATATCCCGAAGGTGGCGATAATGTGGTAGGAAAACCTAAATATCAAGATGGTAAAGTTTTCATCAACGAAAACCAATATTTCGACAACGTGCCGCTAACGGCTTGGAACTTCTACATTGGTGGCTATCAACCTGCACAAAAATGGCTCAAAGACCGCAAAGACAGAACCTTGGAGTTTGATGACATTCTACATTATCAAAAAATCATCGTTGCCCTTTCGGAAACAGACAGATTGATGAAAGAAATAGATAATGCTGGAATAAAATGAGCGAGTACCATTGTTTACAAATATCCAACAGCACTACCAAAACGACTTACAAACAAGTGAAAGCAAGGAACACCGAACAGCTTACAGCTTTACAAGCGTGTGGACAGAATGACTTCAAATGAAATTTTGTACAAGCTTCATCCGCCGCAGTGGATCTTCCATCAAAATTTAGTGTTAGAAACCTCTCCCATTTCCGATTTGTTCATCGAAAACCAAAGGAACAAATAGCAGTATTACCAATAACCTGCAAAACCCCTTAGCAGACCTTTAACCCTCATATTCTTTCCTACACCTGAACCTTGCTCATACGGCGCATAATTTCCATATCAGCAAATTGATAATTCTCAACCCTTCTGCAATTGAACAATCCAAGACGTACCAAGTGCCCCAATAACAACACCATTCAGGCTTTGAAATAGAACAATCCCTACCACTTACCACTCATCATCAATATCAGATTTTGCCTTTGGATTTATTTGTATGTTTGCCCGGCTATGTGATGTATCTCACAATTTTTATTAAAGAATAAATATTACAATGAAAAAAAATCTACTTTTTCTTTTGCTGGTCATTACCATCAGCTTGAAGTCTATTGCCGATGAGGGCATGTGGTTGCCTCATCTTTTAGGTCAGCAGGTATATAGCGATATGGTGAAGAAAGGTCTAAAACTTTCCAAAGAACAATTATACAGCATGAACAAGAACTCCCTAAAAGATGCAATTATCATCTTTGGTGGTGGATGTACGGGAGAAATTGTAAGCCCAGAAGGTTTGATATTTACCAATCACCATTGTGGCTATGGTGCTATAGCCTCAGCCAGTACTGTAGATCACAATTATTTGCGCGATGGTTTTTATGCCCGTAGCAAATCCGAAGAAATAAAAACTGCGCTTACCGTTCAGTTTCTTTTGCGCATAGAAGATGTGACCAAAGAAGTAGAATCTGCGTTAGCTAATTTATCCGGCAGCGGTAGAGCAGCTAAACAGTCGGACATAATTTCATCTATCAATAAACGATTGAGCAATGGTGACAAGAACATTGAATGCAGGGTAAGCCCTTTGTTTAAAGGCAATCAATACCTGGCTTTTGTGTATGAAATCTATAAAGACATCCGGCTGGTAGGTACTCCACCAGAAACTGTTGGTAAGTTTGGTGGAGATACAGACAACTGGGAGTGGCCAAGACATACCGGAGATTTTTCCATTTTCAGGGTTTATGCCAATAAGAATAATCAACCGGCTACCTATGATGCTTCCAATGTGCCACTGAAACCAAAATGGTATTTACCAGTATCCATAAAAGGGGTGAAAGAAAATGACTTTGCCATGATCTGGGGTTATCCGGGTAGTACCAACCGCTATGAGTCTTCCTATGGCATTAAACTATCTACAGATGTAAACAATCCTTCTTTGGTAAAGCTTAGAGAGGTGAGATTAAAATATATGCTGGAAGAAATGAAGAAAGATCCTGCCGTGAAATTAAAACTCGCATCCAGCTTTGCAAGCATTGCCAACTATTGGAAATTTTTTGATGGCGAAACCAAACAGTTGCTGAAATATGATATTTATGGTCAAAAACAATCAGCCGAAAAAAAGTTTAATGAATGGGCCAATGGCAAGGCCGAATACCAGCAGTTGTTTGCCGACTGGGGCAAAGCTTATCAGGACTGGAAGCCGTATGCAAAAAGTCGAGTGTACCTCAATGAAGGCATTATGGGTTCTCCTCTATTAGCATTTGCAGGCACGCTTCAGCAGTTGTTGAGCAGTTTGCAAAAACCTGGTGCAGATATTGAAAAAATCAAAAAGGAATTAGACACCAGGCGAAAAGCATTTGTGGAAGGAGAAAACAAAAAGTCTGATGAAAACATTTTAGCTGCCGTTTTACAAATGTACTATGAAGACATTGACAAAACCCAACAGCCAACGGCCTTTTACAAACAACTTCAACAAGATTATGGCATGCTGGATCAGACCGAAACCTATAAAAAGTTTGCTGCCGATGTGTTCAAAACCACAATGATTTTTGACAATGAAAAATGGAAAACCTTTATCAGCAATCCATCTGCCTATGCAGCAAAGGACGACCCTGCAATCCTGACTGCGTCAGCATTTATCAACAATTATCTATCAAAATATAATTCTCTGAATCAAAAATTTGTAACTGCCAATAACGAATATGGTCGGCTTTATCTGAAAGGAGTGTTAGCTATGAATCCTGAGAAAGCAAAGATGATGTATCCGGATGCTACATTCACTATGAGGGCAAGCTATGGACAAGTGAAATCCTACAAACCAAAGGATGCCACTTTCTATGACTATGTAACCACTTCCAAAGGGATTTTGGAAAAATATATTGCAGGCGACTATGAGTTCGACCTGCCGGCTAACCAAATAGAATTACTTCGAAAGAAAGACTTTGGCCAGTATGCCGATCCCGTAAGAAAGGATTTGGTAGTGAACTTTATTACTACCAATGATATCACCGGTGGCAACTCCGGCTCTCCTGTAATCAACGGCAAAGGAGAATTGATAGGACTGGCTTTTGATGGCAACTACGAAGCCCTAAGTCATAAACTTGCTTTTGACAAAGACCTCAACCGCACGATCAATGTGGACATCCGTTACGTGCTTTGGTGTATTGACAAACTGGGTGGTGCCACCAATATTATCAACGAACTGAAATTGGTAAAATAAACTTTAGCACAGCCATCCGATGGTAAAAAAAACGACAGGTCTGCCTGTCGTTTTTTTTATGTACTATCAATATTTTCTTTTGGACAAAGTGGATAGAAAATGTAGATACCATTCTGCAAAAAGCATCCTTCATTCAAATATCATAAAACCTACCATTCCATTTGTTGGCCAACTTTTTTTGAGGATCATACTTTTGGATTGTTTCTCTAAAAGCAACCAACTGACCATATTGCCCATGCAAATATTCAAAATCCAAATTTGCTTCTTTTCCCCAGTGTGGCCGACCTCCGTTGTTCATAGCCCAGGTTTCAAACAACTTTAACTGTCTTTCCCAATTTACATGGGTATCCATATTGTACATAGACAACCATATTGTATCCCGATGATAGGCCGGGCTTAACCAAAAATTATCCGACTTTGTAAATCTCACTTCCTGCACAAAGTTGTAAGTATGGCCTTCCTGCAACAATAGATTTCTATATTCAGTTAAGAGACGTTTGGCATCACGATAGTCAAATGCCCATTCGGTTTCCCGATGCACAGGAGGCAGAGGTGTTAAAAACCCGATATAACTTTTGCATATTCTTTCAAATCGCTGGCCGGCAATGTTGGTTAAAAATCGATTGATGCCAGGGATCAGGCTTTTGCGATTGAGTTTCCCTATCGCCACTAAAAAACGATATATCACCACGGAAATCACTTCATCTTTTACAAAGCGCACCCAGTCTTTGTCGTTTCGTTTTGCATCTGTTCGGCTGTTCTTAAACACAATCACTTTCTGTCCTGGAGCCATCCACCAAAATTTAAAATGATCATACGATTCGGTGTATTGTTCCAGGTTTTCAACCACTTCATCAAATAGAGCAACATCGGTGATGGCATGCATCTGAAATGCCTTCACCACATTCAGTGTGATGGTATGAATGATACCACCACAACCCATTCCGGTGAGCAATGCATAAAAGGTTTCATCGTTTTTGGTAAACAAATGACTGAGTCCACTACCATCCACCATTTCAAAACTTTCGACCTGAGCCGCCAGGCATTGAAACCTTTTTCCTGTACCATGTGTGCCCGTACAGATAGCACCAGCAAGGGTTTGCGCATTCACAGAACCCAGATTGCTTATAGCCAGTTCCTTTGACTCAAGTATTTGCATCAAATCTTTTAAGACAATACCAGCCCCTACTCTCACCTGCAAATTCACCAAATCAATAGAATGAATTTGATTGAGCTTTTCCAGCGATACCAACACTTCATCGGTCACAATTCCCTTAGACCAGGAATGTGCAGACCCCACGGGACGCAAAGATGTATTGGCTTTTACAACCTGTATCAACTCTTCTACAGATGAAGGACAAGCAATTTGTTTAGGTGTAAACTTCCAGGTTCTACCAAAATTCTGTACCGCTTTTTTCATTCACTTTTTTAAATCGTTTTATTAAACAAACCGCCTCTACCTATCCTCACTTCGCGCCCAGTACCCAAAATGGCTCAGTACATTCATATCCAAATTTATTGGCTTCATCTGCTTTAAAAGGCTGATGTCGGAATTTTAGATATACATCAAATGTGGCCTTCCCTTCCTGCCCTGCTTTGAAATTGGTATGCCAATAGTTATTCATAGCATATAAGAATATCAATGACGAGGAAGTTTGTGTTTGTTTCCAACGCTTATAGCCTTTTACATCTTTTTGTTCGTCCATCATGGCACCTACTTCAAACAAAGCACCCTGCGGACAGGCCACTGTTACATGACCCTCACTCCCCGACACATTCAACCAACGTGGAACGGAATAATACTCTTTATTGCTTCCAGGGAGTTGTTGGTAATCCGGACCATAAACGCCTAGCCCTGCATCCATTCTCACTTCAGGATTACTTATCTTGAAAGGAAGAGCAATATGCACAGACTCTTTACCCCTCACCTCTTTTTTGTCAATTGCAATGGTCACTTTCAAAAAATCCAAATCTGCAAACTGACTGATCGAACCTTGTACACCATGCGTGCCCGGCAGATTGGCCGTATATTGCAAAGTCTTTACCACTGGCCCATCATCCATCCATCCAGATTCAAAGATAGAAGCGGATTGATACAAGGCAGGGTTTAACCCATCTACATACAACAATTGCATCATGCCTTTAAATAAACTGGTATCAACCCATTCCTTACCTTGTTGGAGAAGGCTTTGAATAGCTCCAGATTTATTAAGCTGCATACGCATAGAAAACCCATCTATCTTTTTAGGCTCCTTAGTTTTTGAAACGAACTGATATTTCTTTTCACCAGCCGCCGGTACATTTTTGGCAATAAAACCTATGTTCCCATTTGCAAGTAGCTGCACGATAGTTTCTACTCCTTTTTCATCTTTCAAAATATTTCCTCCAAAAGAAGAAGGACATTTCATTTCAACAAACCCTGTTCTCACAAATGGTAGCGTGTTTATTACTGTAATATCTGCCGTGTTTTTGAGTTTGTCGAAAAGGTCTGCCTCCAGCCTTTCTGTGTAAATGGATGCGGAATCGCCAAATCCTTTTTTGTACACCCACTGATGCGTAACAAAAGGCAAATCTGGTTCTGTTATGCTATTGTGCGCACCCCAGGTATGCTCATGAAACAGCACCACAAATTTTTTGGCCTGGCGCAAAAGATCAGGGTTCAAGGCAAGGTGTTTTTGTCTTGCCAGTTTTTCCAACGAAATAATTTTTTGAGCAGCCATCCTGTTTGCGCCCTCTTCCTTTGCTGTAGAATAGGCACCATCCTCCCAATAAGGAGTAAAATCGCCGCTGAGTACAGGGATTGTTTTGCCATATAGTTTTTCAAATCGCCTAAACATGTCGGTCGCATTGGCCAGCACCAGTTTGGGAGAACTATACTTATTATTCCATTGCAGCACAAAGTCGGCAATTGAAGGATCCACAGGTCCGTTATCAGCTACAATATTATACCGCCAGTGAACCATGCTGTAGGGATATTTCTTTGCATCCAACTCATTTAGGTAACTGGCAATTTTTTCTGACCCTCTTTCAAATACAGCACCAGCAGCGGTTCCATGCCAGGAAGAATAGCCTTTGGCTCCACACCACATCAGGATACTGTCTTTGCCCGAAGGAGATTTCCACCAAAAAGGTTTATCCCCCAAACTGTCTAACACATGACCTATTCTGTCGCCATTGCCCGGCATCCCTTCTATATAATTTATCCCATTTGAAAAATAGCGAATACCTCTTTTTGCAAGGGATGACACCACCGACCAACTCATGCCCGGCACATCTGTCATCATCGCTGTTTGGATAGGCAGTTGATACTTTCTTTTCAGGTCAATAGAAAAATCCGATATCCAGTCAATTTCTTCGGGCATAGCAAGCCCGGTTAAATTATTGGAATAAAAAGCCGATATCAGGATCTGGCCTTTTCTTACTACATCAAAAAACTTTTTCTTTTCATCTTCTGTGGCTTCTTTCAAAAAATTGTCCACCACCCACGCACTTTCTATATGCCAAACAAATCGACTGCCTTTGGGATAGGTTTGAGTTTTTTCTGCCAATGCTAGCGCATCACGGATATTTTTGTTATGGATGCGAATGACTTCTTCCTGTATGTGCGAATAACCAATATCGGTATGAGAATGGTGTATCAGATTTACTTCACGAAATGCAACCGGCTTCAATATTAGGCTTTCCGACATAGATAATATTTTCCCCACACTGGCTGCTACCTGAAGGGTTTGTGCCCGTACTACAGCAGGCAGTTCCAGCTCAAACGTATTGAACCCATTCTTCACCACAAAACTTTTGTGTGGCGCTCCTTTAATGGAGATATTCAACCGATCAGGTTTTCCAAAATGCAAGACCGTTACCTGCAATGATTGATTTCCATTTTTCAACAAAAAGGGCAAAGTGGCTAATTCTATTTTCTCTCTGAACGAATACCTGAAAGTCATATACCAATCATTGCTTTGCTGGTTTTGCCCCACCACTTTTATGCGAAGTGCTTGGCCAGGCTTGTATTTGCGCAGTGGAACCCGCAGGTAAGCCATGCCATGAGCATCGTTGGCTCCATCCTTTGTTTTAAAGGCAAAGGTGAAACAGGTGCTATCTTTTCCAGTAAAAGACCAATATGCAGGGTATTGCTTGGGATGGGTGGTGAAAGTAAGTACCTGCTCGTCATTGATGAACAAATCAAAATTTCTGTTACCACCACTGGTACCGGTGGAATGAGCGGCAATCCAGGTAAAGTAGACATACGCTCCCTTGGTATTGGAAGGGATCGTATCCGTTTCCCATTCAATTACTTTTTTCCCATCGGTACACCGTGTGAGCAGGGCATCTTTGGCATATTGCCTGTACAAAGAAAAATAGGGCAACACTTCTCCACTAATAGTTTTCTCATATCCATTTATATATGACACATCATCCACTTGAAAGCACTGGCTGTAACAACTGCAGGTTGTGGCAAAAAAAGCAATGGCCAGCAGCAGCAATATTTTGTATTTCATAAAATGAAGATTGGCACTGAATAAATATACTGGATTCAATTCAGAATGCACTCCTTTGGGATTGGCAGAATCCGGGATAGTTGATGGTTTAGTTCAAAAAACACATATTCAAGCAATGCGATTTGCTGGTATAAAATTTAATATTGCCTAATGGTTATGTTTTGTAAATTGGGGCTTCGCCAATATGAGAATACAGTTTAGCATATTACTTTTATTGTTATTGCCCATACAAAAAAATGTGCTGGCACAGGATCAGTATAGCTTAGTATTCTATGGAGATTCTATCCGGTTCTCAATACCTGATCATAGTTTTATTGACTTTGGTGAAGCCTCCCTGAGTATTTCATCTGTGCAGGAATTTTACAATCGTATCAGCAAAGCAGATTTTTCCGATCCGATCAGCGTGCTGAAAACTTATAGAAAAAAATACCAGCCTGACGACTGGCTCTACTATCAACTGGTAAGAAAAATGGCACAGCAAATAAGTCCAAAATCAGACAACTATTGCCGCTATACTTTGTACAAATGGTTTTTTATGTGTCAAAGCGATTATACACCCATACTTGTCATCGGTGAAAACAAGTTGTTGTTTTATATAGAATGCAGCGAGCAGGTGTACAATATCCCCATCAGAGAAAAATGGGACAAGCAATTTGTATGCTTAAATTATCACGACTACGGAAGCAATATTGACTTCACCAAAAATAAATTTGCAGAAGTACCAATAGCTATAAGTCAGGGCAACCGATCTTTTTCCTATAAAATCAACAAACTACCTCATTTTGAAGAACAGGATTATGTAGCCAAAAATGTGCAATTTTCTATCAATGAAAATGAGTATCGATTTAAGATAAAAGTGAATCAGCAGATCCAACCACTCTTTAAAAATTACCCAACGGTGGATTATGAAAATTATCTCAACATTCCACTCAGCCACGACACATACAACACATTGATTCCTGCATTAAAAAAAGCTCTGAAAGGGAAATCGGAAAAACAAGGAGTGGACTACCTGATGCAACTGACCCGGTATGCTTTTGCGTTTGAAGCCGACAGCATTAAGTTTGGCCGGGAGAAAAGATTCACCCCAGAACAAATGTTGCTATTTGAAACCAGTGATTGCGAGGATCGGGTTATTTTCTTTTTCACGCTGGTAAAGGAAATCTATAACCTGCCCATGATTATTCTTTCTTATCCGCAGCATGTGTCCATTGCAGTCAATTTCGACAAACACAAAGGAAAGCCAATCCTCTATAATGGCAAGCCCTATTTTGTGTGCGAGCCTACCCCGCAGGCTACAGATTTACTAATTGGTCAGGAACTTAGAACACTGAAAAATGTGGATTACGAAATCATTTATTCCTATTTGCCCAATAAACAACCTTAGGTCAATGGCCATTCTTGCTCAAATCAAAAAAGCGCCTCTGATACAGAGACGCCTTATATAAGGGTGTATGAAAAACTATTTTACTACGCCTGGTTTGTCATAAGGCAATGTTTGAGGATCAAAATGAGCCCATCCATTTGCCCAGTTTGTAGCTCCAAACGCACCTCTGAAAGTTGTAGTATTATCAAATCCCGAAGCTAGTTTGGCATCAGAGAATTTAGCACCGCTGGCAGCTTCAGAGCCTGGTAAAGCGGTGAATACTGGAACACCTACATTGCCAGAGGAAGCTGAAGCCAGATCTGAACTATACTTATAGGGATCTGTGATTAGAGCAGATGCATATTTATCAGCCGCAAAACTATTGGAAGACAATTCGCCGGTAAGCAAAGCAGATACCGTAGCAAGTACTCCTGCATTAGATGTTTTTATCTGCGTAGCTTTCCCATTGCAACCCACTACCAGGTTGTTAGCAACCACTGACTTACCAGATAACAAATTGGCAGAAGCGTTAGCTGTACCTCCAGCAGGCAAGGCATCATCAAAATAAACTCCTTCGGTATAACCGGCAAAAATGGAGTTGAAAATGCTGATGGATGCATTACGTCTGATTTGGGCAGCATGCTGGAAATTGGCATTAATATTCTTTGCACCAGCTTTATCTACAGGACCCAGTATAGTAACATTAGAAAAAACCGCGGATGTTTGAGGTTCATCATTGGTTCCTTTTGAATTATTATCTGCTTCAAATCCGTTAGATCCGGAAACATCGGCAGTAGAGGCCAAACGTTGAGCCAGTGCAAACTGTACTTTTCCTGAAAAGCCATTGTCCACATCAAAATCGTCATCCCAGGTATTGATGGCTAAAAGATATTTGACATTTACTGTACCACCAAACCACTCAAAGGCATCATCACCAGAACGATAAACCTGAATATGATCAATGGTGGTTCCGGCACCTACGCTACCAAAAGTCAGGGCATTGATTTCATTGTCCGGCCCCAAAGGAATACCAGCATACTCAATACGTACATACTGCATCACACCCGAATTATCATTGGCATCTGTACCTCCATGTTTCGCCTTGTCTGTAGCATCAGAAACACCTTCGATGGCCACAGCAGTTCCAAGATTGTTCGGTGCTTTTCCAAGCAGTATTATTCCACCCCAGTCACCCTGAGATCTTCCACCAGCCGCAATGTTTGATGTAAATACTATTGGCTTTTCGGTAGTACCGGCTGCCATAATCTTTGCACCCCGAGTGATCACTAATGACCCTTTGGTGGCTTTATCCCCTTTTATCAGGGTTCCCGGCTCGATGGTTAGCACGGCATTGTTAGTTACGAACACATTGCGCTTTAACAGGTAAATCTTACTTGCCGACCAAGTGGTGCTGGCAGTTATATCTCCTTCTACCACTACTACGTCTGCATCTGTTCCGTTGTCTGGATTAACATCTATATTGTCTGACTTACTGGTACAGCTTGCAAAAAGCAGCATTAAACTGGAGACAAAAAGGACTAATTGATTTTTCATGTGTAATTGTTTTTGTTGTTTTTTGTCAAATGGATTTTGGCATAAAAAAATATACATTGAACCGGTAGGCTAAATGAATATCCTATTATGCTTCCTCCTTGTTTTTATTGTTTAAAAAGTATATAAAAAGGTAAGTGAGAAAGAGCTTCCTGCTTTATAACTGCTAAGGGTTTCATCTTTGCTCATGGCGTATTTTTTGTTTTCATCCATGTCATAGTAGAAAGTAAAAGGCTGATTCAATAGGTCATTCACATTCAACTTTACCTCCCCTTTTTTCTTCAGCACTTTTAGGCTCAATTGCATATCCACCAAATCTCTTGGAGTTTCCCACACCCCGGGGAACAATGCACCGGCGGCGATATTCAATCTCCGGCCCAGACGGTTATACAATAAGTTGAAGCTTAGTTTATCATTCAGGAAATCGTGTTGCAAACCAGCATTCACTACATAAGGAGCCTGTCCCACCATCGGTCTTTCTTTTTCCAGCAGGTTCAACCCGTCTTCTTTGTTTTTTACAGTGGACTTTATCCAGGAAAAATTGGCATAAAGCATGGTGTTTTGCATAAAGTCAGCATTCACTATAAAGTCTAAGGATTTTCTAAGTTCGAATTCAAACCCGTAAGCACTTGCTTTTTCAGCATTGAAATAGGTGACAATTCGGGTGGAGTTGGCATCATCATTAAAAGCTTCAATGGCATTATTGAATTTTTTAAAAAATGCCGATGCGGAGATAATCTGTCCTGCAGAAGGATAGTATTCAAAGCGAATATCTCCATTGTCAATATGTGCCCGTTTCAAATTAGGGTTGCCCTGAAGGCTGGCCAAAAGTTCATAGTCATAGAAGGATGTACTCGCCAGTTCTCTAAACTCTGGCCTGGCAATGGAGCGGAAGTAGGATGCGCGCAAATTGGTTTTGCTGGAAAGGCTATAGCGATAATTGATCGAAGGCAAAATATCTATATAGTTCTGATTAACGGTAGTGGCTTCGGTTGGCACTTTCGCTTGCAGATTCATCCCAAACTGTTCTGCTCTTACACCCCATACCAGCCTTGACTTATCACCGATTTTATTATCCAACATCACAAAAGCCGCATTAGTAATGGCATTGGCATCATAGCTGTCCAACTCATTTGGAATTTCATCCAGAGTATAGGCCGAAAGCACATCGCTGGCATACAATTTATGTAGTGGCCTCTCTCTGATCTCGTTGGCACCATCGGCATTTACATTGAGCACCATGCCTACAAATCTTGCATCAAAAACTCTTTTTCTGTACAAGGTGGAAAGCCCGGATTTAAAAGAAGCTTCCGTACCAAACAGATTTACGGGAAGTGAATAAGATGCTGTGGCCGCATAGCTGTGCTCATTCAGGTGAGTGAACATGCGAGCATTTTCTTTTCCTAGAGTAGTAATACTTGCCGAATATTCTGTAGCACTGTTTCCTTTCAGATAGTTCACTTTTCTCTGATCTGGCTGATCATTCATCACATTAGCATAGCTCAATGTCCAATCCAATTTAGCCGCTGTCCCCACTTTGTGATTCCCTTCCAGAGTAGATTTCAACAAATGCTTCTGAATTAAATCAAAGGCAAAAAATTTCACCGCAGAAGAAGTAGCATTATTCTGTCCAGTTCTGGACAAATGCTGATCATCATAAATTCTATTATATACATTCTTGAATGAGATCTTTGTACCTGGTGTAGAATAGGCCAGGTTCAGCAAAGCACCCACACTGGTTTGAAACTTATATATATTATCTAGGTAGTCAAACTCATAATATTTGCGGATCACATCCTTTAAGATGTTCTGCGCATTTCTATAGCTCAACGCCATAGTTCCGCCAAACTTGCTATTGTCTTTGAGCAACCAGGTTTTCCCGCTACTCAACTGGTAACTTTGTACAGGCAATGCCTTATTGGCATACACATTCCAGTCGGTAGGCAGTTGCCTCATAGCCTGCTGCATTTGACTTTGGGTCAATTGTTTGTTGATAATAGAACTGGAGGCAGGAAAGGTTCCGGCAAGTTTTTTATCCCCATTATCAAAACCAAACCAGTCAGTCATATTTCTTGTACCACTTTTAAACTCTTTAAAAGTGGAAGCAGTATTGTACCCTTCGCTGATGCTGATGGTTGTAAAGTTTTTAGAAGGAATATCCTTGGTAATGATTTGCACGGCACCACCAGCAAAATCACCAGGCAAATCGGGTGTAGCCGTCTTACTAATGGTAATCTTGTCCACCAGGTTCGAAGGAACGATATCGAAAGAAAAGGCTTTCTTATTAGGTTCGGTACTAGGCAATACTGCACCATCCAACATGGCCGTATTGTATCTGTCGCTTAGCCCTCTGATGATCACAAACTTATTATCCTGAACGGTAGCACCACTCACACGCTTCAGTACATCACCTGTGTTTTTATCGGGTGTTCTTTTGATAATATCTGCCGAAATACCATCAGAAATGGTTGCACTCAATTTTTGTTGCGAGTAAAGCGATGCCACCGTTTCTCTACGCGCTGTAGTTCTCACCACCACGCCAGTCAGCTCCTGAGATGCTTTTTCCAACACCACATTCACTTCTGTTATGGCACCATTGTTCCATTCAATATCAGAAACAATTTTAGTCTGAAATCCAATCGCCGAAATCTTAAACGAAATGGAAGTACCACTTGCAGCGGCTAACACATACATCCCTTCTTTATCTGTAATAGTGCCCTTTGTACTGTCCGACAATACACTTACCGTAGCTCCTGCCACACCAGATCCAGTTTCTGCGCTAAACACTTTCCCGCTTACCCTGCCCTGAGCAGAAAGATCATTTGTAAACAGCGTCATCAAAAAACAAAATGTAGAAATAAAAATCAACCTCATGCGAATGCTTTATAATTTGCTGCAAAGGTGTTTGTGGAATATTAACTGATCGTTACCGCTATATTACCAATTTGTAACCCAATTGTTACCATATTATTAACTACAAGCCGTCTTGCTTTTTTTGCTACATACACGCATATAATATAATAGATCGCTGTTGATTTCAATATCATCAATATGCCGCCCTAAGAAAATTTTATGTGCCCGGCTTCAGCACTTCTATTAAGCGGTCTGGCCGCTTGTCCACCGTGGCGGATCGCAGTCTTCAACCAAAGTGGTGCTATCAGCAGGCTTAGGTTTCAAAAATCCAAACTGGTGTTTTCTAAGATTCTACAGCTATTTCAATATTAATTAATTATTAATTTACCTTTAACAAAGCACAACTACATTATTTGACAATACTTTTGCACCTGAAAAAAAATATTACATTATGGGTTTAAATTCTATACTCAAAATCTTCACACCTACTAGTACTGTTTTCTTTGAACTATTTGAAAAAATTGCCACCAACGTGGAAAAGTCAGGAGAGCTTTTTAGAAAATTCGTTTCAGAGCCAGACAACGACAAAAGAGGAGCCATCGTTCAAGCACTGACAGATGTGGAACATCACAACGACGAACTGACCCATAGTGTTTTCACTGAATTAAGCCGAAACTTCATCACCCCTTTTGATCGCGAGGATGTACACTACCTGGCCACCGCATTGGATGATGTAGTGGACTTTACTTACTCAGCTGCAAAAAAAATAAATCTTTATCGTATCAATCCCAACGAAACCGGCATTCAAAAAATGGCAGAGCTCATAGAGCAGGGTGCCAAACAAGTGAAAACAGCCGTATATGAGTTGAGAGATATGAAAAAAATCAGAAACATCACCGAGGCACTTGTTAAAATCAACAGCATTGAAAATCAGGCTGACGATGTTTTTGACATGAGTATTGAAAAACTTTTCAATAACGAACCAGATGCAAAAGAGGTAATCAAAAAAAGAGATATTTACCAGGTACTGGAAACAATTACTGATAAATGCGAAGATGTAGGTAATGTAATCGAATCCATCATTATCAAATATGCATAAAAGCGAACCCGGCGGATTGTACTGTACAATACCGCTTTTTTTATCACATTCGCGCTATCTGTAATTTCTTACTTATTTATTATGATTACTTTACTCGTTGTAATTATTGCATTAGCCTTAGTATTTGATTATATCAATGGCTTTCATGATGCGGCTAATTCCATTGCTACCATCGTTTCTACCAAGGTGCTTACACCTTTTCAAGCTGTGGTATGGGCAGCATTCTGGAACTTCATTGCCTATTTTATTTTTAAAGATCACAAAGTGGCCGACACCATTGCCAAAACAATTCATCCTGAATTTTTGGGCTATGATCTCAAAGTGATTTTAGCTGCCATTATTGCAGCCATCATTTGGAACTTGGCTACCTGGTGGTTTGGTATTCCATCCAGTTCTTCACACACCCTGATTGGTGGACTGATTGGCGCAGCCATCGCCAAGGCGCATACCCTTGATGTGATTGTAATGAAGAATTTTATTAAAACCGTATCTTTTATTTTTCTATCTCCATTCATAGGGATGACAGTCGCTTTTCTAATTACGATAGTCATATTATGGATATGCAGAAAAAAATCACATCATAGCACAGAAAAATGGTTCAAGCGATTGCAGCTACTGTCCTCAGCGGCCTTCAGTATTGGACATGGTGGTAATGATGCTCAAAAAGTGATGGGGCTTATTTCCGTAGTAATTCTATACCACGGCGTAACCACAGGAACCATGTCTCCAGATGTAAATCCTAAAGACATATTGGTCGCTCACAACTGGATTCCAATAGCCTGTTATAGCGCCATCGCATTGGGCACAATGAGTGGAGGCTGGAAAATTGTAAAAACTATGGGAACCAGAATCACCAAGGTAACACCACTTGAAGGCGTATCGGCCGAAACAGCGGCAGCATCCACTTTAATTCTTACCGAAGGTTTGGGAATACCCGTAAGTACCACGCACACCGTAACGGGAGCCATCATAGGTGTAGGTGCTACCAAGCGACTTTCGGCAGTACGATGGGGCGTCACAATCAATCTGCTGATAGCCTGGATCCTCACAATTCCGGTCAGTGCTCTAATCGCTGCAATTGTTTTTTACATTGTAAATTTATTTTAATAAGATTATTACCCAAAGCAGTATTGCTTTTAGATAAAAAAACTCAACTTTGCGCCGGTATCTTTACCGGCGTTTTTTTATGGGTATTAGTTCCGGTTATATTGATCATTATTTTTAGGAAGATTCGCATTACATTTATTTATTAGTATAAAATATTTTTATGGCAAAAATTTTAGTAACAGGCGGTTGTGGCTATATCGGCTCTCACACCATTGTAGATTTGATTCAGAGTGGATATGATGTCATTTCCATTGACAATAACAGCAGATCTAATCCGGAGGTGCTGACCGGAATTCAGAAAATCGCGGGCAAAGAAGTGAAGAATTACAAAGTAGATCTTTGCAATTTTGATGACACGTATGCTGTATTTCAGGAAAACACAGACATAGAAGGCATCATTCATTTTGCCGCCTATAAAGCGGTAGGCGAGTCGGTAGACAAACCCATCATGTACTATGAGAACAACACTAACTCCCTACTAAACGTGTTGAAATGTGTAAGGGAATACGACATCCCATATTTTGTATTCTCATCCTCTTGTACCGTTTATGGCAATCCTGATGTGATTCCTGTCACAGAAGCCACACCTACCAAACCAGCAGAAAGCCCTTACGGTGCCACCAAACAAATGGGAGAAAAAATACTGGAAGATTTTGCAAAGGTTTGTCCGGAAACCAGCATTATCGCCCTTCGCTATTTCAATCCGGTGGGCGCACATCCTTCCATTGAAATTGGAGAACTGCCCATTGGTCGTCCGCAAAATCTTTTTCCGGCTATCACCCAAACAGCCATTGGTAAGCTGCCCAAAATGACGGTGCATGGAAGTGATTATGATACCCGGGATGGTAGCTGTCTGCGAGACTTTATTCATGTGAGCGATATAGCCCATGCACATACATTAGCCATACAGTTTTTGCAGCAAGACAAAAACCAAAGCAATTATGAAATATTCAATTTGGGAACTGGCAATGGTGTAACAGTATTAGAAGCCATTCATGCTTTTGAAAGAGTGAGCCAGACAAAACTAAATTATGAAATTGGCCCACGCCGTACAGGCGATGTGATTGCCATCTATGCCAACAATGATCATGCTGTAAAAAGCCTGGGCTGGGATATACAATATGGCATAGACGAGATGATGGGTTCGGCCTGGCAATGGGAACAAAAATTAAAAGCGCAGGAGGGGAAATAGATTGTTAGATCTGCCATCCAAAAAAGAAAAGAGCTATTCCTGAGTTTAGCTCTTTTCTTTTAGCTCTATTCAAAACAAATGTTCTTTTCGTTTCCATTTTAGCAGGAGGTTTGGCTTATGGTTTTTTTGTGCCTCCAATCGATCTATTAGCTCATTCCTTTAAAATCATCTTCCATTTCTTCAATCATTTCCTTATCCCATTTTTTCACCTTGTGCATGCCATAGGCAAAAATGGAACCTGCCTCAAGGGTAATGGTTGTAACGCCTCCTTTGGATTTGTTTATGCTAAGATCCAATAGGCCACTAACAACCCCAGCTTCAAAGCCGCCGGATTGAGAAAATATTTCGGACAATTCTGCTTCCATAACTACCCATACATAAGAAACGATTCTGGCATCGTTACCTTCATCTTTCAAATATTTTCTTGCACCATCTGCATCCTGATTTAGCATTTTTTGTAGTGGCCCGGCCTCAATAAAAAAGGGGAATAAGCGCAAATCTGCTGTACTCATTTTTTTATAGGAATAGCCCACTGCAGTCTTAATGGCTACTCCATAAACTGGCACGATCCCATCTAGTCCAAAATCAGAATCGGAAACTTCTTTCCAATTTACCACAGCAGCTTTCCCTTTCAGAATATATTTTGCCAAATGCTCATTTTTTACATGATTTTGGGTAGAAAGGTATGCCTTGGAACCAATGGGGTCTTTTTTTTCTCCATAATTACCCAATTGTATGCTGTGTGCATTGTCTCTAAAGTACTTCATTGATCCATACTCAAAATAATGCTCTTTAACTTTTGTTGCCATGGTCAGGGGATTTTTGGTTAATAATGATCACAAATTTAACCCTCCTTCACTCCTGTTAAAATACCCAATATAGGTGATGAACAAGCGATGGATTTTAACATGACTGACAAAACATCCACTTAAATGAATATTATTTTTGAGTAATCTCATTCTTCCAATCAAGCCCCATTCCAAATCACAACTGGACGCATACAGATTCAACTAGCCATGTCTGCCAATAATGCAAAATCCCTTTCCACTTTCAAAAAAAACAGAACTCAATCAGCTTCCTCCTGGCTGTCACCATCCATTAACTTTGAGTATAAAAAATTGTCTTTTACAAAATTGCACCACTGACAAGTGGCCTTTCCACAGCCCGTATTGAAATCTTTTTCCTGGATTTTTTTCCAAACATCTTCTATTTGATGCATGACTGTAGTGATATCAGCGGCTCCAATCACAAGCTTTCTTTTCACATATTCATTCTGACTATTTGGTTCCACAAAATCAAATTCAACACTGGCGGCTGTCCAATTTTTCCTTTTGTAATTATCTACTAATATTTTGTAAAACACGGCTTGTCTCCAATAATCACCTCCCTTGGGATTTTTACTTTCAGGTGCTTTTAGTTTATCCTTCGCATTGTCCACATTGCCACTTTTATAATCCACCACACATACTTCGTTGCCATCGAACTCCAGCTTATCCAATTTCCCTTTTAAGGGCACACCACTTACAACCACATCATTGATAAATAGTTCAAGGGACACATTTGTTTTCCATGAATTCACATACTTTTTGTAATAAGCCGGGATAATAATAGACCCCTGTTCCATTCTTCTTTCAAAAGCTTCTTTAGTAAAGTTCTCGCGGCTACGTTTCATTTTCCAGTTAAACTCATTGATCATAAACTCCACTGGCGGAAAGGTATTTGTTCCCTGCTCCTTCATTTCTTTAAACAATTTTTCCAGCGCATAGTGAATGGCTGTACCAAACTCAAGAGCTTCCGACTTCCCGGAAGGAATACGCAAAACATTGTTGAAGTAAAACTTAATCGGACATTCCAGGTAATTATTTAAAGCGGTCACGTTCATCACAAACCTGGACAAAAGCCCTTCAATAAAATCTTCTTCAAGCGCATCTATCACCGGTTTACTATTGGCAAAAATTTGTGCATAGAAGTCTGTCATAGATTCCGGACTGATGATTATCTTCTGAATATCGATGGGATGTTGCTCTCGTATTTCTGCAATAAACATAGAAGGTTCCAACTCCTTACCGTCATCTTTGAGACTGGGATAAGAAATATACAAATGCTTTTCTGCCCTTGTGAGTGCTACATAAAACAATCGGCGCAACTCCGACAAATCATTTGCATTTTCGTTAGCTGTAAATACATTTGGAGGCAGTTTAAACCCTTTACTTTTGCTTGTCCTTTTTTCCCAAACCGATGCATTGCTGCCCGCTAAAAACACATACTCAAACTCTAACCCCTTGCTACCATGAGCGGTCAGCAGGTTCACACCCTTATCATTTCCCATCATGTTTAAGGCAGGCAATTTCAATTTTTCCGATTTCATCAGTTGCAACAATTTTATGAACTGGCACAAGTCGAGATCGGGATTACGTCTGTTTTCCTCTTTTACAAAGTTGAAAAACGAGGTCAGGTATTGCATCAATTTCACCTTATACTCATTATGCATGACATAGGTCAAAACGCCTGCCTGCCTGATGATCTCATCCAGCAATTGCTGCAGGGTCAGGTTACTTACATCTGCAATCAACTGCTCTAGGATGGCACTTACTTTTACCAACCCTGCATTGCATCCTTCATCAAACAAAGTTTTGGCAGGTTTATTGGCTTTTTCAAACAACTGTAGCCGCAGGGATGTATCTACTTTTTTTAACTTTCTTTGATACACTTCGTTGGTCAGCTTCGCAATTTCTATTGGAGGGATTTTATAAAAATCAAAGTGAAGTATCTCAAACAAAAGCGCATCGCCACCATAGGGCATATCATGCTCGGCATCCAGATATGTCATAATCGTAATGATCTTATTGATAAACGGATCATTCAATAAATCAATTTTTCGTTTGCTGAAGAAAGGAATATTCCTTTGCCTCAAAAAACCGGCAAGGTCTTCGCCATAAGTATTCTCGCGATATATCACTACTATTCGTCCTGGAGGAACGCCTTGTTGTATCAGTTGCTCTATTTTCAACACAATACCCACTTTCTCCTCCGAAATATTTTGATATTCGAGAATTTCCGGAGGCTCTTGCAAATGATTGATAGATTTGTTTGCCGCTATTAGATCTTTGCTCAGGTTAGGCAATTGCTTCACCAGTCGGTCTTCATTATTGGAGATGAGTGTTTTCGAAATATCCAAAATTGGTTGAGTACTTCTGTAGTTATTGGTAAGCACCACGGTTCTTAAATCGGCCACATAGTTGTTGGCAAAGTCCAGCATATTTTCTACACTGGCACCCTGAAAACGATATATGCTCTGGTCGTCATCTCCCACCACAAAGACATTGGGACGCTCCCAAAAATTAATGAGCAATTGAACAATTCGATTTTGTGTACCACTGGTATCCTGAAACTCATCGACCAAAATATACTGATATCTTTCCTGAAACTCTGCCAATAAATTATTATTCTCCTCAAAGGCTTTTATTACCCAGTTAATCATATCGTCAAAGTCATATCGCCTATTCTGCTGCAGAATCAGTTGATACTTGTCGAACTCGCTAACTGCAGCTTGTAGCTTTTCTGCACGATCTACAGCCTTGTAATAATCTGGTTTTTTATCTCCTTTTTTATTACTCCCTGAATTCCTTTTATAAACCAGTTTTTCATCGTCCTCCAAACTCTCACGATAATCCTCTATTTTTTTATTTAGAAACGCTGTCGTCCACCCTTCCCTCTTCATGGCCGAAAACAACTTCTGTAGGTTTTGGGCATCATAATACACATCGCCCCTGTATCTTTTCAATGGATGATTTTTTGGAAAAGCATCTATCAGTTTTTTTAAATATTCGGTTTGCTCCAAATCTGAAACCGGATCTAGCGATGTTTTTTCAAAGTAGGAAAGATTGCCTTGAATGACTTCATTACAAAAGGAATGAAAGGTAAAGATGCTCACTTTGTACGCATCTGCTCCAATAAACTGTTGCAGTCTTTTGCGCATAGCCACGCTTCCTCCGTCTGTATAAGTCAGGCATAAAATATTTTCGGGCATTGCATCAGTATCCAGCAATATTTTTCCAATTCGGGCTGCCAGAATTTGAGTTTTCCCGGTACCCGGACCGGCAATCACCAATACAGGTCCTTCGATGGTATCCACAGCAAACTGCTGTTGCTTATTCAGATTGCTATAAACCTCTTTAAATTTTGCTTCTACTTTTTGTTTTGAAATTGCCATGCGGCAATATAACTCAATTCATGCATCGCATAAAATAGGCTTAGATATAATTTCGATTTTTCAACTCCAGATATTTGTTGATGGTGTTTATCGTGAGGTGTTCGGGACTTGTAAGAATACTTAGAATGCCATGTTGTTGAAGCTCTTTAATCATCTGCTTCTTTTCAAACACAAATTTTTCAGCGATGGTTTTAATGTACACTTCTTCCAGATTGTCTGCCTTAGATTGCACCAGACTTTTGATAGCGGTGTTTTCGAAAAACACTACCACCAACAGATGATAATGGGCAATGCGTTGAAGAGCGGGCATTTCACGTTTCAGCCCATCCAGCGATTCAAAATTGGTAAACAATACCAACAAGCTTCGATTGGTAAGTTTGTTTCGAATGGTGGCATATAGTTTTTCATAATCAGCCTCAAGAAAGTTAGTCTCTTGTTTGTACAGCGATTCCAGAATCAAATTCATCTGTCCTGGTTGCTTATCGGCTATTAAAAAACTGTCTTGTTTTTCTGCAAAAGTGATCAACCCTGCTTTGTCTTGCTTGACGAGGGCCACATTGGACAAGATCAAAGCCGCATTGATGGAATAATCCAAAAGCGTCATGCCTTCAAAAGGCATTTTCATTAGTCTTCCCTTGTTGATCACACAATAAATCTGCTGACTTTTTTCATCTGTAAAATTATTCATCATCAGACTTCCCCGTCTACTGGTTGCTTTCCAGTTGATGGTTCGATAGTCATCTCCTCGAACATATTCTTTTATCTGTTCAAACTCCGAGCTATGTCCGAATTTGCGAATACGTTTGACTCCTGCTTCCTGCAAACGATTGCCAATGGCCAGTAGTTGAAATCTGCGCATCTCTATAAAAGAGGGATATACTTTTACTATTTGTTTGGCTTTTATCTGCACTTTTCTTTTGGCCAATTGTAATGGACCAACAACCAGAAGGTTGATATCATCAAACTGATATTGCCCTCTTGAAAGCGGCTTAATAACATACTCCAATGTAGTACTGGCATTAGCTTCTATCTTCACATTCCTCTGCCAGTTTCTGATTTGCAATTGTACAGGCAACTCATCTATCACCTGTAACGACACAGGGAAAGCGTATTTGTTTACAAGATGGATGGACACTTTATTTTCATCATTCAGGCTTAGGCGGTCAGCCACCTCTCTGGATGCTTGAAGCGGATACTTCTTGATATATAAAAACAAAAAATCTGTAATCAACACAATCAGCAGAAGTATTAAAACCAAAGACGCGATAGGATAAAGAGGTGATAAAAAATAACCAGCCATGTACAAAACCGCACAGGCCCCGCCAATGTAATAAACGATTTTATGTAGATAGAAAGAATGCAAACTGAGGATTAATTGTTAATGGTTAATTTTTAGTGGTTAATGATTAATTCAAATGATGAGAACTTATTCTAAATACGAATTTAGATGGTTTCAGACAAAAATCGAAACCATTTATTGATCTACATTCAAGGCAGAAAATCGTCAAAAAGGGAGGTGCAGGATTCCCAATTGCTTGATCATTTAGTCAATAAAAAAACCGCCTGTTGTGCACGCGTACACGTCAAGCTACATTATTCTTTTTCTTGAACGATTGAGTAATTCCGATTATAGTCGGAAGTAAAAAAAGTACAAGTGTGAATGGCAAAAACCAGAAACCCAAACCATTTGTCACACCAATTGTTGTCAAGTAAGTGAAAAGAATAATCAAGGAAAAGATTATTAAAACTGCCAGCTTCAAAAACCTCAACATTCTTGTAGCAATGGTATATTGTTTTTTAGCATTGTCCTCCGTGATTTTTGTCAGGTAGTTAAAAATGTGAGGATACTTATTCAATTTTGTCAACCCAAAATATATTACTGTCGCAATGATGGGTAATATTAAAAGAGTCAGTTTGTTTCCATAATCGTCAGCTTGTCCCGAAGCATTAAAATGTGTAGGAATTGTTTTTGGCAATTTTAAAAACGCATAAATTGTCAACCCCCACAAGATGAATAAAAAAATTTTACTTGTCAATTCTAATTTGTTGTCAAGCCGTGAAGGCGTAATGGTCATTTTGGGTCTTACTTCCATATTGATAATGTCTGTCTATGAGGGTGGTCATTGTATGACGCACAACTTATTCTATATACGAATTTAGATGGTTTCAGACAAAAATCGAAACCTTTTATCGACTCACCTTCACACCAGAAAGTTGTTAATAATAGATGTGCTGACCCCTTAAACTTTTGATAGTTTAGTCAATAAAAAACCGCCTCAGGAGGCGGTGATTCAATTTTAATATCTGTTGATTTGTTCTTTCAGCAATTTACGTGCAAAGTGAATTCGACTTTTGATAGTACCTAGGGGTTCGTTCAGATAATCCGATATTTCATGATACTTGTAGCCCTCAAAATACAATTTGAAAGGAACTCTAAAGGTTTCGGGAATTCCTTCAATAGCGGTCTCTATTTCCTTTTGTCTCAGATTGCTCTCCGCCGAATTGGTTACAGATACCTGACGCAGATTGATCAGATAATCTTCCGGCGTACTGTCGAAAACCGTTCTGCGCTTGGCATTTCTACGGTAGTCATTGATAAAAATATTGCGCATGATGGTGAACAACCATGCTTTTATGTTTGTGCCGGTATTGTATTTTTCTTTATTGGCTAAGGCCTTATACAGGGTTTCCTGATAAAGGTCGTTTGCCGCTTCGTTGTTCTTAGTTAGATTCACTGCAAAAGGTTTCAAAAACCCTGCACTGTCCACCAATAAATCGCCAAATTCTTTTTCCTTTTCCATATTTCCCGGATTTTAGTCTGTAATAAAACTCGTTAAAATTAATCAATTCACCCCAGTCCAATTCTATAGACGTTATTTATTACAAAAACTTTACCTTTTGAAAACAATATGACAATACTTCAGCAAAACTGACACGAGGCCACATGGAAAAGGCTATTTTGCAGACACAAATTCTTTCGGTTGACGATACCACTCTTCTGGTGGCAGGGTTTTGAAGTAATTGTATGTGATGGCCAGTCCTTCTGTGCGGCTCACTTTTGGCTCCCATTTCAGAATGGTTTTTGCCTTGGTAATATCTGGCTGCCTTTGTTTGGGATCATCCACCGGCAATGGCTTATATACAATATTTACTTTATCCCCTGTCAGTTTCAATACCTCTTCGGCAAACTCTTTAAGGGTAATTTCTTCTGCATTCCCAATGTTGACAGGCTGTACATAGTCGCTGAGCAGTAGGCGATAAATGCCTTCGATCAGATCACTCACAAAACAGAAACTTCTGGTTTGCGAACCATCCCCAAACACAGTGATAGGTTCGCCGCGCAAGGCTTGTCCAATAAAAGCCGGAAGTGCACGACCATCATTCAACCGCATTCTGGGACCATAGGTATTGAAAATGCGCACAATTCGGGTATCCACATTATGAAAACTATGGTAGGCCATGGTGATGGATTCCATATATCGTTTGGCTTCATCATACACACCTCTTGGACCCACGGGGTTTACATTACCCCAGTATTCTTCTGTCTGCGGATGCACCAACGGATCGCCATACACTTCGCTGGTGGAAGCTACCAGAATTCTTGCCCCCTTTGCTTTAGCTAGCCCCAGGCAATTATGTGTGCCCATGGCACCCACTTTCAAAGTCTGTATAGGAATTTTCAAATAGTCGATAGGTGAAGCCGGTGAAGCAAAATGCAAAATGAAATCTATCTTCCCAGGCACATGAATATACTTGGTAACATCATGATGATAAAATTCAAAATCAGGGTTAGGAAATAGGTGTTCCAGATTCTTCAAACTACCTGTGATCAGGTTATCCATCGCCACTACCTGAAATCCCTCATGAATAAACCGGTCACACAAATGGGAACCCAAAAAGCCTGCTGCACCTGTAATTAATACTTTCTTCTTCATCTTAACTATTAACTTTCTTTGTTTACATGTATGGTTTTTCTGCCAATGCTATTATAATAAAATCCGAGATCCTCCATCTTTTCCAAAGTGAAAACATTTCTACCATCAAAGATCACTTTATCGTTTAACTCCCGGACAATTCGGTCAAAATCAGGATTTCTAAATTCGCTCCATTCGGTAACAATCAAAAGTGCATCTGCTCCTTTTAGAGCCTGATACTGATCTTTTACATAAGTAATCTTATCGCCAAAAACCTTTTTCACATTGACCATGGCTTCAGGATCGAAGACAGACAATTGAACGCCGGCTTTTAACAAATCTTCTATCAATTCCAGCGAAGGCGCATCCCGGATATCATCGGTTTCTGGTTTAAAAGCCAATCCCCATAAAGCAAAATGCAATCCCTTCAATTTATTTTTATAATATCTTTTCACTTTGTTGAACAAAACTTTCTTTTGAGTTTTGTTCACCTTCATCACCATATCCAGCAAACGGAAATCATAGTCGTTTTGTTTTGCTGTATGGTGCAGTGCCTGCACATCTTTTGGAAAACAACTGCCTCCGTATCCAATTCCCGAAAACAGAAAACGTTTGCCTATTCGGGTATCGCTGCCAATACCCATACGCACCCAATCCACATTAGCTCCAGTTATCTCGCAAAGGTTAGCCACTTCATTCATAAACGAAATGCGCATGGCCAGATAGGAGTTCGCCACATACTTAGTCATTTCTGCACTGCGCTCATCCATGAAATAAATGGGATTGCCCTGCCTTACAAAAGGCTGGTACAGCTCATTCATCAGCGTACGGGCTTTCTCGGATGCAGTGCCTATCACCACTCTGTCTGGTTTCAGAAAATCATCCACAGCAATTCCTTCTCGCAAAAACTCCGGATTGGAGACTACGTCAAATAAATCCCTTGGTAATTTTTTGAATAATACAGCAGCTACTTTTTCGGCAGTACCCACAGGCACGGTACTTTTATTTACAACTACTTTATACTCTTTGATTATCTCAGCAAGATCGGCGGCCACCTTCAATATATACTTTAAATCGGCTGCGCCATCGGCTCCGGGCGGAGTGGGCAGTGCCAGAAAAATGATATCTGACTTTTCTACTGCCAGAGACAAATCTGTTGTAAATGCAATGCGCTTGTCTTTGATATTTCTTTGTAAAAGCACATCCAGCCCAGGCTCATAAATAGGACACTGCCCCTTACGTAGCTTTGCGATTTTTTCTTGGTCAATATCCACACAATGCACCATGTTTCCTGTTTCTGCAAAGCAGATCCCTGTAACCAAGCCAACATATCCGGTACCAACTACAGCAATTTTCATTTATAGCTTTATTGTTCTCTTTGAATTTTTTCGTCGAAATCTATTTTTCTAATTTTTTTAGATAGTCTCCATACCCACTTTTGATCAATTCATCACCAAGTGCACGCAATTGCGGGGTATCGATAAACCCATTGCGCCAGGCAGCTTCTTCAATACAACCAATTTTCATTCCCTGTCTTTTTTCAATTACACGCACAAACTCAGCAGCATCGGTCAGCGAATCAAAAGTTCCTGTATCCAACCAAGCGGTTCCTCTATCCAACACCGACACATGCAATTGTCCCTGACTCAGGTAAACTTTATTTACATCTGTGATCTCATACTCGCCCCTAGCCGATGGCTTTAAGTTTTTAGCAATTTCTACTACCGAATTGTCATAAAAATATAAACCCGGCACGGCATAGTTCGACTTAGGTAGCGTTGGCTTTTCTTCTATAGAAATAGCTGTCATGTTTTCATCAAACTCCACCACGCCATATCTTTCTGGATCGCTCACGGGATAAGCAAACACATAACCGCCATCAATATTTGTGAGTTGTTTTAACTGTGTACCCAATCCGGTGCCATAGAAAATATTATCTCCCAGTACTAGTGCCACTTTATCATCGCCAATAAAATCTGCTCCAATCACAAATGCCTGTGCCAAACCATTGGGCACCTCCTGCACGGCATACTCAAAACGGCAACCGATTCTGGAACCATCGCCCAGCAAACGCACAAAACCCGGATTGTCTTCGGGAGTAGTAATAATCATTATTTCCCTTATTCCAGCCATCAACAACACAGACAGAGGATAATAAATCATTGGCTTGTCATAGATCGGCATCAACTGCTTACTAATGGCTTTTGTGATGGGATATAAACGGGTGCCGGAGCCACCGGCCAGAATAATTCCTTTCATTTTTTTATGAAATTTATTTTTTGCAGATTAAAAAACAAGCAGACAGCATGTGGGATTCCGTTGTTTTGATTATTCAATATAGGATTTAAGCCCTTCCATCTGTTCTTCCCATTACCAACTGCTTATTCTTATTGATACTGATTTTCGTAATATTTTTGATAGTCGCCGCTAGTAACATTGTTCAACCAATCCTGGTTGTTTAGAAACCAGTCAATGGTTTTTGAAAGTCCTTCCTCAAAAGTCACCGAAGGCAACCAACCCAACTCTTTGTTGATTTTGGTGGCATCGATGGCATAGCGCAAATCGTGTCCAGGACGGTCTTTTACAAATGTAATGAGTTGCTCGCTGGTACCGGCTATGCGACCTAGTTTTTCATCCATTTGCTTGCAAAGTAGTTTCACCAGATCGATATTTTTCCATTCATTAAACCCGCCCACATTGTATTTATCTCCTTCCTTGCCTTTATGAAAAACCAGGTCGATGGCAATAGCATGGTCAATAACATAGAGCCAGTCGCGGGTATATTTGCCATCACCATAAATCGGTAGCGGTTTGTGATTGATGATATTATGAATCATCAATGGAATCAGTTTTTCCGGAAAATGATTAGGACCATAGTTATTAGAGCAATTGGTCAAAACTACAGGCAACCCATAAGTATCCGCATAGGCATACACAAAATGATCCGAAGAAGCCTTCGATGCCGAATAGGGAGAATGCGGATCGTATGCCGTTTCTTCGGTAAAAAATCCGGTATCACCTAATGCGCCATAGACTTCATCGGTGGACACATGATGAAATCGTTTCCCCTCAAACTTTCCTTTCCATATTTCTCGGGCAGCATTCAGCAGATTCACAGTACCAATCACATTGGTATAAACAAAATCCAGCGGCGAAGAAATAGACCGATCTACATGGCTTTCTGCCGCCAGGTGAATGATACCGTCTGGCTGATGCCTATTAAAGACATCGTTGACCGCCTGTGCATCCACTATATTTGCCTTTTCAAAAACATAATTGGCGGCATCCTGAATATCGGTCAGATTCTCCAGATTTCCGGCATAAGTGAGTGCATCCAGATTGATGATTTTAAATTCTGGATATTTTTTTACAAATAACCTTACCACATGAGAACCAATAAACCCGGCTCCTCCTGTGATGACAATTGTTTTTCCTGCCATTGAAAAATACTTTAATTAAGATTTGCCTTTGGAGCAATTTGATAATATACAAAGATAATCGTATCAGGGCTTATGACCACAATGGAAAATGCGAATAAACCACCCATTCACATAATCAGAATCAGGAAAACTTTGAAGATGGATTTTGCCTGATGGCATTCCCCTAAAACAATGCGATAGACAGAGAACTTGTCTTTTAAATAGGTTTATACTTTCAATATGTCTATCCATAAACGCCAATGGCAATGACTTAAGAATGTTTCGGATATTAGATAAATAAGTAAAAAATATTTTATAAAAAAAATTGGACCCCGTAGAAACAGAGTCCGCTAACTATAACTATTAACCTATAAAAATTCTACATTTATAAACTCTCCACTTTTTCTACTTCTGGCAAAAAACTTCGAAATCTGGAAGTTTCATTTGTATATCAACTCATTATCACAATATCATTAGTAAATAAATGGCAAATACTATTTCATAATATCCAATCTCTAAAACAAACACAATTTTCATACCTAAATTGACAAATCATTTGATTTTTCTGCCATTTTCTTAACTGTGTATTTTTTCATTAACCCTATTTGCGATACTAATACTCCATATAAAAAGGGTGCATTTAAGATTGTCGAAGTAGAAAATAGTAAAATTGGGGAACAAAATATTATTAACCAGGATAGAATCAACCTTTATGGCTATGGCGCAAAAGCGTTATGCCGCATGGCCATCACTAGGTAAAATTGATAATTTTTATGCCTATGAAAAAGAGTTTGATAAGATCTAGCAGCAGTTGGGCAGAGAGGTGCTGGAAGCCAATATAAGTGAATAGCCTGGAGACAGACGAAAAAAAACTCTATCCCGGTACGGGAAAATCAGCAGAAAAGGAAGTAAATGCAAGCCGCTCATAGGAGCCTGTAAAAAAAGATGAAGTGCTGTATGTACAGGCAGTTGGAACCATGATAATAACTCGTGATGAAGGCTGGAAGGAAGTATAAGCAGGTCGAGTGTTTAGCAGTGGCTACCACCCCGTTCTCCTGTATACCTTTAGTCATTTCCAAACCAAGCCGGGCGCTGAGATAAGGGTCTTCGCCATACACTTCTTCCAGCTGGCCCCAACGCTGATCGCATGCCACATACAAAATGGGTGAATCCACTTGGTATAACCGAAAGCTTTTGCTTCCATTCCTGTAATTCTCCCCATTTCCCGAACCAGCGACTTATCCCAGGTCATACCCATATTCAATTGCGTTGAAAAGCCTGCGGCTTGATAGGCTTCAATTCTCCGAATGCCTACATCGGTGAAATCTGCCGGTATACCCAGCCGAGTTTTTTATATAAAAAAAGCTGTACTTCATTCATTGCCCATACATGACTGGTAATGTCCGTGCCAATATCCTGTTTGGTTTCTGTAATATTCCAGTTGATAAACCCATTCAGCATTTCGTCGATTCTAGCAATGCCATCCTTCCAAATTTCGTTTTTCCATTGCGGGGTAGGTAAAGAGTCCTTTAATACTGTCCGATAGACATACAACGTTACCGTCTGATTTGTTTTTCCCTCCAGTACCATTTGCGAAATCAGGTCAATCCAATCGGTCTTATAGATCTTTTTACTGGCTTAAATGTCTGTGAAATGACCTGGCTACTAGCAAAGGCCAGCAGCAAAATCACCATTGCAAATACTTTTTGTGCCATGGTTTAAGATTTTACTATTGTACGCTGTTTTCTGTTATTCTTTTCAACTGATTTTTAAGCTTCGGTTCCAATTTTCCGTTTTGATAATATGTGCCCATATTTGTCATCATCCATGATGGAATGATATCCTGCATTCCGAGTGGCCTGCCAACGATTCCAGTATTTACTATGGCTTGAATCTGGAATTTCAAACCGGGAATATCTTCAAAATTTTCTTGCCTGCTTACGGTTGTTTTCTCATTGATATACGGAAGTAAAAAGTCTTTTGAAATTTGCTTTATACTGATGCTGTGTTTTGCAAGACCAGCTACCAAACTGATACCTGTAGTTGCTCCAAAATAATTATTATTCTTCCACACAAGGCTTCTGTTCAGGTTGGGGTAATCGTCCTTAAAAAATGGATAGGACGGAAAAAGATTATCATAAAAAATATTATTCTCAAAACGAAGATCTTGAGGAAATTCAAGTAGCTGTTGAGTTTGGTGGGCAAATATGGTTCGATTCTCGATCAGTGGATTGAGATGAATTGCATATCCATTCACTTTGAAAAAAACATTATTGACAAGGTCGCAGTCGAAAGCCAGTGCATGTTCTGAAGCCCTGGTGCCTGCATTGAAACAAATGGCTGCATTACCTCTTGAAGCAATTGTTTTCTGTAGGGAGAAATAGTTGTTGGCAATGATATGTCGGCTACCCCATACAAACATTCCTCCATAGCCAAATAGAGAATCCGTACTGATAAAAAAATTATTAAAAGCAAGCTGCCTATCGCCATGTCTGAAGTTGAGAGTTCCCTGGCAGTTCAAAAAGGTGTTGGCAAAATAGATATTCTCCTGTGATTTTCCGGTTATGATTTCCGGTTCAGAATCCTGACGTTCAAAGACATTGGAGTCAACCAGGCATCTGCCCAAGTCGTTTCTGTAATATCCTATCCGGATAGCACCGCCTGCGTTACCAGGCTTTTTGGGATTAGAAAAAAAACAATGATCAATACGGTGATACATTGGTGGGCCTCCAATTGTATCTTTTTTAGGTGTATTATTCAAATTAATTACCTGATCGAATGTGAGTTTATTAGTGAAACTACAGTGATCGATGCGACAATGAACAGGTGCCTTTCCATTTTCATCTAGCGAAGTGGTAACCCAGGCCGAATGAGCTTCATCAAAATTGTTGAAGGCACAAAGTGTAACCCGATTGCAACTGCCATAGATAGCCACAAGACCCGGCCCATGAGGTTTCCAAAAAGTTGTATCCCGATTTCCATCTTTGAACACAATACCATTCAGCGTTATAAAACTACCTCTTAGTTCCACTTTTACATCTCCGGTAAAAAAAACCTTTCCAGGTTCTTTGGCCGCAATTTCAATTCTTTTATTTTCTGTACCACTCGCATTTATAATTAGCTTTATGTCTTTGTAAACCCCTGCTTTAAAAAGCACATTGTCCCCCGGATCTATTTTTTGTGCCAGGGCATACCACTCCGAATTTGAACCAACATAATAGTCGGCACCAAAGACATGGATACCACAAAATAATAAAGCAAAAAAATAAAGCAAGAACTTCATTATACTAAATGGATTTTCAAATAAGTATTAAATAGCGTCATGAAAAGTGATAACGGAAAAAGAGTTCGACCCTCCATTATCTTTTACTATTTTCATAGAACAAAACACCTGTCGCTTAAGGAAGCATTTTCTCCATTTCCCTACCTACTACTTCCATTCGATGCTTCCGGATCTGGTTCTCATCACCCATAATACTATACCAGTGTGGCTGATCGAGTTCTTTCTCCCATTGGGACAATTTTGTCAATAGCTCTTTGACTTTCTTAGGATTTTTAGCAGCCAAATTTTTTGTTTCAGAAATATCCGTTTTTAAATCGAACAATAATATCGGGTCAGACTTTACTCTGATTAGTTTCCACCTACCGGAACGAACTGCGGCTGCCACACCCCTACGCCAAAACAAATCCTGATGTGGTTTTCCTGATGAGCCGTGGAGGAATGGCAATAGATTCACCCCATCTCCGCGTTCTTTAGACATGGGTACGCCTACTGCTGCCAGAGAAGTGGGTAGTATATCTAAAGCACTAACAGGGTTGTCGTACACTATACCAGATTTAATTTGTCCGGCCCATTTCATCAGGAAAGCGACTCGAATACCTCCTTCCCATTTAGAACCTTTCATACCACGCAACGCGCCATTGTCCGATCCATTATTGGTTGCACCTCCATTATCATTGATAAAGAAGATAAGTGTGTTTTGTTCCAGGCCGTTATTCTTTATGGTTTCAAAAAGCTTACCTATTCCTTTATCCATATTGTGCATCATAGCATCGTAAGTTCTACGATCCTTGTCATGGATGTTTCCGAACTGGTCCATATCAATTTGCTTAGCTTGCAACGGTGTATGAACCGCATTATATGCCAGATACATAAAAAAAGGATTTGTTTTGTTATGATCCACAAAGGCAATAGCCCTTTCTGTCAGCATATCGGTGAGATAAGAAATTTTTTCTTCCGGAACAATGCTATAGTTATCATAAAGGGCAAAACCATCCTTTACTTTTTCCTTATAACTAAAGAAATCCCGATGACCTTCCCTGAACCCATAAAACTCATCAAATCCTCTTTTTAATGGAAAATATTTATCCAAATTGCCAAGATGCCATTTACCGATCGCGATAGTTCGATAGCCATTAGCCTTCATGTCATCGGCAATAGTAGATTGCTTTAAATCGACACCGACATCTTCCAAAGTAAAGCCGGGAGCCAATTTTGAAGAAGGGTTGTGTTCAAAACCAAAACGCTGTTGATAACGACCAGTAATCAGCCCTGCTCTGGAAGGAGCACAAACCGAAGCAGTCACATAGGCATTGGTGAACCTAACACCCTCGTTGGCAAGCCGTCTTATATTGGGTGTGGGTATTTCTTTATGCCCATAAAGCTGAAAGTCTGCATAACCGGCATCATCACTTACAATGACAATGATATTAGGCTTCTGAACCTGTCCCTGAACAAGGGTACCAAAAAGGAGAATGAGCAGGGCGCATAAAAATAATTTACATAATCTGATCATGATAAAGCTTTCATTGTTATTTATCAAAATTGCTGACAGATACCGAACGGCCTGCAAAAGGAGCTTGTGGCAACAGGACGTTCCATTCTTTTTCTTTGATATTCTCTGTACTTAATGTGATCGTTATTTCCTTTAAATGCTGTGCCGGATCTGCCACGCTTAATTTCATGTCTTCCCCTCCAAAATTTCTTACCTGAAGGACACAAGGCTGATTGACTTTTATTTTTACTTCACCAAATTTCAGTTCTCCTGGTGTATAAAACACAGCCTGAATGATTTTAAGATGATGGTGTACTACGGCCTGAATGGCCTCTGTATTGGAAATCACTTCTAGTGCTTTTGAATCATACTGAGCAATCTGCCGGTCACCAATACCTGGAACCACAATGTATTCGTAAGTGGCTAACGATGGGTTTTTCCCATGATCCAGCCAAATTTTGAATACCGGCCCCTTTACCTCTCCTTTATTGTTTTTGTTGATGTTGTTCCAATTGCCAGTTTGGGTTTGATTGGAAATGAAAACATTTTGAGCAGTTGGAAAAATATAAGCCACGCTATCGTGCCATACCCATTGCAGGTTTTTAAAAGCTGCATTTTTTCTTAGCTGTACTGATTTATTATTTTCCATCACCATCACTTTGCCACTACTCCATGCCTGATTAAGAGTAGTCGTAATATTTTGTGGTGTATGACTATTGATTCCGGCACCTAAGCACAGAATCTCATTATCAAAAAAGAAATAACTTTTTTTTGCCTTCACCTCATCATACTCCTGTTGGTAAACAGTTGCACCATAAACACTATCTGATACACCTCCTACAAAACTGGTACTGCCATATTCTCCCCATTGCTTTTTCATGGTTACGGCAGTATCATAATCTCTGGCTGTTACCCCTGGTATTTTATCCCATTCCCATACTGGCATGATGTTGATATACTCATCGCCCCGACGCAATAGATTTACAGAACCATCCGGCATCACAGATCCCAACAGATTTTCTTTATTACCAGTTTCTGTCCTTACTGTTCTTTTGGAAACCGTGCGTACATTGAAGGAATAGGCTGGTCGTTTGTGAATAGTATAGTCTCCTTTCCAGTAGTGAATATGAATCGGTTCCACCTCAAAATCAGCAGGCTTTCGACCCGACATTCTTTCGTGCAGCACTTCCAACTGTTCTTTTTTAGTAGGGTCTGCCATTAAAATATTATGAAACAATCCACCATCGGGCAACTTTCTTTTGTCGAGAATATCTGGCCTGGATACACCCCTACCTTCTGTATTGTAGTCCATAAAACCTCCTCGCAATGCATTGGCGAATGAGTAGAAAAAATAATTGTTCAATAGATCTAACTTATCTTTTGCCAAAGCATACTTAGTGCCAACGAGCCAGGAAGCCACTTCATATTCGCCAATAATAAAAACCAGACCGTAAGAAGAAATCATTAATTGCTCCTTGTGTTGTTGAAAAGAATAATCATACTGAACACCTTCGCCGGTGGTAAACGCAACTGGCTGGAAAGCCTCCATCACGCCTATATTCATCAACTTTTCATTGTTGGTCGCCAAGGCTCTGTAGATATAATGGATAGCAATATCCAATTTGTTAGCACCTGTAAAAGTAAATGGGGCCTGAACTCCCTGCATCCTTTTCAATATATCCTTTTGTAAAACTTCAGGCAGATTTTTATCAGATGCCTGCATCAACAATAAAATCCTGCCAAGGTACTGAGGTGTGGCAATATCATTGTGCCACCAATTGCTGCTCCTTGGGTTTTTGTTATACCAAAAGTGAAGCCCTTTCACAATAGTTTGATAAAGGGAGACATCGGCATGATACACACTTTTTGGATTTGCATAAGCGATGGTCAATAGTTGTAACCGTTCCAGATGTTTGATGGGCGTCCAGTTACCGATCACTTTTTCGTCATAGTTGATGCCTGGCCAACTGCCATCAGGATTCATATTTCTATAAGTCAATACCCCCTTTGTGAGTGCACCCATTTCAGTTCGGTTAAACTGGTCTGTAATGATTCTGTTTTTAATAAGGGCCAAATCATCCTGCGCCTGAGCTACTATAGTTAGGAACAGGATGAACAGGTTTAATAATACTCTATACATAATAAATAATATTACCAGCCAGCATTTTGATCAGCCGCTGTAATGGCTTTGTTTACTGACATTTCGGTGGAAGGAATTGGAAGCAACAGATCTCTTTCAGTCACATTTTTACCAGCAAGTCCGCCCCATTTAAAGGAAGGATTGGTAGCATCGTTGGCAATTTCATTACCTATTTCATTCAAACGCGACACAAATAAGCCCCAGCGAATCAGATCTCCTTTACGTAATCCTTCAAAGCATAGTTCTCTGGAACGTTCTTCCTGAATAAAAGTTCTGAAAGCATCTTTATTCATACCCAATGTGGCATCAGCCGTTGCATTGCTGGCAGTCAGAGAAACCCCGTAGGCTCTGCGTCTTACCTCATTCAAGGCATCGTAAGCGGTGCTGGTAGGGCCATTCACTTCGTTCTCCGCTTCTGCAAGCATCAGTAAAACATCTGCATACCTCAGTATCTGAAAATTAGTGGGTGTATAGTTCTTATGTTTGGGGGTTAGTTTTTCGTAAGACCTTCTCCACTTGCCCACGTTGCGATTGTAGATAGTGGAGGTTGTCCAGTTCACTTTTGCAAAGGGCGCTGCATTATTATATCTGAATGGAGCAATGGCCCAGTCGCGACGCAAATCGCCATTGCCATAACGCAAATATTGCCTTTTTGTAATGTTGACAAATCCATAACAATAGCCTATTGAATCCGGAGAGTTTACAGATGGCGAGAATGCCAGACCAACTGTATTGCCCACCCGACCACCTTCTACATAAGAATCGCTGATGCGGTTGCCATAAAAACCAATTTCCCACATTGATTCTTTTAGATTGTATTCGTCTCGCAATGCAGTAATAAAGATCTGGCTATAGGCCGAGTTTGTTAAAGACGCATCATAGGTTGTGTTCAGGGAATGCATCCCTGATGATTGCACTTTTTTTGCCCAGCTCAATGCTTCCGCATATTTGGAAGCATCGTTTACTGGTGAGCCAGCCATAGTAAGGCATACTCTGGCCAGGATTCCCTGCACAGCTGTTTTAGAAATAGCTTCTGCATTGTTATTGGATACTATTGAGTTTAGTTTTCCTTCGGCATCAGTCAGGTCTTTCAACACCTGTGTGTACACGTCATTCACGGAGGATCGAGGTACATTGATGTATTGAGCATCAGAAACAGATGGCTGAGGAACAAGTTTCAAAGGAGCCCCGCCAAAGTTGGATGCCAAAAGGAAATAATAATATCCTCTTAAGAACAATGCCTGACCTAAAATGTCCTGTCTTTTTGTTTCATCCATTTCAGGTTTGTTGATATTAGCTATAAGTATATTGGCTCTTTCGATACCTGTATAACAAGCAGCCCAAAGTCCTGACACATCAGCGTGGGCGTAATCAAAACTATATACCTGTGTGCCGGTGGTTTGGGCAGAACGGTTCCAAAAACTTTCATCTGTAGCGATGGTTAAATTGGAAAACAAGTTATTGCCATACATTGTTTCCCAACCCAATGGATCATACACAGCAGCCAGTGCTGAGATCAATTGTGCGTCAGTAGCATAAAAAGTTTCAGGGGCCAGAAAGTCTGAAGGTTTAGTATCTAAAAATTTTTTGCATGATGAAGCCGAAGCCAGCACCATAATAAAAAATAAGTATTTGAAGTATTTCATTTTAATAATTTTTGTAGCGTTAGATATTCATTACAGCGTAAGGTTCACTCCAAAGGTGAAGGTTTTGGCTCTTGGATAAGCCGACCAATCAAAACCAGGAGTGAGTGCGCTGGTATAAGTATTGACCTCTGGATCCATGCCCGAATATTTGGTCCAGGTCAGCAGATTCTGTCCTGCAAAAAACACCCTTGCTGCTTTAATCTTAGCTTTTGCCAGCAATGTGTTTGGAAGATTATAGCCAAATGAAATTGTTTTTAATCGCAGATAGGAGGCATCCTCCACATATCTGGATGAATATCCGCCACCAAAATATCCACCAGTTCTGAAATTATTCGATTGCTGATTATCCATACTCCATCTGTCGTTATAAGAAGCAAACTGATTCAGGAAAGTTTTGTTAGTAGCATTACCTTCGAAAACCAACCGGTTTACATTCAAAACATCATTGCCATAAGACCATTGGAAGAAGATGTTTAAGTCAAAATTTTTGTACGTAAAATTATTGTTTAATCCTCCCTGATGTTTTGGAATTCCATTTCCAATAACCGTGTAGTCTGCCGAGTTCACCACCTTGTCTCCGTTCTGGTCCATATATTTTATATCACCAGGCTTTATATTGGCTCTTGAATTGCCGTTGGTGGTTATTTCATCTTTCAAGGTAAACTTGCCATTTCCATCCTCGTTAAAATCATTTAGTTGATACACTCCGTCAGAAATAAAACCATACATCAGACCAATGGGCTGACCAACACGGGCAATATATGCCGGTATATTTTGCCAGATATTATCCCATCGGATAGAGGTGAGCATTTCGTCCTGACCTTCGTTCAACCCAATTACTTTATTACGGTTGAAGGCAATGTTGAAACTAGTGGACCAATGAAAGTTTTTTGCATTTATGTTCTTGGTGTTTAGAGTAAGTTCTAATCCTTCATTTCTTACACTTCCTATATTTTTAAATGCAGAACCATAACCGGTGGATGGAGGCAAATCGGCCTGCAACAACAAGTCCCTGGTGTTTTTACGATAAACCTCTGCCGTAACGGTAATCTTGTTATTTAGAAAGCCCAGATCCAGGCCTATATTCGCCTCTTCGGTGGTTTCCCACTTCAACTCGGGGTTACCGATTTGGCTGGAAGCGGCTCCTCGAATTGGAACATTATTGATTGGATAGGCAATATTAATGGGCAGGGTAATGGTAGAATAGGCATCAAAATCACCTACCCGATTATTGCCGTTTTGACCATAACCAATTCGCAACTTACCATCGGAAAGCAGTCCCATAGCTTTCACGAATTTTTCGTTATAAAATCTCCATGCAGCAGAAAGTGCAGGGAAATAACCCCATCGGTGTCCTTGCATGAATCGAGATGAACCGTCGGCCCGAAAGGAACCGGTTAGATAATACAAGGACTTGTAATTATAATTAAACCGGCCTACATAAGACTGCATAGTCCAGATGGAACCAGTGGCAGAGGGTGCCTGAACTGTCCCTTCATCTAAACCGTTCAAGCCAAGAGATTCATTTGGCAGCAAGGTGGCTGAAACACCATATCCATCATTGTTGGAAGATTGCATGGACACTACCCCTGTTAAACCCAGATTGTGATTGCCCAATCTTTTATTATAGGATAAGATGTTTTCATTGATCCAGGTGTTTCTCTCGTAAAAAGCAATCCCTCCGTTTACGCCATTCACCTGGCGAATATTACCATATTGCGTATTGGAGTTATTAAACGATTCCGATCTTCGGTTGTAACTAGTAATCCCCCCAGTTGTTCGAAATTTCAAACCGGGAATGATATTATACTCCAGATAAGCATTCGCATAAATATTTTTAATTTTTTGTGCTCGGTAAAGATTGTTCAAATTCAGCACAGGATTTACTCGGTAATCATTGGCTCCGGGCACATCCTCATCAAACAAAGAATTCAAAATATCTCCTTCCGAACCTTCTACAGGTCTGTATCCCCACACACTATACATAATGTTGGTGGTAGCACTGTTGTTAGATTGAGAGGGAGCAATACCGATTTGTCTGGTATAGGCATAGTTGGCATTGATTCCTGTTCTGAACTTCTTACCTAGGTTTTGATCCAATGCTACCCGACCCTGATATCTGCCATAATTGGAATTGATGATAATTCCATCCTGACTTAATATGTTTCCAGACACGGCATACTTTGTATTCTGGCTTCCTCCTGTTAGCGACAGGGTATAGTCCTGCATCGGAGCGGTGCGCAATACTTTTTTCTGCCAGTCGATTGTGCTTGCGGTTTTATAATAATCCAAAGACCGGCCTGGTTGGGTAAGATAGATATAGGTAGGGCTTGAGGTATTGCTCGTTGTAGTATCTCTTTCTATTTGCTGAGTTACAAAATCATAGGGATTCATCATTTCCATTATTTTTGTCACCTGCTGCACACCATAGGATGCATTAAACTGCACAACAGGCGGGCCTTCTTTCCCTTTTTTGGTGGTAATCATAATCACCCCATTCGCTCCTCTCGAACCATAAATGGCTGTAGCGGATGCGTCTTTCAACACTTCGATAGATTCAATATCATTTGGATTCACCAGATTGTTATCTGCTCCTTCCACTGGAAAACCATCAATGATATACAATGGTGAGTTGGCCTGGGTAATTGAATTATTTCCCCTAATAACGATGTCGGTGCCAGCTCCCGGCTGTCCAGTACTGGAAGTAACCTGCACCCCTGCTACACGACCAGCAAGGGCTTCATCAAAAGATCGAACTGGTGCTTTGTTGAGATCTGTCATGTTTACTTTATCTATGGACACCGTTACATCTCCTTTTCTTTGCGTACCGTATCCCACAACTACTACATCGCTTAGTGTGCCTACTTCTGACTGCATCACCAGGTTTTGAGTAGCGGCAGTTACCTTTACGCCATTTCGCTTATAACCAATAGATGTAAACACCAATGAGTCTCCAATTGCCGCTGATATTTTATAAGTACCATCGGCACCTGTAGCCGTATTAGATTGGCTGTTCTTATTCAATACAGTTACACTACTCAAAGGGCTTCCTGTATCATCAAATACTGTTCCGGATACCGTTTGAGCCTTAGCGGTGATGCAAAACAAAGTAACAATCATGCTGAGAAAAACGCTGTAAACCGGCTTCCTCATAAATTTTGATTTTTTTAGAAGTTGTCCCATATATTAGTAGTTTAACATGTTTTTGTAACGTAATAATGCTTCCAGAAAATAATAGTCGGCATACATCAACGGCACATCTACCTCGGTATTATGCGGAATACTTCCTGTAGAATGTTTTAAAATAAAATTGCTATTGGTGCCAGGTGCGGCCAGATACGCTGGTGTACAAAGCGAGTTGAGCGATTCCACTGCAAAACGATAATATTTTTTACCATCAGGCAGATATTTATTTAACTCTAAAAGAGCCGATGCAATCAGCGAAGCTGCGGAAGCATCGCGGGGAACATAACTAAACTTTGAAGCATCATATTTCCAGTCAGGAACATATCCTGGCTGCCCAGCATTAAAATCCCAATACGGAATTTTATCAGCAGGCATATTGGGATGGTTGATATAATAGTCTGCCATTTTTTGAGCAGTAATTAGAAATCTGTTATCCTTAGTTTCACGATACATAACGGTGAATCCATAAATGCCCCATCCCTGACCGCGGGCCCACTGAGAATTGTCAGAAAACCCCTGATTGGTTTGCTGATGAAGCACTTTGCCGGTAGCCGTATCGTAATCCACTACATGATAGGAACTATAATCTGGTCTCAAGTGATTCTTCATAGTAGTTTCAGCATGTTTAATAGCGATATTCCTATAAACAGGATCGCCAGTAACCTTTGATGCATAAAACAATAGTTCCAAGTTCATCATATTGTCAATAATCACAGGGTAATACCAGGTGTGACCATCCCATGATTCTTTGGCGTTCCAGGATTTTATAGATCCCACTCTGGGATCATATCTCTTGATTAAAGATTTTGCCGACTGCACCAAAACATCCTTATACTTTTCATTCTTTACATTTCTCAATGCATTGCCATAACTACAGTACATCATAAAGCCAATATCGTGGTGGATGGTATTGTACTGATTGCTCTCAAGGCTTTCAGTCCATTTTATAGCGTCCTCTTTCCAATTTGTTTTTTTTGTAAGATCGTATAAATACCAAAGGCTACCTGGCCAGAAGCCTCCTGTCCAGTCTCTGATTGAAACATACTTCACACTACCATCTGGGTTGGAAGTGCGAGGATACTTGGTGAGATCGGTGCTCGCAGCAAGCATTTTGGTGTACTGCTGCTCGGCAACTTGTACCACTTTATCGATATTAGACTGAGGTATCTTTGAAGAATGTGCACAGCCAGTCAATACAATAGAAAAAATGGCAAATAATCGTGTTAAACTTTTTAAGAACTTGAATTGCATATCGTATAAATGTTTTTAGATAAAATGCTCAACCACATTTTGAAAATAATGACAGCAAATTCACAAATGGATGGCAGAGCAACAATACGGCAAAGTTCCAACTGTCTTAGAAATAGAAAGGGGTTCTTTCTTATGTAAATAGGGGTAAAATCTTATTCTAAAGTACTGTTGTCAGTGTCGGGTTGATCACTGGGAGTATAACCAAAATACTTCTTAAACTCTTTGCTGAAATATTTTCTATCATTAAACCCTACCTGCCAGGCCACTTCTGAAATATTGAGACTTTTATCTTTTAGTAGCAGGGCGGCCTTTTTCAAACGGAAAGATTTTATGAATTCAGCAACCGGCATTTGGGTAAGTGCATTAAACTTTTTATACAAAACTGTCGTGCTCATGCCAATTAATCTGGACAAATCATTGATATGAAAATCGGGGTTGCTGATATTGAGGTTGATTATCGCCAGTAGCTTTTCCATAAAATTTTTATCTACACTACCAATTTCAATATTCAATGGTTCTATCAGCACTTTCTGACTAAAGTATTTTCTTAGTGTTTCTTTCGCATTCAATAAGTTTTTGATATAGGATTGAAGTACTTTAATACTAAATGGCTTTGTCAAATAAAGATCTGCACCACACTCAAGTCCTTCCACATGTTGATCCACTTCGGTTTTGGCCGTAAGCATGATCACAGGAATATGACTGGTTCTTATATCGGCTTTTAGTGAGGTGCAAAACTGATATCCGTCCATCACAGGCATAGCTACATCGGTAATGACCAAATCCGGAATTTGTTCAAAAGCCAAATCAAGACCAGCCATGCCATCTTCTGCCTGAAACACACTATAATCATCTTCCAGACACAAAAAAAGAAAATCCCTCACTTCCGAATTATCTTCAACAATTAAAATTTCTTTTTTTCTCATATTCATTGCAGTCATTACTTTTTAAGCTTGATTGTAAAACAGGTTGTCATTTTCTCAATCGAATCATCATGAACCCGTGAATAGGAAATATGGCCACCATGCAGTTCTATTATTTTTTTGGCAAGTGCTAATCCTATACCGGATCCCTGTTGTTTATTTACCTCTGGATTCACTTGGTAAAAATCTTCGAACAGGTTCTCCATTGCCCATTCTGGAATACCCGCACCATCATCTGATATAGCCATCACCATTTCTTTATTGCTAAAGTTATGTACTGCCATTCGCACCTTGCCTTCTTTTGGCGCAAACTTAATTGCATTTGAAAGCAGGTTGGTAAGCACTATTTCCATATAATACCGATCTATTTCAATGTCAGCCTGCTCCAGATCTGTATCAAAATGATACATGATGTTCTTTTGTTCTGTAGATACAATAAACTTATCAAAAATTTCTCTGGAAAAACTGATACATTCAGTGTTCTGCTTATTTAACTTCATGGCACCCGAATCTGCCTTCATAAAATCCATGATATTATTGGTAAGATTCAGCAAACGTTCCGCATTGGACTTTATGGACCCTGCCAGCCGTTTTTCCAAGCTGCTATCAGAAGCTCTATCTATCATCATTTCGGCAGGTCCCTGAATTAAGGTGAGTGGTGTTCGCAATTCGTGCGACATGTGTGTGAAGAAATCTGTTTTCAGCTTTTGCAGTTCCTGCTGCCGTAGATTCAGTTCATGCTCATAATATAGTTTTCGTTGAAGTTCTTTTCTGGAGCCCAGAAATCGATAGATAGTAATGAGAACAGTAGCCCCCAAACAACCATAAATCAAATAAGCCCACCAGGTTTTCCAAAAAGGTGGCAGCACTTTTATCGTCAAGAATGTTTGGGATTCATTCCACAGACCATCATTATTTGCGGCTTTTAAAAGGAACGTGTACTTATCAGGTTGCAGGTTTCTAAATACCGCTTCATGATCATCCGTATACACCCAATCATTGTCATAACCAATCAACCTATATGCTGACCGATTCTTCCCTGGCTTAATAAAATTGACAACAGCATAACTAATATTGATATCATTTTCATCATGACTTAGCGAAATAACTTTGCTGGCTCCTAGTGATTTATCCAGAATGAAGGAGCTGTCTCCTACCGAAATTACTGTTCCATTCACTACAAGTTTTGTAAGCACTATTTCAGGTGGCCGAATATTTGTTTCAATTTTAGAAGGCCAAAAACTCACTAACCCATTCAGACTGCCGAAAAAGACACGGCCATCGGGATGTTTGTAAAAAGAATTAAAATTAAAAACATCAGCTGGCAATCCATCATCTTTATCATAGTTGGTGAATTGCTTTTTATGCTTATCAAATTTTGAAATTCCTTTTTCGGTACTTAGCCATAAATTTCCATTTCTATCCGGAACAATCCCAACTACTTTGTTGGCAGGCAAACCACTTGAGGTGGCATAGGTATTTAGTACTCCATTTTCAAGCGAGAAATCACTTAAACCGTAGGAGCTGCCAAACCAAAAGGTGCCCGTACTATCCTGTGCGATACAATTGATATACACTTTTTGATTGCCATTAGGAAATATTTTCACAGGCCTAAAGTTTCGATTAGATAGATGAGTGGCATATAAATAAATACCAGACCTGGTTCCAATAAAAATATTTCCTTTGTTATCCTTAAACATGCAGGTCACTCCTTTGTCTGGCAATCCTCCATTGGGATATATATCAGTAATATCAGAAACAACCCTCCTGCTTTTATCAATAACATTTATCCCAAAATCCTGATGACCAACCCATAATTGCCGCTGATCATCTTCCAAAATTGCTGTTACATCATTTGAATTCAGTTTGCTATTTTCTGTAGTGAATTTTTGAAAGCCAACGCCTTCGTGATGACTAAAAATGAGGCCACCCCCAAAAAAACCAACCCACAAAGTGTTTGCATTATCCCTGTAAATTGTTTTAACCAGATTAGAGCTGAGTAGCTTTTTATTGCCAACATTAAAACGTGATACCGTAAAGTCGTTTAGATTCAAGCGGTTTAGGCCTTCTGCTTCGGTGCCCACCCATAATGAATGGACAGGACTAAAAGCAATAGCGCTAATGACGTTGCTGCTAAGGCTATTTGATTGAATAGTATTGCTATAAATATCAAATGGCGTATTATAGGCATCAATCTTGTTTGCACCACCATAGTAGGTGCCAATCCAAATGGATCCCTGACGGTCTTCAAAAATATCATAGATAGAGTTGTAGTTCAGACTATGTGGATTTTCGGGAAGATGAACAAAAGCGTCAAACTGTTTTGTAGCTTCCGAGTATCTATTAAGCCCTTTTAAAGTGCCAATCCAAATATCTCCCTTTCTGTCGGCCATCACTTTGCGCACATTATTATTCAATATATTGTCAGGACCCGCTCCTTGTATAAAATGTGAAATTTTCTTCCATGCTGTATCCACACTGTATAGCCCACTGTTGTTTGTCCCTATCCATACCTTCCCAGCCTGATCCAAACACATGGTAATCACAGTGACCTCTTTCAGCAATTTCAGGCGAGTGACTACCATTCGTTCTGCCTTCTTTTGCAATGTAAAAAGACCACGCACGGATCCTAAAACCAGTTGTCCATCAGCTAGCTGCACGATGCTGTAAATATTCTGAAATTCATTCTTTCCCTCACCATCGTACTTAACATACGAAATACGCAGTACATCCTCTTTCAAAGAATTAGTCATAAAAAGCCCTGTCGTAGTACCAATCCAGATATTGTGATCTTTATCCTCGTAAAGTATGTTTACATAATGAAATAGAATTGAAGTGAACCTGTCCAGCACTGGGTCATAATAATAAAGACCGTTACTGGTACCAATCCAGAGCTTATGATGGGTATCTTCCAAAATACAAATCACTTTTACATTGGGTCCTTTTGGATTGTTTTTAAAAAAGTCCCTGAATACTTTAATCCTTTTACCATCATACCGATTCAATCCATCTCTTGTACCCAGCCAAATAAATCCTTTCGAATCCTGGGTTATAGCCAGCACGGAACTATTTGAAAGGCCGTCCTCGACCGTCAGATAATTAAACCGGACAGGAAAAGCAGCTATACATATCTGTATTTGCAGTAGTGCAAGAGCTAGAATAATATATCTCTTATTGTTTCGCAAAACTAAAAACCTGTTTTGGGTATTTAAAAGTAAATAGATGTTTTTACACTTCGAAATCATCAAGCATCAATTATCCGCCAAATTTCTCTACACAGAAAGCCAATACATACACAACAAGTATTTAACTCCAATTGAATAATGAATATCTCCGTATATTTAGTACCTGTTTATAAACGAAGATGATTGCTGATATAGGCTGAAATTAGAATCAAGGAATATAATGAATTATTTCATTCAGATGAGTTCAAACAAAACAAAGAGAATTAAAAATCTTTACAACTAAATACGCTTAAATGAAAGTACGTTTCCAGTCGCTCGATGTATTTCGTGGCGCCACTGTCTGCTTGATGATATTAGTAAACAATGCAGGATCCGGAGCACACACTTACCCTCCGCTTAAACATGCGCATTGGCATGGCCTAACACCTACAGATCTTGTGTTTCCGTTTTTCCTTTTTGCAGTAGGCAATGCGATGGCGTTTGTACTGCCCAAGCTGAAAGAACAGGGAGACGGAACTTTCTGGAAAAAAATCATCAAAAGAACCTTACTCATATTTGGCATCGGACTTTTTCTAAACTGGTATCCTTTTGTGCGTTGGTACGAAGGCAGTCTGGAATTTATTTCATGGGTCAACCCTCACGACAACACAAAAGGGGTGCGCATATTTGGTGTGCTACAGCGTATTGCGCTCTGCTACTTTTTTGCTTCCATTATAGTGTATTACCTTAAACCTAAGTATGCCTGGTACCTGTCTCTGCTGTTGTTGTTAGCCTATTGGGCCATTTGTGTAGTGGGCAATCCCGCCGATCCGTTTAGCATAGAAGGGTGGATAGGCAACAACCTAGATCAGGCCATTCTGCATGTACCTCATTTGTACAGAGGCGAAGGCATTGCTTTTGATCCCGAAGGGCTGCTCAGTACCATCCCGGCAATTGTGGAGGTAGTATTTGGTTTTTTTGTAGGAATGTATATCAAAGCCAATGCGACCCAAATAGAGGACAACTCGATTTATAAAACGCTCACCATTCTTTTTGTAGCTGCAATTGCCCTCTTGGTTACGGGTTACTGCTGGGACATGGTTTTCCCGATCAATAAAAAAATATGGACAAGTTCCTATACCATCTATACCACCGGGTTGGCAATCATCACCATTTGCTTGTTTATCTATTTTATAGAAATTAAAAAATATAAAGGCTTTCCTGTAAAGTTTTTTGAAGTGTTTGGCAAAAACGCACTTTTCATTTTTGCACTAAGTGCATTTCTTCCTAAAACGGCCAAACTCTTTACTTCCGATGACGGTGTCAATTTCTGGAACTGGTTATATGTAGGCGTATGGAAAAACCTGCCTGGAGATCCTCGTTTGGGTTCCATGATGTATGCAGTGTCTATCATCATTTTTATGTGGGCAATATGCTGGTGGATGGATAAAAAGAAGATTTATATCAAAGTTTAGCACAATGCATTCTTGCATCACAAGCACCTGCTGTCAAAGGAATCAAGGGTTATACCAACTGATTCTGGAACTCCAGGTGCTTCAAGATTTGCCAGTTTCTGAACCCTTCCATACGTTTTAGCACTAGCATGGCATTAGACAAAAAAGTGGCAGCAAAATGTTTTTTTTCATACAACTGACGGCTTTTCTCAAATTGCCACACATGCAGCCTCCGTCCCAGGGTAAGGCGAGGCAACTCATTAAAAACCGGGTTTAAGGTTGTCCATTGCGTTACCTGCTTTATCTGCTCTACCAACCTATCCACAGGTGCTGTATTGTCCAGTGCGATATATACTTCGTGGCCATCACAGAAACCAAAATTTCGAAGATGCACTTTAAAAGGCATAAAACCCATAGCCACTTTTTCCAGCGCATCACATATCATCAATTCCTTAGAAACATGCTGTGAAAACAAGGCCAGATATATACAAGGGTTACCTCCTGAAATCACTGTGCCTCGATAGTCCAGATCAAACACAATTTTCTCATCGGCGATTTTTCTTTTCACTATTGCCGGTGTATCCAGTATCAACCGGTATTCATTCATTGCATCACGACCATATATAGTTTCCTGACCCGACATCATTTGTTTTCAAAAATGTGGCTGATAAATTTATTGCTTCAAAGTTAAAAATTAGTAAAAGAGTATCGTTACATAGCCACAGGCTTATTTTTGCAGCATGATGAAATTTGGAATACACAATTCGGCCAGCAGCCGTTGCAGTTCTATCAGGCATAATGATGCTCGCAGACCTTGGCTGATCGCCCAGTTCAACTACTGTACAATCATGAACCATAAGAAAACGCTTTCTATTTTGTTTGGCTTTTTCCTACTCTTGCTTGGTTCCTGTAGTCCCAACAATGTAAATCAGGACGACAGCCTCAAAAAGTATTTCGACGAAAATAATGTAACGGGTTGTTTTGCACTTTTGGACAATGGCACTGGCAAGTTTACGGTTTACAATTTGAAACGATATCGCGATAGCACTTATCTTCCTGCCTCCACTTTCAAAATTGTCAACTCGCTCATTGGTTTGCAAACAGGCATTATCTCCAGCGATAGCATGGTCATTCCCTGGGATGGCGTAAAGCGCCGAGCAGAATGGGATAAGGATCTCAATATGATTCAGGCTTTTCAGGTGTCTGATGTTCCTTATTTTCAGGAAGTTGCCCGTAGAATAGGTAAGGATACCATGCAGTATTGGCTGGATACCCTGCAATATGGCATGAACAAAAAAAAGCAGGCATACAAGATTTCAAAGATTGATACTTTTTGGTTAGACAATTCTTTAAAAGTTACTCCTGATCAAAATCTGGGCTTGGTAAAGAAACTGTTTTTCCATCAGCTTCCTTTCTTCAAAGTCAATCAGGAGAAAGTGAAAAATGCCATGTTGATGGAGAATAACGCCAACTATCGTTTGGCTTATAAAACAGGTTGGGCTTCTACTGAAAACAAACACCCTTTGGGCTGGGTGGTAGGTTGGATTGAAGAAAACAGACATCCCTATTTTTTTATTTTAAACATAGAATCATCCAATCCAAACCAGGATATTGGCGCGCTCCGACTGAGTATGCTAAAAAGCATTTTGAAACAGTACGGATTCTTCGAAGGTAAGATGTAGTCAGACCTACCCATTGTTCACTATTATTATTAGATACCCAAATATTTTGTCTTTCCAGTTTCAATACCCGTATTTAGCCTCCTTACTGGCAATAATTATTTTATTGCTGCTACTATTTTTATCTGTAAAGAAATGGAAGCGGGCGGTAATAAAGAAGATTGGACAGCCGGTATTGGTAAAGGGATTGTTGCAACGGTACAGTACCAGAAAGTTTAATACAAAATTCCTATTGATCTGCCTTGCCTTTGCCATGGGCGTATTGGCCGTCATGAATCTGCGAAAGACGGGTGGTAGCGATGGCATTCAACGAAATGGCATTGACTTGATTTTTGCCCTGGATGTGAGCAAAAGTATGCTGGCTTCCGATATTGCCCCCAACCGTTTGGAAAGAGCTAAACAGTTCATCAGTAAAATGATGGATGCGATGCCAGGTAGTCGCATTGGGCTTATCCTATTTGCCGGTAAAGCCTATCTGCAAATGCCGCTGAGTAGCGACCACAGTGCCGCTCAGATGTTTGTGCAGGAAGCTTCACCAGATGCAGTTCCAGCCGGAGGCACAGTCATTGGAGATGCTTTGCAGGAAAGCCTGAATGCCTTTGGAGAAAGAGATGCAAAATACCGAGCAGTGGTATTGATATCTGATGGTGAGGATCATGACGAAAAAGCCATCAGTCTGTCTCAGGAATTGGCCAGGCGCGGTTTGATGGTCAACACCGTTGGCATTGGATCAGCAGCTGGTAGCTATATTCCAGACGATTCTACCGGCAGCGGTCGAAAAACAGATCCCGAAACCGGAGTAGAAATTCTTTCCAAACTGAATGAAACGGAACTCAAACAAATAGCCGCAAATACAAAAGGGGTTTACGTACACCTAACCAATACCGACATGGCGGTGAAAGAAGTTAAAAAGAGTTTATCACAAATAGCCACCAGGGTGTCAGGAGACGAGAGCCTCATGAGTTTCAGTTACTATTTTTGGGTTTTCATTGCTTTGATGATTTTGTTATTGGTTGGCGAGATTTTTGTTTCGGAAGGAAAGAAAGAGACAAAAAATCAAATCGGATAAAATAATTTTTCAGATGTTCAGATCCACAATCATCTTATTGTTTTTTTTTCATCCAGCTTTCGTTGCTGCTCAACAGCAAAAATATATTCAGGAAGGAAATGATCACTTCAGATCCGGAAACTTAAAACAGGCTATTGCCGCGTATGATAAGGTGACAGATACCGCATTGTCCCCAATTGCCCACCTGAACAAAGGAACAGCATGGTACCATTTGAAAAACTTTGACGCAGCGATCAAAGCCTATCAGATAGCAGGACAATCAAGCAATGCAAATGTGGAACAAAAGGCTACAGCCTTTTACAACGCTGGCGTTGTATATAGTCAGCAAAACAAAATACCGGAAAGCATTGAGGCTTATAAAAATGCATTGAGGCTAAACTGGCAGGATGAGGATGCCAGAGAAAATTTACAAAAAGCCCTGGCACAATTACCCAAATCAAACTCAGGTGACAACCAGAATCCAAAACCACCACCACAATCCTCTACTCTCAACAAAAGCCAGGTGCAAAAACAATTGGATCGGTTGGAGCAAAAAGAACGCAATACCCAAAGCAGGGTTTCCGGAAAGAAAAAGCAATACGCCGGAAGCACAGGAAAAGACTGGTAAACCAAGCGCTACATGGGAGGTTTAACCGCCTGTCTGGCTATCAAAATCCACTTGCCGCTTTGTTTTTGCCATACTGTCAATATTTTCAACTTTACATGTCCAGGAGTCTTGTTATCATTGGTATCTGCATCAAACAGATGGCGAACAATGGCGGTGGATCCGCTTAGGTCTATCGTTTGTTCAGATATTTTAATATTTACAAAATCGGTAGATCCTGATCTAAAAGACTCTAAATACGCTGTCTTGTTTTGAACCATTCCACTGGAGTGACCATAAGTAAGCTTGGAGGAAGCCATGGCGCTCAGTGTTTTCAAATCACTATCTTCCAAAGCCTTTACAAATTGGGAAACTGTTTTTTGCACCTGATCCACAAAACTATGCTGTGCCTGCGCGCTTAAACCAAACAAAATGGCTGTAAATAATAATACTGATCTCATGCTAAATTTTTTATTTATGATTTTCCGAAAATAGTAAAAGAATCATTATTGACCGACAAAGGTTTCAAAGATTTGAATGATCAAAAGGCGTTAGGATAATTCCATCAGAAATTTTGGTCGGCGGTCATCCTTCTCTATTCCAATCCCTGCATGTCCACGAGCTTTTTATAAATGCCACCAGTTATTTGCATCAACTCATCGTGTTTACCGCGTTCGGCAATTTCGCCTTTGTTCAGCACCACTATTTCATCGGCATTACGTACCGTGCTTAACCGGTGGGCGATGACAATAGAGGTTCTGTTCTGCATCATATTGTTGATGGCATCCTGCACCAATCTTTCACTTTCAGTGTCCAGAGAAGAAGTGGCTTCGTCCAGAATAAGAATGGGTGGGTTTTTCAATACGGCTCTGGCAATTGTCAGCCGCTGTTTTTCGCCCCCACTTAGTTTTGCGCCCCTGTCCCCAATATTGGTATCATACTTTTCGGGCTTACTGTCGATAAATTGATGTGCATTGGCAATCTTAGCGGCCTGGGCAATAGCCTCCATGGAGGCATCAGGATCTGCTAGTGCAATATTATTCCCGATGGTTTCGTTGAACAAAATAGGTTCCTGACTCACAATACCGATTTTCTCACGAACGGATTGAATACTGTAGTTTTTTATATTGATGCCATCCACCAGAATCTCTCCCTGAGTGGTATCATGAAATCGAGGGATTAAATCGGCCAGCGTACTTTTTCCGGCACCACTGCTTCCCACCAGTGCTACTGTTTTGCCTTTGGGAATAACCAGGTTGATATTTCTGAGTACCAACTTTTCATTATAAGAAAAAGAAACATTCTTAAACTCAATTCCACTTTCAAACGCTTCTAATTTTTTAGTACCCATATCCTCCACCTTCACCGGAGCATTCAGCAACTCTTCTATTCTTTCGATGGCCGCCGACCCTGTTTGTACATTGAAAAAAGAGGAAGACAAAGCTTTTGCCGGATTAATCATCATAGCAAACATGGCAATAAAGGCAATCAGGTCGCCCGGATTCAAAGAACCTTTATCTATCAGATTGGCTCCAAAATATATAATCACACATAACACCACCACTCCCAGCAGTTCGGTGAGCGGAGAGGCCAGATCGCGCCTGGCGGCCATTTTTTTGATGATTCCGAAAAGGGTATTGTTCAGCGAAACAAATCTATTTTTCAGGATTTTTTCAGCCACAAAAGCTTTGATAATCCTAATGCCACCAAGTGTTTCGTCCAATATCGAAAGCGTATCTCCCACTCTAACGGCCGCTTCATTGCTTTGCTTTTTTAGTGTGCGACTGATTCGGCCAATGATGAAGGCCGTAACGGGGAGCAGGATAAACAAAAATACAGAAAGGCTGGGGCTGATAGCAATCATTGCTGCTAGATAGCTAATCACCAAAATTGGATCCTTTATCATCCCTTCCAGGGTATTCACAATAGAACTTTCTACCTGTCCTATATCATTTGTCATCCGGCTCATGATGTCGCCTTTTTTCTGTTCCGAAAAATATCCTACCGGCAATTTTAGTATTTTGGAATACATATCATTTTTCAGATGAATGACAATGGAACTTCGCACTGGCACCGACACCCTGGAGGAACTATACAGAAAAAGATTTTTTAAAAAAATGGATGTGATTATAAATACACAACATAGCAACACGGCATTCATTCTCTCCCCACTGTTCACATATTCCGTCAGTTCTTGAGCCAGCAAATGACCACCCGGCACTTTCTGCAACAGACTTTGCGCCGTGTCTCCTCCTACATTGAAGATGATCGACATCAGCGGACCCAGCATAGCTATGGAAACCACCGACAAGGCGGAACCAACAATGGTAAGAAATATGTATAATGCTACTTTGCCTTTGTAGAGGCCGATATAGTTGAATATCCTTCTGAATTTTTTCAAATTATTTCTAGTTTAAAAGCCCACAAAGGTAAAGATTTACCCATTGCCTGAATCCTAAAAATAAGTACCCACTCATTTATCTACTTGGGTAAAAACGGGTGAATATTAGCAGCCCTTTTGCCCCCTGCTCGGAACGATTTAGGATAAGCATTTTGTACACCAGTACGAAACCGGCCAAATGAAAATGCAAGAATTAGCGCTTTATTGTTAGAGAATAAGGACATGCTCTAAATTCGTGAATCGGTTGGGCACTTGCCGCAGCATCGGCATTTTGGCACAAAGGTTCAATGGAATTATCAAACTTAACCCTTTGCACAAATGGCCCACAAAAGCACTTCACCCAATTTTTTTGAGATACAAGGTTATTTCTTGGTAGCTAAATATCGGTTCTGGTATTGCCGAATGCGGCGATTTTCAGCACAAAAGTTCAATCGAAGAACGAATGTTGAACCTTGTACAAATGTCAAATCGAAGCCGTTCAGTCCCGCATTTGGCAATACCTTGTTAGAGGTTCGTGCTTTTCTCTCGATGATGCTACCCACTTTCATTTTTGGCGGTTTGATTAATAAATGAATTGTATTTGGTGAAAGAAATTTTCAAAAAATCTCCATTGTCCCCCTGTATCACCAAAGTTTAGAATTTCACCATTAGGTCCATCGTAAATAAATCTCAATGTAATCTCTTTGTCGTGTCGTTTGCCGTGATGCTCGATTGTTGTTGCTAAAGTAATTTCAGTGATTGCTAGAGAGCAGTCAGTAACTTTTATAATTTTATAGTCAATCAATTTCTTACCTTCAAAAACCTTTCTTGTCTTACCTGCTTCCATTTTTTCGTTTATTGGTGTCTTTGAAAACTGATGAACTTGTTTGGAGATTGCTCCAAAATTTCCTTTTGCCCAATACTCTGCAAACCTTATTGCCTCTTGTTCGGGTGTATAATCATTATAGTCGCTTGATAGCCCTTTTTCAAAGATGTCAGTGCCAACATTTATTTGTCGTGCTTTCCATGCTTCAACTTTCTTGCTTACAATGTCGTTACGCTTTTTACTTTCACCATAGTCGGTCAAACTGTTTTTGAGTTGTGATAAACTTTCGGTTAATGATAATTCTGGTTCGAGTGGCGGCGGAATTTTCTTTCCTTGTTTTACTGCATAAGCCCAATCTTTGATTGCAAAAAGTGCTGCCCAACACTTGGCAGATACAGTTTTATTTGCATATCCCAAATCTCTACCATGGAGAATACCGTGTCTATATGGAAGTTTAATTTCTTCTTTAGTAGTTTTATGTCTGCCGTCACCAAACACTTTTTTGAGTGCTGTCAGACCACTACTATGAGCTGCAATTGAGTCCCAAGCAGTTAAATTTGTGTTGTCGGCAAAGAACCCTTTTCCTTTGTCAATGTCGTTAACTGCACCGTCAATCATCATTAATAAAATAGGAACGACTGCATGATAGCGTTCTGCTAAAGTGTCTTCGTATGCAAGCAAGAAGAAATTATATCTGTTTGAAAAAGCTTCAATGCCTTTAAGCTGATGAAGAAGCCACCGCATTTTTTCTGAAGAATAGTAGTTGATTAGTTCTTGTTCTGCTAGGTCAATTAGTCCTTTGTCAGCCAACCCAATTGACGTAAGCATTAAGTCGGAGTTCATTGATTCGTGGGCAATCCAACCTCTTTGTGCAAAATAGTCGTTAAACTTGTCAGGACTTTTTGAAAGAAGTTCTAACTGCTTTTTAATGTCTGGTAGAGTGCCGAATGCTTCGTCCAATTTTTTGTTATTAAGTCCAAAGAATGAGAAAAACTTTGCTACATTTTGAATTGCTTCTGTTCCTTCAAGGTCTTTCTTGAATTTCTTGTAAGATGGATTGTTTTCTATTCTGTCGTTTTCCATTTCTTGCAGTCAGTTTAAGGTTTGCACTGTCGTCATAGCATGACCGCTAACTCTTGTATGTCAGCTTAAACAATCATTAGCTATTTTCAATAATATTTATTTCTTCTTCGGCTAATTCGTAGAGCTGGTAAACCAGGTGGTCGATTTGGGTTTCTAAATCTGTGGTGTCCGTTGATGGATCAACTTCTTTATTTGCTAAAATTTCATTAACCTTCAGTTCAAGTTCATCTGTTAATAGATTTTTGACATTTGGAACAGCGAACTGTTGAATATCTCGAATCATAATCTGTGGGAAAGTATCTTCATCAGTTATTTGAAATTTCTTTCGGAAATACCAACCAATAAATTTTGAATTAAGTATGCCTAAAAGTGCCTTGTAACTGATTTTTGCTTCATCTTTTTTCAATTTCAAAACAAACAAAAGTGTATTGCAATATGAAGTATAAGAAATGTAATTAGCTATTAAGGTTTTTCCCGTGATTTTCCGAATAAGAATTTTTTCGCCTTCAAAATTCTCTGGAAGTCTTGGTGCAGCTAACCATACACCATAATGAATCCAATTATTTTCCTTCCACAATAAAGAATAGTAACCAATATCTCTTCCGTCAAAAAAAGGAAGCCAAACTTTTGATTTTCTTTCCTTTGATGTAAATGGTTTTGTATCTCTTACTTCAGGTGTTTGTGCTGGTTTACCTTTTCCAACTTCATACGCTTTAACTCCTGAAAAGATTTTAGTAAAGGATTCCATTAAAGGAAACGTTTTATACATCTTAGATATAATCTCTAATTCGTTTGAATTGCTTTGAAGATTAAAACTGTTTGTTTCAAACCAAATTTTACTATTGATTGAAAAACTACGAATAGGATTTTCTAAATTTTGGATTATATTTTTCTTGTCAAAAGAATTTACTAAAACATCTGATTTATTGTATTCTTCTTTTGAAATTTCTTTTTGGAAGAATAACAAAATCGTATCAACAGTAGCATCTACAAATACGTTTGATGGCAGTAAAGTCAATTCGTTAATTTTTGCGTTTTTCAGTACATACTTTCTAATTGCTTCTGTAAATCCAAGATTGAGAATTGTGTCTGGAATGATAAAACTAAAATGGCCGGCCTTATTCAGCAATGTAATTGCTCGCTCTACAAACAAAGTATAGCTTTCCCCACGTAGATTAAATGTGCCATACACACTATTGTAAAACTTTCCATTTTCTTTATTAAAATTAACCCCATACGGCGGATTCCCAATCACCACATCAAAGCCCACAAAATCACCCTCATCATTCAGCACTTCGGGAAATTCAAAACGCCATTCAAACGCATTTTCAAAAATCTTGTTTCCTTTTATTTCTTCTATTTCGGTTTCCAGCTTTTTGGTTTCTGTGGTTAGCTGACCTACTTTCTTGTTCCAATCGGCTTTTTCTTTTTTGCCAAGTTCAAAAAGTTGTGGTTGATTGGTGAGATTAAACAAATCGCCTTTGGCTTTGCTTAGTTTTTTTAGTTTGGGGTCGTTCAAGGAAATCTCGGTTCTGAAATCCGATTTTATGTCGGCAATCAGCCGCTCCATTTCTCTTTTCTGTTCCTTGCTTTCTGCATTGCGGTAGGTGGCCACGGCCATGCGGTAGCTGTCAATAGACCATTTACTTTTTTTGAGTGCTTGTTTCAAATCAGCATCAATGGCAAAACGGCTTACCAACGAGTTTCCGCATTTGATGTTGATGTCAATATTGGGAAGGGTTTGCAGTTCTTGAAGCTCCCCTCCTTTTGAAGGAGGGGTGTCCGCAGGACGGGGTGGTTGTTTCCCAAAATACTTTTTCACTTCCTCCAACAGCCCCTCCGGATTATCCCATACCCATTTGTTTTCAAATCTTAATACCCGTATGCCAAATTCTTTTAAAAACAAATCTCTCTCTGTATCATACGCAGCTTGACTGGCCTCAAAATGACCTTGGCCATCTAATTCGATAGCTAAACGCTCTTCCGGACAATAAAAATCCAAGATATAATTGGCTACACTATGTTGCCTTCTGAACTTCCTTCCATCCATCTGTTTTCCCTTGAGCAATGTCCATAGTTTGGCCTCTGCCGGAGTAAGATTATTTCTTAGTTCTTTCCGGAAAGTTTGAAGGTATGGGAGGTTATTGAATGGTGCATAACCCCTCCGTTCTTCGGACACTTCCTCTAAGACCGGGGATGCGCCTTGAATATAATAAGCGTTTTTCAATAACTCAATCCATAAACGCAAACGACAAATTTTTACAGAGTTCGGATTGATGTCCACCCCGAAAAGGCAATTTTCAATAATGGTTTGCTTTTCGTGAAAGAGTGTTTCTTGTATTCGTTGGCTTTCTGATGTACCTAGTGAGCTTGTAGAACCGGGGTTGTATTCAAACAGTTCGCCTTCTTCGTCGGTTACAATCAATTCATCATTTACCACTTCCACCTGGTATTCTTTCAGCCGTTTTCCTGTGCGGTCTTGCAAAATTTTCAGGTCACTTTTAACGGCAATCATTTCATTGAGTGCCGAAACCAAAAAGTGACCTGAACCCACCGCAGGGTCGCAAATCTTAATGCGGTTAATAATTCCATTTGCTTCTTTTCGGTCTTCAATGTGGTTGTACAGTTCTTCAATGTGGTGGCAGTTCCATTTTTTGATATCGTTGAACTTTTGAATCACGGCTTTGCGAATGGTTTCGCGGCACATATACATGGTAATGAAACCCGGCGTAAAAAATGAACCGTCTTTGTAGCCGTTTATTTTCTCAAATATCAAACCAAGCACCGAAGCGTTGATGAGTGATTTGTTATCTTCCTGAATTTCTTCTGAGCCTTCGCTTGAAAAGTCGTAAGCATTTAAGAAATCAAATAAATAGGCTAAGGTTGATAAATCTCCTGTGCGCTTTTTGCCTTGGTCGTTTTTGAGAATGGTAGATGCAATAACTGGAATTGCTTTATCATCTCTTAAATTGCTGATGAATAAAGTTACCTGTTCAATTTCCGTTGGCTCAAATAGCGAACTGTTTAGGTATGGCACTTTTTCAAATGCTTTTTTTACATCATCGTTTCTATCGCTATACCTACGAGCCAACACCTGAAAAAACAAGCTGTTTAGGTCATCATAGTTTTTTATTTTATCAAGATTGAGAAAGGAATACGACTTGTCGCCTTTGTGATAGGTGATGAGTTGTGCCTCCAATAGTTTGAGAAACAAAATTCTGTTTATCCAAGTAATTGAAAGTTCAAGTCCAACATTGAATAAGCGTTCTTGTGGTGTGTTTCCAAACTGGCTTGGTTTATCTAAACGGCTTATTTTGTCTAAACTGTCCAACTGAATGATTGCATCTTCGAGAATGCTTCCCGAATTTCTTTCCCCTTCTTTATTGCGTTCAATTAGTTTTTTGCTTCCCTCTTTGATTTCGGTTAATCCAATAATGTGCAGCAACTCGCTGTAAAAGCGTTTGTCCAGGCTGTTGCTGTCGTTGCTGAAAGGAAGTTTTAGAAGATGTTCTGCTGAAAGCAGTTTGAACAATGCAATAAGTTTATTGTCGTCCGCTTTGTCTGTGTTACGAAGTGGTTTTTGATATTCTTGTAAATCAAAGTAGGCACATTCAATTTCTGTTTTGATGTCTGCTATGAAAGGTTCGGCAATTTGTTTGTAGAAAAAATCGGTTTTGGTGTCTGCCAAACGTCCGCCTTCAAAGTCGTTGAACTGTTTTACAAAGTTTTTGTTTTGAGCAAAAAGTCTGTCAAAAAGAGTTGCGTCAAAAATGAACCATTCATTAATATTGGTTGCGACCAACTGTTTTATTTCAAGATTTTTGTGCGTAATTCTTTCTCTTAAATAGTAAAGCACCAATTCCTGAAATGCCTTTTTATTGAGATTTTCTCTCGAGATCATTTCCGACTTGTTGGTCGGCTTTTTGGCTTCCACGATTACGCCTACCGTACTTTTTGCGCTGTTGCCATTATGAATAACAAGGTCGTTTTTACCTTTGGTATTGATGAAATGGTTTGGATCGTAGTAGGTTTTCTTTAAAAAATCAATGACAAGGTTTTTATGAAACTCTTCGCTTTCCGTGTCATTGGTTCTGTCGAGTAAAGTAATGAGATTGGTTTTGAAACCTTCAATTTCAGTCCGGTTAGGTTTTACTTTTAAAAACGCTTTGTTCAGTGCGTTTCTTGGCTTCAGTATTTTTAATTTCATCTACAATTTTTATTCGTTTTCGGTCGGTATAGCGTCAGTGCGTTGGCTCTTGTGTTGACAAGAACCAAATATGCCATTTGTGTGGTTGGCTTTTTACACTGACCGCTATTATTTTTATTGCCATATCCTCCCATCAACCATAAACCACCTTAGCTACAACCTAGGCTGTTTCCACAGTTCAGACATTTGTAACAAGTGCCGCTTCTTATGGTGATGTGACCACAAACATTACAGGCCGGCGCATCGCCCTGCATACTTTTTGCAGCAGCATTCACCGCATCTAGTCCAGTAGAGGCAGGCTTATCATTCTCTGGCTTGGGTGTAGCACCACCCACCACTCTCAGGTCGCTTAGTTCCGGCACCCGATCTCCAATGGCCGGTGTGTGCTCATCCCAGCTTTCTTCTTCTTCGTCTTTGTGGGCTAAAGATTTGTCCAGCACATGCACCAGGTCGTTTCTTCCAAGGTAGTCGTAGGCCAGTGCCCTGAATATGAAATCAATGATGGATGTGGTGGATTTGATATTCGGATGCTGTACCATTCCGGCAGGTTCGAAACGGGTGAATACAAATTTTTCTACAAACTCTTCCAACGGCACTCCATATTGCAAGCCGATGGAAACGGCAATGGCAAAACAGTTGAGCATACTACGCATGGTGGCTCCTTCTTTTGCCATATCTATAAATATTTCCCCCAATGTGCCATCGGTATATTCGCCGGTACGCAGGAAAAGTGTTTGTCCGTTTATTTTGGCTTTCTGAGTAAACCCTCTTCTTTTTGCTGGTAGCGTACGTCGCTCCACAATCATGGCCAATTGACGTTTCAGTCTAGTGTCGGCACTATTTTGCACCCGATGGTTCACCTCTTCTAAGAGTTCTTCAATGGTCAGCTTGCCTAAATCTACAATTTGACTTTCTGCCAAAATGGTTGATTCGGTTTCCTCCTCCTTTTCGACTGATTTCTTCCTATCACTTTTATTGCTCAATGGTTGGCTAAGTTTGGATCCATCACGATATAGCGCGCAGGCTTTCAGACCCAGTTGCCAACTCAGTTTATAGGCATCAGCAATTTCTTCCACGTTTGCCTCGTTGGGCAGATTGATAGTTTTGCTGATGGCACCACTCAAGAAAGGTTGGGTGGCAGCCATCATTCTTATATGCCCATGTGCATGAATATAACGCTGACCAATATGTCCACACCTGTTAGCACAATCAAATACGGGTAAATGCTCCTCCTTCAAGAAGGGGGCACCTTCTACCGTCATAGTACCGCACACATAAGTATTAGCAGCCTCTATTTGTTCCTCTGTGAATCCTAGTGCGTCTAATAGACTCCATTCAAAATCATTATATTGCTCTGGTTTAAACCCAAGCCTTTGCATACTGGATTCTCCAAGCGTCCATACATTAAAGGCAAATCCAATTTCAAACGCGGTGGACATGGCAGCGTTTAGTTTGGTGATATCTTCCAAAGTAAATCCTTTGGACACCAGAGATGCTTCATTGATAAATGGGGCTCCGTGAAGCGTGGCATGCCCCTTGGCATAATTTACAATTTCGGTAATCTGATCACCAGGATAGCCTAATACTTGCAAGGCATGTGGCACACTTTGGTTGATGATCTTAAAATAACCGCCTCCACTTAATTTCTTAAATTTAACCAAAGCAAAATCGGGTTCCACGCCGGTGGTGTCGCAATCCATTACCAGACCAATAGTGCCGGTGGGTGCAATTACGGTGGTTTGTGCATTGCGATAGCCAAACTCCGTACCCATTTGCAGGGCTTTGTCCCAGGCATGTGTGGCTGCGGTTAAGAGGTAGTCTGGACAGTATTTGGCATTGATTCCTGTTGGCTTTATTTGCAACCCTTCATACGCATCCGTTGCATCATACGCCGCTGCCCGATGATTGCGCATCACACGCATCATGTGCTCTTTATTTTTTTCATATTCCGGAAAACTACCATGCACGGCAGCCATCTCGGCAGAGGTGGAGTAAGCGGTTCCTGTTATAATAGCTGTTACAGCACCTGCAATACCACGAGCCAATTCACTATCATAGGGAATACCTCCCACCATGAGCATAGAACCCAGATTGGCATAACCCAGTCCCAGTGTTCGATAGTCATAAGATAGTTGTGCCACCTCTTTGGAAGGAAACTGAGCCATCAACACAGATATTTCTAATACCACTGTCCAAAGTCTGGAAGTGTATTCGAAACCTGCTACATCGAACAAATCTTTTTGTTCATCATAAAACTTACGAAGATTGATGCTGGCCAGATTACAGGCTGTGTTATCCAGAAACATATATTCACTACAAGGGTTGCTGGCTCTGATGGGCCCACCCTCCGGACAGGTATGCCATTCATTGATGGTGGTATCATATTGGGTGCCGGGATCGGCACAACGCCAGGCTGCATGATTGATCTGCGACCACAGATCCCGGGCTTTCACTTTTTTCATTATGGTCCCATCAGTTCTTGATTTCAGTTCCCAGTCAGTATCTTCCTCCAAAGCCTTAAAGAAGCTATTGGGTATGCGCACCGAGTTGTTACTATTTTGTCCGCTGACAGTTTTATACGCTTCTCCCTCATAGTCGCTCGAATAGCCCGCCGCAATAAGAGCGGCCACTTTATCTTCTTCCTTTACTTTCCAGTTTACAAATTCCACAATCTCTGGATGATCCAGATCCAGGCAAACCATTTTAGCTGCACGTCGGGTGGTGCCTCCGCTTTTGATGGCTCCTGCAGCACGATCTCCAATTTTCAAAAAGCTCATCACCCCGCTGGAAGTACCGCCACCACTAAGCTTTTCACCTTCTCCCCTAATACTGCTATAGTTGGTACCCACTCCGCTTCCGTACTTAAATATTCTTGCTTCACGCACCCACAGATCCATGATTCCGCCTTCATTCACCAGATCGTCTTTTACACTAAGTATAAAGCAAGCATGCGGCTGTGGTCTTTCGTAGGCCGAAGTTGATTTTTTCAACTGTCCATCCTGCTGATCTACAAAATAGTGTCCTTGAGGTTTGCCAGTGATGCCATATACTTCGTGCAAACCTGTGTTAAACCATTGCGGGCTGTTTGGTGCACAGGACTGGTTCAGTAGGGAAAACACTAGCTCATCGTAAAAAATCTGTGCATCATTTGCAGAAGCAAAATAACCGTTTCTCTCACCCCATACACGCCAGCAATGAGCCATTCGATGTACGACTTGCTTCACACTTGTCTCTCTTCCTTTGCTGCCATCAGCGGCTGGAACGCCCGCTTTTCTAAAATACTTTTGTGCAAGAATATCTGTGGCAATCTGACTCCATTGTCTTGGCACTTCCACATTATCCAACATAAACACCACTTCTCCAGTCGGGTTCTTTATTACCGATACACGAAAGTCATATTCAAACATATCATAAGGGCTTACATCATCTCTGGTAAATTTTCTGGAGAATACAAGACCCTTGCGCATTGTGTTGTCGTTTGCCATCATTGCTTTGTTTTAAAAAAGGTTAATATTAGGATTAAGGTATATGGCAAATGTATTCTTTCCTACACAGGCAATCCAAGGTTAAATATGCACAATTTGTGGAAAAAACCAGGGGAAATATCACAAACTCAAAGCCCATCTGTATTTGGGATTTGAGGCAAAGTTTTTCACAAAAAACTGTGTATAAAATTATTCGAAAAAGGGCAAATATACTCGCCTTTGCGACCTTACGCATAAGGACGAAAGGACGAAATGGCTACAACAAATTCTTTAGGGTGGCCACCACTTTATCTACTTCTTCTTTGGTGTTGTATTTGCAAAAAGAGAATCGAATAGCTTCTGTTTTTGAAGTAGCCTCTTTGATTAATGCACTCACCACATGCGACCCCTGATTGGCACCGCTACTACAGGCACTACCGCCAGAGGCGCAAATATTATGAATGTCCAGATTGAACAATAACATTTCAGTTTTCTCTGTTTGTGGTAAGGCCACATTTAGCACCGTGTATAAAGAGCTTCCCAAATAATCGCCGTTGAAACCCACTTCAGGCAATTGAACTTTTAGTTGCTCAATCATATACTCTTTTAAAGACCTGATATAGGCCGAATCTATTTCAAAATTTTCCATTGCAAGCTCTAAGGCTTTGGCGAACCCCACAATTCCATAAATATTTTCAGTTCCTGCACGCATATTTCGTTCCTGCCCACCACCATGCAACAAGGGTTTGGTTTGTCTGTCCCGGTTGACATATAAAATGCCGATCCCTTTAGGTCCATGAAATTTGTGACCAGATGCTGAGATAAAATCCGCATGAATGCGGCTTAGGTCAATGGGATAATGCCCCACAGTCTGTACGCAATCTGAGTGAAACAATGCGTCATACTTTCTACACAATGCACTTACTGTGTTGATGCTTAATAAATTCCCAATTTCATTATTGGCATGCATTAGGCTTACCAAAGTTTTCCTGTCGGTGGCGGCTAGCTGTTCTTCCAGATCTTTTAAATCTATATGTCCATTAGGCAAAAGCTTTACAAAGCTATAGGTAATGTGGCCACAGGCATAATGGGCTACCGTATGCAACACCGCGTGGTGTTCAATAGGTGAAGTAATGATATGCGTGCATTCCAAATCCCGGATGGAGGATAATATGGCGGTATTATTGCTCTCAGTGCCCCCACTGGTAAAAAATATTTCTGATGGATGTGCCGACAACAATCGGGCTACGGTTTTCCTAGCGGTTTCCACAGCCAGTCTGGTTTCGCGTCCGTAAGAATAAATAGAGGACGGATTGCCAAAATTTTCTGTGAAATAAGGCATCATGGCATCAAGCACTTCTTTGTCCATCGCTGTTGTAGCGGCATTATCAAAATATATCCTTTGCATAGTTGGAAAAAATCAGGTTGCAAATTTAGGACTATTAACTCTTTAAATAGAATTAAATCCTACAATTTTAGTAGAGTATTTAAAAAAATAGGTAATTCCCATTTTGGATTGGACTATTTTTTACCTGCTCCGGGCAATCCAATGGCGGTCTTTAATGCTTCCAGAGAGATCTTTATGACATAATTCATTTGCGTTTTATTTTGATTTCTGCTTAAGAAAAAAGGATACAGTTTCCCACTATTGTTTTTGTGTATAACGAAAGCGGATGCGAATCTACTGACTAATTTATTTTTAAAAGATTGCTTACTAACATCCGACAAATTCAATAAGTCAACCCCTAATCCCTGGTAGTACATCTTGATTTTTCCTGTAGCGTCCATTTCATTTCCATTGACTTTCAGTTCAAGTGCCTGAAGATTCCCATTTCTAACCTTTAACCCAACTAATGGAACCAGTACAGAATTAAACTCTGTCAAACTGATAGCTCCAGTATTCAACTGCATTCTAAAAAACCCTAGTGTATCGGTATAAGACTGACTAATTTTAAGTGTAGCAGCCAATTTACCTACAATATCGGCATTGGCAACCACAAACAAGCTATCGTTTTCCTTTAGCGTATGATTTTTAATATTGGTAACAAGACCGTGCATATTATCTACATAAACAGCACCCAGTGTGTCGGTATTCTTATTGATTTCCCAATAAGTGACCATCATATTTTGAAACCGCAACGAGTCGAGGTTCATACGAAACTTCTGATTCTTGAGTACTTGTACAATCATTGGTTTATACATGGCAGTATCTGGCTGGCGCTTATCCTTAAACGAAAAAAGTCTGATGCTGTCTGCCAGAATAGACTGGATAGAAAAATTGCTGTCCTGTTCATCCCAGATGAATTTAATGCCTTCCCCTCTAATATTGCCTGTTTTTAATTCCAGATAATCTTCGTTAAACGCTTTTTTGTTTCGATAGTCTTCCAAAGATTGAGTAGGGGAAAGGGATAAGGATTGCAGATTGAATTTCCCTTGTTTCAAATCCACTCCTTTCCAATACAATTTGTTCTTTGCTGAAAAGTAGCGGCCACTTACATTTTCCAATTGCAAGTTGGGGTTACTGGAGATAATAGCTTCCACGCTTTTTCCATTGTTGGAATGGATCAATACATTCCCAATGGATCCGGTTTCGATCTGCAGATTTGCCTGGTGCTTACCCAGATTGTCAAAATTCAGATCCTTCAATGACAGCCAGTCAACTCTTGTGCTCCAAACTGGCGGCAGGTTTCCTTCCGGATATTTTAAAAAGACATGACTCAAGTGCAGATTTATCTTGTTCTCACCTGTGGCATACCGAACTCCTTTGGGACTAATATACTCCAAATCAGACAATAATAATTTTGCTCCTGAAGCACTAAATAAAGTATCAGATCCGGATTTAACATTGTCTAATTCTACATAGTTATTTTCGTCTTTTCCATTCCAGTGAATAACAGTGGCAGAGTCTTTATCTCCGATAATGCTTAGCGAAATGGTGGGCCTTTTTAACAATAAAGATGTTGACTGAAATTTTATTTGACTATTATCTGCATCCTTCCCTTGGACATTTTTCCCGGACAAAGTGGCCTTCAACATTGGATCGGTCAGCATTAGATTATTAAAGGTCCAATTTTTCTGCAGAAAAGTTTCAAAGTTTGATTGAAAACTGAGATATGGAATTGCTACAAACAAAGAATCGGGATGTTGATATTGTTGAAACCGAACATTTCGAACGGTAGAAACTTGATTATCCTCCAGTTTCAAATTTTCCACCGAGGCTTGCATCCCCGGCCCAGATAGAAAGAAATCATTCCCGTCTAAGGCAAGTCCTTTTATCGTGGGTCGGCCATTCAAATCCCTTGAAAGCTCCTCCAATTTTATGGAAGAAATGCCAAGTCTTGACTGGTATTGATTGGTGCGAAACTGCAACTGTGTTTGTTCTCCTTCAATATTCCTCAAAGTATAAGGTCTTTTACCTGATCTCGTCTTTTTATCCGTCAGATTAATGGCCAGGTCTTTCAGACTGATGGAAGCTTTTTTCCAGCTGATACCATCAATGATGATACCCTGGCGAATACTATCTAGTACTACTGTACCGATTTTTATTTTGCTGGCTGTAGCATCTAGCCGGTTGGCGGTGAGGGTCAAATCATTCGCTACAATGCCACTTTTATTTTCAGCCAACTGTATATTGTTCAAATTGGCATTTATGTCTCTGCTTTTAAAAATTCCCTTTTCCACATTTAGTTCTTTGATAGAATGTTGAACGCCTTTCAACTGACTGGCACTAGCCAGCTCCTCCGCCCTTAAACTCAGGTTGGTATTTTTTAATAATAGGGTTGTAGATGGATTAAATCTTAGTAAGATATTTCCCTGCACAATGTTTAGGTTTTGAAGGTTCATGATATCGTCAATATCATTTAGGGTTTGAAATATTCTCGCTTCTCCCAACCCATCTCCTTTTTTGTTGATTAAATAATCGACCTCTGGTTTAAAAAACAGGGCACGTTCTGCCACAAAAACATTATCATAAAGCAATGCTTCCCAAGAAATATTGTTTACCTGAAACACTGGCATTGACAGGGTTTTCTGTGCGATTCCATTTTTATACTCTCTAAAAGAGAACCTGCTAAGTCTGATATAGTCATTGGCAAAACCTATGCTGTCAAAAGAAATGGCATACTGCCCATTGCGTAAAAGATTATCCGAATGATGCAAAGCCATCTGAAATCTGCTAAGGTTAACAGGCCTTTGTTCATCTTGCCGCACCACCAGGTCATATATTTCGAAATTGCTTTGAGAGGATGAAAAAATATTGGCCCTCCCTTTCTTAACTGTGTTTACTGTAATGGCCGCATTTTTCACGCCAACATATCGAAGCCTTAAATCTCCCAATAGTTGCTGCACCAGGTCATCCACTTTCTGAATTTTGGGCTTATTCTGTTTATCCATCGCCAAGGGCTGGTCACCATCAACGATTAGATGAATGATTGGATTATTACAAAAAACCGAATCGGCAATAATCGTTTCATTATTGTACAAAGAATCAAAATTGATACTGGTTAAAGCCAATTTGTCAAAAACGATTCTAAAGGAAGCGGAGGCACTATCAGCCTTTCTACCCTGCAGAATACAACTATCAAACTCCACTCTCCTGCTTTTAAGATTCATTCGGAAATTCTTAAAACTAAGAGAATGCCTGCCACCAGGGAAATGAATATTTTGATTGGATGTTCTAATGGCGATATTGTCTGTAAAGTTGATTGTGTTTCTGGAAGAACCTTCCTGAAATTTTGTAGTGTCTAACTGCAGACTATCCAATTCAATAAAAACATTATTTACAGTAAATGGCAAATCATCGGGCTTGGTTTTATCTACCATCGAAAAGCTGCCATTGTCAAATCGAAGTGCATCAATTCTAAGAAAACTAATGGCATCAGAAATGGACATAGTAATCCGCCCCAATTCTTCGGCTACTGAATATTTTTCATGCTTTTCCAAAATGTGGACGGAGTCGTTTGGAGCCTTCACTTTCTCAATACTTTTCCGTAGTCGGGTAAAAACAATTTTAGGGTTATACAATCTGATAGAATCGATAAGCACTTCTTTATGAAATAAGAAAGGCAGAAATCCTCTTGCCTTTATGGCAATACGATCCGTGACTACCTGATACAGCACTGGATCATTTGGATCTATTCCAAGAATCACGGACGAATCAAGTTCAATTTTATTGTTTAACCAATTAAAAGAGAAATCACCAATGTTCAGCCTTAACTTACCCTTGGATTGTTTATGTACGATGTCTGCCAAAGCATTTGCAGCATAATTTCTAAACCAATAATGAAAAACAGAAAATATCAAGGCAATGCATACTAAAAGAATACCCATCATCTTCCATCGCCTTTTGTTGTCCGGATTTGCCGACCACTGATTTTCTTCTTGATTGATTTCTTGTTTCAATTACGGTTCAGATATCTGTTATTATTGGCTACAGAAAAAGTCTCGCTATAAAAATAGTTCTTCTGCGCCGTTGTCCTGTATGATATACACAGGCACTACTTTCAATAGAGTAAAATTCAGGAAATAATTCAAACCAACCATATCTACATTTTCCAAAAAATGATGTTGGATGCCACCTCATTAAAAATACACAAAAGCGGGGAAATCAGGTAGCTGCAAAATACCGTCCCTTCACTTTTTCAAAAACATAGGGAGTATCAGTAGAAAATATTTGATGACGATTTGCATCAAGCAAAGCGCTAGCCCTAAGTAGGCATCTGCATTTGAATCATCTTTTTAGCTACAAAATCATCATCATGACCATATATAAATAGCAATAGGAATATGTGCCGTACCCCATTCCTTCATTTTTCTTTCTGGAAATTGTCCATTATATTTGTAGGCTTTAGTTTTAATAAAAGGTATGCAGAAAAATAACAACGGTAAAAAACCACAGGCTACAATATTGGTAATTTTTGGAGGAAGTGGTGATCTCAATCAGCGGAAACTGACTCCCGCCTTATTCAATTTGTGTATCGATGGTTTTATGCCGGAAAAATTTGCAATCATAGGTACCGGCAGAACCAATTATAGTAATGAGGATTTCAGAGAACATTTGTACAAGGCTGTTCAGGAATTTTCCCGTCGCAAGGAAAATCCAGCCGGAAGTTGGGAAAGTTTTTCTCAAAATATCAGCTATCTGCGAATGGATGTAGATCGGCAGGAGTCCTATCTGCCCCTGAAAACAATCATTGAAGATTTTGAAACAGAATGGGAAGTAAGAGCACATGTTATTTTTTATCTGGCGGTTGCTCCTCAGTTGGTTCCAGAAATTACTACCAATCTGCACAAATTAGAATTGGAAAAATGTAAAGACACGCTGCGTTTTGTGATCGAAAAGCCCTTTGGACATGACCTAAAAAGTGCTAAAGAGTTGAACAAGCTCCTTACCGATATGTTCGATGAAAGTCAGATATATCGCATAGATCACTACTTAGGCAAAGAGACAGTGCAAAACATTCTTGCGTTTAGATTTGCCAATGCGTTGTTTGAACCTATCTGGAACCGGAACTATATTGACCATGTACAGATAACTGCATCAGAAACAGTAGGTGTGGAGGATCGGGGCGGATATTATGACCGTTCCGGCGCACTGAGAGATATGGTTCAAAACCATATACTGCAATTGATATGCATGGTAGCCATGGAAGCCCCTGTGTCTTTTGAAGCAGATGAGATAAGAAACAAAAAATCGGATGTATTGAATGCGTTGAGAAAAATAAAGAAAGAGGAAGTGCAACGCTATGCCGTTCGGGGCCAATATTCAGCAGGCTGGATGAAAGCTGCCAATGTAAAAGGATATCGCGAAGAAAAGGGTGTAACGTCAGATTCTTCCACAGAAACCTTTGCTGCTGTTAAGTTCTATATAGATAACTGGCGCTGGCAGGGAGTACCTTTTTATGTGCGTACCGGAAAATTCCTGAAAGACAAAACCACTTTGATCACTATTCAGTTTAAAGAAGCACCTAAATATGCGTTCCCGCCGGAAACCACAGAAACCTGGAGATCCAATCGACTCACCATTAGCATTCAACCAGAAATGGATATCAGGCTTAGGTTTCAGGCAAAACGCCCCGGACAGACGATGTCTCTGAATCCGGTAAACATGGTATTTAATTATGCCGACACTTATCATCAACCTCAGCCAGAGTCTTATGAAACTTTGTTGCTGGATGCCATGATGGGCAATGCCACACAATACATGCGCGGAGATCAGGTGGAAATAGCCTGGAAGGTTATTGAACCCATACTAAATGCGTGGGAGAACCGACCACCTGTAGATTTTCCTAACTATTCGCCCGGTAGTTGGGGACCAGAGGATGCCGAAGCATTGATCGCAAAAGATGGACGAAACTGGATAGCCTTGCCGCCTCCAACAAGCCATGAATCTAAATAATCATCATTTACCAATAAGGCAATAACTGTAAAAAGGGCAGGACGTATCCTTCCTTTTTTAACCACCATAATCACTATCGTATTCAAGTGCTGTTGATGCTGTCTTGGCATGGAAATGAATGATGCGCTTCATTTCAAAATAGTTTAGGTTCTCTTGCAGACTATACCAACTCTTTTTCGAATTGTATTTTATGTAGTCTGGCATAAAAGCCTTCTCTGGCCATCAATTCCTGATGGGTACCAGACTCCATCAGTACTCCTTTGTCCAGGACCAAAATTTTATCTGCCTTCCGAATGGTACTTAAGCGGTGGGCAATCACAATAGAAGTACGTCCCTTAATTAGTTTGTCCGTGGCTCTTTGTATCATCAACTCACTTTCGGTATCAATCGATGAAGTGGCTTCATCCAATATCAGGATAGAGGGATTGTACAACAGTGCCCGGATAAAAGAAAGCAACTGCCTTTGCCCCATAGACAAAGTAGCCCCTCTTTCTTTTACATTGTAATCATATCCACCGGGTAATCGTTCTATAAAATCATGTACATCAATCATTTTGGCGGCAGCTATCACCTGTTCTTTGGTGATGGCCGGATTTTTTAAAGTAACATTTTCAAGTATTGAACCAGAGAACAAGAACACATCCTGAAGCACCACACCAATATTAGTTCTTAGATACGCCGTCTCCAGCTTTCTATTATCCGTGTCATCTATTTTGATGGCTCCTTTTTGAATTTCATAGAACCGATTGAGCAGGTTAATGATGGTGGTTTTACCACTTCCGGTATGCCCTACTATAGCCACTGTTTGCCCCGGCTCGATACTAAAACTAATATCCTTTAACACCCAATGCTCATCAGTATAAGCAAAACTCACGTTTTCAAAATCTATTTTCCCAATCATTCTTTCTGTCCGCTGCAGATACTCCTCTGCCGGCGCTGTTTCCACATCCTTATTATCCAAAACGGTAAACACCCTGTCGCTGGCAATAATACCCATCTGTACTGTATTGAACTTATCTGCCAGCATCCGCAGTGGCCGAAATAACAGATTGAGGCAAAGTATGAAAGACACAATCACCCCCTGCTGGCTCTGATGCATACTAAGTGCTTCTCTTGCAGTAAACCAAATCACCAACCCAACGGACAAGGCCAGTACAATTTCTATCACCGGAAAAAATATTGAATACGCAAAAATGGCTCTCACATTTGCGTTGCGATGCTGCTTATTGATGGCTTTAAACTTATTGAACTCGTGCCTCTCAGAAGCAAAAGCCTGAATCACATTCATTCCTGAAAGATGTTCCTGAACGTAAGCATTTAGAGCCGCAACCGAATTTCTCACTTTGAGAAAAGACTTATTAATGCTTTCCTTAAAATAATATGTAGCTATAATAATGATGGGAAACGGAATTAGAGCAATCAGCGTCAGTTGCCAGTCAGCCCAAAACATATAACTCAATACACAAATTATGGATAGCAAATCAGCAATGATCGGTATCAATCCATCAGAAAAAATATCATTGATAGATTCTATATCGTTGATGGTACGCGTAGTGAGCGTGCCAATGGGGGTCTTATCAAATTGCCGAAGCCGAAGACCTAGAATTTTTTGATACACCGAAATCCGAATGTCTTTCACTACAGCCTGTCCCAGCCAGGCAGTGGTAAAGGAAAACACAAATCGCATGACAGTTTCCAAAAGGATAATGGCCACTTGAATGAGGGTGATATACACCACCATTTTGGGCAAGGAATGTGCTATGTATTTATCTACCGTTTGCTGAATAAGTAATGGTCTTACTGGAGTGATCACCGCCATAAAAACCGCTAAAAAAACAGACCAGTAAAATTTAGATTTATACGGAGCAGCATATCGAAATACACGTCTGAGTTTAGATATATCGAAAAATAACTTTTTTTCCTGCGACATTATCGTGCAAGATACTTGTTAAATCCTTAATAGAAGATAAGGACCAACGCCACATCCTGTTTTAAAGAAAAATTTTAAGACTTTGTTTGGAAGACCTACCCAGCAGGTTTTGCTGGCCACTTTATTTCAAAATCCAAAGGATATCCGGTGGAAATTGGCTTCACATCCAGCTTTCGCTGAATAGCTTCCATTCGCTCAGGTTGTTTGTGCCTGAACAAATCTCCCGGATCCCATTTGCTATTTTTATTTATATCGTACAAAATCTGCATATCATAAGTCCCGGGGTTCACATATTGTAAATCTATGATCTGATTGGGTGGAATTCGGAAAGAGTCCTCAATAGCCTCGCCCTTCATCAATAGCAACACAGGGTTTTTGCTCATATCGATATTTACAAAAGTGATCTTTGCCTGGCCGTAGTCATCCCGCTTTTTGGTTCTAAAAGAAATGGTATCTGGTTTCAACAATTGTTTGCCAAGACTGTCTGTAGCGAAATCTTTCTGCAAAACCAAATGATAGGTCGTGTCCAATTGCCAGGGCATGTTCATGGTCAGTGTGCGGTGCGTACTATCCAGTGAAAACTTATGGCCAGTCACCGGCTTGTAGGTACTGTCCATACTCAAAGCCATTTTTCGGAAATCCACTCCCACCACTGGCACAGAAAAGTTCAGCACAAAAGGTTTCAGCACATCCATTTTGTTTTCGCTTAGATTGGTAGTAAACTTCAGGCGTTTCTCTTTCTTATCCGCATCGGTAGGCTCATAAGGTTTAGCTTCCACTGGCTTTTCGGCTTCATAGGCCAGAAGGCGAATGGGTTCAGGCGGCGTTGGGCTTACTACTACCGGCGAATCGGCGAAAGCAAATATCTGTTCCCCATTATACATATAGGAGCCGCTCTCATCCTTCATGGCATAAAGGCGATACTTGCCTGGTGCCAAAAATCTAAAAAAGAAAGTACCGGTTGTATCCACTCTTGTGATATAAGAAGGTCGTTCTTTCATCACTGCACTATCTTCCAGATTCTTATACAGCATCACACTCAGGGTGGAATCCGCTTTTCCGGTTTTTGCCATCTTCACATTTCCACTCAGTTGCAGTGAATCAAAATAACTCCCGGTGGATACCACATAGAGCAAATCTTTAGCCCGGTTCCCTTCATTTAAATCTTTTATCGCTCTGGCAAAATTGAACACATAGGTGGTATTGGGTTGCAAAGAATCTTTCAATTTAACCGTTACAGTCCTGAGTTTTCTTTTCACTTCAGGCATCAGTTTTGGGAAAGGGGAAATCAGCAAATTCCTAAAAATATCTTCCAATTCCACAAATTCATCAAACACAATTTTTATTTCCTTAGAATCAAAATGCAAAGTTTTGTTCTCCGGAAGCACGGACACAATCACCGGAGGCAATGTATCCCGAGGCCCTCCGGTGGGAGGTACAATATTGGCACAACCCGTTTCGAAAAGCGTGAACAACGCTCCCCCAATCACTACAGCTAACAAAGCCAGAATACTTTTTATTCGCATAGAGTAGCAAACATAAAACGTTTTAAGCAAAATGAATACAGCCGCCCAACTTCCCATTGCCAATTTAGGTTTGTTTTAGCACCAACCACCAATAGAAATATTATTATTGTTCCAGATACAGAACAGATGGCATCGGACTTGCAGCTTGTCCGCAGCGGCGGATCACAATTTTGTACTTCAGTAAATATAGCGTCTGACAAAAAAACCAATAACCACCCTATCATATAAATAAATTCAATTTCATATCAGGTGGCTTGTCAGTACACTTTATCTTTGTCCGATGCAATTTTCATCCGCGCTTCTGGAAGCAGCAGTCAACGAGTTTTCCCGCCTGCCCGGCATTGGGAAAAAAACAGCCCTCAGGCTGGTATTGCATTTATTAAAACAAGAACTGTCCTCAGTGACACATTTCAGCGACACTATTGCCCGCATGCGCGAAGAAATCAGATTTTGCAAAAAATGTTTCAACGTTTCCGATGGAGATCTCTGCTCCATTTGCGCCAATCCTTATCGACAGCCGCAAACCATTTGTGTGGTGGAAAATATTCGCGATGTAATAGCCATTGAGAGCACCCAGCAGTTCAACGGCATGTACCATGTGCTGGGAGGTATCATCTCTCCGCTGGACGGCATTGGCCCCGACCAGTTGAATATAGAATCCTTGATTGAAAGAATAAAAAAAGAGCAAACAGAAGAACTGATTTTTGCACTCAATCCCAATATTCAGGGCGATACCACCATTTATTATATCCAGAAAAAATTGCCCGAAAGCAAAATTCGCATCACCACCATTGCCCGTGGCATTGCCTTTGGCGGCGAGTTGGAATATGCCGATGAACTGACCCTGGGCCGAAGCCTGCAAAACCGACTACCAGTAGATAAATATATGAGTTCCTGATTTCAAACCATCAAACGACCACGCCCACTATGTTGAATCCATTCCCAATCATTAAAACAAAAAGTCTTTTGTTAAGACAGTTTTCAGAAGCCGATTTGGAGAATGTTTTTTTAGGCTTATCGCACCCTGACGTTATCAGGTATTATGGCATCCACTACGACACGCTGGAAGCGACCAAAACACAAATGATCTGGTTTTCCAATCTTGAAAAAACAGGAACAGGACTCTGGTGGGCCATTTGTGATTTGAATAATCAGCGTTTCTTTGGTGCCGGAGGTTTCAACAATGTCCACAAAGATTTCAGAAAAGCAGAAATAGGATTTTGGCTCATGCCCCCCTTTTGGGGACAAGGAATCATGAAAGAAGCAATGCCACTGATCTGTCAATACGGATTTGAAAAAATGGGCTTACATAGAATTGAAGGTTTTGTAGAAACTGAAAATCAACATTGCAAAAAAGCCATTTCAAAAATTGGGTTTGAGTATGAAGGCACCATGCGAGATTGCGAAACCAAAAACGGGCGTTACATCAGTCTGGACATTTATGCCAAAATAAATGATGGATAAGATTTGTTTTGCTCATGGTGATTTTAGCAGGATGGAAAATTGATTACGAATGAAGAATCCATTCATCTATCAAAGCGAAATTATCCAACGACCCATTCCCTTCAAATAATTTTTCGGAACAAAAGAAATTGTCTGCTATTTTTGTTCATTATATCCTAATAAAAAAAACGACGATTTACAGTAATGCGAAATTGGTTTTCCCTTTTTCTTTTCAGTCTTTCTACATTGATAGCTGGCACTTGTCTGGCTCAGCAAAAGCACCAGATAACTGTAATTACAGAAAACGACAGTTATATTTCGGTAAACAATGATGGGTATTATACCAATGGCGTGAAGCTGGCATATCAATGGGCCAGAAGCACTCCGGACAAGAAAAAAACCCATCGCATCAATAATATTTTTGCAGGCCAGAACATATACACAGCCAGGTTTTCGGGTGAGATCAAAAAAGAAAAACTGGATCGTCCCATCACTGGATACCTTTATGCCGGATATCAAAACACACTCTACAATACTTCTGATGATCTCGTAAGATGGGGGCTGACCGCAGGTACCATTGGAGATTGGTCTATGGGCGAACAAATGCAAAAGTCAGCGCATAAGTTTATGCAAATTTACAAGCCCACGTTCTGGGAACTACAGTTAAACAATGCCTGGGGAGCCAGTATAGATTTTGCCTGGTCGCCACAGATGCCACAAAAAAAAGAGAACCCAAAATGGCATTTCAAACCTGTGCTTTCTGCCAGCGGAGGCACTTTGTTCAATCAGGCTGGGGCGGGTGCAGCCCTGATATTTGGAAAGATGAATACCAATAGTAAAACAGCTTTTTGGAACAACCACCAGGGATCCACCAAAGCCGACAAAGAATTGTTTGCCTTTATATATCCTACCCTAAACTATAAAGCGTATGATATCACTGTGCAAGGAGGCGTGTTTAATAAAGAGCCAGAAAAAATTGCCAGCAAACTCAACCCCCTTTTTCTTCAAACCAAATTAGGCATCACTTATGCTGCTAATAAATTGTCTTTTAGTTTTATTGGCCTATACGAAAGCAAACAATCCAGCACTCAGTACGATCCACAGATTTATGGAAGTATTCAGGTAGGGATGATGTGGTAAAAAACCTGTTGAATAAATTATTCTTGCTTAGCCAATTTCTCCGAGTTTTCTGCAAACTGTAGCGCATCTATAAACTCCTGAAGCTCTCCATTGATCACAGCATCCATATTGTAAGAGGTTAGGTTAATGCGATGATCAGTAACACGCCCCTGAGGGAAATTATAGGTTCTGATTTTTGCACTTCTATCGCCGCTGCTTACTAAACTTTTTCTGTGGCGGGAAATTTCTTCCTCCTGCTTACGCACCTGCTCTTCATACAATTTGGTACGCATCATTTGCATGGCTTTTTCGCGGTTGCCCAACTGGGTACGCTCTGTCTGACAAATCACCACTGTACCGGAAGGAATATGGGTGAGCATTACTTTGGTTTCTACCTTGTTTACGTTCTGTCCTCCTGCACCACCACTTCTTGAGGTCTCCATCTTCACATCACTTTCCCTCAGTTCAAAATCTATTTCCTCTGCCTCTGGCATCACCGCTACGGTAGCCGCAGAAGTGTGAACTCTTCCCTGGGTTTCAGTGTTTGGTACTCTTTGTACCCGATGTACGCCGCTTTCAAATTTTAGTGTGCCATATACATCATCACCCGTTACTTCCAACTGAACCTCCTTATATCCTCCTACGGTTCCCTCACTTTCACTAAGCAGGGCTGTTTTAAACCCATGTTTCTCCGCATACTTAATATACATACGAAGTAAATCGCCTGCAAAAAGGCTTGCCTCATCACCACCGGTGCCTGCACGTATTTCCATGATCACGTTCTTCTCATCCTGCGGATCTTTAGGAATCAACAACTGACGTATCTGAGCTTCCGTCTCTACTTTCTTTTCCTGCAAATCAGAAGTTTCAGCTTTGGCCAATTCTCTCAATTCTTCATCATCTCCATTCAGTGCCTCTTTGTTAAAGTCAATATCATCCAGCAAATTCTTATATGCAATATACGCCAATACAATCTTCTCCAGGCTCCTATACTCCTTGCTAGTGGCTGCAAACCTTTTATTGTCGCTCACAATTTCTGGATTGGTAAGTGCCACACTCAATTGGTCATATTTTGCTTTTATCGCTTCTAATTTATCTAACATATTATTCTCTTACTTTTACGGAAGGGCAGCAAAGTTAAATTATTTTACAAGATGAGTTTTATTAAGTTACAGGCCAATCAAATATTTGACGGTTACCAATTTTTAGATCAGAAGGTTTTAATATTGACAAAAGACGGGGAGGTCATTGAACTGATTGACTTGCCTGATGCCGGGGAAGAAATCAGAAAAATAGACGGCATTCTTAGCCCGGGATTTATAAATTGTCATTGCCACCTGGAACTAAGCCATTTACAAAACCAGATTCCTGAGCATACCGGGCTAATCAAATTTGTCAATCAGGTAGTTCAAAAAAGAGATTTTCCGGAAGAAGTTATACTTCAAGCCATAAGTGATGCAGATGCGGAAATGACTCGAAATGGCATTGTGGCCGTCGGCGACATTTGCAATAGCCTACACACTATTCCTCAAAAACAAAAGAGCCGGATATACTATCATAATTTTATAGAAGCCATTGGGTTCGATCCGGCAAATGCTGACAAAAACTTTGATGTCTATAAAAACATTTACCAACAATTTTTGGGATCCTTCCCCTCCAACCAGACTTCAATTACCCCCCATGCCCCCTATTCTATTTCTGAGCCATTGTGGGAAAAAATTGTTCAATTTAATGGTTCCAACTTATTTAGTATCCACAATCAGGAAACCATAGAAGAGAACCTGCTTTTTGAAAACAAATCAGGAGGATTTATTGAAATGTTCCGGCAAATGGGTCTGGACTTAAACAACTATATCGCATCGGGAAAAAGCAGTCTGCAAACCTATCTGTCCAAATTTTTACCACATCAGCAAGTGCTATTGATTCATAATGTGTATTCAGATAAATCAGATATTGAGTATGCTGAACAACTTCCAAACTCTTTTTTTTGGTGTTTGTGTGCCAATGCTAATAAATATATTGGTGGCATGCTACCAAACATGAATCATTTTATAGAAGCTGAATGTAAGATGGTACTTGGCACAGACAGCCTGGCCTCCAACCATCAGTTATGCATCTGGGACGAAATAAATACAATTCGAAAAAAATATAAAGAAGTCCCGCTTGCTACTTTGTTAAACTGGGCTACGATGAATGGTGCCAAAGCTTTAAAAATTGAAAAACAGTTTGGTAGTTTTGAAAAAGGGAAAAAGCCGGGCCTGGTTCAAATTCAAAATTCAATAGCAGAAAAAATTAATATTTAGAAACAAATGTTAGATTTGGGTATGATTGTTGAGTAAACAATCACATCATTTCAAAAACCATAATATTATGAACAAACAAATCTTTGTATTGCTAATATCTTTTTTTGGTCTGATGGGTTGCCAAAAAAACGATGTTGACCAGCTAGAAACTAAAAATGAAGAAGTACTTACCAGCAGCAAATGGACGGCTGATGTTTCAGGAGCAAAACAAGAACTTGTTTTTGATGCCAATCAGAAATTTAGTTTTTCAACCAATATTAAGTTTACTGCGGTTACTCCAAACATTTCTATAAAAGTAAACCTGTCGGGCAATTGGAAATCGGAAGGAAATAATATTTTAATAAGTAGTCCAAAAATCGAGTTGTTGTACAATGATAAAATTGTTACCAATGTTCAATCCATTCTGGCTGGTTTATCTTTTAACATCAACGAGTTTATAAAACAATACAATCAATATATAGAGATTGACAATAATGGAAATATTAAACTCACTCAGTCCGCCAGTAAATTCACCTGGGTCATTGACCGCTTAAAGAATGGCACCTTAATTATTATTATTGGTGATAAGAAAATAGAATTTAAAAAAGCTTAGTGCTAACCACAAAACCTTTGGCAATATAAGTGGCACAGTTTTTCTTAAAATCTAATGAACACATTAATCCTCATTAATGGAGCAGCAAACAATGGAACTGGTTTAAAGAAATGGAAACAAATCAGGGAGTCCTTTTTTCAGATGATTCGTTCAGAAAATGTAGATGAGATCATCTACCACCCACCTTACAATTTTATTGAAAACAAAGGAGGACAATCATATCAAAGAATTTTTTTTGGTGGCGGTGATGGTAGCTTTCATCACGGATTAAACGCATGGTTGAACTTTCAAAAAAGAAATACAGATGAAGTTCAATTTGGAGCTATTGGCCTGGGATCTTCCAATGATCTGCACAAACCTTTTGGCACTGTCATTGACAAAATACCGATACGCATTTATCCCGTTCCTTATAAACAGGATGTTGGCCGAGTGGTGATAATAGAAAATGAACAAGAGCTAACAAAATATTTTGTCATTAATGCCAGCCTGGGGATCACTGCCTATGGAAATTATCTTTTTAATCATCCTGATCCAATCCTGCGTTTTACAAAATCCAGATGGACAAATTTTGCCATCAACTATGCTGCGCTAAAATCTATTTTATTGTATAAAAACATAATGGTAGAGGTTGATAGCGGAGAGGGATACAAACCAATGAAACTTTCTACAGTAAACATCATCAAAAGTGTGCATATAGCAGGTGGCCTTTTTTTTGATCAGGATATAAAACCAAATGACGGATTTTTGGGAGTAAACACCTGCGAGAATATGAACAAGCTGGAGCTAATGCATGTGTTTGCAGACCTATCCAAGGGAAAATTTTTAGGCAAACCAAAAAGAGATTCCCAAGTGGCAAAAGCCATCCGGTTCAGAAGTGCTTCGATTATACCTTTAGAGCTGGATGGTGAGATTTATTTTGGCAATGAGTTTATTTTTGATTTATTGCCACAACACATAAATTTACTCCGTTGAAATCAGTGGCTACATATCCCATTGCCAGCATAGGATTCTGGAAATGTTATGGGGTACACATGCGTCCCTATTTGCTTTTTGTTTCGGGAATTACAGGTTTGATGGGCACTACGCTGGCACATGGTTCAATGAACTATTTTCTATTTTCAATTTCAATCATTCCTTTCTTTTTTGGTTATGGTTTTGGCCAGGCACTTACTGATGCCTTTCAAACAGATACTGACAAAATCTCCTCTCCCTACCGGCCACTTTCCAAAGGATATATTTCACCTGGACAGGTATTAAAAGTTAGTATTTCAGGACTAATATTCATTGCCAGCATCTTAATATATCTTTCCTGGTACAATATTATTTTATGCACACTTTCCATCATTGGCCTTGCCACCTATTCTTATGTAAAACATTTCTGGCCATTTGGTCCCTTTCATAATAGCTGGATTGTGATGTTGCTGCCCATAATGGGTTTTCTGGCAATGGGTGGCCGACTTAATTTACACAGTATTCTCACCAGGGAATGGATCCCTTATCTGATAACTTTTACCAGCTATTATAATTTTGTGCTAATAGGTTATTTGAAAGATATAGATGCAGACCGACAAACCGGATACCATACTTTTCCAGTGGTATTTGGATGGATGCCCACTTTATGGCTCGGCAATTTGAATATTGTTATTTATTTGGTTTTGGGATATTTGTGGCTTGATTCTTTGTATTCCTTAGGTGGATTTATTCTAATTCTTACTGCAATTGTAGCCTTCTCCGGTCAGATTAAAGGGCATTTTGCAAAAGATCATTCTCCCATTTCAGCTACCCTTCCAATTGAAAATACTGTAAGAGCTTTGGTACTTATTCATATAATGATAATGATAAAAAACAGACCAGAACTACTTTGGTTTTGTTTGATATTTTATTTACTTTTTGAAATTACACTTTGGAGACGTCCTGAAAAAACACAAATCTAACATAAGGCTTTTATAAGCATTTGAATATAGTCTTCCGGTGTCTTTCTTAAAGGGTTTATTTTATCTACATAAGGCTTAACTTCTTTTTCTCCTATAAATAAACCATGCTTACCAATCACTTCCCCAATTTCAGTAACTGATAAATTTTGCTGTAAACAATATGCTCTAAATTCATTTTGTCTTGCCGGATTTATGGCAAACAATAAACTATAATCGCCCACCTCTCCACCTGTAAAAACAATTTCGGGAATACCACTTATCTGGGATGTAGATTTTATTAGCGGATGGAAAGGAATTTTTCCTGTTTCAATTTTTAACCCATACTCATTATTCTGCTCCAACAAATTAAACAATGCCATCAATAGGCCATCACTGGTATCAATCCCAGAAGTTGCAAATTTACCAATCGCTATCGCCATTTCTGGCTGAACAGAAGGCAACAAACTTTGTTCTATCTTACTACATTCAGGATGATTGTTCAAGTTGTAAAAAGCAGTCAGGTTGCCAGTTCCCACATTATTGGTTACATAAACGATATCACCATTTTGAAGTTGATTTCTCATAATAGGCTTTTGAGAAATGGATTCACCAATACCAAAAGTTGATACATTAAGCTGTTTGCTAAAACTGGTATCGCCTCCTAAAATATAGGTGTCATGTTTCTTGCAACAATCTTCCATACCCGATATCAATAAAGTAAATTGTTCTTCGGACATCTCATCTGGTAGGGTAAGGTTTACCAACAACCCCGTTGGCAATCCCCCTGTGGCCATAATATCAGAAATTGTCATGATAGCACTATACCACCCTATTGCATACATACTTTTAAAAACACCTTGCTCAATTTCTTCAATTAAGATATCGGAAGAAGCAACAATCAATTTGTTATTGATTTTTATTATCTCGCTATCACTTTGATATGGCTGGTTATGCTTCGCTGGCGATTTTCTTATTTTACTATTGATTAATGAAATTAATTGCTTTTCTTTTGTCATATTACTTCTTTGATTTTTAATACGGCTATCAATTCATAAGCCAGCCGGTCTATATCATCCTTAGAATGAACCGCAGAAAGAGAAATTCTCAATCGCTCTTTATTTTCAGGAACCGCAGGATATACCACACTATTTACAAATAGTCCTTTGTGGTGAAGTTCAATACTCATATTTTTTACAACGCCTCTTTGAGGTACAATAATAGGAATGATAGGTGAATGACCTTCTACTTCAATCCCGGCATCCGAAAGCTGTTTTACCAATTGATCAATATTTTCAAATAACTTTTGCCTAATTCCCGGCTCCTGTTTTATCACTTCCAATCCACCAAAAACAGTTCCCAAAATGGTTGGTGGTGCTGATGCCGAAAACATATAAGGAGCTGCCATGTAACGCAGGTAATCAATCACCTTTTTATCTCCTGCCACAAAACCACCAATAGAAGCAAGTGCTTTTGAAAATGTACCCACATGCAGAAACACGCCTTCGTGAATATTAAAATGGTTGGTTAGTCCTCCACCATTTTTGCCTTTCACACCAGTGCCATGTGCATCATCAATAATTAATTTTAAATGGTAAGTATAAACCAGATGCATTAATTCTGGCAACGGACACAAATCTCCATCCATTGAATATACACCCTCCACTACCAAATAGTAATCTCCAGTGTTTTTTCTATACTGTTTTAGTTTATCTTCTAAATCATTTAAGTCATTATGTCTAAAAGGAATTTTTCTACACTTCACGGTGGATAGTCCAAAAAAAACACTTGAGTGGTTGTGCTCATCAAAAAACATAGTGTCTCCATTGCTTAGCAAGCCATTTACCCAACTTAGATTAGCCATATACCCTGATGCAGTAATCAGGCAATCTTCAGTCCCTTTTAGCAAGGCCAATGATTCTTCTACATCATGATGTAGCCTTGTGTATCCATTTAATAGAGGAGGTCCGCCAATACCATGCCCAAAGGTTTGAATTGCCTTTTGCAAATGTTGTAAAACGTAAGGATGAGTGGCCAGTCCCAAATAATTATTGGAACCAAACATTAGCATGTTTTTTTGTTGCCCTGTAAATGGATCCTTAATGGTTACCACTCTATCCATCTTCCCCATCACTAATCTTCGGTATAATATATCTCCGCTACCTGTTCTATCTTTTATCCAGTCTGAGAAATTGTTTACCCGTTCATCTAAACTGACATCGCCTGCTGTACAAAAATCTTTCAATGAAAAGTTCTCGGCACTTCTGGTACTTGCGTAATTATTTTTCATTTCACTAACTTTTTTAAAGGTTGCTAACAACATCGGGCATCTAATTCCACCGGTAGTTTTTGCTTAAGATTGAAATTAGAAGCCAAAAAATATTCTGTTTGATTTATGGAAAAGGGTTTCAATGTGCGATAGATGTCATCGCCTTTGCAGCAGCAAACAAGTATGTAATCTGCATCTTCTTTTTGTATTTGTTTAAATAATTCCGGTAAATAAGGAATGGTTTTTTGGTTTAATCCATATACCACTGAAGTGGAAAATGTTTGCCCCAATTTAGGCAAGTTTTGGTATTTCTTTGGATAAACCGCACTCAGTATTTTCATTAATAAACCTAAAGTTGGCGACACCTTCTCCACCGTAAGCTGGTATAATAAATGAGTACGGAAAAATCCTAATCCCTTCTTATAATCAAAATAATACTTGGGATTCAAATCTTGTGGATTGTCTAATCCAACCATAAATTTTAAAGGTTTACTTTCAGAAATTTTTAGGTTTGAAAGACAGGCTTGACTCGGAATAGCAAGATAAACAAATGGAAAAAAGTATTTTATGGGAGATGTTCTTGCCACAATTCTTGCCATTGCAATATTTACAGCTTTATGGGTAGTTATTACTTTATCAAGTTGAAAATCATTTAAGATGAACTCAAGCCCGGCCTTACCAATAAAACCACCAATGCCTTGTCTTCTCTTATCGGGATGTACTTTGCCTTCAAAAAAAAATCCAACTTCTTCCTTTTGTTCGTCTAATGTAATTGCAGTCTTTGATACAATTCCAGTTCCCACCACATTGTCGTCTTGTTCAATATAATAAGGAGTAAAGGTTTTAAATACAGCAGCTCTTTGAAGAAAATGTGACTTATTAATTTTCAGAACAACACTCTTTCCCTGGGTAATAAGTTCTTCAAGTGCCATAATTTCACTTTCCTTATCCGAAGTATATTTAAGAGCTTTCATTTGAATTTCTTATTTTTATTTCCACAATAATTCCCTCACCCAATAATTAGCTATTTCGAAACTCCATCCTTATTCATTTGCAGACAATGAAAAAACCTGGTACATACCCGATCGCTCTGCCCCGGACCAGTCTGAATAGCAAAATCCTTTTGACTTTATTTGTGAAAGATGTTTTTCGGTAATTCGGTTTTTTATGAACGCTCTTACTGCAATTGTAGACATTCTTGCTATTGGTAAATTCAATAATTTTTCCAGATATTCCACAGGTACAAAGCTTAGAATGTCTGAGGTTGATATAAAATTAGACTTTGCTTCCTGGCACTGAGCTGTGAGATATTCCAAAAGATCCTGATGAATAAATGAGACCTGTAAGCTGTCATCAGCCAATCTTTTTTTTATTTTTTCCAAAATTTCTACCTGCAGCGAAATCGGTATTACCGAAGAATCCATTTTATGAAAATGACCTTGAAAAATTAAGTGATAGATGAAAGAATATTTTGCCGTCCCGTTTTTAAATTGCAAATCCAAAGTATTTGGAATAAAGGATGGTTTGGCCGCTTTGCCTATAAATGCCGAATCATGGTTCCCCAAGAGTCGGTAAACTATTTTGAATCCAAACATTTTTTTCAGAAGTTTCCATCTCCATGAAAGAAATAGTGGTGAAAAGGATTCGTGTTGATAAGCCAATTGGTAAAACTTTTTCCCCAGCAATATTCTAAGCATTGGTCTAGCTCTTGAAAGAAATCTTTCAAAAGCCCCACAATGCAAAACACCCTTACCAATCCATTTCTCATGCTTTTTCCAAAAAGTAAGAGTTTCAGAATCCAAATACTGAGCAATCGAATCAAACGCCAGTAGCCTTTCCTCCTTTGTGCATGTGTTATATCCTATAATATTTAAATATTCTTTTACTGAAAAATACTTTAGAAAAACAAGTTTTAGTTTGGTTAAAAACAAAGCGGGTTGATAAATATCAATACAGATAAATTCTTTGCAAGTGTCCACATCCAATATGCTAATAAATCTTTCCCCACTCCCTGCAATACATATACAACTGAAGCTTTTTGTGTCAGCTAGTAGTTTGTGTTCTATAACACTATCTTCATTCACATGTGAATAATATATCATTTGAGATATAATTTTGACTCCTGGCTAATCGTCAGGCATCGTCTGTCACAGTATTCATTTGATTTATACAAATGAATGCTTTAATAAATCTATGATATTTTTTGCTTAATATATCTCAGGCTTGGGGGTTGTCGGAAATAATTTTGTATTTAGAAAGGATGATTTTGTAATGCCGTTCCTTTGTTTTCCTCAAAAATAAAAATAAGGATTAGGGAACAAGTTTTTAGATCAGTGACCTATACTCCAATTTATCAGTTGAAGAGGGTAATCTGCATTGGATATCTGAATTTCCCCGAAAGGTTTCCATGGCAATGGAACAAAAAACCAGCCTCTTCATTGGATTAAAAAGGTCTCCGAAACAACCATTGAGTTTAAACCCTTACAATTGATGACAGGCCAATGCCTGCCAGTGGTTTGGACTCCGATCAAACCAGAATTTTAGGACAGCTTTTGTCAATCTGTAAACCAAAAAAAAATCTGTGATACGCCTTTCAATACTTCAAAAAATCGGCTATAACCTACCCACAAATCAACCCGGCATTCTGGAAATATATTTGTCTAATTGTTTCAACTGATCCACAATCTCCTTGGTGGTCGGCTTGCAGGCTTTAGCTTTTCTGTAAAACTCTTTGGCAGCCCTAAACTCTCTCTTGTTCATCATGATACTGCACATTTGCAAATAGGCGGCAGCTTCATTTTCTTTATCGGGTAGCCCCTTACGAACAGCCTGACGGATATAACTTTCGCCCTGCTTCACATTCCCTTTTTGCATGGACAGCATACCCATTTGCAAAAGACTGGCTCCTTCTGCTTCTTTCACAGGCATACCCAGATCCAGCCCTTTTTTCATCATGGTTTCAGCACTGTCAAAATCCTGTTTACTCATGGCAATATTCCCTTTCAAGGTATAATACACGGATCGAATGGGTTTATAAAGCAGATTGGGGAATTTTATAGAATTCAAAATTCGTTCAGCCCCTTCCATATCACCAGCTTCCATATATTCCTGAATCAGCCTCAGAGGTCCGAAAAATAAATGACTGAAAACCAGCACCACACCAATCAGGTATAGCGGAAAAGCAGGCCAAAAGCTTGCAAAATAATTGGTTACACCACCAAGCAATAACACAAGCACAGCTATTGGCAATCGGTATCTAATCAAAAAAGTATATGCCTTCATTTGTATTTCTAAATTTATTCAATTAAAAATTGGCTGGCAAAGATAAAGGGTTATGGCCAATGGAGAAACTTATGGGCAAATCCAATAAACTATCCTCTTTCCCAATTAAAATAGGCGCAGGTATTGGTTCAATCAAAGTTCGTCGAAACCGGTTTGTCCGTTTTTTCTACCAACAAGATGTTCCTTCAGAACAATGAAAATCTTTTTCATAAAATAATCATAGACCCCAAAAAAAATAATTAGCCTGCTTCCTGCACTTTTTATTTTCGTACTTTAGTTCCCAAAGTTTAGCAAGTTGAGGGAAGCACTGTTTATTAAGAAAAATAAAGACCGTTGGTTGAAAAACCAAACCGAGCCAGCGGAATCCCCCGACGACATGGCCAGCGCCTTCACGCAATTAGTGGACGATCTGGCCTATGCTAAAACCTTTTATGCCAATAGCAAAACCGAGGCATTTCTAAATAAAGAAGCGGCCAGAGTATATTTAGATATCTACAGAAACAGAAAAGAAGAAAGCAGCCGGTTAGTGCGGTTTTGGAAATATGAATTGCCTCTATCCATTGCCAAACACCATAAAACCGTATTTTTTGCCTTTCTGGTTTTTGTTGTTTTTTTTCTTTTGGGTATGTTAGTGTCCAAACAGAATCCAGATGTAATCGTTAGCATGTTTGGACATAGCTATGTTAATAAGACCTTAGAGAATATCGAAAATGGCAATCCATTTGGGATTTACGAAGGAGGCAATCCATTGCTTAGTTGGCTGGGCATCATGATTAACAATATCAAAGTTGCCTTTGTGTTTTTTGTTTCCGGAATATTTTGCGGCCTTCCTACCCTGTATAAACTAACAGAAACTGCAGTCATGGTGGGATGTTTTGATCAGTTGTTTGCTTCACACGGATTAGGCATACAATTTTGGCTGGTGGTTTTTGTACACGGAGCTTTAGAAATTACTGCCATCATTATTGCCTCAGCGGCTGGTTTTGTACTCGGCAAAAGTTTTTTGTTTCCCGGCACCAAAAATAGAATGGATGCCTTTCGGGAAGGTGCAAAGGATGGAGTAAAAATCATGATAGGCATCATTCCTGTCTTTGTGATCGCCGCATTTTTTGAAGGGCTGATAACTCGGTTGTATAATGATGCATCCTGGCTCACCACTTTTGTTACTACAGCATCCGCAACCTTTGTGGTATGGTATTTTATTATATATCCCATCCGCTTGTCAAAAAAGAAAACGACTTCATCAACCATACCTCTATGAGTAAGTTTGTGCAAAAAGATTTTCGATATGTATGGATCGTTTTGACTTTTTTGTCATTTCCTGCTTCTGCATGGGCACAGGATCCGTTGCCAACTGATTCTATTTATAGTGAGGAAATATTGCCATACGTAGAAGAAGAAAAGGACAGCCTTTCACCTCCTGAAAATATCTCGCAAAATCCTATTGACTTTTTAGATGAGGATACTACACAAAAGATCATTGCTATCCGCCATCTGGAACAAGACTTTATTCAAAAAATAAAAAATAACAAGGCCTTTGATTATGTCAAAACCGGTATTCCAAAAGCCAAAAAGAACGAGCCCTCAAAAAGCATATTTCCGGACATTAATATCCAATTGATTTTGCAGATCATGGCCATTATTGTTTTTATCCTTATTCTTTTTTGGTATTTGAAAAACAATAGTCTTCTGTTATTTAAGAAGAAACCAATTGGCCTTAGTGGAAATGATCCAGCCCCAGACAACGTGGATATTTTTTCTACTAATTTTGAACAGGCAATTCTGGAAGCTATGACCCATCAGCATTTCAGACAAGCCATCCGACTTCATTATTTTCAGGCACTAAAAATTTTGAAAGAAAAAGGCTTGATTCAATACATGCCCGAAAAAACCAATTTCGACTATCTGACACAGGTTCGATCTGCTACATTTTACCCTGAGTTTTTTACCGCCACCCGGCACTATGAATATAGCTGGTACGGCCTGTTTGACATTGATGCTTCAAAATATGCAAGAATAAAAAACGATTTTGTAGAACTAAAAAATAAAATAGGTAAATAGTGTGAAGAAGGCTCTATTCTATATTACCCTGCTGGCCATCTTGATCCTGACTTTATTTTATTTTCTGGGAACAAAGCAGGATAATACGATCAACACAAAAATCAATTTAGATAAAAAAAACAAAGATCCTTATGGTGCCTTTGTATTTTTCGAAAGCCTGAAAGCATTTTTCCCAAATTCAAAACATATCATCAACTACAGCAAACCGGACGATGCGCAAACATTCGGAACCTTAGACTCTAACCAACTATATATAATTCTAAGACCGAATTTTTATCCTAATAGCACCGAACTCAACGACCTGATTTCCTTTATAGACAGAGGCAATCATGTATTCATTAGCACCTTTCGCATAGATGTCCCTTTAGAAAAGTTCATAAAAGCTACTTCCGAAAGCGAAACAGCGTTGTATTACCCTGACGGAAATTATGGAACCGACACAATGCAGGTTTCCCTTTCTTCACCACCCTTTGCTGGCAAACTATCCTATCGGTATCCTGGGATATTGATGGATGGTCAATTCAATACCATGTCGCCATCTATTGCCAAAGAGATCGGGAACAGCCATTTGGGCAAACCCAATCTGATCCGATTAAAAAAGGGGAAAGGTAGTTTGTACGTTCATTTATCTCCCTTGGTTTTTAGCAACTATTTTATGCTTTATGATAACAATATTCAGTATTTTGAAAATCTGTTTTCCATATTCCCTTCGAATACTTCGGTTGTCATCTGGGATGAATTTTTTACCCCCTACAGAAATGAACCTACAAAAGCTGATTGGTTTAATGCCATCATGAGCAATACCTATTTTAGATCGGGAATATTACTGGCATTGCTGCTGCTTTTGATATATGCAGTATCCGAAATGAGAAGAAAACAAAGAATCATCCCCATCATTCCCAAACCAGAAAATGCGTCTCTGAATTTTGTTCGAACAGTTGGACTTTTGTATTACGAGAAAGGCGATCATCTCAATCTTGCCAGAAAGATGAGTGCCCATTTTTTGGATCATGTGCGAAGCAGGTATAAACTTTTTAGCAGAGATCTGAATCAGGAATTTGCAAAGGAACTGAGTTACAAGTCTGGTGTTCAGGATAGGATAGTACTTGAAATAGTGCGACAGTTGAATCAACTACAAACAGAAGGAATTGTATCTGAAACAGATTTAATTATTTTACAAAAAAATATGGAAAATTTTTACCATAACGAATAAACCTAAGATATGCAAGAATCGATTTTTGAAAACCGTATGGATCTCAGCAGACTCAATGAAGCCGTAATGAAAATAACCGGTGAGATAAAAAAAATAATTGTGGGTCAGGAGGAAATGGTCAGGCTAATCATTACCGCTTTGCTGGCAGATGGGCATGTTTTGATTGAAGGCGTTCCGGGTGTTGCTAAAACCATGACAGCCAAACTGGTTGCCCGATCAGTAGCTGCTTCTTTTATGAGAATACAATTCACTCCCGATCTGATGCCCTCAGACGTGATTGGCACACCGGTTTTCAATCCGGCAGATGCTAAATTTGAATTTAGAAAAGGCCCTGTATTTGGCCACTTGGTGTTGGTGGATGAGATTAACCGTGCACCGGCAAAAACGCAGGCTGCATTACTGGAAGTGATGGAAGAACGGCAAATTTCGGTGGATGGCACCACCTACAAAATGGATACGCCTTTTATGGTATTGGCTACTCAAAATCCGGTTGAGCAGGAAGGCACTTATCGTTTGCCTGAAGCCCAATTGGATCGTTTTCTTTTCAAGATAGAAGTTCCCTATCCCAGCGAATCGGAGGAGTTGGCTATTCTTTCACTATTTCATAAAATGGGCAATCAGTCGGCTACTGACAGCATTCAGCCGGTGCTTACTGGCCATGAAATAAATCAGTTACGCCAGCAGATCAAAGAAATCCTGATCGAAGAAAAATTATTAGCTTTTATTGCCAGACTGGTACATCAAACCAGAAACAATAAATCCATTTATCTGGGAGCTTCACCTCGCGCTTCTCTAGCTATTATGAATGCCGCCAAAGCTACAGCAGCCATTCAGGGTCGAGACTTTGTAACCCCCGATGACATCATAGCCATAGCAGCACCGGTTTTGCGACATCGCATCATCCTATCTCCAGAAAAAGAAATGGAAGGTGTGGGCGAAAATGAAATCATCAAACAGGTGATCAATGGCTTAGAAATCCCAAGGTAATAATTGAACATTGATTATTGAACTTTGATTATTGATCATTGACCATTCATCATTAAACATTAACAATTAACCATTAATAACAAATCAGCCCCTCTTCCACCATATTATCCACCCCAATCGTTTACCTGAAAGGAGTTGGTCCGCAGCGGGCAGAACTTTTGCAAAAAGAACTTAATGTTTTTACATTTCAGGATCTGATCAATCACTTCCCATTCCGGCATGTGGACAAAACTAAAATATCTGCCATTTCATCCCTTTCTGCCGTGGATGAGTATGCGCAGGTTGCCGGCATCCTGAAACCCTTTGAAATACTGGGCGAGAATAGAGGCAAACGACTTATTTCGTTTTTGCAGGACAAGACGGGCGTAATAGAACTGGTTTGGTTTCAGTCCATCAGTCTGATCCAAAAAATACTACAACCTGGGCAGGCTTATATAGTCTATGGAAAACTAAGCTGGTTCTTGGGCAGGCCACAAATAGTTCACCCGGAAATTGAGCCCTGGTCGTCGGAAAAAACGGAGGGAAAGGGGTATCTGGAACCTGTTTATCCGACCACCGAAAAGTTAAAAGCAAGAGGCCTTGGCGGTAAGCAGATTGGCAAGCTCACCCAAACCCTGCTACCTCATGTAAAAGAGTTGGACATTCCCGATCCTTTTCCTGAAAAAATTTTGGAACAGTTGAAGTTGATGCCAAGGTTTGATGCCTATCAGCAAATACATTTCCCCAAAACACCACAACATTTTGAAGCAGCCGTCAGGCGGTTAAAGTTCGAAGAAATCTTTTTGGCTCAAATGCGGATGAACCTGCTGCGTGCCCAAAGATATCGTTTCTCAAAGGGTGTGGTATTTGATGCTGTCGGTGACTACTTCAACACCTTTTACAATGCTCATCTGCCGTTCGAACTTACTGGCGCACAGAAAAGAGTATTAAAAGAAATAAGAAATGATACGGCCAGAGGCCGACAAATGAACAGATTGTTACAAGGCGATGTGGGTAGTGGAAAAACTATTGTAGCACTACTTTGCATGTTGCTGGCAGCAGACAATCAATTTCAATCGGTGTTGATGGCTCCCACTGAAATACTGGCCAGGCAACACTTTTTGGGGATCGAAAAACTACTCAAGGACATGGATATCAGAGTGGCATTGCTTACCGGTTCCATAAAAGGCAAAGAACGAAAGGCAATTCTGGAAGGAATAGCCAACGATACGATTCATTTGCTCATTGGAACCCATGCAGTGATAGAAGATACGGTGCAGTTTAAGAATCTGGGATTGGTGATTGTAGATGAACAACATCGCTTTGGTGTGGCTCAGCGTGCGCGGCTCTGGGAAAAGAATGAGATTCCACCCCATATTCTGGTAATGACCGCAACGCCTATTCCACGCACTTTGGCCATGACGGCCTATGGTGATCTGGATTATAGTGTGATAGACGAATTGCCTCCGGGCAGAAAACCGATCACCACCGTGCATCGTTTTGATAGTGATCGCAGCCAGGTAATGGACTTTCTTAAATCAGAAATTGGTTTAGGCCGTCAGGTTTATGTCATTTTCCCATTGATAGATGAAAGTGAAAAGCTGGACTATGAAAATCTGATGCGGGGATACGAAGAAATAATAACCTATTTTCCGGAACCACAATACTGGATCAGCATGGTGCACGGTAAGCAACCGGCCATTCAAAAAGAAACCAATATGCAACGGTTTGTACATCACGAGACCCAGATCATGGTTTCCACCACGGTGATAGAAGTGGGGGTGAATGTACCCAACGCCTCGGTAATGATGATAGAAAGTGCTGAAAAATTTGGGCTTTCGCAACTACATCAGCTAAGGGGTAGAGTGGGTCGGGGTGCAGAAAAAAGTTATTGCATATTGCTCACCGGCAGGAAACTGAGCAACGATGCCAGAGAAAGAATGAAGATTATGACCTCTACAAATAACGGTTTTGAAATTGCCGAAAAAGACCTGGAACTAAGAGGACCCGGCGATATAGAAGGCACCAGACAAAGTGGTGCTTTGAACTTTAGGCTGGCCAATATTGTCAACGACCGGGTGATGGTGGACGTAGCAAAAAAAATAACTGAAGATATCCTGACGCTGGATCCTGACCTGGAACTACCGGAACACCATAAACTAAAGACTTTTCTTCAGTCGCAAAAAGGGAAAACGGCTTGGAGCAAGATTTCATAGGAAAACGATACCAATATGATTTGTCATTTTTCATCTTCGCTAATAAAGTGTTTTGACCACACCCAGTTTCCGGTTTTTGCGTTAACCAACCCCATAAAAAGTTTCGAAGTCAGCAATAAGTTATCGCCCACCGGCTTTATATCTGACAATTCATCATCTGAACTGGATCCGGGACTAGCAGGTAATTCCAATTTCCATTTTGTACGAAGAGCCGTTGTATCGAGCAATGAAATCTGATATTTAAAATCCCCGGTGGTTTTGGTTTTTGAAATGATTGCAAAACTGCCATCGATAGTCATAGGCCGTTCTGCAATGGTTTGTTCATTGAACTGACCAACCAATATCGGGCTAATAAAATCATCCTGCGAGGATGCTATCTTCTCTTTGGAATCCCATGCAATTGGTTTTGCCACCAACCTACTTCTTCCCCTGCCTTCAAAGTCATAACGATGTGATGCGGATTTATGATGATTCATCTCTAAAAAAAAGTGGTGGAAATGCTTTGGCTTCAGCGTGTCTGGAAGCAAAGAGGCTTTGCCTGTTTCTTCGCTAATTTGATATATGCGGGCATCGTCTCCCTGCATGATAATCCCAGACATTCCAGGTGGGTTATAATAAATCTGATTAGGGCTAAACCCCAGTCCATTATTCAGGTTTTCCAAAGATTCACTGTCAAAAGCCTTTGAAAAATCAGAAAGGTTCAGCACTTGTATTTCTTGCTTTTGCGTTTTGTTATTATAACTTGACATCCATATTTTACCGTTGGTGATTTTAAGCAATCGAAAGTTTCCTTCCAATTTATGAGACTTTGGACTAAGCAGTTTGCCGGTAGCCGCATCATACAATTCCAAATATTGGGTGGAGGATCCTGCACGTCTGACGGAGTTGCCAGTTCTGGAATAGCTGGTGACAAACAACACACTGTATTGTCGTACTATTTTGGAGCCATCATTGGTCGGTAACAGTTGAATATTTTCTGGCGGCTGTTCTCCTATTTCATTGCAGGAGCAGATCATTCCAAATATCAAAATTGTGATGCATCGTATTGTCCAAATCATAGGGAAAAATTGAAAAATTTTAGACCGAAAATCAATTGACCTTTCAAAACTACAAACAATAGCCATCAACCTTTTAACCTATTCAATACCTTATTTAGGTGACTATGCGCTGATCGATATCTAACCATTATCGGGAGGTTTTGATCAAATCTAATGCGGCTTTCATTTTATAATCCTCCGCTTCCCGTATGGCTTTTGGAGTGGGAAGCGCATACACATCTGGCAAAATCCCTTGTCCGTTTTGGGGAACATTTTTGTTGATCACAACCCTAAAAATAGGAAGCCTGATGCGGAGTTTAGTATTGGGAAGGGTAACATCTGGAATCATCATTGCGCTATTGCCATAAGCGGCGCCACCTGTTGGTTCGCCTACGATCGTAATATTGTCCTGCCCCTTTATATTGTTTAAAACAAGTGTGCTTGCGGAGTAAGTGTACCCTCCGCTAAGCATAAAAACATGCCCTTTGTATCCACGCTTGACAAAAGGACGGTAGCTTCTATTTTCCAGAAACAACATTCGGCAATGGTTATCAATGTTGGTGGTAAAAAAACGGATATAAGCCTTTAAGAGAAAATCATTTTTTATGTATCTACTAAATTTGGAACTGCTTGCTGTAGCATACACGGAGTCACAAATAGTAAAAGATTTTTTGATGAGAAATCGGGTAAGGAAAGTGGAGTTGCTTATGCTTCCTCCTCCGTTCAGTCGCAGATCTATGATCAGGTTTTGAATTTGCTGTTTGTTCAACTTTTTGAAAGCCTTTCGAACAAATGGTTTCAAGTGTGCTTTGGGCGAAAAACTATTTATACGCATGACCGCATAGTTGTTGCTATCCTGCCACACCATAGAGCGATAGTCCATTCGTTTTTCAGCGCTTGATTTTTTGATTCTTTTTACCCTTTGTTTTTTTTCTGGCCGTGTGGAATCTGCCCTAGCAGGTTTCGGCATTAGGAGTGTTGCTTGTTTGGCTGCGCCATTGCTGTCGATATAATCCAAAACCCATTGATCTGATTTGCCCATAACAGCCAAGTATAAATTCCCGAAATAGTTTGCACTACTCAGCAATTGACTTTTGGCCACGATATTGTTTCCATCGGCCGGAACAAATTGCATCATCGTATCCAGCAAATGAGCGGTAGGTTGGCCATTGATGGCCGTGATCATATCGCCTCGCTTCAATGTGGTTTGTGGCAGGTTGGAAGCGGCAATGATAGTGTCGCTCCAAGTTTTTATAGACAGGGGAAAAGTTGATTTCGTCTTCAGTTTCTCATTGAATGTAACAAAGGCTTTGGAATATCTTATACTGGTATGTCCACATTGCACTTGGGTAATCACTTTGGAGAGCACAGTTCGAAATCCTGTTTCGGTAAGACTATCCCCAAGTAAATTTTTACCTTGTTCAAAAATACTATCCATTTTTTGTTTGGAACTATACCAGTACAATCCGGGATGCCTTTCCTGCAAAATGCTTTGAAAAATTTGATAATCCTGGTGTAGTTGTTGCGGACTGAATTTTCTTTCAGGATTGTAGGTTTTGTTTACGGAAGCACAGGATGCCAGCATGGTGGATAACAGAACGGCACACCAGAAATGTGCTCTATTCTGCAGAACAAGCTTGCGATGCGCCATGTCGCCAAAGCGCAAGATAGTCGGGATATGCACTGAAGCCAGCCTCATCATCTCTGATAGTTACTTTAGTGGGTTCCAGCCTTGTGCAGAAATGGCATGAGTGGAGCCTCCCTTAGTTATGATCTTGGCTCCTTGTTCTGGTTCGGTCATATAGCCGATAATGCTTATCTGCGGATTGGCTTTTATTTTGTCAAAATCAATTTGCGGTACTGTAAAAACCAATTCGTAGTCTTCGCCACCACTGAGGGCACAGGCAGTGGGATCAATTTCAAATTTGAAAGCTGCAAGGCGGGTTTCTTCTTCCACCGGTATTTTGTCTTCGTATAGCACACAGCCGAGGTTGCTTTGCTTGCAGATATGCAGGATCTCGGAACTAAGCCCATCGCTGATGTCCATCATAGCGGTTGGCATAACTTCGGCTTCTGCAAAAAATTCTACGATATCCTTTCGGGCCTCGGGTTTCAAAAGTCTACCTACCACGTATGTTTCACCTTCCAGATCAGGCTGTACACCGGGGCTTTCTAAAAATATTTCCTTTTCTCTTTCCAGGAACAAAAGTCCTAAATAGGCTGCACCCAAGTCGCCGCTTACGCAGAGCAGGTCGCCTTTTTGTGCAGTGCTACGTTGCACAAATTTGTCGGGCGTTACTTCTCCGATGGCAGTGATGGAAATTACAAATCCTTTTTGCGAAGTGGTGGTGTCGCCACCAATCAGATCTACGCCATATTGTTTGCAGGCGGCATAAACGCCTTCATAAAATTCGTTGAGTGCCTCCAGGCTTATGCGATTGCTGATGCCGATGGCGACTGTAACTTGGGTGGGCGTGGCATTCATGGCATATACATCGCTTAGGTTTACCACGATGCTTTTATAGCCCAAATGCTTGAGTGGTGTGTACATCAGGTCGAAATGCACTCCTTCCAAAAGCAGGTCGGTGGTTATCACGGTTTGTTTTCCAAAATGGTCAATCACTGCGGCATCATCACCTACACCCAAGAGGGAGGACACATTTTGCAGTTCAATATTTTTTGTAAGATGGTCTATTAAACCAAACTCTCCCAGGTCTGATATTTCGGTTCTTTCGCTCACGGAATTTGTTTTAGGATTGATGAATGATATTTAAAAGCTGCTGATGAATGATGCCATTGGAGGCGACAATTTTGGGTTCGTAAGGACTGTATCTGCTCCCGTCAAAACTGGTTACTTTCCCTCCGGCTTCTTCTACAATCAGAAAACCAGCGGCACTGTCCCAGGGTTGCAATTTGTGTTCGTAAAAGCCATCGAGTCTTCCGGCAGCTACCCAGCAAAGGTCAATGGCGGCGGCTCCCAGTCTGCGTACTGGCACTCCTTCTCTGATGAGGCGTTCAAAAACCTCCAAAGGACCATTTTGGTTTTGAATGTACTGATAGGGAAACCCGGTAACTAGACAACTTTTCATCACATCCGATTCGGCACTAACTTTTATAGGTTTGTTATTGAAAGTGGCACCTTGGCCTTTTTCTGCAAAAAACAATTCGTTCATGTGCGGATTGTACACCATACCTAAAATCATTTCGCCCTGAAACTCCACACCAATAGAGACACAATTGATAGGAATGCCATGTGCAAAATTGATGGTACCGTCTATAGGATCAATAATCCATTTGTAATCCGATTGCTGCGGAATAGCTCCTGTTTCTTCGGTTAAAATATAATGATCGGGGTAGGCATTTTTGATCACTTCTAGAATGGCTTTTTCCGATGCATAGTCAGCCGCAGTTACCAGATTGTTTCTCCCTTCTTTATAACTAATTTCAAAAGACTGATTGAAAAATTTGGATATCTGTTCGCCACCAGCCATGATAGCATTGTTTAATACAGTTTTTAACATGCGGCAAAGATAGCAAAGCAGGTGTCAGCTCTATTCTGAAAAAAGAACACAGGCAAAAACATCCTTAAAAAACGGGGAAAATCCCATTTATTTTATAGACTGAATGCATTTACTTTGGGTTCAACTTTTTTTCATATCCTTTTAAACTATTTATATGGCAGTCACAATAAACGAATTGATCAGCAATCAGACTATTCCTCAAAAATTGCAGGAGGCATTACAGGACATACGGATTTATCAGCCCAGTCATAAATATAATAAGAAGGACAACCGCCTCTTGATATATGGTACTATTTTTATGTGCAGCCTCATCGCATTTATGAGTTTTATTGTATATGTATTTTTAAGATTATTTGTGCAATAGCGTCATTTCATTAATATAAAATGTTTTTAAAACTTATTAAGCACTAAATAAAAATCGATTTTTTACAAAATCGTATCTTGCGACTTTACAACTCCCGTAAGGTTGCATGTTATGGCTTCAATAATTGATTTTAAAATACCAAAAGCAATTGCCCGGGCATTGGGAATTCCTAAGTCCAATGCCAGAGGACAACAGAGAAAGGTGCTTAAAAAACTGCTTAAAAAAGCCAGATTCACCGAGTTTGGCCAGAAATATCTTTTCGATGCGGCCTTACTTAGCAAACAACCAGAAAGAACCTTTCAAGCCCAGGTACCCATTCATGATTACAACAAGATTTATAATGAATGGTGGGAAAAAACTCTTGAAGGAGTATCAGATGTTACATGGCCAGGAAAAATAGAATATTATGCACTTAGTTCTGGTACCTCTGAGGCAGCCAGCAAGTATATCCCTATAACTAAAGACCTTTTGCGAAGCAATACTGTGAACTATTTGAAACAGCTTATCAGTGTATTGAACTACCAGGAGGCCAACCGAAAATCTTTTACGAAAAGCATTTTGATCATTGGAGGAACTACCAATTTGCAAAAAGGTGATGCCGGATGGTATGCCGGCGACCTGAGTGGAATACTTGCCAAAAAAAGACCATTCTGGTTTCAGACTTTTTACAAACCCGGCGTGCGCATTTCAGCCATGAAGGATTGGAATGAAAAACTTAATGAGATTGTGGAACACGCCAGAGAATGGGATATAGGGCATATAATAGGTGTACCAGCCTGGTGCCAAATGTGCATGGAAATGGTGATAGAAAAATACAATCTGAACAACATTCATGAAATATGGCCAAACTTTGGTGTTTTTGTTCATGGAGGTGTATCCTTTCAGCCGTATAAAAAATCTTTCGAAAAGCTATTAGGTAAGCCCATTGTTTATGTAGAAAACTATCTGTCCAGCGAAGGTTTTATTGGATATAAAATGCGGGAACATGCCATTGGTATGCAGCTCATCACCAACAATAATATTTTTTTTGAATTTGTGCCTTTCGACGACACCAATTTTGATAGCGATGGCAACATAAAACCTGATGCCCGAGCCCTGCTGATTGATGAAGTGGAATATGGCAAAGATTATGCTTTGCTACTCAACACCAATGCCGGAACCTGGAGATACCTGATCGGCGATACAATTAGGTTTTTAGATATAGAAAAATGCGAGGTAATCATTACCGGAAGAACAAAACATTTTCTCAGTCTGGCAGGAGAGCATTTAAGTGTAGAGAATATGAATTCTGCTATTGTAGAGGCCAGTAATTATTTTAATATTAGTATTCCCGAATATACCGTTATTGGATATCCGCTCAATAATTACTTTGCACACAAATGGTATGTAGCCACCAACGATGCCATAGACAGCCATGATTTAATAACATTTATTGATAATAAATTAAAGGAGATAAATGATGATTATGCCACCGAAAGAACCAGTGCGCTTACGGATGTTTCCATAGAAATATTACCAGAAGTAACTTTTTTAAAATTTATGGAGCTAAGAGGAAAATTAGGCAGCCAACATAAGTTTCCCAGAGTGATGAAAGGAGCCATACTAGAAAGTTGGGATAAGTTTTTGGCAACTGGCCACATTTAAAATTGCTTATTATAAATCTACAAACTACCTTACCGGAACTATGATTGAATCCTTAATAAAAGGAATAACGCTGGGGCTTTTGTTAAGCATTGCCGTGGGACCGGTACTTTTTTCTATTATAAAACATAGTATCAATGTGGGTCACAAAGGCGGAATGGCGTTTGTGGTGGGGGTTTCTGCAAGCGATATTTCCATCGCCTTTTTAAGCAATGTATTCTCAGCTCTTTTTGAAGCCATCAGCGAGCATAAACAACTCATTGGTATTACAGGCAGTTTGTTTTTGATGATTATTGGTATATATTTTTTGTTTTTTAAAAAAGTAAAAATCAATGAGCAGGGCAAGGCCATAGAAGTGTCTTTTAGAAAAAGAGATTATGCCAAACTCTTTCTTTCCGGATATTTGATGAACACACTCAATCCCTCTGTTTTTATTTTCTGGCTCACGGCCACCACTTCCGTTATCAATCATACTATTCGTGAACGAGTGGTCATCTTTTCTACCTGTTTGCTATTGGTACTTGTAGCAGATATTGCCAAAGTGATGTTGGCCGGAAAAATACGAAACCGACTTACCCCACATAATATACACTGGATCAACAGACTGAACGGCATTATTTTGATAGGGTTTTCAATTGCGCTGATCATAGGCCTACTTTATTACAAAGCTAAGATCAATATCTAATCCCAATTTAAGCAGCAATTTTATTCTTTCTTTAATTTGTAAAATCATTCACAATTACCATTAACTCCTCAACCAACTTTTTATCTAAATTGCAATCAGGTGAATTATATTAGAAAAATATGGAGATGGACAAAGCGACTGGTATTATTTCTAGTGCTAGCACCATTAATTTATCTGGTAGCCCTGAAATGGGTGAATCCACCGATTACGGTCACTCAAGCTGCCAACTGGCTACAGGGCGATGGATTTAAAAAAGTCTATATGCCCATGCAACAAATGTCCGCCAATGCCAAACTGGCTGTCATTGCTTCCGAAGATCAGTTATTTCCCGACCATAGTGGATTCGACTGGAAGAGTATTCAAAAAGCGATGGAATACAATCAACGCAAACCGGGCAGGGTACGAGGTGCCAGCACCATCAGTCAGCAAACTGCAAAGAATGTTTTTTTGTGGCAGGGACGTAGTTGGATCAGAAAAGGACTGGAAACGTATTTTACTTTTTTGATTGAAAAAATCTGGGGTAAAAAAAGAATACTGGAAGTATATCTGAATGTAGCCGAAATGGGAAAAGGAATTTATGGAATAGAAGCGGCAGCCCAAACTTATTTTAATAAATCTGCAAAAACATTATCCCCAAATGAGGCAGCAGCCATTGCAGCTTGTCTGCCCAATCCGGTAAAATATTCGGTAAAACCCATGAGTGCCTATGTGGCTGCTCGTAGCAGAAAAATAGTGCAACAAATGAACTTCATAAAGCCCGACCGGGACATTCAGGCTATTATTTTTGACAAATAGAGGTTCCGAATTTCATCAGTACCAAAATGGCGAGTATGAACAAACCCATGAACAATAAAACTGATGCCCTCAAAGTAAAGAGTGGATATGAGGATGTAGGTGGGCTGAAAATGTATTTCGAAATATACGGAGAAGGCCAACCGCTTGTACTCATTCATGGTGGCGGCTCCACCATTCACACTTCTTTTGGCAGAGTCATTCCTCTTTTCTCTCGAACCAGGCAACTTATCTGTGTGGAACTTCAGGCTCATGGTAGAACCGGAGATCGGAATACAGAAATTTCTTTTGAGCAAGATGCCGATGATATCGCCACCCTACTCAAGTATCTAAATATTGAAAAAGCAGATTTTCTCGGATTCAGCAATGGTGGCACAACAGCCCTACAAATTGCCATCAGACACCCGCAAATTTGCAATAAGATAGTGGCCGGTTCTGTTTTATTAAAACGCAATGGCACTTTTCCTCAATTCTGGGAGTTTATGAAAAATGGAACATTTGAACAAATGCCACAACCGTATAAAGAGGCATTTCTAATGGTAAATCCTGACCCTGATAAATTGATGAATATGTAGCAGAAATGCGCCAATCGAATGATTCACTTTAAAGATTTTTCAGATGATGCCCTACAATCAATTCAATCGCCAGTTATGCTTATTAATGGCGATCGGGATGTAGCCAGTACTGAACACATTGTGGCTATGTCAAGACTGATTCAGAATTGCCAACTGGCCATCATACCCGGAGGCCATGGAGCTTATATAGGAGAAATCACCACGCTCCAACCAGATTTCAAACCCAGTGAATTTATCGTTCCCTTAATAGAGAAATTTCTTGACAACAATGCAAATTAATTCATTCTGGCCATCATAATAATTCCAGCAATCATACCCTAAGTCCTCTTCTGGTTTTATTTTCAACAATAAAACAATCAACCTACCTCCTTCATTATTTCGCGGCAAGATGAAACAACATGCGTCTTAAACTGCTCGTACCAGTTTTTCCAATCTTCCTCAGCCAGCCCTTCTTGCAAGGACTTTTCGTAGGCACTCAAGCTTTCATATCCCGACTCTAGAACCAACCTGTAAGCGTCTCCGGTGAAGTCGCTAAGTATTCTGCGACTAAGTGCTTGAGGTATTAGATTTTTTCTTTTAGCTTCTTCTATTAAAACTATGGCCTCTTTGTAATGCCCAAATTTTAATTGGAAACAATCTCTGATTATTAGCATAACAGTAAATTTAAAAGTGCTTTTGTTTACCAAACCTACATGAAATTTTTTCATTCATAAAATACTCAAAGGACGAATGAAAATTTTTTCCCGAATTTCTATTGGTCAAAAAACAACTAATAATATTCAAGAGAAATTTAAGATTTTGAAATTACTTGTCTCTGGGGCACACCTGTAGTAAACAATTCCATGGAGATATATATGCCCAAATGATCCCATATAGAAAATCATAAGAACCAATATGGTCAACTGGCTTTTCAGGACCAGCGCTGGATTCTGTTTATGTAACCAAAGTAACACAACTACTGGCGTGGAAGTCTTTTCTTTGTAAGGAACTTACATAAGGTATTAAACACTTCTTTTATGCTACATAGTTTTTTCAAAGGCTGGGATATCATACGCATCATTAGATTAATATTGGGCGTGGCGATCATTGCCCAGGGAGCTCGTTCCGGACAATGGAGTCTTTTACTGGTAGGAATTTTATTTGCGGCCATGCCCATTTTCAATATTGGTTGTTGTGCCGGAGGCAACTGTGCGGTACCTCCATCCAAATCCAACAGATCCAATAGCAAAAAGGATATTTCCTACGAAGAGATAAAATAAAATAGCAAAATGGCTTTTATCAAAAAAAACAGCCTGGTCATTATTGGCATTCTAGTGGGTGCTATTGCTGGGTTTCTCTATTGGAAATATATTGGTTGTGCAGATGGTTCCTGCACCATCACCTCCCGACCCTTAAACAGCACGGCCTATGGTGCAATGATGGGCGGTCTGCTGTTTTCCATATTTCAAAAAGAAAAGCCAGCCAAATGAAATAGAGACAATTCTTCTATCGGTAATCTAAACACTAGCGGTCACCCTAAAAGACCAACACAACCAACAACAGACTAACAGAAAACGACAGACAAAATGCCAACCCGTTGCAAAATTAAAATGACAGGATAGCCCACGCTTTTGGCGGCACATTTGCAAAACCGCATAAGCCCACGCACCAAGACAGACACAAAATGACCACGTACAATCACGACAGAAAAGAAGAGCGAACTGCCAGCAAGCATAGACTCTATAAAATCACATCCTGATTTCCAACGCTCACACGTTCAATAGCCTCAATAGCCATCGCCAGTCTGGAGGAATCATTTCCCTTAATTTCCACCCAGGGCGTTGATTGATGTATCAATAAATTTTTATAGATCTCAAAAAGTTTTTCTCTGGTTTCCAAATCAGGATATTCACGTAGCTCATCTTTTACCCAGGGCAAATCAGTATTACATAACAAGTACAGGTCATACTTTCGACTTTCTATTTCCTCCAGAATAAATGGATGACATGTACCAAAAACAAACTCACACCACACTTTCATCACATACATATCCGTATCCAGAAAGAGCAGGTTTGAGGATTGAAGGTTGCCGGTTGAGGTCTGAAGTTTAAGGCCCGTAGCCTCGTCCTCCAATCTTAACTGCCCTTTGGCAATGGTGGCCAGATCCTCAAAATTATAATGAGTGCCATGCCCTAGCAAATATTCACGCGCATACTCCTTGCACCAAATTGTACCATAATGAGCAGCAAGCTGCTCACACAAAGAACTCTTGCCGGTACTCTCCGGTCCTATTAGTACTATTTTTTTAACCATCTGTCTTGTCTTTTATTAACGCTCTTTGTCTCCACTCCAAAAGCCCATACACTGCCAGCACCAGTAGCACCAAATAATACACACTTGTAAATACCAATCCTTTTACAAAATACAATGGGATACTACAAATATTGGTCAGCAGCCACCAAAGCCAACTCTCCACTTTCTTTTTAGCCATCAGCCACATGCCGGTAAAAGCTGCAGCCGAAGCCAATGCATCTGCCCATGGTATAGCTCCTGAAGCAAAACTTTTCTTTAAATACTGCAATGAAAAAAAGATTACTACATAAAACCCAACAAAGAAAAACAAATGCCACAGCCACTCTCTTGCGGTAGAAAATTGTATCCTCAGTACTTTGTGATGCCTTGCATCTTTTTTCGTCCACAAATACCAGCCATACACACTCATCACGGTATAATAAAAATTCACAGAAGCCTCGCCCAGCAGGTGATACTGAAAACTCAGGAATACATAAATAACAGTATTTATCAACCCCACTGGATAAACCAGAATATTTTCCTTTCGGCTATACCACACACTGGCAATGCCCGCTAGCACCGCTATGTATTCAATAGCCGTGGTGGCCTGCAAGCCTGATACAAACTGCTCTACAATTAGCCGAACCTCCAAAATAGGGAACTTGAAAAAAGTAATTAAAAACAAAAAGCCGTGCATCTCAAAACACGGCTTTTCAATATCTATTTAAAAAAATCATTACTCAGCTTCAGCCATCACCTCTTTCACTTCAGGAATCATCCGCTTCATCATGCCTTCAATACCTGCTTTCAACGTAATCATGGACGAAGGACAACCACTACAACTTCCCTGCATGGCCAGATTCACCACCCCATCGCTATAGCTCTTAAACTGAATGGCACCACCATCCATCTCCACAGCAGGTTTCACGTAGTTTTCCAAAATCTCTTTAATGCGTTTCACCACATCATCATCATCCGCAAAAACAATATTGCTACTATCGGTCTTCACTTCCACCATTTCATCCTCATTGATCACCTGACGGCCATCTTCCAGATAGTCCTTCAAAAACTGACGAACGGAAGGTGTCACATCCATCCAGTCTGTTTCTGGGGTTTTAGTTAGAGTAACAAAATTGCTCGCAATAAATACCGCTTTTATAAACGGAAAACCAAACAATTCCACCGCCAGTGGCGAAGGACTTGCACTTTCAGCATCAGGAAAATCGATGCTTTTGCCTGGATACAACAACTTGTTAGCCACAAACTTCATCGTTTCCGGATTGGGCGTCATCTCGGTATAAATGCTAATGACAGGATTACCAGTTTTAATCATAATTCAAAAAATTGATACGCAAATATAACACTTCGCTTCAGTAAAGGTTGGTTAAAAAATCAAAAGTTTTAAGGTTTTGTATTATTTGACAAACTAAAAACAAATAGCCACAATTTTGCGACGCTCCGTTCCACAGTGGTACTTATGGCATCCTATTAATACGATTGTTGCTCTGTTTTCCCATCTCTTCATCCATTATCTTTGAAACCATGAACAAAGTATATTACCTCTCCACCTGCGACACCGGAAAAAAGATTTTTGAAGCAGTAAACCTGTCTTTCGATCTACCTGGCTTTACTTTTCAGGACATCAAAACAGAAAAAATAACACCCGAACAATTGGACGAAATGAAGTCTATGGCTGGCAGTTACGAAGCCCTTTTCAGCCGCCGCGCCATCAAATACAAAGAATGGAACCTAAAAGACCAATCGCTTCAGGAATCCGACTATCGCAACTATATTTTACAGGAATACACTTTTCTAAAAAGACCTGTGGTGCTACTGAACCAGCAGATTTTTATAGGCAACGACAAAAAGAATGTAGCAGCCTTGGGAGCGGCTTTAAAATAATAAAACTATTCTGCCTACTCTAATCAACCCTTTCTTCCACCTTCTCGGTGAGTGAAGAGGATTTTTCAGCAACTACCGGTGCCAGATTCAAATGCTTTTTACCCGACAGAAAACGATAGGACAAAATAACGCTCACAAACATCAACAAAGCACCCAGTATAAAAGGTGCTCCCGGAAAGTGAACGGGAGATTTATCATGGATAGAAAAAAAGAAAAGCCCGGTCATTATGAGCGGCCCAAGAATAGAGGTTAGGCTCATCACACTATTCAGACCGCCCTGCAAAGCACCCTGCTCATTGTCCGGCACTTGTGCTGTGATGATGGACTGCAAAGCCGGACCAGCAATACCTCCCATACAATATGGAATCAGAAAGGCATACATTTCCCAACCCTTGGCAGCGAAAGCAAACAACACCATACCAATGGCATAAAAGGTTAGACCAATATATACACTCTTTTCATTCCCCAGCCTGGGATTGATGAATCTAATAAGCCCGCCTTGGACAATTCCTACCAGCACCCCCACTATGGCCAGCGAGATACCTACTTCCTTTTCTGTCCATTGAAACTGAAACATGGTAAAATAGCTCCAGTTGCTTTGCACCGCATGTGCCGCCAGAAAAATAAAGAAAAAACAAAGTACCAACCCAAGCGTGGTCGGATACTTTTTAAACATCATCAGGGATCCCACCGGATTGGCTTTTCTCAACTCAAAGGCCCGGCGATTTTCAGGTTTTAAGGATTCGGGCAAAACAAAATAACCATACACAAAATTGATGAAACACAACACGGCTGCTGCATAAAAAGGTGCCCGAAGACCCCAGGCAGCCAGCAAACCACCTATGGCGGGACCAATGATAAACCCTAGTCCAAAAGCAGCACCTATCAATCCAAAATTTTTTGCTCTGTTCTCTTTGGTGCTAATATCGGCTATATAAGCAGTGGCGGCTGTAAAACTGGCCCCTGTGATGCCCGACAACACACGACCCACAAATAGAAGGGTATAATTGTGCGCCAAGGCAAGGATTAGGTAATCTATACAAAAACCCAGAAGTGAAATGAGGATCACTGGTCGTCTGCCAAAACGGTCACTGAGATTGCCAATGAACGGGGAAAATAAAAACTGCATGGCTGCATAGGTAGTAATCAGATATCCACCCCAGATACTGGCATCGCCTAGGCTCACATGTTTAAGTTCAGCAATCAGCCTTGGCATCACCGGTATGATGAGACCAAATCCGATTACATCAATCGTCATGGTAATAAAAATAAACCCTATAGCTGCGCTTTTCGTAGTCTTCATGTATTTGGAAATAAGTCTGCAAAGATGTGCAAAATCTACATTAAGAATTGAATATTGTTTATTGAATATTGCTCATTGAATATTACTTATTGAATATTGAACTAGATCCACCCTCATCCCTTTTAACCCATTCTTCCTCTCCTCCATATCTCTTCTACCTCATCTCCTCAAACACTCCAGTTTGGCGGTTCTTGCGCACATTGTCCCAGTTAAAATATTTTCCGTTCATGGCTACATACACGCCCGGTGGCAGGGTTTGGGCAAAAGCCAATGCACTACCTAGGTTGAACAAGCCATCGGAGCTACCAAACTTAATCGGGATCATGGCACCAGTAAGGATGATCGTCTTACTTCGAACGTTTTTCGCCAACAGCCTAGCAGTCTTGTCCATGGTATCGGTACCATGTGTGATGATAATTTGGTCTTCATCACACTGCTCACACTGGTGGGCAATCAGTTCTCTGTCTTCATTCGTCATCTCCAGACTGTCAATCATCATCAGTGTTCGTATTTCCACCGGCACCAGATTACGACCCAGGTTCAAAAGATCGTGCATGTGGGTGTCTTTAAAAAACAGTTCCCCACTCAGCATATTGTATTCTTTGTCAAAAGTGCCCCCGGTAATAAAAATTCTTATAGCCATAAGTTTGCGGATTAATAAAGGGGCAAATGTAATAAAGATTGAAATGTTATCTCAAACAGCACCCATAATCATCAATGATTGATCAGCAAGTCGTAAAGACTACTGGCCATCAAACCCAAAGAAAAGGCGGAAATATTCCATCTATTTTAGTTCAGGAAATGCAGTTTTTATTACAATCCTGCACCAGCTAGTAAGTGTCACCATGTCGATTGTATCTTTATAGCATGATCACCCAATTGTCTCAACTAGATAAAAACAAAAGCTACACATATGCCGATTACCTTACCTGGCGATTTGATGATAGGGTAGAGTTGATAAAAGGCAAATTGTTTATACTATCGCCTGCTCCGGCTGAGCGGCATCAGCGCATTTCCGGCAAGATACACGGAGAGTTTTTTTTATACTTCAAACAACAGTCTTGTAATTTATATGCAGCACCTTTTGATGTGAGACTTACCAAAAACAAAGGAAGCGACCAGGAAATAACCACTGTGGTGCAACCAGATATTTGTGTAATCTGCGATCAAAACAAAATAGATGAAAGGGGCTGCCTGGGTGCGCCTGATTTAGTAGTGGAAATAGTTTCGCCGGCCACCATCAAAAAAGATCTGAACGAAAAGTTTAACCTCTACGAAGAAAACGAGGTGAAAGAATACTGGGTAGTGATGCCCGATAGCAACGCCATCAATCAATACGTACTCATCGACAATAAATATGAATTAAGGGATACCTTCTATAAAAATCAAAGAATAGATTCCACCATTTTTGAGGGAATGCTTATTCCGCTGGAGGATATTTTTAAATAAAACAACTCAATTCTCCTCTGGTCGAATAATCATTCTGAAAGACTGGTCTTTACTGAAGTAGGCAATCAGCCAGTTGGTAAAAGTTCTCAATCTGTTCTTAAAAGTAAGCAGAGACATCACATGAATAAATAACCAAATGGCCCATGCAAAAAATCCTTGAAAATGTAGTTTGGGTTTGGGAATATCGGCTACGGCTTTGTTTCGGCCAATGATGGCCATTGCCCCTTTATCATTATACTTAAATCGAGTCCATTGATTTGCGGGTTTCCCCATATTTTCAGCCAATAGTTTTCCATGCTGAATAGCTACCTGCGCCACCTGCGGATGACCTTTTGGAAAGGAAGAATCTGTGTTTTGAAAGCAGGTGTCGCCCAGTGCAAAAATATTTTCAGTTCCAGTTACTTTGTTAAATTCATTTACAACCAACCGCCTGCTTGGCCCAAAGCTTTCCTTTGGAATACCATCAAACGGAATGGCCGATACTCCTGCTGCCCATATCAAATTTTTAGTTTGAATAGGTTCGGTGCCTTTAAAGGTTACTGTTTCTCCATCAAAATCCTCCACCATTGTATTCAAATGAATTTTGACACCCATTTTTTCTAATGCTTCTTTCGAATAGTGCTGAGATTTTAAATCCATGGGGCCTAAGACAGCATTGCCTCCATCCACCAAAACAATACCACTAAATCCGTGGCCCAATTCAGGATAATCTTTTTGAATGATGCTTTGTCTCATTTCGGCAAACATCCCTGATATCTCTACGCCTGTGGGTCCGGCACCAGCTACTACTACCGTCAATAATTTCTTTTTCAGTTCTACATCAGTTGTTCGGGATGCCTCTTCCAAACGGTTAAGCAATAGGTTTCGCATGGCTAATGCGTCACTTAAAGTTTTCATTGGAATGGCATGTCTTTTTACATTTTCCTTTCCAAAAAAGTTAGACTCTGCACCGGTAGCCATTATCAGAAAATCATAATCCAGTTGGCCATTGGACAAAATAACTTTGTTCTCATCGGGAAGTACTTTTAATAATTTTCCCATCCTGAAATGAACGTTTGATTTGTGTCTTAAAAACTTTCTAAATGGATAGCTGATGCTGGAAGGCTCCAGAAAACCAGTGGCTACCTGATAGAGCAAAGGCGGAAAAAAATTATAATTATTTACATCTACTAATGTAATTTCAAAACCCGGTTTGCGCCATAAGGTTTTTATAAAATTAATACCTGCAAAGCCACCACCGATGACTACAACTTTTTTTGTACCTGAAGTATCCATTTGCCTTTCGATTAATAGGTTTAAAGAAATGCTGGTTTAATCAATAAATTAGATTGGTTATCTTTTGATTAAATATAGAATAGAAATAAAAGAACAAAAATGTTTTTGAAAGGTTTTGTAAGATGCGCTGTCACCCATAAAATGACCGTACTATGAGAAACGAAGCTGTTAAAAACAAGACTACTGATTGTTTTGTTTCAAATCAATAGTTCACTACCTGTTCCTCAATTGTGTCAGGAATATTGCGCCATTCATACTCCTGGCTACGTAGTTGTGGTTCAAAGCCAGCTTCTTTAATGGCTTCCTGTATGGAGCGGGAGGTGAACCGATGAGGGGCTCCGGCAGCACTTACTACATTTTCCTCAATCATAATACTTCCAAAATCATTAGCGCCGGCATGAAGACAAAGTTGTGCAGTGGGCTTTCCCACAGTAAGCCAGCTTGCCTGAATATTTTTTATGTTTGGCAACATGATGCGGCTGAGCGCCAGCATACGTAAATACTCTTCCTGGGTTGTCAGATTATGAACACCGCGAATGCGAGCTAACAAAGTGTCCACATCTTGAAAAGTCCAGGGAATAAATGCCAGAAAACCTTTTGCATGTTCTGGTTTACGGCTTTGCACTTCTCTTAATTTCACAAGATGTTCAAAACGCTCTTCGATGGTTTCCACATGACCAAACATCATGGTAGCCGAAGTAGTAAGATCCAGTTTATGCGCTTCGTGCATGATATCGAGCCATTCCTGTGCGCCACATTTTCCTTTACTAATAAGTCTTCGTACACGGTCGATCAATATTTCGGCACCAGCACCAGGAAGTGAATCCATACCAGCCGACTTCAGTGCTTTTAGTACTTCGTGATGTGTGCTTTTTTCTAATTTAGTAATGTGTGCCACTTCGGGTGGCCCTAGAGCATGTAATCGAATATCAGGGAACTCTGCTTTTATTGCTTTGAAAGTATCTACATAAAACTGCAATCCTAATTTGGGATGATGCCCTCCTTGCAAAAGCAATTGATCGCCTCCGAAACGAATGGTTTCTTCAATTTTTTTGCGATAGGTGGGCATATCTGTAATGTATGCATCGGCATGGCCGGGGATACGGTAGAAATTGCAAAACTTACAGTTGGCTATACAAACATTGGTGGTATTTACGTTTCGGTCAATCTGCCAGGTTACCTTACCGTGTGGCACCTGAATTTTTCGCAGCTCATCTGCCACATACATTAACTCAGACAATGGGGCATTGTGATAAAGAAAAACACCTTCTTCCACACTTAAAAACTCAAAGTTCGCTGCTCTTTTATAAAGGTTCTGCAAATCCATAACATCAAAAAAATTATTGGCGAAGGTAAGCAATGAACCGAAAAGAGATAAGAGGTAATTTTATAGGAATTTTTATTCTTCTGCTAGGCATGCAAATGATGAAATGCAAAAGTTACTTACAACTAAAAAGCAACTTCCAATAACCCTTTGCGTACACTTTGCGCTCTCGGTGAACTTTGTGGTTTCTTTTTTAACCGCAAAGGAGGAAACGCAAAGTAGTTCTCAATAACCCTTTGCGTTCACTTTGCGCTCTTTGTGATCTTTGCGGTTTATTTTACCGCCAAGTTTCGCAGAGGAGGAAACGCAAAGTAGTTCTAAACAATCCTTTGCGTATACTTTGCACTCTTTGTGATCTTTGCGGTTTCTTTTACCGCTAAGTATCGCAGAGGAATGCACCCAAAGAAATCCCTAATAAACCTTTGCGTATACTTTGCGCTCTTAGCGTCCCTTGCGGTTTATTTTTTAACCGCTAAGTACCGCAAAGAAGGAAACGCAAAGGAGTTCGCAATAACCCTTTGCGTTCACTTTGCGCTCTTTGTGATCTTGGCGGTTTATTTTACCGCGAAGTATCGCAGAGGAATGCACCCAAAGAAATCCCTAATAAACCTTTGCGTATACTTTGCGCTCTTAGCGTCCCTTGCGGTTTATTTTTCAACCGCCAAGTACCGCAAAGAAGGAAACGCAAAGGAGTTCTCAATAACCCTTTGCGTATACTTTGCACTCTTGGTGATCTTTGTGGTTTATTTTACCGCTAAGTACCGCAAAGAAGGAAACGCAAAGTAGTTCTCTATAATCCTTTGCATAAAAAATGTTTATACTTTAGTGTAGAAAAACATACCGCTATGAATGAAAACGAAATATCAAAAGTTGTTATTGGCCTTGCTATTGAGGTTCATACTGCATTAGGACCTGGTCTATTGGAAAATGCTTACCAGGAATGTCTATTTTACAAAATCAGAACTACTGGCTTGTTCGTTGAAAAAGAAAAACCAATGCCTGTACTATTTGAAGGTGTAAGAATAGATTGTGGTTACCGGGTTGATTTGCTTGTTGAAAGAAAATTAGTCTTAGAACTTAAAAGCGTTGAATCGTTAAGCAATATTCACCTTGCCCAAATACTTACTTATATGAAACTGGGTAATTATAAATTGGGTTTATTAATGAACTTTAATGTTCTAAGATTAAAGGAAGGAATTAAAAGAGTAGCGAATGGTTTATAAAACAATTACCACTACAACGGCTGGATAAAAGACTTGACTTAACTAATTCCAATAAACCTTTGCGTACACTTTGTGCTCTTTGTGATCTTTGCGGTTTATTTTTCAACCGCTAAGTACCGCAGAAGTATGCACGCAAAGAAATTCCCAATAAATCTTTGCATAAACTTTGCGCTCTTAGCGTCCCTTGCGGTTTCTTTTTTAACCGCCAAGTACCGCAAAGGAGGAAACGCAAAGTAGTTCTAAACAATCCTTTGCGTACACTTTGCGGTCTTTGTGATCTTTGCGGTTTATTTTTTAACCGCTAAGTACCGCAGAGGAGGAAACGCAAAGTAGTGCTCTATAATCCTTTGCGTACTCTTTGCGCTCTTTGTGATCTTTGCGGTTTATTTTTTCTAACCGCTAAGTACCGCAAAGAAGGAAACGCAAAGTAGTTCATTTTGGTATATGTAGCCAAAAAACCGGCTAAAGTGGTTCGGCTCATTTCAATGGCCGTACCACTTGACAGCTCCCGATAGTCTTCGTTTTTGGACAGTTCATACAACAAGATAAACAACCTCATTACCGAATAGAAGCCTTCTGTTTCCATAGTGATGAAATGCAACAGTGGTTGAATTTTTTCAATAGTAGCTGGCTCAAAAGCAAGGCCCTTTTTTGCTTTTTCCAAAAGAAGGCGAATACTCTTAAACTGATTCTTATTCCTAAACTGTTCCAATAACTGCGGATGAAACTGTATGGTTATTTCATGAATATTTTTGTTTTTACACACCCCATCCTTCCAGGCATGTTTAAGTTCTGGATTGGCTATCAGCACCAAATCTTTTTCAGAAATGCTTTCCTCCAAATCGCCCACCACCCTTCTGGCACCTTTGGCTCCGTGGACAAAATTCAGTTCAAACTCGGGATGCACATGTACCGGAAATATAAAGGTCGATTTTCTTCTGTCGAAAACCACAAAACAATCCTTATCAGACAATGGAGACTTCTCACTGTACACTTCTGAATTAGAAATACTCATCTATTCCCTATTTAAAATTTTTACGCCTGCCATTCAAACAATGCACAATCTACATACCTTATTAAAAAAGCAATAACCGTCTGTCAAAAAAAATTTAAACCTTTAAGGAAAACAATTAATTTTAAAGTAATGTTCCGCCACTGATGAAAACAATTTTTGCCATAGCATTTATGATCATCCTGGCTATACCGGGTTTTTCTCAGGAAACCTTTGTAGAACCACCCAGCCGCGAAATAACCAAAATCCCTTTCACACAGTTCACTGGCGGAGTCATTGTGTTTAAGGCTTTATTAGAAAATTTTCCAGATTCTCTGAGTTTTATTCTGGACAGTGGCAGTGGAGGCATTTCTTTAGACTCAACGACTGTGGCAAGCCTGGGTCTCTCCCCTTCTGAACCCGAACGATTGATTAGAGGAATTGGCGGCATTAGAAAAGTAGGATTTGTCAAAAACAAAACGATAACCCTCAATCAGCTTAAAGTGGATAGTCTGAATTTTCATGTCATAGATTATGAAATATTATCCGCACTTTATGGAGAGAAAATTGATGGCATAGCCGGCTACTCTTTATTGAGCAGGTATATTGTAAAAATAGATTATGAAGAAAAAAACTTAAGTTTTTGGTCCAATGGAACTTTGAAATACCCCAGAGGAGGTTACATGATACGACCCCGAATAAATTCAATTCCATTTTCCATGGCTTCTGTAAGAGATGCACGAAGAGCAGATTTTAGGTATTTGTTGGATATTGGTGCCGGATTAGCAGCTCTTTACTCTCAGGATTATATCGAAGACAGCGCCTTTCTAAAAACAAAAAGAAAAAAGTATTTAAAACAGGGAGAAGGACTGGGAGGTAAGGTGGACATGTATATCACCATTTTGAAAGAACTAAAATTAGGTCCCTATAAATTCAGAAATGTGCCGATCAACATTTTTGATGATACTTATAATATCACCTCTTATCCCACTTTAGGCGGACTCATTGGCAACGAAATATTCCGCCGGTTCAATTGCATCATCAACTATCGAAACAGAGAAATTTTTATAAAACCCAATAAATTTTTTTCAGATCCATTTGATTATGCATATTCAGGTATAGAACTGTATCTAATAGACGGAAAGGTATTAGTTGGAGATATTCCAAAAGGATCTCCTGCCGACAATGCCGGTCTGGTGGCAGGGGACGAAGTGATAGCGGTAAATAAAAAATTTGGGATGAGGCTGGATGAATTAAAGCAGGCATTACAAGGAACTTATGGGCCGGTGAAGATAATTATTAATAGAAATGGTGAACTCCAGAACAAAACCATTAAGATCATAAATATCATCAATGGAAAGGCGATTTCTAATCAAACCATGACCAATACATTCAGAGAAGGCATTCAGATAAGAACTCAATACAACAACGAATCGTTCGGTATTCCACGTACACAATAAATCGCCCCACAGCCTAGTTGCCTTTTGCAAAATAGATTCATTAAACATTTTTACACTTACATTCGCAAAATGGTTCAGTTCGATAAATTTGTTTTGGATAACGGATTAAGAGTAATCGTGCATCAGGATAAGTCCACGCCAATGGCGGTGATGAATATTTTATATGACGTGGGAGCAAGGGACGAAAGCCCCAATCAGACAGGCTTTGCGCATTTGTTTGAGCACCTGATGTTCGGGGGGTCGGTAAACATACCGGATTATGACGAAGTATTACAAATGGCAGGCGGAGAAAATAATGCCTATACCACCAACGATCTAACCAATTATTACATTCAACTACCTGCCGAAAATTTGGAAACCGCCTTTTGGCTGGAAAGTGATCGCATGCTTTCTCTGGCCTTCAGCGAAAAGAGCTTGGAAGTGCAGCGAAAGGTGGTTTGCGAAGAGTTTAAGGAACATTATATAGATAAACCCTATGGCGATGTTTGGTTCAAGATGCGGGAACTGGCTTACACACAGCACCCCTACAAATGGATGACCATTGGTAAAGAACTTTCGCATATAGAAAATGCTCAGTTGGGTGATGTAAAGAATTTCTTTTTCAAACATTATCGCCCCAACAATGCGATCATGGTAGTTGCTGGCAATGTGGAAACAGACAAAGTAAAAGAGCTGGCTCAAAAATGGTTTGGAGATATTGCAACAGCCCCCGCCTCTAATAGAATCCTACCACAAGAAGCACCACAGCAGGAAGCCAGAAAGATGGAGATCAAGGCAGACGTACCATTGGACGCCTTTTATAAAACATGGCATATACAAGGTCGCATGAGTAGTGAATATTATATTGATGATTTACTTACAGACATTTTGGGAGGAGGAGAGTCGTCCAGGCTTTATCAACGGCTGGTAAAGGAATTGCAATTATTTGTAAATATTCAATGTTATCATTTTGGAAGTATGGATCCGGGTTTGATTTGTATAGAAGGCAAACTAGTGAAAGGTACTGATATGAAAACAGCCGAAGCTGCCGTAGAAGCTGTATTAAACGATCTGCGCACCAACTTGATTTCGGAAAATGAACTTCAAAAAGTAAAAAATAAAACCGAGAGCATGATGGCTTTTGAAGACATGAGTGTGCTGAACCGAGCTACCAGTTTGGCATTTTATGAGCTATTAGGTGATGCCGGTATGATGAATACAGAATTGGACAAATATGCCGCTGTTACAGCATCAGAAATAAATGAAATAGCCAGACAAGTGTTTACGGATATTAATAGCAGTACCCTGTATTATTATTCGAAGTCTTAGGCAGATTGCACCTTTATCTATTCTTACTAAAATCACTACCCAAAATTTTTTCACAAATCTATTCAAAAGGATATTGGTGCAGGCTTGGGGTTTTGTAGACTCCAAACAAAGAAACATTCTGAACGGCATACTCTTCTATGCCTTCTATGCTTTTCTCTGTGTAAAAAGCACCATTCAAACGCTGGTACTCACCGCTTATCACTTTTTAACGCCTCTCTTACAACCTAATCTTACATTTTCTGTACATTCAAGGTTTTAAATCCATTATGCTAAATGACTAATAGATTCATTACAATAATAGGTTTGCTATTATTAACAACAGGAGTTCAGGCACAATCCACTGTCTCAAAGTACAATGCCATTGAAGTATTTTCCCCTGATTTTTATACCAGTTCGGGGAATGATTACAGAAGTGCATCAGGAGAGCCTGGTTCAAAATATTGGCAAAACCGTGCCGATTATAAACTAACTGCCACGTTGGATACAATTGGTCAGACAATAACAGGATCTTCGGAATTAACTTATACCAATAACAGTCCCGACAATCTGAAATTTTTGTGGCTTCAATTAGATCAAAACATTTACCGTAAAGATTCCCGTGCTTCAGCGACCACTACTGCCGAAGGAGGGCGATGGGCCAATCCAGAGTTTACCGATGGCAGTGTAATTAAATCTATTTCTATAGAAGCGAATGGTAAAAAGTACACCCCTAAATACGCCATCACCGATACTCGAATGCAAGTATGGTTGCAGGATCTGTTAAAAACCGGTGGCAATAAAATCAAACTTAGCATAGATTTTTCCTTCACGGTACCCGTAAGAGGCACCGACAGAATGGGTAGACTAAAAACAAAAAATGGATGGATATATGAAATAGCCCAGTGGTTCCCACGTGTATGCGTGTATGATGATATTCAGGGATGGAATGTGCTTCCTTATCTTGGTCAGGGCGAGTTTTATTTGGAATATGGAGATTTGGAATTTGCCATTACCGCTCCTGCAGACATGATTGTTGTAGGTTCCGGCGAACTTTTGAATCCGTCGGAATGTCTCCCTGCCTCTCAGGCAAAAAAATATGCAGAGGCAAAAAACAGTGAACAGACCGTTGTCATCCGAAGTGCTGATGAGGTAAATAAACCTCAAATTTTCAAGGGCAATAAAACCTGGAAATACAAGATCCAGAATGCCCGTGATGTAGCCTGGTCTGCGTCAAAAGCATTTGTGCTGGATGGTGCTAAAATCAAATTATCTGCAGGTAAAAAAAGTCTCGCTTTAAGTGCCTATCCAGTGGAAAGCATGAGAGCAAATGGTTGGCAGAGAAGTACTGAATATGTAAAAGCCTGTATAGAGTTTTATTCCACCAACTATTTCGAATATCCTTATCCGGCAGCAACCAATGTAGCTGGTACAGTAGGCGGGATGGAATATCCTGGTATCGTTTTTTGTAGTGCCTTTGCAGGAGGACAAGGCCTGTGGGGTGTAACCGATCATGAATTTGGCCACACCTGGTTCCCAATGATCGTGGGTAGCAATGAAAGAAAATATGCATGGATGGATGAAGGCTTTAATACCTTCATCAACGACTATTCTACAAAAGCATTTAAAAAGGGAGAGTATCATAAAGCCAGCTATTTTGATGCAGATGATGCCGCTGCCCAGTTTGGCGACGATATGGACCGACTGTTTAATACGCCCGACGTGATTCAACAAAGAAATCTGGGCGTGACGGCCTATTACAAACCATCACAAATGTTGCACAACCTAAGAGATAATGTACTGGGTGCCGATCGTTTTGATGTAGCATTTAAAGAATATATCCAGCGTTGGGCTTTTAAACACCCTACCCCTTGGGACTTTTTCAGAACCATGGAAAATGTAGCTGGTGAAGACCTGAATTGGTTTTGGCGTAGTTGGGTGTTTAACAATTGGAGACTGGATCAGGCGGTATCAGAGGTGAAATATAGAAACAATTTGCCCGCCAAAGGAGCTGCCATCACCATTGAAAATATGGAGAAAATGCCCATGCCAGTTACAATTAGAGTAAAGGAAACTAATGGAAATAGCTTCACTCAAAGTTTCCCTGTGGAAATATGGCAGCATGGAGGTAAATATACCTTCACTGCACCCACAACCAGTGAAATAACAGAAGTCGTTATCGATCCTGACAAAAAACTACCCGATTGGAACAGATCGAACAATGTATGGCTTAAAAAATAAATGGAATTTGGACTTGTCGATTATTTCCCAATCAAAATTTTAAAAGTCCGCACTTTTCACGAATCAAATCAACAATTTTTTTCTCAATACTAAACATCACTCCATCGCTTCACTTCTCAAAAGTGAGGCGATTTTTTTTTGTGGATCTATGGAAATTCTTTGCAATTGCTTCTTAGTACCAAAATGACAGTAATGGTATAAATTTTTATCAACCTATAAAATAAAGTACTCAACGCAAATAGCATCTTAGGCTTCTAACTGATCAGTTAGCTACTGCATATAAAGGCTCAACAATTTTTCGAAACATACATTAAAAAATAAACTCGTGAGAGTAATGGCCATTTCATGCTATTAGGATTGCAGGGCCAGTTAAAAACAATTATTTCATTTTCCAACATCTAAAAACAACACATCATGGAAGCAAACAAAATTCTTACCGCCGATTTGCTGGATCTTGTTTTTGAAGGTCGCAACAAATTATACGGGGCCTATGAGCTCCGCCAGAACTATGAAAAAAGATTGGTAAAAGCAGTTCTGCTTACCGCTGCTATTTGTATAGTGATAGCTGGCGGAGCCTGGTTAAAAGCCAGTTTTACAAGTTCAGCAGATGTCGAAAATTTTAGAATAACAGAAGGCGTGACAATTGCTGACATTAAGGAAGAAAAAGAACCTGAGCCAATTCCTCCACCCCCTCCTCCTCCAGCTAAAATAGAAGTACCCAAACTTAAAACCATTGACTATACCACACCGATTGTAACAGATGATAAAGTGTCAGAACCTCCGCCCACTCAGGACGAAATTTCAAATACACGAATCAGCAATATCACACAGGATGGAATAGCCGACAAGGGTATTGTTACACCACCCGAAGCACTGGATGGAAAGAAAGGATTGATAGTAAATGCCGTGAACAGGGATGAGGAAGATAAAATATTTACGAAGGTGGAGATAGATGCCTCCTTTCCTGGTGGCCCTGCTGCATGGAAAAGATTTCTGGAAAGAAACCTGGATGCGGATGTGCCCGTTGGTAATAATGCCCCTGCTGGAACCTATACCGTCATTGTAGAATTTGTAGTGGACATACATGGAAAAATCAGCCAAATATCCCCTCTCACCCATATTGGTTTCGGTTTGGAAAATGAAGCGATACGTGTTATAAAAAAATCGGGCAACTGGAAGCCTGCCATACAGAACGGAAGAGAAGTGGCCGCTTACCGCAAACAACCTGTTACGTTTCAAGTGTTGGATCAGTAAGTAGAAAAACCCCGACTTTTTAAAGTGGCAAATCTTTTCATCCCCATAATCAAATTTGTATTAGGTCTATCGCCCATAATGATTTTGCAAAACTTAATAACGATTGATTATTTTCGCCCACAAATTATCAGCCATTAATTCAAAGTCAGAAATACTTATTACAGGGGGCACAGGATTTTTAGGAGCCTATATCATCAAAACCCTGATAGAACAAGGCTACGCAGTGAGAGCGATCAAAAGACCCACTACCCAATTGCCCAGTTTTGTAGATGCGACTATTTTGGAAAAAGTAGAATGGGTGGAAGGAGATATTCTGGATATCATGTCTCTGAATGATGCGATGACAGGCATTGACATAGTGATACACTGTGCCGCCATTGTTTCTTTTAGTAAGGCAGATAGAAAAAGAATGATGCAAATAAATGTGGAGGGTACTAAGAACCTGGTGAATACTGCTTTGGACAACCATATCCGTCGATTTGTACACATTAGTTCTGTGGCGGCTATTGGCAGAAAGTTTGAAGGTGCTTTGATGAATGAAAATGCGAAATGGGAAGAAAACGGAGCTAATACCCCTTATGCCATCAGCAAGTTTAATGCAGAGCTGGAAGTATGGCGAGGATTTGCAGAGGGACTTAACGGAGTTATCCTGAATCCGGCAACTATTTTAGGTTATGGCAACTGGAAGGATGGAAGTTGTGCCCTGTTTAAGACAGCCTATAAAGAATTTAGATGGTACACAGATGGAGTAAATGGCTTTACAGATGTGGAAGATGTGGCTAGGGCTACAGTATTGTTAATGCAAAACTCCATTACCGAACAACGCTATATTGTTTGTAACGACAATCTTCCGTTCAGAACCCTTTTCAACACAATGGCGGATTGCTTTGAAAAGAAAAGACCGTCGCAGAAAGCCACTCCTTTTTTATCTGGTCTGGCCTGGAGAATGGAAAAGATCAAATCAATCTTTAGTGGGAAAAAGCCTGTTTTAACCAAAGAAAGTGCCAAGGTGGCCAATAGTTTCACCAGATTCGACAATTCAAAATTGTTGCAACAACTTCCCGGTTTCGAATACACCCCCTTGAGCGAAACCATAAAAAAAGCCTGTGCACTATATATGCAAAGGCTGTAAATATTGTTTTGGTTCGCACCCACTTATTCAAACATAGCCTCTGCAATGGCCACTGACTCTGGTTTTCCCACATCCACCCAACGGTCTCCTTCGTGTAGAAAACCTGCAATCTTATGCGTTCTAGCTAAATCCAGATACAAATCTATCAATGAAAATTTTCCAGAAAATTGAATATGGTCAAACACTTCGTACTCGTACACTACAATGCAGTCGTAGGCTTTGGCATTCAATTTAGCTTTTTGAACAGAAATCCTTTCCTCGCCAGTAGCATTATTGCGCCAGCCACAAAGCACATTGTTTTCATCAAACAACAAATTACGAGATGTTTTTCGGTCGCTTACGACAAATGAAATTAGCGCCTTTTCTTTTTCGTGAAATGCCAATAATTTGCTGATGTCAAAATCAGTTAATATATCTGCATTGCAGGAGATGAATCTTTGTCCGGGTCTAAAATATTTTTTTGCATGAAGCAGCCCGCCACCGGTTTCCAGCACGGCATCCCTTTCATCGCTAATAATAATATCACTGCCCCAGCCCTTCGCAGCTTTAGTTGCTTCCTCAATTTGATCGGCAAAATGGTGCACATTTACAATCACCTCATTTATGCCAAAGGTTTGTAAATATTCAATATTTCTTTGCAACAAACTTTTGCCATTAATTACTGCTAATGCCTTAGGATGCTTATCCGTCCAGGGTTTGAAGCGGGTACCCAATCCGGCACAGAAGATGATGGCTTGCATCCCCACTAAATAGTTATTTTGTATTTTTTCAGTATTCATATTTTTCAAAAAACCTCTTGCTGATTTACCTGCTGCTCGTTTGATCTGAATTATTGCCTTCCCAAAATGAAAAGAGTTTATTAAGGATTCACCCAACCCTTAGCATCCTGCACATAATGATCGAGCTGCACTTTTACCTTAAACTTATTTTTTAAATGCCTTGTCAATGCATCTGCCGAATACACACTTCGATGCTGACCGCCAGTGCATCCAAAACTTACACAAAGACTGTCAAACCCACGCTTGATATAGTCTTCCACGCTGATATCCACCACATCAAAAACACTATTTAAAAACTCAGGCATTTTGGTTTGCTGTTCCAGGTATTGAATCACTTCCTTATCACGTCCGGTTTGGGTTTTCATGCTTTCAATACGTCCTGGATTTAGGATTCCGCGACAGTCAAAAACAAATCCACCTCCGTTGTTGTCGTCCTCAATGGGTAGTCCTTTCTTAAATGAAAAACTGCAAACTTTCACTACCAGAGGGGTTGATTCATTGGCCTGCACAGGGGTAAATTGATCGATGATGTTTTGATCCACACAAATATCCAGTACTTTTTCAAACTCGGGCAAGGCAATGCCCATAGGATGATTGGCCAAAAATGATTTTAGGTTTGTTAAAGCCAATGGAATGCTGGTCAGAAAATGCGCTTTGCGCTCAAACAATCCTCGAAAGCCGTAGGCACCCAACACCTGCAACAAACGAATCAGTACATATCCGTTGTACTGGCTTTCAAAAACAGTTCGGTTCAAAGGCTTACTGAGCAATGGTTCCAGCGCATTCATATAGTCTTGCAAAAGCCCCTTCTTCCAGGCTTCTGGCAATCCGGCACGTGCCTGCCACAGCAAGGAAGCCACATCATATTGTGGCGCACCTTTCATGCCGCCCTGATAATCTATAAAATGGACTGACCCGTCCGTCATCACCTGAATATTGCGACTTTGAAAATCCCTAAACATAAAAAACTTATGGTCGGTATGCGTCAGATAGTTGCTGAATGCCTCAAAATCATCAATCAATTTTTGCTTGTCATAAGGCTTACGCAAGGCATCCAAAAAGTAGTATTTAAAATACAACAAATCGGCCATGATGGCTTGTTTGCCAAATTCACTATTGGTCAGGCATTCTGAATAGTCCAGTCCTTTATCCCCTTTTACCTGAAGCCTTGCAAGCTGTTGCAGACTTTCTTTAAACAATGCATAATTCTCCTCGTTATACCCTGTGGCTTCCAGTTTGTTAATTAATGAAATATCGCCAAAATCTGTTTGCAGATAATATTGTTCATCTGCACTCACTGCCAAAATATGGGCAATCGGTAAATTCTTTGCTGTAAAGTTTTCTGAAAAATAGAAAAAAGCTCTGTTCTCCGGAATATTGGCACCATAAGTACCAATGACCGATTCTTTCTTCGCATTCCATATTCTAAAATAGCGGCGTTCGCTGCCTGCCTGTGGCAGCACATCAATCGTTGTTGGTTTTTCACCAAAAGTATTTATATATAAGGCTTCTATATGATTTAGTCTGTCCTGCATTTATGCTTTTTAAATTGTCTGTTTTTCTTATGCCCCTTGTCGGGGCGAATACTGTTCTACTTTTTTTGTTTATGTAGGATGCCATAAGTACTGAAATAGAATGGAGCGTCGCAAATCCGATGCCACCTGTTTATGGCTGGATACCAACCCGCTTTTGATACAATTTCAGCATCAGGCACCTTGGTCACCAAACAGCTAAAGCTACTGGTGGGGAAATAGAATTTCGTCCACCCAAACCGCTGTTTGGTTTTTGGCTAAAGATATATATTAAGAGCTAAAGCTGGACTTTATTCATCAAGCCCCGAAACACCGAACAAAAGAATGACCATTGTTGATTGCTCCTTTGTACACACCACTATTGGCAATATCTATTTTGTGTGCCTAGCAAATGTGCCTAACCTGGTGCGATTAGGTGGCAGCACGGAGAGCCACTGCTTGTTTATATAGATTGTCGAAGCGGTCAATTTGTTTTGTCCAGCTAACAATGTCGGCATTTATCCAGTTAAGAATTTCTAAAATGCTCTTGTGGTTTGAAGCCAATGCTGTGAGGTCATTACAAATGGGTTCGTAATGAAAAATACGGTTTCTGAATTTACGAATTTGATTGAGCTTATAAGAAATTTTATCCCGGTGCTTGTTATGTGTGTCCAGCAATGGAAAGGCATACATTAAAGGCTTCCAAAAATCTTTGGCGTATTGCTTATTGAATAATGCAGTCCAAAAGCCAAAGGTCAATTCTGCCACTACTTTGTCAGCGGTCATGGGGTTGAGTCTAGTAAGTATTTTTCTTTTGGCAACATTCACCTGATCAAATAATTCAGGTTGTTTAACCTGTGAAACCATTGGTCAGATTTATAGTGAACCGTAAATGAGTTGTGTATTGAATTCCTTAAAACGATTTCCAGATTGGAAAGCAAGGGATAAAGTGATTCGGAAATTTGGATATTAAGCCAGAAATAAACAACAGCTTTTTCCTTGTCTGTGGGGAACAGATTATAATAAGTGCTAAGTCTTTTTTGTGAAAGCAGCTTTTCTACATCGGCAATGTTCATCAAATTGTCTTTAATAGCGTTGTTGCAAATGTAGTTTAAAGGTTATATTTGCAATGCGATACCCGGTAAATCCTCTCTCCCGAATGGGATGATGAAACCGGGTTTTTGTTTTTTTACAGTTATCATTTTCCCATCGCTTTTTGTGTGGGACAAACCTGATTAATTCTTTTGTTTCTACTATTGATTAAACTTGTTGTATGATTCTTGTATTTTTTGTATTCGTCAATAGTTTGAGGTAGTGCTGAGCGATTAAATCTGTTTCTGGTACTAGGGAAATAACAAATTTGAGTTTTTCGCACTTTCGAATAAATCCATATAAAACCACCTCACTTGACAAGTAAAATTCGCCTAATTCAGATTTATGATAAAGTCGATTTTGGTCTATTCTCTCTACATTAAATAGTTTACCATTCGGTAAAGACTTACTCCATACAATTCGATGATATTCTTGTAAAGTGGGACTCCATCTATCAGGGTCTCTTTCTTTAGATTCTTTTCTAAAATCAAAATTAATGTCAATTTTGTCCATGCTTAGAGCGCTTTGGTATTAGCGGTATCGTTGTCTGCTTGCCGCTAACGTTGAAGCATTGGCGATGTGGCGGAAATAGGATTACATAAGATGAGTTTTATAAAAATGCTCAGCAGAATTTTACCTGTTGAGCATTTAATCGTCAACCGCCATATTGCTCAATGCATTGTTGGCAGAAGTAATATTACTTATTTCTCAAATTTTGTTTGCTCAAAAAGATAAGGAGCAATCAAAGAGTCTATATGGTGAATTTTGGACTTACATAATTTGCTACCCGAAAATTTTATTAAACGATATTTTGTTGAATTACTTTCGGGCGGAGATGATTTTTGTTCAACTATCAATGAAGATGTTGTTGTATCGTACTTAGTAATTATAAAAATTGACTCATAATTATATAGTTTATTCTGGTACGATACCTTAGTATTGTTTCGAATTTTTTCCGCGTGAATGGCTGTTTGATATTCTCTAATCCGATCTTCTTTTGTCGGAACTGTGCCTTTTTGGCCTATTGCATTGAAAGAGAGTATAAAGAAAAAAATTATCGTTGCTATATTTTTCATACTAACTGTTTTAATACAAGCTACCATAAAGTTAGGTAGCTTGCATGATTGCTATTTTTTAAATTTCAAATCCAATGTTTTGATTTTATTATTTGGACTTTCGGCCATCCAACAATCCCAACAATCGTCACCAGGAGGACAAATATCATGAAATCCAATACAATTAGAACCGCAAGGAGAAAACAATTGATTTCCAGAACAGTCGGTTAACATGGTTCCATAAACAGCACATCTGCCGTAAAAAAACCAACCATTTTCAATTTTCCAACAAGGGTCAACAGGTTGTACATTTCTTGAAGCGGTATTAGTAGGGTTTTTCAGAACATATCCATACGTCTTAATATTAGTACCCTCAATTGTAGCTGTTTTTTCAATAAGATCTGGAGATTCTAATTTTAACGGATTTAGTGAAACAATCTTAGCTTTTAATATAATCTCATTTGCTTGAGCCTCATTCAGATTTTGTTCACTTTCATCTTTTAAACTCTTTTTGCAAGCAATGAAAGGAATAGCAGCAATCAATAATATCAGCAATGAATTTTTCTTCATAATTTAAATTTTTCAAGTTAGTCTTACCTTCAGATTAAGCGCTGTGTCAGAATTTTCCGCCATCAGCAGTCTTCATTTTTTGTTGTTACTTACCTTTTTAGACGCACTCTTGGCTGGGTAGTGTTTCCAATTATTTCTGCCAACTCCAATATTGTCGCAATGTTAGCAAGAATAAAGGATAAGGATAAAAAACATTTAAAAATAGAAATGTTGTTATTTTGACCCATAAAAAAATAAATATGGCTGTTATACTTCCGGTAGAAGGAAAAGAACCTCTGTTTGGTACCGATTGTTTCATTGCACCCAATGCCACTATTGTGGGCGATGTGGTGATGGGCGACCAGTGTAGTGTGTGGTTTAATGCGGTGATACGAGGTGATGTGAACTTTATCAAGATGGGCAACAAAGTGAATGTGCAGGACGGTGCCTGTATTCATTGCACCTACCAAAAAGCGGGCACTACCATTGGAGATAATGTCTCTATTGGACATAACGCTATTGTGCACGGATGCACTGTGCATGACAATGTGCTGATCGGTATGGGTGCCATTGTGATGGACAATGCAGTGGTACACAGCAATACCATCATTGCAGCCGGGGCGGTGGTGCTGGAGAATACGGTGTGCGAACCGGGCAGCATATATGCCGGGGTGCCGGCAAAAAAAGTTAAAGACATTTCTGAAGAACTGATTGGTGGCGAAATAAACCGTATTGCCAATAATTATCTCAAATATTCCAGTTGGTTTAAATAGTCGTTTAACCATGTTTTGATCTGGCCAATAAAATACTTTTCTTTGTCTTCAAATATTTCAGGATAAAAACCTGACCATGCAAAAAACAATCACGCTCAAATTAACCCCCGAAGCAGCAGCCGATGAGTCGGCCATTCTAGCTCAAATAGCTGCGGAGACTCAGACTTCGGTATCAGCTATTTCGGGCTATACCCTCTTAAAAAAGTCGATAGATGCCAGAGCCCGGCAGACTTGGATCAACCTTGGCTTGGTGGCCTATATTCATGAACCAGCACAACAACGCCTACTTGTGCCGTTTGAGTTCAGAGAAGTAAGGAATGCTCCAAAAAAAGTAATCATTGTGGGAGCCGGACCAGCCGGACTTTTTGCTGCTTTGCAATTGATAGAACTGGGGATCAAGCCCATCATTCTGGAACGTGGCAAAGATGTAAAATCACGAAGACGCGACCTGGCGGCCATGAACAAGCAGGGTATTGTACATCCAGAAAGCAACTACTGTTTTGGCGAAGGAGGGGCAGGCACGTATAGCGATGGCAAATTATACACTCGTAGCAATAAACGGGGCGACATAGATAGAATACTAAGTCTGTTTGTACATTTTGGGGCAGAAGAAAAAATTTTGTACGAAGCACATCCGCATATCGGCACCAACAAACTGCCAAAAATTATTACCACCATGCGGGAAAAAATCATTGACTGCGGTGGCGAAGTGCTGTTCGAAAGCAAGGTGACCGATTTTATCATAGCCCATTCGGCCATCAAAGCAGTGGTGCTAGAGAATGGATCAAAGCTGGAAGCAGATGCTGTGCTATTGGCTACCGGTCATTCGGCCAGAGATATTTTTTATCTGCTTCAAGCTAAAAATATTTTAATCGAAGCCAAACCCTTTGCCCTGGGTGTTCGGGCAGAACATCCTCAACAACTGATAGATCGTGCGCAATACAAGTGCGACCTGCGTGGAAACTATCTTCCTCCGGCATCCTACAGCCTTGTGCAGCAGGTGCAAAATGTGGGGGTCTTTAGTTTTTGTATGTGTCCCGGCGGTATCATTGCGCCAGCAGCTACCGGGCAGAACGAAATTGTGGTGAATGGCTGGTCGCCTTCTAAAAGAAATAATCCTTATGCCAATTCCGGTATTGTGGTGCAGGTGCAACTGCAAGATGTATTGAAACAAAATAAGCAGAATTTTCATTCTCTGACAATGTTGGAGTTTCAGCAAAAAGTGGAGCAGGCCGCCTTTTATGCTGGGGGAGGCATGTTGAAAGCACCGGCCCAGCGTATGGTGGATTTTTGTACCAATAAGTTTTCTTCTACTTTGCCGGACTGTTCTTATCTGCCGGGCATCAATAGCACCGATCTTAGAAACGTTTTGCCTTCCTTTATCAGCCAGACTTTGCAAAAGGCATTTGTGGAGTTTGGCAAGAAAATGAAAGGCTATTATACCAATGAAGCCGTGCTGGTAGCCACCGAATCCCGCACTTCCGCTCCTGTACGGATTCCACGGGATGCCGAAACCCTTCAACATCCTCAGATAAAAAACCTTTACCCCTGTGGCGAAGGAGCCGGATATGCCGGAGGCATTGTAAGTGCTGCGATGGATGGCGAAAGAGTGGCCAAGAAAATGGCAGAACTTTTCCAACATTAACCGTTCTGAGGTGGGGGTGCTTCCTCCGAAGGATGTTCATTCTTCCACTCCAATTCCAGGTCGTGCTCGTGGGCGGCTACAGCTTTGTCGTGGTGCAGACTCTGAATAGAATCTTTATTCTCCACTTCCACCTGCTCCACCCACACGGCATACTGACTTGGGTAAATATTCATATCATGATGAATGGCGAAAATTCGGGTGAATACAGCCCCGAAATACAGGATGACGGCCGAATAATAAACCCATAGCAAAATGACAATGATGGATCCGGCGGCACCATAGGCGGTGGTGATTTTGTTATGAGCCAAATAATAGCTGATCAAGAATTTACCCAACATAAAAAATACAGCGGTAAAAAATGCACCCGCCCGCACTGCCCGCCATCTAATTCTGGCATCTGGCAGCACTTTAAAAATCAATCCAAATAAAAAAGAAGTGATTAGAAATGTGATGGCCAGATTGGACAAATAAGTCAGTGTAAAATTGCTTTCAGGAATCTTTTTGGTGAGTTGGTCAATAAATAAATCCATCAGCCCATTGATCAAAAGAGAAACTAACAATAAAAATCCCAGAGATATGACCATCGAAAAGGAAAGCAGCCGATCCAGCACCAGTTTCACCCAGCCTCTTCCCTTTCTGGGTTTTGTTTTGAGCCGCCAGATCATATTGATGGAATCCTGAATTTCGGCAAAAATGCTAGTGGCACCAAAGATCAGGGTGATCAAACCCACCACCGTGGAAAAGCTTTTACCTGGAAACTGAGACGCCGCATCGATGGTATTTTCAATTTGCATTTTTGCACCATTACCCACCAAGTCGCCAATCTGATTATACAATCCGGCACGTACTGCCGCATCATGACCGGACAAAAGATCGCCAGTCCATAGCACCACTATCAACAATCCCGGTATGGAAAAGATGGTATAGTACGCCAACGCTGCACTTAGTTTGAAAATGCGCATATCAAACATATCCTCTACCGATTGCCAAAATATGTTCCAGGCTTTCCTCATTGGCTATTGCAACTTTTTGTTTTGAGCATGTCGTTCGGCATCTCTTTTTGTTTTCTTTTCAAAATTCTTATTCATAGCTTCTGTCAAATTAGTCCCTGTTTGATTGGCCAGACAAAGCAATACCCATAACACGTCCGCCATTTCATCTGCCATCAGGAGTTTCTTTTCTTCTTCCGAAGGTTCCATCTCTTTTTTATAAGACTGCTCGCCATAGTTTCGTGCCAGATGTTTGGCCAACTCGCCCACTTCTTCCGTCAGGATGGCCATATTTGTAAGCACTCCAAAATATTTCACCCCAATGGTTTTAATCCATTCATCCACCTGCTGCTGCGCTTCTTCTATTGTCATGTTTATTCTTTGTGCTTTGTGTCAATAATAATTGTTACCGGCCCGTCGTTCACTAAAGCCACTTTCATGTCGGCACCAAACACACCCGTCTGAATTTCTTTGCCTTGATCTGTTTGCAATTGCTGAACCATTTTTTCATAAAGCGGAATTGCAATTTCTGGTTTACTGGCTTTGATGTAGGAAGGACGATTCCCTTTTTTTACAGCGGCATGCAAAGTAAACTGACTTACGAGCAAAAGCTGACCAACTGTATCTTTCAGAGAGATATTCATCACACCCTGCTCATCTTCAAAAATGCGTAGCTGAACAATCTTTTGGCTCAACCATTGAATGTCTTCATCTGTATCAGCATCTTCTATCCCTATCAGCACTAACAATCCTTTTCCAATGGATGAAAAAATTGTGCCATCAATGGTCACCTTGGCTTCAGAAACTCTTTGTATCACTGCTCTCATGAATGATTCTATATTCTATGCAAAATATATAATTTATTTTAGAGTCCTTATTTCAAAAAGCAAATGGATTTATCAAAAGAAATAACTTTTAAAACCACACGCAGTGGTGGTAAAGGTGGACAGAATGTAAACAAAGTGGAAACCGCCGTCATTGCTGGCTTTGCCATCAACGATTCAACCATACTGACAGATGAGCAAAAGCAAATCTTGATGCAAAAATTGTCGAATCGCATTTCCAGTGATGGAGTGCTTCAGGTGAAATCTCAAACACATCGCACCCAGTTGGCAAACAAAGCCGAGGCCATTGCTAAAATCAAAACACTCGTCACTCAGGCATTGACCAGAAAGAAACCCCGCATTGCTTCTAAAGCCACCAAGGCCTCAATTGAAAAACGAATAGACTGGAAAAAACGCAATAGTACCAAAAAGGAAGGGAGAAGGAAGGTGGATGGATATTGAGGGGTTTCTGAGGTTTGAGTGGTTTTGCGATAGCTAGATTCATGGTTGTTTTTCTTGTAATTTTACAGCACAAAAGTTTCGCAAATTCTTACACCAATAAACTTAACGGAGACTTGCGGAAGTAGTTTTAGATAACATTTTAAAAATAAAAAAATGCAACTGGTCAGACTTTTTTATTTTGTAGTTATCAGCTTTACCATTTATGCCTGCGAAAAGAACAACACTAAAGGCAACAATGAAACTGATCCGATAAGCAAAAATGTCAAGCCCTACAAGGATACCCTTTTCACTGAATATTTCAGACGAACAACCGACTGGGTGGCCGGAGATGGAGCCTTCTCGGTAAACCTGAATAATGGTAAAAGCCTTTGGGTATTCGGAGATAGCCACATTGGAAATTATGACGCCAGTACTAAAACTGTGCCTTGTTTATTCCAGGTTCGGAATGCGGCTTTAAGCATGGGAATAACCAACCCTGTAGATCAGGCTACTTATATCGGCAATGGATCACCACGTTCGCTCTTTCAGGTTGGAACTGATAAAAGTTACTGGTTTTGGCCAGGTGCCGGATTTGCAAGTGGAGATACCGCCTATATTTTTCAGAATCGTATTCGTCATACAGGTGCTTCAGGCGGCTGGGCCTTCGAAGGAGTTGATTCCTTATATGTCGCCAAAATAAATATCAAGAATATGCAGGTGGTTGGTTACAGTTATTTGGGAGCAAAGAATATGATAAGTTTTAATTACGGAGTGATAACAACTGGTAACTATATCTACATTTACTGCATTAAAAATAATGGCTTTGGCAACAATCTATATGTTGCAAGATGCGCTGGCAACAATATTTATGTCCAATGGGAATACTACAATGGCTCTTCGTGGAGCAAGGATATTGCAGCTGCAGCAAAAATTCACAGCGAGTTTACTTCCTCCTTTTATGTGTGCAAAATCGGATCAAAATATGTTTTAATAACTACTGAATTTAGTGTAGGCTGCGATCAGGGAAAAGAAATTTATGCTTATACCTCAGACAATCCTTTTGGACCTTTTAAAGAAAAAAAAGTGATATGGAAGGTTGATGATCTACTTCAGGGGCATTATCCTATGTTTTACCTGGCATCTGCCCATCCGGAGTTTGACAATGGCAAGAAAGAATTATTAGTAACCTATTGCATAAACGGATATGAATCTTGTATTAATATCTGTGTGAATAATAGAAAAAACCCCGACTATTATCGTCCAAAAGCAATCAGGGTTCCTTATAAATTTATTCATGAAAATTTAAACTAATACATTTACGCTTTTGAAAGGAATGGTCATTTAGATACCTAAAATTAAAAAGCCCGAATTGAATCCTACTGCATTTTCTAAATTCTTATGGAAGAAGCATGAACCATTCCAAAGAATTGAACCAACTTAGCTTGGGAGGTAAAGTCGAGAAATCAACAAGCACAATACTCCTTTACCTATTTCACTTCCTGCATCAGTTTTTTCATCAGGGGCGAAAGAGCTATGAGCACTACTCCGGCTATGACGGCATAAACTGCCAGTTGCTTATAACCTTCGGTATAGGTGAGTAAGGCATTATAGTTAGTGCCACCCTCTTTCACTTCGGCCATACCAGCCCCTATTTGTCCTGCTACATATTGCCCATAGGCACTGGCCAGAAACCACATTCCCATCATCATTCCCTGTAGATTTTTAGTGGATAGTTTGGTCATGATGGAAAGCCCAATGGGAGAAAGACAAAGCTCACCCAGTGTGATGATCAATAATGACAAGGTAAAAAAGTTAAGGGAAGTAACTCCTGCCGCAGTAGCAAACCAGCGAGTGCCAAAGAGAAAATAATAGCCTAAACCCAGGAACAAGAATCCCAAACCAAACTTTACCACCGTATTTGGTTCAATTTTTCTTTTGTTTAGCCAGATCCAAAGCAAGCCCAATACTGGTGCAATGAATATGATAAAGAAAGAACCGCCGGAATTGTTTACGCCATTTGGATCCAGTTTCATTCCTAACACTTCATTGTTCAAATTCTTTGCGGCAAAAATGCTTAGTGATCCACCGCTCTGTTCGTAGATACCCCAAAACAAAATGGAGAACAGAATGAAAACTAAGGCAGCAAACAGTTTTTTCCTTTCGGCGCTTGTTACTTTAGTCATTTCATAAAATAGATAAATAAGGGTGATAGGGCCGATGGCCCACATGAAATAATCGGTGTACTCGGTTTGTGAAACCATTTTTACAATAACCGGAACCAACAACAAAGTGCCTATGTAAACAAGATATTCTTTCCATTTAGGATGGGTAGTTGTACTACCATCCGCCTGTAGCACGGTAGGTTGTAGCCCAATAGGACCCAGTTTTTTTTGAGTAAAAATAAAATTGATCAGACTAATTACCATCACCACAGCAGCCAGGCTAAAAGCCACATTCCATCTTTTATCCGCTGGTACCAGACTGCTCAACATTTCTCCCTTACCAATGGCAATACAGAGATATCCACCAATCAAGGCACCCAGATTGATGCCAGCATAGAACAACGAAAATCCAGCATCTGTTCTGGCATCACCTTTCTTGTACAAATATCCCACCATGGTGGAAATATTGGGTTTGAAAAACCCAGTTCCAATGACTGTAAATGATATACCCAGAAAGAAAAACTGGTGCGGATCTATCGACAAGATCACACTTCCCACAATCATGAGTAAGCCACCCCAGTACAATGATTTTCTGAATCCAAGAATTTTATCAGCAAACAAACCTCCTATAAAGGTGAAGGCATATACAAAAGCCTGTGTGGCTCCGTATTGCAGATTGGCTTTGGCATCTTCAAAATTCAATTGCGAAATCATGAAGAACACCAACATTCCTCGCATACCATAAAAACAAAAACGTTCCCACATTTCACTAAAAAACAAAGGCCATATCTGCTTGGGATAACGGCCTTTAAAATCCTGAATCTGCTCTAATGTTTGCATGTTTGATTTTTTTATGTAGATTGAAAGGTAGGGAAATAATAAAAAATCAGGAAGGGTATTTTTATAAATGGTGAACAGATAGGGTGAAATATTATCAATGGCCATACAAATTGAATACACTCTTTAAATGAAGAAAATTATATTTCCCTAACTGAACTTTTGTACATTATTACCATTTTGACTTACTACATGATTTTCTTGTATTATTTTCCGATACAGAAAGTAACAAAGGAGCAAATTCAATGCTTTGTATAGGTAAAATGACAGATTTATGCCTAAAATGTGTGAAAGCATAGGCTTTTAAGGGCAATAAAAGGCATTAATGAAATAAATTTTGATATTTGACTTGTAATAGTTCGATATAGTTTTTTTGCATTGATTTGGTTAAAAAACTTTGTTTTATAAAGTCAATCCAGTTGGGTAATGCTCTTTCAAATTTGACATAAATACTTTCTACTACTTTTGTATTGATGTTCATACTTGAAGCTAAAGCATCAAAATCTTTTTTCTTCAATCGGCTTTTCTTTCCGTTGATAGTTAGGGCAGATTCTTCCTTATCATCGGCAATTACTAAAGCAGTACTTACTAAATCATAAGCAGGCGACAATTCAAATTCGCCAAAAGCGTTTTCAATTAAAGCAAAATTCTTTAAGTGCATATCTGCATTACCCGTGAGATAGCAAAACAAAACCAACTCAAATAATTGCAATACTTCAAAGCCTTTATTGGTGGTAAATTGATGCGTTGTTTTGGCCACTTTTTCAATAGAACCTCTGTATTTATGTTCGGTTAAATTTTCGGTTAGTTGACAAAAATCTTCTAATGCAATTTTTTCATTTTTGTATCTGTCAAAGCGTTTGGTAATGTAAGCCATTTCGCCCGATGCCAATTTCATCAAACAATGTTGAGCAGTTTTTATTTTTACTAAATTAGCCAAATGCATCGTTACATCTTCGTTTTGTGGCAGTTCTTTATATTCTGTTGATGGTGGTTTTAAAATATAGTTTCCGTGCAAACCCACAATAGTAAGCCGTGATAATTCATTTTTATGTTTTTCTATTTCTAATGATAATTTTGGCTGAACACCAGTAACTGCAACACTTTTAATAACAATTTGTTTGGCTAAATCTTCTAATTCTTTCAAATTAAAATCAATGATAGGTGCTTGTTTTGTGCCAAACATTCTATTAGCACAAGTAGTATGAAAATCTTGTTCAGCTTCATTTAATGCTTTATAACAATAAAGGCAGTTAGTCATCTTATTTTTCATTCTTCTATTGCTTTTATTGATACACAACCTATACAATCGTTACATAAGGTTAGCAATAAACCAAACCTATCTCTTGCATTTATTTTCCAGTTAGCAACTGCAATATTTAACAACCAGCCTTCGGGAATTAATCCATCAAAAAAAGGAAATAAGATTTTGCTTTGAAATGCCTGTTTTTGAATAGGTAATGTTCGGCTAATTGGTTTTACAGAAATAGAATTTAAAAAAGCAACATCATACTTAAAAGTATAACCATCTTCATTTTCAGCAATTATTCCTGCTAAATTATTTTTGTAATAAACATTTCCCTTTCTCATACTTCATTGATTTTTATTACACCTACTGAAGCACCAAACAAAGCTAAAACTTGATTTGCTTTATCTAATCTAACAGATTCTTTTCCACTTTCTAACTCACGTAAAAAACGCAATCCCACACCGGCTTTTTCGGCTAATTCAGGTTGTGTGAGTTTGAGTTGCTTACGTTTCTCTTTTACAAAATTGGCTATTGAAGATTTCATTTTTATACCTTTAAGGGTATAAATTTACTAAAATTATATTAATTATACCTTATTGGGTATAAAATAAATGCAATTCGTTTAAATTATACCCTTTAGGGTGTATTTTTATTTTCCGATACAAAACTTCCCAAATATAGTCCCCAGTATATCTCTGTCCACTTCCA